>NZ_CP081906.1:4800000-6922303 GCF_020091425.1 Parabacteroides goldsteinii | reverse complement strand
GATTTATTACTCTCCCAACTATACTTTTTTTATTTTTCCGACTACAAAGTTTAGAAATTAATTCGGAAAAAAAAAGTGCCGAATTATTTGGTTCTTTTGAATGTTTAATATAGCATTTAGTGTCAACAAGTTATAGAAAACAAGTCTGATTTACAAACACTTAAACACTTATACATCCAAGAGCCCTTTATTTTAGGACACTTTTAATTATTACGCTATCCCACTGTTTCTCATGCAAAAAGGCCCGTAGACTACGTTATTTTCCTCTATCTAAAGACCTTATGCATCTCTAAAATTACGTTTAGACAGTTTTTTCCTTAATTGGAAAAATTCTAAATAAGATTAGATGATTTAATATTCTTTTCGGTTAAAAAACAGAAAAATGAACATATCTTTTCGGATTCTGCTTCAGATCCAGTAACAACCTTGATGCATTTATCATCGTACTATCCAGATTATTATATAAACTTCTGTCATTCAGCAACAACCCTAATGTATTATCCTTCTGGTTCAACTTATCTGTTGTCAGTTGCAGATTTGCCAAAGTCGCATTAATGGAATTGACGGTAGTCGCCAGATCCAAACCTTTTAAACTGGTGCTCACTTCATTAAAATTACCGGTTATCACTTTCAAATCAGACATAATACCCGGCACGTCTTTACTCAGCATAGTATTCAACTGACGAGTAGAAGCCTCCAGGTTACCTGTAGTCCTCGCTATATGATCGAGAGACTGCGTGATAGCCGGATGATTGATCAGTACCTGCAAACCGCCCAGTATAGAATCCAGCTTAGGCAAAAGGGCTTCCACTCCCGGCAGAATCTTCTCCTGCACAGACTGCATCATATCCTCTTCCATCTTCCCTTCAATCGTAGCCCCGGGCTTTAAATAATCCTTTACATATTTATTCAGATGGATATGAAGTTCGCCACCACTCAGAAGCGTCTTTATAATCGTAATGTAACTTCCCGTCGTAAGCTTCATTTCATCATCCAGACTGATCTCTACCGTTATTTTATCTGTATTCTCATAATCATAAACAATACTTCTTACCAATCCCACTTTAAAACCATCGATATAAACAGGACTGGATACCGTCACATCCTTCACATTATGAAATGTAACGAAATAATGATTTACCGGTTTAAATAAATTTATACCTTTCAGATAATTAATCCCGAAATACAGCAACGCCAAACTAATAATACTTACAAGTCCAATCTTTGCCTCTTTGGTCAATATACTTTTCATCCTTTTAAATTATATGTTTCTCTTTTAATACTTTACCTTTTTGCCATCTTTAAATGCTACGATAAAAGCATCTTTAAAGTCTTTAGCAGCCTGTCGGCGCAACTTCCTGATCGAATCGAAATCGGTCGTTTCGCCATAGGTGTATTTATAGATTCCTTTCTCCACAAAGAAGTCTACATTCTTATATCCTTTAAACACTTTTGCCCCCGGAGAAAGTTTTTTATCCGAGGTAAGAATTTGCACTTTATAGACAATTTTCCCTGTTGCATTCGATTTTGTCCGAGTCGCAGCAGTAGTTTGTTTCTTTTGTGAAGAAACCGAAGCATTTTTCTTTTTATTCAGAATATCCTCTTCACTACCGGCAGGCACAGCCTCTTCCGTTGCTTCATATTCAACATAAGACACCTCCGAGCTTGTTATACCCTGCACAGATCCGGATAACCCTCCCTGCTTTCTGTCGTATTCTTTCTTATACCTGCTGAATGCGTCATACAAAGCACTCGCCAGCCGGTTTTGCCCATCCGAAGATTTCATAAAACGCTCCTCATCCCGATTCGAAATATACCCCAGTTCGACCAAAACACTTGGCATACTAGTCTTCCTCAAAACCAGGAAACCGGCTTGCCTTACCCCTCTATCTGCCCGTTTTGCCGAGACAAAGCATTTTTGTATCTCTGAAGCAAAACTAACGCTCTGCTCCATATGCTTGTTCTGCATGAACTCAAAAATAATATAGGATTCGGATGAATTCGGATCAAAACCTTCATACTTCTGCTGATAGTCATCTTCCAGCAAAATAGCAGAGTTTTCACGCATAGCCACAGCCAGGTTTTCGTCGGTACGAGCCAAACCTAACGTATAAGTTTCCGTTCCACGAGCAGTGCTACCTTTTTTGACTGAGTTCGTATGGATGGATATAAAAAGATCCGCCTTATTACGGTTAGCTATATTCGCACGTTCATCCAGTTCTATAAAACGATCTGTCTTACGGGTATAAATAACTTTTACATCGTCATGACCGGCGGCTATCTTATCCCCAAGTTTTAAAGCCACAGAAAGATTAATAGCTTTTTCATTAATAACAGTACCGCGAGCCCCAGGGTCCTTTCCTCCATGACCGGCATCAATCACGACAGTAAAAGTCTTCTCTCTCGCCTGAAGTACAGGAAGAGTCAAAAACAAGGCCATCAACAGATTAATATATAGAAAAGATATTCTAGCCACAGTAAACGATTTTATGCAAATTCGGGGCAAATGTAGCATTTTTTTACTGATAAAGAGAAGTCTTTTTCTATAAATAATTAGTCATAGCCGGTTTAACGTCGTTCATTCCGGTATCCGGCTCATAGGATAACAGAACAAAACCAGATGAATCTTTATACAATATAAAAGTAGTCCACCCAACTATATAAAACCACAAAAGGGCAAATCCCGAAGGACTGCCCTTTTCAACTTTATATCGTTTACTGAATTATTCAGAAACCACTTCGAAAGGAATTTCAACAGAAACTTCCTTGTGAAGTTTAAGGATTGCTTTGTAGTTACCTACTTCCTTAACAGCATCCTTAATGTAGATAATCTTACGTTCTACTTCGAAACCAGCTTTTGCCAAAGCTTCAGCAACCTGGATATTTGTAACAGAACCGAAGATTGTACCAGTTGAGCTGGTCTTTGCACCGATAGTCAATGCAACGCCTTCCAACTTTGCAGCCAATGCCTGAGCATCTTCTTTAATCTTAGCCAATTTGTGAGCACGCTGTCTCAGGTTTTCAGCTAATACTTTCTTAGCAGACTCAGAAGCGATTACTGCCTTACCCGTGGGGATTAGAAAGTTACGTCCGTAACCGTCTTTTACTGTTACGATATCGTCTTTGTAACCTAAATTGATTACATCTTCTTTCAAAATAACTTGCATATTCTGTCTCCTCTCTTTTTATTATTTCATTAAATCGGTTACGTAAGGAAGCAACGCCAGGTGACGAGCTCTTTTTACAGCCTGAGCGATACGACGCTGGAACTTCAAAGAAGTACCTGTGATACGACGCGGAAGAATTTTACCCTGTTCGTTCAGGAATTTCTTCAGGAATTCAGGATCTTTGTAATCGATATACTTGATACCGTTCTTTTTGAAACGGCAATATTTCTTTTTCTTAACGTCTACTGAAGGCGGAGTTAAATATCTGATTTCTGATTGAGTTGCTGCCATGATTAATTCTCCTTTACTGTTTCTTTTGATGATTTCAGATTTCTTCTCTTAGCGGCATATTCTGCTGCATATTTGTCCTGGCGGAAAGTCAGGAAGCGGATCACACGTTCGTCACGACGGAAGTGAACTTCCAAAGTAGCGATAGTTTCCGGATTTGCCTTGAATTCAACCAGCTGATAGAAGCCTGTTGTTTTCTTGTCGATAGGATAAGCTAATTTGCGCAATCCCCAATTTTCTTCGTTCACGATTTCAGCACCCTGTTCTTTCAGGAGGTTCGTGAATTTTTCTACCGCTTCCTTCATCTGTGCGTCAGACAAAACGGGAGTTAAAATGAAAACGGTTTCATAATTGTTCATAAAACGCTGTTTTATATTTGTTAGTACTTAAAAATTTGCGGGGCAAAGGTAAGAAGTTTTTCCGAGTATACAACACATTACGTGTTATTTTTTACTCCAAACGTCTGCTACTTCCTCTTTTAATAAACCGGTCTCAACACATTTCCCTTCGCATCTTCCGGATAAAGCGCACCTTCGGCATCGAGTTGTGCCGTCATTGCTTTTACCATCTTGACCAGTAATTTTGGATTTCTTTCCGACACATCCAATGATTCGCCCGGATCTTTCTTTAGATTATACAGACGGTAACGGGGTTCGGACGGATTTTCCGGATAATAATAATAAATCAGTTTCCAATCTCCTTCTATATAAGTAGTAAAGTAACTTCCCCGATGCTCATGTGGGAAATGCATCAGGACAGTTTCCGGACGGCTATTGTTTCTCTTTCCTTCCAATTGGTCCCGCAGGTCGACACCATCGATAATATGGTCCTTCGGATTTTTTGCTCCGCTCAACGAAACAAGTGTCGGATAGATATCCATCACTGTACCCATCTGCAACTGGACACCACCGACTTCAATCGGTAATTGTTTTTGAACAGGATTATTCATATCCGGCTTACCCCAGCAAGCAATAAACGGAACGCGGACACCACCTTCAAATTCAGAGCCTTTCTTTCCACGCAAAGGAGCAGAAGAAGTGTAACCTTTATCATCACCCAAAGGGGCATCGGAACCATTGTCACCCAGAAATATAATTAATGTATTCTCGGCAATCCCTAATTCTTCCAGATGATCCATAATATCACCCAGCGATTTATCCATTCCTTCGATCAACGTAGCAAAATCAGCCGCGACTTTCGGCCTTCCCGTATAACGGTAATGATCGGCAAAACGTTTATCTGCTTCAAAAGGAGAATGAACAGCATAATGGGACATATATAAGAAGAAAGGCTTCTTCTCCCCTACAGCCTCAGTGATCTGCTCATTGGCTTCCAATGTCAGAGCTTCGCTCAGGAATGTATCTGTACCATGATACTTTTCTAATCCCGGTACGGCACGAGCCTTCTGTCCTTTGATATGTCCGTATCCGTTCTCCCCGTAATAACTACCCGGATGCCCGATGGAAGAACCGGCAATATTCACATCAAAACCTATATTCTGAGGCAGTTCACCGTCGCTGTTCTGGCAACCGAAATGAGCCTTGCCGACATGGATCGTTTTATATCCGGCATCGTGCAGCACACGGGGCAATGTTACATCATTCTTCGAGATACCTTTCCAGTTCCAGTCTGTCGGCCCGAAAGGTGTTTTGTTATTTGTTTCAGAATTGATCCAGTTGGTCGTTCTATGTCGGGTCGAGTTCTGGCCGGTCATGATAGATGCACGGGAAGGAGAACTGACACTTTGCGCATAGAAAGTAGAAAAACGAATTCCCTGGCGAGCCATACGCTCCATATTCGGAGTCTGATACCAGTCATTCAGCGGATAACGGACCGGATTACCTGCCTCATCCGTCAGAAACGGAAGCGAAGTATCCATAAGGCCCATATCATCGACCAGAAAAACAATAACATTCGGACGTTCCTGTGCCACGAGCGGCTGTCCGGCTAAACATAAAAGAGTTGATACACAAAGAGTTTTTTTCATAACATTTTATTTTAATAATACAAATGAAATCTATTTTTACATGACAGATATTCCAACTAGCACTATAGTCTCTCCTTGTTCAGACAGCTCCTTTTTTGACCACCTACAAGAATTTTTCGCAATCACCCTTCAGCATAAAACGCCTAAACATCAAGCATTTAAAAGAGCATAAAAGCTAAAACTTGACTATAAAAAGTCTCTGGAGAAAACAACCGACATAATTTCTTTTATTTCTGTAACCAACGGTTCAGATGATTACCCGGAGACACGACAACGAACTTATAAAACTGCGATGCCGGTAGAACCTGCAAATCGACCGTATAACTTTTCACGCCGGCCGGAAGTTCCGCGAGCTTAGTCCACTCATCCTTTCCGCCTTCCCTGAACTTATTAGCGGAAGCGGCATAGACTGTGACCGGGGCATTTCCTGTGTAGGATTTCCAGGACAACTCCACCGTATTATCATAAGGCAGAGTTTGCAAATCATAAATATCGGTCTGCCCGATAAACGGCATGCCATCCTGCTCCCAAAGTACAGCCTGCGGGATTTCAAATCCCATATAACGGCAAATGGAAGGAGCAATATCCGTGATAGCCAGGGAGCCTTTTGTAAAATGACTGTTTACAGGGATATTGGTCGAAATCCAGGTAGTACGTTCGCGCCAGGACTGTCCCCCGTGACCATGCCCATTCTCTCCGCGTCCGTGATCGGTTGTAACAACAACCATCCATTCTTCATCAAAGTTTGCTTCGCGGTACTTGACAGCTTCCCAGATACGGGCAACCTGATTGTCAGCCTTCCGGACATATTCGTCGAAGAAAGCCCCGTTTCCGGCAATATGCCCTGCGTCGTCGGTGTACCACAGATAAACCCAGCTCAGGTCGGGAGCCTCTTTACGGATACCTTCTGCGGCATCCTTCGATATTTGTTCATCTATATCGAAGATATGCAAATCCTTCTCCTTTTTAGGGAAACGGACCGTATCCAGATCGTAACCGTCTTTTACATAATCTATTTTAAGATTGTTTGTTTCCTTCTTCCCTTCCCCGATCAACACGGTACGGTTATCCGTCCAGCTGGAATAAATGGCTGTTTTATACTCTTTGGGTTGTTCTTTCGCGATCCTGAAGATAGTCCAGTAGTTATAATTGGGTTTCAGGTCCGAATTGCCGCCCACATTATGCTTATTAAACCAAGTAGATGTCAGCAAATTGGTATATCCGATCGCCGAGATCGTAGCGGTCTGGGAATATCCTCCTATCTCACCTCCGGTATAAGCCCTGCCATAGGCTCCCCTCGACGCTATATCAAAAATCGCCGGAGTATGCAGTCTCTCGATCTGGTCGGCAGGAACCCCGTCGATGATTATATACACTGCCTTCTTCGTCTTGGCAAACAAACCGGTGCAACACAGCACCATCAGTAACAAAGAATAAAAACGTCTCATAACTATCTTCCCTTATTGATCATTAATGAAGTCCTAAAAGTACACAATTATTTTATTTAATGAAATAAAGAGCAGCATAAATCAAACTAACCGGAAAGACTTGACTATTTAGTTTGTTTGTCATAGACTTTTCGTATTTTTCTCCCTTATTCTTTTTCTTTTGAGCAAGCTAAAAATCAATTTTGAGCATGCATAAATTTAATCTCCGGCATGCTCAAAATTAAATTCATGCATGCCGGAATGAATAAAAATACAAGAGGAAAGAACTAAATAGTAATATAGAAAAGATTAAAATACAATGTCTTCCGTTCTAATTGTTTACCTACCTTTGTGACCGGAACAATGATATACCCCTCGTGGTTATAAAAGGAAAACGATTATGAGACGCAAACTTTATTTTACATCTTTATTTATTCTACTGGCAATCAACCTGTATGCCCAATATGTACCCGATGTATTGGGAGACGGATACCTGCGTCGTACTTTTCAAATGCCCGACGATTACGAAGGGAAAGTGGTCTGTACGCTGGTCAAGAAGCCCCAGTTGCCCGATGTAAAACAGGCGGTCCTGTATATTCATGGTTACAACGATTACTTTTTTCAGAAGCAACTGGGTGATAGCGTGAATGCACACGGTTACAACTTCTATGCGATGGACCTGCGAAAATACGGGCGTTCCATCCTCCCCAACCAGAATCCGTTTTTCTGCAAAAGCCTCACGGAGTATTTCGCAGATATCGATACGGCACTGGCAACCATACATTCGGAAGGGAATGACAGGATCCTGTTGATGGCGCATTCCACGGGAGGATTGATCACACCATTATACCTGGATAGTAAAAAGGATAACCTTCCGGTCGACGGGTTGATATTGAACAGTCCTTTCCTCGACTGGAACTTCGGATGGTTTATGGAAAAGGTCGCTATTCCGGCTGTGGCATTTATAGGGAGATTCTTGCCGAACCTGACCGTACAAGGCTATGGCATTGCATCTTACGCACACAGCCTGTTGAAGCAGTTCAAAGGAGAATGGGAATACGATACAAACTGGAAGATGATTAACGGGCATCCTAAAAAGGCTGGCTGGATAAAGGCTATTCAGGAAGGGCAACGAAAAGTAAGGAAAGGCCTGCACCTGGATTGTCCGGTTCTGGTCATGTCGTCCGACAAGTCATATCCGGAGACTAAAGAATGGCATAACGAATATCTATCTTCCGACATAGTACTGGATGTACACGATATCCAGAAGTATGCTCCGAAGCTGGGAGAGTATGTGACCCGCGACACGATACCGAACGGCATCCATGACCTGATACTCTCCGAAAAAGAATCCCGCGACCACACCTACCGGACGGTTTTCGACTGGATGAACCGGAAAGGCTTCTGATTATTTTCTTCCGAGAGCCGAGATATGTTGCTTCATCTGGTTATTCATATCTTCCAGAATGTAACGGTTGACATAACTAAAGCTAAAACGGAAAAAGTAATCGCGTAACGTCCCGGCATTGGCGGGAGATGCCAGACTATGCAGATGGTTCAGCGCAATAAAAGTATACCCCTCACGGGAGATGCGGTTGTAAAACTCAATTTTAGTCCGGTCCAGTGCGATAATATCCCCGTCGCTTTCGGCGAAACCGTTCATCGCTTCCTCCCAGGTGATCTGCGTACGTTCTTCATAAACGGCCCAGCGGTACACATCCTTGCCGTTTACCTTTTCGGGCAGTGTGTTCGAATGGTGAACCAGGATATAGTCGTTCCGCATATCGCTGTCACTGTGAATCCAGATATCCAACACCTTATATTGTGCTGAGTTATCGAACTTGATATATCCGTTCTTGCATATCCGAGGAGAAAAGACATTCCGCTCCACATCCGTGAAATAGATCAGGTTGCTGCCAAAGAAGTCTTTTCTGGAGACAAACTCGGAAAAGAGTTTTATGATCTTTGCCTGGTCCGAACAATGGACAAACTCGGGAAGTTCCTTAGGAAAGTTCTTCCGGCAGATCAGGCTGAACTCTTTCAATAACTCACTCGGATCACGTTCTTTCTGAATCTCTACAAAAGCCAATATCTCATCCACCGAACGGAAGCGCCGGCTGTTATCCTGTGTCAGACAACGTTCCACGATCTGGTCATACAGTTTCAATGCCGGGAAAACCTTGCTTATGCCAGCGTCGTTGCTGGTATTTCCGAATGCATACCATTGCAACACCTCTCCGATCGCGGTGATATCTGAATAACCGGCATCGTTATTCTCCAGGATAGAGACATCCGTCAGGACAAAATCATTATGATCGTCCACCAGGATATTACGGGGAGTGATAGCTCCATGGCTGATTCCCATGCTATGCAGGAACTGTACGGTGTTCGTCAGGAAACGGAACAACTTCAGGAAAGTATCCATCGAAAGTATACTCCGGTACTCTTCCAACGAACATTTATACAATTTCATCACAAGGACCGGTATTTCCTCCCCTTCGACAGTTACGATATCAAAGTCGGCATACTGGACAATGTTATTTCTTGTCTCCAGAAGCGATATTTCCAGGTATCTTGCTTTAAGTTTATTTAACCACTTCCCTTTTCTTGAGTCATCACCATTAAACAAAAAGAATTTCAAGGCAACATCTTTTCCATTCATTCTCGCTTTGAAGACTATGCCTGCCTCATTCCTCCCTAAAGGTTTGGAATCTAATTGACATTCCCCCAAAGATAATGAAATTCTATACTTTTCAGCATCAAGAAATTCAAACAAAAGTAGCTTATCATCCATATCAAACGTTGTAAATCAAGCAGTGACAACAAAGATACAATTATATTTGTATTTTTATAATGCTTAAGCTTCTTTTTTAAATGAGTCTCTTGAAGCATTATATTTATCATTACCTTTGTTGCGGACAAAAAAGTAAATTAAATGAAAGCCTTACATATTATATTAATAGGAATAAGTTTGCTTAGTATTTCTGTTCGCAGTTATTCCCAGATCAACAAGATACAAGATTCCACAATTTATAAAGCCGAGTTGTTCGGTTCGGCAGCAACCGGTTCGAACACCCCGTTCTGGATGGTCAGCAACCGCTATGGAGTTGTTCCGTTGGATGCAGGAAACGGGCTTTTGAATGCAGGAGTTTTTCATAACCAACATTTCGGTTCGAAGTTCTACTGGGGCGCAGGGTTGGATCTCGTTGCAGCCGTACCACGCCACCGTAATGTTTTCATTCAACAGGCTTATGCGGAAATAGGATACAGAAGCATGCTGCTCAGCATTGGAAGTAAGGAACGGTATAATTCGTTATGGGACCGTAACCTGAGTTCGGGTGATATGACTCAATCGGCTAATGCCCGTCCTATCCCGGAAATTAATATCAGTATGCCTGAATTTACGTTAGTTCCCTTAACTAAAGGGTGGCTACAGGTGAGAGGTGATTTTGCCGTAGGTAAGTCATTCGATACCGATTACCTGAAAAATTTCGCCAACTCGAAACAGACTTACGTGAAGAATGTATTATGGCATCATAAATCCTTCTTCTTCCGCATTAAGGACACAGAAAATAATTTTCCTTTATCCTTCACAGCCGGTGTTCAGCATTTTGCCCAATGGGGAGGTACTTCCACTAATCCCAGAATCGGCAAGCAACCACAATCTTTTAAAGATTTCATAAGAGTAGTTTTCGGACAAAAGGGTGGCGACGACGCAACAGCATCCGATCAGATCAACGTACTGGGCAGCCATTACGGTTCTTACGATTTCAAATTAAGTTACACACAAAAGGACTGGGGAGGACATTTTTATTATCAACATTATTTCAATGATAAGTCGGGGATGGAGTTTGCCAATAAAACGGACGGCTTATGGGGTATTCAAGTCGATTTACCGACTATTCCCTGGCTAAATAAAATTGTAGCCGAATATCTGGTAACAATGAATCAAAGTGGACCGATGCACTTTATCACATTCGACCGTGATAAATGGAAAGGCGGCCGCGGAGGTGGAAACGATGATTATTATAATAATGGAGAATACCGGACTGGTTTTTCTTATTTTAACCGTGGAGTAGGTTCACCGCTGATTCCCGCACCGGAATATAACACAGACGGTACTTTAGGCTTTGAGAACAACCGTGTTAAAAGCTGGCATTTCGGAGCAGAAGGCAATATTAACGCACTCCTGTCCTACCGCGTATTATTCACGGCAATGAACGGTTGGGGGACCTCTTATATCCCATACCTGAATAAGAAATACGGAACTTCCAGCCTGGTCGATATCAACTACACGCATCCCCGGTTAAAAGGATGGCAGTTTACCGGATCAGTTGCAGCCGATACCGGAACGATGCTGGGCAAGAGTGTCGGGTTCAGTCTGGGTGTAACCAAGACTGGTTTATTGAAAGCATGGAACTAATTTCACTTATACTTCTCCCATAAGGCAGAAGCAATGATCGCCTGCGTCCGGTCTGCAAATTGCTGCATCCCTTTATGGGAAGGGTCCATATCTTCGGTTGAAATAGCCGGATGAATGATCATCTCCATTTTATGCCGATGCACATTCAGCGATCCGATCGGCAAAACATCAAAAGGTCCGTTCAATGTAATCGGCACAATCGGCAAATGTTGATCGAGAGCCATCTGGTAAGCGCCTTTTTTAAAACGGATCATTTTCCCGGTATAGGTCCTTGAACCTTCCGGAAAGACAACAACAGAGGCACCGTTTTTGAGACACCGTTCCGCCTCCTGCACACTGCGGGCTGCTGCTTTAGGCGTAGAATTATCCACAAATATAAAACCAGCAGCACGACAGGCGGCTCCCACAAAAGGAATCTTTCCGATACCAGCCTTCATCACCCACTTGATCGGGACGCCCAGAAAACCATAAATAAGAAAAATATCAAATGCCCCCTGATGGTTTGAGACAAACACGTATGATTGTTTACGATCTATATTTTCCCGACCTCTTACTTTTACGGGACAGAGTGCCAGATAACATGTCAGCCGGGACCAGATCATACCCGGATAATAAGCAAAAATCTTTTCTCCCCCCAGCAAACAACCAGCGATGACAGTTAAGGCTGTAACGATCGTGAGCACCAGAAAGACAGGCACAAAAAACAGCCATAAATAAACCAAGTAAAGTATTCGTATCATATATACTGTATTGATCCTACAAATATAACCGCTAAATTTGATGGATTCATTATTTTTATTCTAAAATATTTTTGCAATCGGGTTATTATTACTTTATTTGCGGTAGAAAAGAAAATTATTATAAAAACATCTATAACCATGAGCGAATTAGTCAAAAATCTTGGGGTAATCGTACTCCTAATCGGTGTAATCATCCTTGCTGTACCGGCTATTACCGGAGGTGTAACCAACACTATCCTTATCGCAGGTTTGGCAGTTATCATCCTTGGTTACGTCGGTCACATTGTTATCAACAAGAAGATGGAGTAACACACACAAGCTTCAAAAAATTAAAAAGGGATCGTTTCTGATAATTGAAACGATCCCTTTTTAGTTTAAAACACGATAAATCAGGCTTCCCCCTGAACGCCTCCCATCGGTGGAATAAAATCTTCAAAATTAGCCGTCTTATTTCCTCTTTTCAACTGTTCTTCATATTTTGCCAGGTTATCCTGCAATGCAAAAAACAAGCGCTTCGCATTATCCGGAGTCAGGATCACACGACTTTTCACCTGTGCCTTCGGAGCTCCCGGTACCACACGGATAAAGTCGAGTATAAACTCTGATGTTGAATGTGAAATAATTGCCAGGTTTGCATAAGTACCCTGTGCCATTTCTTCTGACAGTTCTACCTGTATCTCGTTAGAAGGTTTGTTATTGTTCTCCATTTTCTTTATGTTTTATGTTTAACAAATCGAACGCAAATATACTGATATAAGAAGTATCCATGAAATATATTGGAAATAAAAAGGGCCACCTTCACAGGCGACCCTTTTCCAGTTGTGTTTTTAATTCTCAATTCTTTAGACCAATGTAAAAAAAATACCTTATTGTGTTTAATATTTATTATCCTGACTTTTAGGCTAAGGTTTTTTCTGTTCAGACGTATATCTACATTCAGAACGATACAAAGATACAAACTGTAGAAAAAAACACCAAACACAAATTAGTCATTAACTAATATTCCTCCGATAATTAACAAAATAAAACACATATAAAATAGGTTATAAATAGATTTACTCCGAAGTGCATTCCATTACAGACCAATATTTTCTATTTAATTACCAAAGTTGCAATAACCGGACAATGATCGGACGGATACAGATGATTAAGTGTATCTGTAAGTACACCGTTAGTCAAAACCTTTATGTCTCCTTTCATGAAAATATAGTCGATCCATTCTCTCTTTTCAAGAGGAATACGTCCGTAGTCATGGAAAGTCCATTCCGGGCCATATTTCAAATCTGCCACTTCACGGGTATGGATCACATGGCGCGGATCGCTTTTATCTGTCAATACTTTTATCGGATCATCATCCGGAGTCGCATTAAAGTCGCCTGTAACAATAACCGGTAAGCCTTTAGATAGCTTATGTGCTTCTTCAAGCACTAAAGAAGCTCCCTCATGGCGGGCTACTTTTCCCATATGATCCAGATGAGTGTTCAGGAAGAAAAACTTTTTCCCGGATTCTTTATCTTTAAAGATACCCCAGGTAGCAACACGTTCGCAAGCTGCATCCCAGCCTTTTTTACCTACGGCATTCATATCTTCGGCCAACCAGAAATTACCACTATCTTCAAGTTCGAAACGGTCTTTTTTATAGATAATCGGAGCATATTCACCTTTGGTCTTTCCATCTTCCCTACCAACACCGACATAGGCATATTCCGGCAGACGTGTCAAAAGATCCGTAAGCTGGTGATTCAATACTTCCTGCGCTCCAAAGATATCCGTATTATAAAATTTAACCAGATTAGCCGCTAAATCCTTTCGGTTACTCCACTGATTATCTCCGTCAGCATTCGTATCCATACGAATATTGAACGTCATTACCTTCAAAGGAGCAACCGGCTGTTTAGCCGACAAAAAGCCTGCAAACAATAATACAGACAGAATACTTAACAAAATCTTTTTCATATGTAAATAAATTGCGCTCCCTATCTCAAGAGAGCCGTTTAAACCATTAATAAATTGATTTTTTTAGAGTTCAGACAAAACAAAAGAGAGCACTTGTATAGATACAAATGCGGTTGGCTATTATCTTTGGGCATTTTATAATTTTACAACAGCTAAGAAAAAAAATTTCATACACGCGTTAAAGGACTCGCAGTCTTGACCGCTTAGCAGTTGAGATCAGTTTCATGAGCGACCTCTTGCTGTTTCTTACGACAACAAGCCAGTAAAAATCGACCTTCTCTATGTTTTTAACCTACTTCTGGGATTGGACCATCATCACGGCTGATTTTAACTTTATAGCCAAGTGCTTCCAGCTCTTTCTTCAAGTAATTTTTCCGTTTCTGCTCCATCCTTTGGTTGAGATATTCCGCACCGAGTTCCTTATACTCACAAGCCTCTTTCAGTACATGCCATACCGATTTCAGGATCGAGTGTCCTACTGCTACTAAAGCCCTCTTTTTCCCTCGACGGGCGGCTAAACGGTGATAACGTGCACTGTAAAAGGTGTTCTTGGTACGGGTGGCTGCCCACGCAGCCTCCGTGATTACGGCTTTCAACTGTTTGTTGCCATGGGTGGTTCTACCACTTTTTTTTTACCTGCGCTCTCGTTATTGCCAGGACAGACACCGGCCCACGAAGCCAGGTGCTTTTCGGTTGGAAAGGCTTCCATATCCACACCTATCTCTGCTATCAGGTCTTCAACCGTTTTCCGGCTAAGTCCGGGGATCTTCTGCAAGAGTTCCATCACATTCTCATAAGGAGATAAAACCTCTTTTATACGGCAGGTAAGGTCAGCTATGATGGCTTTCGTCTGTTCCATATCTTTACGGATGGTCTGCAACATATAGATGTGATGCGGTTCTATAAAGCCTTCACAAGCCTGATAAAGAAGTTCCGGACTAGCTTCAAGTTTTTTATGATAGATGCAAGTTATGTCATCCATTGTTACATGACCCTTATCGATCAACATATCTATCAGCTTGTTCGCCACGACTCCGTCCAGGCTGCACACCACGCTGGAAAGTTTGATGTTACAATCTTCCAGGATACGAACAATACGGTTTTTCTCAGAAGATACATGCTGGATCAACTTGTTACGGTAACGGGTTAAATCACGAAGCTCACGTTGTTCACGCTCCGGGATATAACTCGGTTTCAACAAACCTGCTAAAAGCAGTTTGCAAATCCAGGCACTATCCTTTTTATCCGTTTTGTGCCCGGGAACATACTTGATGTGCCGTGCGTTCACGATCCAGACTTTCATATCAGGACATTCAAGAATCTTATAAACCGGCTTCCAGTAAACACCGATACTTTCCATTGCTACATGCGTAATGCCACTGGATAATAACCATTCTTTTAATTCTGTCAAAGAACTACTGAAGGTCTTGTAACTGCGGGTTTCAGTTTTGAGACCTTCGCCACTTATCGTAGCAACTACCATGTCCTTGTGGACATCTATTCCACAACCCCGGAGGATGACTTGTTCAAAAGGTACTGTTTTCATTGCATTCGTTTTTTCGAGTGAATGACACTAAAGTAAACAATACCCCCCCTATTTACATTCTCTTGGACGAAATTTATTTCATGGATGTTTCATGATACTTTATATAGTTAGTTAATATAGGCGACAGACAAAAGTAAGAGTTCTATACTGATTAAGCAAATTACTAAAAACAAAAAAGGCTTCCGGAAATAAACCGAAAGCCTTCTTTTATATTATATGATAAGCTATTTACTCATCATCTCTGTCCATCGCATTGAAATCAACAACATTCTTGCGGTTGGCAAAGATACGTTCGAATTCATCTTTAGCACCGACAACCAACTTGTCGAAATCTCTCTGACCTGTACCAGCCGGGATCAAGTGACCGCAGATAACGTTTTCTTTCAAACCTTCCAGACGGTCTACCTTTCCGTTGATAGCAGCTTCGTTCAACACCTTCGTAGTTTCCTGGAAAGATGCGGCAGACATAAAGCTGTTTGTCTGCAATGCAGCACGTGTAATACCCTGAAGGATCTGATTTGCAGTAGCAGGAACAGCGTCACGAACTTCTACAAGTTTCATGTCACGACGTTTCAACATACTGTTTTCGTCTCTCAGTTTACGGGCTGTTACGATCTGACCAGCCTGCATTGTCTGAGAATCTCCCGGATCCATAACAACTTTCTTGCCCCAGATACGATCGTTCTCATCCATTACTTCCAGCTTATCAACCACCTGCTGTTCCAGGAAGCGAGTATCTCCCGGATCAACCACTTCTACTTTACGCATCATCTGACGAACGATAACTTCGAAGTGTTTGTCGTTAATCTTCACACCCTGCAGACGGTAAACGTCCTGTACTTCGTTCACGATATATTCCTGAACAGCCGTCGGGCCCTTGATAGCAAGGATATCCGAAGGAGTGATAGCACCGTCGGACAACGGCATACCGGCACGGATATAGTCATTTTCCTGAACCAAAAGCTGTTTTGACAATGGCACCATGTACTTCTTCACTTCACCCAACTTAGAGGTTACAGTGATTTCACGGTTACCACGTTTGATCTTACCGAATCCAACTTCACCGTCGATTTCAGAAACGACAGCCGGGTTAGATGGGTTACGAGCTTCAAACAACTCGGTAACACGGGGAAGACCACCGGTGATATCACCAGCCTTACCTACTGCACGCGGTATCTTAACCAAAACTTCACCAGCCTTAACAGGATCGCCGTTCTCTTTGACAACGTGAGCGCCCAGCGGCAATGAATAGTTTTTCAGATAATTACCGTTTTCATCAACGATGTGAGCAGCCGGAGCTTTTGTCTTATCCTTAGATTCGATAATGATCTTTTCTTTCAAACCTGTAGTTTCGTCACTTTCAACTTTGTAAGTAACACCTTCTACAACGCTTTCAAATTCGATCTTACCGGAAACTTCCGATACGATAACGGCATTGAACGGGTCCCATTCAATAATTACGTCCCCCTTGCTAATCTTGTCTCCGTTATTGAAGAACAATTTAGAACCGTAAGGGATATTATGAGTCAGTAATACAATCTTCGTATTCGGATCAACGATACGCATTTCAGCCAGACGGCTTACTACTACCTGATACTTCTTACCTGCTGATGCATCATCAGCTTCTACGGCACGAAGTTCGTCGATTTCCAGAATACCGTCGTATTTAGATGTAATACTGTTTTCTGTTGCAATGTTAGATGCGATACCACCGACGTGGAATGTACGCAGTGTCAACTGTGTACCCGGCTCACCGATAGACTGTGCTGCGATAACCCCGACAACTTCACCCTTCTGAACCATACGGCCTGTAGCCAGGTTACGTCCGTAACACTTAGCACAAACACCTTTCTTGGATTCACAGGTAAGTACCGAACGGATTTCCACACTTTCGATAGGAGAATCCTGGATCAGCTTAGCAGCGTCTTCGCGAATTTCTTCACCGGCAGCAACAATCAATTCACCAGTCAACGGATGCTGGATATCATGAACAGATACACGTCCCAGGATACGTTCATACAGAGAAGCGATAACTTCTTCGTTATTCTTCAATTCCGTACAAATCAGACCACGAAGCGTACCACAGTCTTCTTCATTGATGATAACGTCATGCGATACGTCTACCAGACGACGAGTCAGGTAACCGGCATCGGCAGTCTTCAACGCGGTATCGGCCAAACCTTTACGAGCACCGTGGGTAGAGATGAAGTACTCCAACACAGACAAACCTTCTTTAAAGTTTGAAAGGATTGGGTTTTCAATAATCTGACCACCTTCAGCACCACTCTTCTGCGGTTTTGCCATCAAACCACGCATACCGGACAACTGACGAATCTGTTCTTTAGAACCACGGGCACCAGAGTCCATCATCATGAATACAGAGTTAAATCCGTCGTTATCATTAGTAAGCTGTTTCATAAGGATATTAGACAACTTACTGTTGACATGTGTCCAAGTATCGATAATCTGGTTGTAACGTTCGTTGAAGGTAATGAAACCCATGCTATAGTTAGCCAGAATCTGTTCCACTTCATCGTAACCTTCTTTTACCAGGTCATCTTTTTCTGGCGGAATAAGCACGTCGGCCAGGTTGAATGACAGACCGCCCTTAAATGCCATGTAGTAACCCAGGTTCTTGATATCATCCAGGAACTGAGCCGTACGGGCAACACCACATATCTTGATTACTTTACCGATAATATCACGTAAAGATTTCTTTCCTAATACTTCATTGATATAACCAACTTCGAAAGGAACGAATTCATTTACCATCAAACGACCGATAGATGTTTCGATCATTTTACGCACCAGCTTGCCATCTTCTTCTACGTTATCAACGTAGACCTTGATAGGTGCATGGATATCTACTTTCTTTTCGTTATATGCAATAGTCGCTTCTTCCGGTCCGTAGAATACCAGACCTTCTCCTAATGTACCCTTACGCATCTTGGTGATATAATACAGACCAAGCACCATGTCCTGAGAAGGAACGGTGATAGGCGCACCATTAGCCGGGTTCAAAATGTTATGAGAAGCAAGCATCAGCATCTGTGCTTCCAGTACAGCTTCATTTCCTAAAGGCAAGTGAACAGCCATCTGGTCACCGTCGAAGTCGGCGTTGAATGCCGTACAAGCCAACGGGTGCAACTGGATAGCCTTACCTTCGATCAGTTTAGGCTGGAATGCCTGGATACCCAAACGGTGCAGTGTCGGTGCACGGTTCAGCAACACAGGGTGACCTTTCATTACATATTCCAGGATATCCCAAACAACCGGTTCCTTACGGTCCACAATCTTCTTGGCAGACTTAACCGTTTTAACGATACCGCGTTCGATCAATTTACGGATAACGAAAGGTTTATAAAGTTCGGCAGCCATATTCTTCGGCAGACCGCACTCATGCATTTTTAATTCAGGACCTACAACGATAACCGAACGGGCAGAGTAGTCAACACGTTTACCCAACAAGTTCTGACGGAAACGACCTTGTTTACCTTTCAAACTGTCGGACAATGACTTCAACGGACGGTTAGCATCTGTCTTAACGGCACTCGATTTACGAGAGTTGTCGAACAGAGAGTCCACAGCTTCCTGAAGCATACGTTTTTCATTACGTAAGATTACTTCCGGAGCCTTAATATCGATTAATCGTTTCAGACGGTTATTACGGATAATAACACGACGATACAAATCATTCAAGTCGGATGTAGCGAAACGTCCGCCATCCAACGGAACCAACGGACGCAATTCCGGCGGAATAACAGGAACGACCTTTACGATCATCCATTCCGGTTTGTTACGGCCTCTGGATGCACGGAAAGATTCAACAACCTGCAAACGTTTCAACGCTTCGTTCTTACGTTGCTGTGAACCGTCCGTACTTGCACGGTGACGCAGTTCGTAAGATAGAGAATCCAAATCCAGACGAGCCAGCAAATCATAAACGGCTTCAGCACCGATCTTTGCAATGAACTTGTTAGGATCCGTATCTTCCAGCATTTGGTTTTCCTTTGGCAGGTTATCCAGAATCTGCAAGTATTCTTCTTCCGAAAGCAGGTCTAATTCAGCAACAGTGTCTACACAACCCGGCTGAATAACCACATAACGTTCATAATAAATGATAGAATCCAGTTTCTTGGTAGGCAAGCCTAACAGATACCCGATTTTGTTGGGTAGAGAACGGAAATACCAGATATGAGCGACAGGAACAACCAGATGGATATGTCCCATACGTTCGCGACGCACTTTCTTCTCTGTAACTTCTACCCCGCAACGATCGCAGACAATACCTTTATAACGGATACGCTTGTATTTTCCGCAATGACACTCATAGTCCTTGATCGGACCGAAGATACGTTCGCAGAAAAGACCGTCGCGCTCAGGTTTGTACGTACGATAGTTAATCGTTTCCGGTTTCAGAACTTCACCACTAGAGTTTTCAAGAATCTCTTCAGGAGAAGCCAGACCGATGGTTATTTTTGAAAAGTTACTCTTTATCTTGTTTTCTTTTCTAAAGGCCATATTGTTTATTTATAAAGAGTTATCAATAGATAAAGTAGATGAGCCGAAACCCACCTACTTATATTGTTGTTGAATTAATCCAGAGTAAAGCTTAAACCTAAACCTCTCAGCTCATGGAGCAATACATTCAGAGATTCCGGAATACCCGGTTGTGGCATCGGATCACCCTTCACAATTGCTTCGTAAGCTTTAGAACGTCCTACAACGTCGTCAGACTTAATTGTAAGAATTTCCTGAAGAACATGTGCGGCACCGAAGGCTTCCAGTGCCCAAACTTCCATTTCTCCGAAACGCTGACCACCAAACTGAGCTTTACCACCCAGAGGCTGTTGAGTAATCAAAGAGTACGGACCGATTGAACGGGCGTGCATCTTATCATCAACCATGTGACCCAGTTTCAGGAAGTACGTAACACCTACGGTTGCCGGCTGGTCGAAACGCTCACCGGTTCCACCATCGTACAGGTAAGATTTACCATACCGAGGAATACCAGCTTTGTCAGTCATCTCGTTCAGGTCATCCAGTGATGCACCGTCGAAAATCGGAGTAGCAAACTTCACTCCCATCGTTCTACCGGCCCAACCTAATACTGCTTCAAAAATCTGTCCCAGGTTCATACGGGAAGGCACACCCAGCGGGTTCAAGCAGATATCAACCGGAGTTCCGTCTTCCAGGAACGGCATATCTTCCTGACGAACGATCTTGGAAACAATACCTTTGTTACCGTGGCGACCGGCCATCTTATCACCTACCTGAATCTTACGTTTCTTAGCAATGTAAACCTTTGCCATCTGAACGATACCTGTCGGCAGTTCATCACCGATAGTAAGGTCGAATTTCTTACGTCTCAGTTCGGCATCCAGTTCTTTATATTTCTTCAGATAGTTCAGGATCACCTGCTTGATAAGTTCGTTCTTATCAGCATCGGCAGTCCATTTACTAACCTGAACAGCATTGTAATCCAGATCTTCCAAAGCCTTGCGACCAAACTTAGCGCCCTTCGCAATCACTTCAGTATTCATGTAGTCTTTAACACCCTGAGAAACTTTATTGTTAGTAAGCGTCAATAACTTTTCTACCAGTAAGTTCTTCAGGTCGGCCATCTTCATTTCGTATTCTTCATCCAACTTCGGAAGAATAGCCTTATCTGTCAATCTAGACTTACGTTTCTTAACAGCTTTAGAGAATAAAGCCGTATCGATAACAACACCACGAAGAGACGGAGTCGCTTTCAAAGAAGCATCTTTCACATCACCAGCCTTATCACCGAAGATTGCACGCAGCAATTTTTCTTCAGGAGAAGGATCCGATTCGCCCTTCGGAGTAATCTTACCGATCAGAATGTCACCCGGTTCGATACGGGCACCCACACGAACAATACCTCTTTCATCCAAATCTTTGGTAGCCTCTTCACTAACATTAGGGATATCGGATGTAAGCTCTTCCATACCACGTTTAGTTTCGCGCACTTCTAGGATATATTCATCCACGTGAACAGAAGTAAAGAAGTCCTCACGAACCATACGTTCGTTCAGTACGATAGCATCCTCATAGTTGTAACCTTTCCAAGGCATGTAAGCCACTTTCACGTTACGTCCCAAAGCAAGTTCACCCAGTTGAGTCGAATAACCCTCAGTCAGGATATCACCAGCCTCTACACGTTGGCCACGGTGACAAATCGGACGAAGGTCTACAGTCGTACTCTGGTTAGTCTTACGCCACTTCGGAATAACATAGGTCTTAACCGCATCTTCGAAGCTTACGAAATCTTCGTCTTCAGTACGGTCATATTTAATCTTGATACAAGTTGCATCAACAAAAACAACTTCACCGGCACGTTCTGCCATAATCTGAGTACGGGAGTCGCGAGCAACCTGTGCTTCGATACCTGTACCAACGATCGGAGCATCCGTACGCAACAAAGGAACTGCCTGGCGCATCATGTTAGATCCCATCAATGCACGGTTAGCATCATCATGTTCCAGGAACGGAATCAAAGAAGCTGCGATAGAAGCAATCTGCTGCGGAGCAACGTCCATCAAATCTACTTCTGAAGGCGGCACAACAGGGAAGTCTGCTTCAAAACGAGCTTTAACCCTTTCTAGAATAAACTTACCGTTTTCATCCAACGGAGCATTACCCTGTGCAATGGTCATTTCTTCTTCCTCTTCCGCTGTATAATATTGCAAAGAATCTTCTGAAAAATCTACCTTACCATCCACAACTTTACGATATGGGGTAGATATAAATCCCAGGTCATTGATTTTTGCATACACACAAAGAGAAGAGATCAAACCAATGTTCGGTCCTTCCGGTGTTTCAATCGGACAAAGACGGCCATAGTGTGTATAGTGAACGTCACGAACCTCGAATCCGGCACGCTCTCTTGACAAACCACCCGGTCCAAGGGCAGACAGACGACGTTTGTGAGTAATTTCAGCCAACGGGTTTGTCTGGTCCATAAACTGCGACAAAGCATTCGTTCCGAAGAAGGAGTTAACCACAGAAGAGATAGTCTTCGCGTTAATCAAATCGATCGGAGTAAATACTTCATTGTCGCGAACGTTCATACGCTCACGTACAGTACGTGACATACGAGCCAGACCGATACCGAACTGGTTGTATAACTGTTCACCTACAGTACGAACACGACGGTTACTTAAATGGTCGATATCATCCACGATCGCTTTTGAGTTAATCAATTCGATCAGATACTTGATGATCTCGATTATATCTTCTTTTGTCAAAACCTTAACATCATCACTGGTAGTAAGGTTCAACTTTTTATTAATCCTGTAACGGCCTACTTCACCTAAATCATAACGTTTTTCAGAGAAGAACAGGTTCTGTATAACTTCACGGGCACTTGCTTCGTCTGCAGGTTCTGCATTACGCAACTGACGGTAAATATATAATACAGCCTCTTTTTCAGAGTTACTGGGGTCTTTCTGAAGCGTATTATAGATGATTGCATAATCTGAAAGATTCTGGTCTTCACGATGTAACAATACATTTTGTGTACCAGATTCCAGAATTGCTTCAATACTGTCGCTATCCAACACCGATTCACGGTCGATGATAACGTCATTACGTTCAATAGAAACAACTTCGCCAGTATCTTCATCTACGAAATCTTCCACCCAGGTTTTCAATACACGGGCAGCCAGCTTACGACCGATCAGTTTCTTCAGGTTTGCTTTTGAAACTTTTACTTCTTCAGCCAGGTTAAAGATTTCAAGAATATCTTTATCGCTTTCAAAACCAATAGCTCTTAAAAGGGTAGTTACAGGTAATTTCTTTTTACGGTCGATATATGCATACATCACATTGTTAATGTCTGTTGCAAATTCGATCCATGAGCCTTTAAACGGAATGATACGTGCTGAATACAATTTCGTTCCGTTGGCATGTGTACTCTGACCAAAGAATACGCCCGGAGAACGATGTAACTGTGAAACAACAACACGCTCAGCACCATTTATCACAAAAGTACCGCGATCAGTCATATAAGGGATCGGGCCCAGATATACATCCTGGATAACCGTATCGAAATCCTCATGATCCGGGTCTGTACAATACAGTTTTAACTTTGCTTTTAAAGGCACACTATAGGTTAATCCGCGGGCAATACATTCATCTATGCAGTAACGGGGCGGATCGATATAGTAATCTAAGAACTCCAACACAAAGTTGTTTCTGGTATCTGCAATAGGGAAATTCTCTGCAAACACCTTATACAAACCCTCCTTCTTTCTCTTCTCAGGAGGTGTGTCAAGTTGAAGAAAGTCTTGGAATGACTTCAATTGAACTTCGAGAAAGTCCGGATACGGAAACTGATTCTTAATCGAAGCAAAATTAACTCTTTGGTTTTCAGCTGTTGAAGACATCTAGTAAGGAATTTATTGAACTTATTGAAATTATAGACACAAAAAGGTTAAGAATCTCCTTTTAGGGAGACTCTTAACCAAATCACCTGGAAACCAGGTTATAAATACTATTTAAGCTCAACTTCAGCTCCAGCTTCTTCCAACTGTTTCTTTAATCCTTCAGCGTCAGCTTTAGCGATTCCTTCTTTGATTGCGCTAGGTGCACCGTCAACTAAATCTTTAGCTTCTTTCAAACCAAGACCAGTTAATTCTTTTACTGCCTTAACAACAGCCAATTTATTAGCACCAGCTGCTTTCAAAATTACATCGAAAGAAGTCTTTTCTTCTTCTGCAGCAGCAGCGCCAGCAGCAGCAGGACCAGCAACAGCAACAGCTGCAGCAGCAGGTTCAATACCATATTCTTCTTTAAGGATTGTAGCCAGTTCGCTAACTTCTTTTACGGTCAGGTTTACTAATTGTTCTGCAAAAGCTTTCAAATCTGCCATTTTTGTATGATTTAAATGATTGTTTACTGTAAAATATTAAATAATTATCTTTCTTCCAAAGTCTTCAACAGACCATGGATAGTTTGTCCTGATGACTGAAGAGCAGAGATAACGTTCTTCGCCGGAGATTGCAACAATGCAATAACGTCGCCGATAAGTTCGTTTTTGCTCTTGATATTTACAAGGGCTTCCAGGTTTTCAGCACCGACATAGAAACTTTCCTGTACATAGGCAGCTTTCAATTCCGGTTTAGCCACTTCGCCTTTCTTGGCACCTTTAGTAAATTCTTTTATCAGACGAGCAGGAGCGTTAGCTGTCTGTGAAAACATAACAGCTGTATTGCCTTTCAAAGCAACCTGCAGCGGTGAGAAATCACCACCTACATTTTCCAGTGCTTTTTTAAGCAAGTTGTTCTTAACAACAACCAACTTGATTTCCTGTTTGAAACATTCTCTTCTCAATTTGCTTGTTTTCTCAGCATCCAATGCTTCGATATCAGTCAAATAGAAATTAGGATATTCCTTTACAGTTTCTGTAAGCTGGCTTATAACTATGCCTTTATCTTCCTTTTTCATTGTCCAACAATTTTAAATTAGTTTTCTTCAACTGATTTCGGGTCAATCTTAATACCCGCGCTCATTGTACTAGAAAGATAAATGCTCTTTATATATGTACCTTTAGCTGCAGACGGTTTCAACTTCAAAAGAGTTGAAATAAATTCCTTAGCGTTATCACGAATCTGATCGGCATTGAAAGATACCTTTCCGATTGATGTATGAACAATACCAGATTTGTCTACTTTAAAGTCGATCTTACCTTGCTTAACTTCCTTCACTGCGTTGCCGATTTCATTGGTAACCGTACCGCTCTTAGGGTTAGGCATCAAACCACGAGGGCCTAATACACGACCTAAAGCACCGATCTTACCCATGATAGAAGGCATAGTGATGATAACGTCAATATCAGTCCAACCACCTTTAATTTTGTCAATATACTCATCCAAGCCAACATAGTCAGCTCCAGCAGCAGTTGCTTCAGCTTCCTTGTCTGGTGTACATAATGCGAGAACCCTAACTTGTTTTCCTGTTCCGTGAGGCAATGAAACCACGCCTCTAACCATTTGATTGGCCTTACGGGGGTCAACTCCTAAACGAACATCCACATCTACAGATGCATCAAACTTAGTAGTAGTAATTTCTTTTACTAATGCCGATGCTTCTTTTAACGTATATGCTTTCCCAGCTTCAATCTTGCCCAAAGCCAACTTTTGATTTTTTGTCAGTTTACTCATTTCAATTGAAGTTTATTAATTATTACCCGGGAATGTCCCTTTAACAGTTATACCCATACTTCTAGCTGTTCCGGCAACCATTTTCATGGCAGCTTCAACAGTAAAACAGTTCAAGTCGACCAGTTTGTCTTCTGCAATAGTTTTTACCTGATCCCAAGAGATTTCTGCAATCTTCTTACGGTTCGGCTCAGCAGAACCACTCTTCTGTTTAGATGCTTCCAATAACTGGATAGCAACAGGAGGGGTTTTAACGACAAAGTCGAAAGACTTATCAGCATAGTAAGTAATTACCACAGGTAATATCTTACCAGCCTTGTCTTGGGTTCTGGCATTAAATTGCTTGCAAAACTCCATAATATTAATACCCTTAGAACCTAAGGCAGGTCCTACTGGGGGAGAAGGGTTTGCTGCTCCTCCTTTAATCTGCAATTTGATTTGTCCAGCAACTTCTTTAGCCATTTTTCTAAAATTTAGATATATAACATCAATAACAGAAAGAAAATACTTCTCGTAACAAAAGCATTACTCCTTCTCAACTTGCATATAACCCAACTCAAGCGGGGTTTTACGTCCGAAAACCTTCACCATCACTTTAAGTTTCTTTTTCTCGGCGTTGACTTCTTCGATTACACCCGTAAAACCGCTGAACGGTCCGAAGGTGATCTTAACACTCTCGCCAACATAAAATTGGACATCCAGTTCTTCCTGTTGATCCTGCAATTCGTCAACCGTACCTAAAATACGATTCACTTCAGAAGGACGCAACGGAACCGGGTTATCAGACCCGCCCAAAAATCCGATTACATTGGGAATGTTTCTTAATCGATGAGCGACTTCTCCGACTAATGCAGCTTCTACCAATACATAACCCGGCAAGTAAGCTCTTTCTTTCATCACTTTCTTACCATTACGCACCGTAAAAGTCTTCTCCGTAGGTATCAGAACCTGGTTGACATATTCACCCAGATCTGTGTTCTTCAACTCAGCCTCGAGATACTCTCTGACTTTATTCTCCTTACCACTGATGGCACGCAGAACATAAAATTTCTTTTGGATATCAGACATATCTAAAACTGATTAAAAGATTTTCTCGTAGAAGAAACGCATTACGCTTTCGAAGCCTAAGTCCACAACAAAGATTACTGCTGCAATTATAAGGGAAGCAAACATAACAACCACAGCACTATTGGAAAGCTCTGTTCTAGTAGGCCAAGAAACTTTATAAACAAGTTCGTTATAAGATTCCTTAATATAAGTAATTATCTTTTTCATCGAATCTATAGATTTTTAGCACGGAAGGAGAGGCTCGAACTCCCGACACCTGGTTTTGGAGACCAGTGCTCTACCAACTGAGCTACTTCCGTAAAATAGCCAGTCCTGTTACAGACTGGCTACATGATTTATGTATGAATTAGTTTTCTAATTCTGTAATCTGACCAGCACCTACTGTACGTCCACCTTCGCGGATTGCGAAACGAAGACCTACGTTACAAGCTACCGGGTAGATCAGTTCAACGTCGATTGTTACGTTATCACCAGGCATAACCATTTCAGTTCCTTCCGGAAGAGTAATTTCACCTGTTACGTCCAATGTACGGATATAGAACTGAGGACGATATTTGTTATGGAACGGAGTGTGACGACCACCTTCTTCTTTTTTCAGGATATAAACCTCAGCTTTGAAGCGAGAGTGTTCTTTAACCTGTCCCGGGTGACAGATAACCATACCACGTTTAATTTCGTTCTTATCGATACCACGAAGCAACAAACCTACGTTGTCACCAGCTTCACCCTGATCCAATAATTTGCGGAACATTTCCACACCTGTTACAACAGATTTCTTACCTGCTGCACCTAAACCGATAATCTGAATTTCTTCACCAACTTTCACAATACCTGTTTCGATACGACCTGTAGCAACAGTACCACGACCAGTGATAGAGAAGACGTCCTCAACCGGCATCAGGAATGGTTTATCAACTTCACGCGGAGGCAGCGGAATCCAAGTATCACAAGCTTCCATCAGCTCCATTACCTTATCTTCCCACTGAGCATCACCATTCAATGCACCCAAAGCTGAACCACGGATGATCGGAGTGTTGTCACCATCAAAATCATAGAATGAAAGTAATTCTCTCATTTCCATTTCAACTAATTCCAACATTTCTTCATCATCAACCATATCACATTTATTCAGGAAAACAACCAGTCTAGGAACGTTTACCTGACGAGCTAACAGGATGTGTTCACGAGTCTGAGGCATAGGACCATCAGTAGCAGCACAAACAATGATAGCACCGTCCATCTGAGCAGCACCAGTAACCATGTTCTTAACGTAGTCGGCGTGACCCGGACAGTCTACGTGAGCATAGTGACGATTTGCAGTCTGATACTCTACGTGAGAAGTGTTAATTGTAATACCTCTTTCTTTTTCTTCAGGAGCGTTGTCGATAGAATCGAATGAACGCAATTCTGAAAGACCTTTCTTTGCCAATACTGTTGTGATAGCAGCTGTCAAAGTTGTTTTACCGTGGTCAACGTGACCAATCGTACCAATGTTCACATGTGGTTTCGATCTGTCAAATTTCTCTTTTGCCATAACTTAATTGTTCTTTATTTGATTAATGATCATGTTCTAAATATCATCTTGAGCCGGTGCCGAGACTTGAACTCGGGACCTCTTCCTTACCAAGGAAGTGCTCTACCGCTGAGCTACACAGGCGAAATAAAAAGAGCGGAAGACGGGGCTCAAACCCGCGACCCTCAGCTTGGAAGGCTAATGCTCTATCAACTGAGCTACTTCCGCAATTTTAAATCTTTCACGAACCAATTCTCGCTTAGAATTGTTCCTTAGTAGTGGGCAGTGATGGATTCGAACCACCGAAGTCGAAAGACAGCTGAGTTACAGTCAGCCCCATTTGGCCACTCTGGTAACTGCCCATTTCAAATTTCAATTCTTTTGAGCCTCTTGTCGGATTCGAACCAACGACCCCGAGATTACAAATCACGTGCTCTGGCCAACTGAGCTAAAGAGGCAAACCTTCTTTCTAAAAGAAGCCGTTTCGTCAGGTAGGCGAAACGGCTGCAAATTTAGATATTATTTCTTACATACCAAATTTATCTACCGTTTTTTTTTATTTGGCTCTGATTTTTTCCTTGAATTTAACTAATTGCTTTTCCAAAGCTTCAACACATTCGTCAATTGACTCTTCAAAAGTGTCGTTTACCTTCTCCGCAAAGCAATCGCCATTCTTTATTTTTAAACGTACAGCAGCCTCTTTATTCTTAGCAGCTTCAGGCTTCACGACCTTTAATGTTACTTCTGCCAATATTATGCCGTCGAAGTATTGCTCCAACTTACTAACTTTCTTCTGAATAAACGCTTCTAACTGCGCTGTAGCGTCAAAATGGATTGCTTGAATTCTAATGTCCATAATTAACCTCCTTCTTTTTTAGCTCTAGGATGAGCATGATACACTTTTTTTAATTCCTCAAAGGTTGTATGTGTGTAAACGCTGGTTGAAGCCAAACTACTGTGTCCGAGCAACTCTTTCACAGCGTTCAACTCTGCTCCATTATTCAACATACTTGTTGCAAACGAATGTCTCAATACATGAGGGCTACGTTTCGCCAATGTTGGGATCTCCGACAGTTTCTTCTTTACTATAGTATATACGATACCTGCCGATAACTGCTCCCCGTTTTTTCTTACAAAAAACCATCCGCTCTCCGAACCAACTTCACGATTTCGAACTTCAGTGTATGCTTGTATCAAGTTCTTTAACCCTTCTGCAAATGGAATCAACCGCTGCTTGTTACGCTTACCTGTCACACGTATCTGCATCGCTCCGAAATCCACATCGGAATCTTGTATTCCGATCAATTCCGAACGGCGGATACCTGTATCATACAGCATTTCAAGTATCAGACGATCCCTTACACCTTCAAAATCCTCATCAAATCCATCTCCGTCCAACAACAACTCCATTTCCTTATCTCTTACAAAATAAGGCAACGGTTTCTTTGTCTTCGGTCCGGTTATTAACCTCAATGGATTCACAGAGATACCTCCCTGCTTCATAAGGAATTTAAAAAAAGACTTCAAAGAACTTAATTTCCGATTGACCGATACCGGAGAAATCTTCTCGTCCATTAAAGAAACGATCCAACTTCTGACTAAATCCGCATCGACATCTCCCGGAACAAATACGCTTTCCTTATTCAATTTCACATACTCTTCGAACTGACGCAAATCTTTCGAATAAGCCTCTATCGTATAATTGGAGTAATTCCTTTCATACCGAAGATAATCTAAAAATGAATCTATCAACATATCTACGTTGCATCAACTATTATGCAACGAAAATAGGAATAAGAATTCAATAAAACAAGCCTGACAGGATATTTTATTCTTCTACCTGCTGCAATTGCTGAACGTAAACCGCACGCATGTTTTGCTTTCTCTTTTCAACAGAGGGTTTTATAAAAGCCTGACGACTTCTCAGCTCTTTTACCACACCTGTCTTTTCGAACTTTCTTTTAAATTTCTTAAGCGCTTTTTCAATGTTTTCGCCTTCTTTCAATGGAACTACGATCATAATTTAATTTATTATATTGTTTTTAATTACATCCTCAAAATGGGCAGCAAAATTACTGATTCTTTCGTTATTAGCAAAACTTTCCGGAATTTATTTTCACGAAGCCTCCACAAAACAAGCTAAAATCCGATCCGTTATAACACTCTTTGTAGCAGCAAGACACATCATCTCTCCATAACCGCCTCCAGATCCTTTTCGCTTGTACTGGCATGATGGTCTCCCCACCCTATAACGTACATACCGATAGGGTATAAAGAATTGAATGCTACTTTACAGGGTATAACCTGCCGGGATATAGGGGAAAATCCATACGTATTCTTGGAAAAAAACGTACGATTTTTTTCCAACGGATAGGCGGTGAATGGGAAACGGGTAGGCATCCGTTTCCCATTCACCGCCTATTCATACATAAATATCTGTGTTTTTATGATTTTGGCGTCCCCCTTCATCTTTTGCCCCATACCCTTTGATTCTCTTCGTATATAGGTAGTGACGCTGCCTCTTTTTCCAGTGTCACCTTAAACACTGAGGTGACACCGCTTTTTATATTCGGAATCACCTGTATAAGCATTGAATATCATACTTCAATTATTCAAATAAAAGGGTGGATCTGAAAGTTGTAAAAACTTTTATGAGACTGTTTTTTTACTCTTGGCTTTTGAACAAATAGGAATGCCACACTCCATATCCTTATACTATTCAATCATACACAATGCTTATATGCTCGAACGATTTAAACGATTTATTTGCATATCTGATACTATGCCTCAAATCCTCCATTCGCCGGATTGAAAATTCCTTTTTCCGTAATAATTGCAGTAATTAATTCGTTAGGTGTTACATCAAAAGCCGGGTTAAATATTTTTACATCTTTCGGAGCCATACGATGCATATACCACATTTCTGTTACTTCAGCAGGATCCCGCTCTTCAATAACAATGGATTTACCATCGGGACATTGCATATCAATCGTAGAAGTAGGTCCCAAAACATAAAAAGGAATGCCATAATGCCGGGCAAGTATAGCAACGCCCGAAGTCCCGATCTTATTAGCGATATCGCCATTGGCAGCGATCCTGTCACAACCGACAATGACCGCCTGTACCCAACCCTTCTGCATAACAGACGAAGCCATATTATCGCAAATAAGCGTGACATCCACCCCGGCTCTGTTCAACTCGTATGCCGTCAGGCGAGCTCCCTGGAGCAGCGGGCGGGTTTCATCGGCAAAAACTTTAAAACCATATCCTCTCTCTTCTCCCAGGTAAACCGGAGCCAATGCCGTCCCATATTCAGATACGGCCAGATGACCTGCATTGCAATGGGTCAAAATCCCCATCCCCGGACGCAACAATGACAGGCAATGTTCCCCGATACGCCGGCAGGCAACCGCATCTTCCTCACGGATAGCCAGTGATTCCTTATGTAATAGTTCAACCAAAGCCGGTACTGTTTCCGAAGCATTTTCCAATACGACCTTTTCCATCCGGTTCAAAGCTGCGACCAGATTGACAGCCGTAGGCCGCGATCCCGCCAGATATTCTTTAACCTGACGAAACGCCGTATAGAATTCATCGAATGAGCCGGCCTCGATCTGCCTGCTACAAACATATATACCATAGGCCGCAGCAACACCGATTGCAGGTGCCCCGCGTACTTTCAACTTATAAATTGCATCCCAGATATCCTCAGCCGAAGTAAGTTCCAAATAACATTCTTCAGCCGGTAACCGGGTCTGGTCCAGAATCACGACTGCATTCTGGTCGTCGCTGAGACGGACGGTTTTCAGATCTGTAATATTCTTCATTGTCATTTAAAAATGAGGCATATCAAGCGAAGGAGTTTTCGTTGCCAGTAATATAACAGTAGTAAGCCCGGCAACACCAAGAGCAACAGATCCCCAAATCAATCCGGTACGTCTGCTCCGATAATCGCAGTTATAAAAAAAGTTTCCTTCTTCATTTCTCCAGGCCTGAAAGCTGGAAGGGGCCACATTTCCGGCTTTTATCAACTCCGACAAATAAAAAGACGTTTCATAATAAGAATAATGACGTTCCACTCCGTTTTCTCCCCCGGTAAAAAGCGCCAGATAACTTCTGAAACGTAAAGGACTGTTTCTCTCACTGAAAGTCTTCATCTTCAAGTTTGTCCGGCCACCGTTTGCCTTTTCAAACGGCTGATCGGTCAAATCTTCACGTGATACTATATCAAATACTAATTTATCTAATGTAAGATTGGAGGATTCTATCTGAGCACAAGGAGGTATAAACTCCACTCCTTTCGGAAGCTGTATCTCTCCGGAGAAACTGCCACGCGAACGGCTACTCACCGAACCATATTGCCGGTCCCAGTTATACGAACTTCCGTACGAAGAAGACTCCGTGACCCCTTCGACAGGAATGGCATCTTTATAATAGCTGGTTGCCTTACCGTTAACAATCAAAGCCGAACGCTGCCAGTCCACAAACAGAGGTTCATCCATTTTGTTTTGAACCGTCACCAATACCGGACCATCCTCTCCATGAAAGTTATAGATGATACACACACTATCGTTATCGATCACAAAATCTTTATTGACATCATAACGACCCGACCGGTCATTAGAAGCAAGCGTCGAATAGTAATAAGAAGAACAACTACTCAGACTCAACAACATCCCTGACAAACAAACCAAAAACATCCACTTCTTCATAACCTTCCATTTTTATATTATCCTCATTTCCTACCGCTATCAATAGTGATCAGGTGTCAGCGTCGACTCTATTACAATACCAGCAGCACCAATGGCTACGGCACCTACGATAATTCCGGCATCAGCGCCTTTTACCTTATGCACATAGAAAAAGTCTCCGGCCTGCTTTTTCCCGGCATCAAAAGAAGCTGGCGGCACATTCCCCGTCTTGATCAGCTGTGCAACATAGAAACTACTTTCATAAGAAGAATAGTTTTTCCCTCCGTTCTCCGGATTAGCCGTATATAAACTCAGATAACTCCTGAAAGACAAAGGACTATCATCCTCCGTAAACTTCTTCACTTTCACATTTACCACATCTGAATTGGACTTGGCAAATTTCTGTGTCGTATATGCCCCTTTGGGTATACGGTCGAACGGAAAATTCGTAAGTCTCAGAAGAGTAGATTCCACCTTTGACCTGGGAGGAATAAAACTGACACCTTTAGGCAAAGCTATCTGACCGGCAAATGAGCCGCTAGAATAAGCGTCTGTCGAACTATATCTTCTGCTCCAACTGAAACTGTCACCATATGAAGAAGATTCGGTTTGTCCCTGTATCGGGGCATTCTCCTGGTAATAGCTGGTTGCAACGTCGTCAATGATCAATGCAGAACGTTGCCAGTCAATAAACAGAGGCTCATCCATCTTATTATATACCGTGATAGATATAGGCGCATCTTCACCATAAAAACAGTAAGATATGCACACACTGTCATTTTCTATGACAAAATCTTTATCGTCATTTTTCTCTCCGACTGCATCATTCGACTCCAATACTGAATAATAGTAAGAAGAACATGAACTCATGCAAAACAGAGCCACTACACTCAAAACAAACAACATTCTTTTCATGATCATCCGATTAAGTAAAGTCCAACAAATATATTCTTTTTTATTTAAAATCTTCAACGTTTCCAGCTTTAAACGAATGCGACCCGCACTTTTCCGTATTAGCTTACCGAAGTTGCCTGTTTTAATGACATCCTGGTATATTTAAGACATTCCATCAATAAAAAACCCCTACTTCATATGTCTAAATTATACTTACCACAGATACAATCCTTCTTATCGTTTCAATTTTTTTCCGTTACATTTTTGTTTGTTGATAACTATCGGCAAGCTTGCGCATAATTATCGATAAGATTACCTACAATTGTCGACAAGTTTGCCCATAATTATCGGCAAACAATTTCATCGGCAAAAATTCAGACAGACATAACGATGATATTTAAAGAGGATCACAATGTTCCGGTATTTTCCAGGTGAAGAAAATGGTTTTCCCGATATTTTCTTAACTTTGCGAATAGTAACGTTGACTAAACAATAATGCGATGAAAACAAACATTCCGGAACGTATTGCCGCGCTTAGAGAGGCAATGAAAGAAAAGAATATAGATGCTTACATCATCCCCAGTTCAGACCCGCATCTGAGCGAATACCCTGCCAACCGTTGGAAATCACGCGAATGGATATCCGGTTTTGACGGTTCTGCCGGAACAGTGGTCGTAACAGCCGATAAAGCCGGGTTATGGACAGACTCTCGGTATTTCCTGCAGGCCGGTATCCAACTGGAAGGTTCAGGTATCGAACTATATAAAATGGCTTTGCCGGAAACTCCGACAATCCAGGAGTTTCTGCTTCATGAACTGGAAAGCGGACAAACCGTCGGAACCGACGGACAGACATACAGCGTAGCTGAAACGGCAATACTTGAAAAGGCCCTGCGCCGGAAAGAGATCAAACTGGAAACATCCTGCGATCTGATCGATCTGGTCTGGAAAGACCGGCCTGCCATCCCTGGTAATCCGCTGTTTGAAATGCCTGTCGAGTTAAGTGGAAAATCCGTCCGCGAAAAGCTGGATGAATTAAATAACATGCTTCGCAAGGAAGGAGCCGACAGCCTGATCCTCGCTGCTCTCGACGAAGTGGCCTGGACATTTAATATACGCGGAACAGACGTCGCTTACAATCCGGTGGTAATCAGTTATGCGTTTGTCTCGGAAGACGAAAGTGTGCTTTTTATCGACCCTAAAAAGATAACGGCAGAGTCTGCTGAAAACCTGAAAAAAGAGGGGGTTATACTGGCCGACTACACGATGATACAGAAATACCTGTCCCGGCTTCCGGAAAACAGCCGCGTATTCATCGACCCGGCAAAAACAAATATATCATTGTACAACGCCCTTCCCAAAGGTTGCACGATCATCGAAGGCATCACTCCCGCCAACCACCTGAAAAGTATCAAGAACGAAACAGAAATAAAAGGATTCCGCAATGCTGTGATAAAAGACGGTATTGCCCTGACCCGTTTCTACATCTGGCTGGAAAAGAAATTAGCAGCAGGAGAAAAAGTAACAGAACTTAGCGCATCAGCCATGCTGACGGCTTTACGTGCAGAACAGCCGCAATACATCATGGATAGTTTTGAGACCATCTGCGGATACGCCGCCCACGGAGCCATCGTGCATTATGCCGCCACGCCCGAGACCGATGTGGAAATAAAAGCAGACAGTATGCTTCTGATGGACTCCGGTGCCCAGTATCTGGACGGAACGACCGACATCACCCGTACAATAGCCCTGGGTGAACCGACCGAACAGATGAAAAAAGATTTTACCCGTGTGCTGAAAGGCACGATCGGGATTGCCAAATGCAAATTCCCGGCCGGAGCAAAGGGCGTTCAGTTGGATATCCTGGCCCGCAAAGCATTATGGGACGCCGGTATTAATTACCTGCACGGAACGGGACACGGAATCGGTCATTGCCTGAATGTACACGAAGGCCCGCAGAGTATCCGTATGGAAGCAAACCCCGTCCCACTGAAACCCGGCATGGTAATCAGTGATGAACCTGCCATGTACCGGACAGGCGAATATGGTATTCGGACAGAGAATATGGTTCTGGTCCGCGAAGACAGTGAAACGGAATATGGCAAATTTTACGGATTCGACACACTGACTTTATGCTACATCGACACCAAACTGATTGTTGTCCCCATGTTGTCAGTGAGAGAACACGCATGGATCAACAAATACCACCAAATGGTATACGACTTGTTAAGCCCTCATCTGAATGAAGATGAAAAAGCCTGGTTAAAAGAGAAAACAGCAGAAATCTGAAGAATTACAATTATATAAACATGGCAATAATAAAATCAGTAAGAGGTTTTACCCCGAAGATCGGTAAAGACACATTTTTAGCAGACAACGCCGCAATTATCGGCGATGTCGAAATTGGAGACGGTTGCAGCATCTGGTTCGGGACTGTCCTCCGCGGCGACGTAAACTCGATCCGCATCGGAAACGGTGTCAACATACAGGATGGTTCCGTACTACATACATTATATGAAAAGTCAACCATAGAGATTGGCGATGACGTTTCGGTGGGACACAACGTTACCATACACGGGGCTAAGATATCCAACGGTGCCCTGATCGGAATGGGATCGGTTGTCCTCGATCATGCCGTGATCGGTGAAGGAGCGATCGTAGCTGCCGGTTCAGTCGTACTGAGCAAGACGATTGTCGAACCGGGCAGTATCTATGCCGGCGTACCGGCTAAGTTCGTAAAGAAAGTAGACCCGGAACAGGCGAAAGAGATAAATCAGAAGATTGCTAAAAACTACCACATGTATTCAAGCTGGTATAAAGAAGATTCGGAATAAATGAAAAAAACAGGTTGGGCAATACTGCTGGCTCTATGTTGTATCGGAGGCTATCTGGTATTGCCCTCCAATTATTATCTGCGTCGTGCGCTGATTCATCTGCTCCCGAAGATCGACCAGTATCCGATCTTTGAAAACCGGACCATAGAAGCAGGAGCTCCACAAGCATGGATACAGTCTGAGGACTACAACAAACTCTCCATCCCCGAAAAATACCTGCCGGTATTTGATGAACTGGGAACGGTCGCTTTTGTCATTATCAAAGACAGTTCTTTACTTTTCGAACAATACTGGGAAGATTATTCCCCTAAATCGCACAGTAACTCGTTTTCCATGGCCAAAAGCATTGTTTCGCTAGCTATAGGATGTGCTATTGACGACGGATTCATCAAAAACGTAGATCAACCGGTCAGCGATTTCTATCCGGAATTTCAGGGATACAATGGAAAAGTGCTGACCCTCCGTCATCTGCTGACAATGAGTGCCGGTGTGGATTTCGACGAAGCCTACTCCTCCCCTTTCTCGCCTACCACGAAATTGTATTACGGGGATGACCTGGAAAAGATCGCTTTAGGCATGAAAGAAACGGAAGAGCCGGGCGTTAACTTTATCTACCAGAGCGGGGTGACACAACTACTTTCCCTCATTGTAGAAAAAGCGACCGGAGAAAACATCAGTTCGTACGTTTCAAGAAAATTATGGACTCCAATGAATGCGGAAGAAGATGCGCTCTGGAGCCTGGATAAAAAAGAGGGTATCGAAAAAGCATATTGCTGTTTCAACAGTAATGCCCGCGACTTCGCCCGTTTCGGACAACTAATCTTAAACAAAGGCAGCTGGAACGGCAGGCAACTGGTTTCCGAATCCTATATAACGGAAGCGACAACACCCGACACCAGCCTGACCTTCAAAGAGTATAATGAGACAAACCACTGTTACGGTTTCCAGTTCTGGCATCTTACCTATAAAGGCATGGAAATTCCTTATATGCGGGGAATTCTCGGCCAATATGTTTTTGCCATTCCGGAACTGAATGCCGTCGTCGTACGCCTGGGGCATAAACGCAGTGATACGCGTTCCGCCCAACATTATCCGGATGATATTGATACATGGTTGGGAGCAGCGGTGGAAATGATACAGGAATCAACTGAAAATCAGAATAAATCAGAATAAACATACTAAATTAAACAACAAATGAAGAAAACAGTTTTAACTGCGCCAATCGCAGCATTGTTACTCCTTTCTTGTGCAGAAGCGCCACAGGAGAAAGGGAAAGAGATCACTTACACGCCGCAGGCTGCTTACAATCCTCCGACGTATGTATGTTACAAGGCTCCGGCTCCGATCAAGATAGACGGCAAACTCTCTCCCGAAGAATGGGATGCGATTCCCTGGACTACCGACTTTGTCGATATCGAAGGAGACAAACGTCCTAAACCACTTCTGCAAACACGGGCAAAAATGACTTATGATGATAACGGTATGTACTTCGCCGTTCTGATGGAAGAACCACATGTATGGGGCACCATCACGGAACACGATGCCGTAATCTACCAGGATAACGATTTTGAAATATTCCTCAATCCGACAAACGATACGCATAACTATCTGGAATATGAAGTAAACTCACTGGGTACGGAATGGGATCTGTATCTGAGCAAACCTTACCGGGATAATCCGCAAGTCCTGAACAACTGGGAATTTGCCGGTATGAAATCGGCCGTTCATGTAGACGGGACTTTGAACAACCCGAAAGATACAGACAAATCATGGAGCGTGGAAGTTTTCATTCCCTGGTCTTCCATCTATCAGGTGGCGAGAGGAAAAGAAAAACCTGTACCCGGCGAACATATCCGTACGAACTTCTCACGTGTGGAATGGACAACGGATATACAGGACGGAAAATACGTAAAAGTCCCTATCAAAGGCGAAGATAAGATTCGTGAATACAACTGGGTATGGGCTCCGACAGGGGTAATCAATATTCATATGCCGGAATACTGGGGATTCGTACAGATATCCGATAAAGTGGCCGGAACTGGCGAAACACCATTCGTAACAGACCCGAATGATGAAGTTAAATGGCTTCTGCGTAACCTGTATTACCGTCAGAACGAATATGCTGCTACCTTCGGCGAATATGCACCATCTATAGCCGCCCTCAAACCGGAAGAATTATGCCCGGCAGAACAGGCCAAACAGATCAAACTGTTCAATACGCCTTCCATGTATGAAATCACATTGCCCGGAACAGACGGTAATGTATGGCATATCCGGCAGGACGGATTGGTTTGGGCTTCCAAGAAATAATTGAACCTACTTTTCCCTTGATGGAAAAGTAGCCAAAAGATCAAGGCTTAACCGGCTTCACTGCTACGGTGAAAGACTACGCTGTCGCCTCTGAACTCGCTACGCTCAAACAGCAGATGCTCCGAACGCTTCGTCTTTCCCCTTCGCGGACGTTCACCCGCTTAGGCCTTGACAAGAACGCTTTGCGTTCTTTTAGGATTGCCAATACTGTCTGTTAATAGGTATCAGTCTGTTATAGAAGGTCGGAATCGGCAACCCTAAAAGGAGGCTCCGCTTCCTCTGAAAGGCCTCATCTGGTGAGCGTAAAGCGAAGCATCCGGAGTGAGCGCCCGGAGGCTGTGCTGTTTGAGCGAAGCGAGTTCACAGACGACAGCGAACGCAGGAGGCTGAGTAGCGAGGCAGATGTAGCCTTGATCTTTTGGTTACTTTTCTATCAAGAGAAAAGTAACATTCAAATATGATAACAAATGAAACAATACAAATACCTCCTTTTTGATCTCGACGGTACAATTACCGATTCGGAAAGCGGGATTACCCGCTGCGTCGAATATGCACTGAACCATTTTGGCATTCAGGTAAACGATTTACGCGAATTATCACCGTTCATCGGTCCTCCTTTGATGGATTCATTCAAAGACTTTTACAATTTTACCGATGAACAGGCAACCATCGCCGTTGCCAAATACAGAGAAAGGTATGCTGTCAAGGGTATTCTGGAAAATGAGTTATATCCGGGAATTAAAGAATTGCTGGCACAAGTCCGACAAAACGGCAAAACCGTCATACTGGCCACATCCAAACCGGAAATATTCGCCAGACGCATTCTGGATTATTTTGAATTAAGCAGTTATTTTTCTTTCGTCGCAGGAAGTGGCCTGGATGGTTCGCTTCATACCAAAACGGATGTAATCAACTATATATTAGAGGAAAACAATATAACGGACCGAGATTCAGTCGTCATGATCGGCGACAGGAAACACGATATCATCGGTGCCAAAAACACAGGTATAGATTCTATCGGCGTTTTATACGGATTCGGAGATTACAAAGAACTATCGGAAGCCGGAGCGGATTACATAGCAGAAGATATTCCGGCACTCCGCAGATTACTTCTGTAGTTTTGCATTATTCTTCCGATTTTATTCACGTTTTCGGTGTTTTCCTCTTACTTTTGCATATGAAGGAAAGCAATTTAGGATTTGCCTTATGATGAATGTTATAGAAAAGATAAACTCTTCGTACCCCATTTCTGATGATACGATACGAACATTGAAAGAAAATGTGACTTTATGCCATTTCCCTAAAAAATATCAGTTGATAAAGGCAGATATGTTTTGCAAATCAGCCTATTTCATAGAGAAAGGAATGACCCGCTCTTTCTGGCTGGTAAACGGGGAAGAAATAACGACCTCCTTTTCTGACGAGGGGAGAATTGTATTCAGCATGGACGAATTATACTATAACAAACCCAGTGAAGAATTTGTGGAAACACTTGAAGACGTTGTTGCCTATAGAATATCACTGACCGATTTATTACGGCTGTTTGAGACAAATATTGAATTAGCCAATTGGGGAAGAGTCATTCATCAAAACGAATACAGACGATTGCACCGTTCACATAAAGAACACCTTACATTATCAGCCAAAGATAGATACGAAGAATTTAAACAGCAGTTTCCTCTGGTTTGCCAGCGAGCACAACTGGGATATATCGCTTCATATCTGGGAATAACGCTGTCGACGCTCAGCCGTCTCAGAGCTCAGAAATAATCTTTCCCTGGCAAAATTTGACGTAGGACAAATGTTAGGAAACAGAAGTTCTCTAATTTTGGGGCGTCATAGGCAACAGCTTACAATAATAATCTAAATTATAAATTTTATCATGCAAAACATTTCTTCCGCTGCATTTACAGACACTAAACCTCATTACGACCTTCTTGACGGATTAAGAGGGGTTGCAGCCCTTTTAGTCGTATGGTATCATGTGTACGAAGGCTACGCTTTTGCCGGAGGCAGCGATACCATCGGAGGTATCAACCATGGCTATCTGGCCGTGGATTTCTTTTTTATCCTATCCGGCTTCGTTATCGGCTATGCTTACGACGACCGTTGGGCAAAGAGTTTAACCCTGAAAGATTTCTTTAAACGCCGTTTAATCCGTCTGCATCCGATGGTTATCATGGGAGCGGTTCTGGGTCTTATCACTTTCCTTATTCAAGGCAGTGTAAAATGGGACGGAACACATGTGGCTATCTCCACAGTTATGTTATCTTTGCTTTGCTCCCTGTTTTTCATACCCGCCATACCGGGAGCCAGTTACGATGTCAGAGGGAATGGCGAAATGTTTCCGTTGAACGGTCCCAGCTGGTCATTATTCTTCGAGTATATCGGTAATATTCTTTATGCCTTGTTTATTCGCCGATTATCCACCAAAGCATTGACTGTAGTCGTCTTTTTGATGGGTGTGGCACTGGCTGCGTTCGCTTCCCTCAATGTTTCCGGATACGGTAATATCGGAGTGGGTTGGACACTGGATGGCGTGAACTTTATCGGCGGATTGTTACGAATGCTTTTCCCTTTCTCCATGGGTATGCTCTTATCCCGTAACTTCAAACCCATAAAGATTAGAGGCGCTTTCTGGATTTGTTCAATTATATTACTGGGATTGTTCTCAGTTCCTTATCTGGAAGGAACCGACCCGATTTGCATAAACGGACTTTACGAATCGTTTTGTATCATCATCGTTTTCCCTATCCTTATTTGGTTGGGAGCATCGGGAACGACTACGGATATAAAGTCTACGAAGATTTGTAAATTTTTAGGGGATATCTCTTTCCCGCTTTATATCATACACTATCCGTTCATGTACCTGTTCTATGCCTGGTTGATCGACAAGCAGCTTTTCACTCTCGGAGAAACCTGGCAAATGGTTCTGGGTGTTCTTACCTTAAATATAGTTGTGGCTTATCTGTGCCTGAAACTATATGATGAACCGGTAAGAAAATGGTTAAGCAAAAAGTTCCTGGCTAAGAAATAAGTATTCTATACATTAATTATAATACAGACGCGGATTTACGGATAACTCTTTATACAAGAACCGTAAAGTCCGTGTCTGCAATATATTAATAACATAAACCAATCAGATACCGGCAAAGAATATCTCCGCCAAACACAGCCACACAATAAAGAATACCTAACGGATATCCTTTCAGATTACAGGACACTTTCAAAGCCTTGAACATCCAAACCAATGCCCACACCAAAAATATCATACCGATCAACGACAGCCATATCCCGACCAGGAAACCGGGTTGAGCCATTAGTTCCATCGGCGGCACATTCATATCGATCTTCGCCAGGTTTTGCATCGGAGGCAGCATATTGAATAAATTCATAAAGATAAAAGGTAACTGGGCAAAAGCAACAGTCCCCAAGACATCGATCACCCTTATCCGTGAACGTGACAGAATCAATCCACCCAGATAAAACAACACAGCCGGGACTATCCAGACAACCAGATGTTCCACCGCATAACACCACCAGGCCGGATTAGGTGCCGGACCAAAATGTAACAACCCGTGATAATGCCAGCCGGAAAGATAACATATAACTGTAGAAACTACCATTCCTAATAATCCCCACCCTAACGCTTGTCCTCCGGCAATCCATTCAAATGGATTAACAAGAAAATTTAACCACTGTCTTTTCATAACTACTCTATCTTATTTAATTTATCAATCAGATCATCCAGTACATTCCTGACGGTAGGATAACTCACTCCCATACTCTTCGCCATGTCTTTCAGGCTTCCGCTCGACTTAATAAAATCAACGATAAACTGTTGTTCTTTCTCGGTCAACCGTGCCAAAAGAGGCAGTTCAAAGTTCCCGCAAACCTCCGTGTCGCATTGCCCGCAAAACAACCTCCCCACTCTCAGAGGGGAATCACAGGCCGGACACTGCAACGGCAAACGTTTTCTGACTTCTCCCATAATCACTTTTTCTCTTTAATAAACGAACTCAGCGACGAAATCAAAGTGGCATTAACCGGTAAAGAAGGATTTGCATACACCGCCATCTGTTTTTGAGGATCAGTCGTATCACAATCTTTCAGTACATGATTCATCTTTTCTATCAAAAGAAGTGTTGCAGAAGGAGCCGCTTTCTTCAACAACTCCGCATCTTCCACCAGAACCTGTATATCATTTTTCCCTTGTACGATCAACACCGGAATTTTCAACTCCTTTATTACCTGTTGGGGATTATATTTATACCATGATATCATATAGGGTTGGACCGATTGCCTGAACAAAGCCTCCATACCGAACGGTACATTCGGGACTAATTTACCCTGCTTCAACGAATCATTGATAGAAGCGACCATATTCCTGACAGATTCTGGTTGGGACGAAAGCTGTTTTTCTATTATCTCATAAGCCGGTCTTCCCGCCCCAGCCAAAGAAACAAAAGCCTTTACTTTCGGATTATTACGGCATGCCAGCATCCCGATCAACGAACCTTCACTATGGCCGATCACCGTAATACCGGTAAAACGTGAATCCTTTCCCAGATAATCGATCCAGCCTTTCACATCGTTGACATAATCCTCAAAACGCAAGTCAGACTCTTTCTTTCCTGCCGGTGCACTGGATGCTATTCCCCGTTTATCGAAACGTAAAGAAGCTATGCCCTGCTCTGCCAGATCTTCGGCCAAATACTTTAAAGAATTATTCGTCATCTGTCCGATCGCAGAATTACCATCCATATCGATCGGTCCTGATCCGGCAATCAACAAGACTACAGGAGAAGATTTCATTCCCGGGGGAAGAAGTATTTTTCCATGAATGGCTCCGTTTTGAGTATTCAGGGTTACCGCCTCATCGGCCAGCGGCATCAACTGCCCGAAACAAACAACGGTAATAAAAGAGAAGATAATGCTGAATAATAATTTTACCTGTTTCATATTATTGCTTTTCTAATAACTTATCCGGACAAATATATAAATTATATTGAATAAAATTCAATACGAGATAAACTTTATTCAATTACAGATAAAAATAATTCATAACAGGTGAGGTATTCCTGTTCCAGGATATCCCTTATTTTTCTTATCCCATATTTTCGCCATTCCAATTTGTATCCCTTATCTTTGCAGCAGATTAAATACATAACATAAACGAACTATATCATGAAACGAAACAACCTATGGATAACCACCCTGGCCTTGGGTATCGCGTTATCCGCCTACGGACAGCAAGCCGACGGAGGTATTTCCGCGGAGATGCTGCAACAGATCAAACAATCTTACAAAGGAACACCGACTGATAAAGCAATTCATAATGCGATCAGTAATAACGACATCAACAAACTGGCAGTAAACGCTGAAAGCAAAAACAATTTCGACACTTACTTTTCTCACAAAGTAAACGGTAAAGGCATCACCAACCAGAAATCTTCCGGACGTTGCTGGTTGTTTACCGGACTGAACGTATTCCGTGCACAGGCAATCGCTAAATATAATATGGGAGATTTCCAGTTCTCACAAAACTATTCTTTCTTCTGGGACCAACTTGAAAAAGCAAACCTTTTCCTGCAAGGTATCATTGATACCCGGGAAAAACCGATGGATGACAAGATGGTGGAATGGTTATTTAAAAATCCGCTCAGCGACGGAGGACAGTTTACCGGAATATCCGATATCCTGGGAAAATATGGCGTTGTCCCCTCCGACGTAATGGTAGAAACCAATAGTAGCGAGAGCACCGGAAGAATGGCAAACCTGATCAGTCTCAAACTGAAAGAATTTGGTCTGCAACTACGCGACCAGTCAGCCAAAGGGGCTAAAGTAGCCGCACTGGAAAAGAATAAAACCGAAATGCTGGGAACTATTTACCGGATGCTGGTCCTCAACCTGGGTGAACCGCCTACGAAATTTACCTGGACACGCAAAGACGCCAAAGGCGATCCGGTTGAAACGAAAGAATACACGCCCCAGTCATTCTTCGACGAATATATCGGAAAGGATCTGACAAACAATTATGTCATGTTGATGAACGATCCGAGCCGCGAATACTATAAGTTATACGAAATCGACTTCGACCGCCACCGCTATGACGGCAAGAACTGGACATACGTTAACCTGCCGATAGAGGACATCAAGGAAATGGCTATCGCCTCTATCAAAGACAGCACTATGATGTACTTCTCTTGCGACGTGGGTAAATTCTTCGATCGTGAACGTGGCCTGCTGGACGTGAACTATTACGATTACGGCTCACTGATGGGTACCACTTTCGGTATGGATAAGAAACAACGCATCCAGACATTCGCCAGCGGTTCGTCGCATGCCATGACCTTAATGGCAGTAGACCTGGACAGCAACGGCCAACCGAAAAAATGGATGGTTGAAAACAGTTGGGGACCGGGTGCCAACAACGGACATTTGATCATGACCGACGAATGGTTCAACGAATATATGTTCCGTCTGGTAGTCGATAAGAAATATATCACCGACAAAGTAAAAGACGTCCTCAAACAAACACCGACCCGTCTTCCGGCCTGGGACCCGATGTTTGCTGACGAAAATTAATCGTTATATTGGAGAATGCAGATAAAACAAAAGCGGCAGACACAGTCTTACCGCTTTTGTTTTATCTACGCTTTATACCCATCGAATAGTGAAACGATGGATCATCTATTTCCCCCAATCCGAAGGCTTTGCCCCCATCTGCAAGACCAAAGTCCCTCCCTTCATCAGGTCGTCATGCATCAGATAACATTTATCGTAAGGCTTTCCATTTAGAGTTGCCTGCTGGATATATATATTTTCAGGGCTATTATTGTGAGCTTCAATCACAAATGTCTTTCCCTCAGCATAGTTCGGGTCCAGATTGAAGACAACCTTCTCAAACACCGGACTCGTCAGTTCATACCGCTGATCGCCCGGACAAACAGGATGTAATCCACTAGCCGCCAACACATACCAGGCAGACATCTGTCCTACGTCCTCATTACCGACCAATCCCAGCACCGAATTTTTATAAGCATTCCGGCAAATATCCCGCGTCCATTTCTGTGTAAGCTCCGGAGCACCCAGGCGGTTGAACAGGAATGGCACGTGATGTACCGGCTCGTTGGCATGATTATAATATTGATTCCATAAATAGTTGGCTGGTGTTTGTTCAAACATATCCGTCAGATCGGCCAGCACCTTTTCCCGTCCGCCCATCAGTTTGATCATACCTTCCACATCATGAGGTACAAACCAGCCTTGCTGGTAGGCATTACTTTCCACACAGCCATATCCTTCGGCCAGTCTTCCCTGTTCCGGCAACGGCAAATATTCCCCTTTTTCATTACGGGGACGGAACCATCCGTAATCCGGATCGTACAGGGTCGTATAAGTTCCTGCCCTACGATCAAAAACATCCTTATCCGCCTCTTTCCCCAACCATTCGGCCAAACGGGCCATACACCAGTCGTTGTAAGCATATTCTAATGTATGGGAAATGGAACCCGGTGTATATCCGTTCTCATTATTTCCAAACATCCGGGATGTATTCAAAGCATACTGATAAGCCTTGTCTATATCATACGAACGGATTCCTTTAGAATAAGCGTCACACAACACGGAGATAGCCGGATTTCCCAGCATACAGCCGGAATAGGCATTCAGCAACTCCCAACGTTCCAGATAGTTATTTCCGCTCTGGTCCGCAATCTCAACCAACGAATTAATCTGGTCATTGATCAGGGTCGGATTAATAATCGTCTGCAAAGGCATCTGGCTCCGGAAAACATCCCAGCCGCTAAAGATCGTCCGTTTAGAAAACTGGTCTGTTACATGTACCTGTTTATCCGCTCCCATATACTCTCCGTTTACATCACTGCAAACACGAGGATCGACCATCGTGTGATAAAGGGCTGTATAAAAGATATGCTTTTCATCCTCCGTCCCGCCAGACACGGATATTTTGGAAAGTGCGTCATTCCACAACTGCCGGCAGGATGCCAGTGTCGCATCAAAATCCCACGCATTCATTTCCGAATGCAGGTTCTCTTCCGCATTCCTCATACTGGTAAAAGAGATACCGCTTTTCATCAGAATCTGATCTCCGGTTTCCGTCTCAAAGTCAGCATAGAATCCAAGATGTTTGCCTACATAAGAAGTCACGTCCGGAATGATCCGGGCATTCCTCACTACTTCCTGATAGCGTTCGCTCTCTATATCTCCACGTTTGCGCGTCCAGTCATCCGGTATATCGGCCGACCATACGCCATGTGACCGGAACGGTCTCGAGAACTCGGCATAGAAATAGACAGTATAATCTGCTTTACCGTCGCCATTCCCCCAACCACCGCCTTCAGGAGGACATTTCATCTCTCCGCGGATCGTATGGTCATTGATCACTTCGACGGCTTGCCAGGTGGAAGTTCCCCCCACCCTTCTCGCCAGGTCTATCTGGATACGCGATTCTTTACTTTCAGGAAATGTAAAACGCAACATTCCACTATGGGGAAGTGCCGTTGCCTCCGCTTTTATCTGATAATCCGTCAGCATCACAGCGTAATAACCGGCAGATGCTTCTTCCGAAGACTTGTCGTAGCGGGACCGGTATCCCTTATCCGGATCGTCCGATGCACCCGAAAACGTATGCAGTTTTCCTACCGTGGGCATAACCAGCAGGTTTCCCAGATCGCCATACCAGCCAATCCCGCTCATTTGTGTAAAAGCAAAACCTTCGATAGAAGTATGTTCGTCACTATACCCGGAACCATTATCCCCTCCGGTAATCGTATTCGGACTGACCTGTACCATACCGAACGGTGCCGTTGCCCCGGGAAAAGTCTTCCCCAGACCATGATAAGAACCTCCGGCATCCATACTGGTGGATGCCCCGATAAAAGGGTTTACATAAGAAGAAAGGGCCTGTTGCTCCTCCGACCGGTCTTTCACTGAGCCACAGGAAATATAAATTGCACCAAGAACCAATAAACACAAACTAATCTTTTTTTTCATAATGCTATCGATTGATAAGAATAAAATTAAGAATATTAGGACTACACCTCGAACTTTTCCATTCTGCAAACCTACATATGAGACATAAACTAAGAGAGCGGAAACAACTCAAAAACTTTATTTTGAATTTGAGTCATATCAATCAGTCTCCTTTCAATGAGTTTCCAATCATATTTACCATTCAACATAACAATATCTTCTTCAAAATCTATGTCTTCAAAATAAGTAATAGCTTTGAAAGGTCTAATGAGATTTGATCCGGGAAATTTACGCTCATACAATCTCAGCATTAAATTAAAAGGAAAGCGAGTGGAAAGGAAAGCTATATCAATAAAATCTTTTAGCCGCGAACCATTATCGGCAATAGCTGAAAGTTTCATGGCTACGATATCCTCCATACTATACAATCTTATATCAGACTCGGTGTATGGCTTTTCAAGATAGCTATAGGGATGGGTGATGCAGTCTATCTTAACACCGTCTATAGTTCCCTTCAACGTATTTTTTTCCATGAAGTCAGTACGGAAACCATATTTATCACGAAGGAATATTTCTAGTTTCCCTGCATCAAATGATTCCGGTGTAAAAAGAACCAGATCAACACTGATTCTATGACCTAAATATAAGGCCAAAGAAGTTCCCCCTGCCAAATTAAAATTTGACATCACACTTTCACTTTCCAGCATTTTTAAGAGTTCAAGAGTTGATCTCGCAACAGTTTCCGTGTGTAACATTTTAGTTCTTCTTTTTTAAGATTAAAGGCAATACAGACAAAATTCATATCCCGGGACGACAAATTGGGAACTTCTTTTATTATTTCCCTAAATCCTTCTATACCGCCATACAATTTAAATGCAGCATAAAAATCCTTTAGCCATCCCCTCTCTATGACACGTTGAACTACTACTTTTCTTGATTTCCACCAATCAAAATGAGACAAGTCATATTCCCAAAGCAAGGATGACGAGATTGATGTATCACCAGTGTATGTCTTATATTCATCAAATATAGTCATTTCCTGTTCTTTTTGTACCTATACAAATTTACTACATTTCGAAAGAAGACACAATTATTCAAACGTTTTTATTACTTATCATCCTTACAACAATTATCTTTTTATTGGAATGCCCCATCGACTCCATCCCCTATTTCCCATATTCTAAATGTTTATTACATCATCGGAGGATACAATCACAAACTAACCGGCGAAAGCAGGGATACTAATTTATTCCTCCCTACTAACTAATTGACAAGTAAGGACTCATTATTGCCAGGGTGTACAGGGTAACCGATTAAGGTGTACAGGTTAATTCGCCAAGGTGTACAGGCTGGTCAGTTATCCTGTACAGGGTAATTATTCAGAGTCGGGAGTTAACTATTAGTTTGTTATAGGCTATGATTTAGTAAGACTGGAGGATAGCAATAGTTTAAAGAAGGGGGCATGATAAAAACATCCTTTATACACAAAGTTTTCAACATTCTATTTGTTATTTGCAATATACCGGTGTAACTCACTGCTAATAAGGATAATGAAGCATTGCAAATGGACTTTTTATTTGCAATGCTATTTGTCATTTGCCATTATTCTTCTTGCTGTTTATATATGACAAATGACAGGTTCATTTATTTCTAATCTTGAATATAACACCATTTAATAGGGATTAACCATCATTTTGATGCAGTAGCTCAGAATATTATGACATCATCTAATGAAAAACTTTTTCGTTTTTATTTGCTTTATTCAACACTTCTCCATACATTTGTTGCCGTACACACTGGTAAAGCGTTATTGGTCGGTACATTTTATTGATTACGGAAGCGTTTTAAAGATATTATCTTGGTTTAGAAACTTCGACAATTTCAGAACAATGGGATAATAGACAACAGAACGCTCACGTACCTTTCCTTGTTATATCTGTTCATAGGCATTGTTATATGTAATGTCTTTATGGATATATAAATAAAAGGGCGTGAGTTGTTGTTTATATTCATTGTTCGGGCAGTCGAAGGCCTCTAAACCAGATATAATCAACAATCCTCACGCCTCTTTTATTTGTATAACCATCCACTTGGGGATTGATGGATATCTAGTATTAGTATTTGTATGAAAAATCATGTTCTCAGTTTTTTTCATCGGTTCGCCTTGATACTATTCTTATCAGGGATGTTTATCTGTCAGGCCTATGCGCAAAGAACTACCGTTAAAGGTATTGTAAAAGATCATTCAGGAGAAGCACTTATCGGTGTGAATGTTATGGAAAAAGGAAAGACCAATGGGACCATAACCGGTAGTGACGGAATGTTCAGTCTGAATGTATCTGGGAAAAAGCCGGTATTAGTATGCTCTTATATCGGTTATGTAACGGAGGAAATTCCTATCGTCAGCCAGGAAATGCTCACAATCACGCTAAAAGAAGACACCGAAGAACTGGACGAAGTACTGGTTATCGGTTACGGCACGGCTAAGAAAAAAGACCTGACTGGTGCTATTTCCCGTGTAAAAGCAGAAAAAATGGAAGCAGAAGCTCCACGGTCTGTCCAGGACCTGCTACGTGCCAGTGCAGCCGGTTTATCCATCAGTATGTCTACCGATGCAGCCGGTACAGCCGACCTGCAGATACGAGGGAAAAACACATTAAGCGCAGGTTCGGCTCCCCTGATCGTACTGGATGGTGTCATTTACGACGGTTCCATGCAGGATATCAATGCCATGGATGTCGAAAGCATCGATGTTCTGAAAGATGCCAGTTCAGTCGCTGTCTATGGGGCCAAAGCAGCTAATGGCGTTATTGCCATTACGACAAAAAAGGGGAATACGGGCAAGCCGGTTATCACTTTTAATGCCAATGTCGGCCTGGTACATAATTCCCGACTGCCTAAGACTGTCGACGGAGCAGGCTTCCTGGCTTTCCGTCAGGAATATGCAGAAGGCTTGTTATCACAAGACGAGTTAACCGCACAACCCGGCAAATATGCCGACCCGCGAACCTTGTCATCGATGGGAATCGATCCATTGACATGGTATAATTACGATCAGAAAAATCCGGGTTCAGCCCTGCCTGATGACAAGACACTGGTCACGACCTGGCTGACCCGTCTGAATCTACAGAACATCGAGATTGAAAATTATCTGAACGGCGTGGAAACCAATTGGGATGACATTGTTTATCAGACCGGCCTACAACAGGATTATACCACCAGTATTTCCAATAGTACGGATAATTTCTCTTATTACTGGTCGTTAGGATATGCCGACCGTGAAGGAGTAAAAACCGGCGACCGCTACCGGAACTTCCGCTCACGACTGAATCTGGAATCAAAGGTTACTTCTTTTCTTACTGTCGGACTGAATTCCCAGTTCGCAACCCGTATCGGCGGTTATCTGGCAGCTGATGTCGACCAGCGTGAACATAATTCGCCTTACACGACTAATGAAATTGACAACCTGGATAGTCCGTACCGGATGTATCCCTCCGGCGACAACAATACAAAAAATCCGTTCTTTGACAACCTGTACCGTGACAGACGCGATATAAACCATGATTTCAATGCCAATTTGTATGCCATCCTGAAACTACCCTTCGGCCTGGAATATCAAATGAATTTTACTCCCCGTTACCATTGGTACGAATACATGAACCATGAATCGTCCCAGCATCCCGAATGGGCCGGGGAAGGCGGCAAGTCGGAACGTAAAAACGAGAAAACGTTCAACTGGCTGCTTGACCATATTGTACGCTGGAAACAGGAGTTCGGAAAGGATCACCGTGTAGAAGCAACATTCCTGTTCAATGCGGAAAAAGGACAATGGTGGCAAACGGTAGCCAAGAACCAGCAATTTACCCCGAGCGACGTACTGGGATATCATAACATCGGAGCAGGAGCCATTCCATCCGTTTCCAGTAACGATACTTATAAAACGGGGGATGCGCTGATGGGACGTATATTCTACTCTTTCAAGGATAAGTATCTGATCACAGCCTCGGTACGCCGTGACGGTTATTCCGCTTTCGGGCAAATGAATCCGCGTGCCACATTCCCTGCCGTGGCTTTAGGATGGGTCTTTACTTCCGAAAAATTCATGGAGGCATCGGGCAGCTGGCTGAATTACGGAAAACTCCGTTTCTCCTGGGGACAGAACGGGAACAGGGATATCGGTCAATATGATGCATTGGCTTCCCTCAACTCCGGACTGCATCCCTATATCGACCAGAACGGAAATGTGTATGTTACCTCCCAGATATACATCAACCGTATGCCGAACAATACATTGAAATGGGAACGTACTGCCTCTTATAATATAGGTATCGACTTCTCTGTGTGCGGTGACAGACTGAGCGGTAGCATGGAAACCTACATGGCCGAAACCAACGACCTGCTGGTTAACCGTTCCCTGCCCTCTATTTTAGGATATGACAATGTGAAGGCCAACCTGGGTACACTGACCAACCGCGGTTTTGAACTGACCTTGAATGCCAATGTGATAGAGAACAGAAACTTCTCCTGGAATTCGAGCGGGACCTTCTCTTTCAACCGGCGGAAGATCAAACATCTGTACGGAGACAAAGAAGAAATAAAGGATGCCGACGGGAATGTGATCGGTTATAAAGAAGCAGACGACCTGGCAAACAAATGGTTTATCGGGCATGATACGGATCAGATCTGGGACTATGAACGCGACGGCGTCTGGCAACTCGGAGAAGAAGAAGAGGCTGCCAAATATGGAAATAAGCCGGGTGATTTCAAATATATCGACCAGAATAACGACGGGGTAATGGATAATGATGACAAAATATTCCAGGGTTACACCACTCCACGCTTCCGCTGGTCCTGGAGAAATGAGTTCACATTCTATAAGAACTTCAATTTATCCTTTATGGTGTATTCGCACATCGGGCAATACGGAACCTTCAACCGGGCAGCCAATACGGGAGGAATGTTTGACCGCTACACCGTTGTAGATATCCCGCGCTGGACAAAAGATAATCCGACGAACGATTACGGACGCCTGGGTTCCAAGAACATCGGCAGTAATTATGTAAAGAAAACATTCGTGCGTATGGAAAACATCACACTGTCATATAATGTGCCGCAGAATTTCCTGAAAAGATTCTCCGTACAGAACATGCGTTTCTCCGTTGCCGTCCGTAACCCGTTCGTCATCACAGGATGGACTTTCGGAGACCCGGAAGGCGGCGACACAACGCTGAGAACCGTCAATTTCGGTGTAAACTTTACTTTATAAACATTGATTAACCCATAAGAATTAAGATTATGAATCAGAATAATAAAAAATACCTGGTACTGGCCTTAGCAGCCTTACCTTTACTGAATTCCTGCAGTGACAGTTGGCTCGACCCGAAGCCGCTATCTTTTTATACTCCCGAAAACACCTATGTAGATGCTGCCGGTTTGTATTCGGCACTGGTTGCCTGTGAACGTAATATGCGCCACGAATTCTTTACGGACGGCGCTCCGATCCTGACGGAAATGTACACCGCAGATATTGCCGTACATGGGAAAACCGACGAAAGCGGTTCGTTGGTGGACTTCGATAACGAGATGCTTCCTGCCCGAACCAAGAATGATATGAAAGGCAAGAACGGCTGGTATTGGGCAGAAGGTTTTAAAGGAATCAAGTACGCCAATATCGTGATCAGCCGTCTGGATGCCGCCACTTTTAAGGATGAGGCGGAGCGAAATGCCGTACTGGGCGGAGCCTATTTCCACCGCTCCTATCGTTACTATAAACTCACCCACCAGTTCGGAGACGTTCCCTGGTTAAGTGAAGAAATTACCCGGCCGAAACTCGACTTTTACTCCTATGACCGTTGGAGTATTCTTGAGCAATGTAAAAAAGATATGGAATTCGCTTACCAATGGGTACCCGAACAAATGGACCGGGGCCGAGCCAACAAAGATGCCTGCGGTATGTTACTGATGAAAATATGCATGTCATTGGGAGACTTTGACCGAGCCATCGAAGTTGGAAAGGAAGTCGTCGCACGGCACCCGCTGATGACACAGCGCTTCACGACCAACCAAAACAAGCCCAATACGAATTTAATGCATGACCTACATAGCGTAGAAGCCAAAATAGACATGAGCAACACAGAGGGCATCATGTATGTGGTAGCCTACCCCGACATCGTCGAAGCCGGAGACAAACGTATTTATACAATGCGTAACGGACTCCCTTACTGGGCAAAAGGGGCAGCGATCAAGACACCCGACGGAAAATCAGGAACAGCCATCGTCCCTGCTTCCGAAGATAAAAACACGGAAATTGACAATGATGCCAATTACGGCCGTGGCATCGGCACCTGTCGTCCTACGAATTATTTCCAGTATGAGATCTGGACCGACAAGGAAAAGAACGACCTGCGCAGCCCGAACAATCATGACAGCTGGAAACGAATGGAAGACCTGCGGTATAATGAGCCGAGCCTGAAGAAGAACAACAGCCCGTGGTATGGCCAGCAACTGGTTCGTCCGAACGACATCTCCGTGGCAGACTCCATCCGTTGCTGGTACATGTGGCCGCATTATAAACTGTTTGTCCCAGACCCAACGAAAACCCAGGATCTTCAGGGTGGCGAAACACCCTGGTACATCTACCGTTCAGCAGAAACCTATCTGATGATGGCCGAATGTTATTACTGGAAAGGCGACAATGCCAACGCCGCCTCCATGCTGAATATCGTCCGTGCACGTGCCGGAGCAGAGCCTTTGACCGGCACGATCGGTATAGCAGAAGTACTGGCTGAACGTGCCCGTGAGTTGTATTATGAAGAGAACCGCCATGTAGAACTGGTCCGTATATCCTATCTGTATGCCAAAACAGGCAAAGCATGTGAGGCTTTCGGAGGACGTATCTATACCCTGAATAATTTCTCAGGACCAGGTGGAACCGGAACAAACAACAAAGATGCAGGCGTGAATTTCTATTTTGACTGGGTGATCAAGCACAATAACTTCTATAATAAAGGTATCGTTATCCCTTATGGCGAATATCGCCTGAGTGTACATCATGTACTGTGGCCCGTTCCGGAAAATGCGATCAAGACAAATACCGGAGGAGTCATCAATCAGAATATCGGATATCCGGGAGCAGAAAACAACATCACTCCCCTGAAAGTAGGTGAAGTAATTCCTGAAACAGAATAGACCAATGATAAGAAGCGCAATTCATTAGAAACATCAACAATGCGCTATGCCCCGGACGATCGGAAGAAAGTGGAATACACCGGATTCGGAGACTTCGGGGCTAAAAAACAAAATACCGATTGACTGGTGTCCAATTCCTTATCGGCATAAACCTAAAATCAAACACCAGATCAATCGGTATATTTTTTACAACTTTATTATTCGTAATATCTTATCTGTCGCCCCGGCATTGCCATTTACAAACTGTCCGGCACTTTCGCCCGCAGCTTCCAGCACTTCATGATAGGTCAGCAATTCATCCATCTTCTCGCAGAAAGATTGTTTATCTGATACGGAGAAGCCGCCTCCCACCTTGATCAGGTCTTTTGCTTCCTTGAATTTATGATATTTCGGACCGAATAAAACAGGGATGCCATACACTGCCGCCTCAAGCGTGTTATGAATACCCGCTCCGAAACCACCACCAATATAAGCGATCGTTCCGTACCGGTAGATAGAGGACAATAAACCGAAACTGTCGACAATCAGACAATCTTTACCTTCCGCCAAAGACTGGTCATGAAACACATCCGACAAACGGACGGAAGGACGTTTCAACAACGACTCGATATACATCAGATGTTCGCGATGAATCTCGTGCGGAGCGATGATCAGCTTCATCTCCGGATGCTCATTGAAATAAGGGATCAGAATCTCTTCATCCTGCGGCCAGGAACTTCCGGCTACAAGAGTCAATCTTTTCTCCTTTCCTCCTTCACAGACAAAATGTTCCACTGGCGATAACTCACGTGCCTGGTTACGGACATCCAGTACCCGATCGAAACGGGTATCTCCCGTAACAGTTACATTCGTTATCCCGAACTCTTTCAGCAAAGCTGCCGAACGGTCATCCTGCACAAACAAATGGGTAAAGCAATAAAGCATCTTCCGGTACGGATAACCGAACCACTGGAAGAACAACTGATCGCGACGGAATATGGATGAAATGATGTACACCGGGATATTGCGATGCTTCAACTCTTGCAGGTAGTTTCCCCAAAACTCGTATTTAATAAATACAGCAATGGAAGGATTTGCCAGATTCAGGAATTTCTTCACCCGGTAAGGCGTATCGAAGGGCAGATAGCAAATGACATCTGCCCCGTTATAATTCTTACGGACTTCATATCCCGAAGGGGAAAAGAAAGTAAGTAGTATTTTATACTCCGGATGTTCCGCCTTGATCTTCTCCATCATCGGACGTCCCTGTTCGAACTCGCCCAGGGAAGAAGCATGAAACCAGATATATTTTGCATTCCGGTCGATCTTCTCACGAAGAATGGAATTCGTTTTCCACTGCCCCAGACGCATGATCCGGGCCTTCTTATGGAATGGAGAAATCAACGCAATGATAAATGCGTAAAAGTGGATTGCCAGACTATACATAACTTATTTAAGCACTTCAATCGCTCTTTCGATACGGCGAATAGATTCTTCTTTTCCTAATGCTTCTGTAATATCAAATATATGAGGACCTTTTCCTTCACCGACTAATGCCAAACGGGTAGCATTCATTATATTACCCAAATGGTAGCCTTTGCTTTCGATCCAGGCTTTCACCTCTTCTTCCGTTCCTTCGATATCGAACGGTTCACGAACGCGCAGTACTTCGATCAGTTCTGCCAACTGGGCAGCAGAATCGGCCTTCCAACGTTTTTTCGTTGTCTTCTCATCGTATTCGGTCGGAGCAACAAAGAAGAATGCACAAACATCCCATAATTCCTTAATAAAAGAAACACGGTCTTTCATCATGCCGACAACCTTCTCCACATATGCCGGATCGGCTTTTATACCGTGGCTTTCAAGGATAGGCATGAACAATGCTGCGACTTCTTTATTGTCTTTTTTCTGGATATACTGGTGGTTGAACCATTTTCCCTTTTCATAGTCGAACTTGGCACCGGCCTTGCTGCAACGGGTAAGATCGAAATAGTTGATCAGTTCGTCCATACTCATGATTTCCTGATCGTTACCTGGATTCCATCCTAACAGGGCCAGGAAGTTAACAACCGCTTCCGGCAGGTAACCGCTTTCACGGTATCCTGAAGAGATATCACCGGTTTTAGGGTCATGCCATTCCAACGGGAATACAGGGAATCCCAGACGGTCACCGTCACGCTTGCTCAGTTTACCGTTTCCTTCCGGTTTCAATAACAAAGCCAGGTGGGCAAACTGCGGCATCGTATCTGCCCAACCCAGATAACGGTACAGCAATACATGAAGGGGAGCGCTCGGCAACCACTCTTCGCCACGGATCACATGAGTGACTTCCATCAAGTGGTCATCGACAATGTTTGCCAGGTGGTATGTAGGCAACTGGTCAGCCGATTTATATAATACCTTATCATCCAGGATAGAAGAGTTGATTACCACTTCACCACGGATAATATCATTCACATGAATATCTTCGTTCGGCTCGATCTTGATACGGACAACATACTGGTTTCCGGCATCGATCAACGCCTTTGTCTCTTCAGCAGAAAGTGTCAGGGAGTTACGCATCTGCAAACGGGTGGAAGCATCATACTGGAAATTGGCAATTTCCTGACGTTTGGCATCCAGTTCAGCCGGTGTATCAAATGCAATATAAGCCAGACCGTCATTCAGCAACTGGTCGACATATTGCCTGTAAATAGCTTTTCGCTCGCTCTGACGATACGGACCGTATTCGCCACCAAAGTTCACACCTTCGTCGAATTTGATACCCAACCAGGTAAGCGCTTCAATAATATAAGCCTCCGCTCCCGGAACAAACCGTTGAGAGTCGGTATCTTCAATACGTAAGATCAAATCTCCGCCATTCTGTTTGGCAAATAAATAGTTGTATAAAGCTGTACGAACACCTCCGATATGCAGCGCCCCTGTCGGGCTGGGTGCAAAACGGACTCTAACTTTCCTTTGAGTCATAATTATTTCATTCTATAATAATGCGGCAAAAGTAGTCCTTTTTTTTCTCTTACTAAACTTTTTTATGTACATTTCGCCCTCAAATGAGAATCTTATGAAACTAAAAAACTATAGTATACACCCAGCCGTATATTTCATCGTGGCATCTTTGCTGATCGCCTACTTTTTTCCTCGCGAGGGAAAGTTCCGTTACCAGTTCTATGAAGGTAAACCCTGGAGGTACGGATTACTGACGGCTCCAAGCGATTTTCCTATCTACAAGACTGATGCAGAAGTCGATGCCGAGAAAGATAGTGTTTTGAAAAACTTCGAACCGTATTTCCGTATGGATGCGACTGTCGAGAACACGGAAGTCGACAAATTACGGGCCGCCTATACCGATGGCCTGAACCGGAAAGCGACACCTGCCTATATGCATTATATCGAAAATAGTTTGATCAGCCTATATAAAAACGGGATTATCTCATCACAGGAACAGGAAAAACTGAAAAAGGATAACTATGAGCGTGTCAATCTGTTGGAGAACAATATCGCTCATTCCCGATATGCCAGTGACTTTTTCACCATAAAAACGGCTTATGAGTTTATCATAAACAACTGTCCGCCGCGGCTAGACAAATCGGTCCTGCAATCCTGCGATATAAATAACTATCTGAAGGAAAATATATCGTATGATGAAGCGATGTCAGAGAAAGTAAAAGACGATATGCTCCGGAGCGTATCCCTGGCGAACGGTATGGTACAGGCCGGAGAACGTATTGTAGACAGGGGGGAGATTATTGATAACCATACCTATAATGTACTGCGTTCGTTGAAGATTGTGCACGAGACCAAATCGGGTGGAGCACAACGCCAAAGCATTATTCTCGGAGGGCAGTTTGTATTGGTCTGCGGCATTATCTTCTGTTTCTGGTTATACCTGTGGTCTTTCCGGTTAAAGATATTGCACAACAGGCGGAATGCGCTTTTCCTTATTCTATGCATATTTGTCAGTTGCATATTAACGGAGTTATGCGTCACTTATGCGCTGTTCAATGTTTATATCCTGCCTTATGCGATCGTGCCTATTGTTGTCCGGACCTTCTTCGATTCGCGTACAGCCCTATTTACGCATCTGGTCATCGTGCTGATCTGTTCGCTGATGGTACCTTTCCCGCATGAGTTCCTGCTGTTACAGATCATTGCCGGAATGGTGGTTACATTCAGTCTGAGAGACCTGTCGGAACGTTCGCAACTGATTCGCTGCGCATTCCTGATCTTTATGTCCTATACGTTATGTTATATAAGCCTTGCCCTGTATCAGGAGGCGGACTTCAACAAGATCAACTGGTTGATGCTTCTATACTTCGGTATCAATTTCATCCTGCTGATGTTTACTTACATCCTGGTTTATATGCTGGAAAAAACATTCGGATATGTATCGAGCATCACGCTGGTGGAACTATCCAATATCAATACACCTATTCTTAAAAAGTTGTCGGAAACATCTCCCGGAACATTCCAGCATTCCTTGCAGGTCTCTATCCTGGCATCGGAAGCCGCTGCAAAAATCGGAGCAAATGCCCAACTGGTCCGTACAGGAGCCATGTATCATGATATAGGAAAGATGGCCAACCCGGCTTTCTTCACGGAAAACCAAAGCAGCGTGAATCCGCACGGCCAACTGACTTTCGACCAGAGTGCCAAAGTGATCATAAATCATGTCACCGATGGAGTCAGGATTGCAGAAAAGGCATTGTTACCCAAGGCTGTAGTCGATTTCATCCGTACACATCACGGATTAGGAAAGGCTAAATATTTCTATAATTCATTCAAAAACCAATATCCGGATAAAGAGATCGACGAAAAGGCGTTTACTTATCCGGGACCGAACCCGTTCTCGAAAGAGACTGCCGTGCTGATGATGGCAGACTCCGTTGAAGCCGCCTCCCGCAGCCTGAAAGAGCATACGGAAGAAAGCATCAGACAGTTGGTGGATAAAATTATTGACGGACAGATAGCAGACGGATTACTGAAAAGTGCCCCGCTGACGTTCCGGGATGTAGAGACGATCAAAAGCGTATTTGTCGACAAGCTGAAAACAATGTTCCACACCCGTATCAGTTATCCCGACCTGAAGAAATAGTTTCGAGCAATCCTCCACAGGCGTCTTCCAACAAATCGAGTACCAACTCAAAACCGGAGGCGCCCCCATAATACGGGTCAGGGACATGATCATACAACTTATTACGGGAATATTCCGTCATCTGATGTATTTTAGCTACTGATTCCAGATCGGGAGCTTTCCGTTTCAGGTCATCTATATTCCGGTCGTCCATTCCAATGATCAAATCAAAATCATAAAAGTCAGTCGTACGAACCGGACGGGAAATAGAATCCAGCACATATCCCCGGCGGGAGGCATGCGCCCTCATCCGCTGGTCGGCACGTTCTCCCTCATGGTATCCCATGATACCTGCCGAATCGACTTCTATATAATTGTCAAGGCCGGCATCTTTTACCAGCTTCTTCATCACAGCCTCCGCCGACGGAGAACGGCAAATATTCCCCAGACAAACAAACAATATCTTATACTCTTTCTTCTCTCCCATAATTTTCAATTCTCAATTCTCAATTTTCAATTATCAAGCCGGGTCCACATCATAATGCACCAGCAATTGCCTGAATGGCAAATAGCGTTGCATCTCTGAATGAACAGCCTCCAGTATTTCCCTGACAGGGGCGATGGCGGCGGCTATCTCTATTTTCAACACAATCTTCTTGATATGCAAAGTCTGCACACGTGTTACCGGAGGGGTGACAGGTCCCAGTACCCGTTCTCCGAGACGGGCATGCAGTTTCTCGGCATAGATCACCGACAGTTCCTGCAAAACCGACTCATTGCGGCTCCGGAGCACCAACACGATCAACCGGTAATAAGGAGGATACCGGAACATGCTACGCTCGCTCAACTGCAAACGAACCATTTCCTTATAAGCAAAATGTTGCACCATCCGTATCAGAGGATGTTCCGGCTGGGAAGTTTGCAAAACAACCGTACCACGTTTATCCCTTCTCCCTGCTCGTCCGCTTACCTGCACCATCAGTTGGAAAGCACGCTCGTGAGCCCGGAAATCGGGATAGTTCATCAGGTTATCGGCATTCAGGATTCCAACAACACTGACATTTCCGAAATCCAACCCTTTCGACAGCATCTGCGTTCCGATAAGGATTTGCGTCTTTCCTTTCTCGAAGTCGGAAATGATGCGTTCGTAAGCCGTACGGGTACGTGCCGTATCGAAATCCAACCGCTCGACCTTCGCCGAAGGGAACAGGGAAGCTATTTCCTCCTCCACCTTCTCTGTCCCAAAACCCATCATCTTCAACTCCGTACTCTGGCATTCCGGACAATGAGGCGGTAACTGGATGGTATATCCGCAATAATGGCAAACCAATTGGTTATGATATTTATGATAGGTCAGGCTGACATCACAGTTCACACAATGAGGCACCCAGCCACAACTCTTACATTCGATCAGCGGGGCAAACCCACGCCTGTTCTGGAACAAGATAGCCTGTTCACCGCGTGCCAGGGACGCATTTACTTTCTCGACCAATAACGGGGAGAAAAGTGTATCCTTCATGATCTTTTTCCGCTTCAGTTCCTTTATATCGGCAGTTATAATCTCCGGCATCAGGCAGTCACCGTAACGGGTAACCAACTCTACCAGTCCATACTTACCAGTCGTTGCATTGAAATAAGAATCGATCGAAGGGGTAGCAGATCCCAGCAGCGTCTTTGCCCCATGCATTCCCGCCAGCACGATTGCAGCATTGCGGGCATGGTAACGAGGGGCCGGATCTTGCTGCTTATACGTATTTTCATGTTCCTCATCCACAATGATCAGTCCCAGGTCCTTGAATGGCAGGAAGAGAGAAGAACGTACACCCAGCACTACCATCGGTTCGTTCCCATGCAGGAGTTTGTTCCATACTTCCACACGCTCGTTATCCGAGAATTTCGAATGATATACCAAGAGCTTATTACCGAACAGTTTAGCCAGCCGTTCGGTGATCTGCGTCGTAATAGCTATTTCAGGAAGCATATATAGAACCTGGCGTCCCAGCTTCAGAACCTCGTCTATCAGCCGTACATAAATTTCCGTCTTACCGCTGGAAGTAACTCCGTGAAGCAGGCAAACATCTTTAGAAGTAAAGGTATCATGTATCTCGCTATACGCTTTCTCCTGTGCCGGACTAAGCGAACTGAGAGGTTGCAAACGGCATACCGGAACCTGCAAACGCCCCACTTCTTTTTCATAGCTTTCAAGGACTCCCCGTTTCAGCAACCCGTCCAATATCGTTGATGAACAACCACTGCGTTCCAGTAATTCTTTTTTGGATACTTCCACGGTTAATGCCGGATTTAATGCGTGGCTCAGATCAAGGAAGCAAACCAGCAAAAGTTCCTGCTTCTTGGCCCGCTTAAAATCAGCAAAGGCTTCCTGCAAACGTTCTTCGGTTGCATATTCCTGAGACAGACGGATAAATGTCTGCATCTTCGGAACAAACCCGCGTTTCATCTCTTCGCTGACCTCCACTGCCCCACGGGCCATCAGGGAAGCAACTACGGGAACGACATTGCGCAGGCCTGTTTTCTTTTCCAACTCCGAAACTGTTAACTTGAGCACTCCTTTAAAAGCATCCAGCACAGCCTGCTCATTAGGACGCAAAGGACCGTCCGCCTCAAAATCGGCATTATAGGTGACAGCCGTCTCGCTTTCCAGTTTCAGCCCGGAAGGTAAAGCCGCTTTATAGACATCTCCCAGTTTACACATATAATAAGAGGCGATCCATTTCCAAAAACGAAGTTGCGGCCTCCGCAACACAGGGCTGGCATCCAGCAGGGCGTAAATCTCTTTTGTCTCAAAGTCCGTATTCGGCTTGCGTTCATGTACTTCCATCACAATGGCAGTGTAGTAACGTTTCTTGCCGAAATGAACAATGACTCGGCAACCGGGAGTTACGGCTGCCTCCAGATCCGTCGGAATACTATATGTATAGCTATTCTCCAACGGCAGGGGTAGTATGACATCTGCATATTTCATTTCCGAGGCCAAAAGTAACAAAAAAGGCCGGACTGTTAAAGCCCGGCCCCTCATATCTTCTGTCTGTTATCAGAACAAGATAGCGGCTGTCACCGACCATCCGCGGTTCTTGGCATTCAGATCATATTTTTCCGCACTGTAATTATCAGTCAGTCCCAGGCCATAGTTTATACCGACCTGCAAATGGCTGATCAGTTCCACACCTGCACCAAAATTAAGACCGGCACTAAAGTTTTTCGCTTTCACCTGTCCTACTACACTTCCGGGAATCTCCCAGAATTTATCGCCACCTACACGGAAACCGATATACGGACCGGCAGCCAGATATCCTTTAATGATAGGCAATCCGAATTTCCATTTCAAATTCACCGGGACATCGATATAATCTGTTTTCACATTCGTGGAAGTTCCTGTCTCCGATTTCACATCCATCCCTTTCTGTGAATAGAGGATAGCCGCATCCAACCCTACTCCAATCAGAGGAATCGTTGTCTCGATCATCGGACCGATCTGGAAACCAGTCACATTATCCGCTTTCAGAATATCTGAATTCAAATGAACGGACGATATATTCAAACCGCCTTTTACCCCAAACTTCAATTGGGATTTAGCGGGAACAGCAATAAATGCCATCAAAATAATCAAAACTAAACCTGTAACCTTTTTCATATTGCCTGTTTTTTATAAATACTATCTGCAAATAAACATACTTTTCCAATAATAAACAAGTATTCCGTCTTAACTGTTCAGTCTTTGAAAAAGAAAAGCATGGACCACCGACGGAGCTCATCCCGTCAACCGAACCATGCTTCTTTTCCTAATTATTATGGCAAAATAATTAAAAACAGATCCTAAAAGGACAGCAAACTGGGAATGGAACAAGAATAGAAAGACATCAGATGTCTTGTTTTTCTCATCCGGCCTTTCCTCGAAGCCGTCGAAATAATATGCCTTGCAGGTCTTCTGACTTACTTCCGGATCAAGCGCCTTCCCATTCCCCTTACAGAACAGTGGCAAAAGTATGCCTGATACGTTATGAAGCTCACAGCAGCGGGACTGTCCGGGATTCACACCCGGTTCCCTTTTAATCCTTACCCGCGGATACAGGCTCGGAACAATGCATAGCGCAAATATAGAGATATTTTTACATCTTATGGTAGCAGATCCTATAAATTTTATTTATTATGTTTACGATATTCATCTATTGCGTCTTTCGCCGGAGCTTTAATCAATTTTTGTTCACGAACAGCACGGGATTGATTGAAATAATCGTCCAATAACTGAATATCAAATTCATCTATCATCCGGTCTGCTGAAATCGAATCATGTTCACTGGTGATCATCACTGCCCCTATACGTCCGGGATCAGAGATAGAAACAAGATCACCGTACTTTCTTTTCAAAGCGGTCAATTTCTCCCAGTTATTATCGAGATGTACCAATTTACGGTCAAGGTTGACTGTAGCCACAGCATAATTATAATAGTTCGTACTTGAGGCGACCATCTCTCCCAATGGGTTACGTATCTCCGACGGAGCATTCAGAAAACCATAGGCACAAACAAAATAAGCCTGACAGGAATAAGCCCATTTGCTTTGTTCCAAACCTCCGTGATACATTGATGGAAACAAAATTATGTCCGGTTTTTGCTGAGCATACCGTTCCCTCAACTCATCAAAATTAAGATCGAAACAAACAGCACAAGCAACAGTCCCGAAATCACATAGCAGGAGTTCTGCTTCATCAGAAGGCATGATCTCATTCATTTCCTGGATAGTAGGAAAATTCTTATTATATATACCGGCTACTTTTCCACGTCGGTCAAGCAGTATACATGAATTCCACCAGCTTCCGTTTTCTTCCCTTTTGGTTCCAAAAGCAATATAACAGTGATTATCTTTTGCTACCGAAGCCAGGTAATCCTTTACCTGATCTTTCCTTACTTTATAATATTCAAACTGCTCTGCCGTAGTTAATCCGGAAGGACGATCGCATGCTTCCGTTAATAATATCAGATCCGGCTTATGTAATAACACTTTTGACAACTGCCTTTGCCAGTAATCGATCATCTGATCGACCATTTGCTGATAACTCATCTGATTATTTACGGAAACCGCAACCCCTCCACCTCCGATAGTGACTATTTTCACCGGATTCTTTGCCCGGGCTGCCAACACGACTGTAAAAACAGTTATAAAAATCAGGTAAACAGAATGTTTCATCTTCTTTCAGGTTATTTATGTTCCTCAATCACTGCAGGTGTACCGTCTAAGGAAAACAGAATTTTCCAACCGGCAACGGACGCCCCCAGTCTGCCATTTTCTTTAATCAATAGTGCCTCATCGGGTGTTATTTCCGGAGAACCGGCATCATCGACAAACAACACATGCAGGAAATAATCTTTCATCTGCTTGACAGCCGGTGAAACTTCCAACCGCCAGGCACCAGTTTGTATCTGGGGTTTCGGCCAGCAATTCTTATTTAAAGGGTAATTGATGCCATTCACCCAGGCCTCTTTACCTTCTCCACCTATCAGTTCCAACCGGGCATTTTCAGGATAAAGGGTAAAACTTGTCAATCGCCCTCCTCCGTTCTCTGCTACCATTCGATTCTCAACTACTTCCGGTTCATGAACCGTATGAAGCAAGAAACGTTTTTCAAAATCCTTCCTGGTACTTTCTACGCGATCGAAAACGACTATTACAGGACGGAATGTTGTATTTCTCCGCAGGTAAATAATCTCCCGCTGTGCAAGGCTGACCCTTTCCCGGTCATAGGCTTTAGTTGCATCTCCAACAGCATAAGTATATTCATCTGTCTCCCGACACAACGTGATTCCATCCAAATGAGCATGGCCGCCGGGCAGGATATCAGTCAGCTTTGTCGGTTCCTCTTCCCGGTAAGGTTGTCCCCCGTCATTGGATACCGAACGGCCATATACCTTATATTCCTGTTCCGGATCAAATACAATAATCCCGTTATGGGCAATTGTACGGGTAAAATAATTACACCAATGCGTACTTCCGTATCCGCCGTTTTCACAACCTTCATCATACATTCCGGAATCAATTGCCAGGGGTGACTTATAGTGGATCGTGAACGTATTTTCATCCCGGTGATGATGATTCGCCGAATAGAAAGGGACAGAACGGAACTGAAGCAAAGTTGTCTCTTCATCCCAACGATCCCGTGCTATAACAACTCCGGCATTTCCAAAATCCCGACTCAAAGGTAACGGTATTGTTTTATCATCCGGTGCAACCGGCCTAACGCTCTTATCAGCATACAAGATTCGGGCGAACGGATCTTTTGTCGGTTTGGCCAGCCAAGCTGCATAGGGATTTTTATAGATTCCGGCAGAAATATACAATAGCTCCTGTTCATCCTGCAAGTCGGTGTCAACCGAGTAAGCGTCCCCCGTATTCGCGAACAAACCATCTCCCTGCTGTCCGTATATCCAGAAAAGAGGTATTTCTGCCTGCCAGGGGAAATACATACATTCATTCGTAGCACTTGACATGACACTGTGCGTTCGTCCCGATAAATAAGGAGCACTGTAATTCCATCCCATATGATAGCCACCTTTCTCAGTGATCCATCCTTGTACAGGAAAATACCCCTGAACCCAGTGTTCACGTATCTCCAGTAATTTTTCTCTCAGCTCCGGTTTATCCGTAACCAAAGCCAGCAATCCGGTCAGCAAAGAAAAATTACCCCAGCGTGAATGTCCGCCAACATAATCCGCATAAGCCGAGAAATGCCAGTTCGTGTCCAAATGATCCAGTATTGCCTTTTCAATAGCCAGTTTCTCCCGGACAGTCAGAAAATGGTACAACCAATCATAGGCTACAGCCAGCGACATTAATCGTCCGCGGTATTCATCGTCATTTCCGACAGGACCGTCGTCCACCATCACCTGTACCCATTCTTTTACCCATCGGATATAGTTTTCATCTTCCGTCACCACAGCTACAAACGCCATATTACGCCCGATATCCCAATGTTTGAGATACCTTCCCCTACCCAACACCTCCGGAGAGAATTGTAAGGTCTGTTCTTTAAGATAAGACAATAATTCACTCCACTCCTGCCTGAACTCACCACGAACACGTTCACGGATAACCGGTAAATCCGTATCACGAAAATATAACCTGGGATGTCCCGGGTAAACTTTCACCCGGGAGGTATCCGAATAGATTATTACCGACGGTATTTCTTTTTGTCCGATCGTATACCCCCATTGTCCATACGCATCCGTAAAAGGGAAAACGGAAAATATTCCTATCATCCCCTTTATTCCGGTCCTTATATATCGATGTACCTTGCTCTTCATTCTTGTTTGAATTTAGAATTATTACAACCTCCTTGCCTCCTGTTTGAATCTGAACCGCCGGACAAAATAATCAAGTCCTGTGATATGGCTGGAAGGGAACCAGCAAAGCAGAAACAAAGCAGCCATTTCGATCAGATTCTTATTTACGACCCAATAACTTCCCTCTACATGAACATTTACTCCCAAGCTTGCAAACGGGGGATAAGCCAGATAATAGAATAACAGTAGTACGATCCCGAATATCTTACAATATCTGGAACATATTCCCAGAAACAATCCCAACCCCAGCAGAATCAGCCCCCATTCATTCATCAAATCCACACAACGCAGTACGGTTTCCGACTCAGTCATGCTTTTAAACAAGGGAGCAAACGGACCTGTCGTATTTTGTAAATAGGCTTTGGCAGTCCAGCCCGGAGTATAAAATTTGATCAATCCTTCATACAAAAAATGCCAGCCGATCAATACACGTAACAACGTAAGAGCCCATAACTGGCCTGTTGAATATTTTATTTCTTTTTCCATGATATATCGATTGATAATAAGTTTATTCGATTATGACTTTCTCATTCACTTTATCCCAATGAACAGGTCGCCGGTGTTCATAAGCCAGATTTGCCAGATTAAAAGTGACCGCCTCTTCGAACCCGACATCGATCCCACAACTGGTAGTTCCGAATCCTCGAATAGCATCGATCCATTCTTTCAGATGCAGGAAAGTGGCGTCAATGACTTTCCCGTCGATATAGGTCGGACCATAACCACTTTTCAGGTAAGTCTTGGCCGTGGCCGAAGATATTGCGTCCACATCAGCACACGGTTCGTAATAATACATGGGATCGTCTGAGCTTATCGCATGTTCTTTGTATCGCTCCGAGTAAGTATCCTTATACATCATAATCGCATTATCTATATCCATTGTCACCTCCGAGCCCAAAATATGGGACTGACGATAAATTCCACTTTTCAGCGTACTGTCATATGTCATGGTGAGTCCCCTTTCCGGATAGGTAAAGATTGCACTGAACAAATCCGGCATATCTCCGTGTCCTTTATAATAATATTGTCCGCCTAAAGCTACGACAGTATCCGGTATCCCCAGTTCCAACACCTGATTAACACAATCATATTTATGGGTAAAATCATTTCCGGTAACTCCGGTCCCGTAATCACTATATCGCTGCCAGTTAAAATATCGCTTCGGGTCAAACTCAACCCAGGGAGCTTTACCCAGAAATTCTTCCCAATTAATTGTATCCGGATTACCCAAATGGTCAAATTCCCTTGTCCGTATCCAGGCACCATTCAGATCATTCTTGTTGGTATATGTCTGCACCAATGAAACGACTCCTAATGCACCTTTTCTATACAGTTCATTAGCTATCTTGAAACTCATTTGCTGACGATTTTCGTGTCCTAACTGGAAAATAACACCTGTCGATTTAATCACTTCCCTTAACTCCAAAGCCTCCTCAATGGTGTGTGTCATCGGTTTTTCCAGATAGACATGCTTTCCCGCTTTTGCAGCATCTATAGCAATCCGGGCATGCGTATGGTCAGGAGTAGCAATAATTACAGCATCTATTTCATCACTGGCTATCATCTCCCGGTAAGTAGGAAATACTTTAGCCGGCCTATGTTCTCTTTTATCACCTCCCCGCCGTACTTTATTCAATGATATCTCATATCCTCTTTTCGCATGAGCATCGAAAGTATCACAAACTCCGGCAAAATCGACGTACAAGTCCTCCTCATCCAACAGATCCTGAAGCCTTTTGGTATACTTACCATTAATCGTATTTTCTTCCACATACTTCGAAGAGACAAAACCCAGAGAATTCAACAGTTGATCACCACGCCAACCATTACCGATCACACCAAACCGAACAACATTACTGTTATTTCCCGTAGGAGGTCTTAACTTATCTTCCGGAGCAGACAGATGGTCTATTTTCAAGGTAGAGAGATAATCGTTCTGTATCCTTTCCAGTTCTGTTGTAATATTACCTTTTGCTCCAACTGCAAAATAACCCAAAAAGGGAACCGCAGCCATACCTTTCAAAAAATCTCTTCGATTAGTTTTCATGGTCTCATTCTATTTTCTAAATTAGATAATCTTTATTATTTTCCGGCCATAGTGATTCCGGATAAACTATGTTCCGGTCCCCTCACAACGGGACCGGCGACATAGCTTCCCCAATATATCAGCGTATCACCCTAATAGATTTATTATAAGCCTCAGTTAGTCTGCCAGCCCGGATTCTGCTTCAAATTCGGATTTAATACGATCTGAGATTCTGGGATCGGATTCAGATAATCTCTCTTCAGATCAAACCTGTATCCGTCAGGAAGCGACCCTTTGAACGGATCGAGATATCCCTTTTCATCAACCGGATAAAAATCCGTGAACTGATTAGCCTTAGCACCTTTTGGTCTTTTACCAACAATCAGCTCCTCCGCGGCAGCCCAACGGGCTATATCATCCCACCGGAAACCTTCGGAAGCCAGTTCCACACGCCGTTCTCTCCTGATTTCATTGATAACAGGAGAAAGGGAAGGAAAGTCCCATTCCGGGTCAGATACAATTTCCGATATAATTAAATTAGGCATCCCTACCCGGTCACGGAGTTTTTTAACGGATATATCAATGTCATTCTGTGTAAGTTCACCAAGTTCTGCTTTGGCTTCCGCATAGTTCAGTAACACTTCCGCATAACGATATACAACAGAAGGAGTTTCTTCATAATTCAAACTATGATATTCCATTCTCGGATCATATCCTTTACGCAATACATGACCGGAAGGTGCATTAAACTTCGTATTCGTATTGACCTGGTCATATACGTCTTTCCAGTAAGTCGTACTTGTCTCGTCAATCATCCAGGGAGCCTCCGGCGTAAATATAGTCTGTTTAAACCGGGGGTCACGATCCTGCATTTCATCCATCAATGTATTATCTCCTTGATACAAAGGACTTACTTTGATCGGTTTCCCATCTTTACACAGATAAGCATCCGCCAGATCTTTCGTTATCGATTTATCATTAGGATATTCCAACTGATAGTTCTTATTGTTATTGATATTTAAAGCCGTCGAGAACTTTTTCCACAACAGAACCTCCGGATTGGACGAATAATCCCGTTGAGCGAACAAATCATTATAATCCTTCTCCGGGTTCCCTGTCGAATAGATTTCAAATAATCCTGAATTCATAACCAGGGTAGCTGCTTCAACCGCTTTTCTCAGATATTTCTCCGGATTGGATTCCTGTGCCTTGAAGTCGTCATTCGCATGATATTTCTCCCAGGTTCCTTCATACAGGGCTACTCTGGATTGAACTGCCAACGCCATCCATTTATTGATGCGTGACACACCATCGGTTTTCAGGTCAGACATCAGGAAAGCCGCAGAATCAAGATCCTGAATAATACGGTCGGCAACCTGATTGCGAGGTGTACGGGGTTCATACAATTCCGGGGAATCCGTATTCAACGTCTTTGTTATTACCGGCACATCCCCGAATGTCTGTAACAACTGGAAATAAATCAACGCACGGAAGAAATAAGCCTCTCCCACATACTGTTTGTAGCTATTGAAATCGCTTTCACATTTATGGTAATTATCAAAAAAGTAATTTACAGATCTTACTTCCGAAAAATCCCAACGGACACGCCCTTCATAACCGACCGTACGACTTCCCATCAAACGGGGATCTATCAGGCTGCCGATGATCATATTATCACTATTGAAATCATCACCTCCACCCCGATATTTGGTTCCCAGTACCGGTCCATAATACACAGGCAATAATGCATTCGTATAAAACTGGTTCACATAAATCTCCATATCAGACGGTTGCTTGAAAAAATCGGCAGAAGAGACCTCGTCCAAAGGATGTTTCTCCAACAAATCATCATTACATGCCGTAAAAGCCAAAGCAACCAGCAAAGAGAAAAATATAATTGTCAATTTATTCTGTTTCATAACTCTGTAGATTTAAAAGGTTAGATTAATTCCGAATGAATAGTTTCTCGATATCGGATAGATGGCACCTGCATTTTCTTTATTTCCTCCTCCCAAAGTCGGATCGGATGCAACCGTTGTCTCCGGCTCCAGAGAATCGGGTAACTTTGTTATTGTCAGCAGATTTTCTCCGGATACATAGATACGTATTCGCTGCAAGAACAATTTTCTGGAAATATGTTTCGGAACCGTATAACCTAATTGAAGATTCTTCAGACGTAAATAACTGGCATTAAGCACATATCTTGACTGAGGCAAACGATTTTTCTCCAACTCATATGTAAAATAAGGCTTCGGAAAATAAGCATCGGTATTAGGTCCCAATGCACTTTGCTCATCAGCCGGACGCCAATAGTCCAAAGCCGGACTGTTACTGAACAATGCAGATTCTGATCCGGGCGTTCCGCCTATCACAACTCCGTAAAACCGGTTCAAGCTTACATTTGCCAGATAATCCCGTTTACCGATGCCTTGCCAAAACATATTGAAATCAAAATCTTTCCATGTCAAACCGGCCGTAATACCATAATTGAAACGGGGGGTATGGTTACCGATCACTTTCAGGTCGCCATGATCATTCAATGTCCTTGCACCGTCATCCAGAATATTATTACCGTCCAGGTCTTTATATTTCATATCACCAGGCCCCCAGGTATTGTAATATTTGGACTGGTCGGGCATCGGTTCACCTTCCGATTGTATGATACCGTCTGTTACAAATCCCCATATCTCTCCTACTTTTTTACCTTCATACCAGTCATCGATACGTCCGCTGTCATTTTTGTATTTAAGGATCGTAGAACGGCTGTCTCCCAAGCTGAAAGCGACATTATAAGACAAGTCCGAAGTGATATGGTCACGCCAACTTACTGTCAGTTCAAAACCTTTGGTAGACAACTTGGCATTATTACTGTAAGGAATACTTGTTCCCAATACGGCAGGAACACTTTCAGCCGGTCCGAACATATCGCTGGTCACCCTGTTATACCAATCAAAAACAACTCCAAGACGATTATTGAGGAAACCCATATCTGCACCAATGTTCAATGTAGTCACAGTCTCCCAGGTCAAGTCATTTGGAACAATACCGGGAACTGTTGCATATATAGGCAACGAGTTTCCGATTATATGCGGTAAATCCCTATTAACAGGAACTGTGGAAAGATACAGATAGTTAGCGACATTCTGGTTGCCCAATGAACCGTATGAAGCACGTAACTTCAAAGAATTCATATAAGGTTCCACCGGATTCCAGAAATCTTCTTTCGAAATATTATATCCGACTGAAACGGAAGGGAAAAAGCCCCATCTCGAATTCTTTGCAAAACGGGAAGAGCCATTATAACGTGCACTGAATTCAAACAGATATTTCTCTTTATAATTATAATTAACACGTCCGAAATAACCTTCTGTCGCCCAATGCGTGATTTCATCCGACAAGGTCACATTACCTAATGCCGTATTGATCGAAGGTACTTCTTCCGTGATCAATTGCATCTTTGAACCGTACAAACCACGGAAATAACTCGTTTCCCTTTCATATCCGAATAATACTTTGAAATAATGGTCTTTCCATGTCTTCTCATACGAAGTGATCCCGTTGGCAAGCGTATAATAGGAATAAGCCAGTTGTTCCACAGAACCACTTTCCGGAGCACCGATATTTCCGATCGAACCATTCGGGTTCTGAACCTGAACCGGCTTGGGGTTCTGTATATTGGAACTGCCACCATAATTATAGTTATATGAAATACTGGTCTTCCATCCTGCTATCGGTTCGATCTCACCACGAAGCGTCAATCCCAGATCATGATTTTCCTTACGTTCACGTCCGTTACTCTGCAAAGCACGGACCAACGGGTTACTGATCGTACCATCTTCATTATACATAGGCATTAGTGGTCCGAAAGACAGGAAAGAACGTAAAATATACCCCTGAGACTGTCCTACAATACCTAACGGACGATCTATCTCTGAACGGGAATATTTGGAACTGAAATCAAAACGCAGCCATTTCTTGATTTCCGAAGATATATTGGCCATCACATTATAACGCTGGTATTTATCATCCCCCATTTATATAGACCACCCTGATCCAGATATCCGGCAGAAACATAATATTGCGTTTTCTCCCCTCCGCCTTCTATATTGATATTGTGCTTTTGCGAAAAAGCCGATTTCTTATAATACATCGAAGGCCAGTCATAATTCGCATTACCTTCCCATCTACCTCTCCAGATACTTGCAGGCGGACTCTCCAGATTATATTCCGGCTTATACGTCCCGGCCATATAATCTTTCACACGCTGCACCTGCGCATCCGGATAGATCGGAGCCAATCCGGAGTTTGCCTGTATCTGGTTATATGCCGTAACCCAAGTCAAAGCATCCACAAAATGCGGAATATTCAACGGAGAAGCAAAAGACAGGTTATTATTATACTGTATATGCATTTCCTGATTCTTTTTCCCTCTCTTAGTCGTTACCAATATAACCCCGAAAGGCGCACGCGAACCATATATCGCTGAAGCCGAAGCATCTTTCAGAACAGATATACTTTCAATAGACTCCGGATCCACAGTGTCAATATTAGTTTCCACTCCATCGACCAGAACCAACGGAGACTGGTTACCTGCCAATGAACCGGTACCACGGATATTCCATGTCCGTGCAGCACCTGGTTCACCACCCAGACTATTCATACTGATATTCAGGTTAGGAGAAGCTCCCTGGATCAACTGGGACATGGTTGGAGCCGAACGGTTTGCCAATACCTCTTCCGTGATTACATCGACAGAGCCGGTTAAATTCACTTTTTTCTGCGTGCCATATCCGACAACCACGACTTCATCCAGACTTTTAGAATCTTCCTGTAGCGTAATATTAAGCTGGCGGTTGCCTTTTACCGGGATTTCCTGCGTAATATAACCGATATAAGAGACCAGCAAAACAGCATTGTCCTGTACTGCCAAAGTAAATTTTCCATCCAGATCGGTAACAGTCCCATTTGTCGTACCTTTTTCCACCACATTAGCACCGATAACCGGCAATTTATGTTCATCCAATACAAGTCCTGTTATCTGCTTTTTTTCCACAACAGCCTGAGGCAGCCGGACTTCAGGATCCTGTTTCTTCTTATAAAAAATGACTTGACGATCTACAATTTTATAATCAGCCCCGGATCCTTCCAGCAGGTTATCCAGAATCTCATTTATAGAACCGTGAGACTTTTCCACATGGACTTTTTTAGACAAGTCAATCGCATTGTCATTATAAAAGAAAATAAATTCGGTTTTTCCTTCAATTTCGCTGAATACTTCTTGCAGGGTTTTATTTCCTGAAGACAGATGGATTTCCGTAACCTGGGCATACGTTGCTTCGTTCGCCCAACCATATGTTACAAACAGCAGGAGTAACAAAGTAATTCTCATAATATGAAGTACTTTCCGAAATTCTTTACAAGAATTCCGGGGATTTGTGATTAATTTCATACCTTTGTATATGTTTTTAGATTAAAAAATGTTTTTAGTAAAGCTTTTTTAATTTGAACTTAACCGGAAAGTAGGACCAGTACTTTCCGGTTTTCTTTTTTATGTCTTTTCTATCCCATGGTATTCCGTTTTTTATTGTTTAACACTAATCTTTATTACATCACCTTCTTTATCATATTCTATCGGCGCCGTGATAGATATAATCCGGAAAGTTTCCCTGATATCCGACTTTAAATCCAGTTTTCCGCTTACCGTCACTTTACTGATTTCCGCAGGATCAAAAGTCAGGACTACATTATAATATCTTTCTATTTTCTTCAGGACATCAGCCAACGATTCATTATGAAAAATAAGGAAACCGTCTTTCCAACAGATATATTCATATATATCCGCATCCTCTATCCGAGTCGCAAAAGTACTCTTCTCCAAAGTATAGAGTTGATTAGGCTTAATGGTTGTCGTATTCTTTTTATTAGCCACTTTAACCGCAACAGAACCTGTCGCCAAAGCGACGAACTGTTGTTTGTCATTTTTATAGGCAGATACATTAAATGATGTTCCCAGAACATTCACTTCCATCATATCCGTTTTTACCACAAACGGATGCTTTTCATTACGTGCTACCTCCAGATAAATTTCACCTTCCACATATATCTCCCGTCTGTCGGACGCAAATACTGCCGGATAAACCAGTTTCGTTCCGGAATTTGCCCAAATAGCGGAACCATCGCTCAATGTCACACGGGTTGTTTTTCCATGCGGAACGATCAGTTGGTTGTATTCACGCCTCGATGGTTCCGGCAAATCTATCTGCTTCTGATTCACACGCATATTCCCATCCTCATCATGGGATACTTGTACATCTTTGTCTTCAAACTCTATTTTATCTTTATCGCCTAAAATCACCATCACATTATTCGAGGCATCATCCGGTAATTGAGTATTGGAAAGAATGCTGTTATAATCGATCTCTTCCCGGGGAGATAAACCGGTATATATATAATAGGTAGCAATACACAATATTGCTACAACAGCAACATAACGCAGGAACATAGAGAAAGAGACAGACATACGTTTCGGACGACGGATAGCAGATTCTATTTTTGTCCACAATTCAGCTTTAGCTTCTGAAGAAAGTCCTTCATCAACCACTCTGATCTTCCGTTTCAATAACCGAAGATCTTCTTCCGAACTTTTTTTATTTTCTTCCGAGTTGTTCATCCTATTATAGTCTGTTATGTATTCATTAGGGAAACGAAAATGAGGCGCGTTTTGTACTCACTCAAAAGAGAAAAAATCAGAAATAAATTAAGCAATCAATTTAACGAGCTCAAAAACAAGATGATAAGAGTATCCATATTCAGACAACTTCTAATTTTTTCCATTGCACGGTGAACAATGTTACGGGCTGACTGATTATTAATTCCCAGCAACTGGGATATTTCATCATACGACATTTCCGCCTGAAAACGCAAATAAATCGCTTCTTTCTGACGATCAGACAAAAGACTGAGGACTTCTTCAAACCGGGCTTTTATACTTTCATCCGGTTCTTCATCCTCCTCCTGTCCAAATGCAAATTGTACATGGAAAGGTAATTCTTCCGGCGAAATATAGACCATCCGCTGGTTATGACGGATCATGTCTATCAATAAATTTTTCAATGAACTGAACAAGTAAAACAGAGGATTGGATAAAGCCGGAAGTTGTTGTCGGTTCTCATACAGTTTAATGAATAACTCCTGAATGCAGTCCTTCACTGACTCTTCATCGCTGACAAACTTTGTCCCATATCTGTATAATTTATCCGATGTCAATTCAAAGAGCGCAGAAAAGGCACTCTCCTCTCCATTACGGAAAAGTTCCCAAAGTGTAGTTTCATTTTTGAGGTCTTGCGAGTTTCGGACCATATGATATTTCTATTAATACGAACTATAAACACATAATAATGAAAAAAAAATACAGTCAAACCTTCCATCTTTATCTCACATCTCTAAGACAAAGATAAGAAAAGTATCGATAAATCCATTTTCTCTTGCTTTTGTTTCACACCCTCATACTATCATATCACAATTTCCCTGCACGATAAGCATCTATCGCTTCCTTTACGGATCCATGCATAAGCAGCAGATGGTAAGACTCAATGTAGCCAAGGTTTAGTTCGTTCATCAACATCCGTGTCCCACGGTCGATCAGTTTCTGGTTGGTAAGTTGCATATTTACCATCCGGTTGCCTTTTACACGTCCCAGTTGAATCATTACCGAAGTAGAGATCATGTTCAGGATCATCTTTTGCCCTGTTCCGGATTTCATTCGCGAACTACCGGTAACAAACTCCGGACCTACGATCATTTCAATGGCTACATCTGCCTCCGCTGCCATCGGAGAATCCGGATTACTGGAAATGGAAGCTGTCAGGATTCCTTGCTCACGTGCCTTGCGCAAGGCTCCTATTACATAGGGAGTCGTCCCGGATGCGGCAATGCCGATTACTGTATCTTTTGTTGTGATATGGTGCTCCTGCAATTCCTCCCAACCGCGATTCAGATCATCTTCCGCATTTTCTACCGGATTACGAAGCGCTTTGTCTCCACCCGCAATCAGTCCGATCACCAGGGTTGGCGGCATTCCGAAAGTAGGGGGGATCTCCGAAGCATCGAGTACGCCCAGACGTCCACTTGTGCCGGCACCCAGATAAAAGATACGTCCCCCTTGTTTCATCCGGGGGACGATCTGTAATACAAGTTCTTCAACCTTAGGTATCGTTTTCCGGACTGCTGACGCAACTTTCTGGTCTTCCGTATTTATATCGTCCAGTAATTCGCGGACCGACTTGCTTTCCAGATTATTATATAATGAGTCTTGCTCTGTTATCTTAGTAAACGACATATTAATATGTATTATGTATGTTGCTAAACAGATACAAAACTAACAAAATTTATGTCTGCGAACCTCTTCTTACTTATACATTTCTTTCAACCATTGGAACCGTGCCATATTTTGTTCCGGATAAGTCCAGTGACCGGTTTCCAGATAAAGATGCAGTTCTTTTGCTCCCGGAATGACATTATAAGCGGAATACATGGAAGTTGGAGGACAAGTCACATCATTATATCCCCAGCTATACCACCCCGGTGCATTTACACGACGGGCAAAATTAACCACATCAAAATAAGCTAATGTCTCCACCTCATTCGGACCAGGTTTTGCATTCCGGTAATAATGAGGCCAGCCACCGGCACGCTGGTGTAAATAACCGGCATAATCACATAAGGCCGGATAGAATGCTGCCAGAAACTTAATACGCGGATCCAATCCTGCCGTAACGATAGAAAGCGCTCCTCCCTGACTACCACCGGTTACACCGACAGTCGAACCGTCAAATTCAGGTAAAGAGAAAATAAAATCCACCGCTCTCACACAACCGAGATACACCCGTTTGTAATAATGGGTGTCACGATCATTCTTATTGATCCCGGGATAGCCGTTCAAAGCACCGGATGCCAGATTGTTATATACTTCTTGTGGCATATTTACCGGAATCCCATGAATTCCGATCTCTAATGTGATAACATCATCCCCTAAATTCATGCCGTTATACGGACGGATACCGGCACCCGGAACCTGGAGTATAGCCGGATATACCCCTTCCTTTTTGGGGACAACCAGAATACCATACATACGGGAACCCGGACGCTCATTCTGAAAACTGACATGATAAACGTTTTGCGTAGACGTACATCTTTCCGGCATCAACACCATTTTAGGGTCCAGAGACGTTTTACGGACATCTTCAATCGCCTGCTTCCAGAAACTGTCGAAATCTTTCGGATCAGCGGTTGTCGGCCGGATTCTTTCTTCGTCTACGGCAACCGTGGCCATTCCTTCATAATTGCGACCATCTACTTTTGCTATGACCTTACAACGCAAAAAACCAGGTTCATTCATAGAGCCTTTTAATGTTGTTTTACCATTTTTCAAAAGTACATCCGCTTCCTTCTTTACGGGGAAATACTCCGGTCCCACTTCATAATCAACCACCACGTCTTTCAGGAGATTTTCATTCCTAAAGACCTGAACGGTAAAAGTAACTTCCTCCTTTTGTTTATATTTCCAGTCTGTCCGATCCGGAGATACCACCACATTGACCAATTTCTGAGCCGGCTGAGCCTCCAGCCTTAACGAACTTCCTACCAGCAATACCAGAAGGAAGCAGAATGAGAATAACACTTTTTTCATCTTGAGAATTTATTAAATATAAGATTACAAACACAACAAAGATAAATACGATCTATCAGATATCAAAACGTTGATTGACCATGATATGCAATCAGTCCTTCCATCGGACTTCGGGCGATCGTCCCCAAACGGATTCCCAAATCAAACGCGATCTCCTTCAATATATCCTGATAATACCAGGCTACCGAACCTACCAGGTGGACAGGCAGTTCAAAATAATCGTACTGTTTCACATTCCGGGTAAAAAAAGCCAGAAAACTACGGGTAACCAACTCCCAGATAGCCGGTTCATCCAGATGCTCCCGTATAAAAGGAGAAAATCCTGCCAGAAAACGGTTAGGGAAAGGCTGCCGGTAAACCTTGTCCATAATCAGGGCCGGGGTCAACTCATATTGTGTCAGAAACTGATCTTTCAGGGCCGGAGACAACTGGTCTTTCAAGACATCACCAATCAATAATTTTCCCAATACCGCACCACTCCCCTCATCGCCCAGGATAAATCCCAGAGGAGAGACATTCTTTACAATCTCCCTGCCATCATAATAACAAGAGTTGGAACCGGTTCCCATAATGCAGGCAATCCCCGGCTGATCTCCGCACAGGGCACGGGCAGCCGCAAGCAAGTCGCTCCCTACCTCAACCGGAACAGACAGATACCGGTTGACGGCCCGCCTGATCATATTATTCTTCTCCGGGAAAGCACATCCTGCTCCGTAAAAATAAATAGCTGAAGGTTCGAAATCTTTTAGAGAAGGTAACAGGCCGGCTTCTATCTCCTTCCCGATTTCCTCTTCTGTCTGAAAAAAAGGATTCATGCCCCGTGTTTTGAAACGGAGGATAAATTCACCATTCTCCACTACACACCAATCAGTCTTCGTGGACCCACTATCAGCTATCAATATCATATTTCACTTTATTATAAAATCAATCAATACGTCTGTCTTTTTTGCCAAATGCAGGATCTATCTTCAGGAAAGCCGTCACTGCCAAAGTGATCAGGCAGCATCCCATCACCCACCAGAAAAAGTGCTCATATCCCAACTGCTCCTGCAACCATCCGGCAATCATTCCCGGCAGCATCATACCTAAAGCCATAAATGCCGTACAGATGGCATAATGAGCCGTCTTATGTTCACCCTCTGAGAAATAAATAAGGAACAGCATATAAGCCGTAAAGCCGAATCCATACCCAAACTGCTCAATAAAGACACATACATTTATGATAAGCAGATTCTCCGGCAGGGCACTGCTCAGGTAAATAAAGACCAGATCCGGCAAAGTAATTGCCAGCGCCATCGGCCAAAGCCATTTCTTCAGTCCGCCTTGTGCCGCAACAATTCCACCGATGATCCCGCCTAAGGTCAGTCCGATAATCCCGATCGTACCATAAACAAAACCGATCTCTGCCGTTGATAATCCGAGTCCTCCAACATCACGCGGATCAATCAGGAAAGGAGTGACCAGTTTTACCAGCTGTGCTTCCGGGAAACGGTATAACAGCATAAACAGGATCGCAATCAAGGCCTGTTTCTTCTTAAAAAACGAAACAAATGTAGCAAAGAATTCTTTAAACAGGGTAGAAGCCGTCACAGCGACAGCCGGTCTGTCCGATTCGGGTGTCGGCAATATATATTTATGATACAGGCATAGCCCGATAAACAAACCTGCCAGGATCAAAAATGTAACCGACCAGGCCAGCGGTATCTTTCCGGTACTTTCTTCCAAAGCACCAGCCAGCATCACCAACAGACCTTGTCCGGCAATAGTTGCGATACGGTAAAATGTACTTCGTATCCCGACATAAAAAGCCTGGTCATGCGAATCCAGCGCTAACATATAGAAACCGTCAGCCGCAATATCATGCGTCGCAGAACTAAACGCCACCAACCAGAATATAGCCAAAGTCAGCTGAAAAGAATAATCCATCGGAATAGTAAAAGCAATACCCGCCAGTCCTGCACCTATCAGAAACTGCATGGTAACCACCCACCAGCGCTTCGTCTTCAGTAAATCGACGAAAGGACTCCAGAAGGGTTTGATCACCCAGGGAAGATAAAGCCAACTGGTATAGAGGGCTATATCTGTATTACTGATCCCCAAACGTTTATACATGATGACAGAGATCGTCATCACTGCCACATAAGGGAGGGCCTCTGCAAAATAAAGCGTAGGTATCCAGCTCCATGGAGACGCTATTGTGGATTTTCCGGTTAATAGTTTCATTTTCGCGAGCTAGATTGTATCATTTTACGTACTATTTCATTCTTCTCTTCTTCCGAAATGCTTACTTCCCGCAAAATAGTTTCAAGATCTTCAGACGTCACCTTATCAAAATCCTTCTCTAAAGGAGTGATAAAAAGACCGGCCATCTCAACCGTTGCCGGACTGATCAGGATATTGGCATCCCCTTCTGCATAAAAACAGGACGGACGCAATTCCTTACGAGGGAATATACAGGATATCCAGTTATCCTCATCCTTCCAAGTAACCACATTCATCATCGGTTCAGAATCTCCTTCTTTTATTTCCAGTTGTGCGTATAATTGTTTAAAAGCATAGTCGGCTTCGCGCAAATCACTGGAGATCAGCAGAAATGCAGACGCCATAAAATCGTAAAGTACATAAAGAACCGTATTACGCCCCTCCCATACTACACCCTTGGAAGCCTTTTTATAGTTCATTTCAATCGGCAAATTTCCCCGTTCCATTGCCTGGAAATGCATATGATCCGGTGCAGAGGCTCCACATTTCGGACCATTGTAAAAGACGGCATAATCCTGAAGATCGTGTGCCAACCACAGCATATCCTCATAATAAGGAAGAATTTGCTGATCTTCATGCCACTTCAATGGTATCGTCAGATGTCCGCTGGAGATTGGATAAGGATTAACCAGTATATCGAAAGCATCATTGTAATCAATACCATATTGTTCTTCCGGCCGGTGACAGAAAAAACACGGTCGTGCTTGCAAAGAAGCAGTGTCTGTTTTAGCAGCAGAGGAACGGATACGCTCCGGATTGAACTGTAATATAACAGGGAAATCCTTTATATAAAGATACCGGGTCTTAAGGCTTGCCAAAGCATAGGTATTCGTGCGAACCAACTCCCAATCTCTTATCTGGTTATCGAGAAGATCTTCTACGCGTTCTCTCAACTCATTCATTTCAGACTTATCAATCATATCATTTTTGATTTAACGTTCTTCGGGTACCCAATTCAATGGCTCGGATACTGTCTTTATAGGCATTATGTTCGTTGGTTTTCCGGATATCCAATGCGGCATCGGTATTGTCCTCCCAACGGCGGCAGAGATAAAGGACATCGTAAATACGCCCGATCCGGTAAATACGCGATATAGCCAATCCTATGGCATAATCTTCGCCATAACTCACATTCGGCATTTTCAACTCGCGAAGAATCGGGGTATAGAAAGCACGGGGTGCTCCCAGTCCATTGATACGCAAAGCATTATTACGTCCATTCTCTTCCGTCCATTCCCGGTGGTCGATAATGCCGGGCGCTATTTCATTCAGGTCGAAATCAGTCATTTTATAGGTTCCGATCACCATTGCACAACTTTCCGCATAAAAAGCATCCACAATCTTTTGCAAAGTATCGGGACCGCTATACACATCATCACTGTCAAGCTGTACACAAAACTTACCGCACGAAGGATGCCCAGCCGCCTCATTCCAACAACCGCCGATTCCGAGATCGTCACGTTCGGGGATCAGGTGTATCAGACGTTTATCTTCTGCATACTGCTGAATAACCTCTGTTGTCCCGTCGGTCGAATGATTGTCGACAATGATCAGGTTGAAGTCAAAATTGGTCTGCTGCCTAAAAACAGAACGGATCGCATCCTCGATCGTACGGACGCGGTTGCGGACAGGGATGATCACAGATGCTTCGCAAGGGAAACCTTCCTTCTTAAACTTTACCTTCAAAGGCTTCTTCTTCAGAAAAGCACCCAAATATTTCAGATAGACAGTACAGGCCGATTCCATTTCCTCCTGCACCTCACGGTTCTTTGGATCCACATAATCAAACTGTTTCTCGCCACTTTTCCGATTATCTTCTTCTGTAAAAGAATAAAGATACTCCCGGATATGAACAATAGTCTCCGGCATAAATGAGGCATTGAGCTGGTAAAGATAGAAACCTGCATAGACATACTCCGGAAACATTTTTTTACGAGATTCGAAATAATAGTTCAATTCATCGTAATTAAGCAGCAATAACGGACCGAAATCAAAATCATCCCGTATGCTTCCCTCCTGATAATCGTTCAACGGGTGTTCCTGCCGAATACCGTTACATATTTTATAATGATCGGCATAAACGATTTTACAACATCTGTTTTCAGCGACAAAAAGCATCCGCTCCAGTCCGTTTTGTCCGAACTTCAAAGGAGTTGTACGGGTATAGAATAAAACATCCCGCCCGTCGGCATGTTCCCAAATAGTACGCAAAGTCTTTGTACCGGTCAGCGTATCGACCTGCAGGATTTCGCAACCGTCACAGGCTTCCGCCTGCAATGAATCAGAAGCTAAAAGATATATTTTATTAACCAGCCCGGTACTCCTGAGTTCGTCTACAGTCAGTTTCACCATGGCTGGAGAAACATAAGGCAAAAAACAATTTACTGTTTGCATAATAGCACTTTTAAGATTGTCGGGTAAAGATAACAAAAAGATTAATCCTCCTCCCAGTAAAAGTCATCATAAAGCTCTTCTTCTCTTTGCTTTTTCCGGTATTTTTTCAAAAAAGCTCTCATTCCCGTAAGCGTAGAAACGCTTTGCATATACTCTTCCACTGTTTGCAGCAGGTTTTTCTGCTGAGACAAAAGAATATCCAGGTGAATATCTATCTCTTTCAAAGGAACAGTTCTCAATTGCGTATAAGCATTTTCCACACCAGATAAAGGAGCCTGACAAATCAAGTAAAATTCTTCTTCCAAACGATTCAACTGTGCACGCAAAATCTTATTATAACGTTTCAAAACCTCATCCGTTTGCGATTGAGGTGTCTTTGCCGATTCTTCCTGCAACCAGTTAATCTGCATCATCAACAAGGAAGCCAAGTCTTTTTGTTTATATGCTTCCGTCAGTTGTTTCATCCGTTCTTCCTTCTGTGCACGCAATGTTTCATCTGTTTCCCGGTCCGGATGAAGTTCCTTCACCAGTTCCAGATATATTTCACGCATTGACTTTAAAGTTTGTTCCTCCTGCAATTTCTGATTCAATTCGGCTTTGGTCATTTTCCTTTCTCTGGACTGCGACGATTTCTGTTCCTCTCTGGCTGCACGCCTCTGTTGTTCTTTTTCTTCCGCCGCCTCCATTTTCTCCATCTCATTCTTCATTAAATCATTAAAAGCGTTGAGCAGTTCCTCTTCCGTCTTTGCGTTTTTCATTTTCTTATTGAGTTTAAAACCCATCATTTGGATAGCGAACAACGTATCCTGTACTGCTTCCATTTCCAGTTCTTCATGAGTCATTCCAGATAAGAGTTCCTCATATTTATGAACGAGGGGAACAATAACGGAGCGTTGCTCTTCATTCATATAGTCAGTCACTCCTTCGCTTTCAGCAGCAATAAGATCTATCAGCGTTTTCCGATCCGTTTTACTCAGTTTCCCTTCTTCATATATTCCATCCAGATAAATCAGATAATCATATTTCATTGCAGTCTCTTTCTCAAATAGAGATTTAGCATGCTCCTGATAGAAAGTTCTGATTTTTCGTTCCTTCTCAGGAATAAACGTGATCTCTGCCTTTAGTTCATTTATCTTCCTGTTCAGGCGATTGAACTCAGACTGGGCAGCGGTAAGTTTCGTTCTTCCTTTCTTTTTAATAACAGGAGTCAGGGACAAATCATCATTTGCCACATCCTGATCTTGAAATAGTTTTGCTTGTTTGTTCATATCAATACTTATATGGTAATAAAAAAACTGCGTAACTCTCCACCGAAAGCTACGCAGTCTCCTATTTATTATAAAAACTTTACAGCTATTATTCCTCTCCTAACAGGATTTCCAGGATTTGAACGGCAGCCTTAGCTACTGATGTACCCGGACCGAAGATAGCGGCAACACCTGCCTTGTACAGGAAGTCGTAGTCCTGTGCAGGAATAACACCACCGGCGATAACGATAATGTCTTCGCGGCCTAACTTCTTCAGTTCATCGATAACTTGCGGTACCAATGTCTTGTGTCCGGCAGCCAAAGAAGAAACACCCATTACGTGAACGTCGTTTTCAACAGCCTGGCGGGCAGCTTCAGCCGGAGTCTGGAACAACGGTCCCATATCCACGTCGAAACCACAGTCGGCATAACCGGTAGCTACAACCTTAGCACCACGGTCGTGTCCGTCCTGCCCCATCTTAGCGATCATGATACGCGGCTGGCGACCTTCTTTCTTTGCAAACTTTTCTGTCAGCTCGCAAGCCTTCAGGAAGTCGGCATCTTTCTTTGTTTCTGATGAGTACACGCCTGAAATAGTTCTGATGATTGCTTTATAACGTCCTACAACAACTTCGCAGGCATCAGAGATTTCTCCCAGTGATGCACGCAAGCCGGCAGCCTTAACAGCCAGTTCCAGCAAGTTGCCTTTCTTAGTTTTCACACATTCGGTGATGTCTGCCAATGCTTTCTGAACAGCTTCTTCGTCGCGGTTTTCACGCAACACTTTCAAGTTAGCAATCTGTTCATTACGTACGGCAGTGTTGTCAATCTCAAGGATATCGATCGGATCTTCTTTCGGCAGACGGTATTTGTTAACACCAACGATTGTCTGAACGCCTGAGTCGATACGAGCCTGAGTACGAGCAGCCGCTTCTTCGATACGCATCTTCGGAAGACCTGTTTCGATCGCTTTTGCCATACCGCCCATGCTTTCGATTTCCTGGATCAAAGCCCAACCTTTGTGTACCAGTTCGTTTGTCAAAGATTCTACATAGTAAGAACCGGCCCACGGGTCGATTTCCTTACAGATCTTTGTTTCTTCCTGGATATAAATCTGTGTATTACGAGCGATACGTGCAGAGAAGTCTGTCGGCAAGGCGATAGCTTCGTCCAACGCATTGGTGTGCAAAGACTGCGTGTGTCCCAGTGCAGCTGCCATCGCTTCGATACAAGTACGACCTACGTTGTTGAACGGATCCTGTTCAGTCAACGACCATCCTGAAGTCTGGCAGTGAGTACGCAGCGCTAAAGATTTCGGGTTCTTGGCTCCGAAACTCTTCACAATCTTCGCCCACAACATACGTGCAGCACGCATCTTGGCGATTTCCATGAAGTGGTTCACACCGATTGCCCAGAAGAATGACAGACGCGGAGCAAATGCATCCACATCGATACCTGCGTTAACACCGGCACGAAGATATTCCATACCGTCGCATAGGGTATAAGCCATTTCAATATCTGCTGTCGCACCGGCTTCCTGCATGTGATAACCGGAGATAGAGATAGAGTTGAACTTAGGCATCTTCTGTGATGTATATTCGAAGATATCAGCGATAATCTTCATAGAGAATTCAGGCGGATAGATATACGTATTACGCACCATGAATTCTTTCAGGATATCGTTCTGGATAGTACCGGCCATTTCTTCCAGCTTAGCGCCTTGTTCCAAACCTGCGTTGATGTAGAATGCCAATACCGGAAGAACACCACCGTTCATAGTCATGGATACAGACATTTTGTTCAAAGGAATACCAGCGAACAATACTTTCATGTTTTCCAGCGAACAGATAGATACACCGGCTTTACCAACGTCACCCACAACACGTTCGTTATCGGCATCGTATCCGCGGTGAGTCGGAAGGTCGAATGCAACAGACAGACCTTTCTGACCGGAAGCCAGGTTACGGCGGTAGAATGCATTTGATTCTTCTGCGGTAGAGAAACCGGCATACTGACGGATCGTCCAGGGACGCATCGCGTACATACCGCTATACGGGCCACGCAGATAAGGAGGCAGACCGGATGCATAGTGCAGATGCTCCATACCTTCCAGGTCTTCTTTTGTATATACTGGTTTCACCTCGATATGCTCGGGTGTTTTCCAATTGGCTTCGATGCCATTGGCTTTTGCCCATTCGGCAGCATTGGTAGCTGCAAAACCGGCATTCTTTATATCTATATTCTTAAAATTTGGTCTCATAATTGTTTCTACTTAAGCGATTCCTAATTTTGCGTTGAAAGCCTTCAATGTTTCAAGTACGTTGCTCTTCACATTGATAAACTGATCGATACCCTGAGCTTTCAGGTCTTCCATGCATTCAGGAGCACCTGCTACAACGAATTCAGCACGTCCGGCCAACGCCTTATAAGCGGCAGGAGCATATTCTGCATATTCGTCATCACTAGAACAAAGAACAACGATTTGAGCACCGGCTTTCATCGCTGCCTCAACACCAGCTTCAACAGTTTCAAAACCTAAGTTATCAATTACCTTATATCCGGCGCAAGCAAAGAAGTTGCTTGAGAACTGTGAACGGGCAATACGCATAGACAAGTTACCGATAGTCAGCATAAAGACATTCGGTGTCTTGCCGCTGTTTTCAGTTGCCAGACGCAATGCTTCGAATTCAGATGCACCACGAGAGAAATCAAGAGGAGTAACCGTTGCTTCACCACAAGAATGACCACCACCGCAACAGCAGGAAGCTGTTTCTTTAATCTTACCGGCAGCTACTTCTGTGAAGTTCGGGAACTGGTTAGAACCCAGCAGGATTTCGCGACGGGTAGCAACAGCTTTCTTACGAGCTACGTTAGAAGCATTTACTGCATTCTGTATGTTACCGTTAGCCACTTCAGCACCGAAACCGCCTTTGTCTTCTACTTCCAGGAACAGTTTCCAGGCAACGTCAGCCAACGAGTTAGTCAGTACTTCTACATAATAAGAACCGGCAGAAGGATCGACCACCTTATCCAGGTGACATTCTTCTTTCAGTAACAATTGCTGGTTGCGTGCGATACGTTCTGAGAAATCATCCGGAGTTTGATAAGTCTTATCGAACGGACGAACAGTGATAGAATCGACACCTGCCAAAGCAGCAGACATCGCTTCAGTCTGAGAACGCAACAAGTTTACATGAGCGTCGTAAACAGTCATATTCCATTCGGAAGTCTGAGCATGTGCGTTCATCTTGCATGCACATTTGCATTCAGGATTGTAAGCAGCAACAATTTCAGCCCACAACCAACGTGCTGCACGAAACTTAGCAATTTCCATGAAGTAGTTAGAGCTGATACCCAGATTAAATTTAATCTTTTTGGCAACTTCGTCTGCGCTGAATCCAGCTTCAGTCAGTTTAGCCATCAGTTCGTTACCCCAAGCCAGTGCATAACCCAGTTCCTGAGTAATATAAGCACCTGCATTATTGAAGTAGAAAGCGTTTACAGCTAAAACTTTATAACCCGGCAGCGCCTGACCAGCTTTGAGCACAGCAGATGCAGCTTCTACCCAGTTTTCATTTTCTTTACCTTTTACCAACGGTTTCTTGAACGGGTCGTAGTTAACAGAACCGAAACATTTGTTCAGGTCTACGTCTTTTCCCTTCAGGATATATTCCAGAATACCGATCAGTTTTTCAGCCTTGCAGTTACAAGTGTTGAAGTTCAGTTCAGTAGCTTCCGGACAGATACCGTTTAATAATGTTGCAATATTTTCGGCATTCACTTCATCACCTTTGATGATGAAACCGAGAGAAGTAACACCTTTGGTTAGCAAATCAAGAGCCTTTTCGTTGGCTTCCTTGAAACAGGTTACTTCAATGTTCTGGCGTACCTTCCAGTCGTTATCCTTCTTTGTTCCGCGAACATAAGGGAATTCACCGGGAAGAGACTCGGTAGTCTTCAAACCTTCGATGTCTTCTGCACGATAGAAAGGATTTACATTAAATCCTTCGCCTGTCTTCCAGACAAGCTTTTTCTCAAACGGAGCACCTTTCAGGTCAGCCGTAATCTTCGCCATCCACTCTTCAGTAGTGACCGGAGCGAATTCTGAGAAAAGTTTTTCTTTTAGTTCTGCCATAATATTAGTTATTTTAATACTGGTATTAGTAATTGTTCAATAGTATATTGTTCAATAACAGGTGGCAAAGGTAGAATAAATAAACAGGAAGAACAATGAAAAATAAACGAAATTGCGCTCAGTTTTAACGCCTTTTAGTTGTATGGAGACAATTATAGTAGCATAATGACAGGAAGATACAAAATTCTTTACATTTTTTCCTGTTCCGGAGAACACCGAAACGAAATAATAACTATTTTTGTCCCGTCAAACAATGAAAACTATAATATGAAACGGTGCATTCGTCTAGTGGCCTAGGACGCCGCCCTCTCACGGCGGAAACTCGGGTTCGATCCCCGGACGCACTACAAAAGCCTGCTGAATGATTTCGGCAGGCTTTTTTATAGAGATCAACATACAGTTTGCAAATTTCTCATATATTATGATACTGCTTTCTCACATATTATGCGACTCTAATATCATAATATATGAGAAAGCAGTATCATAATATATAAAATCTGCGTCCATAAGAAACAAAAAAGCGACCTGTTGCCAGATCGCTTTTCCATTTGCTATAATGCGAATTAATATCTTCTTCCGCCGCCGTTACCGTAGCCACCGCCACGATTACCGCCGCCGTAACCACCACCACGATTACCACCGAAACCACCGCCACGGTTTCCACCACGGTCTTCTCTCGGACGAGCCTCTGTTACGTTGATTACTTTTTCATCATAAGTAGCCTGGTTTAATTCTTCGATAGCCTTCTTGGCTAAATCGTCATCCTTCAATTCTACAAAACCAAAGCCTCTTGAACGGCCTGTTTCTCTGTCTGTGATAACTCTAGCTGAGAGGATTTCCCCATAGTCAGCAAACAACTCGTTTAAGTCAGCGTCTGTGACGTTATAACTTAAATTTGAAATGTAAAGATTCATTTATAAAAACTTATTTAGTTAATTGTTTATTGAGGGATGAATAGAATAATAGTTGAATGAATATACTTTACAAATCTAAGTTGCGAGCAAAACTTCAAATACAAGTTTAAATCAATCTCAATAGGCTACAAATGTAAGGTTTAATTCGACACCACCATACTTTATGACAATCTTTTTCAAACATTTTTTCTCAAAAAACGCTTATAAACAAACAATGATTTATTTTAAGTTCGTGAATCTCCATCCGCCTGTTTTACAAAAAAAATCTTTTGACGGAATCTCCTTTTTATAAAACACACTAAAAAAAACGTCAGAATATATCATTTCCGCTTTAATTTCTGTTTTAACTCAACATACCATAAACATAAAAGAGAATTTGTCATGACGAAAGGAACAATTGGATTAAATGCAGGTACCATCAGGAATCTGTTACTGGATGGTGGATGTTGGAGTTTGGAGGAGTTGAAAAAGGCAACCTCCTTATGTGAAGCTGATTTATGGTCTGCAATCGGATGGCTAGCCCGCGAAAACATGATTCAGATCACTAGTGCCAAAAGTCAGATAGCTTTTTGTCCGGGGATGAATTTCAATTATTAAATGAAAGATACCCTTTGATATTAAAAAAGCGACCTTCAACAGATCGCTTTTTTTATTTTTACCGGAATAAAGTATTTACAACCACACTATCACCGTCATTTGGAGCAGGCTCCAAATTTAACAACCGGGATATGATCAGATAAAGATTTACATTTGCCATGACAGGTAATTCGACATTCTCTTTAAATGAAGGGCCTGCCGCATAAAATATAGCTTCCATCTCCGGTGAAAAATTATCATAACCATGAGTTGCACCCGGATAAGGATAGGATTTATCACGGAAATGCAGGTAAGTTCCGATATTGGGAAGCACAACCAAATCACCTATACGGGGATTATTCCCATAAACATATTCAGCAGGAATTTCCTCTTTCTTCCAAACCGTCACATTCGGAACCTTTTTCAGGATATTGTATGCGGTCTCGGTATAACCATTCTTCGGATAAAGCAAAGTCGGGACACCGTCAAAAATATAATCAAAACTGTCACGAGGCAAATAGTCGTTCAGATTGACATATTTCTCAGGCGTATAAGTAGCCATTCCGTGATCGGACAGAACTATAAAATCTATTTTATCGAAAATATCCAGCTTGCGGGCCTCGTTAAAGAAATGGTTCAATACACGGTCCAGCTCCTCTACTTTCTCTAAAGTTGCCGAAGAGTCAGGCGTACAGATATGACCGATCGCATCCGGCTCTTCGATATACCACATAACCAGATGAGGACGTATATCCTCCGGTAGCTGCAACCAGGCTACTACAGAATCGGCGCGGTCCGAATAAGGGACCTTTTTATCAAAAGGTTTCCAGATGGAAGGCTGGCGGCCCTGGATCGGATACTCACTGCCCACCCAGAAGAAAGAGGCTGCATGCACTCCCTGTTTCTCTGCCGTATTCCAGATCGGTTCCCCTCCATAAAAGCCGGGAGTGGGGTCCGCCATACGGTAAATACTATCCAAGTCGGAGGCATAAAAGAAATTATTAACCAGGCCGTGATGATCTGGGTGCAAACCGGTTGCCATACTGTAATGGTTCGGAAATGTTACGCTGGGAAAAGAAGGACGGAAAGCGGCACGAATCCCGACTTTCGCCAAAGAATCCAATGTCGGGGTATAAGCACGATCGGGATAATCGGAACGGAATCCATCCATGGAAAGAACGACCACATAACGGTCATGGCGTTTCGATGACGAACAGCCGGAAAAAAGTATACCGGCCAGAACGATACATCCTATAAATAAACTTACATATCTTTTCATATACAATCACCTCAAAAAGAAAGAGGTCCACAAAGATAGTGAACCTCTCCCGATTATTTTATTCAAATCGTTAAATACACGGCTAGAAAATATATTTCAATCCAACCTGGGCATGCCAGCGGGAAGTGATATTTGTATTAGTATACATTTCTCCCGGATCATAGAACTGGTAAGTTGCTCCATTTGTCCCAATCTTAGTTGTAAGAGGAGTCAAATCATAACCTGAATTAGTTTGATAATACATACCCCACTTTTTATTCAATAAATTGCCTACATTGATAATATCGAAATTAAGCTGGATTGTATTTCTTTGTCCTGCGATATCAACAAAAAAGTCCTGGGCAAAATGGAAATCAAAATGATGCTCAAATGGCAAAGTCATTTGATTACGTTTAATATGTGTTCCTTTGGATTTGCGAAGTTCACCATTTCCTTCAATCCATTTTATTAAAGCATCCTTTTGTTCTGCAGCAGTAACAGTATTATTGTTAGAATGAATATCAGTAAATACCATCTTCTCCAGTTCTGCATCTGTAGGCACATACATCAAATCATTACGATATCCATCTTTATTCAGATCCGTATAATCCAAAAGGGAATATCTGCCACCTGTCTGCCCATTATAAAACAAGCTGACTGTTGTTGCAAAATGTTTTGCATATTCCTTACGGTAAGATACAGAACCGATCACACGGTTACGGACATCAAACATCGACCATGTCAATTCTGGATTCATATCACCGTAATATGTTGCATTATATTTCCAACCGGAATAGGCTTGTGAAGAATTTCCGTCATTCAATGATTTTGCTTGCCCATATGTATAAGCGATCATTGCATTCAAACCGAAGTCAAATGATTTTTCCAGTTTTGTCGTAATATTAAAAGTATAACCTTTGCTTGTGTTTTTCAACAGCATGACCTGAGTGAAATGATTGTCCTGCTTTTCATAAACAGGACGGTCATCTCCTCCGTTGTTCAAAGTCTCGCCTTTCCACTGATAATTAATATTTTCGTATAAAATATTATTCAGAGTCTTGGAGTAAAGTCCCTCCAATGTTCCTCTGATACCAAATGGAAGCATTTGTTCCACAGCTAAATTTGCACGGAAAACAGAAGGGAAACGGAAGTTTTTAGCCATTACATCGACTTCCGATGTAGGCACTTTTGCATTAGGATCTTTATATTGCTTGTTCGGATCAATATTAAACTTAAAATCTGAAGGATAGTTGCCCAAACTGGAAGAATAAGCGGTGCGAACCATCTCAACTCCTGCATTTCCAAAACTATTTGAAATCCAAACAAATGGAACACGGCCTGTAAATATACCAGCCCCACCACGCAATAAAGTTGTCCGGTCTTCATTTAAGCTCCAACGGAAACCGACACGGGGAGACCACAGTACTTTGGTTGTAGGCATTTGGTCTGTTGCCAACCCCATACTCGTCGCTACTGTCGAGCTATTAAACACCTCATTCGCTCTAGGCTTATCAAATAATAAAGGAATATCCAGACGTAACCCGTAAGTCATACTAAAACGATTCGTAACTTTCCATTCATCCTGAGCATAAAAACCAAGCTGGGCAGCGCCAAACACTGGTGCCCAACGATCTGTTCCTGTTATTTTTTCATTAGAGTAGGAGTATTCATATGAATTCGGTAATACCTCATTTGCTGTTCCTACAGTCAAAAAATCATCTAACGAATTATAAACATAAGAACCATAAATATTAGTGATATACAGATTTTTCATATGGAAGAACTCATTATGGGTTCCCAATGTTATCGTATGATTTCCTTTATTCCATATCAGGTTGTCCTCCAGTGTAAAAATATCCTGGTCCAAAGCATTGGCGGCTGAATTTCGTTCTGTACCTAATTCCAAGCTTGATTTCTTGGTAGGATCACCATTATTTATCAAATTATTAATCGTTATATTTGGAAGAGGTTGTCCGATTGGATCACGATAATCCCTAACATAAGTCCAACCAAACCTGAACTCATTCGACCAGGAAGGGGTAAACTGTGTATTCAATTCGGATACCAGCGAATGCGTTTTGTTATTCATAAAATAACCGTTATCATTCAGTTTTGCAGAAGAGACAGAATTTGAAAATACCATTTTTCGCCCGTCCAGAAAGCTATAACGAACAGTAAATTTATTCTGTTCATTGATGTTCCAATCCAAACGGGTAAGAATTTTATTAGAGTACGTATCAATATCCTGTGGTCCATAACCACCTGCATTATAACCTCCTGTCAACTGGGATATTTTATTAACGATTTGGTCTACTTCTTTCACATCCAGATTAGACTCAGTCGAACCGATATTATTAGAAGACGGGTATGTTTCCTTTACCCGTTCATAGTTTGCAAAGAAGAACAATTTATCCTTTACAATCGGCCCACCTAACGTAAAACCATACGTTGCGCTGCTCTGATCACCTAACTTCTTACGTTCTTTTGCATCCTTTCCCGGAGTCTTCCCATAAAAATTCTCATTATTATAATACCAATAAGCAGAACCATGGAATGTATTCGTACCGGATTTTGTAATTGCATTTATACCTCCCCCGGTAAAACCTCCCTGACGGACATCATACGGCGCTATTACTACTTGAATTTCTTCAATCGCTTCAAGAGAAATCGGGTTGGCACCAGCTTGTCCGCCATTCGTTCCACTAGACGAAAGACCAAACACATCATTGTTTGTAATACCATCAATTTGGAATGAATTATATTTGTTACTCGAACCTGCAAAAGACATGCCACTAGCGGTATTCACTCCTAATGGATTCATCTTTGTCACATCAAAAATACTACGGCTGACAGAAGGAGTCGCCTGAATTTGCGATTGATTGAAGTTTTGTGCCGCCCCGGTCTTCTGAGAATTAAACAAGGCTGCCTTCGATGCCGTGACAACCACTTCATCCAACGATAATGATTCTGTCAACTTTACATCCAACAAATAAGTTTCACCTAATTGAAGCGTAATATTTTTATATACCGCTTTCTGAAAGCCGACATAAGACACCTCAACGGTATAAGGACCGCCGGTACGCATCCCCTGTAGACTGTAACGTCCATCCGCATTAGTAACAGTTCCATACGTAGTACCGGAAGGCTCATGAACAGCCTGTACTGTTGCGCCGATCAGAAGTTCGCCTTCCGCCGTCACTTTTCCACTGATCCCGGAAGTGGTAACCTGGCCATTCAACGTGAATGTCAGACAAAAAAGAAAAAGAACAAACACAGATAAGTTCTTCATACTAGATAATATTAAAATTAAAACAATCGAAACACTTTTTATACAACGCCACAAAGATATATAATCTATGTTACCAACGCATTACGAATATGCTTGATTTTTATGGACTTTCTTAAATATTTCGATTTTCCCGCAAACTATCGGCTATATCCTGATGCTGCTGAGCAAGTTCTTCCTCCCCGACAAAACGATAAGCTTCAGCCAGATACTCGTGTGCTGATGCGTGTTTGGGCTTAATGGAAACGGCTTTTTGGAGATCAGCGACCGCCTCCTCATAATATTTCATGCGTAGATAACATTTTCCACGATTATAACGGGCCTTAAATGAAAGGGGGCTCAGTTTGACAGCTTCATTCAATGCCACTTGGGCATCGTATGTTTCGCCAATATCCAGTAGCGTGACACCTTTGCGCACCCAGGCATCCACATACTCAGGATACAGTTTCAAGGCTTTATCGAATGAGCGGAGAGCAGCATTCGGATCATTGGCTTTGGTTACACATTCATTTCCCATCAAATAATATTCATGGGCATATTCTTTCAGGATTTCACGTTGCGCGTAAAGTTCTTCTTTTAGTTTCTTGATTTCCTGGCGTTGCGTATTCATACGCTGAAGTTTGGAACGGAGCAGGCGCTGCACCAGCGGTTTGTCCATTTCGTTTCGTTTCCCTATTGCAAGAGCAAAAGACTCCACGGCATCCTTCATATTCCCACGGTTAAAATCATGGGCAGCACGGGCATATAAAAGTTCCGCCTCACTTTCCCGCAGGCTCTTTTCAATCAGTTCCTTACTATTGAAGATCTGGCTGAACTGAACAATTTCTTTACGTACAAAAATATCGTGAGGAGTCACTTTACTCTTCAGAACCAGTCCTTCGAGGGATGTGCAACGGCTTAGTGCCACGTATGTCTGACCGCCGGCAAAGACACCTCCGGTCAAATCCACGACAACCCGGTTAAACGTAAGTCCCTGGCTTTTATGCACGGTAATTGCCCAAGCAAGACGGATCGGCAATTGTTCGAAAGTACCGACAATCTCCTCCTCTATCCGTTTTTCCTTTTCGTTATACTTATATTTATAATTACGCCACGAAGTAGGTTCCACCAGATGTTCGATCCCGTTTTCCAACAGGACATATACATTCCCGTTCTCATCGATACCCGAAATCATACCGATAGTTCCGTTCACCCACCGACGTTCATAATCATTATCAATAAAAATCACCTGTGCCTGTTCCTTGATTGCCAGATTCAATTGTGTTGGCAAAGATGATTCGGGAAAATCCCCATCTATACGCCCTGCGGAAATAAACTCTTCACCAGGCAATTCCGACAACTTCTTTTCATTGATGAAGTCTACCTGATCGCGCCGGGTAGCAAGTGTAATGTACATATCTTCGTTATTCGGCTCAAATTCAGGAAAATAACGGGTATTCAAAATTTCCAGCTCCTGTCTTCTTGCCGCATTGCTCCGTATCCGGTCCAATATATTAATAAATACGGGATCGGTCTGGCGATAAACTTTCTGCAACTCAATAGGCACCAGGTTGATTGACTTGAAAACCCTGGCTGAAAAGAAGAACGGACTGGCATAGAAAAGACTGAGTATCTCTTTCTGGTCAGACGGCACAACCGGCTCCAACTGAAACACGTCTCCGACAAACAATAACTGTTTTCCTCCAAACGGCAAACGCATATTTCCTGAAAAAACACGTAAAATACGATCTACACAGTCGATAATATCCGCCCGCACCATCGAAATTTCATCAATAATGATCAGCTCGACCTCCGATATTATTTTCCGGTGCTCTTTCCGGTATTTGAAAAATTCAAAGATCCGCCCGTCTTTCAGGCTTAAATCTGGATCATCCGGTAACATCGGACGGAACGGCAGTTTGAAGAAAGAATGCAAAGTCACCCCTTCAGCATTAATAGCCGCGATACCAGTCGGAGCCAATACGACATATTTCTTTTTGGTATGCGAACAAATATATTTGAGAAAAGTGGATTTGCCCGTCCCCGCTTTCCCTGTCAGGAAAACAGACTGGCGGGTATGGGTAATCAGTTGCAGGGCATCCTGAAATTCCTTGTTGTCCGTATCTAGTTGAAATTCCAATCGTGTAAATTTTGAGTAGACAAAGCTAAATAATATTTTAAATATCCCCTTATAAAAAGAGTATATTTTATTTGGTCATGTGCAGGAAATTGTTTTCATTTGTGATATCAAAATAATATCAAATACAAATTATTATGAAAGCAGAAGAACACAATTTTAAAGGACTAATAATCAATGGATTCATTGGTCTATTTATCAATCTCATTCTAATACCATTATTCATTGTATTAGTTCTCTATTTTTATGGAGAGACAAACTATATCTGTGCTCCACTGACAATAGTGTTGTTCATAGCATTCATCCTAATGCTTCCCGGATATATTTCCCAGGAGCCGAACGAAACCCGGGTCATGGTATTTTTTGGAAAATACGAAGGCACATTCACGCAAACAGGGTTTTATTGGGTAAATCCATTCATGAACAAAAAGAAACTTTCTTTGCGTGCCCGCAATCTGGATGTTGAGCCAATCAAAGTAAACGACAAAATCGGCAATCCGATCCTGATAGGACTTGTGCTGGTTTGGAAACTGAAAGATACTTACAAAGCGATGTTTGAAATCGATGCACAAACGATGGCTAATAATAAAAAGAATGGTCAGGCAGGTGTAACAGTAGCCGAACGGATGAATGCTTTCGAAGATTTTGTCCGTGTACAAAGCGATGCCGCTCTCCGGCAAGTAGCCGGGCAATATGCTTACGACAACAACGAACAGGAAACCAACAAGCTGACCCTTCGAAGCGGAGGTGAAGAAATAAACGAACAGCTGGAACATCAACTGAATGAACGTTTGGCGATGGCTGGCATGGAGATAGTGGAAGCTCGTATTAATTATTTGGCTTATGCCCCGGAAATTGCTGCTGTCATGCTACGGCGCCAACAAGCTGATGCCATTATCTCTGCCCGCGAAAAGATCGTTGAAGGAGCCGTCTCGATGGTAAAAATGGCATTAGACAAATTATCGGAAGAAGAAATCGTCGAACTCGATGACGAAAAAAGGGCGGCAATGGTAAGCAACTTATTAGTCGTACTATGCGCAGACGAGCCGGCCCAGCCGATTATCAACACAGGTACATTATATCAATGATTCTAAATTTTTAATATTAATATAAGTGATGGCCAAAAAAGAGAATGCAACCAAAAATTTTGTTCTGCGGATCGATGCAGAGATGATGGATGCTATCGAAACCTGGGCTGCGGATGAATTCCGCAGCACCAATGGCCAGATACAGTACATTCTGGATCAGGCACTACGAAAGGCAGGCCGGTTAAAAAAGAAAAAACAATACAAGAAGGAAGAGGAATAAAAAGAATTCGTATAAAAAAATCAATACAAGAAGGGGACTAATTATCGACTGATAAACAACCAGGCATCTTTATATTTCTCATTCGTACGCAAAGTTGCCATATAGCTTTCAGCCTGCTCACGATTATCAAATCTATCGGCATAGATACGGTACTTACCATCACGAACAACTTTACTCACATGCTTGCAATCTTTACGATCTACCCCGGCAATATATTTATCTGCTTGTTCTTCCGTAGGAAAACTGGCTATCACGATATGATACATTTTCTGATTCGGCTTGCTGACCGCCGGTTGGGGAGCGACCTCCTGCTTTTTCACTTTCGGGGTTGGTGCAACAGCTATCGCATCGTTTTTCACCTCCGGCGCCTTGGTTTCAGGAGCCACAGTCTCAACCGGTGCGCTCATTTCCTCCGTTTTCATTTCAGGCGCATTTCTGGCAACCATTTCCGTCGGAACAAAACTGGCAGTATAAGCAGCCTGGTTCACATCTTCCACCGGAGTTGAAACCAATAAGAATAAAGTGACAGCAGCAGCCGAAGCAGCTACTACGCGGAGAAACTTCCGGCTAACCGGTATATATAATGTATCTTTTTTCTTCTTTCCGGTAAGCAATGCTACCTCTTCACGCGCAGCCAAAACAGGTTTAAGCTGTGGAAAATTAAAAGCCGCCAATCCATATGAACAGACACTGAATGCATCCGATTCTCCCGGATGGAAAATCATCTGGCCTTCCTGTCCCAGACTGAAAGAACCTAACAGACCAAAGGATAATCTCTTTTCTTCCTGCAAAGCTGCTTTCATATCGTCGACATCTTCCTCCAGCATCAATTGTGCCTTCCGGTAATTAACACCATACATTTGCATGTATGACTCTGAAAGTAACCCGTCGTTATGTTGCAGTGTGATATTAAAAACGATTTCTTTGCGTTGCGGACTGAACAAATGTTCCTCTCCGTTGCATACGGCAGAAACTGTTTGCAGTACAAAACCTCCAAATTTCGGTACAATCACACAGTCATGTACCAGTAATAATCGTTCTATATGTGTTATTATCCTAAGCATAAGACAAAGGTAGATATTTATTAGTGAATTTACAAAACAAAAAACGGTACAATTTTCTACCTTTGTCTCTCAAACAAATAATATGTACTGGTTAACTCAATCGATATATTCATTCAAGGTAATCCCCTTTCTGGGCGGATGGCTGGCAGACCGCCTGTTAGGTGATCCGGAAGGCTGGCCTCACCCCATCGTCTGGTTCGGCAAACTCATTTCTTTCGGAGAGAAAAAACTGAATCAGGGTGAGAACCGTTTCTATAAAGGAGGTCTGTTGACACTAATCCTTGTAGCAGGCATTTACTTTATAACCCGGCTAATCCTTTTCTGGGGAGCATTTATAAATACTTATTTATACGCAATTCTTGTCGGAGTAGGTGTATTCTATTGCCTTGCCGGAAAAACATTGATTACGGAAGTAAAAGCCGTTTTTGAAGCAGTAGACCGTAGTGTGGAAGAAGGACGGACACAAGTCGGACGCATCGTCGGACGTGACACCTCCGATCTATCCCCACAGGAAATCAGGGCCGCCGCCCTTGAAACTTTGGCGGAAAACCTGAGTGACGGAGTGATCGCCCCGATGTTCTGGTTTGGCTTTTTAGGATTGCCCGGAATGATGGCTTATAAAATGATTAATACACTCGACTCGATGATCGGCTATAAAAACGAGCGATACAAAGAATTCGGAGAAGCTGCCGCCCGGTTGGACGACGTTGCCAACTACATACCTGCCCGGCTGACAGCTTGCCTGATGTTACTGGTTTCCGGAAACTGGCACAAAAGAGATTTTCTGACACGTTTCGGTAGGGCACATCTCAGTCCCAATTCAGGTTATCCGGAAGCAGCATTGGCAGCCATCCTCGATTGTCGTTTCGGGGGTACACACGATTACTTCGGTCAAGCAGTGGAAAAGCCTTATATCGGAGTCAACGACAGGCCTTTTACAACAGAAGATATGTTAATAGCAACTAAAATAAACAGCAATACAGAACTAGCCATGGGATTGCTTGTTTGTCTTCTATCAATATTATTACAATAAAGAAAATTATACAGACATGGAAATAAGACTAAACAAATTGCTCAGTGACGCAGGACTTTGCTCGCGCCGGGAAGCAGACAAGTTCATCGAAATGGGGCGGGTTACCGTCAACGGAAAACAGCCGGAAGTCGGCCAGAAAGTTAGCAAAGCTGATATCGTCATGCTTGATGATATTAAAGTTAATTTCAGCCAGGCTCAGGAGCATGCACGCACCGGTTCCGGTAAAACTCAAAATCTGATCTTCGGCGACCCTGTTGCCAAAGTGGAGAAAAAAGAAAAGAAAGTGGAAGACAGTGCGCCTGTTGAAAAAAAGAAACCTTCCGGTTCCGGCAGTAAGCTGAGACCTGGTAAATATGTCAAATACAACAAATATGCTGCTGCCAGAAAAGCGGCTAAAAGCGGAGAAAAACCGAAAGACAAACTGACTCCGGAAGAAAAGGCACTCAAAGATGCCATGCGTCCGAAGTTCGGTAAATCTTTGGGAAAAGCAGCCGTTGCGCAACGCCTTGCCGCTTCTCCCAAATCTGCCAGTTTACGAAAAACGAGTAAAAACAATCCGATAAACAAAGGGAAACGAGTTGCTACCCGCAACAAGCCTAAAGGAGAATAATACGATGCCGCACAAACATATCGTACTTATTACAGGAGGTCAACGTTCCGGCAAAAGCGGATATGCACAAAAGTTAGCCTTATCATTGAGCACTAACCCGGTTTACCTGGCGACTTCGCGTGTATGGGATGAAGAATTCCGTCAACGGGTTCTCCGTCACCAGGCAGACCGTGGTCCGGAATGGACAAATATAGAAGAAGAAAAATACCTGAGCCATCATAATCTGAATGCCCGGGTAGTCGTTATAGATTGTGTCACGTTATGGGGCACAAACTTTTTTTTCGACAATGACAGTAATGTCGAAAAATCATTGACAGAACTGAAAGAAGAATTCAACCGGCTGACTCAACAGGAGGCTTATCTTATATTCGTGACCAATGAAATTGGGTTAGGCGGAGTCTCGCCAGATCCGGTTCAACGCAAATTCACGGACCTGCAAGGGTGGCTGAACCAACATATAGCCTCCCGAGCCGACGAAGTCGTACTGATGGTAAGCGGAATACCCATGAAAATAAAAGGATAACAAAATAACAATACAATGATTACTTTTAATATTGAAAAACCAGATGCTGCTATCGCAGAAACATTACAGGAAAAAATAAACAATCTGACAAAACCTAAAGGTTCATTAGGTAGATTAGAAGAATTAGCTCTTCAGATTGGTTTGATCCAGCAGACACTTACCCCTTCCCTACATCATCCGGTCAATGTCATTTATGCCTCCGACCACGGTATTGCAGATGAAGGAGTAAGTAAATCACCCAAAGAAGTCACCCGCCAGGTAATTCACAATTTCCTGAACGGCGGAGCCGGTGTTTGTTTTCTTGCCCGCCAGCATGGCATCGAACTGAAGATTGTTGATGGTGGCATAGATTTCGACTTTCCTTCCATTCCACAACTAATCGACCGGAAAATCAGGAAAGGGACCCGTAATTTCCTCCATGAAGCAGCAATGACACAGGAAGAAATGGAATTGGCACTACAATACGGAGCTGAAATTGTGAGTGATTGCCATAAGGAAGGATGCAACGTCATCAGCTTTGGCGAAATGGGAATAGGTAACACGGCAGCTTCCAGCATGTGGATGACCTGCCTGACAGGTATTCCATTGATAGAATGTGTCGGTGCAGGAAGCGGATTAGACAGTATAGGCGTACAACATAAATATAATGTGTTGAAAGCATCGCTTGAAAACTATAAAGGAGATAATAGCCCATTAGATGTGATCCGTTATTTCGGAGGATACGAAATGGTCATGGCTGTCGGTGGAATGCTCCGGGCAGCAGAACTCAAAATGATCATACTTGTCGACGGGTTTATCATGACCAACTGTGTTCTGGCAGCTTCCCGGTTATATCCTGAAATGTTACCTTATTGCATATTCGGTCATTGCGGAGACGAAGCCGGACACCGGAAAGTACTGGATGTATTGCAGGTAAACCCGATTCTAAACCTGGGACTGCGTTTGGGAGAAGGTTCCGGTTCCGTGTGTGCTTATCCGATCGTAGACTCGGCCGTACGCATGATCAACGAGATGCATACTTTCCAACAGGCGGCTGTGACAAAATATTTTTAACTGGATGGTATCCATTCCTAACATTTAAATATATGTTGCGTATACTGGCTGCATTCATATTCTTTACACGTCTGCCTTTTTGGAAACTGGCTGAAGTACCTGCCGAATATTTTAAAAATATAGTGAGCCGGTGGGCTTTAGTCGGCTGGTTTACTGCCGGGCTGATGGTGATTGTACTATATGCAGGCTCACTTGTTCTGCCTTCCGGAGTTGCTTTAGCCCTGGCTATGATCACCCGTTTATTAATCACAGGCTGTCTCCACGAAGACGGCCTGGCTGATTTTTTTGACGGATTCGGAGGAGGCACAAACCGGGAACGGATATTGGCTATTATGAAAGACTCGCATATAGGAAGTTATGGAGTCATTGGTTTGATCTGCTATTTTGGCCTGTATTATTTGTTGCTCAGCAATCTCCCGGTCGAACTGGCAGGTTGTGCCATCCTTGCAGGTGATCCTTATAGCAAAGGTATTGCAGGTATGATCATCAATCGCCTCCCATATGCCCGAAAAGAGGAAGAAGCAAAAAGTAAAACAGTTTATAGCCGGATGACAACCGGAGAATATCTGTTCAGTCTGATTTGTCTGTTACTGCCTCTGTGCTGGTTGCCTGAACCCGTATATTTTCTGGCAGGTCTCCTACCCGTTGCTACCTGGTACCTATTGACTACTTTTATGAAAAAGAAAATACAAGGATATACCGGTGACTGCTGCGGAGCTACATTTCTATTATGCGAATTAAGCTTTTATCTGGGTATAGCTGTTATATATACAACAACACTTTAGTTATTTACATATGAATATCTATTTAATCAGACATACGTCTGTCGACGTTCCCGCAGGTTATGCTTACGGACAAACCGACGTACTGCTGCGCCCATCTTTTGAGGAAGAAGCCGAAAAAGTAAAAGAATCATTATCCGGACTTACTTTTGACAAAGTCTGGTGTAGTTCGCTAACCCGCTGTGTAAGGTTAGCCTCCTATTGCGGTTATCCGGATGCCATTCGGGAAGATCGCGTAAAAGAATTGAATTTTGGGGAATGGGAAATGATATCCTGGGAAGACTTATCCTCCGACCCACGTTCCGAAGCCTGGTTTGCAGACTGGATCAATATCAGAACACCAAACGGAGAATCGTTAAAAGACCAATACGACCGCGTCAGTTCATTTCTTGATGAGATCAGAAAAAGCGGAATGCAAGATGTCTGTATATTTGCCCATGGAGGTGTTTTAACTTGTGCGCGTGTTTATGCGGGAGAATATGGAATAGAGGAAGCCTTTAAAAACGTGCCATCCTACGGAGAAATAATAAAGCTGAGTTTCGACTGAGCTTTATTATCTTATTTGACATTTATTATTTCTATTTGAACCGTCATTTACATAAAACAAAAAGGAGTCCACTCTATCGAATGAACTCCTTTTATCTAAAACGGCGGCTATCTACTCTCCCACTTTTACGCAGTACCATCGACGTGGTTGGGCTTAACTTCTCTGTTCGGAATGGGAAGAGGTGGATCCCCAACGCTATAACCACCTTAATACCTTTTAAGATGTTTGACCTGGACAACGCTACTTTATCAGTAACTTTCGCTTTGTCAGTATCTCTACTAACCCTGCTGATATATCAATCCTTCCTCCCGGAAATAGAAAGTCTCGGGCTATTAGTACTACTCGGCTTCGACATTACTGCCCTTACACCTGTAGCCTATCAACGTCGTAGTCTACAACGACCCTCAGGGAGATCTTATCTTGAGGCTGGCTTCGTACTTAGATGCTTTCAGCACTTATCCAATCCAGACTTAGATACCCGGCGGTGCACCTGGCGGTACAACCGGTAAACCAGAGGTCTGTCCAACACGGTCCTCTCGTACTAGTGTCAGAGCCACTCAAATCTCCTACGCCCACGATAGATAGAGACCGAACTGTCTCACGACGTTCTGAACCCAGCTCGCGTGCCACTTTAATGGGCGAACAGCCCAACCCTTGGGACCTTCTCCAGCCCCAGGATGTGACGAGCCGACATCGAGGTGCCAAACCGCTCCGTCGATATGAGCTCTTGGGAGCGATCAGCCTGTTATCCCCGGAGTACCTTTTATCCTTTGAGCGATGGCCCTTCCATGCGGAACCACCGGATCACTATGCTCTAGTTTCCTACCTGATCGAGTTGTCTCTCTCCCAGTCAAGCACCCTTATGCCATTACACTCTACGACCGGTTACCAATCGGTCTGAGGGTACCTTTAGAAGCCTCCGTTACTCTTTTGGAGGCGACCACCCCAGTCAAACTACCCACCATACAGTGTCCTCATTTCCACGAGTTAGAACTCAAACAACCAAAGGGCCGTATTTCAACGGCGACTCCACCGACACTGGCGTGCCTGCTTCGCAGTCTCCGGCCTATCCTACACATTAGTTGCCCAAATTCAATGTAAAGCTATAGTAAAGGTTCACGGGGTCTTTTCGTCCCATCGCGGGTAATCGGCATCTTCACCGATACTACAATTTCACCGAGCTCACGGTTGAGACAGTGTCCAGATCATTACACCATTCGTGCAGGTCGGAACTTACCCGACAAGGAATTTCGCTACCTTAGGACCGTTATAGTTACGGCCGCCGTTTACTGGGGCTTCAATTCAAACCTTCTCTTGCGATGAGCTCTCCTCTTAACCTTCCAGCACCGGGCAGGTGTCAGGCTGTATACTTCATATTTCTATTTCGCACAGCCATGTGTTTTTGTTAAACAGTTGCCTGGACCTATTCTCTGCGCCCTGCCATCGCTGACAGGGACCCTTTATCCCGAAGTTACAGGGTCAATTTGCCTAGTTCCTTAACCGTGAATCACTCGAGCGCCTCAGTATTCTCAACCCAACTACGTGTGTCCGTTTACGGTACGGGTACTCTATAGATATGCTTAGCGGATTTTCTAGGGAGCCTGTTTACATCCATATTGCCTTGTACAAGTACTCGGCATACTCTCAGGTTCGACTCTCACGGCGGATTTGCCTACCGCGATCAACGTCTACACCCTTTAACCATCTATTCCGTCAGATGGCAGGACTGTCACTTCTCCGTCTCCACATCGCTCTATAAAGTAGTATGGGAATATTAAACCATTCTTCCATCGGAATCGCCGTTCGGCTTATCCTTAGGTCCCGACTTACCCTGATCCGATTAACGTTGATCAGGAAACCTTAGTCTTTCGGCGAGGAAGTTTCTCACTTCCTTTATCGTTACTTATACCTACATTTGCTTTTCCAGCTGCTCCAGCAAGGGTTATCCCTCACCTTCAACGCCACTGGAATGCTCCCCTACCATCCATTACTCTGGATCCATAGCTTCGGTAAACAGTTTATGCCCGAGTATTATCCACGCCAAACTCCTCGACTAGTGAGCTGTTACGCACTCTTTAAATGAATGGCTGCTTCCAAGCCAACATCCTAGCTGTCTCTGCAGTCTGACTTCGTTAGTTCAACTTAACTGTTATTTGGGGACCTTAGCTGATGGTCTGGATTCTTCTCCTCTCGGACGCGGACCTTAGCACCCGCGCCCTCACTCCAGGGCAATATATAGTACGCATTCGGAGTTTATCTGGACTTGATAGGCGGTGAAGCCCTCGCATCCAATCAGTCGCTCTACCTCATACTATACTAACCCTAGGCTGCACCTAAATGCATTTCGGGGAGTACGAGCTATCTCCAAGTTTGATTAGCCTTTCACCCCTACCCACAGTTCATCCGAAAGCTTTTCAACGCTTACCGGTTCGGTCCTCCAGTTAGTGTTACCTAACCTTCAACCTGACCATGGGTAGATCACTTGGTTTCGCGTCTACTCCCTCCGACTAATTCGCCCTGTTCAGACTCGCTTTCGCTTCGGCTCCGTATCTGAAATACTTAACCTTGCCGGAGAAAGTAACTCGTAGGTTCATTATGCAAAAGGCACGCCGTCACAACTTACATTGCTCCGACCGCTTGTAGGCAGACGGGTTCAGGGTCTATTTCACTCCTCTGTTCGAGGTTCTTTTCACCTTTCCCTCACGGTACTGGTTCGCTATCGGTCTCTCGGGAGTATTTAGCCTTACGGGATGGGCCCCGCTAATTCACACAGAATTTCTCGTGCTCCGCGCTACTCAGGATACCACTAGGCTTCGTTAGAAAGTCGTGTACGGGATTTTCACCCTCTATGATCACTTTTTCCAAAGCGTTCCACTTTCCTAATTTCTTGCCACAGCGTGGTCCTACAACCCCGGTATTGCCTAAACAATACCGGTTTGGGCTCTTCCGCGTTCGCTCGCCACTACTTGCGGAATCATTGTTATTTTCTCCTCCTATGGGTACTTAGATGTTTCAGTTCCCCACGTTCGCCTCCCATTACGGGATGACAGGCCTTCAACCTGCCGGGTTGCCCCATTCGGAAATCTGAGGATCAAAGATTATTTGCATCTCCCCCCAGCTTATCGCAGCTTATCACGTCCTTCGTCGCCTCCGAGAGCCAAGGCATCCACCGTCTGCCCTTGCTTACTTTCTTATTTCCGGTTACCACAGGGGTAAATTGGATTGATATATCTTCAGCTTGCTCTTGTTACTTTATTTTACGTTGTCCATCATGTCAAAGATCTTTTCGTTACTTTACGTTTCCTATGTCTCGGTAACTTTTCGTGGAGAATAACGGATTCGAACCGTTGACCCTCTGCGTGCAAGGCAGATGCTCTAGCCAGCTGAGCTAATCCCCCAGTTTTTCCCTTTTCAGAGATTCTGTAGTCCCAGGCAGAGTTGAACTGCCGACCTCTACATTATCAGTGTAGCGCTCTAACCAACTGAGCTATAGGACTGGCTTATCTTAATCTCCTGAAACTGCCGGATTTCCTTCAGCTTCATCTTTCTCTACTGGGTATCCAGTTTATAAGATCATATATAAATACATATTCAACCGTAGTACAAGTTAACTAATACCTTTAGTCAACTTGATAACGAACTCTTCGCTCCAGAAAGGAGGTGTTCCAGCCGCACCTTCCGGTACGGCTACCTTGTTACGACTTAGCCCCAGTCATCGGTTTTACCCTAGGCCGATCCTTGCGGTTACGGACTTTAGGTACCCCCAACTCCCATGGCTTGACGGGCGGTGTGTACAAGGCCCGGGAACGTATTCACCGCGCCATGGCTGATGCGCGATTACTAGCGAATCCAGCTTCACGAAGTCGGGTTGCAGACTTCGATCCGAACTGAGATGAGGTTTGGAGATTAGCATCCTGTCGCCAGGTAGCTGCCCTTTGTCCCCACCATTGTAACACGTGTGTCGCCCCGGATGTAAGGGCCGTGCTGATTTGACGTCATCCCCACCTTCCTCACAGCTTACGCTGGCAGTCTCACTAGAGTCCTCAGCTTGACCTGTTAGTAACTAGTGATAAGGGTTGCGCTCGTTATGGCACTTAAGCCGACACCTCACGGCACGAGCTGACGACAACCATGCAGCACCTCGCAAATTGCTATTACTAGAGACTCTGTTTCCAGAGCTGTCAATATGCGTTCAAACCCGGGTAAGGTTCCTCGCGTATCATCGAATTAAACCACATGTTCCTCCGCTTGTGCGGGCCCCCGTCAATTCCTTTGAGTTTCACCGTTGCCGGCGTACTCCCCAGGTGGATTACTTAACGCTTTCGCTGTGCCGCTTACTGTGTATCGCAAACAGCTAGTAATCATCGTTTACTGCGTGGACTACCAGGGTATCTAATCCTGTTTGATCCCCACGCTTTCGTGCTTCAGTGTCAGTTATAGTTTAGTAAGCTGCCTTCGCAATCGGAGTTCTGCGTGATATCTATGCATTTCACCGCTACACCACGCATTCCGCCTACCTCAAATATACTCAAGTCAACCAGTTTCAACGGCAATTTTATGGTTGAGCCACAAACTTTCACCGCTGACTTAATTAACCACCTACGCACCCTTTAAACCCAATAAATCCGGATAACGCTCGCATCCTCCGTATTACCGCGGCTGCTGGCACGGAGTTAGCCGATGCTTATTCATATGGTACATACAAAAAGGAACACGTTCCTCACTTTATTCCCATATAAAAGAAGTTTACAAACCATAGATCCTTCATCCTTCACGCGACTTGGCTGGTTCAGGCTCTCGCCCATTGACCAATATTCCTCACTGCTGCCTCCCGTAGGAGTCTGGTCCGTGTCTCAGTACCAGTGTGGGGGACCTTCCTCTCAGAACCCCTATCCATCGTAGACTTGGTGAGCCGTTACCTCACCAACTATCTAATGGAACGCATGCCCATCTATCAGCGATAAATCTTTAACAAATATTTCCATGTGGAACCCCTGTTTTATGCGGTATTAGTCCGACTTTCGCCGGGTTATTCCCCTCTGATAGGTAGGTTGCATACGCGTTACTCACCCGTGCGCCGGTCGCCACCAATGTATTGCTACACCGTGCTGCCCCTCGACTTGCATGTGTTAAGCCTGTCGCTAGCGTTCATCCTGAGCCAGGATCAAACTCTTCGTTGTTTAAATTGTTTTATATCTCTATGCTCAGAATCCGTTATTTTATTTCAAGTTATTGACGGTATTAATTTCTAATACTTGTACTACTTGTTGATATGTAAATCTTTCAAAGAACTTTCGCTTTCTTTTCGATTGCGGCTGCAAAGGTAAGGACTTTTTTTAAACCACCAAATTTTTTAGAAGAAAAATTTGAAAAGTTTTTTTTGAGTCGCTGTGGCGGTTGGAATTTTGCTTAGAACCTCTAACCTCATCCCCTTTCCTCAGGTTACCTCTTTCATCATGTTGGTGCGCCGTTCTCTCTCGAATGCGGGTGCAAAAGTAGTAGATTACTACATACACTCCAAACTTTTTATCGATTATTTTTCATTTATTTTTTAACGGCAGGCACTGTAATATAATGTACGCACAAAGAAGACTGAAAAAATATTCCTCGCTAACCAGTACACCCCGCATCTTTCGATTCGACCATACGGTTACTTTAGGTTTTTGTCTACTTATTTCAGGACACGACTTCCCTTTCTTTTATTCGTTCAATATATATCGAATGAATAATACACTATTATCAAATGAATAAAGCATATATGTGTTCTTTGCGTTTGATATATATCAAACGAATCACTTATACTGTAGCCGGACTGAGTTCGATACAAGTATATACAGAAAACGAAGGAAGGAAAAAGGTATCTATACATAACCTTAAAAAACTCAGGATTACTAAATATTTTTCTTCCCATATTTAAAAATATAACTAAAACCAATCCCTATTTCTATAGGAGTCGATGTTTTCAGTTTCTTATCAAATTCAACAATTCCTGATTTATAATAATCCAACGTGCTATATCCCAACCAAGCGGCTATAGAAAAAGAACGACCTACCGGATACTGATAACCAGCCTTTATTACATATTCGAATTCGTGATGAATAGATTGCCCCTTATTTGACAAACGATCGAAATTCCAATTCAGTCGGTTGTAAGCAAATTTATTTTCAATAAAGATATAATGGGAACGATCAATTTTTTCTTCGTATTTAATTGGCAAATAAAACTTCGGAGAGATATGAAGAGAAAAAAAAGAACCTTTATAGACTAAATTATCCCCTCTTAATCCTCCCAACCCAACTCGCTGTGTAAAACCACCTCCACCAAAACCAGCATTAACCCCAAAGAAAGGGACAAAATCAAATTCATATCCGATATCAGCGGCAATAACTCCAGGATTACCTATTTGGCTCAATGTGTAATGCCAACCGAATAAATATTTGAAACCGGCATTAATCTTCTGTCCTTCCTGAGCATAAGATACGACAACAGGCAATAGCAATAATAAAACCAGTATCTTCTTCATATTATTCTTTCGTTTAAGACAATACAAATATAGAAAGAGCCCCCTAATCAAACCGTTACCACATTGCCATCTACTGTTATTTAGTGTTACCACCGGAATGAACGAAGACAAATCAAGTTATATTTGTAATATGAAATTACAAATGCGTCTTATACTGATCTTCGTTTCCTTATCGGTCCTGGGAATATTCTTTTTCCAGGGATATTGGTTATGGAATAGTTATAACATAGAAAAACAACAAATCAGAAGAATTATCAACGAAACACTTCAGCAAGCAATTAATGAAGATCTGACAGAGCGGATGGAAAAAATGAAAAACGACACGACACCCGGTGCACCTCACGGCCAAGTGGAGTTCAGTTTTTCTATGGACAGTACTTCCCATACAGCCTCCCAACAGACACCCCGGAAATATTATTCCCGTACCCGGCTCCAATTATCCAATGAAACCGACAGCACCGTTTTTCAGGCTTATAAACCGGAAAACACCCCCATGATGAGAATGGCATTCAAAGGAATCTGGCAAGCTATTAACGGGATTTCTCCTGTAAACATTGAAAAAACCGACAGCCTATGGTCAACCTTTCTCAGTGCAGAAGGTATATACAACCGTCATTTTATCGACTTTACACTAGGCACAGACACTCTTCTGGCTTCTTCTTTACCGGACAACCAGAATCCAACCAATTTGCTTGCCACCCAAAAAATAGGCGTTAACAGTGACGATAGTATCGGCATGCAAGGATTTATCATTGCACCCGGAGAGACAGTACTCAAGCGGATGGGGCCATTGTTTCTCGCCTCATTCTTTCTGATTATCATTACGACAACTTGTTATATCTACCTGATACGAACCATTTTACACCAGAAAACGATCGCCCAGATAAAAAATGATTTCGTCAACAACATGACCCATGAACTGAAGACTCCGATCACCATTACTTACTCAGCTATCGACGCTTTGCAAACATTCAATTTCGTCGAACAAAAAGAGACACGGGAGGAATATTTCACACTTTGCCGCCAACAATTAAAGCATCTTTCCGGTCTGGTTGAAAAGATACTTAGCATGGCTGTCGACGAGCGCAAAAACTTCCGGCTGCAAAAAGAGACTTTCCGGATAAAACCGGTCATAGATAATCTGGCACAACAGCTTACGCTAAAAACAGATAAACCTGTTTCTTTTCAGATCGTCTGTGAACCTGAGGAACTGACGATATATGCCGATAAACTGCATTTCACCAATGTAATCAGCAATATGCTCGATAATTCAATCAAGTACTCCGGAAAAAGCGTACTAATCTCCATTCGGATAAACCGAATAGAGAAAGGGACTCAAATCGACCTGACAGATAACGGTATAGGCATCCCTACCGTTCAACTAAACCGCATATTCGAACGTTTCTATCGTGTCCCCAAGGGGAATATACATGACGTGAAAGGTTTCGGACTCGGACTCAGCTATGTCAAAGACATCATAGAGCGGCATAACGGGACTATTACCGTTGAAAGCAAAGAAAAAGAAGGAAGTACATTTACTATTATAATACCGGAAAAGAAATGATACATGTATTATTGGCCGAAGATGAAATAGCATTAGCTAAAATAATCAAAGACAGCTTGGAAAGCCGCCGGAAATTCCAAATTACAATTGCGGCAAACGGCAATGAAGCAATGTCTTTATATCACCGCTCAAAACCGGATATCCTGGTATTGGATGTGATGATGCCTCAAATGGATGGATTCACGCTTGCCAAAATGATCCGTCAAACCGACACACAGACACCGATCTTATTCCTTACCGCACGCTCATCGGTCGATGACCTGGTAACCGGTTTTCACCTGGGAGGAAATGATTATCTGAAAAAGCCGTTCGACATGGAAGAATTGATCGTTCGCATCCTCGCCCTATTGAACCGTCCGATAATCATAGAAGAAGAAAAACGACCGGAAGTTTTCAGCATCGGTCAATATACGTTCGATTACCCCCGTCAGACGTTACAGATAAGCGACCAAACAGAAACATTATCGCATCGGGAAGCCGAGATTCTACGCATGCTCTGCCAACATACGAATGATGTATTGCACCGTAAACCGGTTTTACTGGAGTTATGGGGAGACGATTCCTTTTTCAATGCCCGCAGCATGGATGTTTTTATCACCAAGCTACGTAAAAAATTAAAAGCCGATCCCTCGGTTCAGATTGTGAACATCCGGGGGATCGGCTATAAACTGATCATATAGTAAAATCAAATAAACAATTCAGGTTCGCGACGTGCGCTGAAGTTTTTATGAAGCATAGCCGTATAGGGAGTATCGAAAGTACGGGCCCCTTCCGGACATTCTTTTACGCAGGCACAGCATTTAATACAAAGCGACGGATCACTGAACATACGATCATCGACAATCGATATCGCCGCAACAGGGCATACATCGATGCAATACTCACATTGTGTACACAAATCCTCATCCGTCACAGGAGCCTGTGGAGTGGAAGGACCTTTTACTTTGTACGGGAAATTTCCTTTTACCTCCAACGGCTGTAAATCCGTCAACGTCAATACGTTATCCAACTTTTTCAGAATTTCGCTACCGAATTCGGATGCTTTCAACAAATCGTCCTTATCCGGCCGACCGGCGGCAATAGGCATATCTTTCCGACTGTATGAATGCTCACCGATAAAGGCACCGGCACTCACCGGCACGAATCCCTGAGCGGAAAGCGCATCGCTTAACTCCTTTAAAGCGTCTTCGTAATCGCGGTTTCCGTAGACTACGACAGGAATAACCGGAGTTGCGTTTCCTTTAAACATACGGATGCGATCCATAGCCGTCTCCGCAACGCGGCCTCCATATACAGGAACCGCAACGATTACCAGTTCATTCCCTCCCATCGAAAGCAGTTCCTTCAATCCTTCATGGGTAATATCCGATTCGGACAAAGTATCCGCTTCCAACGCTTCGGCAATTGCATAAGCTATTTTTGCAGAAGTATGCGTCGGAGAGAAATAAATCAAATGTATATTCTGATATTGCATATCGTTTACTTTAAAGATGCACCAATCTTATCCATCAATCCGGCAAACTCCTCTTCGGTATATCCCTTGCCGGCATACATCACTTTTCCGTCTTTACCTATCAGATAAGTACGGGGAATCAGGTTCTTTGCAAATGCTCCGAAGATGGCACGGTTCTTATCCGGATACAACGGGAAGGTGAAACCTTTTTTCTCATTATACTTTGCCAACTCGGCATCTGTATGTTCACGTCCAATCACCAACATCTGAAAGTTTTTATTATCCTTAAACTTCGGCCACAACTTCTGCTGTACTTCCGCCAGTTCTTTCTGACAGGGAGGACACCAGGTTGCAAAGAAATTTATCAGCACTACTTTCCCTTTCAGGGAAGCAGACGAGATTTGTTTACCATCGTCGGAAACGATCGTGAATGCAGGCATCTGGTCGCCCACTTTTATAATATCACCATCGTTCTGAGCACGGGCTACAAACGCGAAAATTGCAAGCAGGACGGTTAAGAGGTACTTCTTCATAGGCTTTATTTTATTCTTTGGGCAACATCGTAACCGGCTTTCAGGGCTTTCAGGTTCATCTCAACCACTTCTTCCCCTTTACGACCGAAGATACGACGGATACCATCTTCTATTTTATTATACTCAATTCCAATAAAAGGAGCAGCAGCACCCAACATCACGATATTGGCGGCACGGGCCGTAGAGACTTCCTTAGCTATAGCTTCCACATCCAGGATAACCTTATGCGGCAATTTATCCAGCTCTTCGTTTACTTTCTCCATATCCGGATAATTAGGGATATTGACAAACGGCTGTGAATTAGTCACCAACCAACCATCTTCTTTCAGATAAGGAAGATAACGGAGACTTTCCATCGGTTCCAGGGAAATGATCAGGTCGGCATGTCCCTTCGGAATCAGGTCGGACGCGATCGGCTGGTCAGACAAACGCAGGTTCGACTGTACGTCGCCACCACGCTGGCTCATTCCGTGAACTTCCGCCTGCTTCATATACAAACCTTCTTTCAAAGCGGCTTCTCCAACAACGGCGGCAATAGAGAGGATACCTTGTCCTCCTACACCTGACAATATAATATCTGCTCTCATTTCTTGCTTGCTTTTTTCTTTCTTGTTAATGTCTGGATACATTCACGACGCGGGATCAGGACAGATACGCCTTTGTATTCGATCTCTTCGCGGATGATCTGTTTCATTTCTTCGTAATTCTTCTTCAACGGGATCATAACACGGATATGAGCGGGATCAACACCGATACCTGCACAGATAGCTTCCAGGCGTCCTGTTCCGGCTGAATCCTGTCCGCCGGTCATAGCCGTTGTTTCATTATCGGAAATCACGATTGTGATGTTTGTATCCTCATTGACACAATCCAGCAAACCGGTCATACCGGAATGCGTGAAAGTAGAATCACCAATTACCGATACGGCCGGGAATACACCGGCATCAGAAGCCCCTTTCGCCATTGTAATGGAAGCCCCCATATCGATACAAGAGTCGATTGCACGGAACGGAGGCAAAGCTCCCAATGTGTAACAACCGATATCGCCGAATACTTTCGGGTCTTTATATTCAGCCAGCACCTCATTCAATGCTTCATACACATCGCGGTGACCGCAACCCTGGCATAATGCAGGCGGACGCTGTTCCACCACTTCGGGGATAGCATAGTAACTGGTAATATCTTTGCCTAAAGCCTTGCCTACGGCATCCGGAGTCAACTCGCCGTCACGCTGTAAAGTCCCGTCCAAACGGCCGTGAACAGTTATCCCTTTACCCAGGAACCCTTTCAATTGTTCTTCCACAACCGGATAGCCTTCTTCAAGCACCAGAATTTCCTTACATTCACCGGTAATCTTTTCCACCAACTTACGTGGCAACGGATATTGAGTAATCTTCAATACCGGATATTCGAACCCGTCAGGATAATTCTCCGACAGATAGTTGAATGCAATACCGGTTGTAATGATACCCATCTCTTTGTTGGGAGCATCGAAATACTGGTTATATTTTGAACTTTCAGCCGCTTCGGTAAACCCTTTCTGCGCTTCCAGCAATACTTTGAAACGTTTGCGTGCCAAAGCCGGAAGCAAGATAAAACGCTGACGGCCGTCAGGCGGACAACTCATCGTATTTTCTTCCTTGATCGGACGCGTTACCACACCGGCACGAGAGTGCGCCATACGGGTAGTAATACGCATCAAGATCGGATAACCCAGTTTTTCTGAAAGCTCGAAACCTTCATACACCATATCGTATGCTTCCTGCTGGCTGGATGGTTCCAACATCGGGATCATAGCAAAATTTCCATATACACGGTTATCCTGCTCGTTCTGTGATGAGTGCATGGAAGGGTCGTCGGCCGTAATAATAATCATACCACCGTTGATACCGCTCATTCCGGCATTCATAAAGCAGTCTGCCGCCACATTCAGTCCGACATGTTTCATACAGCAAAGCGAACGCTTTCCGGCATAACTCATACCTAAAGCTGCCTCCATTGCTGTTTTTTCATTCGTACTCCAACGGCTGTGTATCCCCCGTTCTTTCGCTACTGCCGAGCCTTGTATATACTCGGTAATTTCAGTTGAAGGGGTACCCGGATAGGCATAAACACCGGAAATACCGGCATCGATCGCAGCCTGTGCGATAGCCTCATCCCCCAAGAATAGTTGTTTTTCCATGTATATTTGTTTTCTTAAATTGATTTTTATGTTATACCAACAGCCAAAGATACAGCTTTTACCATAAACAAAAAGCAAAAAGCCTACCGAATCTTTCTCCTGTTCAGTTCAGCCCGGTAACGGTTTGCATTGCGATTATGCTCTGCCAGCGTTGCCGCAAAATTATGCCGGCCCGAAAAATCTTCTTTGGCGCACATATAAAGATAATTATGCTTCATATAATTCAAAACGCTGTCCATCCCCTTGATAGTCGGGACACGCAGCGGTCCGGGCGGCAACCCGGCATATTTATATGTATTATATGGAGAATCTATTTCCAGATGTTCGAACAGGATACGTTGCAAGGTAAAATCACCCACTGCAAATTTGACGGTAGGATCGGCTTGTAACGGTATGCCACGATGCAGACGATTCAGATACAAACCAGCCACAATCGGATATTCATCCGCCGCAGCCGTTTCTTCCTCTACGATGGAGGCCAGGATGGCGACTTCCGCAGGTGTCAGATCAATCGCTTTTGCCTTCTCCAGACGTGCTTCCGTCCAGAAGGCTTTATATTCACGATTCATACGCTGCATCAGTTTTTCTGCGGGAATATTCCAATAGACCTCATAGGTGTTCGGAATAAACATGGAGAGGATTGTTTCGGTAGTAAATCCCAGCGAATCGCAATAAGCCGAATCGTTCAGCAAGACAAGCAGGTCATCTTTATCCAGCATCAACTGTTCGTCCAACCGTTCCACCAGATCATCTTTAAAGCGGATATTATTAAAGGTAAGACGGGTTGCCACCTGATGACCGCGCCGCAGATCGTTCAACAGTTCCAGGTTGCTCATTCCCGGCGATACCGCATATCGGCCGGTCTTCATATTTCCCTGGTATTGCAGGAATCCGGCCAACTGTTTAAAACTTCCGATACGATTGCAGCCGGCCGAATCAATCAACTGACGGCAAAGTTCGCCGAAATCCTTGTCTTTTCCTATATACAGATAAACCGTTTCTTTGGGAGTAAAGTTAGGCGCCCATGCCAGACGGTATCCCCAGAAACCTGTGCCCGCCAGCAAAAAGACTAAAAATACGACAATCCCAATTAGTATATTACGCTTCCCCTGTTTTTTCTTATTCATTTTTTCCTCCAATAAAATACTGATTATCAGAACAGGTCACAAAAGTAATACCTTTTTCCGAAAAAATAGATGCAAAATCCTTTGTTTATTTAAAAACATCCGCCTATCTTTGCAGCGCAATTCTAAGGAAGAAGCACAGAACACATGGAAGTGTGGGTGAGTGGCTGAAACCACCAGTTTGCTAAACTGACGTACTCGTAAGGGTACCGGGGGTTCGAATCCCCCCGCTTCCGCTCCAAAGGCTGTTAGTCGAAAGATTGACAGCCTTTGTTGTTTTACCCCCTAAAACGAACCTGCCATTGAGGAAAATTTCATCACATTTCCCCAATTCCACATCCCCATTCTACAGTCTGGCACAATCACGAATACGCAATACTGTTTGATTATCAACACACAAGCAATCATACCATCCGTTTGGCACACGAATTGAATTACATTAAGCGTATTAGTAATAAAAGATTGTTGAATTAAAAAAATTAAGATCATGAAAAAGGTATTAGTAGTAATGGCAATGGTTATGGGTGTTGGTTGTATGAGTGCTATCGCAGCAGAAACAAGTGTTGATTCAGTAGCTTGCTGTCAGTCTACTCAGGATGAGTACACAAAGGTTGAAGTGGCAGATGTTCCCGAAGTAGTGAAAACAGCAGTTGAAAAAGCCTATGCAGGCCAGACCATCAAAGAAGCCTCTGTAGCAGAAAAAGACGGAGCCAAGACTTATAAACTTGTTATCGCTACAGCCGAAGGTACGGAAAGCACAGTTACCTTCAATGACAAAGGCGAAGAAGTAAAATAAAATTTAATAACAACAGTTATGTCGGTTAAGACAAACGTCCGGATGTCCCCAGGGAAGTCCGGACGTTTTGTTGTTTTTAGCTCTCATGTTTTTCAGCCCATTCAAATATAACCGGACTCTGCACATCCACACCGAACTCCGCCGCTTTTTGCAGGATACGGTAAGCCAGCAACGGCTTCTTATCCTCGGGTGCATATCTGAAATAAGATTCGGCAGCCCTTACATGGGCCGCATCGGGCATAGGAAACTCACGGGTTTCCGGAAGACCAAAATCAGAGGAAGGAAGTTCCTTGCGTTCTTCTGTCGTCAACTTGTCACTAAACCTGTTTACCATAATCATTTATTTTTGATTGTTCATTATAACCCACTCAACAACCAAAAAGCTCATTTCTATTGCCTGATTTAGCAATTATTCTATTAAAACAGGGAATCAATCCTCTTTCTTCAGCAAGATGATATCCAGAATGGAACTGACTGTATCCGCTTTTTTGACCACCATCAGATGATCGCCTCCCTCAACGGGAAAAACATTTTCAAGCCGGTCATAAGGAAAGATCTGATCGGCCGTGCCATGAATATGATAAAGGTGTTCGCTCTTATTGTCCGGTACCCAGTCAGTGATCTGTTCTACCGCCCATTTGATATATATGGGATCGGTAACAGTCATATACTCTGCCAGGTCGGAATTGGAGGCATTATATACCAGGCGGTTAAAGGCATTGGTAATAAAGTCGGTCGACGAGAAAAGCCGTTTAGGCATAAACTCCATCAGGTTGACTTTCCTGACTGCCTGGAAAAGAATAGGGATTTCCCTTTTGCTTTTAAAGGAAGAAATGATAACGCACTTCTCCGGTTTCAGAAAAAGTGTCATCTCCTGCATGATAACGGCACCAAAAGAATAACCGATCAGGATAAACGGGCGCGAGGTGTCGATCGTCTTTGCCATCTTATGGGCATACTCCGACAATGATTCGTCGGGGCTGGGAATAAACCATTCAATATAGGCTTTTTTATACCCCTTCGGAAGCCGCAGTTTGTCAAAGACCTTACAGTTATAGCACATCCCGGAAATAAAATAGACAGTAATATCCTCCGCCTCCTTTTTCCAAAGCCAGTTTACCAACGATGACAAACGTCTCCACAGTCCGGGTGATTGCACTTTACTTCCTTCCATATATCATTTTTACTTTATAAGCATAAAGATAGTGGTTTTGTTCAAATGATCATCTATCGGCTTTCAGCTGACGTAATAATTCGGAAGGAGTGCAGCCAAACTGCTGCTTGCAGAAACGTGTAAAATGAGTCGCCGAGTTAAACTTATACAACCGCATAACATCACTCAGCGTATTTCCCGGTTCGGCCAGTTTGAAACGCACATGTTTTGCTTTTTGTTTCAATAACCATTGATGGGGAGAGATTCCGAACTCTTCCTTGAACTTATTATTAAAATTCGTACGTCCCATACCGGCTATTTTTGCCAACCCGTCCACCTGGTCCACCTTCAGATAATTTTCAAGTATGAGGGAACGGAAATCCAGCGATTTTCCAACGATAGGATGAAATAAATAAGCCAACTCTTCTTTTCGATAAAATCCCCGAAACAGCAAAAACAGCTCCATCGACTTTATCTCATGCAAATGCTTGCAGTTCATCTTCGACTCCAGGTATTCTATGATAGTCTCCAGGAATAAACGTAAAGGCGGATATATAACAGTCGGCTGATAATCATACTCGATCTCACGACTAAGGGGAGCCAGCGATTGAAGTTCCAGTTTATTGCAAGCACCGGGGAAACGGTCAAACGTAAATATAACAAGGTTGGAATCAGATAATATCTTACAGAAAAAATCAGAGGACTTCGGGATCAATATAAACTCATCCGACCGGATGATTCTGTTTCTTTGCTCATTACAACAAATAACAGCTTCACCTTCCAGGAAAAAGATCAGATGATGGCAATCCTTGTCCTGCTCTTTCAGTTCACTCTCCTCTCTTACTATACGATGTTTAAATCCAACTAAAATATCCGGAGAATAATCTTTACAAGATATATGCTCTTCCAAATAAAGTAACTTTTTCATTACATCCCCCATTTTTAATTCCGACATTAGTGTTTCCTCATATTTACCTTTACAACGGTATCGCATTCAGTCGGTTATTCACTCACTATACAAAAGGCTCATTTCACAATTTGAAACAAATGTATAACTTTTTCCGGTTAAACAACTCACATATCCATCGTTAATGTTTACATATCTGCTACGGAAATACGGCGAGGCTATTATTGTCCGGCGCTTTCCGAAAATAAAAAAGTGCAGTTCCTGCATATATTACAAAAACAGCACTTTATCAATTACTTATCAGAAAATTAAGTTACTCAATCCTGCCTACCATTCCGGAAGGATCCACCCATTCATCGAACTCTTCGGCCGTAAGCAACCCGGAATCAACGGCTGCCTGCTTCAACGATTTGTTTTCACGAAATGCTTTCTGGGCAATCGAAGCTGCTTTATAATAACCGATCTTCGGATTGAGTGCCGTCACCAGCATCAGGGATTCGTCCAGATGTTTCTTTATAGTCTCTTTTACCGGCTGGATACCGACAGCACAATGGTCGTTGAAACTCCGGCAACCATCACCGATCAGCCGCGCGCTGTGCAGAAAATTATAAATAATCATCGGCTTGTACACATTCAACTCAAACTGCCCCGACGCACCGCCTACGGAGATCGCCACATCGTTTCCCATGACCTGCGCCGCAATCATGGTGAGAGCTTCGCACTGGGTCGGGTTCACTTTCCCCGGCATGATAGACGAGCCCGGCTCATTTTCCGGCAAACGGATTTCACCGATTCCCGCACGCGGACCGGAACCCAGCATACGGATATCGTTGGCTATCTTCATCAGGCTGACTGCGACGCCTTTTAACGCACCGTGCGTTTCAACGATCGCATCATGGGTTGCCAGCGCCTCGAATTTATTGGGCGCCGTGACAAACGGCAGACCGGTCAGTTCCGATATTTTCTTTGCCACCTTCTCCCCATAGTTTTCCGGAGTGTTGATACCGGTACCGACAGCCGTACCTCCCAACGCCAGTTCCGCCAGATGCGGCAATGTATTCTTTATCGACTGGATGCCGTATTCCAGTTGGGCGGCATACCCGCTAAACTCCTGCCCCAAAGTCAAAGGAGTCGCATCCATAAAATGAGTACGCCCGATCTTGACGATCGGCATGAACTCCCGGCTTTTCATGACAAGGGTACGGTGCAACAACTCCAGAGACGGAATCGTGTTCTCCCGAAGCATCTTATAAGCGGCGATGTGCATAGCCGACGGGAACGTATCATTAGACGACTGCGATTTATTCACATCGTCGTTAGCCATCAGGACCTTCACCTCATCGGTCAGTTTTCCGCCATTCAGGACATGTGCACGGTTGGCAATCACTTCATTCACATTCATATTGGTCTGCGTACCGCTACCAGTCTGCCAGACCACCAGGGGAAACGCCTCATCCAGGCGGCCCGCCAGTATCTCATCGCAGACACGTACTATCAGATCGCACTTTTCCACCGACAGCACACCTGCATCCTTATTGGCCAGCGCGGCTCCTTTTTTGAGGTAGGCAAAGGCATAAATAATCTCTTTGGGCATACGGTTTATATCTTGTGCAATCTCAAAGTTTTCGATACTACGTTGCGTCTGCGCTCCGTAATAAGCATCCACAGGAACCCTGACGGTTCCCAGGGTATCTTTTTCTATTCGACATTCCATAACTTCTTCTTATTCGTTTTTCTTATAAAACCATTCAGATTATGAATTGTTTACGATTACAACCGGTATGTCTTTTTATATACACACTTCATGTACCAATAAGATAAGACGAAGAGAGACAGGACATAAATATGTTCCGTCGTCCAATACACAGCGAGAGGGAGATTCGGGGTTGCGGACAATACATACAGGTATATCACATAGAAAACCGTCGTGACCACTTCAAAAAGGAAAGCCGTACGGGTCCTTCCGGTTCCGGTAACGGCATTGCAATAAATATGAGCCGGAACCGAAAAGAGGTAATTAGCCAGCATGACCGTAAAAGGCCAGAAGGCAATCCGGATCAACTCCTCATTCTTCGTATAAACGCCCAACACCGCATCGGAGAAAAAGAAGGTCAGCACAATCAAAGGAAGTCCTACAAAATAACCCAGGCAAACCATTTTACGGCACAAAGGCATCACCTTTGCGTATTCGCCTGCCCCTATCAGATTGCTGACCAACGATCCCGTTGTTGTCGAGAATGAGCAGACGATCACAAAAAAGACCGTCGATATGCTCCGGATGATATTGGCTACAGCCAGTATGTTTTCTCCCAGATGTTCAATCATCACGAAAAAGAAGAACCAGGGAGCCACACTGATAAAAGCATGCATCATACTCCACACAGAGAGATGAAGCAAACGGAGCAATAACCGCCCGTCGTACACAGGCCGCAAGCCATACCGACATTTGTCGACCTCCCGGAAGATATAGACAAGAAAGACGATTAAAAAAGACAATTCAGACAAGGTTGAAGCCAGAGCGGCACCGGAAATACCCAATCGTGGAAACCCAGCATGACCGAATATCAACAGGTAATTCAGTAGGATATTGGTCGTCACCATAACCACGGCCCCGACAGTCAACACCCTGGTTTTGATAATCCCGACAAAGAAAGAACGGAAAGCCAGTGCCGGGAAAGTAAACAGAAGCCCGAATGTCCGCCAATCGAGATAATCCATTACGGCACCATAGACCTCATCCGAAGTGACCAATCCGGATAAAATAACCGGTGCAATCCATTTGGATAACAGGAACAGGAAAACCGCCAGCACTACCAGGAAAAACAATCCCTGAAAAAACACCTTTCCCGTTTCATCGTATTTCTGTTCGCCGTTACGGCGTGCCACCATAACCTGCAATCCGAGGCTAAAACCAAAACCCAGCATATAAAGAATCAGGTAATACATGCCGGCCAGGGCGGAAGCGCCCAGCTCAACCTCCCCGTAATGCCCCAGAAATATAGCGTCGGTAATATTGATCAGTTGTTCCATTAAAATGCTCATCATCACGGGATAGTTGATGAGCCAGATCTGTTTGTATGTGAAATTCATAATTCAACTTAATATATAGCGTCGGCATACGTTCCCGCCAGAGAACATACCGCGACCATGAATACTAAAAAATAGATAGATTGTACCCTGTATAAAATAGGATAGCGAAAGTCAGGCAAAACAGTTTTTGCCTTATGTCCGGGAGAACGACGCTATATACAGAGTTGCCACTTCATAAGTTGAATAATCGGATTATTTGATTCGGGAACAAATGTAGGAGTTTTTTCAGGAAATAACAAGGAGGTGCCCAAAGTCTCTCCACAGTCATCCTTGGATAGCCCTAGGATCGCATACTACACCGACAAAACAGGTTGCATGAATTGTCGGATCAAGTGCGTCATGACAAAACAGACTTTACAGCACCTCCTTCAAGCATGTTTACTTATCAGAATACAATCCCAGCGTATTTCCTTCGCTATCGGAAAACATTGCGAAATAGCCGCGGTCTTCGGATTCGATCTTTGTCTTTTCGCGGACGATGCTGCCACCGTTGGCTTTGATCAGAGCAAGCGTTGCATCCATGTCGTCCACATTCAGATGGACAAGCACGCCGTTCTTTGCCGGAAGGAAGTCGGCCGCCCATGAGATAGCACCCGGAGCCAAGCCGTCCTCGTCGGGGAAGAAAGCCATCTTTTCGGATTTGCATTCCATCACGCTCAATTCCAGGTTCAACACTGTTTCATAAAACTTCACGGCTCTGCCAAAATCTGCCGTAGGGATCTCGAAGAAAGAAACTAACTTTTTCATGTTCACTTTTTTTGTCGTTAAACTATTTCTGCCAATTGACAATGCAAAGGTAGGACACGCCGAAGGAGCAAACTTGGAAAAAAAGGACATTAGTCGTTTTCGGTAGAAAAATAATCGGAATAGGGTGCACAGAGGGACAGGTATTCCTTCGGCGTATAGCCGGAGAATATTTTAAACTCGCTGATAAGATGAGGCTGGTCGTAGAAACCGCATTCGCAGGCCAGCCGCGAAAAGGTCATGCCCGGAACAGACTGCAACATATACAAAGCATACTGGAAACGGACTATGCGCAGGAAATCTTTGGGACTGATCCCTATATGCCCGGTAAACACACGCTGAAACTGCTTGGTACTTAAAAAGACGGAAGATGCCAGGTCGGATACACGTATCTCCCCTTTTTCACGGTCGATCGTCGAGATCACAGAACGCATGCGCTCCAGGTTATACGATTTCAAGGGATTTAACCGACGAAGGAGGAATTGCTCGACCAGACGGATACAATTCCGGTCTTCTGCTTCGTATAGGAGGCGGTCTTCCAGTTCCAGCAGGTCGCGGTCGCCTGCCTCACCGGCAGTAACCTTCCGGTCACAAAATTCGCTGACCGGTATACGGAAAAACGCATTGGCGGCATAGGTATGGAAAACGACAGCCAATATCTTTATATTTCCGGTATAGCTCAGGTCGGAGAAGCCGACGAACTGCCCGCACAGGACGGACTGGCTATCCAACCGGCGGGTATCCTGCCGGGAAGAAAGCGAGACCGGATTTCCGCGGTAGAAAAGCATCTGGATATTACCACACGGAATAATACGCTCGGTACTCCGGGCGACACTATCCGTCTCCAGCAACCAGTAATGCCTGATGTAAGGAGCAAGTGTCGGCGATGGTAATACGATCTGAAATGATTCCATGGCGGCAAATATACAAATTTATCCGGCCGGGATATAACTATCGAAGTACAAAACTGTCGGAGAACTACCGACATCATTCCGGCAATCTGCCACCCTTTTTCCGCAGACTAAGGCAGGAATCATCCTACATGATTGCCACAATCATCCCACATGATTACTACAATCATCCGGGATGATTCCTGCTTTAGTCGTATAGGCGACCATGCCGATGTCCGGCAAAGCCGTCTATTCGACCGGGACATAAATCTCGGTCATCAACTCTTCCGGTGCCGTATTGGCCGGATTGTTCAGATACTTTTCATACCCCGGGGAGTCGGCCGGTTTATAGCCGCCTTCCGGTAACAGGTGCGAATAGACCGTATCGTATACGGATTTCAGATGTTCATAAGAACCCTGATAGCGGTAAACAGCATATTTGCCGCCCGGCAACTGTTTTACTCCTATTTCACCCCGCGGTTCCGCCGGTTTGGGGAGGATAAGGCAAACGTCTGTCCGCAACTTATCCGGCTCGGTCACTTTGGGATCGTTATGATAAATACAGATATGCTCGATGCCCTCCGAGAAGAGGTTCTGTTCTTTCACGAATCCCCATAACTTTTGCCAGGCTCCGCAATAATCGAGGTTCATATACGCTCCCGACAGACGCAGGTAAGCGATCTGGCAGGCCGGAAGTTCTTTCACTTCCGCTTCTATTTTCAAATCGTGTCTTATTTCTAATGGTCTCATGATAATGTAATCTTTGTTTTTACGATATCCGTTCGGCGAAATACCATAGAACTGTTTGAACACCTTCGACAGAGAAGAGGGTACATCGTATCCAACGCGCCAGGATATTTCCTGTACCGGCATATCAGAGTGACGCAGTAACCGAGCGGCCGTCTCGACTCGCATCCTGACAATAAAGGCACCTATATTTTCACCGAGGAATGCCTTTACTATCCGATGGAAATGCCAGGGCGAAAAACCGGACATTTCTGCCAGTATATCCAGATCAATTGTTTCGCTCAAATGATTGTTGATATACTCCACGAGGATATTTACTTTACGCTGATACTCTTCCGTTGTTGCAGGTCGTTGTTCCATATTCTTTTGTATTTCGCTACAAAGATAACCTCCGGCCTGAAAACCTACTTGTCCTATCTTGCTAAAAAGAGAAAGGGCGACCATCACTGGCAGCCCCTTCCGACGTTCACGTTGAATTATCGTTTGTTTCTAAATCAGAGAGTGAATGTTTAATATCATCCATTGTTATTGAAAAATTTTCATTGTTGTTGAGCCTTTCCAGGACCAGCGCGCCGATCTTACGGGCACTGGCCTCATCCGGGAAAGACCTTAGCGTGTCAATTGCAGGAATGGTGGGCTGATATATCAACACCTTCTCATTCATCACGATCCGATAGCCCCAGCCATCCTCCAATTGAAACGTTTGCAACTCCGGTTGCCGGCCGTCCGGGGACCCCTTTTCCCCGGGACGGAAATAAATAAGTGAAATAAGTACCGGTAGCAGCACCAAGCCCCAAAGAGCTTTTCTACCTTTAATAGTCATCATCGTCGTATTCATAAGGGTGAAGTTCCCAAACGTCATCAAAACGGTAAGTGCTGCTTTTACCCGTTGCCACAAATCCCCTCTCACCATTGGAGAAGCCGACCGCAACCGTACGGGCCGTACCTTTGAATTTGGCTACATTTTCCCACAAATCGGTTGCAGGATAATATTTCCAGGTGTCAGAACGTAAACTTCCGCTTTCACCGCAGGTCAGGTAGACAGCTCCGTCGATCACGAAAGCCACACCATTCATACGTGCTATATTATAATCATCGTCATAATCATCATCTGAAGTATCGGCTATGTCGCGTAATTGCGTCCATGATTCCGTCAACGGGTCAAACATCCAGAAATCGTCCACATATTCTCCGTTGTTCACTCCGCAGCAGACATATGCCTTGTTGTCCAAAACAAAACTGGTGGCACCCCAGCGTTTAGTCCCCCCGATACTAACGATCTGCTGCCAGCTGTTGGAAGAAGGATTGAACGCATAGAAATCTTTCAGATAATTTCCGTCGTCACCACAACCGATATAGGCCTTTCCGCTGACACCGAAAGCCACCGCACCGTAACGCGCCGTTCCGGGGAAGTCGGCTTTCTGTGTCCAAGTATTGGCAGCAGGGTCATATTCCCAGAAATCATTCAGACGGTTCACTCTGTCATAGCCGGTTCCGAAATAACCTTTACTATCGACAGTCATGGCCACCGCTGAGTTTCGGGCTGTCCCCGGGAAGTTAGCCTTTTGTGTCCAGGAATCGCGGTCCATATCATACTCCCACAAGTCTGACAGACAGTTTTTACCATCATACCCGCAAACCAGATAGCCTTTATTTCCGATAGAGAACGAAGAGGCATCACTGCGTGCCAGGCCGTCGAAGTCGGATACGCGATACCACTTACCTATCAAATCATCATCATCGTCATCCCCACAGGATACCATTACCAGAGGCAGCAACGCCAGCAGGAACAGAAATAGTCTTTTTTGTGTCATCATATAACGTGTTACTGTTTACGGTTGCAAAAGAATAAAGTATCCGAAACACCGGCAAATTAAATCGACAAATGGCGGTTCCTGTCCGATGAACGGGTATTTATGGGAGGTAAAAGGCTTTTTCGGACGTTGTTTCCGGCTTAGCGCCGACTAATCTCCGGAATCAGGCGATTAACAGAGAAATCCGGGGCATTGGCAGGTTATTCTTGCACAGGAAATACCGAATCCGGTTCTTTGTGCGGTCAATAGAATAGTATTATATATATGAAAAGAAGCCTTTTTCTGCTATGGATATGCCTGGCAACAGCCGGTTGCCTCTTCCAATCCTGCTATGACGAGAGTAATAAGTATGGTAACGGATTAGTATCTTCGGCATTCCGCAATATCAGTACCGACACCAGTACGGTGACAGTCGCAGCCATGCTGATCGACTCGCTGGAAACCTCCGGCAAGGAGCTCGTCCTGCTGGGTGAATATACGCATCCGGTATGGGGCAAAATGTCCGCCTCCGGTTATGTATCCTATAACCGTCCTTCCTATAATACCGATATAGACGAGCGCGTCGTACTCGATTCGCTTATGCTCACCTTCAGGTACGGAGGTTATTATATTGGTGACACGCTGAAGACCCAACGCTTCAACGTACACAGGCTGACCCAGAAACTCAGGCTGGGAGACAACGGTTATCTTTATAACACCTCGTCGTTCACCTATGAACCCGAACCATTGGCAAGCCATAGCTTTATCCCGCGGCCGAACAGCGGGGAAGAGGTGGAAGTGCGTCTCCCAGACGAAATGGGCCAGGATTTCCTGACCCGTTTCCACAGCCGCGACGTACAGGTTAATTCCGATTATTTCGAAGATTATTTCAAAGGGCTGGTCGTTATTCCCGAAGGGGCCGACAACCAGTCGCTCCTCTCCTTCCAAGTGGCCGACAGTTCAGCCGTGCTCGTTCTCCATTACCATATAATAGATGAAAAGGAAAACGAACAGGAACTGACCTTTACGCCCAATACCAGCACCCAGTTCAACCATTACGAGCATGACCGGAGCGGTACGGCGCTGGAACCATTTCCTCCCGGGCAGAAGGAAATCCCTTCCTCCCAACTGGATAACAGGGGTGTTTTGTTTGGCGGACTGGGATGGTATGCCCGCCTGGAATTTCCTTATATCAATAATATCCTTATGCAGGGAGAGCAGGTGGCGATTGAAAGCGCACTGCTAAAAATTTATCCTGAACCGGGCACGTTTTCGGCAGAGAATGCCCTGCCTGACAGCCTTTATCTTTATATCGCCGACGAGAACAACGTGGTTACCGATGCCGTGACCGACTATCTCGGTGAAGAGGTGCAAAGCGGAACATTGGTAAAAGATGATACGTATGATGAAAATACCTATTATTACTTCGACATTACCAGTTTTATGCAACAGGAACTGGGAGCTTTCGGTATGTATAAGCATAACCTGCAACTGGTATTCAACGAAGATACTTATACAAAGACATTCCGCAACCTGACCATCAGCGACCAGCAAGGCCGTTCGCCCATTGTTTTACAGCTAATCTACAAAGTATATGAAAGTTATTAAGCATCTGACTCTATTCCTTTTACTGACCCTTCCCGTCCATGCACAAAATATAATGACCTCGTCGCCTTACTCGATGTTCGGGATCGGCGAGATCGTAACGGGATTGTATGGTTCCAATTCGGCGATGGGAGGTGTATCGACAGGTATGCGCGGCACCTGGTTGCTCAATACGGAAAATCCGGCTGGCCTGACGGGGCTCGACACGCTCCGGTTGTTTGCCGAGACATCCGCCTTTATGAAAAGCGAGTCGTACCAGTCGAAAAACGGCAACAGCAATGCTTTCACCGGAAATATGTCGGCTTTCACGCTGGCAGGACGTATCATGCCGCACTGGTATATGGCAGCGGGATTGACCCCTTATTCATCGGTCGGCTATTATTTCCAGAGTACGGAACCACTGGAAGGCTCACCCGGTTCATACTATACAAGTACGTTCGAAGGATATGGCGGACTATCAAAGGTTTACCTGACCAATGCATTTATGTTGGGCAAGAATCTATCGGTCGGCGTCAACGTCAGTTACATCTTCGGGAACACCAAACTTACGGAAAGCCAGAGCAGCATTTCCGTAGAGAACAGAATGTACACGCATGCGTTCTATGCTGATTTCGGATTGCAATATCACCGCCAGATCGGAAAAGAGACGGCTTTTACAATCGGGGCCGTTTACGGATATAAACAGCGACTGAGCATTGAAAATTCGATCGCAATCGTTTATAGTAGCAGCGAAACGGAGGAGAGTAAAAGGAATACAACCCAATATCTGCCTCAATTTGCCGGCATAGGCGGCTCGCTGACCTACAAGAAATGTACTTATGCGCTCGACTATGATTTCCACCAGTACAGCAGCCTTTCATCGGGCGACAGCCGGGTAAAATTCAGGGATTCGCATAAATTGCGGCTGGGGTTCGATTATTCGCCCAACGGTTATTCGTCTTCGAGTTTCTGGAAACGCAGTTCATATAAGGCCGGGGTAAACCTGTCGACTCCTTACTTGCAGATCAACGGGCAAAAAGGTTACGCTTACCGCTTCAGTGCCGGAATGGGACTTCCGGTAACGAACGGACGGATCAACGTAGCCCTTTACTACGACAAGACCCAACTAAATAATGATGTATACGGACAGAGCACTTTCGGGATGACGGTTACGTATACGCTGAGTGAGTTGTTTTATAAGTTGAAATTGTAATCGGGAGCCTTTTATTTCGAAGATGTCCCGCTCTCCAGAATGCTGACAATGGAGAATAAAGTAAAGCAGATGCCACCCAAGCCGGCTAAAACTCTGGCCGGAACAAAATAGTAAGCATGAGCGGAACCCAGTTCGAACAGGAAGGCGGACAGGAACAAACAAGTCAATGCCGTAAATATAGGTATTAACGGAATACGGTTTGATAATTTGAATTCGTGCCGCCATATTTTGGATAGCAGGATCACTTTGCTGGAAATGCTATAGCATACCAATCCCAGTCCGATCATGATATAGCCTGTTGTACCGTTTGCCGGATTGATGGTAGCCAGGATCAGGATAATTCCCCATACAGCACAAATACTTCCCATGACCAATACCATAATAGGCCAGAATTCACGTTCGGTAGGAGAAAATATATTCCTGATCTGCCGGGCAATAGTCGCAACCAGGGCAATCAGACTCGTACAGATACAGGCCAAGCCGATCATCACATGTCCGGCCACAAAATATTTCGAGTCCTCGTCGCTATAGGCTAACAGGCAGAATGCCCATATCCAGGCGGTCAAGGCGATCAGTCCGGCAATAGCAATCAGGGTCAGTCCCTGGGCACGGGTAAAAGCCTCGGGCGGAATATCATGGCCTGTCTTTTTCGAATTGACGGTAATCATGGTGAACCGGGTGGAAGAGGTGGCAGTTGTGGCTACACAAGCGGTAATCAGTCCCACTCCGCAGATTACATGACCGGCTACAAACGATGCCGTATCAGGCGACCGCATAATCCATATCCCTGCAACGACCGTCAGGATAGCCGACAAATATCCCAATGCCGGAAGCGCATACCGGCTGATCTCTCCGAAAGTATTAATGATCTGCCTGATAATGGTTGCCGCCGTTGAGAACAAGGCTATACAAATCATCCCCAAAGAAAATACGACCGGACCAGCCACAAAACGGCTCGGGTCGGTTCCATATTCATACACGAACCAGCCGTAACCGAAACAGAACAGGGCCATCAACAAGGGTATAGCCCTAAAAAGAACACTAATGCCGTAATTCATAGTCTATTTGTTTTTAATTTTCCTCCAAACAGACAGGATTACGGCATTGTTCCTCAAATTACATTTTTATAGAATCTTTTTAGTTATCAGGGACAGGGAGACCTATTCCTGCAAGGCCAACCGCCCCATAAGTGCCGGAAGGTAGGAGTCGCTGATCGGGATCAACTCGTCACCGATGCGGATACGTTTCCGTTCGATATAACTGATGTGGGAAAGAGATACGATATAAGAACGGTGCACACGGCAAAACAAACTGTCGGTGAGGTTTTCTTCAAACCGCTTCAGGCTGACCTGCGAAAGCAGCGGTTTGCCGTTCGTGCGATGAATCTTCACATAATCGCCATAGCCTTCCAGAAAAAGAATCTCTTCTTTACGAAGGCGAATGATCTTACTTCCTTCCCGAACAAAAACAGGTTGTTCGGTCTGTTCTTTGTGCAACACTTCATGCACATCAGCCAATGCTTTATCCAACTTCTCAAAATAGCCCATCAGAGCATTCAACGTAGAAGCATCTCCATCGAAAGTAATACATTTCAACATAGTCGCTTTTCTTTTAAGTTTACACTACAAATAAATAAGAATATTCGGTGAACAAAGGTTAAGAACCGATAAATGGTAGAATTGGGTCGGTGAATCGCCCGGAGGAAGAGGGTGAAAAAAATCACCTCGATGATGCAGTATTTCACCGGATCATTCTTCCATCAATATCCATTTCTTGAATACCGGGGTTTTCGTTTTACTGATAATGATACGTTCCGGAATAGGCAAAGTGAGGTTGACAGACAGGCGGCTGCCGAACCAAAGGTCAATATCCTTAATGGCTTTCCGGGAGATAATGAACTGGCGGTTGGCACGAAAAAAATGCTTTTCATCCAGTTGGTCGCCCAAGGCATCCAGAGTGCGGTCTACCGGATGCAGCTTGCCGTCGGAAGTATAAGCAGTAACCTTTTCATTCATTGTATAAAAATACAGGATATCTTCTACCTGCAACGGATAAAATTTGTCGGTGAGCATGATCAGAAGGCTCTTTATGACGTGCCGTCCCTGTATGGTATCGTTCGTGCGCCGGATATGGGCCAACCGCTCTTCGGGGCTGAAGAGGCGCAATTTTCCTAATGCCCGTTCAAGGGAAGTCAGTGTGATCGGTTTCAGCAGATAATCGATACTGCTGACCTGGAAGGCTTGCAGGGCATACTCGTCATAGGCCGTTGTAAAAATGACCGGTGCAGCGATTTCCACCTGTTCGAATATTTTGAAGGCTGAGCCGTCAGCCAGGTGGATATCCATAAAGATAATATCCGGCTGGGGATAGTTATGGAAATAAGTAACGCTTTCCTCTATACTCTCCAGTTCGGCCACTACCTCGACAGGCATCATGGTGTTTTGCGAAAGAATTGCTTTCAGGCTACCAACAGCAGCCGTTTCATCCTCGATAATTACAGCGTTCATACAGTTTAATCTTTTAATTGTTATACCCGTCCGTTACCGTTCAGCAAAGGAAGGGTTACCTTAAAATAATCTTTCCGGTTGGAGATATGGATATCCTTTCCGGTAAGCATCCGGTAACGTCCCCAGAGGTTCTTCAACCCAATGCCGCTTCCCGTGCTCTCTTCCACCTTCGGCTGTACCCTGTTGGATACGACCAGTTGGCTCTCTTTAGTAGTATAAACGTCGATTTGCAGCGGATACTGCTTGCTGATCACATTATGTTTAACCACATTTTCGATCAGCGGCAGAATACTCAGGATGGGCAAATGCCATAATAAAAGTGCCGGAGCCGCTTGAATAGAGAAGAATAGCTTCCCTTCATAACGGACGCCAAGGAGATAAGTATATGCTTTCACAAACTGCAATTCTTCTGCCAGCGTAACCATTTCTTTCTTGTTGCTCTGCAAGATATAACGGAAAACATTCGACAACTCATCCAGATAAGTCAATGTCTGCTCCTTCTCCCCGCTCCTGATCAGGGAGTTCAGCCCATTCAGGGAATTGAAAAAGAAATGAGGGTTGATCTGTCCCATCAAGGCATTGTATGAAGTCTGGAGCTTTTCAGTCTTCAATTGTTCATATTCAAGCATCATCTGTTGTTTACCATTCAGCAGGCGTATCAAAAGGACACTCAGCAAAACGGTTAACAGTATAAATAGATGTTCCGTCAGAAAGGGTTTCGGGAAATCTGTCGCCCGGCTGAGAACCATAGACATATGCGGATCAGGGGAAGCAGGGGGTGTCGCTTTCTTTCTTGCCGCATCTTCCATTATAACAAAACTATCAGAACGGAACATTTGATCAACTTCCAAAAGGTCGATCATCACAAAACGGTGTATGACCGGATACATGAAAAAGAACGCAATGCCACAGACGATTGTCACACCGACAGACAACAGGATTGTTTTATATTCTTTATTACAAAACAGACGGTCGCCCAACTTATACATTTGAGAATCCAGTATAAACAGCAGAAAGGCATATGCAAAAAACCAAAATAAGGAATAATAAAGAAATTCATCTCCGGACGAATAGTTCCCCGGGAAAGGGACTCCCAGCGACTGCATTTTATAAGTATGCATCAACATGGTAAAGTTGACGAATAGGCTTAACAGCACTGACACAATAAAACCAATCAGCAGATTGTTTTTTACGGAATGTTGCATAAGTGTTTTATTTATAGGTGACAAAAGTAAACCTATTACCACGTCGATAAAAATTAAACCGATGAAAGAGACAAAAACATCGGCGAATCGCCGTAATTACCTAATAAAACGTATATCTTTGTCCAATCTAGAAAGGTTAGTCACTACTCTGCCTTCCACATTATATATACTCACTTTATAGAATAACAACAAATCAGATATGTCTGAATGGTGTAAATATATTAACGGAAAACTAGTATTATTGATATTGACAGGAACCATACTTCTCGTTCTGACTACATGCTCTAAAAGGGAGAAGGAAGAAATGCACACCATCGATATTCGCTCCGGATGTATATATCCTCAGGCCATACCATTAAGTAGTATCACAGATTCAGTCGAGATCATTCATTTTTCTGATCCTTTTTATAGGGATAAAGTCTTGTTGCTCGACAGTGTAATCGTCGTAGAGAGTAAAAAATCTTGCCAGCTTTTCGACCGCAAAGGAAAGTTCATAAAAGAAATTGCCCGTAAAGGAAACGCTCCCGATGAATACCCTAATTGTTTGGCATTAAATGAATGGAATGGGAATATCTATATTACAGATCACAATGGTGTAACAAAAGTTTATACACTAGACGGACAATTTTTGGAAACCTTTCTATGCCCTATCGATTTTCTAAGTACAATAGGAGTCCTGAATGAAAAGGAATTTGTCGGATACCGCATCAACTATAAAGGGAATGAGAAAGACCGAATGATATTCTATGGGAAAGATACTATCTTCAACAGACTCTCCTACCAAAAAGAATACACTGAACCCAAAAACTACTTCTTTTTCAGGAAAGACGGCCATTTTGTAAGAACTCCTCATTCTTTATTAATGAAAGAGTTACTGAACGATACGATTTATCAGGTTTCGTCTGCTACGCATAACATCGAACCGGCTTATCTGCTGGAACTGGACTCGTTGCGGGGAGATGAATCTTTGCGTTACTCACTGGAAAATCCGGAATTCGAACTATTCCGTTATACACCTTATATCATGTTATTAGGAGAACACAACTCAACCTGCTGGTTCACCACCGTATACAGTTCCTATGAACAACAAAAACAAATATACGCAACGCACTGCTATGACAGGAAAACCAAAAAGGTTTACAGCATGGAACTTAAAATGTCATTGAAAGATATGGGGAAGGATAGTCAACTCTTATATGATTCTACCCAATATACCCCTCCTTCAGTCAATTGGGATAATTTCTTTCCGGAACAAATGTCGACAGACGGACGTTACCTGATGTCATACAGAGGAAACGATATATTAGTCATAGCTCGGCTAAAAAAGAATCCTATAGCCATCCTCCAACCGGACACAAACCTCAGATGGCACACAGTTCTTTTGCCTCTTATTATATTATTAATACTCGCAAGTACATATTTTTACTTCCGCCATAAAAAGATCAGGCAAGCCTTGAAACAAATAAAGAAACAGTTATCCAGTAATGAAGAAATCCTGAAACACTATCACATAGAACTGGAAAAGATGCGGAAATCATCCACTGAAACGACCGCTTCCATACAAAAGTCGGCCGAACTGGAACAGCAAATCTACCTCCTTGAAATACAGAATGAGGAACTAAAGCAACATTTAGCAGTCCGGGAACAGAAAAAACAAAAAACGGAAACAGAAAGGACACATCTTTCCGTATCTGATGAAGGTTACAACTTATTTATAAAACTGAAGGCAGAACCGTCCTATGTCTTTATCGGAGAAAAAGAGCACGAACATCTTTGCCGCATTACAGATAAACTCTATCGTCAGTTTGCCACCCGCCTCCAGACTACTTATCAAGAATTGACCAAACACGATATAGAAACCTGCTGCCTATTGAAAGCCGGACTAACCAATCAAGAGTTAAGCATCATCTTCAACAATACGCCAGCAGCTATCACCAAATCAAAGAACCGGATTAAGAAGCGAATAGGACTGAATGGGGATACAAATCTCGATTCTTTCCTTCAGGAGTTTTGAATGTTGTCCGGTCAGTTACTCCATTTTATTTTGTAACAATTAGTATTTCAACTGTTTAACAAAACACATTTGTCAAGGTGTGATTCTCAGAACATCCTTTTTGTTCCTGTACTTTTGCGATATGAACTATAAACTCAAATCAACAATGTTATGAAAGTACATGTTATTCTTTTTATTTCTTTTCTGGGAATAATCATATCCTGCACACAGAAATCCGACCTTCACTCCAGTATAGACGTCGTCAATATCGGACAGCAAATGGAAAACCCTTCTGAAGTACCCATCCGCGATTTTGCCAAATCTGTCGAAATCGTCCAGTTGGAAACAAACGATTCGCTGTTGATACGTGATATCTACAATCTCCATTTATTTGATAATAACCTGTTAATTGATGGCCGTTTGTTTGACAGGTTTGGTAAGTTCTTAAATCAGGTCTACCGAATAGGTGAAGGACCGGGCGAAGTAACCAAAGGAGCCAATGTCATTAAGGTGAAAGACAACAAAATATATGTACTTGATTTTGCAGGTAAAGTAAATGTATATTCACCGGATGGTAAATGTCTGGAAACAATCAAATCGCCAGCTAATTTCTATTTTGAATTCCAACCGCTGGATAATGGTAATTTCGTCGGCTTCAAATCCAACTTCAAAGGAGATGAAAAGATCTGTCTGGAGTTCTTTGACAAAAACGGATTACAGGCAACTGTCCCCTACACCGAACAATACACCTCTGAGGCAAGCTGGTTTGCGCCGGGAGAAGGCAAATTTTTCGATCATAATGGCAAATTGTTGTTGAAAAAGCTCCTTTGCGATACAATCTATCAAGTAGATACAAAAAAACATCTGCTGGTTCCGGCCTATCATATAGATTTCGGGAAATGGCCATCCAAAGAAACTCTCCGGTATAGCTACAAATCAATAGAAGAACTACAGAACCGACTTTTTACAGAAATGCCGTTTGTCAGTTTCTTGGGAGAGGGTAGTGATTATCTCGTTTTCACTGTCACTTTCACCGACATGGTAAAACAACAAATGATGCATAGTACTAATTTCTATAACTTCCAAAATAAAAGTACCCGAAGTGTCATGCTGACATTATCTGATGAAGATCTTAAAATACTGGGAGAAGACGGCGATCCGCTCCCCGATTATATGAAAGGCATATCAAATAACTATTTCTTCCCTCAGGTGATGTCGGATGACGGAAATAGCCTGATCAGTTGGCGACAACAGACAAACGACCAAAATCCAGCTGTTATTATAGCGACACTCAAATAATATATCCATACAAAAAAGCCACCCAAAACGAATCGGATGGCTTTTTTGTATGGCAATTAAATCCCGAAGGATTAGAATCTTCTTTCTTTGATTCTTGCTTTCTTACCTGTAAGAGCACGCAGGTAATACAATTTAGCACGGCGTACTTTACCCAGTTTGTTTACAGTGATACTTTCGATGAACGGTGATTCGATCGGGAAAATTCTTTCTACACCAATGTTCTCAGACATCTTACGAACAGTAAAACGTTTTTTGTCACCATGTCCTGAGATACGGATAACAACGCCTCTGTACTGCTGGATACGTTCTTTGTTACCTTCTTTAATACGGTAAGCTACTGTAATAGTGTCACCACTCTTGAATGAAGGATATTCCTTCTTTGTAGCAAACGCTTCTTCTGCAATCTTAATTAAATCCATTGTTTTATAGCTTTTTAATTGTAATTTTAAATGAAACGCAATTTAACGGGCTACTTCTCCCGACAGAGATTGCGCAAAGCGGATGCAAAGTAACGAAAGATTTATTTGATACGCAAATTGTAGGGGGAAAATTCATTCGAAAATCAAAGATACTTCCTTATATCAATACTCTTTTCTGAATAAGGAATAAAGAAAATGGGTAACTCATCAAATTTATAGTCCATCTTCAATGGTAAATTTTTTAGTAAAGATATATCATGTTTCAATATCAAACCAGAGTCTTTGGCATTATACAATTTGATACAAAAACGTTCTTTACAATAACCAGACATAATCTGAGCCTTTTTAGTGAGCTTTGATAATGTCTCAATATCCGGTTCTAAAGCTATAATCAAAGCACAACACTTATAATTTTCTTTCACAAAATCATCAAAAGAGTGCAGCAACATAAACAATTTTGCATAACTTGCCTCTATCTGACTTTCCGCCTTTATGATATTATCATAAGTATATTTACTTTTCAATTCAACCCAAATTAAATATTTCTCTTTCGCACAATGATAAATAAGCACTCCGTCACATCCTTTGCATAAAGAGAAACGATCGTCTTTTTGTTTGAACAGTAAATTCATCTGATCTAATATCTTTTTATTTAAATAGATAAAATCTCCATTCTCAAGACGGACGGACCGCACCTTCGCCTGCGGATCTTCTTCTTCGATTGTAACTGCTCCTGTATATTCACAAATAAAGTCAGGATTAAATAAGGTTTTAAGTTTATCTATCATAAAGCTATAAATTATGTTCTTCTATAAAATCATCCAAAGCAAACGAAACGGTAGTTGTTTGTTGTACTACATCAGAAAAAGTATCAAACGGAATACCTTTAGAAGGTTCCTGTGTTATAATCTCTACACTTCCGTCTTCCCTTCTCTTAAAATAATAAGCACCTAGTTTATCAGGGTTAAGAGTTAACTCGCCATCAAGCCCGTTCTGATTACATAAAGCATTATAATCTTCTGCCGATACATTCGACTTAATGTAATGTAGCTTCAATAAGTCATTTATTCTCCCCATAAAATAGTCGCTATGTGTTGTTACCTGAAAAGAAGCACCATCGTTCACTGCATGAGCAATCAGATCTGCCACTTTTATTTGCATCCGGGGATGAAGATGAGCTTCAGGTTCTTCTATTAAAACCGACAGTTCTGCCGCCCGATATCGCTGCAACAACAAAAATAAAGGACTTAACTCTTTAATTGAAGAAGCTGCCGCACTAATAGGTAATTTTGTTCCATTAAACTCATAATAAAGCCGTCCGTCTTGCCTGACCAGGTTTCCTTTTAATATATCTGATATCGCATCTAACAAATAAGGAGGGCAAAGAGTCTCATTATACGAAGCAGAAAGAACCAAATCCAGTACCTCTACAAACTCTTTATACATTCCAATACTCATTATAGCATTCGTTGCACTTATACTAGCTCCCATTAAAGCAGCTCTGGCTGGCGGCAAAAGCATATTTCTCTGATAACCTATATTTAAAAGTGACTCAGATAAATATCCTTGACTTATAATAGCCAAAAGGTTTATATTAGGCCGAGTTTTTTTATAAGGACTTCCTTCATTGCCATTCAAATAAGTTATTATGTCTTTTTCTCCAGTGTCTTCTACCAGCTTATATCCAATTGTAAAATTAGGGAAATTAACGTCTATTTCTACTTCTGCTTCCAAGCCTTCATTTCCTATCAAATATCCAATAAAACGAGAAGCATTCTTATTCAACCATTTTTTATACTGTTGAGCTGATATAGTTATATTATATTGATTAAGTTGATTTATTTCTGAAGCATTTTTACCTAACACCTCTTCTATAAAAGAAACTAATGCCGCCTCTCCCATCATTGAATTAACAAAAAAATAAGACAAAAAAGCAGCATAGCTTTTCCCTAATCCCGAATCTCCCGAAAAGATCATAAAAGGCTTGTACTCAAAAGTGGTATTCTTCAAAGCACCCAGTTTATGTATCTTAAATTGTATAGGCATAACGACTTGTTTTATTGTTTTGCATCAAAGATACAAATAACCTTAATACGAAAAAGATATCAAAGCTAAAATTCATAATTCAGCTTATTTTCTTATTTTTGGTGGATAATAATGATAACGTGAAGATGAGGAAGATACTTACAATGCTGTTATGTTCTGTGTGTTTACTAACGGCCAAAGCACAGACTATTCCTAATATGTACCGTAACGTCGATCAGGCAAAAATGAATCATTGGGTTGATTCTGTGTTTGATAAGATGAGTTACGATGAACGGATCGGGCAACTCTTTATGGTGATTTCCGAACCGAAATCGGATAACCGCACCATGCAGCGGCTTATGCGATACGTCAATGAAATAAAGCTCGGAGGAATCCTCTTTCATAAAGGGAATCCTGTTACCCAGGCTGAAGTAACCAACCGGTTGCAAAAAGCGTCACGTGTCCCGATGTTCGTTTCGCTGGACGGAGAATGGGGCTTGTCTATGCGCCTTAGCGGAACGACCCGTTTCCCTAAAAACATGATGCTGGGAGCTATCGAAGATGATAAACTGATTACCGAATACGGAAAGGAAGTAGCCCGCCAATGCAAAGAGATGGGCATTCAAATCAACTTTGCCCCCGATATAGATGTAAATAGTAATACCGATAACCCGGTAATCGGCCTCCGTTCGTTCGGAGAGAATCCCCGTGCCGTTGCCGATAAAGGAATAGCCTATGCTCGCGGATTGGAAACTGCCGGTATCATCTCTGTAGCTAAACATTTCCCGGGGCATGGCGATACTTCGGATGATTCGCATAATACATTGCCTGCCGTCCATCATGACCGGGCACGCCTGGACAGCGTTGAATTGTATCCTTTCAAACGTTACATCTATGATGGTTATGCCGGAGTTATGACCGGACATCTTTATGTTCCGGCACTGGATAAAACCCGTAATCTCCCTTCCTCCTTTTCCCGTCCGATTGTAACAGGACTGTTGCAGGAAGAACTTGGTTTCAGAGGCCTTTGCTTCACAGACGCGCTGGCCATGAAAGGTGCTACGACTAAAAAATCGGATAATCCGTCAGTAAAAGCATTACTGGCTGGGAATGATATATTGCTGGCCCCGGCTGCCCCGATTAACGATTTCACAGCAGTGAAAGAAGCGATCGACGAAGGTATTTTATCCATAGAGGATATCGAAGCCAAATGTATCAAGATACTCCAGTATAAATATATTACCGGACTGGATAAATACCGACCGATTGAAACGAAAGGATTAAGCAAACGGCTGAACTCACCGCATGCAGCCTGGCTGGCCGCCAAACTCAATGCAGAAGCAATTACATTATTAAAGAACGAATCCGACATGGTCCCGCTCAGACAGCTGGATAAAAAGAAGATTGCCGCCTTGTCAATCGGTTCGCCTGCCGGAAATGAATTTCAGGAAATGCTGGGACGTTACGACAGTATTGCCTGCTTCAGCATCAGCCGTAGTTCAACAGCTGCACAAATCCAACATGTTTACAGACAGTTGGAGAAATACGATGTAATCATCTGCGGCGTACACACAGTCCGCATCCCTGAAAGCCTGCAACTTCGCCAGCTGGCGACTAAGAAAGAGCTCGTTTATGCCTTCTTTACCCTGCCCTATTTCTGTAAGGAATATAAAAGTTCCATTATGAAAGCGAAGGCGGTAGTGATGGGATACGAAGGAACGCCTCTTGCTCAGGAATATGCCGCCCAGGTTATCTTCGGGGGGATTCCAGCTAAAGGCAAACTACCGGTTACCATCCCAGGCGTATTCCATGCCGGAGCCGGTATCTTCACGGAAAAAACACGGTTAGGTTATCACGAACCGGAGGAAGTCGGAGCCAATCCCATACGCCTCGATGTAATCGGATCCATTGCAGAAGAAGGACTTGAAGAAAATGCCTATCCGGGTTGCCAGGTGCTGGTTGCCAAAGACGGTATGATTATTTACGACAAGGCCTTTGGTTACTTTGACTACGACCAAAGCCGGAAGGTACAGGAAAATTCCGTCTACGACCTGGCGTCTGCCTCCAAAGCGGCCGGGACCTTACTTGCCGTAATGAAAGCGTACGATGAAAAGAAATTCACCCTCAATAATAAAATAGCGGACTTTCTCCCCGAACTGAAAGGTTCCAACAAGAAAGACCTGAATATAAAAGAATTGCTTTACCATCAGTCAGGAGTTGTCTCCACAATCAATTTCTATCTGAATGCCATCGATAAGGATAGTTACAAAGGCAGCCTTTACAGCAGTGTAAAGAACGCTACCCATCCGGTACGCTTCGATGCCAAAACATACGTACGCAATGATTTCAACTATCTGCCCGACCTGGTTTCTACTGAGAAGAAACCGGGATTCACCACCGAGGTAGCCCGCAACTTCTACCTGCACGATTCCTTCAAAGACAGTATCATGCAGGAAATAAAAGACTCCCGCCTCGGAACACGCGGCAAATATGTGTATAGCTGCGTCAACTTCATCATGCTGAAAATGATGGTGGAAAACCAGATGAAGCAACCGATGGACCAGCTGTTGCATAACGACTTTTATAGCCGGCTGGGAGCCTGGCACACCACTTATAACCCGCTGAAAAGAATAGACAGCCTTCAGATTGTCCCGACCGAGAACGACCAGTTCGTACGCCGCCAGTTACTTCGTGGCTATGTGCACGATGAAGCTGCCGCTTTCCAGGGGGGCGTCTCCGGCAATGCCGGCCTGTTTTCGAATGCCAATGACCTGGCGAAAGTATTACAGCTTTTCCTTAATCAGGGCACTTATGGCAACGAACAATACTTATCAACAGAAACCTGTCGTCTTTTCACCCAAAGTAAAAGCCCGACAAGCCGCCGCGGACTGGGTTTCGACAAGCCTGCCCCGGGAACACATAAAGGTTCTCCTTGCAGCAGCCTGACGCCACCTTCCGTCTATGGACACACCGGCTTCACCGGGACTTGTTTCTGGGTAGACCCAGACAACCAGTTGCTTTATATCTTCCTTTGTAACAGGGTCAATCCGTCGCGTGCCAATAATAAACTCAGCCAGTTGGATATCCGCAAACGAATACAGGATGCAATCTATAAGGCAATTGATAGGAAAAGCCAAAAAGATTAGTATTTTTGCACCACCTTTTAGAACAACATTAATTACATAAAACAAATAAAGTATGCTATTCGGACACGGTGATGACTTTTACAATTCGCAGAACGAAGTAAAGATTAACTTCAGTTCTAACGTATGGCACGGTGCTAACCTCGATAAACTCAAGGAACATCTCAATGAGCATTTCAGTAAACTGACACGTTATCCGGAACCGGATGCTGCTTCACTTAAAAGGTTGCTTGCCCGCCGGTATGAGATAAAAGAAGAAAATGTAGTTGTAACCAATGGTTCGATTACCGCCTTCTATCTGTTGGCACAGGCTTGGAGAGGGGCTAAATCAACGATTGCCGTTCCTTCCTTCTCTGAGTATGAAGATGCCTGCCGCCTACACGAACACGAGATAAATTTCTTCCCAACCTCCGACGACCTTTCGGAGCTTTCTCTGGAAGGACAGGATTTCTGCTGGATATGCAATCCTAACAATCCGGATGGTAAATTGATTCATCGTACGGAATTACTCCGGTTGATTGCAGCCAACCGCAATACAAAATTCATCATCGACCAGGCTTATGTTGCCTTTACCACCGAAGATATGCTAAAGCCTTCAGACGTTAAGAATCACCCAAACCTGATTCTTATCCAGTCTATCTCTAAGGCCTACAACATTCCGGGATTACGTATCGGTTACCTGGTGGCTTCTCCAGAAATAACAGCCGAAGTAAATAAGTATATCATCCCCTGGTCGGTAAACGCTATTGCGCTTGAAGCCAGTAAATATATCCTGATTCATCCGGCCCAGTTTACTTTGCCTATCCGTAAGTGGCAGCGTGAAACAGCCGAATTGATTTATCAGTTAAGCAAATTCGATAACCTGGAAGTCATTCCTACTTCAACAACCTTCTTCCTTGTCCGCCTAAAGAAAGGCACAGCGGCAGAACTAAAGAAATACTTGTGGGAGAAGAATGGAATCCTGATTCGTGATGCCTCCAACTTCCGCGGACTGGATGAAACATACATCCGCCTGTCCACCCAAACAAGTGCTGAAAATCAGATATTGATTGATGCTATCCGTGAATGGTTCGCTCAATTATAATAGTATAAAATAGAATAGCCGGAGTAAAGAGATTTTTTTTGCTCCGGCTATTTCATCTCTCACATGCATTAATTCGAATAAAAACCATTCACCTTTTATCTGCCTGTCATCTATCGCTCCCCCTACTGACTATTCCTGCATAGCATACTGTCTTTTACTATAAAAGATATGACTCATTCTCTTTTCCATCGCCGTCGCAAAGCTTACCGACGGACGTGGATAAGCTTGCTAACGTCCGTCGGTAAGCTTTGCGACGGTCGTGAAAAAGACAAGATATAATATGCTTTCGATTAGAAATAAATAACCTCCGGGGTAGTTGCAACTAGCCTTTCTGATAAAGGTAAGGGACATAAACACAAAAAGGCCGCCTCTTTGGGAGGCAGCCCTTCAGTCTATTACATCTGATTCTGTAAGTGTCAGAATTATTTTTTGTACGTCTTATAGCCATAAACAGCCAAATCGCCCAATTCTTCCTCGATACGAAGCAACTGATTGTACTTAGCCATACGATCCGAACGGCTCAATGAACCGGTTTTGATCTGTCCTGAATTAGTAGCTACGGCGATATCGGCAATTGTTGCATCTTCCGTTTCACCGGAACGGTGCGACGTCACTGAAGTATAGCCGTTACGGTGAGCCATTTCAATAGCATCCAGTGTTTCACTTAATGTTCCGATTTGATTTACTTTAATCAGGATAGAGTTGGCACAGCCTTCTTCGATACCTTTCTTCAGGAATTCAACATTAGTTACGAACAAGTCGTCACCAACCAACTGAACACGGTCACCTAAAGCTTTGGTAAGATGCTTCCATCCTTCCCAGTCGTTTTCGTCCATACCGTCTTCGATAGAGTCGATCGGATATTTGTTAACCAAATCCAACAGGTAAGCCACCTGTTCGGCAGCAGTCCGTTTGGCACCGTGGGCACCTTCAAACTTCGAATAATCGTAGATACCCTTCTTATCGTAAAACTCGGAAGCAGCACAGTCCATAGCGATTGTCACATCTTTACCCGGTTCGTATCCGGCAGCTTTAATAGCGGCCATAATAGAACCCAAAGCATCTTCCGTACCGTTGAGAGCCGGAGCAAAACCACCTTCGTCACCAACTGCCGTACTCAGTCCGCGGTCGTGCAACACCTTCTTCAAGGCATGGAATACTTCTGCTCCCATACGCAAGCCTTCACGGAAACTCTTTGCACCTACCGGGCGAATCATAAATTCCTGAAATGCTATCGGAGCATCACTGTGCGAACCGCCATTGATAATATTCATCATCGGAACAGGCAATACATACGTATTTGTTCCGCCTATATAACGATATAACGGTAAATCGAGATAACTGGCAGCTGCTTTAGCTACGGCCAGCGAAACACCTAACATGGCATTGGCACCGAGTTTCGACTTTGTCTTTGTTCCGTCCAACTGAAGCAGTTTATGGTCGATTGCACGTTGGTTCAATGCACTCATTCCGATGATAGCCGGTGCAATTACATTGTTAACATTATCCACAGCTTTCAGTACACCTTTGCCTCCGTAGCGTTTTTTATCACCGTCACGCAGTTCTATTGCTTCATTTTCACCAGTAGAAGCACCGGATGGAACGGCAGCACGACCAAAAGCGCCGCATTCAAGAAGCACATCTACCTCTACTGTCGGGTTACCACGGGAATCAAGAATCTCTCTACCTATTACTTTTTCAATTTTCATAACCTAAATATTTAGTATTCTGTATTTTTTTCACTCAGTACAAATATAACAAACGGTTCACTAAGATTGTTGCCAAACCCTTATAAAGATTTTCAATGAATAAATAGAGGACTGCCTTTTTGAATACTATACTTTATCTATATTTATCCCCCGAATCAACAGGCATTTTTTCTTAAAAAGTTACAACCTTTTGCATTAACAAAATGTTTTAACATAAAAAGTTTATTGTCGAATCATGAAGAAAGTTCTGTCCATATTAACACTCCTTATCCTGATCTTTACAGGGCAGGAGATTGCGTTTAATATCGACAACGAAGAGATGATTCAACCATGTAACCTTAATGGCGAAGAAAAGAGCCTCTCCTACGATAATAAATTAAAACAGTTTGAATTAGGAAAAATCCCTCTTGAGTCTCTTGATATAACTGCACGTACCAAACCGGCTTTCGATAACTACGAACGGCTATTCAAATTATCGAACAGCAATAAGAGTCTTCTTCTCTTGAAGTTGAAAGAGCAGGCCTCACAATATAAAATATCGGAGACACTATCTATTATCCATACAATAAACTACCTCTCGCTTCGCAAATGCGGAAATCAATGGATCTACGTTTTGCGAAAACTCATTATTTGATATTATTATAAGACATTTATAATTGTTGATTATGCCTTCGAATACGGCATGATTCGGGTGTGCATTTCCTTTTTTGTACACTAAGACTATTATTTTCTGTTTTTTATCTCTTTAATAATATCAAAATTATGAAAACAAATCAATCTGTTATATCGAAAACATCTAATGGCGTTTCAGCCGGCATCGTCATTATCATTTGCTTTATCCTGGCAGTATGCTTCTTTCATTTCGTACTGGGCAATCCTTCCAACTTCATGGATAATAATCCGGATAATCATCCGCTTCCCGGCAACTATGCTGGTACGATTTATAAGGGAGGTTTCATTGTCCCCGTTGTTATCACTCTTTTACTTACTGTAATCACCTTGAGTGTAGAACGTTTTATTGCCATCAACCGGTCTAAAGGGAAAAAAGCCCTGCTAGGATTTGTACGTACTATAAAAAAAGACCTTGAAGACGGGAATCTGGACGCAGCTCAAAAGGCTTGTAAAGAACAGCAGGGTTCTGTGGCCAATGTGGTTAACGCCGCATTGACCCGTTACGCTGATGTAGAAAACAGGGCGGATCAGACCAAAGAACAAAAGATGGTCATCATACAGAAAGAGATCGAAGAGAGCACGGCACTGGAATTACCGTCTATGGAACAGAACCTGCCGGTTATTGCTACAATCTCGACATTGGGAACTCTGTTCGGGTTGCTTGGAACCGTACTAGGTATGATCCGTTCGTTTGCCGCCCTGGCCAATGCCGGAGCTCCCGACTCGGTAGCATTGTCGACCGGTATTTCCGAAGCTCTGGTCAATACGGCCTTAGGTATCGCCACCGGTGCCATGGCTATTATCTCGTACAACTATTTCACCAGTAAAATAGATAATATCACCTATGCCATCGATGAAATAGGTTTCTCTATCGTACAAACATTTGCGGCTAAACACTGAAACATATGCCTAAGATTATAGTAAAACGAAAAAGCACATTCATCGACATGACGGCGATGAGTGATGTAACGGTGTTACTGCTTACTTTCTTTATGCTGACATCTACCTTCATCCAGAAAGAACCGGTCGTGGTTACTACTCCGGCTTCCGTTTCCGAAATAAAAATACCGGAAACGAATATTCTTTCCATCCTGGTAGATCCGGAAGGGAAAGTATTTATGAGCATGGACAAACAAGAGGATAAGGCAAACGTATTAAAGAAACTGGGACAAGACTACGGTATTAACTTCAGCGACAAAGAAATATACGAATTCAGCCTTCTTCCTTCCTTCGGTGTTCCTATCCAGAATATGCAGGAATTTCTGAATCTTCCGTCTTCCGAACAAGACCGTCTGACGCAGAATTACGGAATCCCTGCCGATAGCACGAACAACCAATTCAAAGCCTGGGTACAACATGCCCGCGAAGTGAACCGCGACCTGGTGATCGCCATCAAAGCCGACCAACAGACGCCGTATCCTAAAATCAAAAATATAATGAACACATTGCAGGACCTGAGAGAAAACAGATATAATCTCATAACAACTCTCAAGAATGTGCCCGACAATGTTTAAACAACAAGCAGTATGGCAGAAGTAAATACAGATAAAGGAAAAGGCGACGGCAAGAAAGGCAAACAAAAGAAAGTCAATATCCGTGTCGACTTTACGCCGATGGTGGATATGAATATGTTGCTGATCACGTTCTTCATGCTTTGTACTTCGCTGAGTAAGCCGCAGACCATGGAGATCAGTATGCCGTCGAAAGACCATGTCACGGAAGCCGAACAGACAAAAGTGAAAGCCTCTAAAGCCATCACCCTTATATTGGGTGAAGACAGCAAGGTGTACTACTATTTCGGTGAACCGGATTATGAACATGTAGAATCACTGAAAACAACCGATTTTTCTCCTACCGGATTACGTAACATCCTACTGGAACGCAATTCCGACGCTATACAACAAATATCGGAGTTGAAAGTGAAAAAGCTAAACAAAGAAATATCCGAAGATGAGTTTAAAAAGCAGGCTACAGAGATAAAAGGAGGCAAAGATGCCCCGGTCGTACTGATCAAGGCGACCGACGATGCTTCTTATAAAGACCTGGTAGATGCGCTCGACGAAATGCAGATATGCAATATTGGTAAATATGCAATCGTCGATATAACCGACGGAGATAAATTTCTGGTCGACAACCTGAAAAGCGGCGGAGAACTCGCTAAACAAATAGCAGAGGCTAATGCCGGCCCTAAAAGAAAATAATTCGTATCACCAATAAAAAAGAACGATCATGATTAATATGAACAATATAAATCTGAATTCACCGGAGTGGTGCGAATTGATCTTCAACGGGAAGAATAAAGACTACGGAGCATACGAGTTGCGTAAAAATTCTTCCGGCAGACATATCCGCGCATTGATCATTGTAGCTATCGGAGCTATTCTGGTCATGACAATCCCGGTTTTGATCAAATCGGTTATTCCCCAGCACGCCAAAGAGCAGGTACTGGAAGTAACGACACTTTCCAACCTGCAAATGGAAACGAAGGTACCGGAAGAAAATCAAATCCGTAATTTAGAGGCTCCACCTCCTCCCGTACTGAAAAGTACAATCAAATTTACCCCTCCTGTTATTAAGGCGGATAAAGATGTAAGGGAGGAAGAGGAAATCAAGACACAGGAAGAACTGACAACCTCAAAACTGGCTATCTCAGTGGCAGACGTAAAAGGTTCCGAAAGTGAAGATGCCATCGACATTGCAGACCTGAAAGACAACAAGGAAGTGATTGAAGAAGAAACCGAACCTTATGTTGCCGTTGAACAAATGCCGCAATTCCCTGGTGGAAACGAGGCTTTACTGAAGTTCATTAGTACACATTTGAGATACCCGGTAATCGCTGCCGAAAATGGTATTCAGGGAACAGTTACCCTCCGCTTCGTTGTAAGCCCAACGGGAGAGATCACGAAAGTGGAAGTTCTAAGGCAATTGGATCCGGCTTGCGACAAAGAAGCATTACGCGTTATCAAGTCTCTGCCACAATGGGTTCCGGGGAAACAGAATGGTAAACCGGTACCGGTCTACTTTACAGTTCCGGTACGATTTAAATTACAATAAGATGGAGGTAAAGTGTATAAATATGAAGTTTGTCTGGGGTATATTCATGGTCATGATATACCTCGGAATGACTTTCCTGCTGGTTTTCACTAACTTGTTTAATGAGAATATGTCATTCCCTATGCGAATAACAGTTGGTATTCTGTTCTTCTGCTACACTTTATTCAGAGGTTACAGGCTCATAAAAGACAGCAAACGATGAAAAGTTTATTCTATATAACAGTATGTATAGTTCTGTTGGTTTCTTGCGGAAACAAGAAAACAGAAACTCCGGACGATACTCCGACCAGTGGCGTTATCGCTATAGCTTCCGATGGCTGCTTTGCCCCTGTCGTAGAAGAAGAAATCGCCGTTTTCGAAAGTATTTATAAGGAAGCCGGGATTGTTCCTTACTTTTCCGGTGAAACAGAAACTATCAACAGGTTGCTGCGCGATAGTATCCGGCTGGCCATTACTTCACGCCCGCTAACCAAAGAAGAGACGGAATTTATGAACACTAAAAAATTATTCCCCAGAAACATTCAAATAGCAACAGATGCCATTGCATTGATTGTAAATAAACAAAATACAGATTCTCTGATTGGTATCCCTGCATTGAGAGACATACTGACGGGAAAAATAAAAGAATGGAAAGAACTCAGTTCCGATAACCAATCGGGAAGGATCGAAGTTGTATTCGATAACCCTAATTCCGGAACTGTACGCTATGCTATCGATTCAATCTGTAACGGAAAATCATTTTCCGGGGATTTACATGCAATGAAAGAAAACCGGCAAGTAATAAACTATGTATCCCAAAACCGTGGAGCGTTAGGTATCATCGGAGTAAACTGGATCAGTAATCCGTCCGATACAAGCAACATGAGTTTTTCTGAGAATATAAAAGTAATGGCAGTCAGTCCTTACAGGCATGCCACTGCAACAAATAGTTTTAAACCGTATCAGGCCTATATTGCAATGAAAAAGTATCCGATGAGCAGGCCTGTTTATCTGATATTATCAGAACCCCGCATGGGCCTGGCTTCCGGTTTTACAACTTTCATAGCTAGCGACCGGGGACAGCGGATCATTCTTAAATCAGGTATTCTTCCGGCTACACAACCTGTAAGGTTGGTAAATGTCAGAGACCAGTTATAAACCCTATAAATATTTACAGTCATGAAAAAGAATTTATATATAATCCTTTTAAGTTTTATCGCTATTGCCGTTTACGCAGATAACCGGCAAGGCATTGACTTTTACAAAGCCGGCGAACCAACTATAGCAAGCTGGCTTTTTGAGAAACAGCTGAGCAGTTCTCCTGCCGAACAGGCTGAAGCTTTATACTATCTGGGAGAAATTGCTTTTGATGAAAATAAAACTTCCGAAGCTTTGGCTAATTACCAGAAAGGATGGACGACATTTCCTGATTATGCCTATAATAAAGTAGGTGAAGGTAAAGTGCTACTCAAAACAGATAAATCTACTGCGCAAAAAGCATTTGATGCAGCAATCAAAATCAATAAAAAAGATGCTTCTGTTTATGTCGCTATTGCTAAAGCCTACTCAATGAACGGAATGGAGGCAGAAGCCCAGGCGGCTCTCGATAATGCAAAGAAATATAATGCTAACGACCCCGCCATTTATTTGTATGAAGGCGATTTACTTATCAGCAAAGATAAACCAGGAGATGCCGCCGGAAGATATGAACAAGCTATCCACTTCGATCCGGCCTGTAAGGAAGCTTATATCAAATATGCAAACGTATATCAGGGAGTCACTCCAACATTATCAATAGAAATGCTTCAGAAAGTAATTTCAAACTATCCGGATTACTTGCCGGCGTACTGCCATTTGGGAAACATCTATTCATTACAAGGGAATTATCCTAAAGCTGTAGCAGCTTATAAAACCTACATGGCAGGAGGTCTTTACTCAACAGACAATCTGGTTCATTATGCCTCTGCTTTGTTCTTCAATAAACAATACGCTGAATCCGGTAAAATAATCAGTGAAGGACAAGCTATTGACCCTGATAACTTTTTATTGAAACGTCTGGCCATCTATAATGATTACGAAAGCAAAGCCTACGAAAAAGGACTGGAAGAAATAGAGACTTTCTTCAATAATCCGGATGCTAAATATATCTGGCAGGACTATTTATATTACGGTCGCCTGTTGAATAAAGCAAAACAATATGATCAGGCAGCAGATGCATTACAGAAAGCTATAAAAGAAAGTTCTTCGCATACAGAAATCTATAAGGACCTTGCTGAAGTTTATAGTAACAGCGAAAATAATGCTGAGGCCATCAAGGCTTATACGCAGTATATAGAGGCGCTGGGAGAAGAATCGGAAGCTGCTGATTACTATCAATTAGGTAAATATTACTATACAGCAGCTGCAAAAGATAGTATTGCAGCACAAAAGTACCTGTTCAAAGCTGATAGCTTATTTGCTATTGTAAAAGAACGTGTACCGGATAGCCACCTTGGTAGCCTATGGCAGGCACGTACACAATCTCAACTGGACCCCGAGACAGAACAGGGTTTAGCCAAACCCTATTACGAGTCTTGCATTCCCATTCTTGAAAAAAACAAAGAGAAATATAGCAATGAATTAACCGAATGTTACCGTTACCTGGGCTACTATTATTACTTGAAACAAGATATGGATAACTCCAAAATTTACTGGAACAAGATTTTATCAATCGATCCATCTAATGCTACAGCGCAGGAAGCTTTAAAAAATATCAAGTAAGTAAACAAATAAATTAATTTGTTTATATACAAAAACAGCCGGCATAAGAATGTCGGCTGTTTTTGTATCGTATATAAGTTACAGAAATTATTCTGCAGCTTTTTCTTCTGTTGCTTCTGCTGCAGGAGCTTCAGCAACCGGAGCAGCTGTTTCAGCAGCTGTAGATTTCTTACGAGAACGTCTTGTTTTCGTAGTTTTCTTAGCTGTAGTATCCTTCAACATGTTTTCGTTGTAATCAACTAATTCAATGAAGCACATAGCAGCGTTGTCACCTAAACGGTTACCAGTCTTAATAATTCTGGTATAACCACCCGGACGATCACCGATCTTCTGAGCTACTTCCTTAAAAAGTTCTGTTACAGCGTTCTTATCCTGTAAAGTACTAAATACCACACGTCTTGAGTGAGTTGTATCCTCTTTGCACTTTGTGATCAGAGGTTCAACAAACTTACGAAGCGCTTTAGCTTTTGCTGTTGTCGTAAAGATTCTCTTATGCTTGATCAAAGAAGAAGCCATATTAGACAGCATTGCTTCACGGTGAGTATTTGTACGACCTAAATGATTGAATTTCTTATTATGTCTCATCGCTTTACTTACTCTTTATCTAATTTATATTTCGTGATATCCATACCGAATGAAAGGTTCAGGCTTTCAAGCAGTTCATCAAGTTCAGTGAGCGACTTCTTACCGAAGTTACGGAATTTCAACAAATCATTCTTGTTGAATTTAACCAGTTCACCCAATGTTTCAACATCTGCAGCTTTCAAGCAATTCAAAGCACGAACGGAAAGGTCCATATCTGCTAGCTTGCTCTTAAGCAACTGGCGCATGTGAAGTACTTCTTCATCGAATTCTTCATTGCCGTCAGTATCTACTGTCTCGATCGCAATCTTTTCATCTGAGAACAACATGAAATGATGTATCAGAATCTTAGCAGCTTCTTTCAACGCTTCCTTCGGATGAATAGAACCATCTGTGGCTATTTCAAGAACCAACTTTTCGTAGTCCGTCTTTTGCTCAACACGGAAGTTCTCGATTGAATACTTAACATTACGTATAGGAGTATAAATAGAGTCGATGGCAATAACGTGAACGTCTGCATTCGGGTCTCTATTTTCATCAGCGGGAACATATCCGCGTCCTTTATTTATTGTTAATTCAATCTGGAAACCAGCGTTCGGATCCAAACGGCAAATAACCAAGTCTGGATTCAATACTTCGAATCCGGTCAGCTGTTTACCTATATCACCGGCTTTGAACACTTCCGAACCCGAAACAGTAATACTTACTTTCTCATTCTCTATGTCGTCTACAATATGCTTGAACCGTACCTGTTTCAGGTTCAAGATAATGTTTGTTACATCTTCAATAACACCGGGAATTGTACCAAATTCATGGTCAACACCTTCGATCTTAATGGATGTAATAGCAAAACCTTCAAGCGACGACAGGAGAATACGGCGCAGAGCATTACCTATAGTAATACCATAGCCGGGTTCCAACGGACGAAATTCAAACTTTCCGAAGAAATTGTCCGCTTCCAACATTAATACTTTATCGGGTTTTTGAAATGCTAATATCGCCATGGAAATCAATTATTATTTAGAATACAATTCTACGATCAACTGCTCTTTAATGTTTTCAGGAATGTCAGTTCTTTCCGGCAGATGCAGTAATTTTCCGCTTAAAGAAGACTGATCCCACTCAATCCAAGGATATTTACTGTGGTTGAATCCTGATAATGCATCAGCAATCACTTCCAAAGACTTGGATTTCTCTCTAACACCAACGATCTGACCGGCTTTCAAAGAGTAAGAAGGAATGTTTACAACCTTACCATCAACTGTAATGTGACGGTGAGAAACCAACTGACGTGCAGCAGCTCTCGTAGGAGCAATACCCAAACGATAAACTACATTGTCCAAACGACCTTCCAGTAACTGAAGCAGAACTTCACCGGTAATACCCTTTGAACGCTGCGCTTTGTCGAACAGGTTTCTAAATTGTTTTTCCAATACACCATAAGTGTATTTAGCTTTTTGCTTCTCGCGAAGCTGAATTCCGTATTCAGAAGTTTTTCTTTTTCTGGCGTTACCATGTTGTCCGGGAGGATAATTCTTTTTAGAAAGAACTTTATCCGGTCCGAATATAGCCTCACCAAACTTACGGGCAATTCTTGTTTTTGGTCCAGTATATCTTGCCATTTTTTTATTGTTTTAATTTTTCTGTCTGAATCTGGAACCGTGCAGCCGCGATTACAGAGAGGATAAGGTCTTTATGCAATCTATTCACAATTCCGGATTCAATGTTCAAGAAACTATAGTTAATTATACTCTTCTCTTTTTCGGAGGACGACAACCATTGTGAGGCAGCGGAGTAACGTCTACGATTTCAGTTACTTCGATTCCGGCACCGTGGATAGTTCTGATAGCAGACTCACGTCCGTTACCCGGTCCTTTTACGAATACTTTTACTTTTCTCAAACCAAGATCATAAGCTACCTTAGCACAATCTTGTGCTGCCATCTGAGCGGCATACGGAGTGTTCTTTTTAGAACTTCTGAATCCCATCTTACCTGCAGAAGACCAACTGATTACCTGACCTTCACTGTTGGCAAGAGACACAATAATGTTATTGAAAGAAGAATGAATATGAGCTTGACCGTAAGCGTCAACTTTTACGTTTCTCTTCTTTGCTGCGACTGTTTTTTTTGCCATATCAACTCTTATTATTTAGTAGCTTTTTTCTTATTTGCAACAGTTTTCTTCTTACCCTTACGAGTACGAGCATTGTTCTTTGTGCTCTGGCCTCTCAAAGGCAAACCAATACGGTGACGAACACCTCTGTAACATCCGATATCCATCAGACGCTTGATGTTTAGTTGAACTTCAGAACGAAGATCACCTTCTACCTTGTACTCAGCGCCAATGACTTCACGTACTTTTGCAGCTTGATCATCTGTCCAGTCTTTTACTTTGATATCACGATCAACGCCTGCTTTCTCTAAAATAGATTTTGAAGCACTCCGACCGATACCGTAGATATAAGTCAAAGCGATTTCTCCTCTTTTATTTTGTGGCAAGTCTACACCAACTATTCTTATAGCCATATTACTTACTTAATTATTTTGCAAAAATAATAAATTATCCCTGACGTTGTTTATACTTAGGGTTTTTCTTGTTAATTACGTATAAGCGACCCTTTCTTCTTACAATCTTACATTCAGGTGTACGCTTCTTTAAAGATGCTCTTACTTTCATATCTAGTTATTTTTATTTATATCTAAAAGCAATTCTACCTTTTGATAAATCATACGGAGACATTTCTACTCTAACCTTATCACCAGGAAGAATTTTAATATAATGCATACGCATCTTTCCTGATATGTGGGCAGTAATTTCATGTCCGTTCTCTAATTCCACACGAAACATTGCATTTGACAATGCTTCTACTATAACTCCATCTTGTTCAATAGCTGCTTGTTTAGCCATATAAATCAAATTAAATTGCGTTATTTCCTAGAACTTCTTCTACAAATTCAAATGAAGATAAAATCTGAGGACCATCGGGTCTTATCGCTATACAATGCTCAAAATGAGCAGAACATTTTCTGTCTTTTGTACGCACCGTCCAACCGTCCTTTTCAAAAACGACATTTTTGCTTCCCATATTGATCATAGGTTCAATGCAGATGCACATACCACTACGCAATAAAGCTCCGCAACCATATCTTCCATAATTGGGTACTTCAGGTTCTTCATGCATCTTGCGTCCGATACCATGTCCCACCAGTTCCCTTACAACAGAGTAACCTTTCGATTCACAGTATGTCTGCACCGCATGACTAACATCTCCTACTCGTTTTCCTTCTACAGCTTGTTGAATACCTTGATAAAGAGATTCTTTTGTCGTCTTCAACAAATTCTTCACTTCCGGTGCCACTTCACCTACACAAAAAGTATAAGCTGAATCGCCAACAAAGCCATTCAATATGGTACCACAGTCAACTGATATGACATCACCTTCTTTTAAAACTGCTTTTGAGGAAGGAATACCATGCACTACCTGCTCATTTACAGAAGCACATATTGAATTTGGAAAACCACCATACCCTAAAAAAGCTGGGACTGCTCCATTATCCCTAATGAATTCTTCAGCAATCTTATCGAGTTGAAGAGTTGTAACCCCGGGAGCAATATGCTTTGCCAATTCTCCCAGTGTCCGGCCTACCAATTGATTGGCCGAACGCATCAACTCGATTTCTTCATCTGTTTTTAAATAGATCATCCTATTAATAAGCGGCAACTGAGCCTGTACGACCTTTAATTCTTCCTGACTTCAACAAACCGTCATAATGACGCATCAACAAATGACTTTCTACTTGCTGCAATGTATCCAACACTACACCAACCAAAATCAACAAAGATGTTCCTCCAAAGAACTGAGAGAACTCCATACTCACACCAGCGATTCTTGCAAAAGCAGGCATAATAGCTACCAATGCCAAGAAGAATGCACCCGGAAGAGTAATACGATCCATGATTGTATCCAGATAGTCTTTGGTACTTTTTCCAGGTTTAACACCCGGAATAAATCCATTGTTTCTCTTCAAATCATCAGCCATCTGGGTCGGATTGATCGTGATAGCTGTATAGAAATAAGTAAAGAGGATAATCAATACCGCAAATACAAAGTTATACCAGAAACCGGTATTATCCATAAATGCAGCCCAAAAACCACTTTGATCACCTGTACTGGAGAATCCTACAATAGAAATAGGAATAAACATAATTGCCTGAGCAAAGATGATAGGCATAACGTTTGCAGCATTTACCTTTAAAGGAATATACTGACGAGCGCCACCATATTGTTTGTTACCTATAATTCTCTTAGCGTACTGTACGGGCACTTTACGAGTTCCCTGAACCAATAAAATAGCACCGGCAATAACAAGTAAAAGAAACAGCATTTCAAACAAGAACATAACCAGACCACCAGTTTTTTCACTTGTTCTTGAAATAAATTCCTGGAACAATGAATGCGGTAGACGGGCTATGATACCAATCAAAATGATAAATGAAATACCATTTCCAACACCTTTATCTGTAATTCTTTCACCTAGCCATAAGATAAACATACTTCCTGCAGCCAGAATAATAGTAGAAGATATAGTAAACAGAATACCCGGAGGTAAAGCTGCACCAGCAGCCTTCAACTGAACACTTAAGTTCACCAGATACGTCGGTCCCTGGAATAACAGGATAGCTACTGTGAGGTAGCGAGTCCATTGATTGATCTTTCTACGACCACTCTCCCCTTCTCTCTGTAATTTCTGAAAAGAAGGAACTGCAATGGCTAACAACTGCATAACAATTGAAGCGGAAATATAAGGCATAATACCCAATGCAAAAATAGAAGCATTAGAGAATGCACCACCTGAAAACATATCCAACAGTGCAAGCAATCCGCCTCTTGTCTGCGCCTGTAAAGCGGTTAACGCTTGAGGATCAATACCAGGAAGTACTACATACGTTCCGAAGCGATATATAGCCACCAATAAAAGAGTGGTGAGGATCCGATTTCTCAGATCCTCAATCTTCCAGATATTTTTTATTGTTTCAACTGCTCTCATGACTTAGAGTTTAACAACAGTTCCACCTACGGCCTGGATAGCTGCTTCTGCACTTTTAGAGAAAGCATGAGCTTCAACATCTAATTTAACAGTCAGGCTACCATTACCAAGAATCTTAACCATTTGAGATGATGAAATAAAACCAGCTTCGATCAATTCGTTAACACCTATTTTAGTTAAGTTCTGAGATTCAGCCATTAACTGTAATGTAGCGATATTGATAGCTTTATATTCAACACGATTAATATTCTTGAAACCAAATTTAGGCAAACGTCTCTGAATAGGCATCTGACCGCCTTCAAATCCGATCTTTTTTGAATAACCAGATCTTGACTTTGCTCCTTTATGACCTCTTGTTGAAGTTCCTCCTAATCCTGAACCCGGACCACGGCCGATTCTTTTTCTGGTCTTAGTAGATCCTTCAGCAGGTTTTAAATTTGATAAGTTCATATCTTATAATTTATTTTTTCAACCAATTATTACTTTTCTACTGAAACCAAATGTTTCACTTTCTCAACCATGCCTAAGATAGCCGGAGTAGCTTCATGCTCTACTACACGGTTCAACTTTGTCAGGCCCAGTGCATCAAGTGTTCTTTTTTGGTCTTTCGGGCACTTAATTCTACTCTTAACTTGTTTAATTTTAATAGTCGCCATAATTTTTCCTCCCTAATTAACCTCTAAACACTTTTTCTACAGATACACCTCTGTTCTGAGCTACAATAAACGGACTTCTCAATTCACCCAGCGCAGCAATAGTAGCTTTTACCAAGTTGTGAGGGTTTGATGATCCTTTTGATTTAGCCAAAACGTCAGTAATACCAACACTCTCCAATACAGCACGCATAGCACCACCGGCTTTTACACCAGTACCATGAGATGCCGGTCTGATCAGCACCTGTGCACCACCGAATTTAGCAAGCTGTTCGTGAGGAATAGTACCTTTATGAACAGGAACCTTGATCAAATTCTTTTTAGCAGCTTCTACACCTTTAGCGATAGCTGTCGTTACTTCACCAGCTTTACCTAAGCCCCAACCGATGATACCGTCTTCGTTTCCTACTACGACAATAGCAGCAAAACTAAAAGTACGTCCACCTTTCGTTACTTTAGTTACGCGGTTGATTGCAACTAATCTGTCCTTCAACTCTAAGTCGTTGGTCGATTTAACTCTATTATTAACTCCTGCCATCTTCATTAAAATTTAAGGCCGCCGTTACGTGCAGCATCTGCTAATTCTTTAATTCTACCGTGATACAGATAACCATTACGATCGAAAACAACAGCCTGAATACCAGCTTCCTGAGCGCCTTTAGCGATCAATTCACCAACCTTGGCAGCGATTTCTTTTTTGGGAGCCTTAACATCTAATTTCAAAGATGAAGCAGCAGCCAAAGTTTTACCTGTAGTATCATCTATAACCTGTGCATAGATCTGCTTGTTGCTTCTAAACACAGTAAGGCGTGGACGTTCAGGTGTTCCTGCAACTTTTCCACGTATTCCTCGTTTTATTTTTAATCTTCTTTCTTCCTTCGTTGTCATGATAATTTCAGTTTACGTAGATTACTTACCTGCTGATTTACCAGACTTTCTGCGAATTTCCTCACCCACAAACTTAATACCCTTACCTTTATACGGTTCCGGCATTCTGAATGAACGAATCTTAGCACAAATCTGACCCAGTAATTGTTTATCAGCTGATTCAAGGATAATAAGAGGATTCTTATTTCTCTCAGTCTTCGTTTCAACCTTCACCTCTTTAGGTAACTGCAAATAGATATTGTGAGTATAACCTAAAGAAAGATCCAACAGCTGTCCTGTGTTAGTAACACGGTAACCAACACCGACCAGTTCCAGTTCTTTTTTGTATCCTTCAGATACACCGATCACCATATTGTTGATCAGAGAACGATACAAACCATGTAATGCACGATGGTTCTTATCATCTGTCGGTCTTGCTAAATGAATAACTCCATCTTCCAGAGTTACATTAATATCAGGATTAACAGCCTGAGTCATTTCGCCCTTAGGACCTTTTACAGTCACCACGCTATCCTTAATCGTAACCGTTACACCGGCCGGCACATGAATTGGTAATTTTCCTATTCTTGACATTCTTCTTTCCTCCTAATTAATAAACATAACATAATACTTCACCACCGATCTTCAGATCGCGGGCTTCTTTGTCTGTCATCACACCCTTAGAAGTCGAAAGAACGGCAATACCTAAACCATTCAATACTCTCGGCATTTCTTTGTAACCAGTGTACTTACGCAAACCTGGAGTAGAAACTCTCTCAAGTTTCTTGATTGCATTCACTTTGTTTACCAGGTCATACTTCAAGGCAATCTTAATTGTTCCCTGAGGACCTTCTTCTACAAACTTAAAATTAAGAATGTAGCCCTTTTCGAAAAGGATCTTAGTGATCTCTTTCTTTAAATTTGACGCCGGCACTTCAACAACTCTGTGCTTCGCTTTAATTGCATTACGCAATCTTGTCAAATAATCTGCAATAGGATCTGTCATATATAAATGAATTAAATTGATCCGGCCACCCGGACAATATTTAAATAAAAAAACTTACCAACTTGCTTTCTTTACACCCGGGATTAAACCATTGGATGCCATTTCACGGAATTGAATACGTGAAATGCCGAACTGGCGTACATACCCTTTCGGACGACCTGTAATTTTGCAACGGTTGTGCAAACGTACAGGAGAAGCATTTTTAGGTAAAGCCTGCAAAGCTTCGTAGTCACCAGCAGCTTTCAGTTCAGCTCTTTTAGCGGCGTATTTAGCTACTAGTTTTGCTCTTTTAACCTCGCGGGCTTTCATTGATTCCTTAGCCATAACTTAGTCTTTTTTTGCATTTTTAAAAGGCAACCCAAATTCTCTCAACAGAGCATACCCTTCTTCATCTGTTTTCGCAGAGGTCACAAAGGTAATATTCATTCCTAATATTTTAGTAATATTATCGATATTTATTTCAGGAAAAATAATTTGTTCCTGAATACCCATGGTATAATTACCTCTACCATCTAACTTACTTTCAATACCTTTAAAGTCACGAATACGCGGAAGAGCGATACGAACTAATCTTTCCAAAAATTCGTACATCTGCTCACGACGCAATGTTACCATCACGCCGATAGGCATTTTTTTACGCAACTTAAAGTTTGAGATATCCTTTTTAGATACTGTCGCAACGGCCTTTTGACCAGTAATTGTAGACAATTCGCTGATTGCGATATCGATGATCTTCTTGTCGGCAGCAGCCATACCCAAACCTTGATTGATTACAATCTTCTTCAATACGGGTACCTGCATTACTGATTTATATCCGAACTCTTTTGTCAAAGCAGGAACAATTCTGTCCTGATATTCTTTTTTAAGACTGGCAGTATTGCTCATTACTTAATTTCCTCCCCTGATTTTTTAGAATAACGAACTAAAGCACCTTCAGCATTTTCTTTACGTCCGATACGTGTCGGTTTACCTGATTTCGGGTCAACCACGTTCAGGTTTGAAATATGAATAGGAGCTTCCTTCTTTTCAATTCCTCCTTGCGGATTCTTTGCATTAGGCTTGGTATGCTTTGATACCATATTAACGCCTTCAACAATAGCACGGTTCTCGTCTACGAGCACCTGTAAAACACGACCTGTTTTACCTTTGTCTTCGCCGGCATTAACAAAAACTATATCGCCTTTTTTGATATGTAATTTACTCATTACCTTAAATTTTACGAATTAAAGTACTTCAGGTGCAAGTGAAACAATTTTCATATTTGTTGCACGAAGTTCTCTGGCAACCGGACCGAAGATACGGCTTCCACGAATATCACCACCGGCATTCAACAATACGCAAGCGTTATCATCGAAACGGATGTATGAACCATCCGGGCGACGGATTTCCTTTTTAGTGCGAACAATGATAGCCTTAGAAACAGCACCCTTCTTCACATCACTTGACGGGATTACACTCTTAATTGCTACTACAATTACATCCCCAACAGAAGCATAACGTTTTCTGGTTCCGCCTAAAACACGGATACATAAACATTCTTTTGCGCCACTGTTATCTGCTACTACTAGTCTTGATTCTTGTTGTATCATGTTACTTAGCTCTTTCGATTATTTGAACTAATCTCCATCTCTTTGTTTTGCTCAAAGGACGAGTTTCCATAATTTTTACGGTATCACCGATATTGCACTCATTCTTTTCGTCGTGAGCATGATATTTCTTCGTTTTGTTAACGAACTTACCATAAATGGGGTGTTTTTCCTTCCATTTAATAGCAACAGTGATGCTTTTATCCATCTTGTTGCTAGTAACCACGCCCGTTCTTTCTTTTCTTAAATTTCTAGTTTCCATCAGGCTCAATTATTTGTTGTTAAGTTCTCTCTGGCGCAATTCTGTTCTCATGCGCGCAATCATCCTGCGTTGTTGTTTAATCTGTGCAGGGTTGTCTGTCGGAGAGATAGTGTGGTTAATAACCTTCTGATCGTAGGCAGCAACCTCAGCATCTACTCTTTCAAGCAATTCTTTTGTGCTTAATTCTCTAATTTCTGCAATCTTCATAACAATTACGCATTTTGATTAGCCATATCATAATCACGTCTCACAACAAATTTCGTTGTTACCGGAAGCTTCTGTGCTGCTAAGCGCAAAGCTTCTTTCGCAATATCAAAGGGAACACCTTCAATTTCGAAAATCAGACGACCTGGAGTAACAGGCGCAACAAAGCCTTCCGGGTTACCTTTACCTTTACCCATACGTACTTCGGCCGGTTTCTTTGTAATAGGTTTATCCGGGAAAATCCGAACCCAAACCTGACCCTGACGTTGCATATAACGAGTTACCGCGATACGGGCAGCTTCAATCTGGCGACCGGTAATCCATTTATTCTCTAACGCTTTTATACCGAACGAACCGAATGCCAGCTGGTTGCCACGTTGAGCTTCACCCTTCATGCGACCTTTCTGCTGTCTTCTGAACTTGGTTTTCTTTGGTTGTAACATCTCTTCTTAATTCTAACGTTTAACGATTAGCTTTTTTTCTCTTGAAGTTCTTATCTCCTCTGTTGCCACCGGCATTGTCATTTCTGCGGCCTGAATCTTTAGAAGCTGTGAATGAAGGAGCAAGATCTCTCTTACCATAAACTTCACCACGGCAGATCCATACCTTGATACCCAGCAAGCCAACTTTCGTCAACGCTTCAGCCAAAGCGTAATCGATATCTGCTCTCAGAGTGTGTAACGGAGTTCTTCCTTCTTTGTACATTTCAGAACGAGCCATTTCAGCACCGTTCAAACGACCAGATACTTGCACTTTAATACCTTCTGCACCCATTCTCATGGTAGAGGCGATAGCCATCTTAATAGCACGACGGTAAGCAATTTTTCCTTCAAGTTGACGAGCAATATTGTTTGCAACAATGACTGCGTCTAATTCGGGTCTTTTTACCTCAAAGATGTTGATCTGAACTTCTTTGTCGGTAATTTTTTTCAACTCTTCTTTCAATTTATCAACTTCCTGACCACCTTTACCGATGATGATGCCCGGACGTGATGTGCAAACTGTTATTGTGATCAACTTAAGCGTACGTTCAATAACGATACGAGATACACTAGCTTTAGCAAGACGAGCATTCAAGTATTTACGGATTTTGCTATCTTCCAGCAAAGTATCTCCGTAATTTTTGCCGCCATACCAATTGGAATCCCAACCACGGATGATTCCTAAACGATTACTAACCGGATTAACTTTTTGTCCCATCTACAATTAATTTTGACTATCGTTTTTACTAAGTGTATCAACAAACAAGGTTACATGGTTCGAACGTTTACGAATTCTGTATCCTCTACCCTGGGGAGCCGGACGCATTCTCTTCAATGTAGTAGCGCAATCAACGCTGATTGAAGAAACAAACAACTCACCAGTTTCTGCTTTACGTTCATTTTTCTGCTCCCAATTGGCAATTGCTGAACGAAGCAATTTTTCTACTCTTGCTGCAGCTTCCTTGTTAGAAAACTTCAAAACACCAAGTGCACGGAATACTTCCATACCACGGATCATGTCTACAACGAGACGCATCTTACGCGGAGAAGTAGGTACGTTACGCAACTTTGCGAAGTACATGGTCTTTTGGGCTTCTTTTCTTGCTTCAGCTGATATTCTTTTTCTAGCACCCATTTTTATTGATTCTTTTTATTTTCAGATTCCTGAATTCCTGTTACTACCGATAATTATTTTTTCTTGTTACCGGCGTGACCACGGAACGTACGAGTTGGTGAAAATTCTCCCAACTTGTGACCTACCATATTTTCGGTTACAAAAACAGGAATAAATTTATTTCCATTATGAACTGCAATAGTATGGCCTACAAAGTCAGGCGAAATCATTGAAGCTCTTGCCCATGTCTTAACTACGGCTTTCTTTCCTGACTCATTCATAGCCAAGACTTTCTTTTCCAGCTTTACGTTAATATACGGGCCTTTTTTTAGTGAACGACTCATAGTTTACTTAATTAATCAGATTATTTCTTTCTTCTTTCAATAATATACTTTGAAGAATGCTTCTTCGGAGCTCTTGTCTTCAAGCCCTTAGCATACAAGCCTGTACGAGATCTTGGATGACCTCCGGAAGCACGACCTTCACCACCACCCATTGGGTGATCAACCGGGTTCATAACAACACCACGGTTGTGAGGACGACGACCTAACCATCTAGAGCGACCGGCTTTACCTGATTTTTCAAGACCATGGTCTGAATTACCTACACTACCAATTGTAGCCTTACATGCAGCAAGAATCTTTCTGGTTTCGCCAGAAGGCATCTTAATAATTGCATAAGCACCTTCTTTAGAAGTCAACTGAGCAAAAGCACCAGCAGAACGTACCATTTTGGCACCCTGTCCGGGACGAAGCTCAATATTATGAATAATAGTACCAACGGGAATATTTGCCATAGGCAAAGTATTACCTACCTCAGGAGCGGCATCGCTACCTGAAACCACTGTCTGGCCAACTTCCAAGCCGTTCGGAGCGATAATATAGCTCTTTGCTCCGTCAGCATAATACAATAAAGCGATGCGAGAAGTACGGTTTGGATCGTACTCGATAGACTTTACTGTTGCAGGAATGCCATCTTTATTTCTCTTGAAGTCGATAATTCTGTACTTTTGTTTGTGACCGCCACCAAGATAACGCATTGTCATCTTACCTGTGTTGTTACGACCACCAGTACTGCTCTTACCTACCACAAGAGACTTCTCTGGTGTACTTGCAGTGATTTTATCAAATGCACCAATAACTTTGTGTCTCTGCCCCGGTGTTGTGGGCTTTAATTTACGTATTCCCATTTCTTTTTTTAGATATTACTAAAGAAATCAATTGTTTCTCCTTCTTTCAACGTTACGATTGCCTTCTTAAAAGCTGCCTGTTTACCATTGATAATACCTGATTTTGTATAACGGCTTTTCTGCTTGCCGGAGTAGTTGATGGTGTTAACATCAACTACAGTTACATTATACATATCCTGTACAGCTTTTTTGATCTCCAACTTGTTGGCATCAGGAGAAACACGAAAACCATAGCGATTAGCCATTTTTTCAGTAATCGCTGTTTGCTTCTCTGTTACTATAGGTTTAATAATAATTCCCATTTCCTTACTCCTTATGCATTAAAAAGTTTTTCTATAACAGCAACAGAACTTTCAGTCAAAACCAAATTAGCTGCATCAAGCACTTTGTATGTGTTTAATTCAGAGGCTGTTATAACATTTGTCTTTTCTAAATTACGAGCCGACAAATATACAAAATTATTTTTCTCCGGTAAAACCATAAGTAACTTTTTATCAGCCACTTTCAGGTTTTTAGCAATTGTTACAAATTCTTTAGTCTTCGGAGCTTCCAGAGCGAAATCTTCTACAACTACAATTGCATTATTTTTAGCTTTATAAGCCAAAGCAGACTTACGAGCCAGACCCTTTACCTTCTTGTTCAATTTGAACTCATAATCTCTCGGTTTCGGACCGAAAACGCGAGCACCACCAACCAATACAGGAGAGTTGATATCACCACGACGGGCTCCACCACCACCTTTCTGACGGATCAGTTTGCGTGTACTACCAGAGATCTCACTTCTTTCTTTCGATTTGTGAGTACCCTGACGCTGGTTTGCCAAATACTGCTTTACATCCAGGTAAATGGCATGATCATTGGGTTCAATGCCGAAGATAGCATCGTTTAAAGTTACCTTTCTTCCGGTATCTTCACCTTTAATATTAAATACGCTCAGTTCCATTACTTTTCAATTAATACGATTGAACCTTTTGCTCCTGGAACAGATCCTTTAACCAATAAAAGATTATGTTCCGGCATTACCTTGATCACTTCCAGGTTCTGAACTGTTACACGTTCATTACCCATCTGTCCGGCCATACGCATGCCCTTGAATACCTTTGCAGGGTATGAACAAGCACCGATACCACCGGGAGCACGCAAACGGTTATGCTGACCGTGAGTAGTCTGACCTACACCACCGAAACCATGACGTTTTACTACACCCTGGAAACCTTTACCTTTTGATGTACCAACTACATCAACGAAACCTGCATTTTCCAGATAATCCACAGTGATCACATCACCCAGATTGTATGCAGTTTCAAAATTCTTGAACTCGGCCAAGTATCTCTTGGGAGTTACACCGGCTTTCTTGAAGTGGCCCATTTCCGGCTGAGTTGTATGTTTCTCTTTTTTGTCTTCGAAACCCAACTGTACAGCTTCATAGCCATCTTTTTCCAAAGTCTTAATCTGTGTAACAACACAAGGACCCACTTCGATAACAGTGCATGGAAGATTTTTTCCCTCGGCACTGAAAACGGATGTCATTCCGATTTTTTTTCCTAATAATCCTGGCATTTCACTTAATTTTTAAATAACTCACACTTTAATTTCTACTTCAACACCGCTGGGTAATTCCAGCTTCATCAAGGCGTCAACTGTTTTTGCAGTTGAGCTGTAAATGTCTATCAATCTTTTGTAAGATGACAGTTCGAACTGCTCACGAGATTTCTTATTAACGAAAGTAGAGCGGTTCACAGTAAAGATACGTTTGTGTGTAGGCAGAGGAATCGGTCCGCTAACAACAGCACCTGTAGCCTTTACCGTCTTCACGATCTTCTCGGCAGACTTGTCTACCAGAGAATAATCGTAAGACTTTAATTTAATTCTGATCTTTTGGCTCATATTGTTATATATGTTTCTAAATTATTTGATCAAATCAGCACGACCCTGTACTTCTGTCAGTACCTGCTTAGCAATAGAAGAGGATACCTGAGCATAGTGAGAGAACTGCATTGAAGATGTTGCACGACCTGAAGTGATAGTACGCAGTGCAGTAACATAACCGAATGTTTCAGCCAAAGGCACTTTAGCTTTTACAACACGTGCACCAGTACGGCTTGTTTCCATACCTTCTACCTGTCCACGACGTTTGTTCAAGTCACCGATAACATCACCCATGCTTTCTTCCGGAGTAACAACTTCCATCTGCATGATCGGCTCCATCAAAGCAGGACCTGCCTTTTCTGATGCGCTCTTGAATGCCTGGATAGCACAGATTTCGAATGACAACTGGTCAGAGTCAACCGGGTGGAATGAACCATCGATCAATGTAACTTTCAGCTTATCCAACGGATAACCGGCAAGAATACCGTTCTTCATTGCTTTTTCGAAACCTTTCTGTACTGAAGGAATAAATTCCTTAGGAATGTTACCACCCTTTACTTCATCAATAAACTGAAGTGTTCCTTCGAAACTTTCGTCAGCCGGTTCGATACGAACGATGATATCAGCAAACTTACCACGACCACCAGACTGTTTCTTATAAACTTCGCGAAGTTCAACAGATTTAGTGATAGCTTCTTTATAAGTAACCTGAGGTTTACCCTGATTACATTCAACCTTGAATTCACGACGCAGACGATCAACGATGATATCTAAGTGAAGCTCACCCATACCGCTAATTACAGTCTGACCTGTTTCTTCGTTAGTCTGAACACGGAAAGTAGGATCTTCTTCAGCCAACTTAGCCAATCCCATACCCAGTTTATCCAGGTCTTTCTGAGTCTTAGGCTCTACTGCGATACCGATAACCGGATCCGGGAATTCCATAGATTCCAGTGTAATCGGATGTGCTTCGTCACAAAGAGTATCACCAGTACGGATATCTTTGAAACCAACACCAGCACCGATATCACCACAACCGATAGCTTCCATCGGGTTCTGCTTGTTTGAATGCATCTGGAACAGACGAGAAATACGTTCTTTCTTGCCTGAACGAGTGTTGTATACATAAGAACCAGCCAATAAAGAACCTGAATATACACGGAAGAAACACAAGCGGCCTACATACGGGTCGGTTGCAATCTTAAATGCCAATGCAGTCAACGGCTCTTCGAACAACGGTTTACGCACGACTACAGTATCAGGATCACGTGGGTCTGTACCTTCGATAGCTTCTGCATCAGCAGGGCTAGGCAGGTAAGCACAAACAGCATTCAATAAAGTCTGAACACCTTTGTTCTTGAAAGAAGAACCACAGATCATCGGATTGATCTGCATAGCGATAGTACCTTTACGGATAGCAACTCTGATTTCATCTTCTGTAATAGTTGCAGGATCATCAAAGTATTTTTCCATCAAAGCATCGTCGCATTCAGCCAGAACTTCCAACATCTTATCTCTCCATTCTTCAGCTTCATCCTTCAGGTCTGCCGGAATTTCTTCAACAGAATATTCAGCACCCATAGTTTCGTCATGCCAAAGGATAGCCTTCATTGTTACCAAGTCGATTACACCTTTGAAAGTTTCTTCTGCACCGATAGGTATCTGAATAGGACAAGGATTAGCACCCAATACATCCTTCACCTGACGAACTACTTCAAAGAAGTTTGCGCCGGAACGGTCCATTTTATTTACATAACCAATTCTGGGTACATTATATTTATCAGCCTGACGCCATACTGTTTCAGACTGAGGTTCTACACCTCCAACCGCACAGAATGCAGCAACTGCACCATCCAGAATACGCAGTGAACGCTCTACTTCAACAGTAAAGTCCACGTGCCCCGGAGTGTCAATCAAGTTGATTTTATATTTGTCATTAGCGTAATTCCAGAAAGTAGTAGTCGCAGCAGAAGTGATAGTGATACCACGTTCCTGTTCCTGCTCCATCCAGTCCATTGTTGCAGCACCGTCATGAACCTCACCAATTTTGTGAGTCAGACCTGTGTAGAAAAGGATACGCTCAGAAGTCGTAGTCTTTCCTGCATCAATGTGCGCCATGATACCGATGTTTCTGGTATATTTTAATTGTTCGTCAGCTTTTGTTGCCATCTTTCTTTTATTCTCCTAAATTTGCTAAATTAAAATCTGAAGTGTGCAAATGCACGGTTAGCTTCAGCCATACGGTGCATATCTTCTTTTCTTTTGAATGCGCCACCCTGGTTGTTGTAAGCATCTACAATCTCTGCAGACAACTTATCAGACATAGTCTTACCACCTCTCTTGCGTGAGAAGATGATCAGGTTCTTCATAGAAATTGATTCTTTACGATCGGGGCGAATTTCAGTAGGTACCTGGAAAGTAGCACCACCAACACGGCGTGACTTCACTTCGACTTGGGGGGTAATATTGTCGAGTGCAGCTTTCCAAATTTCGAGAGCAGACTTTTCCTCGTTAGGCAATTTAGCCTTAACGTTTTCCAGAGCGGAATAGAAAATTTCGAAGGCAGTATTTTTCTTGCCATCATACATTAAATGGTTTACGAATCTCGTAACCTTTACATCACCGAAAACAGGATCCGGGAGGATCTGTCTTTTCTTTGGTTTTGCTTTTCTCATTTTGTTTTCAAAAATTTCGTTTTTGTCTTTGGTTGCCTTTTAATTTTGTCTTCAACGGTTCCGCTGAACCATTTACTCAACCTTGTAGCCTATCCAAATAACTCAAACCAGCTTTAATACTTAAATTTAAATTCTCAGTTTGAAAGGGTGATTTTTACTTCTTTCCTTTTGCTGGAGCAGCACCCGCTTTTGGACGTTTTGCACCGTATTTAGAACGACGCTGAGTACGACCATTAACGCCAGCTGTATCCAAGGTACCACGTACAATGTGATAACGTACACCAGGAAGGTCCTTCACACGACCACCACGTACTAATACGATTGAGTGTTCCTGCAAGTTGTGTCCTTCTCCCGGAATGTAAGAGTTTACTTCTTTACCATTTGTCAAACGAACTCTCGCTACTTTACGCATTGCAGAGTTAGGCTTTTTCGGGGTTGTAGTATAAACACGTACACAAACACCACGTCTCTGAGGACAAGCATCCAATGCAGGTGATTTACCTTTTACCACCAAAGTTTCCCTTCCTTTTCTAACTAATTGCTGAATTGTAGGCATTTCTTTTCTTTTTTAAACTTTGAATGTGTTATAATTTTATTTATCTCTTTTTTCTATTTCAGGCTGCAAAGATACGCATTATTTCCGTATAACCAACGAGTTACATCTGTTTTTCTGCATAATCTGCGCTAAAAACGGTGCAAAGTTACATAATAGTTCCCGTTTGTTTCTGTTCTACAACATGTGAATTCAAACTATTTATTATTATTTAACACGAAGCCCCGCCGGCTTAAAACCAACAGGGCTTGTCTTGTGTCTGTTTTCTCTCTTCACAAAGGTACTGACATATATAATATAACAAATCACCTTTCAGGTTTCAGCCGATATATCACACTGACTATCAAGCCAAAACAATGAAAGATGATTTATCAAGAATCTTTCTCTTATCCAACCTCATTTTCCCCATTTTTCAGAGTCCAATGTTAATTGGCCCTTTTTCCACCTTAAAAGACCATTTTACACCAGTGCAACCACCCTATAAAAATTACCGGATTCGGTATGTTTCCGTTCAATCCCCTGGGAAGAAAGGAACTTTCCGAAATTACCTGCCGACACCGAGCGCATAGCTGCCGGATTATACTTTTTCAACCGCTGGAAAATCTCTGCAGCAGAAAGCATCAATGCCTTCTCACCATATCCGGCCGGACGAAAGCAGCTCCTGAACACATCTTCTTCGACAGGATGTTTGTAATACGATTCGTTGGCCGCCATGATCTCCGCTTCCTCTTCAGAAGTGAACCAATACCGTTCACCCGCCAGTAATTCGGCTTTCAGTTGAGCATAAAGCTGACGATAATCAAGCGGAGAACAGTCTATTTTATTTTCTATTTCAACACACAGGAACCGACGACTTCCAGTGGGATCAGTCAGCAACTCCTTCTGATTAGACGTTGCGATGAAAGAAGCGACACGAGGTAACGGACGGTAATTTTTCTGGTGCGCTTTGCGAACACATGGATTGACAACCTGCATCAAGTTCTTCAACAATGCCATCTTGCGAGGAGTAAACTTATCAAATTCATCCATATTGATCAAGCCGAATTCCGTCAGCTTACATTCTGCCGCTGATTGGGCGGACAGATCGTAGCTGTCCGTATAATACCGCTGCAACTCACGAGGAAGCAATAATTTGCAGAACGTAGACTTCTGTTTTCCCTGTGTACGACTGACTAACACCGGCGATACACTGTTTGCATGCAGCCGGTCTGTCTCCAACCATTGCGCCGCCATCCCCAACAACCAGCGATGAAAACATTTTACCCACAACGGAACCGAAGAAACCCTGCGTGCCAGACTATCGATCCGGTCAGTCCCATCCCAGTCCGGTAACTCATCCATATAAAGGCGGAACGGATGATATTCAGGAATACTATCAGAAAACACATAGCGCGACACATCCCTGTCCCAACAATCTATCCCTTGCTTTCGCGCTTCTATACAGAAACTGTTCAACTCGCGCTGTCCCACAGGCTGGAAGCAGGCTCCGGAAAGATTCCGCTTCCTGAATTCCGTCTCCGATGTCAACTTGTTGAAACGGAGATCGTACTGTTCACCCAGAAACTGCTCCATTGCCATCATCGCCCGGGTCGCTTTTTGCAAAGGGGTATCCGTTGCTGCAAAGGGCACAACATTACCTGCATTATTCACAACCGACATTTCCTGCATCATTGCCGAGTGTTTTTCCGGTAGCTCTTCTGTTGCCACTACCGGCATCACCTCCGATACTGCATTTGTTATCACTTCCGTTTCATCCGAAAACCGTCCGTGCATCACCAGGTCACACAGCTTTTCAATAAGATTTTTAATCGCATTCATATTCGTTTTTTTTAGTTATTTTCAGCGAATATAATACCGTATATCAAGGTTTTACAAATTAACAGACTACTATTTTCCAACAATCTCATCTACCGGAAAAGTAGGCAAAAAGTATTGCTTAAGTCATATACATCTGTTACCTTTGTAGTCATTCAATAATCACTCCACAGTTGTAAGGCGTAAGAACCACTTCTGTTAAGCAATAGCCTTACACTTGTGAGTCTTACGCCCTACAATTGTCAAGCGATGAATAGACAAGCATTTAAACAGGAGTTATTCATTAAACAAGTAAGAATATGTCAGCAGAATACGACTTCTATAAAAACCCCATACCGAAAGGGAGTAACCGCAAACCACGCCTGCATGCCCGGATTGTGCCGCGAGGAGTTATCACCACCGAAATGCTCTCAGAAGAGATACACGATGCCAGCAGCCTGACAACCGGCGATGTAGAAGCAACTATAACCATGCTAAGCAAAGCGATCATCCGTAATCTGAAACAAGGAAAAAGAATACATATCAAAGGATTGGGTTATTTGGAAATGACACTGCAATGTCCGCCTATAAAAGACCCGAAAGAGATACGGGCCGAATCCATCCAGTTCAAGTCGGTGGCGTTTCGTCCGGAAATAGCGTTAAAAAAGGAATTGAGTACCACCCGGTTTGTCAGGGCAGCACATAAAAATCATTCGAAAAGTCGCTCGGAAACAGAAATTGACAACTTATTAACCATCTATTTCTCAACCCATGCATATATCACCCGCCTGGAGTTCCAGCAAGTTTGTAGATTTACGAAAGGGACAGCTAATCGTCGTCTGACAGAAATGGTAAAAGCCGGGAAATTAAAGAAAGAAGGAATAGATAGATTCCCGATTTATGTACCTGTGCCCGGGAACTACAAAAAATAAGACAAATCAGCCACCCTTCATCCCAACAGGTTGTTTTACAAGGATGAAAGGTGGCTGAAAGATGAAAGGATAAACACCGTATCTACTTACAGTGATTTATTAAAGCCTTCATATTTTACAGTCCACGAACCATCCTGGGGAAAACCTGGAGCGTTAATAGCCGGACAACCGTCCCATCCCCCTGCCATCATGGCAACAGCCGTGAGTAATCCACCGTTACCGGGAAAATAAGGGAAAGGAGCCCTTCCTCCTCCAACAAGACCATGTTCGTCGAAGTCGAAGGCCGGATAATTTAACAAATAGTCGACAGCCTTATCCGGATGGGATAAACGGGCCGCACACATGGCAAGCATAGGAAAATCCCATCCCCATGTATCATTCAACTTCCAGGTATTATGAACTTTGGATAATGTTTTATCCATAACAGAGATATCGACTCCGTCTCCCGGTAACATGCCATAGGTTCCGATCAAAGCCGGATGTTCAAAAGCATACTTGGTCCACATATCCCGAATACCTTCATGAGTCACATATACACCGTCTTCAACCGGCAGCGGAGACAATTTTTCTTCAACAAGCTTCCAGTTTTCCTCTACCGGAAGTGAAAGACGTTTACGCCATTCGTTGGCTACCCGTAAACCGAATTTCCAATAACTCAGTTCAAAGGCCGGATTCATCGTTTCTTCCGGCTTTGTATTTTCAGAAACGATAAATACAGGAGGACCTAAGACATACTGATCCCTATCTTTCACATAGAAAGCATAATCGGTCATAAAATCAGCCGTACCGAAAATAACCTGTTTCCATTTCTCCAGGGTTTCCCGGGTAGGATGCAATCTATAATCCAACTCTGCAAAATAAATCGGATGGGGTTGTTGCCAGATCAGTGTCGCATGTATCAGGTTAGGCCATTCACGATCAAAATCAGCCGTACATTTCGGCCAACGGGCACCCTGGTACCCCTGTCTTTTAGCCCTCTCTATGGAAGTCGGCAAATAATCACGGTAAACGGAAAGCGATTTATCCAGCAAGTTCCAACGGTTCCATAACGCATAATGAACACCATGCCACCAGATCATTTCAAAATGAAAACGTCCGTACCAGCCATTATTGACCAGTCCGCTTTCCTGAGGAGGAAGCGAACCTGCCTCATTTATCTTCATTACGAACTGGGACAATACGATCCTTCTCTCCAATTCTTTCCAGCGAAGATCTTTACTGGCAGACAGGTCGATTGCCGCTCCCGATTCCCAGAAAGATTTCCAACCAGCGGAACTTTCCCTGAATATCTGGTCCGCAACCAACCCTCCATTGGTTTCCTCACGGGAATAAAGGCAGGAGAATTCAAGCCGATCGGTATTTTCAGGACAGAGTTCAAAATGATGGGGACTATCCCCGGCTGCCTGTTCAAGGCGTGCCGGAGATGTCCATCTCAATGCTGTATAGTAATGTATATCGTCCATGTTTCTGGCGATCAGTACCCGGTCTTTCTCTTGCTTTTTAAGAACGGACTGATGGGCACCTGGTTGGTCATAGGTTCCCAGACAGTCCTGAAACTGATCATCTTTAGGATAAGGAAAATCCAGAAATACCGATAATTGCCCTTTACGAATCAAAGGACTTTCCACGGAAACTGCAACTGCATCCGATGTAGGGTGACAAGCAGTTTTCACCGATACGGGGATACCATCCAGTTTAAACTGACTGTAAATAATGCCTGTCCACAAATCAACCTCCTGTCGGGTATCCGACAAATCGGTTTCAGTCACCGGAGTACCATCCGGCTTCGTCAACTTAAATCCGATACGTCCCAGGTTAAAACGGTGCGGATTTCCTGCCAGCCACGCCGAAAGTTCCGGTTGTTCGGGATTTGGAAGCTCATAAGGAACATCCCTTCCATGCGTATCCATCGTAAGTCTTTTAAAATCCTCCACCTTACAACCCTCCGGCAAAGGAAAACTATGCCAACTCCACTGTGACATCGTATTGAAAGGAACAAAAGTCTGTAACCCGGTAATATCCACAGAAAAGGCAAACTCTCCGTTACCTACCTGAGCCGGACTCCGGGGATTGGTCTTCGTTGTCACGATACGATGCCTGTCAACAACAGCTTTGCGGTCGATCTTCGCCTGACCGCTTATGCCTACACTTGCAAACAAAACACAAATAAGAACACTAATCAGTTTTTTCATTGAGAATCAATTTATTATTAATAACCTGGATTTTGCACCAGCGAACCTTCACTCTTATCTATCTCCGTACGAGGAATAGGAACCAGTTTATGTTGCTCTAAAAACGACCGCTTCAATAACATTGTAACTTCATATGTTTTAGTACCATCTGCCTGCTTTTGAATATTCATTGCCAATAGGTCCCTATTCTCTGTTTCATCAGCAATACACCATCTTCTTACATCAAAAAAGCGATGTCCTTCAAAAGCAAGCTCCACACGACGTTCATTCCGTATCTTATCTCTCAGCTTTTCGCCGGAAGCGGTAACAGGCGGCATATTCACACTTTGACGGGCACGTACCTTATTAACATATTCACGGGCTTGTTCCTCATTGCCCAACTCATACATGATCTCTGCATAATTCAGATAAAATTCTGCTAACCGGAAGAATATCCAGGGATTTTCAGGTTTTACGGATGACCCTGAGGGCGGAATGGATTCGACCATGAACTTTTTAAACGCATAAGCCGTCTTCGAGGCATTCCATGAACCGATGCTACTCTCCGGTGAATCAAGTCCGCCGTGCCAGGTTTCTGTCTCCCGTCCGGCCCACATAGAACCATCATGCAGGATCGAAGCATCCAGACGCGGATCACGTCCGGCATATGGATTCGACTCATCATAGCCGGAAGCCGGATTTATCTTCAACGGCAATTCCTCATTCAGATATGGTAATTCACCATTTGTCATCTCATAAGCATTCACCAGATTCTGCGTCGGGTTCTCTCCGGTCCATCCATTTGAACCATTCCGACCGTTAAACAGCATAAAGTCGGTAGAATTGGCCTGCGTAAAGTAACGCGCAAAGATTATTTCATCATTATCTTCCAGGAAGACAGACTGATAATCATTACCCAAACTATATCCGGCATCCAATACGGCCTTTGTCGCTTCTGCCGCTGCTTCCCATTTTTCTTTTGAATGGGAAGGATTATTCTGCTCGCTGGCAGCATATAATAGAACTCTCGCTTTTAAAGCCTTACAAGCATCCCCTGTAGCACGTCCCAACGTTTCACTGCTCGATTTTGCAGGTAACCAAGTCATCGCGTCATCCAGTTCTTTTGTAATGAAATCCACACAATCGCTATAAGAATCACGTTTCACCTTATAATCCTGATTCAACTCGAACAAGTCTGTGATCAGGGGAACATCGCCATAACGCCAAATCAGATTCGCATAGATCCAGGCACGGATAAATTTCATCTCGCCTTTCATTCTGTTTTTTAGATCTGTCTCAACCGGAGCATCATCAATCCGGTCAAAGAAAACATTGATCGTACGGATGTTACTATATGCAGACTTCCAATAATTAATCTTCTCTGAAATACCCGTTACGTTATCAGAAGTCATTTCTCCTTTTTGAATCACCCAGAAATTAGCCCAATTATGAATACAATAAGTTTCGTCACTCGCATCACTTAACATATGCTGACTAAATTCATGATTGATAGAATTATAAGAAGCATTCACATAAAGTTCTATCAATGCACTGTCTTCCCATACATCAGCATCCGAAACTTTATCCAGAGGTTTCATGTCCAGCACATCACATGAGTTCAAAGCTAAAATAGCCACTAATATATAAATTATCTTTTTCATATCAAATAGTATTTAGAATGTTACATTTACGCCAAAGTTATAGGTACGCTGTTGCGGGTAATACCAAAAGTCTGTTGTTTCCGGATCAAATCCCAATTCCTTCATATGATCGTAAATAATAAAGAGATTATTGGCACTAAAAGAAACGCGCAGATTCTTTACCCATAACTTCTCACAGATAGAAGCAGGTAGCGTATAACCGAATTCCAGATTTTTCAAACGAAGAAAACCGGCATTCAACAGCCATTGGGTCGAAGCTTCCGTATTATTATTCCACATACTCGAACTACCTCTCGGCATAGAAGCTTTTGTACTCTCAGGCGTCCATCTATCCTTGGCACGCCATTCCATAAAGTTTCCCAATGAATAACTCATTACCGGAAAATAACTTCCGAAATATTGTTTTGCATTCTCCTGTCCCTGAAACAGCAACGAGAGGTCGAATCCCTTATATTCGAAATTCGCATTAAAAGAATAAACTATTTCAGGAGTATTAGTCTGGTTCACACGGATACGGTCCCTTGAATCAATCTGACCATCTTTGTTGACATCTTCATAAATGATATCTCCCGGTTGTGTATTCAATAAATGAGGCAATGACTCTATCTGCTCTTCCGATTCAAAAATACCAATTGCATTATAGTACAATCCCGATCCGATCGGGCGACCGGTTGCATACTGATAGGGCTCAGCCGCAGGTTGCTCATCACTGAAAACAACTTTATTACGAGCAAAAGACACATTAGCAGACAACCGATATTTCAGAGGATTTGAATAGTTCTCATGGGAAACGATCATTTCAAAACCTTTATTATCTACTATACCGATATTCTCATCCGGCAACTTCAATCCTGTATAATCCAGAATAATAGCAGAACGCTTCGTCAATATATTGGAACGTCTGGTTTTAAAATAATCAAACTCAATTCCTAACAGACCATTCCATAAACGAGAATCAAAACCAATATTGGTTGTCTTGGCAACTTCCCAGGTGATATTAGGATTGGGTACACCGTTTTGAACTAACCCGGTTACATCATTCTTCCCTATTACATAGTTGCTACCATAACTATAAGTCGTCAGATACTGATAAGCTCCAACCTGATCGTTCCCCATTTTGCCATAAGAGCCGCGTATCTTCAGGTTATCCAGGAAAAGCAAATTCTTCATAAACGGTTCTTCCGAGATTCTCCACCCTAAAGAAAAGCCAGGGAAGAATCCATATCGTTTGTTTTCCGGAAAATTAGGAGATCCATCCCGACGGAAAGTGAACTGGGCCAAATATTTCCCAGCGTAATCATAAGACAAACGTCCGAAAATATTTTGCCTCGCCGTTTGTGACGAACTCCCATCATTACTTTGTTTGTTTTTATCACTGCTTCCGGCAAAGATCTCCGGTATTGAAATGGAAACATAATCCCCTCTATAGGCCTGAAGATAATTTCCTTTTGTTTCACTTTGTTCATAACCGACCATGGCACCAACATGATGAACACCAAAGGTATGATCATAGTTCAACTTTGCAGTCATGTACAAATTAGTCGGATTCTCATACTTCTCAGAAAGATTGGCCTTATCGCTTCCCATACCGGAACGTCCTTTATACAGTTCACCTGTCTTTTCATCCTTATAATAAACATAATCAGGTGTCTGAAAATCTTTGGTAAAGACATAACCTGCATCATAACTGGCACTACCGTCCAGCCACAAACCTTTCACCCAAGGGATATCCAGTTTAAAAGAAACCGTACTCTGAAGAGCTGTAGTCTTTATATCCCGTGTTCCACCAGCGTCGCTTACCATATTCATGATATTTTCACTTCCCCGGTTTGGCATTAACTTGTCCGTCCCGGGCCAATAAGGCTGCCAACTGGGCAAATATAAAAAGATATGACTATATGTCTCATTCGTCGAGAAATACGGATAATGATTATCATCGACCTTTCCTGCCAGGTTCATTCCTACCTGAAGATATTTAGTAACCTGAACATCAATATTGGAACGTAAATTATATAATCTGACATCTGTTGTCCCATTTTTATAATGTCCGCTCTGATGTGACTCACCCAACGATAAATAATATTTCAAACGTTCATTACCACCTGATACTGACAAATTTACACGATGTTGCGGAGTTAACTTCTTGGTGATAAAGCCATACCAGTCCGTATTCGGATAATCTGGATCCGAACCGTTTCTGTATTTTTCCAGTTCTTCTGCAGTATATCTCGGAGCACGTCCTTCTCCTTCCTCTATTTCATTATATACTTTAGCATAAGTATAAGAGTCTGCCATCTTTGGTGTACGCGTCGATTCCGAAAATCCCTGATTATAAGAGAAACTTACAGAGGGTTTCATGGTGTTCCCACGTTTCGTAGTCACCAGTAAAACACCATTGGCAGCTCTTGCTCCATAAATCGCAGCAGAGGCATCTTTCAACACTGAAATATTTTCGATATCATTGGGATTTATTTCGCCTAAACCTCCACGTTCCACACCATCGATCAGGACTAAAGGAGAAGAGTCGCCCGTCGTACTTTTACCACGGATAAAAATGGACGGATCGTCTCTGCCAGGCTCTCCTGAACGGTTATTTATAATAACACCAGGTAAACGTCCGATCAAAGAATTGGCTACATTAATCGACGGACTTTTCATTACCTCGTCCCCCTTCAATGAAACAACAGATCCGGTAACAGATATCTTTTTCTGTGTACCATATCCTATAACGACAATCTCTTCTATTTGTTTTGAATCTTCTTCTAATTGAATAGCTACCGGCTGCCGGGAACTTGCAGAAACTTCTTTCGGGTTATAACCAATATATGTAACCTGTAAAACAGCATCAGCAGCAACCGATAATTCAAAATATCCGTTCATATCCGTAACCGTACCATTGGTCGTTCCCTTCTCTACTACATTCGCACCAATAATCCCCTCTCCACTATCGTCTTTGACAAATCCACTTACCTTTTTCAGAGTTCGTTCCATTGCTTTTTTCAGGATCAAATGATTCCCTGAAACTTCAAAAGAGATTTCAAGCGGAGGTAGAACTTTATCCAATACAGATTTCAGAGCCTCATTATTAGATGTAACAGAGACAGGTAAATCCGAATTGATCTCATTATAAAAAACAAATGTATAGTTTGTTTGTTTTTCAACGGAAGAGACAAGCTCTTTCAAGGTACTATTCTTTAGCGACAACGTCACTTTCACGGATTGGGCAAATCCTACATTGGTAAAAATTATTGATAATAACGTAACAATTAACGTTTTTCTTATCTTAAACATCTTCTTAAAATTTAAGGTTATAATAAAAATCGTATCTTTGCCCTTGAATATAAGCTCCCTATTCTATTCATTACGATGAATAGAATCTTCGAACAAGAGTTATATTGAAGGTCGCAGGCATTATGAATAGCGGTTCATAATGCCTCTTCTTTACTACACCAATAGAAAAGTAAAGGGGGAATCTGTTATTTATATCTTATGGTCACCTCCTCTCCGTTTATTTTATAGTCTATAGGAGTTATCTGGTTGATCAGATTCAACATCTCAGTCAATGATTCCGTTTTCAAAGTAAACCAATAAGAATAAGACGGATTTTCATTTTCCAACCTGATCTTAACCCCATACCAACGCTCTATTTTTCTAAAGACATCGTAAAGGGATTCTCCTTTAAACTGTAATTTATTCAACATCCAGATATTATAAGCCTCTGCATCAAAAGCGGAAACATTCCAGCTAATATCCGATTTAGCGATCAGCAATTTCTGTCCCGGCACCAATCTGGTCAGTAAATCATGCTCCCGACTGGTTTCTACCGAGACACTCCCCTTTTCCAGAGCCACTGAAATAAAAGAATCAGTAGGATAATCAGTCACTGAAAAACTTGTACCGTGCACCAGTACATTGACCGTACCGGTATTCACAATAAATTTATTATTCTCATCATGTACGACATCAAAATAAGCTTCACCTTCCAATTTTACCAATCGGCGTTTTTTAGAAAAGTCTACCGGGTAAGTCAATTTTGAATCGGAATTCATCCAAACTTTCGTTCCATCAGGCAATATAAGCTGGGATTTTTGTCCGGAAGGAACAATAAATACAGCCTCCGCAGCCAAATAATTTCCATCCGAACGGTAATAAGCAGAAAGCCAGACAGAGAAAGAAAGTCCAACCAATAAAGCAATTGAAGCTGCAACAGCAATGGCTTTATAAAGTTTCTTCTTAGTATATAATATTGTTTTAACAGGTTCATTGATCCGGGACAATATGTTTCCCCACATCTTATCACTATCTGGTAGCACGAACCGGGAAAAATCAGCATGTGCAATTTCCCATTCATGTAGATATTCCTGGTACAATTTTTCATTCTCAGGTGATTGGGCACGCCACCTCCTCACTTCCTCTGATTCTTCTACGGAAGTTTGGTTTACGAAGTGTTTCGCCAATAATGTATGAGGTATTTTCTGATCCATCTTTTTATATTTCTATATAATAGACACATCCCATCAAAGAATACCCTTAAAACAAAATAATATTTTTTCTGATTTTCGAATAATTATAGCAGAGTTAGCAAAAAAACGAAGATATCCCCTCCTTCTTTATAAGATGAAAGCATCTTTTCTCTTATTCTTTTTAATGCGATTCCCATCTGGGCTTCAACAGTTTTGACTGAAATACCTTTCTCTTCCGCAATTTCTTTATAAGTTTTTCGCTCATCGCGGCTCATCAAAAAAATTTCCCGACATTTTGGAGGTAGAGCTTCGATCGTATCCTGTAATAATAAAAAAAACTCCGCCCGGTCAATGCAATCCTGCGCTTGTCTTTCCTCCAATTCCATTTGAGCCCATCGCTCCAATATGATCGTCCGCGTATGTTCATTCCGTAGATAATTCAACATCCTATTCCGGGCACTGCTATACAGATAGGTTTTGAGATAAGTTATATTCAAATTGTCAGATTCTTTCCAGAGGTATACAAAAACATCTTGTACAACTTCCTCAATAGCTTGCTCATCGTGAGTATAGTAATTGAGAAAATAGCATAGTTTTTTATGATACTGCTTGTATATGCTGCGGAACTCCTGCTCACTCATCTCCTTAGTTATTAGACGAGCAAATATACTATATTATTTACTTATCTGAACCGTTTCTCCAGTTCTTCGTCAGTCAGCATGGAAATGATCGTCTTTCCGTCGGGAGTCAGGTTGGAATCCGGACAGGAGAACAAGGTTGCGATCAGGTGATCCATCTCGTCGGCAGACAATGTTTTACCCGGACGGATGGCTGCAGCTTTTGCCAGAGACAAAGCGATTGCTTCACAGATCTCTTCATGTACTTCACATCCTGTCTCGATAGCACGGTTGACAATATCCTTTATCAGAACCAGCTGGTCTACATTCTCAAGTCCGGCAGGCAGGCCGTTGATCGCATAACTGTTATTTCCCAGATTCGACAAGTCGAAACCGATAAAACGCATATCTTCCAACAGAACAGGCAAGACAGCAGCTTCTGCTGCCGTGAACTCAATGATTTCGGGGAAAAGAACCTGCTGCGATGCACCTTTCTGCTGTCGCATATTATTCAGATACTGGTCGAACAAGATACGTACATGAGCTCTGTACTGGTCGATCAGGGCCAGGCCGGACTTCAGTGAAGTAACGATATAACGACCTTTGTACTGATAGCATGGAGTAGTCGTTTCGGCAAACAAGGCTTCGCCTCCAACAACAGAAGCTACCGGTTCCGGCTTCTCATCAGCATCCGTCTCAATCACCTCTCCCATCATTTCCAAATCTTTACGCACGGCATCGCGGTCGCTTTCAAACCCCTGATAGAGTTGTGACCAGTCGAACTCCGACTTCCCGGAAGACGAAGGGGATGGCGAAGACAAAGAATAAGAAGACGGGGTAGAAGATGCCTTGAAAGGATTATAACCCGAATCAAGCTGCACGGTCGGTGCTCTAAATCCGTCCGGTTCTTTGACCGGGTTGTAAACCGGGATGTCTATCGCATCTTCCACATCAAAATCAATGGTAGGGATAGCACTCGACTTTGCCAGCGCCTCACGGGTTGCCGCCATCAGTATCTGCCAGATAGGCTGCTCGTTCTCAAACTTAATCTCGGTCTTAGTCGGGTGGATATTTACATCGATCGTAGAAGGATCAAGCGTGAAATAGATAAAATAATTGGGTTGTTCGCCGGGAGGGATCAACTGTTCATAAGCCTGCATAACGGCCTTATGAAAATAGGGATGCTTCATGAAACGTCCGTTCACGAAGAAATATTGCAGTGCACCACGCTTCTTGGCAGAGTCCGGGCGACCTACAAAACCGGAAATAGTGACCAGCGAGCTTTGTGCATCCACAGAAAGCAACTTCTGGTTCAGGTTCTTGCCATATACATTTATAATACGCTGGCGGAGACCTGACTCCGGTAAATTAAATATCTCGGTATCATTGTGGTTCAACACCAGGGCTACCTGCGGGTTGACCAGGGCGATACGTTCAAATTCATTGATTATATTACGGAACTCCGTTTCATTCGATTTCAGGAATTTACGGCGCGCGGGTACATTAAAGAATAGGTTCTTGATCGAAAAAATACTTCCCTCTGTACAAGCATCGGGGCTAATATCTTCCAATGTGGAACCGGCGATGGATAGCTTCGTACCCAACTCAGTTCCTCTCAAACGGGTACGCAGTTCCACATGGGCTACCGCAGCGATAGAAGCCAGCGCCTCTCCGCGAAATCCCATCGTATGGAGGGAAAACAGATCTTCAGCCGAAGATATCTTGGAAGTAGCATGCCGTTCAAATGCCATACGGGCATCTGTCTCAGACATACCTTTCCCGTCATCGACTACCTGGATCAATGTACGGCCGGCATCCTTAATGTTCACCTGGATATGTGCGGCTCCGGCATCGATCGCATTTTCAACCAGTTCCTTTACAACGGAAGCAGGCCGTTGAATGACTTCACCGGCCGCTATCTGATTGGCTATACTATCGGGTAATAAATGGATTATATCGCTCATGACCAAAACAAAAACCAGAGTAAAGCACCCAGGACTGCAATCCCCACGATCAGTTTTACACTCTTATATTTACGGCTACGCGCATCGTCGCCTCTGTCAAGGCTTTTCTTCAGATGCGAAGTACCCTCAATAAAAGTTCCTTTGATCTGCGGCTTGTAATCTTCCAGCGATTCTTCCATGCCCATCTCGCGTTTCATTTTACGCACACGTTCTTCCATCGCCTCTTTATGGGGATCCCAATAAATAGGTTTATGATTGAACTGCCGGGGTTTACGTACATTATAAAATGAGAAAAGTGCCATAACTCAACAAATTTAATAATAAATGCTATTGCTCGTGCTTAAACTTATTGCTTCGAACCGGTGCGTCTTCGACTCTCCTCTTCACTACCTGATAAATATCATCTTTATTTTTCGGACGCAAGTAATCAAACCAATAAAAATCTTTCAGCGTTTTCTGTTCCGGTTTCAGATCGGGGATGGGGGTAAGACTTCCCTGCGGACTGGGCCATATCTTCAGCCGTTCCAACGCATTGTCTTTCACCCAAATTGTCAGGAATCCGCTCTTGGTTTCATTCAAACCGATCATCGCGCCGTTATCCAACGGATAGAAGATGGATTCCGCATTCCCTTCGACATCGATCTGCCGGACAGCCTGACCTTCAAAATATGCTTTCAGGTCATTCCCTTTCAATTGATTATAATAAGTCGAATCGAGATGCTGCACTGCAAATGCATATTGTATCACATGTGCATAATCGATCGTACTGTCATTCATATAGATAACTATCGTATCACCGGATATCTGGTACTGCTCATTCCACAGAATCGGATCCCTATACATATATAATATGGAATCACGCGTATTAAACTGCATGGAATCACAAACACCCTGCATATCGGTGCGATAGAAACGCACACCATAAAAAGCCTTTATTTCGCGGGCCGTCGAATCGATCGACATCATTTCCAGCGTATCGGCATGCAGATATAACGTGTCGCCCTGCGAATATTCAAGGAAACGGGCACTGTCGGTTGCAAACGCATATTCCGTCCGCTCATTATAGAAACCGTACTGTCCCTCCAGCATTACTTTCTGAGCCGTATCCTGCAAGCACATATTCCCGAAGGCTTCACCGAAACCGGCATTCTGGTCATATGATATAGAATCGCCGATCAGGACCCTGTTGCCCGAATAAACTTCGGAACGGTCTAGCAACAGCGAAGTGTTAGCTTCCGTATTGTACCATCCGCGGGAAGAATGGATCGTCCCGCTGTCTGAAACAATGATGGAAGGTCCCAGTATTGTTGCAATCTTCGATTCGGTATCGTAATGAAGCGTATCCGAATAGAGTGTAAAATTCGGATTCTCCAGACGCACACTATCATTAAATATAGCCAGTTTCGTGCCCGGAGAATATTGACCGTAGAAAGAGGACAACTGATTCAGCGAGTCAACGATCAAACCGCCGTCAAAATAATAACCGATATCGGGAATACGCTCATAGTTCAAACTATCGGTAAAAAGCGTTACCTGCCCGTTCTCCATACGGACATTTTCACGCAGGTAAGCAATCTGGGTATCCCCGTCATAAAACAAGTAATTGCCGTATACAAACAAAGTATCTCCTTGTTCCATACGGACATTACTGAAAGCCTCCAGCGAATTAGTCGCCTCAAAAAAGTATGCACTGTCGCAATACATATACGAACTATCGTGCCGGAAACTGACATTTCCCTCCAGAAACTGTGCATCAGCCTTCATCACTTCCTTATCATAGGATACAGTATCGGCATGCAGCAGATAAACCAGTGTCTTTTTAGTTGTGACCGTATCGGCTGTAAGAGTCTCTCCCTGCTTGACGGATATGGAATCCTGCGTTTGTGCAAAAACACAAACAGCCAGCAGACAAAGCAGTCCTGTAAGAAAAAACTTTTTTACAATCTTCATTCTTTAACCCAACCCGGATATTTGAAATCGCAGTTACGCCATCCTTCGGCAATACGGACATACGTAGTTTTTTGCTTTTTCTTGATCCACTCATCCAACAATTCTTCTCTTTTCTGTTGTTCCACCATATTCTTCATTGCCTGGAAGTCATCAGAAAGATTTGCCTTATGCTGTTCTGTACGGGATTTCAATTTAACGATGGCAACCACTTCCTTCTGTTTGTTGGAAATCATAGTAAACGGTTTGGAGATTTCACCCACCTGCATGTTGTATACCACTTTACCGACTTCCTGGGGAAGTTCCTGCATTTCAAACTTCGGAGTACCGAAATTGTTTCCTTCATGATTCTGGTTAACCATCAACCCTTTGTTGTTACGGGTATCCTTATCATATGAAACGAATGTTGCAGCTTCCTCAAACGAGAATTTGTTTGCCTGCAAGTCCGCATATAATGAGTCCATGCGGGCAGTCGCTTCCGTCAATTCCTTTTCTGACACTTTCGGTCTTAACAGGATATGACGGCAGTTGATACGGTTACCGCGTTTCTCGATCAGCTGGATGATATGATATCCGTATTCTGTCTGTACAACCTGAGATACACGTTTCGGATCAGAAAGGTTGAATGCCACATTGGCAAACTCCGGCACCAGGTCAGTCTTGCTCATAAATCCCATCTCACCGCCACGGGCTGCAGAAGCAGGATCTTCGGAATACAGGCGGGCCAACGTAGAGAACTCCATCTTACCGCTGTTGATCTGTTCCGTAAAATCACGCAGTCGTGCTTTGATAGCATCCGTCACATCAAACGGAATCTTCGGTTCGAAAGTAATGATCTGGACTTCCACTGTTGTCGGGATAGTCGGCAGGCTGTCCTTCGACAACTGATTATAAAACTTACGAATTTCAGAAGGAGTCATCTTGATCTCCCCGATCAACTTGCGTTGCATTTCTGAAACGATCTGCTGTTCACGGAACTTTTCCTTCTGTTCATCCCTGATCTGTGAGATTTTCTTTCCGAAATATTCCTCTACTTTTTCCCTTGATCCGATCTGGTTGATTGCCCAGGTTATCCACTGGTCAGCCTGCTGTATCACCTGGCTTTCGCTGGCCTCGATACTGTCTATCTTCGCCTGGTTCAGGTACAGTTTCTGTATCGCTATCCGTTCCGGAATCACACAATAAGGATCACCATCCAGACGTTCGCCTTCGTTTTGCATATACAAACGCTGCGTTTCTACGTCCGAACGTAAAATAGCATCATCTCCTACCACCCACACAATCTCATCAATCACATTATCCTGTGCCATTGCCGCACAAGATAAGCAGGCAAGAAAGAATACAGTTAAAATCTTTTTCATCATTTCTACTTTATAAGTTACAAATTACGGTTCAGTAAAAAACTTTACATCACCTCCTCTGATTCCATCTTTATATAATTCTTCTTCAAACGTCTTCAAAAAATCTACTTTCCGCTGATTGATCAGCATCTCCGTGATTTGCGAACTCGCATAATCATAAGGCGCCACGCTTCCCTCCGGTAGATACTCTTTGATATTCAGCAGATAGCAATAACTACTATCGGCTACTTCCACAAACTTATTCGCCTTCAGATAAGCTGTTGAGTTGGATACATGGACAGGTATATTATCCATCACCTCGTCAAAGTCCACCCATTTGTCGTAAAAGTAGTCATAAATAGTGGCATTTTGCACACTATACTTCTCAATTTTTTCTAAAGAGGCTTCAGAAGTCGATTTGTACCACCCTTTTACCTCCGACAAACCGGGGGCATCCACCGGTATTTTCAGGAAAAGTCCCTTGATCAGGGCTTTATCAAGTGTAAACTTTTTCTGATTCTCCTCATAATAGTTCAGCTTATCGCTTTCGCGGATATCAGCCGACAATTTCTCTTTGATCAGGCGCTCCTGATAACGGTAACGAATCAGCGAGTGGCGGTATTCTTCTACCAGCTTGTCGACCTCTTCCTTTTCGTCCCCCAGGTTTCGCTGGGCAACTTCGTAAACCAGGGCATCCTTTACCCATTTCTTTACAAAGCTTTCGGCTAACAACAAACTATCCGCAGAGGACGTCCCCCGCGGAATCAGACTAACCACTTCCGAACGTTTCAACGTCCGGTCCTTCACTCTTACCAGCACATCCGCATCGTCGGTTTGCTGGGTTCGCTTACAAGAACACAGCAAAGATACGAATGCTATAAAAATGAAGCAATACTTCATAACCTTCTCTTTCTTATTTCTTTAGTTTTTTCAACAATTTCCAGTTAATCGTAACAGGATATTCCTTATTCAGCTCCTGCAACCAGGCTTTTTCCAACTCCGGCTGTTCAGCAGCTGGCTTGCTCCACACTTTCTGATTACTGATATTGAACAACAGGATACCATCCCGATATTCCTGCATCAGATGTGTAAATTCAGGATGCTTAGTTTCCAGATTCTTGCGCTCGGTTGTCGTAACAATATCACGAACGAACAGATCGAACACTTCCTGCATAAAATCTCCGGCATACGTTTTTGTCGAGAACGGACAACGCTGGATATAATAAGCGAATTCGCTCTGTGGGAAATCCGTATCCACCAGATGGATCAATGTCTTATTCATATCCTTGGCCTTTTCGTAGAAGTCCTTGTCGGAAGGAAAATGATCATTGCACAAAGCGACCAGTTCGGCATAAGCCTCCGGATAGAACACATACCCATACTCTTTTTTCAGACGTTCATCGAACGCCTTATAATATTCGAAATTACGTTCACCCTGTGCCATCACACGGGACCATGATTTCTTCTTTTCTTCAAAAGATGGGATGCCTCCCTTGTCGAGCAATTTAATAATATGATAACCGAACCGTGTTTTAACAGGTTTAGACACTTCTCCCGGAGTATTTAAAGCAAATGCACCTTTTTCAAAAGGTTCCACCATTTCTCCGACACCGAACCAGGGAAGCACTCCCCCTTTGCGTGCCGAAGCGGCATCCGAAGAATTTTCTTCTGCTAACTGTCCGAAGTCTGCTCCGCCTTGTATTTTCTGATAAACCTCTTCAGCCAAAGCCAACGTTTCACTATCACTGCGAGTTACCGAATCTTTCTGGAAAGGGATCAGAATATGGGCAACACGGCGCATCCCCGGGTTGGGTTTGCGGCTATGTAGTTTAATAATATGATATCCCAGCGTAGTACGTACCGGCATGGATAATTCACCCGGTTTCATAGAATAAGCATAATTCTCGAACGCTTTGATCGTCTGCATAGGCAACAGACAACGTGCATATTCATATCCGGTCTGTTTGGTAGAGTCCTGCTTTGCCAGTTCCTGACCAACGGTTGCCATGTCTTCCCCGTTTTTTATACGTTCATAGACTTTCATCGCCTTTTCATAAACAGCGAGCGTATCCCTTGAAAGAGTCTTTCCCGGCAGACGGAATAAAATATGACTCAATTCCAGCACTTCGCCCAAACGGTCATATTCCACACGGAGAGCTGCTTCTTCCCCGTCTCTGTCAGATAAGTAACTTGATGTCAGCTGAGCGCGGTATCCTTCCAGTTCATCGGTAAAATCTTTTGTCTTGTCGAGACCGGCGGTTTCTGCATCGACAACTTTCAACTTAAAGTTTTTATACAGTTCCACATAATTTTCCAATGACTTACGATCAGATAAATTAACTTCACCATTCTTTCTGGCCATAAAAACAAATTCATCCAGAGATACCTGTTTTCCGGCCACAGTCATCACTACAGAATCAGCCTTATTAGCGGCTTCTCCGGTTAAACAAGCGAATACTAAAGATAATACAAGCAACTTTTTCATCAAAATTCCGTTTATCATACTACGTACACATTACAAAAATAACACTAATCTAACGGATAGCATCCCCAAAAAGTATGCTATCCGATTAAATTAGTGTTTTTTATATAACGGGATTTATCCACATTTATTATTCGCCACGGCTATAATTGGGCGCTTCCTGTGTAATTGCCACATCATGCGGATGACTTTCCTGTACACCGGCATTGGTAATGCGGGTGAATTTAGCCTGATGCAGTTCTTCAATATTATGCGCTCCGCAATATCCCATACCGGCACGCAACCCGCCAACCATCTGGTAGATCACTTCGAATAAAGAACCTTTATAAGGAACACGCGCGGCAATACCTTCCGGCACAAGTTTCTTCACATCATCTTCCACATCCTGGAAATAACGGTCTTTCGATCCTTTCTGCATCGCTTCCAGCGATCCCATACCACGATAGGATTTAAACTTACGTCCGTTGAAAATGATCGTTTCACCCGGTGATTCTTCCACTCCGGCCAGCAAAGAACCCATCATCACAGATGATCCGCCGGCAGCAATCGCCTTCACGATATCACCGGAATAGCGCAATCCGCCGTCGGCAATCAGAGGAATACCTGTACCCTTCAATGCTTTTGCAACATCATAGATTGCAGACAACTGGGGGACACCGACTCCGGCAATAACACGGGTCGTACAGATAGAACCCGGTCCGATTCCTACCTTAACGGCATCTGCTCCGGCATCCGCCAGATATCTGGCAGCATCGCCCGTAGCAATATTACCGACCACGCAATCGATACCCGGATACTGTGCCTTAATTTGTTTCAACACATCGACCACACCTTTGGAATGTCCGTGAGCCGTGTCGATAACCAAGGCATCGGCACCAGCCTCTACCAATGCAGCCACACGTTCAAATGTATTGAATGTCACACCCACACCGGCAGCCACACGTAAGCGGCCTTTGGCATCTTTGCAGGCTGAAGGTTTATCTTTTGCTTTAGTGATATCTTTATAGGTAACAAGTCCGATCAGCTTATTATGGCTGTCCACCACCGGCAGCTTTTCAATCTTGTGTTGCTGAAGGATCTGGGCTGCTGCTTCCAGGTCTGTAGACTGATCTGTTACGACCAGGTTTTCCTTCGTCATCACCTCGTCGATCGAACGGTTCATGTCTCTTTCAAAACGAAGGTCACGGTTGGTAACGATTCCGACCAGATAACCGCCTTCATCCACAACAGGTATACCGCCGATCTTATATTCTGCCATCATAGCCAACGCATCGGCCACACGTTTTCCCTTCGTGATTGTTACGGGATCATAGATCATTCCGTTTTCAGCACGCTTAACGCTTTGAACCTGCTTAGCCTGTTCTACGATCGTCATGTTCTTATGAATAACACCGATACCACCTTCGCGGGCAATAGCGATTGCCATCTTTGCCTCGGTAACCGTATCCATAGCGGCCGATACCATCGGGATATTCAATGTAATGTTTCGTGAAAACTTTGTCGTAAGGTCGACATTTCGGGGAAGAACTTCTGAGTAAGCGGGGATCAACAATACATCATCGAATGTTAATCCGTCCATAACTAACCTGTCTGCAATAAATGACATAAAACGTATGCTTTAAAAATTATTGCGCGCAAATATACGAATAATATGCCAATAAAACAATATGCCAATGTGCCAATAAAAAACAACGATATATTATCTCTATTGGCATATTGGCATATTAACCCTATCGGCATATTATTAATTTGCCATTTCCGATAAGAATTTTATGCGTACCAGACGGATCTCTTCTTCTGTATAATCACCGCCCAACTCTTCGATCGCATCTTCCAGATCATCCGTTTCGGAATCTTTGAAATATTCATAGATATCTTCCACATGATCTTCATCCATCACATCGTTTACAAAGTAATCGATATTGATACGTGTTCCCGAATAAACGATCGCTTCGATCTCATCCAGCAGTTCGTTGAATTCAAGACCGTTTGTCAACGCTATCTCATCCAGAGCGACTTTGCGGTCGATACGCTGGATAATGGAGACTTTCAGTTTCGACTTGTTTGCAACCGTACGAACACGCAAGTCTTCCGGACGTTCGATCTCATTTTCTTCTACGTGTTTTTTGATCAGTGTAATGAATTCCTGTCCGTAACGTTTTGCCTTACCGGCACCGACACCGGGAATATTCTGCAACTCATCCAGAGTCACCGGATAAGTGGTAGCCATCGCCTCAAGCGACGGATCCTGGAAAATCACAAAAGGAGGAACTTCCAATCGCTTGGACAGCTTCTTACGCAAATCCTTCATCATAGAATAAAGGACCGGGTCAACCGCACAGGTTGCTCCGCCACGTACCGGCACTTCAGATTCTTCCTCTTCCTCAAACTCGTTATCCTTTGTTATTTTGAAAGACACCGGCTTCTTCATGAAATCTTTTCCCTTCGGAGAGATTTTCAGCAGGCCATAGTTTTCGATATCCTTTGTCAGATAACCGGCAATCAGCGCCTGACGGATCACTGCGTTCCAGGTCTTGTCGTCTTCGTCCGTTCCCGAACCGAAGACTTCCAGTTCATTGTGTTTGTAAGATTGAATTTCGGAGGTCTCGTTACCGACCAACATGTTGACAATATAATCTGCCTTAAATTTTTCTTTCAAAGTACTTATCACTTCAAGTACCGCACTCAATAATTCTTTCGCTTCCACTTGCTTTTTGGGGTTCAAACAATTATCACAATTTCCACAATTTTCTTCCAGGTATTCCTCACCGAAATAATGCAACAAGACTTTGCGACGGCATACGGAAGTTTCGGCATAAGCCGCTGTTTCAAGCAACAGTTGCTTACCGATTTCCTGTTCCGCTACAGGCTTACCCTGCATAAATTTCTCCAGCTTCTGCAAATCTTTGTATGCATAAAAGGCAATACACTGGCCTTCGCCACCATCACGGCCGGCACGACCTGTTTCCTGGTAATAACCTTCGAGGCTCTTCGGGATATCATAATGAATGACATAACGTACGTCCGGCTTATCGATACCCATACCGAATGCGATAGTAGCCACGATAACGTCGGCTTTTTCCAACAGGAATGCATCCTGATTGGCCGACCGTTGCCCTGAATCCATTCCGGCATGATACGCAAGCGCTTTGATTCCGTTCGCTTTCAGAATATCGGCAAACTCTTCCACCTTCTTGCGGCTCAGACAATAGACAATACCCGATTTACCTTCGTTGGCCTTAATATATTTAATGATCTCGCGGTCTACATTTTCATCCTTCGGACGAACTTCGTAATATAAATTAGAACGGTTAAAGGAGGATTTGAAAACTGAGGCATCAATCATACCCAGGTTTTTCTGGATATCGTGCTGAACTTTCGGAGTGGCTGTTGCCGTCAGCGCAATCAGCGGACGCTTGCCTATTTCATTGATAATAGGACGTATCCGGCGATATTCCGGACGGAAATCATGTCCCCATTCTGAAATACAATGCGCCTCATCTACTGCATAAAACGAAATATTCACATTACGCAAAAATTCGACATTCTCCTCTTTAGTCAGCGACTCGGGAGCAACATACAATAATTTTGTGCGGCCAGCCATTATATCAGCCTTCACCTGGTCGATCGCCGACTTATTCAGTGAAGAGTTAATAAAATGAGCGACTCCGTCTTCTTCACTAAAATTACGCATGGCATCCACCTGGTTCTTCATCAAAGCAATCAGGGGAGATATAACGATCGCAGTACCTTCCATCATTATAGAAGGCAACTGGTAACAGAGGGACTTGCCCCCGCCGGTGGGCATCAACACAAAGGTATCATTCCCGGCCAGCACATTTTCAATGATTGCTTTCTGATTCCCTTTAAAGGTATCAAAACCAAAATGAGTCTTTAAATGCTCAGTTAAACTATCCTTCTTCGCCATACTTATTATATTTTACAAACCGCAGGCATTACGCTATCTGCAAACGGTTTACATCTGATTTTTCAAACTTCTCCTTCGCATACTCCAATGTTACATGGAGTTTCTTCTTCTTCTCAGACGGCATGCTGAACATAGCATCCATCATGATAGCCTCTACGATCGAACGCAGGCCACGGGCTCCCAGCTTAAATTCCAAAGCTTTATCTACAATATATTCGTAAACGTCTTCATCAAACGTCAGTTTAATGGAATCCATCTCAAACAATTTGACATACTGCTTGATGATCGAATTCTTCGGCTCTGTCAGAATGCTGCGAAGCGTGCTCCGGTCAAGCGGGTTCAGATAAGTCAGAATAGGCAGACGGCCGATGATCTCCGGAATCAGCCCGAACGACTTCAGGTCGGTTGGCGTAATGTATTTCAGGAAGTTATTCCTGTCCACCTGAGCAGTATCCTTGCTGGCAGAATATCCCACAACACGAGTGTTCAGACGTTGTGCAATTTTCTTCTCGATACCGTCAAATGCTCCGCCACAGACAAAAAGAATATTTTTAGTATCTACCGCTATCATTTTCTGTTCCGGATGCTTTCTTCCACCCTGGGGAGGTACGTTCACGATCGAACCTTCCAGTAGCTTCAGCAAACCCTGCTGTACTCCTTCTCCACTTACATCACGGGTTATAGACGGATTGTCACTTTTACGCGCGATCTTATCTATCTCATCAATAAATACAATTCCCCGTTGGGCTGCATCCACGTCATAATCGGCAGCCTGCAACAGACGGGTCAGAATACTTTCAATATCTTCTCCCACATAACCGGCTTCGGTCAGTACCGTAGCATCCACGATAGCAAACGGCACATGCAGTAATTTTGCGATCGTACGAGCCAGCAGGGTTTTTCCCGTACCGGTTGCGCCGACCATAATAATATTAGATTTTTCGATCTCCACGTCATCCGAAGTGACTTTCTGGAGTAACCGTTTGTAATGGTTATACACCGAAACAGAAAGGTAACGCTTGGCGTCATCCTGTCCGATCACATATTGATCCAGAAAGTTTTTTATATCCTCCGGTTTCGGCAGTTCCGCCTGGTCAAGTCCCAGAGAACTTTTCCTGGCAGGCTGTTGTTCTTTTACAATTTCATACGCTTGCTGTGCGCATTCATCACAGATGGCACCGGATATCCCATTTATCAGCATATTAACGTCCCGACTGCTTCTCCCACAAAACGTACAAACGTCGCCTGTTTTGGCCATAGATATTTTGTTTATTTATTTGTCGAAAAAGACAAGGCGCAAAGGCCTTGTCTCTATGTTTGTTATTTACTATTACGGACCAGGATCTCGTCTACCATTCCATAAGCTTTCGCTTCTTCGGCAGTCATCCAGTAGTCGCGATCGCTATCGCGTTCTACCTCTTCATAAGGTTTTCCTGAGTGAGTTGAAATAATAGTATACAGTTCTTTCTTTACCTTCAGGATTTCACGAGCAGTAATCTCGATATCCGAAGCTTGTCCCTGTACACCGCCCAGAGGTTGGTGGATCATCACGCGAGAATGCGGCAAAGCCATACGTTTGCCCTTCGTTCCGGCTACCAGCAATACGGCGGCAAAAGAAGCGGCCATACCTGTACAGATAGTAGAAACATCACATCCGATAAACTGCATGGTATCATAAATACCATAACCTGCATATACCGAACCGCCCGGCGAATTAATATAAATAGATATATCTTTGCCGGGATCGCTGGAATCCAGATATAATAATTGCGCCTGAATCACATTGGCCGAATAATCGTCGACCTGTGTTCCCAGGAAGATAATACGATCCATCATCAAACGGGAAAACACGTCCATCTGCGCAACATTCAGCTGGCGCTCTTCAATAATTGTCGGAGAAATATAACTGCTGGTGATATTCATATAACTATCCAGCGCGTTACTGTTCATCCGCAAATGCTTTGTTGCATACTTTCTAAAATCGTCCATAGTTTACTGTTTATTGTATAACCGAAAGTCATAAAAAAAGGGATTTCCCTCTGACTTATCGGAATAACAAAGTTATAAATAAATTTCTGAAAGAAACAACTTATTTGCTATCCGCTAAGATATTTTTTAGAGAGGAACCCCTTTTTCTTGCTGAAACCTTAGTAAATACTACGATTTCTGAAGAATAATATTATTCAAAGAGTTTGTTGAACTCTTCTGCTGAAACTTCTTTTACGTCCAGTTCTACCTGTTCTTTCAACCAGGCAGCCAGTTTTTCTTCTACTGCACGGTCGATAACATTCTGTAAAGTCTGTTTGTTTTTCAACATATCTTTTGCATAGTTGGCCAATACATCTTCAGGAACAGAAAGCATGCCGTACTGTGCAAACTGAGCTTTTGCCACACGTTTTGCAAAGTTTTCAATATCTGCATCTTCTACCTTCAGGTTATTGCCTTTCACCAGGTTTTCTTTGATCAACTGATATTTCAGGTCTTCGATAATCTTCGGATACTCTTCATCCAGTTTTTCAGCCGTATTCTTTTCATTTGCAGCCAGCAACCAACGTTTCAACAGGTCGTCGGCAAACTTCAGTTCGCCAGCTTTCTGTACCAACACTTCACGGGCATCCAACAGGAACTTAAAGTCGCTCTGAGGAGTGAACTGTTCTGCCAATGCATCCTTAATCTTATTCTTGAATTCTTCTTCGCTGGAAACAACGCCTTCACCGAATACTTTGTCGAACAATTCCTGGTTCAGTTCTGCCTTTTTGTGACGTGTGATTTCTTTAATCTCGAAGCTGAAATCTCCGGTAAGACCGGCAACAGCTTCTTTGTCAACCTTCAGCAAAGAAGCGATCTCTGCTTCAGCGCCTTCGTAAGCCTTATTCGGGTTGAACACGATTACAGTGTTAGCTTTTGCACCGATGAATTTAGCTTTTTCAGCTTCATCCTTCAGATAAGAAGGCATCAGTACTGCATCTTCCACAACGATACCACCTTCTTTCGGAGAACCGTTTTCAAGTTCTGCAATAGTACCTTTAACCAGGTCTTTTTCTTCTACTTCTTCAGCAGTGTCATAAGATCCGAAGTTTGCAGTATAAGCGTCAACCTGCTGGTTCAACATCTCTTCGTCGATAGCAACCTGATAATAAGGAAGCTTGTCGCCCTTACTCAGTTCGATTTTGATTTCCGGAGCCAAAGCTACGTCAAAACAAAATTCAAAATCTTCCTGTGTATCGAAATTAATAGGCTGTTGTTCTGTTTCGTTAGGCATCGGTTCGCCTAAAACGTTCAACTTATTCTCGTTGATATATTTGAACAGATTTTCGGAAACCAACTTGTTGACTTCTTCAACCAGTACATGTTTTCCATACATCTTCTTCACCATACCCATCGGTACCATTCCCTTACGGAAACCCGGTACATTTGCTTTCTGACGGAAGTTGCGCAGGCTCTTTTCAACCTGTTCAGCATAGTCAGCCTTCACTATTTCTAATTTCACAATACCGCTAACGGCATCAATGTTCTTAAGCGAAACGTTCATTCTGAATGATTTATTTAATTAATAGTCGTATCGAATTTTAGGCTGCAAAATTAGAGTTATTCTTTTAATCTCGCAAATTGTTTACTTAATTTGTTATAAGTAAGCCAAAATTAGACACATATTAATTTTTTCAATCCAAAATCTTGTATTTCTAAAATAAATGTATTCCTTTGTAATGTGAAAGGGGATTTACCTTGAACGTAAATAACATTGTTTTTTATTTCTTCATTTACTTGTTACTTGTCGATTTATCTATCACTGTTACGAAATTCCGGTTTATTACTTTCATCAGTAACAATTTTATTTTTTAATTATTTCTATTTTTATGAACATTTACATTGGTAACCTGAACTATCGTGTTCGGGAAGAAGATCTGAAACAAGTAATGGAAGAATACGGAGTGGTAGATTCTGTAAAGATCATCAAAGACCGTGAAACAGGTAAATCAAAAGGCTTTGCTTTTGTTGAAATGCCTGATGATGCAGCAGCTAAGAAAGCTATTGGAGAATTGAACGAGGCTGAATTCGAAGGTCGTCAGATGGTTGTAAAAGAAGCCAGACCAAAAATGTAATTCATTCTTTCCTGAAGAAATAAAAACTTCTACCTATATTTGGGCAGAAGTTTTTTTATGTCCGTACATTAATATTATAGATATGGTATTAAAAGGTATATATGCCGGTAAACTGGCCATGTTCCAGTTATGGCTCCTGCTGGTCAGTCTTTTGTTCGGAGCAGTCCTGTCATCCCTGATCGGAACGGGAATCTTTGTTTTGTCACACGGTGTATCCGTCAATATAACGCAATACCCCGATATGATGCGAATGATGCAGTTGTTGTCAGCCATCGGGACTTTCCTGTTCCCGGCACTGGCGGTAGCCTGGCTGTGCAGTGCGGACCCGGCCGCCTACCTTTGTATAAAGCGTAAAGTGGATACCAAAATCCTGCTGCTAGCACTGGTCAGCATGTTCCTGATGTCCCCTGCGATCACACTGACAGCTTTGCTGAACAAGCAAATGATACTACCGGAGTTCATGGCCCCGGTCGAAAGCTGGATGAAAGCGCAGGAAGCCCTTGCCGAACAAATTACCAATACGCTTTTAGCCGGCGACGGTATGCTTACATTCCTGTCGAATCTGTTTGTCATCGCTATAATGGCCGGTATTACAGAAGAATTTCTGTTCCGTGGTGCCCTGCAACGGATTATAGGTCAATGGACATCCAATCATCATATAGTCATCTGGTCTGCCGCTATTCTATTCAGCGCATTCCATTTGCAATTCTACGGGTTCCTCCCCCGTATGTTACTGGGAGCATATTTCGGTTATTTGTTATATTGGAGCAGAAACATCTGGATTCCGGTCTTCGCCCATTTCGTCAATAACGCTTTTGCCGTTATCAGCATGTCGAATATCCATCTGCGGGAGAATGAATTTATCACCGGAGATATATCCAACGCAAACCTGTTGCCTTACTCGGCATTAGCCGTTGTGACATTAGTCCTGTTCTTCTTATGCACCCGGCACATCAGGAGACTTTTGCAATAAAATAAGTTGAATTTATAAATCTTTTTTCCGCAGCACGAAGTCTTTCCCCAAATACTTTTCGCGTACGATCTCGTTTTCTGCCAATTGCTCTGCTGTTCCCTGGAAAAGCACTTTTCCTTCGAACAGCAAATAAGCACGGTCGCAAATGCTCAATGTTTCGTACACATTATGGTCGGTAATCAGGATACCGATATTCTTATGCTTTAACTTGGCTACAATCGTCTGAATATCCTGCACGGCAATCGGGTCGACACCGGCAAACGGTTCATCCAACATAATAAACTTAGGGTCGATCGCCAGACAGCGGGCAATCTCGGCACGACGGCGTTCACCACCAGACAACTGGTCTCCCAGGTTCTTTCTAACCTTGTTCAATCCAAACTCAGCGATCAGGCTTTCCAGTTTTTCTTTCTGATATTCGGGAGTAGTTTCCGTCATTTCCAAAACAGAACGGATATTATCCTCAACCGTCATTTTACGGAAGATAGAAGCCTCCTGCGCCAGATAACCGATCCCGTTACGGGCACGTTTGTAAACCGGGAATTTCGTAATTTCCATATCATTCAGGAATATCTTTCCCTCATTAGGAGTCACCAACCCCACAGTCATATAGAATGTCGTCGTCTTTCCCGCCCCATTCGGACCGAGCAATCCAACAATCTCCCCTTGTTTCACATTAATAGAAACATGGTTCACCACCGTTCGCGTTCTATATTTTTTCACCAGGTCCTCCGTCCGGAGCACCATCTGTTGTTCGTCTGCCATATCCTAATAATTTACGGGTACAAAGAAACGCAATTAATTAGTTTTCCACAAGACTATTATCATTTCTTACAATTCCATTACCACCAACTACCCAACCAACCGCTTTCATGACCACTTCTCCTATTTTATTAACCTAAAAATATTTTTTTCAACACACTGATTATAGCAAACAAACCGAAGATCAGAGGATTAAAGACACCCCAGCCACCCATTTCGCCAAAAGAAAACAGATTATATAAAGCCGTTAACGAACCGGAAGAAACGAACATGATTTTACGCTTTATCAGATCTTCATATTTAACCCAATTTTCTCCCGAATAACCGGAACTTCCTTCCGGGACATAAATAGCTTCCAATGAAAAACAATTCTCAAATACATTCTCTCCAAAACGGGCAGGTGCCTTTGATGAGAGAAAAGTAACATCAGTCAATTCGGAACAACATTGAAACACCTCTTTCCCAATCGCTTTCACAGAAGATGGGATTATAACTGAGGTAAGATATGTTTGGGAAAAAGCAGCACGTTCAATATCCGTGACAGATGCCGGAATTACAACAGATTTAAGAGCGGAATGGGAAAAAGAACCTGCACCAATCGTTTTCACGGAAAATGGAAGTTCTACGGAGGACAAAGCCGTTCCGTAAAAACCACCTGCTCCGATCTTCTCTAATTCCGATTTTTCGGCAAACGTCACTGACGATAATTTTCTACAATCAGTAAAGGCAGCCCCTCCGATTGCCGTTACGGAAGACGGAACCATTACCGACTCAAGAGGTGTTTTAGCAAAAGCACCCGCTCCAATCGTAGTAACCGAAGAAGGTATTGAGAATGAAGCCAGTGCTGTTTCTGAAAAAGCCCACTCACCGATCGCTTTTAAATTATCGCCACCAAACGTCACCAACGTCAATCTCCTGCAATACCTGAAAGCCCCCTCCCCAATCGTTGCAACAGAAGATGGAATCATAACTGAATGGAGCCTCGTCCCGGAAAAAGCCCCAGCACCAATCGTCCTCAAATTCATGTCTCCCGTAAAAGTTACAGACGAAAGTCTCTTACACTCCGTAAAGGCAGCCTTTCCTATAGTAGTTACGGAAGCGGGGATTACAACCGATTCCAGAGACGTCTCACAAAAAGCCCATTCACCGATTTCCTTTAGCTTCTGGTTTCCGGCAAATATAACCGACGACAGATTATAGCAATATCTGAAAGCTGCCTTTCTGATCGCGGTAACAGATGCCGGTATTACAACAGACTCAAGGGCTGTTTCATAAAAAGCATACTTACCGATCGTTCTCAACTCCGAATCTTTAGCAAACACCACAGATGACAAATTGCTACATCCCGCAAAGGCAGCCCCACCTATCATCGTCACCGAAGCAGGAATCGTTACCGACCCGACACGCGGCAAATCTTTAAATATCAAATTCGGAATAACGGGAACACCCTCTTCTATATAAATTTCAGTCACTGCCCTTTTATCATTTTCACTGGCATTCTTCTTCCAATCGGCATAACCGCCATACATCAGAATAGTCAGCTTCCCATCCTGCAACTCATAACCGAAATCTTCCGCTGACAGGCTCCCCATCGAAAGCAACAACAAAGCAAATATCCAGATACAGTGTCTCATAATCATTTCTTTTCTGGTTAACAATTTATCATTTTTGCAAGATACACACTTATACGAACAATCCGTGATCCAAAGGCTTAAAGTTATTTAAATCCGTTAGGATTTCCGTAACTGATAAACTAAATGGTACAAAAAAAGATATAACACAGATTATAATTAGAGATCCTATTTTTTATGCTTGATCAACATGATTACCGGATTATCTTCCGGATCCAGGTTGGCTGCAATTTCTTTTAGTCTGCCTTTTAACACCCCCTTCTCATAGTCCTTAACAAGTTCCCAGGCTTCTAATGTTTGCCAGGATGAGATCTCTCTGTTCAAAGGTCTTCTTGGGCTCAGGAAGGTTTGTTTTTCACTTGTGTAATCACTATTATACACTTTAAATCTGAATAAAGCCTTTTTCTGTTTATCGTATACTATATCGGTCGTTGAGAAATCCATTCTTTTTTCAACAGCTGCAATAAAATAGTAACGGTCAGTTAACATACTCGGCAAAAGAAATATTTCGGGATTCAGAGATTGGATAGAGGGAGCCCTTACTATAAACAGCTTCAGGGTATGATCCGGTAAATATCGGTACAAAGTATCGGCCGAATATTCGGTCAGTATATAATCATTAAAATAAGGCATTAGCGGATGGGTAGTTTGAGGAGAGTAAAGATAAAATTTCCCACTTACTTCTTTATCTTCGATTCTAATCATAATTGTCTTCTTTTCTTTAAAGGGTATTTGAATCTCTTCGGTAATGCTGCCATCCTGTTTTGATATAAGCATAAATGATTGTCCAGTATGGGATGCCTGCATGCCATAGTCATTAAAAGCATCACGGCAAATTAAATTTTCCTGATCAAAACTGTACATTTCAAAAAGTGAAAAATCTTTATTAATCGAAAGACTTCGCTTAAAGTTTCCCTCCAGATCATATACGAGTATTTTTTTAGCATACCCATCGTTGGCAAATATTTCACCATTCTCTTCATCCAATACTATTCTTGAAAAGGTAGTATATTCCTCACCACCTTGTCCTTTCCGGTTTATCTTTCTCAACGCTTTTCCTTTCCGATCGAAGATAAAAATATTACCATCAGTATTAAAATTTGATGCCACTATGACATCCTTGCCTACAGCCCAGAGGCTACCCTGACAAAGATATTCATCTGTAGTTTCCAACGGAATGTATTCCACATCCATAAAATCTTGAAGTATCAGCTTTTTTTGAGGGTATTTTGCTGTAACATCAACCGTAATAAAGTCACCTGCCGGTTGTTTATTCTCTCCGCATCCTGCAACAATGAACAGGAGAAAAATTAAAATTGAATTTAAGTTCTTCATAGACTACTAGTGTTTAGATATCGATCAACGGACGCAAGGTAAGGCTTTATTTTCAAAACGACTCATCAAAAGAGGAATATTTATAAAAAACTTTCCTATTCACCCTCCTAAGAACTCATCTATTTTATCCGTCGCAATTTTCGTAGCAGACAGATTAAAATGATCAAACCAGGAATTAATATCCACCAGACAATCCGGCTCGTTTTTCTTCTGGTCACTTCCTGCTCGACGGAGACGGATGAAGTAACACCCTGCTCATTAACCGTATTGGCAGACACAGACACCAATTCTGTCGAATCTGCCATTCCCCATTCTTCAGTAGCATATACAATACGTTCTACATACTGGCTACCGGCACTGTCGGGTACGGAAAGGGAGACTTCCTTCAAACGAGACCAACCCCGCAACTGCATCCCCCGATTATAATGCAGGCAAGAAGTGTCCAACCGTGTATACGATATCGAATCCCTGAACGAACGAAGTTCTCTCCTGCTTCCGGGATTACGCGATGCACAGCCGGACAATCCTGCTATAAGTAATAAAAAACAAATACCACCTCTCATTTGATAATCACCTGGCGACGGTTCTTCCCCGTCAATTTCAATGACAAATGAATAAAACCACGGCGACGGTAATAAATCGCCTGATCAAAATTCAACCGGCTTTGCTGTAAAGCCTCCAGCAAACGACAACTGCCGAACGTATAAATATCCGCCGCCTCCCCTTTCAGATGCTGGGAATCGGCGACACCACCCACCAGATGATTCAATTCTTCACAACGATACCCACTGGAGATATGCATCCCCATAGGACAATCCGCATACTCCCGAAGCGGCTCCAATAATTTTCTAACCAGATTTCTGATTGCACGCTGCGCTTCCGGTGGCGGCGTATTGTCCAGGCCCTTCTCCACAGCAACCGCACTGTAGATAAACTCCCCCATGTAAAAATGATCACTGATCCAATCCGGATGATTTCTTCTCCACTTCATTTGTTCCGACGTCAAAGGTTCCTCTATTGCATATTGACAAAATTTCGTTTTCATTCTTTTCTTATTTTATATGAATAATCCACTCCAAACAAGGCTCCGGCAAACGTACTGATCTCCCCGAAAGCGACTAAAACGCTATTATGTATTTCCCCTGTCGGAGCCACCCAAAAACCGGAAAAGATCAGGATAAGACCGGCTGCACAAAGCAGCACGGCCATTACCAATTGAACATTCATTCTTTTCATCCATCATCGAATTACTCGATTTCCGGACGATCCTCACCACCTCCGGGATTCTCCGTTTTTTCAACTTCCGGAGTAATCAAAGAATAACCCATCGTTTTCTTAGTCTCACGCAAATCAAACCCGGGAGTGAAAACAATCTTCGGAGCACGAATCATACTTGCAGAGAACTTCTTTTTATCCTCCACGCCCTCGCTTCCGACCGTAATACGGAAATTACCGAATTCCCCCAACTGAACAATACGACCATCCTGCAATTCCAGATCCAGAATATAATTCAGATTATCCAGTACCGCTTTCACATCCGCACTCGATACCGTACTTCTAGCAGCAACCAACTTGCATAAACGTCTGATATCCGTAAATCCCGTACTTTTAGATACCGCATAATACAACTTCTTGGAACCTTTGACTCCCGGTTCCGACGGGCGCAGAACCAACTTGTAACCTTGTGCCATAATTAAAAATGTTTTTAAGTGAATAATTAAGTACAACACAAAGATACGGCGGTAAAAAAGAGGCAATAAGCAATAAGAAGAGGAAGCTAAAACAATATAATCACATAAGAATCAAGTTGTTGATCTTTTAAACGATCAAGAAAGAGATTATAATCCCGGTTCTTACTGCTTTTCTGAAACGCCCATATTTTATATTCTTTAAATATAAACTTCAGCTTAACTTTACTTTCTCAATCAACTCAAACAACTCAACCAGATCATCCGTATCCACCTTGGCGTACCTGATTTTGTCAGATAATCCCTTGACTTCCAAGTCCATCTTAAACCCTAGCAAAAAAGAAAAAGCCAACTTGGAATAAGAAATCTTATGCTTTTTAGACGGTCGCTCAAACAGATTTAATATTTTCACAAACAACTCTTTATCTTTCAGATCGTACAGGAATTCCCCCAGAACCGTATCCTTGCGAACAAACTCCACAAACTGCTGTCGTTTACTCTTTATCAATGCGACCAAAAACTCACGATAAGCAACATTCAGGTTTCCCCACTCAGAGAAAGCCAACCCGAAAGTACCTTTCACAAAACCGGCTTTTTCATTCTCCGGAAGATTTATCACTATTTCATTAAAATGCTGGACGGTAGGCTCGGCACCCAGCTGTGCCATCAGTAACTTTTTCATACGAATCCGGGAAGGGGATTGTTCATCCTTCCCGGCTCGAAAGCCACTAAACGAGACAAAAGAGACAACAAAAAAACTTCAGAACCCTTCTTTCAGTATCTTTTTCAGTGGCTGGAAGAAACGTTCTATCAAACGTACATCATCAGTTACAATTTCGGCTGTGGCTTTCATTTCATAAGAAACAGGCAAATTCTTCCTATAATTGGTGGTCAGTCCGTCCGGGAAGGCAATCTCCACCATATAATTGTCTTCCGAAGGCACCAGCGAAACTGACGACAAACGCCCGTTCACGATACCGAATTCCTGATCCGGGAAATTCGTAAACCGCACAATCACTCGCTGTCCGGCCTTCACCTTTCCGGACCGCTGAATCGGCAGTAAGGCCCGCCCGATCCAGGTCTCCCCGCCCGGACATTCGCTTAATGTACCGTTAAGTAAGAGCATATCGGTAATTTGTTGTAAATCCTTTTTTATTTGAATGATATTATTTTCTAATACTGTCAATACTTTTTACTTTTTAGCCTTTACCAACATAATCACCGGATTAGAATCCTCCTCCAATGTCGCGGCGATTTCTTTGAGCTTGCCTTTCAACTTTCCTTTTTCATAGTCCTTGCGAAGATTAAAAGCATTTATAGAAGAACATAATTCGCCTTTTGGATTTATAGGGCTCAGCGTAACCATATAGATTTCTTTTTTATAAGAATAATCACCATTGTATACGACATATCTAAAAAAATCCTTTTCCTGTGTATCGTACACTAAGTACGTTTTCGGAAACCCTTCTTCTTTACTAAAATCATATACATTCTTTATGCTTTCCATGAAATAATAACGCTCGGAAACCAACTTTAAAATCAGGAAAACTTCCGGATTCATGGTGTGGACAGATGGTGTTCGCGCAATAAACGGACGTAAACTGTAATCGGGCATTAAAGTGTAGATCGTATCTGACGATGGTTCTAATAGGATCCAATTACCCTTAAATGGAGTTATTCTGCTATAATCTCCTGGTCCGGCAGCTCTTGTCCCTCCTTCATCCCTTAAAAGTTGAATAAATACCTTCTTCTCTTTAAACGGGGTTTTAATTTCTTTGGTTATGCTCCCGTCTTGTTTCGATACGAGCAGGAATGGTATCTCTTCATTCAATTCATCGTAACAAATCAGATTCTCTTTATCATAATTAAATATTTCCCAATAAAACATGGTATTACCACCCTCTTTCTGTTTAATACTTCGCTTAAAATTTCCCTCCAAGTCATAAACCTTTATTTTTTTTGCAAAGTGATCATTTATAAACATTTCATTGTTTTCTTCATCCAATGTAACACTTCTACAAGAGATGTATTCCTCCCCTCCCTGCCCTTTACGATTTATCTTACGGATAGCTTTCCCGGTTCGGTCATACACAAAAATATCACCGTCATCCCTATAGTTTTTTACTAATATGAATTCTTTGCCCACAGCCTGCACAAACCCTTGATTAACAAAATCATCATTTGTTTCCAGCGCAATATACTCCACATCCATGAAGTCTTGAAGAATCAGTTCTTTTTTGGAGGAATAACTTTTATTTACGTCTACTGTTATAAAATCATCAGTCGATGAATTACCTCCTCCACACCCCGTCATCACAAACAGGATGATTATCTCTATAAAAATTAATATTTTCATCTGCATATCATTTTGTTTACTCCGTTATTCTTTTACATGACAAAGATTTGGACGCCCAACAGTTATTTCATAATTGGATGAAGGCGGACAAAACATAAAAAATATCACACATGATGCAATCTCCTTCATATCGGTTAAATTTAATCATTTGAGATATCCAAAGATAGAAACTTTATTTCTATAAAATGGATCTTGCCGGACAGGCTTTTCATATTAAAGCCGAAAAAACGAAGAAAACCAGTAGCGTAAAGAACTTCAAAATCCCTCCTTCAGCACCTTTTTCAGTGGCTGGAAGAAACGTTCTATCAAACGTACATCATCGGTTACAATTTCGGCTGTGGCTTTCATTTCATAAGAAACAGGCAAATTCTTCCTATAATTGGTGGTCAGTCCGTTCGGGAAGGCAATCTCCACCATATAATTGTCTTCCGAAGGCACCAGCGAAACTGACGACAAACGCCCGTTCACGACACCGAACTCCTGATCCGGGAAATTCGTAAACCGCACAATCACCCGCTGCCCGACCTTCACCTTTCCGGACCGCTGAATCGGTAATAAGGCCCGCCCGATCCAGGTCTCCCCGCCCTCAGGCACCATACGGGCAAAAATATCTCCCGCCGACAAATAAAGGTTCGGAGCCCCTTGCACAAGCAACTGTACCTTTCCATCCGACGGCGCCACCAGGCAGTAAGACATCTCCCAGACACGGATCGCCGCCAGTAACTGTCCGACCGAAGCCCGGTAATCGCGGGCTGAAATATCTTTCGATGCCAGACTCATATAAGCCGACTGAATATCCCCCAGCAGCCACACATCCTGCAACAGATAATAGCTCAGACGTTCCGGCTGCTCCTGATAACGTGCCAACAACTTCTTCAGCCGGAACACATCCTCCGTCCTGGCCGGGTTCTCAACCACCGCCAACGGAGCACCCATCTTCACCTCCTGTCCGTTAAACACATAAAGCTCATTTATCTTTCCCGACGAGCGGGCCACCACCTCCGCCACCGGATGCCGGCTTGTCAATGTCATCTCCGTCGTGATCACATCCGGATATCTAAAGAAATAGCTACCCACCAAAAGCACCAGCACCACGATAAACAAGATCGTAATCCCCCACCGCACAATCCAGGCCGGGATCTGTCCCATCACCTCCTGAACCTCTTCGCTGCGTAATTCTATTTCTTTTCCTGCTTCCATACGACTGTCCCCTGTAAGGGCGGTTCGCGAACCGCCCTTACGAACCCAATTCCAATTGATTCTTTACCAACTTATAATATACACCCCGTCGTGCCGTCAGTTCCTCATGCGTCCCTTCCTCCACGACCTGTCCTTTATCCAGTACCACTATATTATCCGCATCCCGCACCGTACTCAGCCGGTGAGCCACAACAACCACCGTCCTTCCTTTATAGAACTGATGCAGATGTTCCATTATTTCCCGTTCATTATTGGCATCCAAAGCATTTGTGGCTTCATCCAAGAAGATAAATTCAGGATTCTTATATACAGCACGTGCAATCAGGATACGTTGCCGCTGTCCCTGGCTTACACCATTTCCTTCCATACCTATTTTTGTGTTATAGCCCAATGGTAGCGAATCAATAAAATCACGGATATTAGCCACAGTCACGGCATGCAACAACCGTTCTTTATCGATCACTTCTGTACCAATAGCGATATTCTTTGCAATCGTATCCGAAAAGATAAATCCGTCCTGCATCACACATCCCGTATGCGCACGCCATACATGCGGATTCATATTCTTCAAGGACAGATCACCTATTTTGATATTTCCTTTATTCGGATCATAAAACCCGAGCAACAATTTGATCAGCGTCGTCTTTCCGCTTCCGCTGGCACCGACAATAGCCGTCACTTTATGTTGCGGAATTGCCAGATTTATATGCTCCAACACATAATCCCGGTCCGCCCCATCATAACTGAAACTCACATCCTCGATATGCAACGCCCGGTTCTCCGGTAAAGTATTCACTTTCAAAGCTAAAGTCTGCTCTTCATCTTCCCGCTGATGAATCTCCCCTAAACGCTCCAGACTGATCTTCGCATCTTGAAACGAACGCGCAAAACCGATAAACTGCTCGATCGGAGATGTCAATTGCCCTACAATATATGTCAATGACATCATCATACCTAACGTCATTTCACCGGAAACAACAGCCCGGGCTGCGATGAAGGAGATAAGGATATTGGTGCTTTGGTTAAAAAACACCGACCCGAGCTGTTGATATTGCCCTAAAGCTAAACCTTTTATACCAATCTTAAATAATTTCACCTGAATACGCTCCCATTCCCAGCGTTTCTCTGTTTCACAGTTATTCAGTTTGATTTCCTGCATACCGGTCACTAATTGAAACAAATTACTTTGCTCGCTGGCAGCCTGTGAAAAACGTTTGATATCCAGTTCACGTCGATACTTCATAAATGCCAAAATCCAGGTTACATACAATCCATTTCCCAACAAGAAAAGTCCAAGTATTGACAGATCATAATATGCCAAAACAAAACCGAAAACCACAAAATTGACAAAAGAAAATAATGTACTAATCGAAGATCCTGTCATAAAAGCCTCAATACGATTATGATCGCTAATACGTTGCATGATATCCCCCACTCTCTTCGTATCAAAAAAATGAAGAGGCAACCGCATGAGCTTTGCTAAGAAATCTGATATCAATGATATATTAACCCTGGTATTGACATGCAGTAAGATCCAACTACGAATAAAATCAACAGACAACTTCGCCATAAAAATCACTAACTGGGCTATCAATATCAATGTAATAAAGTTCAGATTTCCATCCCTAATACCAGTATCCACTAGGCTTTGTGTCAGAAATGGTATAATCAGTTGTAGGATACTTACGGTTAGCATCCCTAAAATCAACTGAAAAAGTTCCTGTCTATAGGGTATTAGATAGCGAAAGAAAAATGATAACTTTCTATTTTTCAGTTCCTCCATATCTTGCCGTTTATAAAACTCTGGCCCCGGTTCAAACAACAAGGCTGTCCCTGTATCTTTCCCCTCTACTGAAGAGCTAAACCAACAATGTCCAAATTCCATTTCATCAAATACCACTCGACCTGCGGCTGGGTCAGCTATATAATATTTCCCATTTTTTATTTTGTAACAAACTACGAAATGACGCTGATTCCAATGTAAAACACAAGGCATAGAAACTTCTCTACGCAATTGTTCCAACGTTATCTGTACACCTACTGTACGGAACCCTATTAATTCAGCAACATCACTAATCCCAAGCATTGAAACTCCTTCACGAGTGATAAAGGCATGTTCCCGTAAATATTGAATAGAATAATTACGCCCATAATATTTTGCAATCATACGAAGACAAGTAGGACCACAATCTGCAGCATCTAATTGAAGATAATATGGAAAAAAACACATCATAATTATGTTATTTTTTGCAAACTACACACATCAACAAACAAGCATAGTTACTCAATTTTTATTCCTCATCAATAATCAATTGACTAAAACGTAGTTCAAATAATTGATTTGGAATGTAGATTAATAAACTCTCAAAATAACATGAATAACCGTATTTTTATATTATTATATTAGTATACCAATAAGTTTTCATTCATGCTAAAAAATAAAGTATTATAATTATAAAAAACATGATTACTAGGTCCAATTTATCTCTAAAAATTCTAAATCTTCTATTTTATATTGAAAAGGTAACATATATCCGTTTATTAAGACTGTAGGAGTTGTACGCAATTGATTTTTCCTAATCCATTCCTCATGATTAACAAACTCATTTTCTACAATACTATCCACCAATAATCCTTTTTGCAAAAAAAATTCTTCTTTCCTATATTTTCCATTTGTAAACCAATCATCATAAACTTTCATAACATCAACAGATCCATATTTGAAGAAAGCTGCAATTAACATCTTATTACTTACAGACAAGGATTCCTCAAAAGATGAAAAGACATATTGTAGACAATATTTATCGCCAGTCTTTGATAATAGATTATTCAAACGATAGTGCATTTTAGCACATGGTTCACAGTGAGGATTAGTTAATACAGAAATTAATATATTTGCCCGTAGATTTCCAAATCTTATTTGTGACGTAGAACATGAAACGTCATAATATTCATTAGATTTCAACAAAGCCAAAAACACATTTTCATTCATTTTAATATTATTCACCTCATACATAAGTTCCTTTTTAGATAAAGAATCAGTTAAAATAGAAACAAACTGATGAACGATTAAAAATGGTAATACATATAATAGTAATATCCAGAACGACTCAATAAGTTTAAAAGGTCGCATTGTTAAATAGCCAAAATACGCATAAAAAATAAACAACAACCAAAATATTCCCATTACAATTAAACACATCGGACACCATTGTTTCACTTTAAAACGTTGATACCAAATACTCCAAAATGTATAAAAAAGAGCAAAAACACTAATCCATGCACAATAAAACAACCAATAATGAAACAAAATACATATCAAAAAAGTAGAAGCAAAATATGCGAAACCGATTTCACTCCACGAAAACAAACCTAAAAATTTTGAGGCATCAGATTCAAGAATATCATTACAGTTACTTTTCTTAAAAAGCGAACATAATTTATCAGCATAGAGACTTTTTGCATTCATCTGTTTCTGCAATAATAGAAAACATATATAGTCCAAACAGCAATACACCTCCTAAAACAGCATCCTCCCCATTCAATAATCCTAAAAAAATAAGAGAGAGTACCCCTCCTAGAAATAAAACAATATACAATATTTTTAAAAAAAACACATCAACAAACTCTTTTACTTTATTTTCATGATAATTAGGTTCAATCGATTCTTCACTCACCTCAGGAACCAACAAAATACCAGACCAAATAGAAATAAATTCATCGACAGATATATTCATTTCTTCACCATTAAATGAACAATAAGCATAAGTATTTTTTATATTTTTAACCAAAATAAAACTATGACTAGCATAAGCTATAAATGGACATATTATATCTATTATTTGTTTTTTATTTTTAATTTCAACAGCCGTATTTTTCACATTATAATGAGACAACATCATAGACAAACCATATAGACTATTATGATAAGGATTACCTTTATATATATCCATTGCATACCCATGGGTATATTTCACATTTAAGCATCTCAACAACTCTATAAATACATTCATATTTTTCATAATTAAATCTATATTATTCAAATATAACAACTACTGGATTATCCTCTTCAGACATGTTAAAAACATTTTCATTTTTGACATTTTCCATAAAAGAAGCAGCATCTACTAATCCTATTAATTTACCATCAGCTGTTGCAGTTTGTAGTTTTCCTGTAAAAGTACCATTTTTCGCATCTTCTATCTGAAGTTTATCCGTTACTTTAACAAACTCATCTTGTTTATTATAAATTCCCCAATAAGTTTTTGACTCTGGACCCTTATAATAATTCATTTCAAAAACAAAGAACAAAGAAGTCTTTCCCTCTAAGATATAATCTATAGCTATTTTACTATCTTCAACTTTAAATCGATCTTTATAATCACAATGCATTTTTCCCAAATTAAAAACTAATTTTGGATTCATTTTATTCTCTACAACTTCGTAAATTGTATCATTAAAATTTTCCTTAAAATAAACATTATCACCAAAACTCCACAAACAAGGGTTTTCTGTATAAAAAAAAGCCATTCGACCATCTTTCAAGGCAAATATTTGACAACATGTTGACACTGGTATATTTCCAAACCCTGTAAAAAAAACAGGGGTTTGAGAGAAATCAGAAGGCAAAACCTCATCCTCATTATAAAAACACTTTTGTACTTCTCCATTTTGAATATTATATATAAATATTTTATAATCAGATTTATTAAACAATGTTTGTTTATAAGCATACAGCTTATCTCCCATGGAGATTTGAGGAACTTCGGTCAAACGAGGAAAACTATCAGGCAAATTTATACTACTAAGTGAATTTCCATTTGCATCGAAACGTAACATTTTTTTTCCTTCTGTTTGTACATATATTATTTCAGCTTTATCGTCTACCCAAAAGACAGGAATTCCATCTTGTAACACATACTCATTCATTCCTTGCCCTATTCCCCCTATAACTTTAATAAAATGTCCTGTTTTTTTATCAAACATTTTTATAGGCTGTTGAAAAGAACCAACAAGCAATTTATCTTTCAATAATCTGACATAAGCTCTCTTCCCAATCAATGATTCATCAGTTGTTTCCAATGGAATATATGAAACATGCTCACTAATATCCGTAACAAAAAGTCCTTCAAGATGTATTAATGCATCTTCTATATCTATAGATTTGCAACTTTCTTTTTTAGAATTGGAACAAGCACAATATGCTATGAGAAAAAGAAACAAAAGAACTTTTTTCATAAAATTACACAATTAAAAGACAATACTAAATTATTCATTGAAAATGACGAAAGCCTCTATTTAGTCTAATTCATTGATAAATAAACCCAAATAGAGGCTTTCTTTAGCACTACATTTCCATTCTTATTTCTCGCGATGGCAAGTCTTACCATTTACATCCACATTGCAAAGAGCCTGTAGAAGTATCCCAATCACAAGACCCATAGTGCATTATGCCCCATACAAGTACAGAACATGATCCTACACAAGACGAAGCAGAACAACCTGATTCAGCTCCAACAATACTTTTCATTTCTTCCTTAGATAATTCTACTAAGTCAATTTTTTTTAAATTCAACTTCGATAACTTTCTCATATAAAATCATAATTTTAAAAATTACATAGCTCATTCTTGAGTTCCTAGAACTGACTCAAGCTACTGCATAGCTACAATTTCACAGTAATTATATATTTACAGAAATATTCATAACATATAAAAGGATATATCATGAATATTTTCAACATCATAATTATCATCTAATATTATATCATAATTCAATATTCTATCTCTATCCTCTACCTGATAAAAATCATATTTATGCTGCCGATCAATTAGATTCAAATATCCTAAATGAATTAACAAAGTCTTTGCTTTAAAACATCTATAACTATTTTTATAAGGTATAGATGGAAAATGAAGTGTCCTTTGATTTATTATCTGCATCCATCCTTTATTACGAAACATTCTCCATCTTAACCAAAATCTACTATTTGAAGATATACCAGCTTCCTTATCCACCCTATATGTCTCCATACTATCCCACAAATTTGCAATTTGAATTCCTACAGTATCTACATCTGTTCTTTTTATCACCTCTCGCAAATCCATAAATCTATCATCAAACCGTTCATCCGCATCAATAAAAATAAACCATTCCACCTTGAAAAAGGACGCAATATCCAACAACATATTTCGATTCTGCTTGTCGTTGAACTCCGTCCGGACTTTCTGAGCTTTCAACAAAAGTTTATCGGATTGAGTAATTTCATACGTATCATCCTGACTGTCATCATCTAATAAGATAATCCCGTCACAATATTTCTCCACACTCCGAAGACAATCCGTGATCCGTTCCGACTCATTATAAGTCGGGATCAACGCAATCAATGGATAAAACTTTTCAAAGACCACGTCAGACGGAATATCGAACTGCTTCAATGCCGAAAGATACTCCCGACACTGTTCATTTGCATATGGATGTTCTTGCCAATCATAAAGCAACTTTCCCGATCCCGTTTTTGATCGATTGTCTGCCTTGCTTTCTATGGGTAACAACATTTCATACAAAAGATCCTCTGGTACGCTTTGTTCCCAAGCTTCCGATAACCGGCTTTCCCCCAGTTGCAACAAGGCATCTGGATAATATAAACGGTGAATGTCCGCCAGTTCCATACGTCGACACAGGTTTTCTTCTGCCCCTTCCAGTACATCGAATTGTCCATCATAACCACCAACCAAATCCAAATACTCTTTCTTCACCATCAAACAGCCATAGGAAAAACCGATCGCATAATGCAACGGGTATTCATCCAGCGTCACACGCAATTCATAAATGACATCCGCTTGAAAGAGAGATTCAGGGAACATCAACAGGATATAGTTTTTTATCGACTGACAGATACCTTCATTATAGGCTACCGCACTATTTTGCCACGATCCGGCCACCACTTTCCAACTGATAAAGGGGTATTTACGGATACATGCCAACAAACTTCGACAATCCGCTTCTTCATCCACCAGCAAGACAACCTCTATGCCGTTCCGTTCGTAATAAGCCGTACGCAAAGGAAGACTATCCACAAACGATTCCAACCGGTCACCCAACGGTACCACAATGCTCAGGTCAAAATTCGGCAACTGTTTCATAAGGCAAAAAGGATTAGTTTCTCTTTCCACAACTCATACAAGTTCGACCATAAGATTTCCAAATCTTCACGGTCGTATCCATTCCTTTCCGCCAGTTCCTGAATAGAAACTGCCCCATCACACTGATCCAACAAATCGATCATTTCCTGATCCAGTTCTTCGAAACAAATCAATCCGCGCTTCAGATACGATTTACCATCCAATTCTTCCACCGCAAAAAGTGAAGACAAACAGGGTTTCAATAACAACCGTTTCTGACGATTGTTCATATATGTAGACATGTTTGTAATCCGCTCTATCTCTTGTAACAGTTTTGTCTTAAATACATGCTTTCCATAAATTGCCAATACCTGTTTCTGAAGAGCTAAAACATCTTCCCGTCGGTCAAATGCAAACACTTTTCGTATCACTGATTCGAGCAAAACTGGAGAAACCGATTCTCCGAAGCTTCCTCCCTTACGCCCCTTAAAATGGACAGATTGCAATTGGACATAATTCTCCGAAGTCACCAATCCGCCCAAACCGTAATCACCCATAACGACACAAGGTTTGCATAAAGCTAATGCCTGCACAGCTTCCGAACCGGATGCCACCACTAAATGCGCTTGCTTATAAGCTGAAAACCAAGAAGAGCGCGACACAACTGTCACGAAAGGAGGAAAGGCATTTCTCAAACACGCATATTCATCGGAAACAATGGTCAATGAGGCATTGGTTTGCCCCAGAAAAGTCAACAATTTGAAATCGTTCTCGCCTACTGAATTTCCGGTTGGACAATAAACGATACGACAAACCTCCGGCTGCTGTTCGTAAAAATAATAATTACCTGTCCTTTCCACCGGACAACAAAGACGGATTTCCATTTCTTCTGGTATCCCTAGAGTAGACAGAACTATATTTCCCATATTTAATACACCAAACATATTTTCAAAAGGAGCAACATAACTATCTATATTTTGGGTAGTTGTAACAAATAATACCGGGCATTTCACATACTGTTTGATCAATTTTTTATAATGAATCAGACAAATAGAGTTCTGAATAAAAATTAAATCATAAGATTTTCTTAACTCCTGAGATTGGTCATTAAACAAATCCCCTATCAAATGAACCTGATAAAGACTTGAAAGAAGATTTATCAAATAACCTGCCAATTCTTTTGACCGGATATCCAGATACTTCCCAATTCCTATATATAATGCATACATCTGCTTCATGGTAGATTTATTGTTAAATTTCAAGACAAAGGTATGGATCTAAAAAAATAAAAAGTGGATTGAATCTATTTTAACACGCCACACAACACCCTGATAATAAACCCGCTAAACTTCCATGCTATGTAAAATTAAAAGAGCCCTACAAAAACATGGATTTCAAGCTAATAATTAGCCACGATCTCGTAATTAGATCGATATAATTTCATTGGTGTTTAAAGATAAATAAATTTGAGTTTCAAAATTTGTAGCAATGTTATTCCAGCTACATATATATTGTTTTAGTTGATTTTTGGACATACTACAAACTTTCATAAACTCTTTACCGCTCTCTATCCTCTGCCGTTCACTACAATATCGGGAGTTTCCATTTCGAAAATGAAACAAATGGTATAAAACTCCGGTAACTCGAGAAACTGGTAGTCCTAATATTTCCATCCGTTTTACACGTTCCTGATCCTCCATCCCCCAACCATAAAAGTGCTCATTCTCTCCCCCTGCATTCAAATAAATACTCCTGTGTACTAATAAAGCACCACCGACAGAATGAATAACACGGTTAAAATGTTCTCTTTCTTTCAAAAAATCAATAGAACGGTTATTTCGAAATACAAAACTATCTTCCAACGAACAGAAATTGAAACATCCGTCATAAGGGAAACTCATGACTGCTCTTCCTTCACGTATGTCGTCTATCGAACAATCTATCTGATTATCCGGAACTATCACATCGGTATCCCATATACCAACAATAGATGTATCGGCTTGCCTTAACAATTCATTCAGGTATTTCGTCCGGTAAAAAATCGGGTTATCGTCTTTCACAAATAAGTAAGTCACATTCGGATAATTTTCTGGCATTTTATATAAGGGACCGGAATCAGCTTCTAATATTATTATTTTAGTATGTGTACGTTTCGATAACTGATCTAACACCACATCCAGATTTGCCTGCCGTTCAGACGAGTCTATGCGAACCGGGATTACGAATGTAACTACATCATCTAGCGGTTTTTCTATATCATTGTAGTTCGTACTGACAATTTCTTTCGTTCCTAATAACCGTTTAGTTCGCTCTGGAAAGAGCCCCAAACCATCTATTATCCGGATGTCCTTCAATAAACACTCATCAATCATTCCCACCTCTTCCAGACGATCCAGTAATTGGATCAGGTTTTGTTTATTGAAAAGAGTTACAGAACTTTCTTCCGAAACATCTATCCGAAGCGTCAAATAATGTATCCAACCATATAAAGAATAGACTTCTTCTTTTTTCCAATTCATACAGAGAATGAGCAGGCGTTTATCCAGTTCCGCCAGCACTTCATCTTCTTTTCCTTCGGCAAATCCATTGCGCAGGATGTATATAAGACCGCATCCCAAGCTACATAAACTACATTCCCGTCCTAAAGAAGGAATAATTTCTATATCATTTTCCAATAATTGCTCTAATAACTCATCCGCTTGTTTTTCATAAATCACATCTCCGGTATAACTCGCATAAGTATACAATGCTATAATTCGTCCAATTTGCGGAATACCGACAGTCCACTCGTCCGGTGTTTGCTGATTGGCGCTCCTATAACGGTTTATAAATTCAATCTGATATTTACGGCGTATATCATAAGCAAATGCTTTCTGTTCATCTCGATGTAACTGGGATATCTGAGACGCATGCCAACGGCACATCATCAATATATTCGGCAGATTTTCGACCTTTCCTGATAATACAAGCCTCGACATAAGGTCATAGTCGGAAGAGTAGATATATTTTTCATCATATCCGCCATGCATTCTCATCACATCAGTTCGTATCATCAAAGATGAATGCAAAAAAGTATTATTCTGAAGCAAATGAATCATCAATTGTTCATATGATAAGGATAAATGTCGTTTCATCTGCGGATTCGAGAAAATAAAATTCGTACCTATTCCCCAAATATCCGGATGAGTTTCCAGATACTTATATTGGAACTCAAATTTTTGAGGATAGGCTATATCGTCCGCATCCATAACACAAATATATTTTCCAACGGCAAGTTCCAATCCTCTATTCCGGGAAGGATAGTTCCCGACATTATATTCATTACAAATCAATATAATACGTTTATCCGTATAAGACTTAATGATTTGCAATGAATTATCTGTTGACGCATCATCTATTATAATAAATTCAAAATTGTCAAAAGTCTGAGAAAGTATGCTGTCAATTGCTGCATGAAGATACTTCTCTTCGTTAAAGACAGGCATTATGACGGATATGTCAATCATAGTATTTAGCTTATAGAATTATAGAGATTCGCTTCTAGTTAAAAAACACACAGTGAACCCCACTAGTATATTGGACTATATTAATTATATAAACCATCTACTATATTCATGGAGCTCACTGCTATATCCATTATTTGGCACGTATAAGGAATGGTCATTCTATTGCAAAATCGCCATATAAACATGTATCTTCATAGGCAACTTCAAGCGTATAGGAACCAGATACATAAAGTGCCTGCAATTTAACGATTTTCGGTGAACTATAGGCCTCTATAAAAACTTTATTACCTTCGGCATCCAGTACTGTCACTGTTACATTTCGCGGAGCGTTAAAAAAGTTGATTAAAATTGTATTTCCTTCCAAAGAAGACCTTACAGGAATAACACTACGGAGAACATCTTTATCCGCCTTTCGTGCTTTTAAATGGATATCTCTTGAATCCATTATTTTGGAAAATGCACTAAATGCGACAAGCATACATAAGAATAAGATAACTGTTTTTTTCATAATTGACTTTAATTTGTTGTTTGTACAGCAAAATAACAAATCCTTTTTTGAAAAAATATGGATTTAACAAATAAAAAAAACAGAACCAGCACATTGATTATCAACAACCAACTCAAAGCAACAAATGTTCAAAATTTGAAATATGGATTTTACACTATACTAAGTAATATATCTTCTAATGATTTTTTTCCATACGATTTAAAATATTTTTCTTGAATGTTAGTTGGATATTTTGAAATGGTATTAGGTTCTAAATCCATAATTGCCGATATTTTTGCCGTTTTTACACCTAATAATAACAAACAACAGAACCTCTGTTCCTTCTTATTCATTTTAGGATAATTCTTACAAAGCTTAGGTATTAATTTAGGATAAATAGAACAAAACAACTCCTCAAAAACTTCCCATTCTTTATCTGAGTATTTGACAACAACATCTCCCTTATCATAAAGTTTTTTCATTTGCGGATAGTTATTTTCTAAATATTTACGCAAAAATCCTCTCGATTTATTTCTCAAATTCTTAATAACAGACTCTTTCGCTTTTATATCGCTCTGCAATATAGTTATTTGCTTATCTAAAGCATCTGCTTGCGCAGAATACACACTCTTTAGTTGTTGTTTTTCATATTCTATGAATTCAATTTTCGCTTCAGTATTTTCTAATTCATCCCTTTTTAATTGAAGTTCATGTTGTTTATTTTCATATAAAAAATCCTTATTTTCGATTTCACTTTGCAAAGTGACTATCTCTTCATTTAAAACTTTACATCTTTGAGCCAATGATTCTCCAAGCTGTTTTTTTTCAAGCATTAATGATTGAATCGTTACGGCATTATCCTCCAATTCTTTCATTTTCAACTTAAGTTCATTTTCCTTTTCACTTAACAGAGTTTTATTAAATTCAATTACTGATAGACTCTTTGAAAGAGCAATTTCTCCATCTCTTATTATCACTTGCTTTTCACAAATTATTTTTTGATATCGAATAAAGACTATGAATATAAAAAACAACAAAGCTAATATTAAAATAGAAAAAAACAATATTGCATTTTTTTTCTTTAAAGCCAATTGACTCTTTTCATTGATCAATTTATCATAATTATAGCGTGCTTCAATCTCTGCCAATTTTTCAGGTTGATAAATATGTTCTATCGAATCACGTAATAATATATATCGTTCATTATATTCAAATGCAGTTTCATAATCTTTACTTTCAAAGAATAAGACAGAAAACTCCCTATTCAATTGACACTGTATATACAAGTCAGAACTGTCCATAGCTTTATTCAAATAATAAAATGCAGAATCCGATAGTCCTACCTGTCGATATAAGTAACCTAACGAATAATATAAAGAATAGGATAGGTTATCTTCTTCTACCCCACTCATAGATTTATAAAGATATTCAACTGCTTCCGAATATGATGATTGACTTTCACAAATATTCCCTAGACAGACAAGAAGGCTCCTACTCAAATCATTCCAGCCATTCTCATCTGATATTTCCAATGATTTTTTTAAATAGGAAGTTGCACTATCTAATTGATTCTGATACTCATAAGACGATCCTATATCTCTCAATACAAAAGCCACACCCAATAAATTATTTGCTAATTTATAAGAATCATACGCTTTTTGATAACAAGATAAAGCATCTTCGTAAAACGAAGTCTTATCATACAAATCTCCCAAATGATTATAAATACGTGCCTGCAAATTATAATCAGTAGTTTGCAGTACCATTTCTTCCGCTTTTAAATAACTGATAATCGCTTTATCAAAAAGCAACATATCAGTCAAGACTCTTCCCTGGCAATAATAAGCTTGTGCCTTTCTCTCCATATTGTCAGTCTTTTCAAAATAATCCACTGCTACATTTATCAAAGAGTCAGATGTAGGAGTAATGATATTTTTATCCTGTGCCTGAGTCAACAATAAACACCAGAGAGCATTTTGTTCCTGTGAAAGATTTTCCGGATGTGCTATACTATCTAATAGTAATAACGCACTATCCGGTCTTTCATTCATGTATTTCTCTGCTTCAATCAATAAGGGAGATACACTTGTACCGTCACCGCAAGCCACCAGACAGAAAAAAAATAGCAGATTCAGAATTAGTTTAGGGTCTTTCATCATATACATTCAAATTATTGAATGCAAGGTAAAACTTTATTTTCATAAGATCAAAACAAATATCGATAAAAGCTTATAATTCTTCTCCACAAGTGATTTCACACAACAAACAATAGATTTCTTCACTTAGAAATTACTCCACAAAACATATTGTTCCCATTCCGGAATAACTGAACCATAAGAATATTGTGAACGTGAAACGACTCGAAGATTTTTAACCCAGTTAAATACTTTTTTAAATAGAATATCGCTAATCTCTATTGGTTCACAAACCGTTGCCGAATGGTAGTGAACATGCATCGTAAAAAAACAATCCGGTTTGCAAACCCTTTGTAATTCCATTCCTACTAGTTCTAAAGAATCGATATGATCAATTGCATTGACAGATATTACTACATCAAAAAAATTATCCTCAAAAGGTTGTTTTTCAGCATAAGCTTCTATAAAATGAACATCCGGATACAATTCATGTGGAAACCCTAAATCTCTATAAACAGACATTAACGGGTCCAAAGCATATAGTTCACATCCAGAAAAACAAGTAGCACTCGGCATAGGTCCCGCTCCTAGATCCAAAACCTTTTTCCCGGAAAATATCTGTGAATCCAACTGCAATACCTGCAAATATTTAATTTGTTGGTGTAACTTCGTCCAAGTCATAATTGCAGAGTGTATTGGATTTTCCAATACAATGCATTGCTCCGGCAACGGAGAAGAAGTTCCGTACAATTCAGATAACTTTCCTTCATACCACAATTTATATCGAGAAATTTCATTTTTCCAAAAAGCTATCTCCGAACTATATTTTTCATTTTTTCGAAAAGTATCTGTAAGCTTTCTCATGTCATAACCATTCTTTTGAATAAAATTCAACAGTTCTCCTGCAGATAAACTACAAATTTTCAAAAACATCTTCCGATTATGCATTTCAATGTCTCCTTCAGCATATTTTGAATTATCATTACGGGGATGATATAAATGGAATAAAGGTCCTGGTGATCTAAAAACAGGTAGTCTCAATATTTCCATTCGTTTAATACGTTCTGTATCTTCCGGACCCCACCCGTAAAAAAGTTCATTTTCACCACCTGCTGCCAAATAAGTCTTTCGGTTTACAAAAAAAGCTCCTCCGTTTGTATTTAGTCTATAAATACCATAATTGTTCAATGTTTCAGGAGAACAATTCTCTCTAAAACGATTTGAATCAGAAGGGGGAAGCCAACAGCAACGTCCGTCATAAGGATAGCTCATAACTGCTTTCTTTTTCTTAATAGCATCAACTGCCATTTGAATCTGTTCCTCTGCCACCCAAATATCTGTATCCCAAACACCAATAATCGGAGCCTCAACCATCTTTAGCATGTCATTCAGATATTTGGTACGATAAAAAACGGGATCAGAATCTATCTTAAACAAATAATATACATTCGAATATGAATGCTTGAATGTATAACGAGGTCGATCATCTCCCTCTATTATCCAAACCTTACTATTGGGTATGTTTGTCAATTTTTCCAATAAGAAATCCAAATTTCTCTCCCGATCGATTGAATCAATACGGATCGCAACAACAAAAGCCACCTCATCTCTTTCAATATTATCAATCGGAATCAAAGATTCAGTATTTGTCTGTAACCCAAGCAAAGTTGCTGTTCTTACTGGAAAAATATTCATCAAATGAATATTTTTTACTTCCGAATAGATATCTCTGGAAAAATGATATCCACTTTTGATCGCATTAGTCAAACGATCTAACAAAAAAATCAGATTTTGACGAAAAATAATTTCTGACAAACAGTTAGTTGGTTCTCTGTTACATAAAATACGTATTCGAAAATAGTATAACCAATCTGCCCAATTCGCAATAGCTTCATCGGGACGACAAGTCAACTGCCAAAACAAAAAATGATCTACTTCTGCCAATATCTCATCTGCATCACCGTCTACATATTGGTGCTGTAGCAAATAAATAATGCCACAAGCAGTTCCTAACAATCCATTTCCCAATTCTATAGGCATTTCACAAGAGAGTCCCTTCAAAACAATATCTAATAATTCCTCGGCTTGCTTCTCTAATTGACTATCTTTGAACAATCGTGATTTTTGATAAAAATCAATCACATTTATCATATCTGAAGATATTTTTTCTTTTATACCATTCATTATATAAAAATTTCATGTTTGCATTTTTCAAATTAAAACATTTCTATTCTAGAAAAAATGGATTAATAAAAAAAAAGAATCAAGCTAACTAATTAATATTCCATAGATTACAAAGCAATAAAAAAATCACGTAACAAAATGTGGAATTTATCTCAAATAAAAGATTCTTTCTCACTAAAAAAGTTCTACAAAACAAAACAGCGAACTGATAACTAAGCAAAAAAACAATCAAACTGACCTTATAAATAATAAAAAAGTAATATATTCACTAGAAAATTATTATATGAGTACTTCATGTCCTTTTTTATCTATAATAGTTCCGATATATAATGTCGCAACATATCTGGAAGAGTGTTTGAACTCTTTGATCAACATACGGATAATTTCAAAGGAGATTATTTTGATCAATGATGGCTCTACTGATCGGTCCGGAGAAATTGCAGAGAAGTTCGCTTCTTCTCATTCCTGTATAAAGCTCTTTCATCAACCGAATCAGGGATTGTCGGCAGCACGTAATAAAGGATTGTCTGAAGTGCAAGGGGAATATATAATGTTTATCGACAGCGACGATTGGATAATAGAAGGACAGACCGAAAAAATGTTCTCGGAAGCTATCGGTTTTCACCCCGACATAATAATGGGAAATTCCGTTTGTTATTATCCTGACGGACAAACCGGGACCTTATTTAATCCAATCCCATCCCATTTATGCCATACCTGCCTGACAGGAAAAGAGTGTTTTTCAGAATTAATGAAACACGGGGCTTTTCCTCCGATGGTTTCTAATTACCTATACAAAAAGGACTGGCTAAACAAGCAAACATTGTATTTTGAGAATGTTGTCCACGAAGACGAACTCTGGACTCCCCAAGCTCTTTGCCTTGCAAAAAGCATTTACATCACCAACATTGATTTTTACGGATACCGGCAACGGGAAGGTTCTATCATGAGGACATTGGTCACGTCCAAACGCGTACGAGACCTGATCTATATAGCTAATCGTTTGATTCGTTTTGCATCGGGATACCGTTTCAATGGCCCGGACCGGGAAATGAAAAGCGAACTATACGCAAAAGCTTATATGTTATATAATTTAGCTTTCTTATCACTGGCCAAAATCAAAAATGGTAATTTCACTTTACCGTCACATGCATTGTATACCATTTTTAAAATATATCACCATCTCTCACCACTCTCAAAAAAGAGGATTTACCGCTATTACAAAAATGCCCAGAATAATTTGAAGAGTTATTTAAAATGGAAGATATCTTACTGGGCGGAGAAATTATCTCCTGAAATAATAAAAAACAAACATATTATATTGATATATAATACGATGTGGGATACTCCTCTAAACATTCCCGTTGAGCAGATACCGGAAAACTATAGGTTTACGACTGACAGGCAGTATTATTCTCAGGCACAAACAGTTATTTTCCACTTACCTACTTTAATCAATGAATTAGAAAACGATCTGGATAAACCTGAAGGACAAATATGGGTTGCCTGGACATTGGAATGCGAAGAAAACTACCCGTTCTTCAAAGATCCGGAATTCATGGAACTATTTGACTACCGGATTTCTTATCATCAAACGGCAGACGTCATACAATCGTATTTGCATGACAATTTTATTCCTTTGATGAAACAACCAGTCGACACAAAGGAGAGAGCCAACAATATCTGTATGCTTATATCCAGCCCGATCAACCAAAGTTCGAGACAGGAATACCTGAAAGAACTTATGCGGGAAATACCTATAGATTCCTATGGAAAACTATTCAATAATAAGAAAATGGATCAGGATAACGGAAGGGAGTCCAAAATCAATTTATATAAACAGTACAAATTTGTTATTGCTTTTGAAAATGCCTGTGCAACCGATTATGTAACGGAGAAATTCTTTGATCCGTTGATCGCCGGAGCGGTTCCCATCTATTTAGGCGCCCCTAACATCAACGAGTTCGCACCTGGAGAGCATTGTTTTATCCATGCAAATGACTTTAAATCCCCTAAAGAGTTAGCCGATTATATAGAAGAATGTTACAATAATGAACAGGAATATCAATCTTTTTTCCAATGGAAACAAAAAGACCTCCGTCCTCAATTCATAGAGAAAGCCCAATTACAAAAAACAGCTCCCTTCATCCGCTTATGTGAACTTATTTGAAAGAATATCATTAATATATGCTATCTCCGGTACAATTCCTTCCATTCCGTATTATATTTGTATTCGTACGTTTTTACGTTTGATATATATCAAACGAATAAAACACATATATGCTTCTTTCGTTTGATGATTGATTTCCTTTCGTTCAATGATTATTGAATGAATGGTTGTACGGGATGAAAATTTGTTTTGGCTGGTATTAATTTAAAACAAGATAGTAATGAGTTTAAAATTCGGATGGTACAAGACACCGGTCCCGGGAGACAGGGAAGACAAAAAGATTCCGCATGCACGGATCATTTCACAAGGTACGCTCGACACGAAGTATATGTGCAAGATGATCTCGATGTCGAGCACGATCTCATCGGCAGACGTAAAAGGGGTATTGGAAGCACTTAACTTCTGGATGGGGTTTCACCTGGCGGAAGGGAATAGCATCGAGCTGGACGGACTGGGGTATTTCACACCCACGCTGAAAAGCCGGACAGTAACGGATGAAAACGGTAAAGCCAAAGTCATCGCAGAAGCCGACACCGTCAGTTTCCGCTGTGCAACCTCCCTGAAAGAACAAGTCAGGGAAGCCGGACTGGAACAGGTGAAAAAGGCGAAAACAGAAAAACTCACACAGGAACAACGGCTGGAGAATATTATGAAAGAGGTGAATAAAAACAGATGTATCAACACCGGTACCTGCGTGCAGATAAATCATTACAGCCGGTTTATGGCCCTGAACGACCTGAAGTTACTGATAGACAGCAATAAGCTGGTTCAGATCGGCAGAGGGAAACAAACAATGTATATACGGTCATTTTAGCAGGGGTGAAATTTGTCATTTTGCGTTCTGTCTTTTATCTTTATTCGAAATTTCGCGGTGGCGAAAATAACCGCCGCGAAATTTCAGATTAATTCCGGTAATATGAAATTTTACCGATCCTTTCTAAAGAAGCAACGCAAACTGTCGGGTATGACATTGGAGATGTATTTCAGGGAAAAGCTGAAAGAACAGTAACTAACAACCTCAGCATAACTCTGCAATATTGCGTCATAAACGATAAAATAAGGTCATTATGAATAATAGAAGAATTGCTTCTGGTGCCAGAGTGACCCAGTACAAATATACGGCATTTATCTCTAAGTGCCGTATATTTGTACATATTTTCTTTCCCTACCTCGCTAAAAAATATGTTTTATAACTATTTGATTTTTTAGTATGGTCGCGTTGTTTTTGTGCACCTTTTTGAAATACTTAGTTTCGCCTATAAAAAAATGGATTTATTACCGTAAATTTGATTTATCCACATGGAAAACAGCTTATCGGTCACGGAAAACACTTTATTGATTTCAGTAATAATATCTTTTTCCAGCAGTTTTTTTACAGCTGACTGTACTGAACTTGCAGATGTCAGGCTATGTCGTTTTATAAACGATCCGGATGTAATACGCTCTGCTTCGCCGTCTTTGGCAATAGCATAGAGTAATTCTTTCTGTTTTTCAGGGATATTTGATAATATTTCACGGAAAATCGTATCATTCGCCGCAATCATGTTGTTGATAGCTGCCCGTATCATTTCCAGTGTACATATTTCCCCTTCCGGGGTATCGGCAAAAGCTTCGTTAAAAGTTTTCTGAATGTAGAACGTATGCCCTTTAAACAGGGTATAAACCCGTTCTACATCTGCAACCTCGATTTGGCGGTTCCGCTTCAGGAAATGTCCGACAATGAACGGGATATATATATCCGGAGCAATTGCGGTCAACTCAAGCATATCCGCACTATGATAAAAAGGGCGGGCGGCAGACAGGAACATCTCTTGCATCATATGCCGTTCGCTACCGGCAAAAATGAAATGGCTATTCCTTATTTTCTGAATGTGAGTACGCAACAAGGCTTCAATATTCTTTTCCGGATATTTGGCGATCTGCTGAAACTCGTCGATCGCCACGATACAGGGTTTGTCAGCCGCTTCCAGATAACGAAAAATCTCATCCAACGTATACTCGGGACGATCTATATCACCTAACTCTATATTAAATGTCGGTGTACCGGAAAGCGGATCAAATCCAAATTTTCCACTGATGGATTTCAGGGTTTGAATGAAAAGGTTTGTCATTTTCCGGCTGCGGGGCAACAAGGTTTCGTAAATCTCACGCCCTAACAAATAAGTAAATTCACGTAGCCCCGATGTATGCAGAATATCAATGAAAAAAGTGTAATATTCCTCCCTGATCTCCGGCTTCTCATAACAGAATTGAATCAGTCCCGTTTTACCCATACGGCGGGGAGATATAATAACCATATTGTTTCCGTTCGTGACAGACTTTATCAGGCGAGCCGATTCCTGTATACGATCACAAAAATATTCCGGTTCAATTTTACCGGTTACGATAAAGGGATTTACAACTTTTGCCATATACTCGATCTTTTCAGCAAATATAATTATTTAATTCGAATTATTCAAATCGAATAATTTTATTAGCCTCTAATAATGGTTTTCATTTGCATTATAAAAGAACAATAGTTACCTTTGTAACAGCCATTAAATTAATGACCATTAAAACAGTAAAGTCATGAAGTTTTACGATCGTACACAAGAGTTGGAATTACTTTGGGATATCAATAAACAATCACGAAACACTGCTTGTTTCACGGTGATGGTGGGACGCAGGCGCATCGGTAAAACCTCTTTATTGCTCGAAAGCATGAAAGGTGAAAAGTTTCTCTATCTCTTTGTTTCACGTAAAAGCGAAGTCCTTCTGTGTGAACAATTCCAGCAGGAAATAAAAGACAGTCTGGAACTGGAGATTTTCGGAAACGTAACTGAGTTTCGTATTTTATTCGAACAACTGATGATATATGCCACTCAAACACATTTCACACTGATCATCGATGAATTTCAGGAGTTTGACAATATTAACAGTTCCATTTTCAGTGATATTCAAAATATCTGGGATAGATACAAGGAGCAGGCAAAAATAAATTTTATCGCTTGCGGTTCGATATATTCCATGATGAAAAAAATTTTTGAAAATAACAAAGAACCTCTATTCGGGCGCCTTACTTCAAAAATCATTTTAAAGCCTTTCAGCGTTTCAACAATTAAAGAAATTTTGAAAGACTATAACCCGAAATATACCCCGGAAGATCTTCTGGCCTTTTATCTTATCACAGGCGGTGTTGCTAAATATGTAGCTTTACTAATGGAAGCCGGAGCTGTCACTTTCAATCAAATGATCCGCTATACCATTCGACCGGATTCTCCTTTTTTATCGGAAGGACGTGATTTGCTGATATCAGAGTTCGGACGCGAATATGCTACTTATTTTTCCATTTTACAATTAATAGCTTCCGGAAAGACCAGCCAAAGTGAAATAGATTCGATCATTGGAAAAAATACGGGCGCCTATCTGGCTAATCTCGAAAAAGAATATTCCCTGATCAACAGAAACAAACCGATGTTTTCAAAACCGGAAAGCCGCAACAGTCGCTGGTGCCTTAATGATAATTACCTGATGTTCTGGTTCCGTTTCATATTCCCGAATCTGTCAATGATTGAACTGGGAAAAAACAATATGCTGGAACAATTCATCTTAAAAAATTACGAACAATACAGCGGGCGCATCCTGGAACGCTATTTCAGGGATATGATAGCTGAAAGTGAAGACATCACGGATATCGGAAATTACTGGGATAACAAAGGTGAGAATGAAATAGACCTTATCGCCCTCAACCGATTCGAGAACAAGGCGTTAATAGCAGAAGTCAAACGAAATTTTCACAAGGTAAATATAGCCCGCCTATACGAAAAGGTTGCAACAATAAAAAAACAGTTGGCACATTATACGCTGGATATAAAAGGATTATCAATGCAAGATATGTAAATCTTTATAGATATGATATTACTCTCAAACATAGATTTCACCCTCCCGCTGGCTGATCCGGTATTGAAGTTCTTACTGATACTGCTGATCATCCTGGCCGCCCCGCTCCTGTTGAATAAACTCAGGGTTCCGCACCTGCTGGGACTGATCATTGCCGGAGCCATTATCGGGCCGAACGGTTTTAACCTTGTCCTGCGCGACAGCAGTATCATTCTTTCGGGGACGGCAGGGTTACTTTATATCATGTTCCTGGCCGGGCTGGAAATAGACATGGGGGATTTTAAGAAGAATAGCGGGAAAAGTCTTGTATTCGGGATGTATACGTTCCTGATCCCTATGATACTGGGGACGGTCGTTGGATTATGGGTGCTTGATTTCAGCATGGAGACGTCCGTACTGCTCGCCAGTATGTTCGCATCCCATACGCTGATCGCTTATCCGATCATCAGCAAGCTGGGGATCAGCAAAAACAATGCTGTCAGCATTACCGTCGGCGGGACCATGATCACGGATACGCTGGCTTTACTGGTGCTGACAATTATTGTCGGGATGGCGACAGGAAATGCCGACAACGCTTTCTGGATACGCCTGGGCGTTTCCATCGTTATTTTTGCCTTGATTGTGTTACTGGTGTTTCCCTTTATCGGACGATGGTTCTTCAAACGGGTACACGATAATATTTCGCAATATATATTCGTGCTGTCGATGGTGTTCTTCGGTGCATTCCTTGCCCAGTTAGCGGGGATGGAAGCGATCATCGGCTCTTTCCTTGCCGGACTGGCCCTGAACAGGCTGATCCCGCAGAGTTCGCCGCTGATGAACCGTGTAGAGTTTGTCGGGAACGCGATCTTTATCCCCTTCTTCCTGCTGAGTGTGGGGATGCTGATCGATTACCGGGTTTTCTTTACCAGCTTCGAAACGATCAAGGTCGGTATGGTTATGATCATCGTGGCTACGGCGGCAAAATATGCGGCAGCCTGGCTGACACAAAAGACCTTCCGCCTGTCGGTCGACCAGCGGAGTGTTATTTTCGGACTGAGCAACGCCCAGGCGGCAGCTACACTGGCAGCCGTCATGGTCGGGTATAACGTGATCCTGGGAACCGACGCCAACGGTGCTCCCATACGGCTCCTGAATGAAAGCGTACTGAACGGTACGATCCTGATGATCCTGGTGACCTGCGCCATCGCCTCCTTCTCCGCCCAGAAAGGAGCGCATAATATAGCGATGAAGGAATCCGGTGAGGAGACAGAAGACAAAGATACGAAGGACGAACATATCCTGATCCCCGTCAGCAATGAGGAGACGGTTGAAGAACTGGTCAACCTCAGCCTTGCCATAAAATCAAAAACGAATACCAGCGGATTATATGCCCTCAAAGTGATAGACAACCAGAATTCGGACGACAAGACGCTGAAGTCCTCCAAACGGGTATTACAGACCGCCGTCGATACCGCCGCGGCCACCGACACCCGGCTGAAAGGTTTACTCCGCTACGACCTGAGCATCTCCAACGCCATTACCAGCGTCGTGAAAGAACGGGAGATAACCGACCTGGTCCTCGGATTGCATAAGGAAAAGGACATACCGGCAGCATTCCTGGGAAATATTGTTGAAAACGTATTACAGCACAGCAGCGTAACGACCTTCATCTACAAACCGGTACAGCCGCTGGCCACTATCAAACGCCACCTGATTATCCTGCCGGACCGGGCGGAAAAGGAGATCGGCTTCATACCGGTCATGAACCGGGTATGGAACGTGTTGCAGAATACCGGGGCAAAAGTCGTGTTCTACGGTTCGGAGGATACGCTGAAAGCCATCAAAAAACTCTTCGCCAAAAGAGCGGGAGAAATATCATATGTAAACTTCAGCGACTGGGATGATTTCCTGATCGTGTTCCGGGATGTGAAAGCGGACGACAGCATGTGGGTGATCTTCAGCCGGAAAGAAGGCTATTCCTACGACCCCGTAATGCCACGTATCCCCGGCTATCTGAACAAGTATTTCCAGAGTAACAGCTTCATCCTCTCCTACCCGATCCAGGCTAGTATGGACGAAGGGACACGGTACCTGACGTGAAAACAAATCATAAACAGTGAACAGTAGTTGACATATTTCAGTTATATTTGCAGACTGGAACAGATAAGTAATCAAGAAAATAATGAATAAAGCGTTACATAGAATGGGAGAATATGTCATGTTGATGGGGAAATCCATATCAATACCTGACAGATGGAGCATGTTCTTCAAACAATTGATAAAAGAGATATATAAGCTGGGTGTCGACTCTCTCTGGATCGTGGTTATCATTTCGGTATTTATCGGTACGGTTATCGCCATCCAGATATCATTGAATATCAGTTCACCGCTGATCCCTAAATTTACGATCGGGTATACGACCCGCGAAATTATCCTGCTGGAGTTTTCATCCTCCATCATGGCACTGATCCTTGCTGGTAAAGTAGGTAGCAACATTGCCTCCGAAATAGGAACCATGCGTGTAACGGAGCAGATCGATGCGATGGAAATTATGGGAGTCAATTCGGCTAACTTCCTGATTATGCCGAAAATTGCCGGACTGATGATCTTTATTCCGGTACTGGTTATTTTCAGTATGTTTACAGGAATTATGGGAGGTATAGCCGCCAGCCATTCGACAGGAACAGGTATGACGCCGGCCTCTTTCGAATACGGGTTGCAGTTTTATTTCAATGAATTCTATATCTGGTATTCTATTATAAAATCTGTCGTTTACGCCTTTATAATCTCATCGATAGCCGCTTATTTCGGTTATTATGTGAAAGGAGGGGCACTCGAAGTCGGTAAAGCGAGTACGAATGCTGTTGTAATGAGCAGTATCATGATCCTGCTGGCAGACGTAATAATGACCCATTTAATGCTTACGTAAGAAATGATAGAAGTAAAAAACATAACGAAATCATTTGAAGGCCGCACAGTGCTGAATGATATCAGCGCCGTTTTTGAAACAGGGAAGACCAATCTGATCATCGGACGAAGCGGTTCCGGGAAAACGGTCCTGATCAAAAATATCATCGGCCTGATGAAACCGGATTCGGGTGAGATCCTGTATGACGGGCGCGACCTTACCTCCATGGATAAATTAGAATTGAACATGCTTCGCAGGGAAATGGGCATGCTGTTCCAGGGGTCTGCCTTGTTCGACAGCATGACGGTTCTTGAAAATGTGATGTTCCCGCTCAATATGTTCTCTAATGATTCTTATAAAGAAAGAGAAAAAAGAGCCATGTTCTGCCTGGAACGCGTGAATCTTTCGGAAGCGGAACATCTGTATCCGTCAGAGATCAGCGGTGGTATGATGAAACGTGCCGCTATTGCCCGTGCGATCGCATTGAACCCTAAATATCTTTTTTGCGACGAACCCAACTCCGGACTGGACCCTAAAACGTCCCTGCTGATAGACGACCTGATCCACGATATTACAACGGAATATAAGATGACCACGGTTATCAACACCCATGACATGAACTCCGTAATGAATATCGGGGAAAACATCATCTTCATCAAAGAAGGTGTTAAAGAATGGCAGGGAACAAAAGACCAGGTCATCACCTCCAACAACAAAGCCCTCAACGACTTCATCTTCGCATCCGACCTGTTCCGGAAAGTCAAGGAGGTGGAGATGCATCAGGATGATGGAATTTGAGAATTGAAAATTAAAAATTGAACATTGAAAATTATTCGATAGGAAAAGAAAGACGGTTGTTAAATCAAATGAGTATTTAACAACCGTCTTTTTAATTTCTAATTTTTAATTTTCAATTCTCAATATCCAAATATCTCTTCTTTACTCAGTTTCGTTACCGGTCCGTACTGTTCCAGGGACTTCAGATCCAGATCCTTTTCATCTCCCAGTACACAATAGGTATAGGTACGTCCTTTCACCCACTTCTCCTGGAAGGCTTTGATATCGGCAAGGGTCATGGAAGGTACTTTTTCAAACAGTTCCTTCCTGCTGTCGGTATTCAATCCCAAATCCTGTGCATTCAGATACGACCATAAGACTCCGGATTTTGTGATACGTTCCGTACGCATACGGGTTATCAAAGCTTCTTTTGCCAGATTGAACGCTTTTTCTGACTCCGGCATATTGTTGATAATATCATCAAAGGCTTTCATTGCGTCGATCATTTTATCATTCTGTGTAGCAATAAACGTACGGTATACATACGGATATTTCAATTTCGAAGGAGTGATAAGATATGCCCCTGCAGAATAAGCCAGTCCGCGGGCTTCACGCATTTCCTGAAATACGATCGCATTCATTCCGCCGCCGAAATATTCATTGTACATGTTTAATGTCGGCTCGATCGACGGATCGAATTTCTCGCCACGATTGGATACGGCTGAGAAATAAATCTGTTTGGCATCATATTGTGCCAACAAAACTTTATTTTTCGGTGTTTCCTGTTGCTTGAACTCCGTTGCGGCCGGAACAGGAACAAGTTTTTCCGGAACATTATGATACTGTTTAACGATATCCAGTAAAGCCTGCGGTTTTTCAGGCCCGTAATACAGTATCTTATGTTCATAAGTATTTATCTTATGGATACGGTCGACCAATTCCTGAGGATCCATCTGTTGTAATTCAGCTGTAGAAAGGACATGTGTAGCCGGAGATTGCGGTCCCCAGATAGCATATTGAATCAGTTTATTGAAATTCTGTCCCTGGTTCAATTTAGCATCCGTCCGTTTTTTCAGAATATCGTCAGCCAGATTACCGTAAGTATCCTTGTCCACTTGGGCATCAGCCAGAATCTCCTCAAAGAGAGCCATTGCTTTCGGCATATTTTCCTTTAGGCCTTCCAGCATAACATACGTGCGATCCGCTCCCGGGAAAACATTGAAGTAGCATGCCAAACGATAAAATTCTTCATTGATCTCTTTCAGGCTTTTCTTTGAAGTACCGAGATATTTCATATATTCGAAAGCCGTACCCATCGCCTTATCGTTGTTCGTTCCCATCTCAAAGACATACATCAGAGAAAAAACATCGTTCGTCATATTCTGTTTGTAAAGAACAGGAATATCCGACTTTGCTGTCAGCTTCTGCAAATCCTTGTCATAATCGAGAAATACAGGTTCTATCGGAGCGACCTCTACTGCCTGTATTTCCTTAAGGAACGCGCTTGAGCTGTCGCGGTTCATTACGATAGGAGTAATTTTAGGTTTGTCGATTTTCTTCTCATTCGGATCCTTGCCCTCTCTTTTGTAGATCAAAGCATAATTATCTCCGAAATACTTATTGGCAAAGTCGACGATCTGTTGTTTGGTCACTTTACTTAAACGTTCCAACTGAGCCACCTCGTCTTTCCAGTCAACACCATTTATAAAAGCAGAAACAAACATATCTGCCCGGCTACTGTTATTATCCAGGCGATACATTTGCATCAGTTTATAATTATTGATCGCAGCCTCCAGCAAACCTTCATCGAAATCTCCCTTTTTCAGTTTATCTATCTCTGCAAGGAAAAGATCTTTCACATCGTCCAGTGTTTGCCCTTGTTTCGGACGGCCACTCATTACAAATGCATTATAATCGGCCATACCATAAGTGCCTGCATAACAACTCAGTACTTTCTGCTGTTGAACCAGATCCACATCCAGCAAACCGGCTTTGCCGTTATTTACGATTTCGCCGGTGAGGTTCAGCAAATCTTCTTCCGGAGACGATGCGCCCGGGAAACGCCATCCCAAAGTCACATTTTCCGCATCCACGCCTAATACTTCTTTCACAACCGGAGCCTTGACGGGTGATTCATGGGTTACCGGCAACTTCGGTAAATTCGGGTTCGGTTGCAGATGACCGAAATATTTATTGATAACCTCAATTGTTTTATCCGGGTCAAAGTCGCCCGACATACAAATTGCCATATTATTCGGCACATACCAGGTATTATGATAGTTCTTTATATTGGTAATCGAAGGATTCTTGAGGTTTTCCTGAGTACCCAGTACTGTCTGGGTTCCATAAGGATGATCCGGGAAAAGAGCGCTCAAAACGGCCTCATATACTTTACGACCATCGCTGGTTAAAGACATGTTCTTTTCTTCATAAACGGTTTCCAGTTCCGTATGGAAACCACGGATTACATTGTTTTCAAAGCGGTCCGCCTGGATTTTAGCCCAGTTGTCGATCTGATTGGAAGGAATATCTTCTGTATAGACAGTCATATCAAATCCCGTATAAGCATTGGTGCCATTGGCTCCGATAGCAGCCATCAGCTTATCGTACTCATTGGGAATAGCATATTTGGACGCTTCATACGAAATACTGTCGATCTGATGATAGATTTCTTTCCTTTCGGCCTCATCGGTAGTCTTCCGGTAAACTTCAAACAGTTGTTCGATTTGATCGAGCAGCGGCTTTTCCATTTCATAATTCTGAGTACCAAACTTTTGTGTACCCTTAAACATCAGATGTTCAAAGTAATGCGCTAACCCGGTTGTTTCAGCCGGGTCGTTTTTTCCACCAACTTTGACTGCGATATAAGTCTGGATACGCGGTGTCTCTTTGTTCACTGTCAAATAGACTTTCAAGCCGTTGTCCAACGTGTAGATACGTGCTTTCATAGGATCGTTAGGGACTGACTCGTACTTAAACGGGGAGGTCTCCTTACATGCTGCCGCCAGTAATATAATCACGGCCAGCGAAAGAAACGAAATAATTTTACGCATAAGATTTAGATTTAGGAATTCTATGGCGCCAAATATAGGAAAATATACTCTAAAAAATCCTGTAAGTGATAAAATACTTAAGGTCTATATAAAAAAACCGGTTATGGCATTGTTCCATAACCGGTTTTACATTTTATATCTTCAGAAATCAGATTCCGAATGCTTCTTTCACTTTATCTACATAATCCAACTTTTCCCAGGTAAACAACTCTACTTCGCAGACTGTCGGCTGTGGGTTATAGCGGGATATAAACGTTTTGGTAACCGTTTCCGGCTTACGCCCCATATGACCGTAAGAGGCTGTTTCCAGATAGATCGGGTTACGCAGTTTCAGGCGTTCTTCAATGGCTTTCGGGCGCATATCGAAAAGATCCCAGATCTTTTCAGCGATTTCGCCGTCTGTCATTTTTACATTTGCACGGCCGAAGGTATTCACGAAGATGTTCATCGGTTTGGCGACACCGATTGCATAAGATACCTGTACCAGCATTTCATCAGCCACACCGGCAGCCACCAGGTTTTTGGCGATATGACGGGCAGCATAAGCGGCAGAACGGTCAACCTTCGAAGGGTCTTTACCGGAGAATGCTCCACCACCGTGAGCACCTTTTCCACCGTATGTATCCACAATGATCTTACGTCCGGTCAATCCGGTATCACCATGAGGGCCACCGATCACGAACTTGCCGGTCGGATTCACATGGTAAATGATATCATCATTGAACAAAGCCTGTACATGAGCCGGATACTGGGCTTTTACGCGCGGTACCAGGATACTCTTTACATCGGCTGCAATCTTCTTCTGCATAGCGATATCGGCTTCTTCCTGGCTAATGCCTTTCGGACCGATAAACTCGTCATGCTGAGTCGATACAACGATCGTATCGATGCGCAACGGCTTGCCGTTGTCATCATATTCAATAGTGACCTGGCTCTTTGCATCCGGACGGAGATAAGGCATCAGGTCGTTTTCGTTCTTGCGGATCTTAGCCAGTTCCCATAACAGGCTGTGTGAGAGATCGAGAGCCAGAGGCATGTAATTCTCTGTTTCATTGGTCGCATAGCCGAACATCATACCCTGGTCGCCGGCACCCTGGTTATAAGGGTCTTCGCGTTCCACACCACGATTGATATCGCCACTCTGTTCATGGATAGAAGAGAATACGCCACATGATTTCGCTTCAAACTGGTATTCACTCTTGGTGTAACCAATTTTTTCGATCACGCTGCGTGCAACATCCTGCACATCTACATAAGCACTTGATTTAACTTCTCCAGCCAAGACAACCTGTCCGGTTGTAACAAGGGTTTCGCAAGCAACTTTCGAGCTCTTGTCATACGCAAGAAACTCATCCAGCAAAGCATCCGATATCTGATCGGCTACTTTATCGGGGTGCCCTTCGGACACCGATTCGGAGGTGAATAAATAACTCATTACTTTTTAATTGAAAATTGAAAATTGAAAATTGAAAATTAGTAGGGACTAAAGAACGATGTTCAATTAACAACGGGTTATTAATTAATAATGAATTGATAACGGAAGGACCATATATGCCGAACGGCTAAGAAAAGTATCTTGTTTTTAGCATTTTTTCCTGTGGTTGCAAGCAATACAAATCTATCCACATCAATTCGGATGCAAAGATAAGAATAATTGACAATTCAAAATTGAAAATTGAAAATTATTTTTTCTTTTTAGTATTCCGAAGTGCTTTCTTGTACTTATACTCGGCTTTCATTTTGGCAGAGCCTGATTTATGGGTACCTCTCAGAAAGTCAGAATATTTGATTTTCTTGTCGCCGGTATTTTCGTCGCTGGCTTTTTTCTTGAAAACCATTCCTCCACCGGTCAGGATTTTTTCTATATCGTTCATTGCTTTATCTTTTATATTTATGTGAAAACAGTGCGAAGTTACAAAATGTTGCCTTTTATAACAGAGATATAACAGGCTTTTTAAATACGGGATGAATTACATTCGGGGCAATTTCGGCCAAAGGTTCCATCACGAACAGACGCTCATGCATCAGCGGATGCGGCAAAGTCAGCTCCGGAGTTTGCAGGACCAGGTCTTCATACAGCAGAATATCGATATCGATGATACGGTCATGATAGGCACCGTTACTTTTCTGCGTACGCCCCATCTCTATCTCGATCTCCTGGGTCGCTTTTAAAAGTTCAAGCGGAGACAGGGATGTATCAAGCTGTAAAGCTGCATTCAGGAACGTATTTTCGGACTGAAACCCCCAGGGTTCGGTTTCATAAAAACCGGAAAGGGCGAGAACGTCTCCCACCCTTTCAGCTAACAGCGCTGCGGCCGTTATCATATTCCGTCTTTTATTCCCTATGTTCGTACCTAAAGCCAGGTATGCGATAGCCATAAACCTTGTCTTAGATAATCAACATTGCGTCACCATAGGCACCGAAACGGTATCCTTCTTTCAGGGCTACCTCATAGGCATCCATAATCAGATCGTATCCTCCGAATGAAGCAGTCATCATCAGAAGAGTCGACAGCGGCATATGGAAGTTGGTGATCATGCTGGTAGCCACACTGAAATCGTAAGGAGGGAAAATGAACTTATTGGTCCATCCTTCGAATTCTTTCAGATGTCCGTCGGTACTTACTGCCGTTTCAATCGCACGCATCACGGAAGTTCCGACAGCACAGATCTGACGACCGTCGTCCTTACCCTCGTTCACAATACTCACAACATCTCCGTTCACGACCATCTGTTCGGAATCCATCTTATGCTTTGTCAAATCTTCCACGTCGATTTCACGGAAGTTTCCTAATCCGGAATGAACGGTCAGGAAAGCAAAACGGCAATCCTTAATCTCCAGACGTTTCATCAATTCGCGGCTGAAATGCAGACCGGCTGCCGGAGCAACCACCGCACCTTCTTCCGTAGCGAAAATGTTCTGGTAGCGGTCTTCATCATCGGCTTCCACCGGACGGTCGATATATTTAGGTAGCGGGGTTTCACCCAACGCATACAATGCTTTTTTAAATTCATCATGATTACCGTCATACAAGAAACGCAGAGTACGACCACGGGAGGTTGTATTGTCAATCACTTCGGCAACCATCGAATCGTCTTCTCCGAAATAAAGTTTATTACCGATACGGATCTTACGGGCCGGATCGACCAACACGTCCCAAAGACGAAGATCTTCGTTCAGTTCACGCAACAAAAACACTTCAATACGTGCACCGGTCTTTTCTTTGTTACCATATAAACGGGCTGGGAAAACTTTTGTGTTGTTGAAGATAAATACATCTTTTTCTCCAAAATATTCCAACAGGTCTTTAAATACTTTGTGTTCGATCTCCCCGGTGTTGCGGTGTACAACCATCAAACGGGACTCATCCCTGTTCTTTGCGGGATGAAGAGCGATCAGTTCCTGCGGCAAGTTAAATTTGAATTTAGATAGCTTCATAATGTTACTTTATTTATTTTCTTTTTATTCTTATCATTTATCAGACTAATTCCCGTGCCCGACACGGGATCGCATTGGAACAGACCATATCGCTTGTTCCTTTGCGGCCTCGCATCAAGTGCGGGGACAAGCCTCTTCTACCGCTTCATCCAGAAAAGCATCGATATCTTCCGGATTCATGCACTTATCCAATGTTATATCTCCGATCCGGGTACGTTCCAATCCGATCAGATGGGCACCCGAATTCAGGGCTACACCGATATCGCGCGCCAAAGCACGGATATAAGTACCTTTACTACACACCACACGGATCTTAATGACCGGCAGGTTGCATTCCAGCAACTCCATCTCATCGATCACCAGTGTCTTCGACTTCAACTCCACTTCTTCACCTTTACGCGCCAGTTCATAGGCACGTTTCCCATCCACTTTGCAGGCCGAAAAGACCGGCGGAATCTGCTGTATCGTTCCTACAAACGAATTCAGTACCTCTTCCACCCTCTCCCGGGTTATATGTTCCGTCGGATATACGGCGTCTATCTCCTTTTCCAGGTCAAAAGAAGGGGTCGTTTCTCCCAGCTTCAGGGTAGCGACATATTCTTTCGTCTGATACTGGAATTCGTCGATCCTTTTGGTTGCCCTGCCGGTACAAACGATCATCACTCCGGTAGCCAGCGGATCGAGCGTTCCGGCATGTCCGACTTTTATTTTTTTTACTTTCAGCTTCCGCGATAATTTATAGCGGAACTTGTTCACCAGATCGAACGAAGTCCACGTCAGCGGCTTGTTAAAATATAATACCTCTCCTGCAATAAAATCCATTCTAATTTACTTCATCAATGTGCATGCAATAGTAACCAGACCGGCTATTGCACAATAAATAGCAAAGTAGATCAACTTTCCTTTCTTCACGATATTGATCATCCACTTACAAGCCAGACAACCGGACAGGAAAGCCGCTACAAAACCGACAACCAGCGAAAGCGTCGGGATATCCCCGGCGATATCTTCACCTTTTACCAGCTTCAATACATCCAACAGGGCTTCTCCCAAAATCGGAGGAATCACCATCAGGAAGGAGAACTGAGCCAGTTTCGCCTTATTATTACCCAGTAACAAACCTGTGGCAATCGTTGTTCCGGAACGTGAAAGTCCGGGCAAGACGGCACAAGCCTGAGACAAGCCGATAATAAAAGCATCTTTCATCGAAATACTTTCTTTCTGCCGGGGTTTTGCATAATAAGAGAAGGCCAGCAACGCCGCTGTCACCAACAACATGCAACCGACTATCAGCAAACCCGATCCGAAAATAGATTCGACCGTATCTTTGAAAAACACTCCGACAATACCGATCGGTATCATGGAGATCAGGATATTGATCGCATAACGTGTCTCACTGTTCATCTGAAATTTGAACAAGCCGCGAAATATCCATTCGATCTCTTTCCAGAGTATAACTAATGTACTAAATACCGTAGCCACATGGACTACGATTGTAAATGCCAGATTCTCTTCTCCTTCAATTCCAAACAGCGCCGATCCGATAGCCAGATGTCCGCTGCTGCTTACGGGAAGATACTCCGTCAGTCCCTGTACAATCCCCAGCACCAAGGCTTCCAACCAACTCATTCTGCGATTTCTTTACCTTTGCTGTTTTTCAGGATTCCTACAATCATCAGGCCGAACCCGATCACAGTTACTACCGGAGCAACAACGATACGACGTGTACTGAATATTTCCGGGTTAAAACTGGTCGTATCACCAGAACCGCCGCCACTCATCAACATAAAACCCACAATGATCACCGCCACTGCAACCGCGATCAGAATAAAATTTTCTTTTCCGAAAGCAAAATCTCTCTTAGCCATCTCTCTTTGTTTATTATATATAATACAACTTATCAACACCCATACGGAGGTACTTGTTTACAGCAAATACGGTAGCCGTTACCGACAACAGGATTCCCAGCAGGAACACCGCCGCATATACAACCAGTAAAGCCTTCACATCCAATAGCTGGATAAAACCGTCCAATTCGTGTTGTAAATAATATAACGAACCGGTCAGCATTAATATTGCCAGGATGGATGCAAAAATACCGCTTACCACATTATAGCGCACAAAAGGGCGCCGGATAAACCCGGAAGTAGCTCCCACCAATTTCATTGTATGGATCAAAAAACGTTTGGAATAAATCAGCAAACGGATCGTATTGCTGATCAGGACAAACGATATAGCCATCAGCATAACAGCCAATGTGAGCAGGATAATGCTCAAGCGTTTCATATTATCGTTCACCATCTGCATCATATCCTTCCGGTAAAGCAGGTCGGATACAGAGGTATATGTTTTGATTTTCTTTTCGATATGCTGCAGGCTGTCCGGGTTTGCATATTCGGAATGCAGCTTCACTTCGATAGATGCCTGCAACGGATTAAAGCCGAGGAAAGTTTCCGGATTCTCACCCAATTCTTCTTCCAGTTCCTTCGCAGCCTGTTCTTTCGATATATATTCGGTAGATTTGATAAAAGGAAGCGCGTCCAGGCTCTTCTGCATCCTCTTGATATCAGCTTCTTTCTGATTGTCTTTCAATACAATAGAAAATGATATATTTTCCCTGACATAAACCGACAACTGGTTTCCAAGCAACCCCATCAACAAAATCAACCCGAGCAGGAAAAGCACCAGGGCGATACTTATGATGGAAGTAAGACGAGAATTAAAGAAAGAAACCGAGTTAACCTTATTATTTTCAGCCATCAGACGTAACCTTATTATTATTCAATAAATTGGGGAGATACGCACAGGGTGCATACCTCCCAATTTTTCTGCAAAGAAAAAAAGAATTTATGGAACAGCCTCTGGTTTATAATTATTTAACCAATTAAAGACAATTACCAAAAGAATTCCAAATGATTCTAGGCATGCAAACCTACCGATTAAAAGCATATAGAAACTTGAAAAAACGGGAAATGGCGAGATTCACATCTGACCATTCCCTTATCAGTGTGTTTATAAAAATGTATGTCACTTTCTTTCCCTGTATCGTATAGCAACCCAGACATGCACTGCTCCCCAGGTAAAAGTCTCCTTATCTTTTTCCTCTATTTCAAAATAAGGGCGAAGATCCATTTTCATCAATTCCTCCCCAAAACCTTTAAGATACTCTTCAGACATTTGCGTAAATACCTCCGGCTTTAACATAATGCTATACGCAAATATCTTCATGTTCTTATCGAAATAAATTGAATAAGATGGTCCATATTTCTTTAACCAATCTCTTTTATCACTCCAATCCCGATCCGTGAAATAAGATTCCAGCATTGAATGCATTTTCTTGCCAAACAACCCATGAATGTCAGATTCAGGTGTGCTACGAAAACTTCCGGAATTACCTTCCGGTTTTGGAAAAGACGGAACGCGTAGAACAATACGTTTTTCAAACTTCTTAGATACCTCAAAATATCTCAAATCAGGAATATTCTGAGCATTCATACTACATATTCCGATCAAACAAATTAATATAAGATTAAGTCTCTTCATATTTTCAATATATTTAAAATAATACACTATACGTAATCAATAATTGCGGCAGAATAGATTTATCTACAATGCCAGGATAACCTGTCCATCGCTCCAAAAAATCGAAATAGAGTTGAATATCTATATCAGATATAGATTTTCGATCACACATATCAAGTATAAAATCCTGATATTGACCCATAAACTGGTCATCCATATTAAAACTACCAATAAAAGCTCCACCTTCTGCACGATGTGCCACCAAGTCCCTTAACACTTTTGCTTCAAACTCAAAATTCTTATATTTATTCAACATTCGATCACCATACTCTATCGCTTGAGCCGCATGTATAAGTTCTTCATCAAAATATATATTGAGTATATCTGTCTCCGTTCTATAAGAAATCGTATTTGTTGACTTATCATATTGTGCATTCACACCTATCATAGGATCCATTTTTATATACAACGTTTTACGACTAAGAAGAAAATACAGTCTTTCAAAAACAGGAGTTGTTGCAAACTTATCAACAACAGATATTATTCTGTCCCGTTCTTGATCTCTAACTTCTGTAACAATTTTACAAGTCCTATTAAATCTCTCGGTCGGGGTATTACCCATCGGATGAGTGTCACCGCCTCCTCCCCCCCATGCTTGTTGATTTGATACATATATATCATCAACAACGACATTTGCCGGAGAATCTACATGATCTATAAACTCAAATTCATGAGTTCTATAGTATTCATTCCAACAATGAGTGCCGGAACTGGTAGCCTTTTTCCCTTCAAACTCTATTTCGATTGTATAGTTTACACAATATGTAACTAAAACACCAGAGCGCGTTTGTAAATCATCACTTAGTTCATGAAAATGATATTGATAATTCATTTCTTCCGAGAACATTTTTTGATTAAAATAATCAAATCCCCATTCTAAATCCATTTTAGTTTTAGAAAGCATCTCTTTAGTAAGAACTATATTGGAAACGATATTATTATGAGCAAAAAACACCCAAAGCGTATTTATCTGTTTCTGCTGTCCTAATTTAATCGGTGTAATAATTATAGTTTCTTCTTTATCAATAGTAACAACTATAGATTCTTGCCACACAGGTTGTCCATAATTAGCTATAAATGCTGAAGAAAAGTTCTTTTGTTCATTTAGGTCTTTCAGTCCCAGTGTAATTTCACTAATAGCAGGTGCTGTTCCGCTATATGTAAAAAAAGCGTTTTCAGCAACTGTTCTCAAATTTATATCCTCTTCATTTTTACATGTTAACATCAATCCTAATAGAAGCAGACACTTGATGAAAACAAATAATTTTAAACTTTTTATTTTTTTCATAACAAACTCGATTTAGGTTTACAACACTTAAAAATAATCTTGTAACTTTTATTACAAGAAAAAACACGAACAGCCAACAAACACTTTTTAGATATTCTATTTTAATCAGTCTTATCGGAAATTCATTTCCAATAAGACTGACTCCAATTTATAACTTAATACCCAGCATTCTGCTGCCCTTTGATCTGCGGATTCGCATCGATCTCATCTTTAGGGATCGGCCATACCCACATATGATCGTCGGCAGACTTTACCATATCCGTACCTAAAGCAGGCAGGTAAGAAATATCCTGAGCTTCGCTTGAAGAACGATTCAGCCCTTTCTTCCAACGTTTCAGGTCAAAGAAATAAGGCTGTTCACCGAATAATTCGCGTACATACTCATCCTGAATTTCTTTTATCAAAGCATCCCCTTTATAAGATTTATCGCTCCATCCTTTCACACGGGCAGTCTTCAGTTTATTCAACATCGCGGAAGCGTTCGTTTCATCTCCCGACATCGCATAAGCCTCAGCCGCAATCAGATACATTTCAGAAATACGGAAAGCCTTGGTCTTATTTATGTTATTGCTCTTTCCTTCATATAATTCAGGGTTACCCGGCCATTTCTTACAATAAGTAATCATAAAATCCGGAACAGTCTGGGCATCGATTGAATCATACGTAAAATAAGCGTTATAACGAATATCATTGTCTTTATCATACAAATTCAATACTGTGTTAGTCGGCAAATAAGAAGGGCGGGGTAATTTATCGATAATACCGCTGAATGCGCTACCCAGGGCGTTCGGTCCTGTTTCCTTGGCTTTCACCATGGCAAACTGCCAGATGGCTTCCGTTCCGTTGTCATGCAACCACATATCGGCATAAGCATCTCCATCTGTCATCAATGGATAGGTTCCACTGTTTATCAGCGCAGTAGCTGTAGATATAGCAGTTTGGTAGTCCTCTTTTTCTAAAGCAATTCTGGCTTTCAATGCTTTTACCACATCAGCCGTGATATAAGCGGAGTTTATCTCTCCTGCTGTCGTTACATATTCTTCTGCTTTTGCCAGATCGCTGTCGATCTGTTTATAAGTCTCCTCCAACGTGCTACGCCCCGGATATGTTCCGGCAATAGATGGTGTCGAATTATATTCTTCAACAAGGGGAATACCATATTCGTTAGCAGCGGAGGACGGATCATAATTCTTACAGAAATGGAGAGCCAACTCAAAATAAGCATATGCTCTTGTAAAATAAGCATGCCCCATATAAAGCCGGATTTCTTTCCGATCGTCATCCGATAACGAATTATCAGCTAATAAAGCTTCTGCCCCCTTCAACAGGACGTTAGCGTTTGCTATAAAATTATAATTATCGCTCCAGCAACCGGAAAAAGCGCCGTCTGTAATGGTATAGTCCCAGCGGTAAAAAGCACCATACGTATTTCCGTAATCAGCCGTAGCCGTTATCAGTCCGGACTGTACCAACGCATCCATAGTATAGCTATTTTGCACATAGCCACGCCATTCCGCATGAAACAAATTACTATATTTTCCACAGTCCTGGACAGACTGAACAGACTGATTGGTAGGTATGCTTGTTTCCGAAGCCAAATCCATATCGCAAGCTGTAAAAGCAGCAAAACAACAGGTAGCAACTGACAATATAATAGATTTTTTCATATGTAAATAAATTGCGCTCCCTATCTCAAGAGAGCCGTTTAAACCATTAATAAATTGATTTTTTTAGAGTTCAGACAAAACAAAAGAGAGCACTTGTATAGATACAAATGCGGTTGGCTATTATCTTTGGGCATTTTATAATTTTACAACAGCTAAGAAAAAAAATTTCATACACGCGTTAAAGGACTCGCAGTCTTGACCGCTTAGCAGTTGAGATCAGTTTCATGAGCGACCTCTTGCTGTTTCTTACGACAACAAGCCAGTAAAAATCGACCTTCTCTATGTTTTTAACCTACTTCTGGGATTGGACCATCATCACGGCTGATTTTAACTTTATAGCCAAGTGCTTCCAGCTCTTTCTTCAAGTAATTTTTCCGTTTCTGCTCCATCCTTTGGTTGAGATATTCCGCACCGAGTTCCTTATACTCACAAGCCTCTTTCAGTACATGCCATACCGATTTCAGGATCGAGTGTCCTACTGCTACTAAAGCCCTCTTTTTCCCTCGACGGGCGGCTAAACGGTGATAACGTGCACTGTAAAAGGTGTTCTTGGTACGGGTGGCTGCCCACGCAGCCTCCGTGATTACGGCTTTCAACTGTTTGTTGCCATGGGTGGTTCTACCACTTTTTTTTTACCTGCGCTCTCGTTATTGCCAGGACAGACACCGGCCCACGAAGCCAGGTGCTTTTCGGTTGGAAAGGCTTCCATATCCACACCTATCTCTGCTATCAGGTCTTCAACCGTTTTCCGGCTAAGTCCGGGGATCTTCTGCAAGAGTTCCATCACATTCTCATAAGGAGATAAAACCTCTTTTATACGGCAGGTAAGGTCAGCTATGATGGCTTTCGTCTGTTCCATATCTTTACGGATGGTCTGCAACATATAGATGTGATGCGGTTCTATAAAGCCTTCACAAGCCTGATAAAGAAGTTCCGGACTGGCTTCAAGTTTTTTATGATAGATGCAAGTTATGTCATCCATTGTTACATGACCCTTATCGATCAACATATCTATCAGCTTGTTCGCCACGACTCCGTCCAGGCTGCACACCACGCTGGAAAGTTTGATGTTACAATCTTCCAGGATACGAACAATACGGTTTTTCTCAGAAGATACATGCTGGATCAACTTGTTACGGTAACGGGTTAAATCACGAAGCTCACGTTGTTCACGCTCCGGGATATAACTCGGTTTCAACAAACCTGCTAAAAGCAGTTTGCAAATCCAGGCACTATCCTTTTTATCCGTTTTGTGCCCGGGAACATACTTGATGTGCCGTGCGTTCACGATCCAGACTTTCATATCAGGACATTCAAGAATCTTATAGACCGGCTTCCAGTAAACACCGGTACTTTCCATGGCTACATGCGTAATGCCACTGGATAATAACCATTCTTTTAATTCTGTCAAAGAACTACTGAAGGTCTTGTAACTGCGGGTTTCAGTTTTGAGACCTTCGCCACTTATCGTAGCAACTACCATGTCCTTGTGGACATCTATTCCACAACCCCGGAGGATGACTTGTTCAAAAGGTACTGTTTTCATTGCATTCGTTTTTTCGAGTGAATGACACTAAAGTAAACAATACCCCCCTATTTACATGCTCTTGGACGAAATTTATTTCATGGATGTTTCATGATTTTCTTCTTTTTACAAATTATTAGAACGTAAATTCAGCACCAAATGAGAACTGGCGGGTATTCGGATATTTACCCAACTGCAAGTTAGAATCCACTTCCGGGTCTGCTCCCTGATATTTTGTAACAGTCAATAAGTTACGACCTACAGCAAATACCCTGACACCACGGATAAAACCTGTTTTTCTCAACAAATTATCCGGCAAGTTATAACCGATCGTTAAATTCTTCAAACGCATAAACGACGCATTTTCAATCAGATGAGTATCAAATTGAATGGCAGAATTCGCAGCCGGAATATCCGTTATCTGCCCTGGTGTTGTCCACATATTTTCCATTACGACAGCCTGGTTTAACTGTCCGACGAAATTCGGATTTTCAACGAAGTACCGGTTATTGTCGATCATATATTTACCCAACATGAAAGAAAAGTCCGCATTCAGCGTGAAGCCCTTCCAGGAAAACTGAGTATTGAAACCACCTACCCAGGGAGCAAACTGATTTTTACCGGTAAACACGGCATTATCCTCGGAGTAGGTTTTTGTTTCATTCCCGTCTTTGTCCAGCCATATTTGCTGTCCGTCCTGCGGATCAACGCCTTTCCATCTCACATAATAGAAATCGCCATACGTTTTACCCACTTCATATTTAACACCGGTATTGGCTACAACATATTCATCACGTCCGCCAAACAATTCTGTAATCTGGTTCTTGTTATAGTTTATATTGGCCGAAACACTCCAGAAGAGATCCTTATTGGAGATTATATCATAAGATGCGGTAAGTTCGATACCACGATTGAACATACTGCCAATATTTCCCCATCCTGAGCCATGTCCGGTTGTATAAGAGAACGGGATCGTCATCAACATATCCGTCGTCACCTTATTATAGAAGTCAAAGTCGACGCTCAGGCGATTAAAGAAACGCGAATTGAAACCGATATTCAGTGTTTTTTGTTTTTCCCAGGTCAGATCGTCATTTTGCACGGAAGAAACTCCGAAACTCTGGTTTCCGTTGTAAAGACCTGTACCGATCAATCCTAAAGACGGGTAATACGGGTCACCATCAAATGCAGAGTTACCGGTTGTACCATAACTGGCTTTCACTCGCAATTCGTCCAGCCATTCTACATCCGCCAGGAACTGTTCTTCCTTCATATTCCACATAGCCCCTACAGAAAAGAAGGAAGCCCAACGTTTGTTTACTCCAAATAAAGAAGAACCATCCGTACGGTAAGAGGCATCCAGATAATATTTTTCATTGAAATTATATTCTGCGCGTGCAAAGAAAGAGTTCATCGTTTTCTTTTTCAGACTGGCACTCGGCGCTTTGTAAGTGGTACCATGACTTACCATCGACAAACGAGAATCCGTTATACCGTCTACACTGGTTCCGAAAGAACTGCCATCGTATATGATCGATTCCTGTCCGACCAAAGCTGTAATATTATGCAACTTATTGATATCAAACTTATATTCAGCCGTATTAGTCAACGTAAAAGAAGAATACCGCTGGAAAGTTTCGGCAGCGCTACCCGAATAATTATTATATCTGGCCGGCAAACTTTTATAGCGATACCTGTAATCAAACGCATCCATAGCTTGAGCGGCACGAATTGTCAAGCCCTTAACCGGAGTCAGTTCTTCGAACATATTTCCATAAAGACGAATTTTATTCTTTTCTGTCGGTTGATTTTCCAATAAATAATAGGGATTCCAGAGTCCCAGCACATCCAGTAAATCTTTTCGTTTACCATAAGAAATGCTGCCGTCGGCATTTTCAATAATTTCATAAGGAGTTTCATAAGGGACAGCCCAACGGCTCAAAGTACCCACATTATACCAGCTATTACCGGTACTGGCAAATCCGTTTGTTTCAAAATCTTCATAAGACAAACCTAAATTCAGCCCTACCCGCAGCCAGCTGAACACTTTTGAGTCGATATTACTACGCAAAGTTTCACGACGCATACCGGAAGCCGGTTCCACACCATCTGCATCATAATGACTGGCCGAAATAAAATAATTTGTATTATTTGCTACCCCTGTGATACTTGCATCCAATTGCCATGTCGGGGCATTATCATTCAGGAAATAATCAGCCCAATCGGTAGAAATCCCCATATTCATGTATTTTTCAACCGTAGAAAGATTTGCTCCGGGTTTAATTGTTTTCCATAAATTATAATACTGTGTCGTATTCATCATTTCCGTAGTAGGCAATGCCGGCTGTGAAAAGCCATACTGTCCTTTAACACTAACGGTAGGTTTTGAACCTTTACCACGCTTTGTTGTAATTATCACGACACCGTTTGCCGCACGTGACCCGTAAATGGATGTTGACGATGCATCCTTCAAAACAGTGACATTTTCGATATCACTCGGGTTCAAAGCAGTAAAAACACCGCTGGAAATCGGGGAACCGTCCAAAACGAATAAAGGCTCCGTAGAAGAATTGATAGAACCGACACCACGCAAACGCATTGAAACATTTTCGCTCGGTTCGCCGGAAGAGGTATATACCTGTAAACCGGCAACCTGTCCTTGTAAAGCATCAGCAAAGTTCGCACTCGGACGGTTAGAAATCTTTTCTGATTTAACAGCTGCAACAGAGCCGACCATTGAACCTAATTTCTTTGCCGAACCATAGGTTCCTGTAACCAGCACTTCATCCAGCATCTCTGAAGAGTTTTTCATCCGGATTGTCAGATTCGGAGCGATTTTAACGGTCATCGTTTCCATTCCGACAAACGAGATTTCCAGAACCTTAGCCGAATTAGGGACATTACTCAAATTGAAAAAACCATCAGCATCAGTTACAGTACCGATAGTTGTCCCTTTCACCATCACAGTCGCTCCAATAATCGCTTCTCCATCCTCGTCGGAAAGAACTTTACCGGTTACCTTAGACGACTGAGCCATCACCAAACCTACACCCATTATACAACAGGTAAGCAATAACATCATTCTTCTTCTCATAATTTTACATTTAGATTGTAGTATTAAGTCTATAATACTAAGTTCTCGTAGGACTTATGTAAATCATCAGGATGGCTTACTTTGCGGATGGCACATAATACAATATAAAACAACATGTTAGGTTTCTTGATTTAAGGTAAGGAAAATAAACACCGATCAAGTCTTTTAATATATTTTATTCAACAAATCACAATTACAAAGAATGGGACAGGAATGATGAATATGCATAAATCAGGAACAGAACCGTATATCAAGTAAATGCCAAATCAATAAAATCATCTAAAGCAAAATTTACACAACAATATAACCAGTAGAAAAGGAATATATGTTATACGGCAGTTTTACTGTATTTTTCCATGCTATTTAATTCATATAAATAAATATATGTATAAATTTGCATTTACTAAGAACGTAGTCCTACGAGAACTCTGTTAATTTATCCTTCTCCCATTGAATATCATTTGACTCGGGTTAATCGTTTCATTTAAAAAATCAGACATTATTCTACTCTGTAAATCAATACAATAACATATAAAAAAAGATATAAACAAAAATTCTTACTTCCAGATGATTTTCCATAATAAACAATTCGGGTGTCAGTTAAAAACAAACCGACATCCGAATAAATAATAGAAGGAACAAATTATAATAATCAGATCATTCGCCCAAATTCTCAAAAATGTCACCTTCCTGAATATTATCAGCTTTCATTTCATCCTGATAATATTCCCTGGCCAGGGTTGCATATTTTTTATACATCTTCAGAGCCGTCTCTATTTCGTCACCCTGCGTGATCGGAGTACGGGCTTTATTGGTCCGGGAGACGAACTCCAATTCCCAGTCGCCAAGTTCACTATAGAAATCATTCGCGCGAAAGGCTTCACGGCCATGAGTCATAGGAAGACCTTTTTCCGAATACTCATTTCCTTCATCCAAATGTTCCTGTAACATGGCATAAAACTTTTCCCAACGTTTCAGGTAATAGCTATCGATCAGGCCGGTCCACTCACGCCAGGAGTAATCGAAGATCAGCGGATCGCCATCAGCTCCCCAGACAGTCACTAATGCCGTGGCATCTTTTTCGAGCAAGTCTTTTTCCTCATTCGTAGTGCCCCAACTACGGGCATCGGTCAGCCATTTATCGAAATTGAATTCCGGACGTGTACGCAGCAAAACATCTACGTCACGAAGCATTTCTAGAAAACGGTTACTATGTAAAGTGAAAGCCGCTTTGTCTTTCTTTACAAATGCTTCTGCCGCTTTTTTGTGAATGGCCTGTCCCAGGTTCGACATTAATTGCCGCTGAATATCGACCACATCGAAACGATATGGAGTAGAAGCATTCAGCTTATCGGCATCTTTCAAAAGTAAGCCCTGTGCCTGGATTACCAGTAAAGGAGAGTACGGAATGCCTAATCCGGCATTCGGACCTGATTTTTTTACATTCAATGCCGGACGGGCTGCAATAATAGAACTACGTTCCGTACCATTCGTACCGGGACGATACGGACCTTCAAGCAGATGCAACCAAGCCTTATGCGCATTTTCAGAAGCTGCACCATAACGACGCTCCGCATAATCATCCAGCCATTCTTCGATATCCACTTCATCGGCATGAAGCGGCATTTCAAAAGCCAGGTCATAATAAACCGGATTTTGTTCAATCGATTCCATAAACAAACCGGAACCGCAAACATTAGGTGATTTCTGTTTGGCAACAGCATATTGATTAGATGCCAGCAAGCGTAAATCGCCATGCAAGTTGATACGGCCTCCGAAGTTATGCAGGTTACCTGCAACTACGGGGTACCCCCAACAAGTATTTTCCTGTCTGCTTCTCCCCCCGTTCAGGTCGAGTATCAGAAGATGTTCTTTGGGAACAGCTTTCACGATCGGCTCACGAAGGCTCCAGGCCTGCATCGCCCAGATAGCAGAAGGGTCGAAATCCTGAAATAATTTATAGATGGAATTTCCGACGGCACTCAGGTATTCCGGGGTATCGATCGGCGGCCGACTTTCATGAAACGGATCGGCAGCATACACGCCATGCGCACCGAACAGTTTCTTTTCTTCTTCCAGGAAATCACGACCGAAAGCACTGAACAACGAATCGGTCGGATCCAGCTGCGCGGCACCGGTAAAATCACACCAGGAAGGTTGCAACTGTATTTTTGCATCAGGATATTTATTTTTCAGTTCACGCGGTACATAACCGGAAAATCCTTGCTGTATAGGCTGCATTCCCAATTCCAATTGACGGTTGATGACCTTTTTTCCCAGTTCCGCATGGCTGTCTATCCAGGATTTAGGTAACGGGCCGCCATAGCTTTGCAGATTTTGCATCCATTGCCAGGCAAAATGTCCGGGACCAGCCAGGAAGGCACGGGCTTCTTCATCAGTAAAATTGTATTTCAGCAATGTATTATACCAGACCGCTTCAAGTCCGACAACCGACAGCGGCATATTAATGGAGTTCATCGCCATATAATCCAGCTCCTTCTGCCAACGCTCCCAGTCCCACCAGGAGGCGGTATAACTGACGGTACAATAATTCATATACACTCTATACTTGCCATTAATCGTATTTTTTATCACCTTTTCCGGAAGCGGCAATTGTTCCGGTAAATCAAGCTGGCTGCCAAACCAGGAAACATGTGCATTGCAAGTATATTTCAGATATTGATTGTAAGCCGTTGCCAGGGAAACGGTGTTGTTACCCCGAAGAAGTATTTTTTCATCAGCGGATGCGATCTCGTAAGCGTCCTCCCCGTTGACAGGTTCTATCAATTCCAGTTTAAACTGTTGGCCGTAGCCGGGCGTAACACGCTCGATCAAATCATAAGCGGCCTGAATCTGCGGATCTTTTGTACATCCAATACAGAGTAATGTAAGAATAAAGAATGCTATTTTCTGTTTCATTTCGAATATCTTGTTTGTTATCTCATTTATACATTCTACTATTTAGAATAAACGATCTCCGAACATACTAATGGTATGCAAAATAACACCTCTCGAACGTATTATCTGCATACCATCAGTTCATAATCATCTTTCAGTTACTATTCCGCAATCGGGACATGATAAACCGTTGCACTCGCTTCAAAGGTATCCAGAGAGCCAAATGGTTGATAAACAGACACCACAGTAAATCCATCTCCTGCTTTCAAGTTTGAGAGAACAGTCTCCGATGTATCATTCTCCACTTTCTCCTCAACCATTTTAGGATTAGACGGATCAGTATTATCTGTATAAATGATCATGGTATACAATAAAGTCTCGCTCTCTATTGAACTCCAGGTCAACTTAACGCTATTACCTTCCTGAGCTACTACTGTTCGTATTTCCCTGTTTCGCAAAGTCGAAACATATTTGGAACCGTAAATATCTGCTGTTTTTTCTACATTTAACGATTTATGCCCTTCGTCATCTTTTGTCACAAATTTAAAAATATAGCTATTCTCAGGCAGATTCAAATTTGTTTCCATCCGCATAACACCTGGTTGAGTACGATTCACTTCTACAACAGCAGAATCTCCCCCGTCATTCCAGTAAATTACTGTTTTAGTAATACGAGGATCCGCATTGATCATCCAGGTAAATTTAATACGCCCATTTCCGGGATAGGCCTCCAATGAATCTACAACGCCAGTATAGATTTCTTCTCCCCATTTCAGATACTCCTCATGTACATCATTGATATTTTCACAACTGCTTAATCCTATGATGATACAAATAAACCCTACAATGTTTTTTATTATATTTTTCATTCTGATTTTCATTTTAATAGTTTATTGATCATTACCCCAGAAAGTCAATTCTGCAATATGCAAATAGGCAGCTCCCGACCATGTACTTTTCACAACAAAACGCAGATAACGTACTTTTTTCAGGTCCAAAGGTGCAGAATACTCGAATCCCTTAGAAGCATACTCCGCATCTTCATTAGTGACAGTTCCGTCTCCGGAAGGTTTCAAAGTAACATAATCACCAACTTGTACCCAGTCCTTTTTCCACTCTTCCGTCCAATACTCATCATCCATTCCTTCTTTATAAGCATCGGTAGCCCATACTTCGAATGTTTTAGGGTTGTAATGTTTATAGAACCAGGACGTGCCGTCACGATGATACAGCTTAAAACGACTCAATTTTGCATCGACACCTAAATCCACTGTAAAATAGATTGGTATAGTTCCATCTTTCTCTGTCGTATGCCACATAGTAGAAAGACTATTATCAAACATTTTTTCGAATGTCATACCTGCACTATAATTGGTGTTACGATCTTTCGGTAAAAGAAGTCGTTTATGCTTACTCTTATCCAACTGCATTTCATAATACGGAGAAACCTCCTGTTTAATGGTATCAGAAACATTTCCCCACTTATCAGTCAGATATAAGGCAAACACTCGTTTGATATCATCATAACCTCTAAAGGAATAATCACCTTCTTTCATATTCGAATAATATGTTTCCCCATCTTCCAATTCACCTTTACTGTTTGTCGCCATTATAGTTAAACCTATCTCAGAGCCTAATTCATTGTCCCAGGTAGCATTGACACCTCCAAAGTCTGCCTGCAATTTTACAGAGCTCAATATAAGATCGACTATCGGCGTTGACGGGTTGATGGTCACCACGAACGGTTCAGAAACATTCTCACTATGATCAACGACATATAATGTGACATCTAATGGGTCCGTCGTTCCCAAACCTTCAATTTCCAAACTGTTTTTATAAATCGAAGACCTCACCACATGTTCCCGGTTATTAACATAATAAACACCCTTCACATATGAGATATCGGTTTCTTTAGGTATTGTATACGATATCTTAGCCCCACCGGGTGTACTTTCTACCTCCACTGCCGTGATCGTTGATGGGGCTGTACCATCCGTTGGAGTTTGTCCGATATGATCTTCTGCACATGAGATCAATACCAATAAGAAAAATGAATATATTAACTGTTTCATAACGTTCTCTTTTATTATTTCTAGATATTACTCCCAGCCAGGATTCTGTACCAGATTCGAATTAATTGTTATAGAATTTGTTTTAATTGGCCATAGATAATCTTTAGTCTTAAATATACGGTTAGCATAAGTAACCACCGTATAATAAGAGTCGACTGTTTCTCCTTGATAATTCCAGCCTCTGACCGGTTGATTCAAATAATCCATGGCTTCTTTCCAACGGCGCAAATCACCGGCTCGAACCCCTTCACAAGCCAGTTCATTCAGACGTTCCTGATGAATGATCTCTCTCATTCCTTCCTGTGTATTCGGTTTATTAGCCAGTTTAGATTTCTTCCAGGATTCAACAACACCTTTTAATCCGGCACGCTCCCGAACTTTATCAATATATCCATAAACGTCCGCCACAGGAGTAGAGTTTGCTTCATTCAAAGCCTCGGCATATAAAAGATAGAGATCGGACATACGAACTAGCGGAAATGAATAACGAACTCCGTTATAAGTATTGGAAGCCGTCCCTGCAGTTGTTTCATAATTGATCAACTTCTTAATAAAATAACCGGTCGGAATATGTTCACCCGTACTTCTGAACCCGGATATTTCACTCTTACGAGCATGCAGATACCATTTATCATTATCCGCAATTTTACCGGCACCTTCAAAAACAGATCTGTCAAATCCCAAGGTCGCATAAAAACGAGGTTCTCGGTTAAAATGAAGCTTGGCTGTCACCTCACCCGGTTCCAGATAAAACTTATCCTTATCCGTAACCTTTTGCGTATCGTATCTGTTTTCGTAGTCCCATGAAGGATCCTCGTCGATAGGAATACCGTTTTCAGTATAAAACTGTTCTGCAATCTTCAGAGTGGCACAAATTTCATTTGTTCCGTTCCCCAGATTGTTTACGACCAGGTGAGGCATACAATATTTTTGTAAAGCACCCACATCATGTGTCGATCCCCAAACAACCTCTTTATTCCATTTTTCAGAAAATGCAGAACGAAGTGTCAACTTTAATGCAGTTGTATCAGATATAGAAGTGGTCGGTCTAAAAGTATACAATTGATGTCCTGCCAGCTCACAAGTATCTATCGCATTTTTTAGTGCTGTCGCCGCACGTTGCCATTTCTCCACTTTAAATTCTGTGTCTATCAGTTTCCGTCCCTGATTATCTACAAAATGTATATAATCTGCATTACCGTTAAATAACGGGCTGGCAGCCCAAACTAAAGCTTTTGCTTTAATAGCAACGGCTATAGGCTGCGTGATACGTCCGGCTTCATTTGTCTTATCAGCAATTTCAAGCGGAAGGTCAGGGATAGCCTCATTTATCAAATTCACAATATATTCCACAACATCATCCACCGGTTCCCGATATACACGAACATCTTCCGGAGAAGCCGAAACCGGTAAGTTCTCATCAATGATTGGAACAGGTCCGTATAAAGTCATTAAATAGTAATGATAATAGGCTTTCAAAAATTTGACTTCCGAAATCCAACGGTTTCTTTCATAATCCTCCATATCATGTACCCGGTCAATATTTTCCAGAAAAATATTGCAGTCGCGTATTGCCACAAACAATTTCTTTCCACTTTGTTCGCCGTCCCAATAATTCAGGTACGGGTTATTGGCATTCTGGCTCCCCTTGGCAATATAAGTTACCGGATTAGTAACCCAGTTAGGCTGATCAATATCCCACCATATCTCATCTCCGGTCATCAGCTCCGTACTACTCCAAATATCCGTCGGATTCGGAAGATAACTGTAACAAGTAAAGAAGAAACGTTCTGCTGCCGCCCTATTATTAAACGATTTCTCTATCGTTGCAATATCATCCGGCACAATATCCAGATAATCTGCACATGAGGTAGAGAAAAAAGTCAATGCAATTATGATCAATCTCGAAAAGTATTTCATAATATTCTGATTTATAAGTTAATATTGACTCCAAAATTAAATACACGCTGTAACGGGTAATTAAAAGCATTACCAGCCAACTCAGGATCCCACATTTTAAATTTCGACCAGACACAAAGATTGTTGCCGGTCACATAAAGCCTCACATTTGCCAGATTTATTGCTTTTACCCATTTCTGAGGCAAAGAATAGCCTACTTCTACCGTTTTTAAACGAATGAATGCACCATCCCGCATAAACCAGGTACTGGTTTGCTCATTATTTTTAACCTGACTAGCCGATAGCCTGGGCCACAAAGCGTAAATATTTTTATTATCTTCAGACCAATGGTCATCTGCATAATATTGTAACAAGGCCCTCGGAGCTGTATTTCCTACAAATGGAGCAGTTTTTGCTGGATCAATCCAGAAAGAAGAACGAGCCGAACCCTGGAAGAAACAAGAAAAATCAAAACTTTTATAACCCGCGGAAAGACCGAAACCATAATTTATCTCCGGAGTTTTCGGGAAGCCGATAGGTACCATATCACGGTCATCAATAATCTGGTCACCATTAATATCCTTATACTTGATATCACCGGCACCATAATCACCAAAAGTTTGTCTTGGTGAATTTTTGACCTCTTCTTCATCCAGAAATAAACGTTCAGCAACCAATCCCCATGTCTGGGATATTTTCTTTCCTTTACGTGACAACCAGGGGGTATCACTGTAATCGGGTTCTTCATATTCCACATATTCACTACTTGCATAAGTGAAATTACCACGCATAGATGCCCATAAATTTTTTGAGAAAGAATGATTATAGTCAAGAGAAATATCTATACCTCCTCCTTTTGCCTTACCGACATTAGCCTGAGGAGTAGCCTGCAATCCCATTGTAGTCGGAATATATGCACGTTCCTGTAGAATATTCGAACGATGTTCTGTAAAGTAGTCTACCTGCAACTCCAAACTATTCCACAAATTCAACTCAAGTCCCAAATTCATTTTCTTTCCTATTTCCCAGGTAATAAAAGGGTCTTCATAACGGGATATAGAAACACCATTTCTGGTATAATTAAAATATTCACCGAAAGTAAATCCTTTCCCCGAATCATTTGCATTTACTTGGGAAAGATAAAAGAAACGGTCTTTATCCTCACCGATCTGGTCGTTACCGACTAATCCGTATGTAGCCTTCAATTTCAATTTGCTCAACCACCCGGAATAAGGTTTCATAAAAGACTCATTGGATACTATCCAACCTAAACCGATAGAAGGGAAAAATCCGAAGCGTTCATTTTTAGCAAATCGTTCAGAACCATTATAGCCAAAGTTACCCTCCACAAAATAACGGCTATCGTATCCATAGGTAAAACGTCCGGCTAATCCTATATTACGATGCGGAAGAGCCAACTGCAATGTCTCCGCATTACTATCTACATAATCGCGCATTGTATAAACTAACATACCGGACACATTATGCTTATCATTAAATTCTCTCTGATAAGCAAGCGCACCTTCAAAATACAAGGTACTGGTTACCTCCCGGGCCCCGGTTGCAAACTCCAGATATTCCGTACCGCCATCCGGATTCAACGCTGTCAATTTATATAAGTCCGGACTGTCCGGATTGGCAGAATATGAATAATAAAACGGTTTATATGAATTTGAATTACCCAGTTTAGAATATCGGTTCACATTAAACAATGCTCTTGCAGATAATCCTTCTGTAATAAAATCCAGTTTCTGTTTTGCCTCAAATTGAGCTAACATGGTCGAACGGCTATATTCCTGATAGCCTTTAACCATATCGGCATAAGGATTCGAATAATTACCTTCCCCATAATTACCGAAAAGAATATGGGAAGTATATTTATTTGATTCGTCAGCCGGATAATAAGGTTGGAACAATACAGGACTGGCATTTACGGCCTTACTATATAAAGACGATCCACCGTCTAACGGACCGGAATAATCATCAAAGGCCCCATGCAGACGGACAACGATTTCAGTCGATTTTGTCAGGTCTATATTAATATTCGAACGCAATATATACTTATTAATACTGATATTATTATTAAAATTATTACGTTTATCCATCTTAATGATACCATTGTCCTTATTATAAGCTGCTGCTACATAATAACGGGCTATTTTACCACCGCCGCTAATACTCATGTTGTAACGTTGATTGAACGTATGATTGTTGAATAACATATCACGCCAATCGATAGCCGGATATTGGAGAGGATTTAATCCTTTTTCCGTATTTACTATTTTTGATGTAGAATAAGGTAAGGCAGCCAACGGGTCACGTGTACGCACAGCTTCATTGTGCATACGCATATAAGTGACCGGATCAGCAATCCCCACTTGTTCAGTCGGAGAAGAGAACGAACCTTCCGCACGAACGGAAATGCTGACCTTTCCCTCTTTACCTTCTTTGGTACTGACAAGAATAACACCATTCGCACCACGAGCCCCGTAAAGAGCGGTTGCATTTGCATCTTTCATAATAGAAAAACTGGCTATATCATCTGTTGTCAAACGGGCCAGATCCTCTGTAGTCATCTCTACTCCATCAATTAAGATCAATGGATTGGACTTTCCGGTACCAAAAGTCGTCACACCACGAATAAAGAAATCCGAATTATCTTCTCCAGGTTCCCCCGTACGCTGATAAGAGATCATACCTGCAATACGCCCGGAAAAAGCATTCGTCAAGTTACTGGAAGGGACCTTCAGGTCAGAAGGTTTAATCGTTGAAACGGAGGCAATCACACTTTCTTTTTTCTGTTTGGCAAAAGCAACAACCGTTACCTCTTCCAATTCATCCACCTTTGCTTTCAGAGTTACGATCAATTCTTTCTTGCTTGCTACCGGAATTGTCTGAGGTTCCATTCCCAAATAAGAGAATGTCAGCTTATCGGTATTCTTCACTTCTATACTAAAAGTTCCGTCAATATCCGTTGTTACCCCACGTGGAGAACCTTCAACTACAATAGCGACCCCCGGTAACGGTTCCCCTGTCTCATCCATGACCTTTCCCGTCACATTCTTTTGCTGCTGCGAAGTCGATGTAGAAACAGGCAAAGGCCTCTCTTCTTTCTTTTTTAATACAACCTGCCGATCTTTAATCTCATATGTCACCGGAGTATCCTTCAATAACTTATTCAACACCGATTCTATGGATTCATCTTTTACGGAAACATTCACTTTACGATTCGTGTCCAACACTTTTTCGTAAAAAAGGAATACAAACTCACTATTTTGCTCTATATAATTAAAAACGTCTTGTATTCTACTTTTCTCAAAATGGAATGTAAATTGTTTTACTTGAGCATAATTCGATATCGAAGCAGCATCAAGATTTAACGAAATTGTCAAAAAAAGATTAACAAAGAAGAGGATTTTGATTTTTTTTATCATCCACTTCATTTTAAATGTATTATAATTCATATCTTTGTGATTTAAGGATTTAACCTTTATGCTATTGGTTCAATCTGAGATTCCGGATAGTACCGCTAATACTATCCGGATTTTTTATTTTCTGTGTTCTTATATCATAGGCTTATCATTTTATTTAAGGTTAAACAATATATCATCTATCGCTCTTTTTTATGAATGGAATACCCCGTATCTGTCTTCGCCCACACAATCGGGGCTGTAGAAGAAATCAGGATGATCAAATCGTCCAACGACTGTTTCAAATCGACTTTACCGCGCATTTTCAATTGGCTAGCCTCAGGAGATACATCGATCGTTACTCCATAGAAACGTTCTAACTTCTTAAATACATTGGATAAAGGTTCGGATTGGAGGATCAGCAATCCATCTGTCCAGGCGATATAATCTACCGCTTCGACTTTTTTTACCGCTCCTATTTTTCCATTATTAATAGCAGCTAACTGATCCGGCTTCAATTCAATCTCATTTTTATTCCGGTCGGATAAACGGACAGAACCATTAACCAGCACGACTTCATTATTCCGGTCATTCTTATATGCACTCACATTAAATGTTGTGCCCAATACCTCTACATCAAAGGAAGTCGTTTTAACAACAAACGGGAGTTTCTCATTTTTTGTCACATTCAGACAAACTTCTCCCTCCACATATATCTCGCGGTGATTACCCGAAAACACACGAGGATAGACCACACGCGTCCCGGAATTAATATGCACGGTTGAACCATCGGATAGAGTCAGGTGGGTATATTTTCCCTTCGGTACCACAATCTGGTTATACTCTTGTTCTACTACATCTAAAGAGTCAGCTTCTTGTTTTTCTTCATTAATTAAAACACTTCCTTTAGAAGAATATGTAACCGAAGCAGTCTTTTCTTCAACAGTTATTTTATCCTGAGAAGATAAATAGACTTGAATCTGGGAGCTATCCAAAACAGGCTCCTCCAGTAATGCAACGTATTTGTCCAAAGAATCAGAATTGCCGGGTTGCTTATATTCAATAAGGAAAAATAAAAATATAACCACAGCAGCTACAGCTGTTATCCCCATATAAATACGCCGTTTCAAAGAAAAGACTTTCTTTGAAACAAGTCCCTTCTCTATTTTTTCCCATACTTCATCTTCACCCTGCTTACGTTCATTATCACGAAAGCGGAGATAAGTAATTAATCGGTCTGTAACTCTTTGAAATTGTTTATAATTCTCTTCCATGTTATTATCTTGACAATAGTATAACTGGAAAAGAGATTTTTACTCCTCACTTTTTGTGTAAAAACTAAGATTTTCTTTTAATCGGCTGATTGATAAAGCGTAAAGAGCGATAAGCCTGGTAATTGGTAGCGATTTGGTAGCGGTGCTAATTTCAGTGCATTGCTTTGCTTCACTTTTAGAACTGATACAAATATACTAATTTTAACCGAAAAAGAAAAAAACAGGAGATTTTTAGTTTTCTGTGTAAACGGAAAAACAAGAAAAGTGTAAGTAACAGAATAAGTGCAAAAAAGGATTTGCACCTATTCTTGTTACTAAAAATGTAAATCATTGATTTTTAGGATGTAATGAGGTTGTGTCAAAACGTTGGCACAACCTCTTTTATATTTTACAGTTCTGCTATATTTTCTTTTGGCTATGCTGCTTTTTCCTCATGCATTTGGCAACAAGTTGCTATATTCCAATTATATCGGGTTATAAATAGTCCCATAAACATATATTTGGCAACTGTAATGAGCCCCTTTCCTTCTTTTATCAGTTTAGCACACATTTTTTTGATATTAAAGGCTATAGCAAAGAAAGCAAAGTCCATTGTAACCTTGTCTTCTCCCACATGCCGGAATCTTCTGTATGCCATGTTGTATTTTATTTGTCCAAACACAGCCTCTGGTTCTATACACCTCCTGCCTCTATGCTTGATACCTTCTTCTGAGAGCAACCTTTCCCGTGCCTGCCGTTTGTATTGATTTAATCGGTGGTTGACTTCTATAATACGGTTCCCCCGAGCTTTAAAGCAACTGCCACGCAAAGGGCAACCTTCGCATCTTTTTGCTTTATACCGGGCACTTTCGGTGATGTATCCGCTCGCTGTCTTGTCACGTTTGGTTCCTATACGGTTCATGTGCTGTCCCATAGGACAAACGTAATAATCCTCTTGGGCATTGTAATGGAGACTTTCGGCATGGAACGGGTTGGGAGTATAACGGGGACGCTGTTCTTTATGGAAGTAATTGTACTTGATGAAGGCTTCTATCCCATTCTCCTGCATGAACCGGTAATTTTCTTCCGAACCGTAACCGGAGTCTGCCACACAGATATTCGGTAAACGGTTATAGCGGTACTGGAAAGAGTGGAAAAAAGGTATGAGGGTCAGTGTATCGGTAGGGTTGGGAAACAGACGGAAGTCTGTGATGAATTGGTTTTCAGTACCTATTTGCAGATTATATCCGGGTTTGGTCTGCCCGTTCTTCATGGCATCTTCTTTCATGCGCATGAATGTGGCACCAGGATCGGTCTTGGAATAGGAGTTACGTTCTCCAAGGGTATCAAGGTGATTATCGTATTCTATCAGCTTGTCACGATACCCTTCAAGTTCCATGACCTGCTTCTTCTTTTTGCGCAGGGCTTTCTTTTCTTCCTTATCCTTTGTTGCAGGCTGGCGTTCCAGGGCTTCTTTAAGTTCATCCACTATGTCAGAGAGCATGCAGGGAGTAAACTCCACGGATGTGTCTTTTATAGAGTTCTCCTGTGCAATGGCTTCATCCACCTGCTCCAAGAGAATACGGATTTTATCCATTAGTCTCGTACGGTTCCGTTCGACTGTCTTGCGCCAGACAAAAGTATATTTGTTGGCTTTGGATTCAATCTTGGTGCCGTCGATATACTCCACATCAAGGCTGATGAAACCTTTATCGGCAAGGACAAGAACCAACTGGGTAAATACATTATTTATTTCCTCCTTTACACGGTTACGAAAACGGTTGATCGTGATAAAATCCGGATGCTCATTACCGGCAAGCCAAATATAATGAATGTCACGAAGGAGGTGCTTCTCTATTTTACGGCAAGAATAGATATTATTCATGTAGGCGTAGATTATCACCTTAAGCATCATTTTAGGATGATAAGGACAACGGCCCGTTTCCTTATAAAGCTTCTTGAAACTCTCAAGATTGAGATTGTCAATAACAGCATTCACGATGCGGACCGGGTCGGTCGCAGCTATGTTTTCATCAATTCTTTGTGGAAAAAGAACGGTTTGGTTGGGAATGTAAGGACGAAAATGCAACTTTGCCATAACGAAAAACTTTATACCTAAAGATACGAAAACTTTGGGTAATAACAAAGCCCGGGCTTGAGAAAGTCTGGGCTTTGCGCATAAAAAAAAGGCTGTGTCAGCGTTTTGACACAACCTCATTATCTTGTCCTAGAAAAACTTTACAGATTATATTACTTTGTCCTATATGAGCTTGACATTATCAGGAATTGAGTGTTTTAGTCCTGCTGTGCCTTTACACTTCGGCTCAAAGATAGAGACTTCTTCATTAAGTACATTCCTCTTTCGATAATAATTCTTCCATTTGCGTTCCGTTTTAATATTTGTTTGATGAACCAAGGCAGGAACCATATAACTAATACTCTGATGCGGTCTTTGATTATTATATAAATCAATAATTCGACTAATGAAGTTAATAGTTTCCTGCCATGATTTTAGCTTAACATCGTATATCCATTCTGTTTTCAGAATGCCATTTATTCTTTCTGCTATTGCATTTTCAAGTGGATCGCCACTTTCCGTCATGCTAATTTGTACCTTATGCTGCGTTAGCAAATTAACATAACTGGCGCTGCAATATTGGCTTCCTCTGTCTGAATGATGAATAAGCCCGGAATATCCTTCCGGTAAACTATTTAAAGCCATTTTCAAGGCAGCAAGAGCATTGCAAGCACGAAGTGATGGAGCAAGCTCCCAACCAACGATCTTATGAGAATAGGCATCTGTTACAAGTGCTAGATAAGCAAAACACCCTGCCATCTCAATATATAAGTAATGTCGCTTACCCATAATTGATTGGGAGCCTTTGGTATATAATCCCTTATCAAATTGGGGTATTTACGCATCCAATGATTGGAAAAAGTCGTTTTTCTCTTACTTCTCACCCTGACTTGTCCTAAAATAACCTTACAGCTCCTCTCTATTTCTCTTATTATACTTTGACACATTACATGAAACATAGAAATTTGCCATAATCATCTCCTTTGTAATATAAATCTAAGGTATTTTTATTTGATGTATTTATCTTATTGTATAATATTTTGTTTGTATATTCCAAACTATTAGGCCATATTGATAAATTATAGGGCTAAAATGATAATCAATAATATTTTATCTTGTTTTTTCTTTGCGCAATGAATAATGGGCTGCGTATTATATTCAATAAATATATTGTTGTTAAATTAGATAATTTGTTTGCCTTAGATGATTAATATTCTTCTTGGCAAGATTTATAGATATATTATTTTTATCAATTATTGTTGTAAATATAAATATGAAAAGTAAATTCACATTATGGAGTGTTGTATTGCTCTTGGCCGGATTTATATTTGTAGGATGTGACAATGAACGAACGGAAAACGCATCTGATTTTCAGACAGGAATTCATAAAATTGTAATCCAACAGTCCGGTGACACAGATTCATTTGAAGTGAGTGTAAGTATCGGTGGTGCTGACAAGGGTGGTCCCGCCAAGTTGTACAATGACAAGGGAGAATACATTGGTGATTCCTATTCTGCCCAAATAAGGACGGCAACTATGTCTTGTCGTACAAATGGGAATGCGTTTTTCATGACCTGTGCCGGTTCGGTTTCCAGTATCTCGGAGGCGGGTAAACGGCTTCATATAACAGTAATAGGCTACATTGACGACAAGGAGGTTAACCGTTTGGAAAAAGAATATATAACAGATGGTAATACCCTTATTGAAACTTTCAGCGTTTCAACCAAGGAGATATGATCCGGGTAGAATACAGAACTTGTATTGAAAAGAGCATAACGCCTGAACATGTTTCTTATCGAACTTTTTTTCCTAACTAAATAATTTATGAATACACTTCAAAAAACAGCGGGAGCAATTCTGTCGCTCTCGCTATTGTGTGGAATGCAGGTTTATGCGTTCCCTGACTACCCTTCCCTGAGGGGACAAATTATCGAACAGAGTGATATCTGTCAAGGAGTTGTCAAAGATGCCAATGGCGAAAGCATTATCGGCGCATCCGTACTTGTCAAAGGGACGACAAACGGCAGCATTACGGGACTTGACGGTGATTTTTCCCTTAGGAACGTAAAAAAAGGGGATATAATTGTTGTTTCTTATGTCGGCTATCAGAGCCAGGAAATAGCCTGGACAGGTGAACCGTTAAACATCGTTTTGAAGGAAGATGCCGAAGTCCTTGACGAGGTGGTTGTTATTGGCTATGGTGCTGTAAGAAAAGCGGATATGGCCGGTTCCGTAGCCGTGCTGGACAACAAAAATTTCAAGGACCAGCCTATAACCCAGGTTGCAGACGCTCTTCAGGGGCGTGTCAGTGGCGTTCATGTTGAGAACAGCGGCGTCCCCGGGGGAAGCGTGAAAATCCGCATCCGCGGTGCTAACTCCATCAGCAAAAGCAACGACCCTTTGTATGTGGTTGACGGAATCGTCCGCGAAAGCGGTTTGGACGGTATCAATCCTGAGGACATCCGTTCGATGCAGGTTCTCAAAGATGCATCGTCCACTGCCATATACGGTTCCAGGGGTTCGAACGGGGTCGTTCTGATCACTACCAAGAGTGGTAAGGCCGGTGTGCGTGAAATTATGTTCGACGCATCAGTGGGAGTTTCCAATGTATATAAGAGATACGATATCCTTGGAGCATACGATTACACTCTGGCGCTCAAGGAGGTCAAAGGTATTGATTTCTCAAACGAAGAGATGCAATCCTATCAGAACGGAACGGCGGGCATCGACTGGCAGGATGAGATTTTCCGTACGGGGATCACCCAGAATTACAAGTTGGCTCTTTCCAATGGTAGCGAGAAGACCCAATATTACATTTCCGCCAACTACATGAGCCAGGAAGGTGTGGTCATTGAATCGAAGAACGAGCGTTATCAGGCGAAGGCGAATCTTTCCTCACAGCTTACCGACTGGCTGCATATCACGGCTGACATCAATGCTTCCCACGGTGTGCGTCGCGGGGGATCTTTTGCCTCCGGTAAGGATAATCCGATCTGGATTGCTTTGAACTATTCGCCTACCATGACGATGATGGCCGAAAACGGGAACTATAACACCGATACTTATAATTCCATAGCTTCCAACCCGGTCGGTATCCTAAAGTTGCAGTCGGGAGAGACAATGACCAATGTTTTCAACGGACGTGTTGATTTGCGCCTTGATATAATGAAGGGGCTGACATTCACCACAACCAATGGCGTGGACTATTATGACGGGAAAAGTTATAGTTTCAGCTCCAAACGAGTGGGGACCAAGAGTGGTATGGGCAACAATGACACTTACCGCCTGATGCTGCAGAGTTCCAACAACCTGACATATACGGGTTCTTGGAACGACCATCATCTGACAGCCACGGCCGTATATGAGGTGACCTCCTCCGAAACCAGGACAATGGGTATAACCGGTAACAACCTGCTGACCGAGGGTGTGGGCTGGTGGAATGTGGGTATGGCTTCCTCTCGTGATGCAAACAATGGTTACGAGCAATGGGCGCTGATGTCGGGAGTGGCCCGTGTCATGTACAATTTTAAGGATCGTTATATGCTTACCGGAACATTTCGTGCCGACGGTTCTTCTCGCTTTGCCAAAAAGAAATGGGGGTACTTTCCTTCTATTGCCGCAGCTTGGACGTTGAGCAATGAGGATTTCATGAAGGATGTTTCCTCGGTTCAGGACATTAAACTTCGCGCCAGTTATGGTATTGTGGGTAGCCAGGCCATCAGTCCTTACGCAACCATGGGCCTTATGAGTGCTACTGCATACAATTTTGGAACCAACAGTAATTTTACCGGTTATTGGGCAAATGACATAGCAACTCCCGAGCTTACGTGGGAGAAGACCAAGCAGTTCGACCTGGGCCTGGAGTTCTCCCTGTTCGACAGGCGGCTGAATTTCAGTGTGGACTATTTCTATAAGCGTACTACAGATGCGTTGCTTAAAAGAAGTATCCCCGGATATGTCGGCGGTAACTCTTTTTGGGTGAATGACGGCGAAATCAGTAATCGTGGTATTGATTTGAGCGTGACCGCCCGGATTATGCAGAATGACCGGTTCCAATGGACCTCCACCTTGAACGGTACTTATTTGAAGAACCGCGTGGAACGCCTTTCCGGTGGTGAGAATGATTTCATCAACGGCTCCAGTCCGGCTGCCGGTATGGTTGATTATGCCACCATTATCAAGCCGGGTGAGGCCATCGGTACTTTTTGGGGATATGAATGGACCGGCTTGGATGAAAAGGGACATGACACTTACACGGATGTAGATGGAAATCAGATGATAGACGGTGGCGACCGCAAGGTCATCGGCAAGGCCAATCCCGATTTCACCCTGGGATGGAATAACTCCCTGTCTTATAAAAACTGGGATCTGAACCTGTTCTTCAACGGATCTTTCGGAGCCAAGCGTTTGAATCTTGTAAGATATACTATGGCTTCGGCCGAAGGGAATTCCCGCTTTGTAACTCTGGCAGACGCCTATCTGAAGGGATTCGACAAGATTGGCTCTTCGGCAACATACCCGAGCCTGACCGAAGGTGGAAATAATCTGCAGCCGGTTTCAACCAAATGGCTGGAGAACGCGGACTTCCTTCGTTTGGAGAATATCAGTCTTTCATACACTTTCCCCAAAAAGACAACGGGATTCGCTGATTTGCGGCTTACTTTCAGCTGTCAGAACCTTTTTACAATAACCGGGTACAAGGGGATGGATCCGGCCGGTACTACCTTCTCGAACAGCAGCGTTGACGTTGACGCGGGTATTGACATGGGAGCCTATCCTTCCCCAAGAACATTCACATTCGGTCTCCGGATGAATTTTTAAATCTAAAATAGAAGAACTTATGAAAATAAAAATAATAGCAGGCACTATGGTTGCCCTGTCATTTTCACTGATGTCGTGCAGTGATTTCTTAACGGAAGATCCCAGGGGAAAACTCACTCCGGAAAACTTCTTCTCTACCCAGGATGAATTGAACATGAGCATATATGCCCTTTACCAGAAAGTCAATCTTTCACAGGTATATACGAACATGCAGCTGCCCCAGTGGCAGGGGGATGATATAACGACCAATCCGGGGAGCAACAAACAGCCTGCCGCAGAAATGGACAAGTTTGCCGCAGCAAACAACAACAAGGGTGTCAAAGATGCGTGGAACATGCATTATGCCATTGTAAAGGCTGCCAATTTGATCATACAGGGGGCCTCTAAAACACCTACCACTCAAGATGAGATAAATATCGCCCTCGGGCAGGCTAAATTCTGGAGGGCATACGCTTATTTTACTCTGGTGCGACTTTGGGGACCGCTGCCGATGAATCTGGACAATGTCAACGATGATTATACCAAACCTCTATCCCCAGTGGAAGAAGTGTATGGTCATATTGTGCAGGACCTGACCGAAGCTGAGGCCGTATTGCCTACGGGTTACAGTGGGAGCCCCCGCTTTCTGAACGGAGTGAATGTGTATGTAACCCGGCAGGCAGCCAAATCTACTTTGGCAGCAGTGTATATGGCTATGGCCGGCTGGCCGATGAACAAAACGAAATATTACGCAAAGGCTGCTGAAAAGGCGAAGGAGGTCATTGAGGGTGTGAACAGAGGTGAATACGAGTATAAGCTCGATAAGGAGTACAAAGATGTGTATGCTATGAGCAATAACTATAATAATGAGACGGTGCTCGGCATAAACTATTCACCGTTCGTGGATTGGGCACAGGATTCGGAGCTTACTTCATGTAACCAGTTTGAATCGCTGGGCGGTTGGGGAGACGCCTGGGGTGAAATTCGTTTCTGGAAGGAGTTTCCTGACGGTCCGAGAAAAGATGCGACTTATGATCCCAAGATTCGTCTGAAAGACGGAACGTTGGTTGACTGGTGGGAGTTGAAGGAGGACGGTACCCCTGTCGTTCCGGAACATCACCCCATGTTCAGTATATTCTCCGTCAACTGGGATCCTGCGTCAAAAGTGAATACCAGTGCCCCGTATGATTATACAAAACCGGCCAGTCAGAACATGTGTAATGACCATCGGCATAGAATCATTCGTTATTCGGAGGTTTTGTTGTGGTATGCGGAGGCCAAGGCCAGGACGGGGCAGACGGACGAGTTGGCATTCAAGTGTCTGAATGATGTCCGCGAGCGTGCCGGACTGGAACCGCTCACCGGACTTTCTGCAGATGACCTTGCCGAAGCGGCTTATAAGGAGCATGGTTGGGAGGTGGCAGGCTACTGGGTGGCCCTTGTCACACGCCGTGCGGACCAGTTCCGTATGAACAGACTGAAAGACACCTTTAAGGAAAGAGCGGAGAACACGGCTGTTGAAGTCGCCGACGGGATCCTAGTAAAGGAGTCTGTAGAATATACGAACAGGACATGGAGTGACAATCTGATGTATCTTCCATATCCTGATATGGATTCCCAGAAAAACCCGAATCTGGTAAAGTGATTTTTTATTTTAAGCCAGAGGGCACCCGCCAATCACCAGTTGATTGGCGGGTAGCTCCTCTGATTTTCAATGTATAATTTTTTAATATCATGTACTAAATTTTGAATTGTTTTTTCCGTGTTCTCTGCTCCTGCCTTTCCGGTCATATGTTTTCGGAAAGAAGAGTATGTGACCTGCACGTGACTTTTGAGCTGATAGGGGAATGGGGTGTGGAGATCGTTCCCGTGGCATTATTGTTCATTCTTATGTTTTTCTCCCTTTTGGAAACTCAGGAGGTATCATTCCCGTCCCCATTGATATCCATGTTTGCGGATAGTCATTTGTAACGTGCTTGCGGCATGATAATGTCGGAAATCATGGACAAACGCATAATAGGTACACATTCGATTTTTAGTAATAACGGATTGGAATCATGAACATTCTGAAGTTACAAGGATTGGACGGTCGGCTTTTTGACCTTGTCGCCCCTTTGGTAATGAACCCGGCCGTATTGCGGCAAAATAATAATTACCCTTTCAAAACGACGCGTAACCATGTCTGGTACATTGCCATGGATGAGCAAAGGGTGTTGGGATTCATGCCCGTGAAAATGACCTTGACAAACAATTGCATAGATAACTACTATATTAGCGGGGATAACTCCTCTGTAATAGAGATGTTATTGGACCGTATTATCCATGATTTTTCTTCTGATGGTTCCCTTGTGGCCGTTGTACACGAACGCCACGTGGAAGACTTTTCAATGAAGAATTTTATCCCCTGTGTCGAGTGGAAGAAGTATGTCAAGATGCGTTATCATGAAGGAGGTGGGGCATGATGCGCCGGATGGATGTCCACGAGGCCGCCAACCGGAGATTGAAGATCATCTTTGACTATTTTGATTACGTGTATGTCTCTTTTTCCGGAGGCAAGGATAGCGGCATCCTTCTCCATTTGTGCATGGATTATATCCGCATGCATGCTCCCGGTAGAAAACTGGGTGTGTTCCACATGGATTACGAGGTGCAGTACCGCCAGAGCACGGAGTACGTGGAAAGGATGTTTTCCAACAACCGGGATATCCTTGAAGTGTTCCACTGTTGTGTCCCCTTCAAGGTACCCACATGTACTTCCATGTACCAGCAGTACTGGCGTCCCTGGCAAGAGGGGTACCAGAATATCTGGGTTCGCCAGATGCCGGGCACCGCTCTTACCGTGAAAGATTTTGATTTCTGGAACGACAGCCTGTGGGATTACGACTTCCAGTCTCTTTTCCCTTCTTGGATACGTCGTAAGAAGGGATGCAAGCGTGTTTGCTGCCTCGTGGGGATCCGTACGCAGGAGAGCTTCAACCGGTGGCGGGCGATTCATTCCGACAAGAATTACCGTAAGCTGGCCAACTACAAGTGGACTCACCGTGTAGGATATTACACTTATAACGCCTACCCGATATACGACTGGAAGACAACGGACGTGTGGACGGGGTATGCCCGGTATGGTTGGGATTATAACCGTTTGTATGACTTGTATTACCAGGCCGGGATTCCCTTGTCCCGCCAGAGGATGGCCAGCCCGTTTATCTCACAGGCCGTTTCGACCCTGCATCTTTATAAAGTTATTGATCCGGATACCTGGGGACGCATGGTCAGCCGGGTCAACGGCGTCAGTTTCGCCGGAATGTACGGGAACACGGTTGCGATGGGCTGGCGCTCCATCAGTTGTCCGGACGGGTTCACGTGGAAAGAGTACATGTACTTCCTCCTTGACACGCTTCCCCGGGCGACAAGGGAGAACTACCTGGAGAAACTGAGGGTGAGCCAGAAATTCTGGAGGGAAAAAGGAGGCTGCCTGGGAGAGGAAACGATCGGGAAGCTGCGTGCGGCCGGTGTACCGTTCACGGTGGAAGAATGCACGGCATACCGGACTGACAAGAGGCCCGTCCGCATGGAGTATATAGACGAGATAGATATCCCTGAATTTCGTGAAATACCCACTTACAAACGAATGTGCGTCTGCATCCTGAAAAACGATCATACCTGCAAGTATATGGGTTTCACGCAGACCAAGCGGGAGAGGGAGATGAAAGAGAGAGTTTTGAAAAGATATAAATTGTGATTGTCATGTCAAGTTTTAAAAGTCCGGCGTATAACGTCAAGGCCGTGCCGGTCGAGAAAATCGTGGCCAACAGCTATAACCCGAATGTCGTTGCTCCCCCGGAGATGAAACTGTTGGAACTGTCCATCTGGGAAGACGGTTACACGATGCCCCTCGTGTGTTATTACCGGGAAGAAGAGGATATCTACGAGCTGGTTGACGGTTACCACCGCTATCTGGTTATGAAAACATCCGTCAGGATTTACAAGCGCGAGAACGGATTGCTGCCTGTAACGGTCATAAACAAAGACATCTCGAACAGGATGGCCTCGACTATCCGTCATAACAGGGCCAGGGGAATGCACTCGCTGGAACTTATGACAGGTATTGTGGCGGAACTGTCAAAATCGGGTATGTCCGACAGCTGGATCATGCGCAACATAGGCATGGACAAGAACGAGTTACTCCGTTTCAAACAAATCTCAGGTCTGGCTGAATTGTTTCGTGACAGGAGTTTCGGGCTCTCAGACGACTGGTTGGAGGAATAAAACGGTCTGTCTGGTATCCGTAACAAATATACATGGTGTTTATGCTTGCAAATCATTATTTGTAGGTATTGCGAGTGATGATTAAAACCGTTAATTTTGCAAACTAATGGATCATACGAAAAAAAGACAGAGACAGCGGGCTGTCATAGCATGTATGTTGTTGCTGACATTGATGCCCTTTTTCCTCGTGAAAGCTTTTCATGTTCACGGGGAACATTCGTGCGTATCCCATAACGAACAGGGACACTCCCGTCACGATTCTCCTGAAAATTGTACCATCTGTCTCTTTACGCTCTCCCCGTTTGTCGAGGCAGGGATTTTTATATACGATTATATTCCGACTGGCAGGCCTGTAAGGTATCTTATCTCCGGGGAAACAGATGTCATCGTCATTCTTTTCCCGCATTTCCTCCGTGCACCCCCTGTGTGTTTGTCATAACTCCCTTGAGGGATTCGCATGCCATCACTGTGATTGCGTGCAGGGGCTTTTCATGTCCTGTCTTAACAGATTATAACCCGTTTATATTTTTTCAAGTATGACATTTCATGCATATCTCCAGTATGTGTGCCTGCTTGTTGTCTGCCTATGTACCCTCCCTTCTCCCATGGAAGCACGGGTACAGGCTGACCGGCAATCGACGGGTACACGCGATACTCTGCTGGTCATTGACCAGGAAAGCGGGCTTCCCATTGAAGGGGCCTATATCCTGACCAGGGAACGGTTACTTGTCAGCTCCCCCCGTGGAATGATTGTTTTCGGTCATGGAACGTGTTTCATGGATACGGTCCTCGTGCAGTGCCTGGGTTACGGTTCCCGGCGTGTGCCTTTGAACGAGGTATTCAAAGAAAGCAGCATACATACCGTATGTCTCTCCCCGGACATACAAAAACTCGGGGAAGTGGTCGTGACCGGTGAACGTGCCGGGGCGTCACCCAACGTGGTGAGCCGGCGCCTTTCATCTCCCGAGATCAGGAACGCGCTGGGAACCTCGCTTGCCACCCTGCTCGAACGTGTCAGCGGGGTAAGTTCCATCAGCACGGGAACCACTGTATCCAAACCCGTTATCCAAGGAATGTACGGGAACCGGATACTGATCATCCATAACGGTGCCCGCCAGACTGGGCAGCAATGGGGAGCCGACCACGCTCCCGAAGTGGACATGAACGGCAGCTCCTCTGTTTCGGTAATCAAGGGCTCCGATGCGGTAAGATACGGTTCGGATGCCCTTGGAGGGATTATCGTCATGGAGCAGTCTCCGCTTCCTTTCAGAAAACGCTCCCTTCAAGGGGGAATCTCCGCACTTTACGGAAGTAACGGGCGTCGCTACGTGGCTACCGGACAGCTCGAAGGTGCTTTTCCCGGTGATTTCGCTTGGCGTCTGCAGGGAACCTGGTCAAATTCCGGGGACCGTTCCACTGCGCACTATCTTCTGAACAACACGGGAACCAGAGAGTATCACGCTTCCGCCTCTCTGGGCTATGACCGCGGACGTCTGAGAGTGGAAGGTTTCTACAGCCGCTTCTACAGCCGGACAGGGGTGATGCTCAGCGCCCAGATGGGTAGCGAGGACCTGCTGGCGGAACGTATCCGGCTTGGTCGCCCCCTGCACACGGATCCCTTCTCCCGTGGTATCAGGGCTCCCTGCCAGGAGGTCACCCATCAGATCGCATTCGGCAGGATGCGGCTCGGCATGAAGAAGGGGGGAAGTATTCACTGGCAAAGTACCTGGCAGAAGGACGATAGGCAGGAAAACCGTGTCCGGCGGCTGGATTCTAACATTCCGGCGGTTTCCCTGCACCTGAATTCATTCCAGCATCTTCTGCGTTGGAAGCGGGATTACCGCTCCTGGCAAGTCGAGGCGGGAGGTCAGGTCATGTTCATCGAGAACCACAGCCGCGCGGGTACCGGATTCGTGCCCGTTATCCCGAACTACACGGAGACACAGGCAGGGATATACGGAATCGGGAAATATCACCTGGCCAGGGGAGGCGTTGAAGCAGGCCTCCGCCTGGATATGCAGGAAACCCGTGCCAGTGGTTATGACTGGACGGGAGGCCCCTATGGCGGGACAAGAAAGTTTAACAACGTGTCCTACAGCCTGGGAGGACACTATCAACTTTCCAGACGCTGGAGGCTCACCTCCAACTTCGGTCTGGCTTGGCGTGCCCCTCACGTGTATGAACTGTACAGCAACGGGAACGAGCTCGGGTCTGGGATGTTTGTCAGGGGAGACTCTGCGATGCACTCGGAAAGAAGCTACAAATGGATATCTTCCCTCCGTTACGGCGACGGGATGTTCAGCGTCTGTCTGGACGGTTACCTGCAATGGGTGGACGGCTATATCTATGACGGGCCGGAGAAAGAGACAGTCACCGTGATTTCGGGAGCATACCCGGTCTTCCAGTACAGGCAGACCCCGGCTTTCTTCCGCGGTATGGACTTTGACCTGCGTTTCACTCCGGGCGGTTCATGGGACTACCATGCCGTCGTCTCCTTTATACGGGCAAACGAACGGACAAAGGGTAATTATCTTCCTTATATTCCCTCCTTCCGTTTCAGCCATGAACTTGCGTGGATACACGAGACGAAATCGCATCTCAGGCTGCGTCTGAACATCAGGCACCGTTTCACCGCAAAACAGAGGCGGTTTGATCCGGACACGGATCTTATCCCGTATACTCCCCCGGCGTACCATCTCCTCGGGTTCGACGCTGCTCTTGAACTTCCCGTGAAACGGGGACACCAGGTCCGGTTCATGCTGTCGGCAGACAACCTCCTGAATCGTGAGTACAAGGAATACACCAACCGCTCGCGTTACTATGCGCATGATATGGGACGTGATGTGCGTTGCGGTGTAAACTGGATTTTTTAATTTATAACAACTATAATCAACACTAATAAATAAAAAGAAAAATGAGAACAATTGCATGTAAAACCGTGTGGGCACTTCTGATAGGAGTGTCCCTTGTCCTGTCGCTGAACTCTTGCAGCAAGGATCCTGTAATACCAGAAGACGAGACGAAGAACAAACTGCATGAGGACCCGGCAAAAATGACCGTCCGCCTCGTTGAATGCCACCTGCACGCTGACTGGAACGAGATACAGAAGGCCGGAGGTCCCCACCAAAATCCGGAATCCCCGGCCAGGTATATGAAACGTGTCCAGGAGATCACTTATGAACTGAAGACCGGCAGTGGATGGACCCTTGCTGAAGGAAGCCAGGGCAAGTTTTACGTTCAGAAAAACGGCGAATATAAAAATGGAAACAACTTTACCCCGGCCCCGGTTTACCTGATGTTTATCTATTACTACAATTCCAAAGGAGAGTTAATGAACGGCCAGTTCGTGGAGAACGGGCAGGAGAATATCCACCAGCATTTCTTCACCCCGGAGAACGTGAGACCTACCTTTGACGGGAAACCGGAAGCTGACGACAATGATCCGGAGGCACTGGTGGATTATCTCTATGTGGATACCACGCCCTGGGACAAGACCAAACATGACAACGAGGCGGAAATTACGGGAGGCACTAACCCGGTAGGATTAAAAGGAGTTATCCGGTTCCTGAAGGACCGCAAGGAGTTTGACCTGAAACTCCGCCTGTATCACGGCTACAATTCTAAAAAGAACCCGCAGACAAACGGCTTTGACCCGTTCTACAAGCCCTCCGGGGTATTGATCCAGCGTGGAACATGGGATATTAACCTGAGCATCCCGGTAGTGGTGTTTTGGAGCCGCGAGGAGTTTGTTGATGTGGACCCGGAGGCAGATGTGAACCTGATCGGGGAGGATAGCCTGGATGAAGACAGCAACCGCACGCTACACTCCATCATGAAAACCTTCAGTCTTACATGGAAGGAGGCGCTTGAGGAGTTCATCTCCTATACCTACCAGGCGGGGGATGTGGAAGCTGGATCCATATGGCTTTGATAATCTTGCGTAGGATGGAATTCTCTCTTTATCAATCTACAGGCGGCAGGTGGGGCCGCCTTTTTTGTCTTGTGCAGCGAAAAATCCCATCTGCTATGCTTAATCCCCGTGGTTTACTTGGGGATGTATTGGGACATGCTTTACCATCTCACCCTGTTCCATTTTTCATGTTTGGCAAGTTGAAAAAAATCCTATACATACAAGACGTACCGTTCCCTTACCGACGGGTCTGGAACCGACTTCCCGTCTTTCGTGCAATTTTCCCGCTTGGTTACTGAACTTTTTTGGTCTTTTTCCGATTTGATGCATATAAGTTTATGCTTCCTTTCCAGGAAACAAGGAAGCGTCAAATGTCTAACTAATAAAAAACTTATGGCAACAGTTAAAACAGTATTGGTAAAAGGAAGGAGCAACCGGTCCGGCAAATTCCCGTTAGTCGTGCAGGTTCTTCACAAGCGAAGGAAAAAGGTTGTTTATACAGGATTCAGCATCCCGGATACCCTGTTTGATCCCGTAAAAGGGAGGGTTATCGACGGCGGGGAAAACACCCCGGAGTCGATTCGGAGGATCAACAACAGGTGCGAAAGTATCTCAAGGGTACTGTTAAAGTGTATTTCAATGATAGAGAAGAAATCCCGGGAATACGAAATAGAGGACGTATTCAGGACTTACGGCGTGTTAACCCGCGAAGCCGGTTTTTATTTCTATTTTTCACGGAAAATCCGAGAGCTTCGTGAATGCGGTCATGAGGGAACAGCCCGGGCATACGCCTCCAGCCTGCGTTCCATGCAGAGGTACCTGGGAAAAAAGGATTTTCCTTTCATAAAACTCTCTTCCCGGATCATTTCCGACTACCAGGGGAAACTACTCGCTTCGGGTATATGCGATAACACCATTGGTTTTTATCTGCATAATATCAAGGCTCTTTTCAGGAAGGGATGTCGGGAGATGGGCCTGGAACTTCCTTGCCCATTTCGCGATATAAGCATTAAAACGGAAAAAACTCTCAAACGCTCCCTTGATCCGGTTGTGATTAAAACACTATCCGCAATTGAACTGGAAAAGGACAGCCCATTATCTCTTGCCCGGGACATTTTCATGTTCAGCTTTTACACGCGTGGAATGTCATTCGTCGATATTGCATTGCTAAAAAAGAGGCATGTTTTCCCGGGTGAAATCTGTTACAGGCGTCACAAGACCGATCAATTGATGCGGGTAGGTATAAACAAGGAGATCAGTCGTATCCTGGAAAGATACAAGAATGTACCGGGAGAATACATCTTCCCGTTGTTTCCGGCAGAACGGGATCCGTACGCTGGTTATAGAAGTGCCTACCATAGGATTCGTTACTCCCTGGGAAAGATTTCCCGGGTCATTGGTTTGGAATTCCCGCTGAGACTTCATGCGGCCCGCCATTCATGGGCCACGATAGCCAAGGTGAACGGTGCCTCGGTTCATGTTATTGGTGAGTGTCTGGGGCATACGTCGGAAAAAACGACCCGAATCTATCTGAAAGAACTGGATCATTCCGCACTGGATGCGGTTAATAATCAAGTGGCTGACTTCATTTTAGCGGTGGATGATTGACCGGGCCCGACCGCGAAAGATATCAGCTCAAATTCTTCAGTTCCCGTCTGGACGATGGACGGCGGTTAACCACTCCCAAAGAGGCTTTTACCACCGATAATTTTACCATTCCCGGATGTTTCTGTAAATCCCGCCTTGGTGCACGTGGCGGGATTATACAGGAAAAAAAGGAACACCTTATTTAGCTAATTTATCTTATACCGTCTTCAATTGAAAGATGGCTACGAGAGGGATTTACATGTTATGGTATCTACGTTTTGGACCGGCATCTGTTGGGTAAACAGATGATTTAATGGAATAATAATATTTTTCTACATTAGTTAAATTCTATTATCTAAGATATTTTTTTCACTTTAATTATAGTATATTATCACAATATACGTATATTTGTTCCTGTTTCTTCACTCTCTCCCGTAGAGAGTGGAAAATCAAAAAAAAACTTACAGTATGTGTTAAAAAATAGCGTAATCCTTTTTTTATTTGGATTACGCTGCAAATTTAAAGACAATAATTTTGTTGGCTGTTTCCGTTTTGGCTCTATTATTTATCAATTTCTTATCTCCCCCATTCAGAGATTGTTTAACCGCCTTTTATCTGCTGTCTTAACTCTCTGGGAGAACATCCCAGACATCTTTTGCAAAATCTGGAGAAGTGTGCAAGAGAGGAAAACTCCAGTTCATTGGCAATGGTTCCCAACGGCAGGTCTGTAACTGAAAGTTTGTATTTGATTTCTCCCAACAACTGTTTCTGCATCCATTCGGCTGGAGCCTCTCCAAACTCCGCGGAAAACTGTCTTTTGAAGGCGGAAAGGGAGATATCACAGGCCGATGCGAGTTCTTTTACGGTCCTGCAACTTTTGTAATTGTTCAAGACCTTATTTTTGAAGTCTTGCGAACGGCCTATAATCATATAGAAAAAATTCGCAAGTTCCTGTCTGGAATAGTAAAAGCGAATGTTCCAGAAAAGTTCCTTGAGTTTTATTTCGTGAAAATGGATACAGTTCGCTCCATCTTCCAGATAACACACCAGTAGTTCAAGAAATTTGCATAACCGATCCCTGATTTCAAGAGGTTCCATACGATATTCGACAATTTCCCTCAGGTGGTATAACTCTGAAAAGGAGGCCCTTTGACAGGGCCATACTCCCCCCTCGAACAGGGCAGCCACGACTTCACATTTTTCCAGTGATTGGGTGTTAAACAGGCTGTCACGGCAAAAAAAGACCATCTCTCCTGATGAAACAGTGAACTGAAAACCGTTGCAGGAGAATTGCAGACTTCCCTTGAGTACGAACAGGATACAATCTTTTACCAATTCCTCCTCGTGGTTCAATCCTTCGTCAAATTTATAATACCGGAATCCCTCCTGCATAGATTTTGAGTAATTATAACAAGACGTGTGCTCGTTCAAATAAAAAAGTTCCATTGTTTCTGTTTTTGTTGCCTAATGAAAATATTAGTAATCTTATTTTCAGTTAGTTATATGATAAAATCTGTCCATGTTTCATCTTTTATTTCTTTTTGGCATCTATAACCGCTTTCCAGAGCGGATTTTGAAAAATTTTCCACTCTCTACGGGAGAGAGTGGAAAATAAGAAAGTCATCGAATAAAGGTTTACATTATGCGAATGAGTCATGAGATATTCAACATGGAATGGTCCAACAGGGATTCGATTTACCTGCATACTCGGGACGGTGTCCTCTATTCGGCTTTCGCCGGATCGGCTGAAAGACTTTTAAGTCTCGTGGGCGGGTTGCGTCCCTGCAGGTCCTTCTGGTGCGGGCAGGAGTTTCCGGCCGTCCACTCTATACGTGCAAGAAAGATTCTGGAGTTTTTTCCGGGAAGCTGCATTTTTATTAATGATTATTACATAAGGATAACTTTGGCTTGTCCTCTTATAAAATAAAGTAACGAAACAATGAATAACAGTATGATGAAACCGTTTTTTCTTCTGGTGTTTTTGCTTTGTTCGGCTGGTGCCTTCTCTCAAAAGGTTGCCTTGAAGAACAATCTGGCCTACGATGCCTTGAAAACTCCCAACCTCTCCTTGGAGTTCTCCATGGGGCGTAAATGGACCCTTGACACACAGGTGGGTATGAATTTCTTTTTCTACACGCGGGACGCCACGTCTTCCCGGTACAAGGCAAAGAAGTTCAGTCACTGGCTTGTCCAGCCGGAGCTCCGTTATTGGACCTGTGACGTTTTCAACGGCTGGTTCTTCGGGTTGCATGCCCATGGCGGCCAGATGAATATCGGAGGTGTCGATGTCCCCTTCGTGCTTCAGAAAGGGGACGGAAACATGAAGGACCACCGTTACGAGGGTTATTTCTGGGGAGGCGGGTTGAGCGCCGGTTACCAGTGGGTGCTTTCCAACCGTTTCAATATCGAGGCCTCCTTGGGTATCGGTTACGTGCACGCCCGTTATGACAAGTACAAGTGTACCACCTGCGGGCAGAAGCTGGGCAAGGGGGATGCGGACTACATAGGTCCCACCAGGGCCGCCATTTCAATTATTTACATGTTGAAATAACTCCCTGAATCCGGGGACACAATTTTTTATTCTATCATGCTAAAAATGTATATCAATGAAACCTTACCATATTAACAAGAAGCAAATCCTTATCATGGGCTGCCTGGGAATGTTTCCCTTGTTTTCTTCCGCCCAGGACATTTTATCAACGTCAGGTACCTCGCGTTGGGATTATTCAAACAGCCGTGTGGAGCGTGAACCGGGTAGAGATGCGTTGGATATTACTTTCAGTGTCTTCCCTCTGGCAGGGCTTGGAAGCCAGGAAGTCGCTTACCTGTTCCCCGTCTATGTCTCGGCTGACGGGCGTGACAGCGTCCGCCTCGAACCGGTCTGCGTGGCCGGCAAGAGAAGATATAAGGTGATCAAGCGTCGAAAGGCGTTGGGCAACCTGAAACCCGGTAACCCCGGATCCGGCGAGGTCCGTTCCGCCAAGGTGCTGGAAAGTTCGGGCCTGACTGTGAAAAGGAGCGTCCCTTTTGAACGGTGGATGGCTGACGGGCGTCTCGTTGTCAGGGAGGTGTCGTACGGCTGTGCCGAGTGCGGCACGAACGAGAGCGAGGATATTGCCTTTCAGGCCGGTATCCCCCTCTTCGGGGAAAAGGATTATGCTTACAGTTTCATCGAACCGGAAAAGGTCATGATCAAATGCTACAAGGATTCCTTCGACTGTAAGGTGGTCTTTCCTGTTGCACGCCACGACCTGCAGGAAGATTTTGCAGGCAATGCTCAGGAGCTTGACAGGCTGAAGAAGTTTCTCTCGGAGAACCTGAATATTCAAGGAACGTCACTCAAGGAGGTACATATAAAAGGCTATGCCTCTCCCGAGGGGAGCTTCGATTACAACAGGTCCCTCGCGCAACGACGCACCCAAACCCTTTCAGATTATATTTCGCGTCAATACCCCGCCTTGAAAAATGCACCGGTTTATCGTACCGAGGGTATCGGGGAGGACTGGGAGGGTCTTAAATCGATGGTCAGCGGCTCCACCCTCGTCAACAGGGACGAAATTCTTTTTATCATCGGACATAACGAGCGTGACACGGAACGCGAGGAGGCCATCCGTGCCTTGGATGACGGCAGGAGCTATCGCCTCCTCCTCGAAGAGTTCTACCCGGGACTGCGGCGCACGACTTTCGGTCTCAGTTTTGACGTGAGACCTTACACGGTGGAGGAACTTCCCGAAATTTTTGAAACGAAACCCGAGTGTCTCAGTCAGCACGAGATGTACCAGCTGGCCGGACTGTACGCTTCCCGGGGGATGTCTCCCCTTCCGGTGTACGAGAGGGCCTACGGGCAGTTCCCGGATGACGCCGTGGCAATCCTGAATTACGCCAACGCCCTGTTGAAATACGGGCAGGATGCGGACGGCGCGTTGCGGGTGTTGGAACCGGTAACGAATGACAGCCGTGCTTTCTTTCCCATGGCCGTTGCCTATAACATGAAAGGTGACTGGAGGAAGGCGGAAGAATTGATCAAGAAAGCCGGTATGGCCCAGGGCAAACAAAAACTCTCAGGGGAGCCCGGGGACGGTGGAAACAATCAGCAGATAGAGATGTAACTCAGACATAGTTATATATAGTATTAGTAATCTTAATTTAAAAACAATTCGAATTATGAAAGTAATGAAGTATTTTGCAGTGGCCTCGTTGGCGTTGTTCGCTGCATGTAACAACGAAGAGAATCCGGTAGCGCCGGAGAGTGGCAACCAACCGGTTGATGTGGTGATGTCAGTGGCATTACCCGGTCCGGGCACACGTGCCGCCATGGGCGAATTGCAGAACACCGCCAACGACCAGGATGCGGCATCGGTTGAAAAACTGCATGTGTACTTGGTGGCTGGGGAAGACATTGTCCTGTCGAAGGAATTTACAAAAGATACTGATGATTTTACCAAGCTGACTTCGGCTACTGCCGTGGGTGCAGAGGCAACGACGGGAGGTTATAAATTCCTTGACGTGGACAATGGCGTGACAAAGGCACTTGTTATCGCTAACCCTCAGGGAGCGTTGGTTGACGGTGAGGGAAAGACTGTTGCTGAAATCAGCAAACAACAGCTGAAAGCCCAAATTAATGAAGTGATTTATGCCGGTTCTGAAACACTTACCACTGTTGGCGCCGAGCCTTATGGCGTCAATCCTCAGGAAGACAAACGTACCGTGAAGAAGGCCGAGCTCACCTTGACCGCCAGCATGAACCGCTTCCAGGTGACCGGTACCAAGTTTGTCAAGGTTATCTGGAAAGACGGGAAAAAGACCGAGGCTGAACAATGGTGCACGACTTGGCTGGCCAAGGATGAAAATAAGGGAAAGAGCAGTGCCGAAGCGTGGGCCGCTTTCAAGGCTGATGCCGCAGGCTTCAACGGCCAGACATGGGACGGCAAGTCCGACATTGCCCAACAGGCCAGCCTGAGTCAATGGCTGCAGGTTGTCGAAGTGACCACTGCAAACCAAGGTATCCTGATGAACCGTTTCAGCAGAACGCTCTCTGTTCCTCAACTTACAGTGGAAGAAGAGGCAAACTGGTTCTGGGCCAAGACCTACGCCGGAGACCGCTATAAATTCGAAGACGGCACGTTCAAACCCGACGGTAACACGGACTTGTCGGAAGTGGCCTCCTATTTCAATGCAGCGGGTTTCGATTTCGCACAGGGGGCAAAGGCCGCAGCGTTTAACTTCTTCGTGAACGGCATTACGGGTTACGGTAAGGAAAACAACGCTCCAAAACTTGCTTTCGTTTTCAAGACAGGTGACGACGGCGTATCCGCCGACAGACGTTTTGTCGTTATATCCGGTTACGCGAAGGCAGAAGGTGAAACTGCAGGCACGACGGATCTGGAAGCCGGCAAGGGCGGTTACCTGATCAATCTGGATCTCGCTGCGCTGAACGGGGGCCAGGGTATCCTCGTGGATGTTGACCCGAGCATTCCTGAAGGTGTGACTCCCGAACCGGGCGGACAGGGGGATTTGGAGGACGAGAACGTGAACGTCATCGTCCGTGTCGAGGTGCAGCCTTGGACCGCTGTGAACGTATTCCCCATCCTTGACTGATACAGATAGAGAGTAATAGCCGCTTGCCGGAGCGCTTTTCCCGTATCGGCCCTGACAGGCCGGTACCGGAATCCGCCCCGCACTCTCGGGGAGGGGAAAGTTTGTCCCCTCCCTTTTTTATTACCCGCGGGAGGGAAACGTGTCCTCTCTTTCGGGAAAATTACAGTATTGATTTATAATAATTAGTGTAAAGTATGAACATAAGAAACATACCGACCTGGCTGGGCCTGTTGGCCGCTTTATACCTCGTGACCGCATGTGACCGGGTGTATGACGACCTGAGCGGCTGCCTTGGCAACACGATCGTCTTCTCCTACCTGGCCGATGACAACCAGGAACATCTGCAGGAATACGTGGATGACATTGACGTCTTCATCTTTGACGTCGGGAACGGGGCCTTGGTGGAGAAACACCACCTGGAGGGAGAACAGCTGCTTTCACCGCTGGAGGTCAGGCTCCCGGAAGGTGATTATAAAGTAGTGGCCGTGGGCAACGCGTTGAACGAGACGGTTATCGGGGATGGTGCTTACGGTGAAGCGTCGGTTTCCCGGCCCGAACTGGCGGAAAAGGACGGATCGGCGGCCGGCACGTTTGACAGGCTATACCTTGGGGAAACCACCATCACGTCGAAGGTCATGAACGACTCCCGTGACGTGGTAAGACTTTATTCCCAGCACGTGAAAATCCATGCGGTAGTCCTTCCCGACGACGATGAGAACGCCGGGACCTGGTACGAACAGAACAAGGGGACGGGCTTCCGCCTGACGATGGAAACGCTCTCAGCCCGTTTCTCCTTTTCCGGGCAGCGTTCCGGAGAAACATCCTTCGACCTTCCGTTTTACACGGGAGGAAAAAACGACCGTTTCGTGCTTGATTTCAATACCCTGCGCTTCAAGGACGGGGACCCGCTGACGATCCGTCTTATGCAGGGAGATAAGGTTCTCTGCACGGTAGATGTCGCGGAATATATCGCTCTGTATCCCGACCAGATACGGATAACGGGGCGGCAGGAAGCGGTGCTTCCACTGTTCTTCCGCCAGAATCCCCGTTCTCTGACAGTAAGTGTAAAACCCTGGGAAGCCGTTGACGTGGTTCCCATAACCGATTGATGAATATTATGCTGAAAGATACTAAATATACTCGCACGGTAAGGGCCTTGAGGAACTTTGTGATGACGGTGTTGCCGCTCTTTTTCCTTGCCCTGACAGGATGCCGGAACGAAGAAGATATCCCGGAACGGCTTTCCGGAGAGGATGACGTGACCGTCAGGCTGAACCTGTCAACCCGTGGCGTAACAGCCGGGGGAAGTGAGATGCTGGACCTTTATTCCTCCGATCCGGCCAACTGGTATAAAACCGGCACACTGTTTCCCCAAGCCCCCGCACAGCCCAGAATAGCACTTATGGTTTTCAACAAGGAGCAGAACCGGTATGTGTACAGTCGCCTGCTTCCTTTCAGTTCGGGCAACGCGGAGGGGGAATATCAAACCAAGATACGCATCCCCAAAGGCGAGAGTGAATTCTATGCTTTCTATGCCCCCAACCAGACAGGAAAGGACCTGCCCTATTATACGCCCGGAGGAATCCTGCAGAACGCGGTTCCATGGGACTTCCTCGGGGAAGGCATGGAGGAGGTGGACAGGGAGGATATTGTCGAAGCCGCATTCCCTGCCATCATCAGGGAGCAGGATGATGGCAGTCTCGGCATTCCGGTGGACAACCCGTATGATGGTGTGACTCCTTCCCCGTCGGATGAGAAGATTATAGATTGGACAACAACTTCCAATATCTCTTGGGATGACGCTCCCGGAATATCCAACAGGTTGCATATGGGCATGCTTTCGGGAAAGCTGTCCACGGCCGTCCAGCCCGCTTCCGGGGAGCAGGTGCAGGATATCACAATCCCGCTGTTCCGTGATTTCTCCCGTGTCAGGATATACATCGCAAGCATTGCACCCTTTGAGCAGATCATTTATAATTATAAAAGGATTGCCTTTTTGAACTTTCCGGTACTGATGTCTCCCTCTTTCAGGGAGAATGACTCGGACGGCGGCCAGCTTGCAGGATCCACCCCGGGAGCGGGAAAGAACACGGAGCATACGGGCACGTATTCCTATGGAATAAAAAATGAAGCGCAACTGACCATCTACGAGGCCCCCCTCAATGCCGGCGGAGAGATTGACTATACGAAAATGGACGCCCAAAAATACGAGCAGTTCTTCCTTCCCCAGTACCTGGCCCCGTATATTCCGGAAGCCAATTCCTGGCAGGAAGGACACCCTCACCCGAAGATACAGCTGACAGTGGAGTATTATACAGGAGGAGACATCTCACAGACCAGGACAAGGACCTTTTTGCTTGACATTGGCGAGGAAAGTTCTCCCGGGGTGTATTCCGGCCCCATTTACCCGAACCGAGATTATAAGGTATTCATGGTCTTGCCGGAAGCCGCGGACAGAGAGATTATCTACCGGGTCGAATCCTGGGAGCGGAAGGATGTGGAGTTCCCTCCTTTTCAGTGATGTTCACGATTTTGTCATTATAAATTTTTATTATATATGAAAGCATATAGGCTGAAAATAACTTGTTTCATTCTTTTGTTACTGCCCGTTCTTACCTGCTGTACGGACGAGGAGCTGCTTCGGGGCAGCGGTGTCCCGGAAGGCGTGCCCACGACGGTAGATATCAGCGTGGGTACGGCAGCCAACAGGGCCAAGACACGTTCGGGCCTGCCGGAAGGCGAGGAGAGAAAGATATACGACCTTTACCTGTGGGTTTTCGATTCCCGCGGCGGCGTGGAGTTCTCCCGGGAGTATCCCCGTGCGGAGCTTTATCAGGCCGCTGCTGCCTTGGAAACGGCAACCGGCGAGAAGGACACGGATGCACCCACGAGCATGGGATTGCTGAAAAACATCCCCATTACCTCGGGAGAGAAGACGCTGGTCCTGCTGGCGAACTATAAATCGGATGGTGACGGGCTGTTTCAGGTAGAGCCCGGGATCCTGGCTGGCGTGTCGTCCCTTTCGGACATTCAGAGGGTCAAGGCGGAGATGACCGCCCGTACCCTGTTCCGACCGAACGGGAACCTGCTGATGTCAGTTACCAAGACGGAGGAGATCAGTCCCGACACCAGGCGCCTCGAGGTCTCCCTGAAACGTGCGGAGGCGAAAATCACGATCAACCTGAAAACCGGAGAGGGGCTCACGTTCGTGCCCGGGACATGGAGAGTCGGTAACGTGCCGGCTTCGACCTTTGTCACCGAGCATGTCAAGGGCAGTGACGCCGGGGCTCCCTGGGATGCCGGCGGGATGGAGATGGATTCGTACTGGTTGTCCGAATTATTCCAGTTCGAGGGCGACGCTACTACTACGTTTTACCTTCCGGAGAACCGGAAATTGGCAAAAAAAATGATAACTCCCGCCTCTCCCGGTTACAATGCGGAGAGGAAGGGGTATGACCTGCGGCAGAAACAAGTGAAGTCTCCCGTTCCCGATGCTACGGAGAAGCCGAACGTGCAGAACGGAGCTACAGAATACGCTCCGGATCTGGCTCCCTACATCGAGTTCACGGGTGAGTTACGCCAGGATATGACAACCGGTGAAGTCTCAACGGAGCGTTTCGGGAGGGTGACCTACCGCGTTTATCTGGGATACACGGCGGAGAATGATCCGGTCAACGATTATGATATAGAACGTAACGTGCACTATACCTATAACGTGACGATCAAGGGGATGAACGACCTGGTAGTGGAGGCGATGTCCGACAAGGACCGGGAAGAGGAGCCCGCTCCCGGGGTGGAAGGCCTTGTATATGACGCTCACCGCTCCTTCAGTTTTGACTGCCATTATGAACAGGGCCTGATGCGTTTCAACAAGGACGAGCTTGCCATCTTCAATCCGGATGGCAGTTTGAAGGACGACGCGATGATCTCCTTTGCCATACGCACCCCGTTCTGTGACAAGATAGTCTCTTACACGAGGGCGGAGCTGGAACAGCTGGAGGATAACGGATACGTTCCTTCAGGGGAGAAGAAGGCAGACACTGGTTGGCTCGCGTTCTTCATCCACCCGAGCACCCTGTCTGACAATGGAAACGAAACCATGGAATATTACTCCAACACGGGGGCGCATCTGCTTTCGCTGGAACAGTTTCTTTACCGACTTGTCAAAGAGCCCGATTATGTATTTAATGCCTCCACGGGGCTTTACAAGGTGACGGTTTACGCCAACGAGTATTTCTACGAGCGGAACCCCATGCGGGATGGCGCCCCCGAGGACAAGAACTTGTGGAAAACCTTTGCCAACGCCCCGGATCGGACTTTCGACCTGCTGGTGAACACGTCGCATGAAATCTCCCCCGACGGGCAGTCACGTTATCACCAGGCTGTCGTTTCCATCCGTCAGATGTCCATCAAGACGGTGTTTACGGAGGGACCCGAAGGCATGCGTGTCTGGGGGGTGGAAAACGTGAACGAGACACCGGACCTGGACTTTATGGTGAAGGCTCCGGGAGAACCGGATGCTTTTTATAATAAATATACATCCAACGGCTGGTCGAATACTTGGAAGGTGATGGCAAGGTCGGGCGACTTCAGTCAAGAGGTCATGATTGACCCGATGAGAAGAAGTAAACAAGACCAGTTATGGCAGGTCATGACGAAGGTGGACAACGCGAAGCTGACTCTCAGCAGAGACCATTATAATTTGGCAGCCAAGAATTACCACGCCGAATATGCCTGTTTCACCCCGTTTTTACGGAACCGGGATGATAACCGTGATGGCCGGATGCAGGCCGCCGAGATGAAGTGGTATATTCCTTCGGTGAGCGAGAGCGGTATGCTTCTCGTGGGGGAACGGGCGTTGCCGTTACATTCCAGGCTGCACGGGCACGCCCCCTCGGACAACGCCACAGCATTTTATATGTCAAGAGCCTTTATGGCAAGTACAAACCTTTCTTTATACTCTTCCAACCCCTATATTTGTATCTTGGAGTCCCGCAGCGTGACTCCCATCGCAAACTTTGATTATTACAAGGGAGGGAACTCACCCGGGGACCGCACCCCCTACTCGGAAGTGAGGTTGATCAGGGATCTGGGGATGCTGGAGTCTGGGGAAGAAAGCTATCACATCGAGGAGTTGGGCAAGGAACTGAACAAGTCTCTTGTCAATAACAGGACGAAAGAGGAATATCTGGTCTTTAGGGCAGATAACCTGCCATACAGCATGACGCGTGGAGTAAGAGCCATTTACGAGTTGCCCGCGCATGATGAGGACTCCCAGAGCAACACCATTTACAAGAACGGGTTTGAGGTGGCCAAGTATATCGCCAATAAGATAGATAAGCCCAAGGATTTGAATAATCCTGACAGGAAGAGCGAGTATTACTTACAGGATTGGAGCACGCTGATGGCGGACATCGAACAGGGAAACAGCCCGTGCGCCTATTATTACCAGGAGGCGGACAAGAGCGACCTGGGAACCTGGCGGGTGCCCAACGAGGTGGAATTGATCATCATGTGCGGGAGCCTGTTCGACTGGCATAACCCTGAGAAAAAGGAGGTTTACGAATTCGGTAATGACCTTCCTTCTCTGGGAGTAGTAGAATCTGAAGTTCTCCATTCTCGGACGGGATTTTCCAAGCGTAGCATGAACGGGGCAAGATCGTTCAGTGCCGGCTACCAGATGTATCTCCATGGTTATCTCCGATGGGTCACGACCGTGGATACCCAGTGGGCGGGTGACAATGACAGGCTTGTGAATAACAGGAAGGGATACGTGCGTTGCGTGAGGGACCTTGAATAGTCTGGTCCCGGGGATTGGGGAAGGAATTTCCCAGTTTTGCAGGTGTGACCGGAGGAAGCCGTATCATGGCTTTTCTCCGGTCTTTTCGATATGAGGAAAAGTTTTTTCATCGTAAAGGGCCGAAAGGAAAACCTGCGATCGAATCAAGCGAGGCATAAAAATAAATCGGGTAGCGTGAAGGTACTCACGTGCCCCATAATTAAGGAATAACATGATAGAAACGTACTTTAACAACTTGATGCAGGAGGTCGAACGTAAGATGGGCATTGAATCTTCCCGTATGGAGGGAGAGCAAGTGATACGGACTTGTCAGGAGATGGTTTCTTTTTTGAGGGAGCGATCCCGTGAGTTGAAGGACTATGTCCTAAACCACCCATTCTCCAACGTGGAAGAGGAAATCTGCTTTTTCAAGTATTACAAGCCTGCCCTGACGGGACGCCTGCTGTATTATTACCGGGTATACCAGATCGAGAGCGGTTGTTCATGTTGCCCGGAGATTGCCCGGATGCATTACCGCAAGGCTATGAAAGAATACCAGCGGAAACTGGAACGATACCTTCCCTTTTACCAGTATTACCGGAGCGGGGCGACTTACCGGGACCATTACTATTTCCGCCGTGCCAAAAAGGAGCTGAGCCCGGAAAGCGGAAGTTTTATGCTGGAGGAGGATTCGGTGATGTCAACCGGTTATGACTTGTTGGCCGCAAGACTGATAGCGGCGGAAATGTTACTTGGTTATCTGAACCGGAAAGTGCTGCTGGCAATGGAGGGGGCGTATGCCGTGCAGGAAAAGGAGCACCATTGGACGGACCGGAAGGCGGCTGCCGTGGAACTGATATATGGCATTTGGGCGATGGGTAGCGTGGATAACGGGAGGGTGAGCATTGTCGAGCTCGTGATGCTGTTCGAACAAATGTTCCATATTGACCTGGGAGACGTGTACCACACGTTTATCTCCATGCGTAACCGGAAGAACAGCCGGACAGCTTACCTTGATCAAATGAAGGAACGTTTGTTGAAACGAATGGACGAAACGGACGGATAACCTTTTGTAAAACAAGGAAGAGACTGGCAGGTTCATAGCAAGTTGCCAAATCACCTTTCCCGATACGCCATTTGGTGAAAATACAGTATATAGCCACCGTAGAGAGCCCGAATAAGGCTCCGCGGCGGTTTTTTTGTACCAGAAAAAAAACTTTGGCAGCTTGCTACGAACGTGAAAAGAAAAACGGTCGAACAGACTGACCTTTGTAACCGGAAACCAAATTATTAAAAGATTATGGAAATAATAGCAATCGAAAGCAAAGCGTTTGCTACCCTCGTGGAGAAGATAGAGGGGATAGCGGCATACGTGGAGGCGTCCGGAACAAAGGAGCGGGAGCAATGGCCGGTAGCGGATAAGAAGGGTACGAGGAAGGCAGGGCTATGGATGACGGGAAAGGAAGTGTGTGAACAACTTGAAATCAGTCCCCGTACTTTGCAGCGTTACCGCACGAACCGTATCATCGCTTACTCTATCTGCGGGAGGAAGATACGTTACCGCCGTACGGACGTGGAACAGTTCCATGAGCGTTGGATACGGGAAACGCCTGACAAGCTGGTGGACCGAATGATTGAAGCGTACCCTTTACACCAATGCAAAAGCAGATCATATGGTAAGAAAAGAGGAAATACTGGCAAAAACAGGTAACGGGCTGGAGGTGTTCCGTCATTATCTGCCCGTAAAATGGCGGGTGGGTCGAAATTTCCTGAATCCGCTGTACGCTGATGGCAGGGCCTCGTGTAACGTTTATTATGATCGCCACAGCGGGATGTACAGGATGAAGGACTTTGGTAACGGTGAGTATTCGGGAGACTGTTTCTTCCTTGTGGCGAAACTGAAAGGACTGGACTGCCGGAGTGCCGCTGATTTCGTGGAAGTGCTGCACACCATTGACCGGGAGTTGTGCCTGGGGTTGGATGGGGCCATCCCTTCCGGTACCAACAATCGGGAGGGAAGCTGCCGGACGACACGGCCCGTAACGGGTGCACGAGAGAAAAGTGAGGGGGAAAATACCGGGGAGAGCATTCCCGGGGATACTGTCACGGGCACGGAAGGGAAAGATTTATCCCGCGAGCGTCCTGGACCAAGCCCCTACCAAGTAGCTGAAAAGTCTTTCACAGAGAGAGAGCTCGCCTACTGGGGCATATCGGGCATCACGGTAGAGGTGCTGCACCGTTACGGGGTGGTGTCGCTCGCCGAGTACCGGAGCGAGACAAGGGAAGGCAAGACGTTCGGCTTTACTTCAACCCCGGCGGAACCGATGTTCGGCTACAGGGGGAAATGGGGCGTGAAGGTGTACCGCCCGTTATCGGAAGTGCGTTTCGTCTATGGCGGTCATACGGGCGACAACTACTGTTTCGGTCTGGAACAACTGCCCTCGAAGGGCGACCTGCTCTTCCTCACGGGTGGCGAGAAGGACGTGATGACGCTTGCGGCTCACGGTTTCCAAGCCATCTGCTTCAACTCGGAAACCTCGGTAATCCCGGCGAAGACCGTCCGGAAGCTCGTCTATCGCTTCAAGCACATCGTACTGCTGTACGACACGGACAAGACGGGGCTGGAATGCTCGGAGAAGCACCGGGTACAACTGTCGGAGTACGGTGTTAAACGGCTGGTACTACCGCTGCCGGGGACGAAATCAGAGAAAGACGTGACGGACTATTTTAAAGCCGGACACACACGGGAGGATTTGATGGGGCTGTTCCTGAAACTGCTCGACACGCTGTACGGGGACACGATGGCGGTACTGAAATCGTGTGAGATCGATTACGACTGCCCGCCGGAGCAGGCAGTCGCTATCGTGACCGCCGGGGACGTGCCGTTAGGCTCGGAAGAGAACATACTCTGCATCACGGGCGGAGAAGGGACGGGCAAGAGTAACTATACCGCCGCGTTGGTCGCCGGGGCAATTATGGAACGGGAGGAGGACGCGGACCTTCTTGGGGTGAAGGTGGAACCGAACCGAAAGGGGCGTGCGGTGCTGCTGTACGACACGGAACAGAGCGAGCAACAGCTCTACAAGAACACGGGGCGGCTGCTGCGGCGTGCCGGTCGGGAGAAAATGCCGCCTTACCTGCACGTGTACTGCCTGACGGGGATGTCGAGGAACGAGCGGCTGACCGCCATCATCCAAAGCATGGACAAGTACCACTACCTGCACGGGGGCATCCATCTGGTCGTCATCGACGGAGTTGCCGACCTGATCCGTTGCGCCAACGACGAGGCGGAGAGCGTGGCGCTGGTTGACGAAATTTACCGCCTGGCGGGAATTTACCGCACGTGCATCACCGCCGTGGTACATTTCGTGCCGAACGGGTTGAAGTTGCGGGGACACTTGGGCAGCGAGTTGCAGCGGAAGTCGGCGGCTATCCTCTCCATCGAGAAGGACGAGAACCCGGAGGTGTCGGTGGTGAAGGCATTGAAGGTCAGGGATGGAAGCCCGCTGGATATCCCGCTGATGCAGTTCCGCTGGGACAAACAGGCCGGGATGCCTGTCTATATGGGAGAGAAACCGAGGGTGGAGAAAGAAAGGCGCAAGGAGAAGGAACTATCTGAAATGGCACGGGCAGCGTTCGTCACGCAAAAAAAGTATGGCTATATCGAGCTATGCGAACTGATACAGGAAACCCTGGACGTGAAGGAACGGACGGCGAAGGGGTACATCCGTTACATGCGGGAAAAGGAAATTATTGAAAAGGAGGGCGACTGCTATGTATATGGACAGCGAAAAATTTGAGAATTGGATGGAGCGTATCATGGAACGTTTCGACCGGACGGAGAAGTTGTTGGAAAGAGTACTGAAGAAGAGCAACGCGCTGGATGGAGAGGAGGTACTGGATAACCAGGACCTGTGCCTGCTGCTGAAGGTCGGTATTCGCACATTGCAACGTTACCGTGCCATTGGGATACTGCCGTACTTCACTATCAGTGGCAAGGTCTTCTATCGGGTGAAAGATGTGCACGAGTTCCTCCGCAACCAGTTTGCCGCTGTGGAGGAACGGGCTGCAAAACGGAAGGAGAAGGAAGTCCGGAAAGAGGAAAGGCGCAGGAAAAAAGGCTTGTTTCCGTAAAAGTGATATTTCCTTTATGATTTCTGTTAGTGGACGGGGACTTGCCGGATCGTGAGATTAGGCAGGGCTATTGTTTTGTTATTCGGGAAGTTTCCCGTACCTTTGTGACAAAGTACGGCAGGTGGTACTCTACCGGGGTACGGTTGCTGTCATGACATGAAAGATTCATACCCGGCTTGGAAGCAAGCAGGGATTGATATACATATTGTACGTTCGCTGAACGTCTTGGAATAGAAAACTGGCACTTTTCAAAAAAGACAAGATGTATAGCGCAATGTTCATGCTGTATGCTTATACGGCGTGAGTTTGCCTATTCTGTCTTTTAGGTATGCCAGTACCTCTATTCCGGAATAGTGTGAGTTCACGCTGTTCTTTTTGGTGCGAGGCGGGCATAATCCTTAAAAACACATTGTTATGGAACAGATTACCTTGCACGTGTACCAATCCATCGACGGCTGTCCGGTCATAGCGGACAAGTGTTTCAATGCGGTAGTGGACGCCTGTGCCTACGTGCTGATTGACGAGGAAACTTACCTGCGTATTTACCTGAATGATCTTGACTGGCCGCTTGAGGCAAAGGAGACCTTGGTCGTGACGAACGGCTGTATAGACTTGACAGAGACAGAACGGGTACGTTTTGTCAGGGGGAATGTGGTAACGGAACTGCAACGGATAAAGGAGAATGGCGACGGTATGGTGGTGGCTTACGGAGGAGAAACCGGAGTTTTACTCTTGGACAACGGGCTGGCAGATGAAATCGTGATGACAACCGTGCCGGTGCTGGTCGGTAACAGTGAGAAGGGGCTGGAGTGCGGACCGAACGACGGCAGGATATGGGCTGTACGGTCGAGCGAAGTGCTGGAGGACGGGAAAATCCGAACGGTGTACGGGAGGATGTAATAAAAAAGCAACCCGCCGATTTGGGCATTATTAAAGAGGCTTGGCAGGTTCTATTGATTGCAAAGATAACGGAAATAGTTGGAACGACAAATATTAGAATACTACAAATGCGCAACTATGTGTTGCGCATTTGTTATTATTGCCGGATTGTCTTTAAAATCAACTCTTTTAATTGTTGTTCAGTCGGAAGTTGCAACTGGTATTTGGAAACGAATATCTGTTCATCCAATCCGGTTGTGGTGTACCGCACCAACGCATCGTTCTTGTCCGTTACCAGCAAAATGCCGATAGGCGGGTTATCGCCCGGCTCCATCACTTCGGCTTTATAATAATTCAGGTATGAATAAAGTTGTGACACATGAGCGTGGTTGAAAGTATCAACTTTCAATTCGCACAAAATATGACATTTCAAAATCCGGTGGTAGAAGACCATATCAATGAAATAAAATTCGTCACCGATAAGGATTCTTTTTTGTCTGGCTTCGAAACAGAAGCCGTTTCCGAGTTCGATAATGAAGTCTCGCAAATGGTCGAGCAGAAGTGTTTCGAGTTCCTTCTCCTTTAGCAAAGAAGCCCGTTGCTGCGGAATGTTCAGGAACTCGAAGAAATAGTCATCCTTGACGGCATCGGTTACAGTTTGTGGGTGAATCTTCTGCTGAATGGCAGCAAGTGCATTTTCCATGTTGCCGGATAAGCCGACACGTTCATAACTCAACGCTCCTATCTGCCGTTTGAGTTCACGGACAGAAAGCCCGGTTTGGATGGTGAGCATTTCGTAATACATCCGCTTGATAGGATTGTCGATTTTTACCAGTTCGATAAAGTGGGTAAAAGAAATAGAGCTGAGTAGTTTCTGAGGCTCTATCGTATTAACTATATCTTGTTTGTTTTCAGCATTTTGTAATAAGTGCATCAGTGATGCACTTTTTCCAAGACCCTGCATTTCCAATAAGTGCATCGTTGATGCACCTGTTGGAGGCAATATCGTTTTTATTACAGTTGCCAACTGGGGATATACCATATAGAAGACTCGTGAACGCTTGAATAATGTAATATTCAATCCTTTTAAATTAACTTTTTGTTCCAAGTTTTTCAATAAGAATTCCCCATATTTGGCACGGTCTTCTCCGTTCTGCTCGAACTCCACGATATAAAAACCGATAAGCCAGTTACGCATGGTCTGGCACTGGTTTACGGCTTTGACCGCACTCTGTTGTAATCGTTGGTGCGTGTCGGCTATGATGGTTGCTAATTGTTCAAAATTCATGTTATGCTATTGTTGAATGTTGATTAAAGCCGTTCGGGTATTGTGCCCGGAACGGTTGCCATCCGGCCACAGAAAAGAGCAATCCCGCCTTTTCTATGTGACCGATTGGCAAATATAGGGATTATTGCCGGGATTACGGATATAAAAACTTGAATTCCTGTGGGCTACCATTGTCTATCAAGAGCCGTTCGTGCTGCAGAGCCGGGCGGCTTCCGCTACGGAGATCCAACCGATGCCGTTCATCGCCTGTGCTCCTTTCCTTTGGACTTGTCCGTGTGAGGCGGGAACCCGTATACGATGCGGAAGTCCTTGTCGAAAGTGAGGTATGCATCGAAGGGCTTATCCTCCCTACTCCTGAATCCTTTGATCAGGGCAGTCCTGCCTTTGGTCACGAGGTCGGTAATCTGGCTGTCGGTGAGCTGCTTCTCCCCCTTGTTGCGGAAGACGGTAAGGGAACAATCGACGTTGCTGCACTTGGCGACCTTCGGGTAAAGGAGGATGCGACCGGAACGGCACTTGGGGCACGGGATATGTCCGCCGTCCGCCACCGATACCTGCACTTGCAGGAGTTCTTCGGTAATCTGGGCGGCATAGACCTCGATGGCCTTGCGGAAGCTGTCGGGATTCATCTCCCCGCTCTCGATCTTGGCGAGGGCGGTCTCCCACTGCCCGGTCATCTCGACATCGGCGATGCGCTTGTCCTTCACTATCTGATACACGGCAAGCCCCTTGTCCGTCGGCACGAGGCTCTTCTTCTCCCGGCGCACGTAGTCACGGGCAAAGAGGGTCTCGATGATGGAGGCACGGGTGGCGGGCGTGCCGATACCGTTCCCTTTCAAACTGTCTCGAAGCTCGTCGTCCTGCAACTCCCTGCCGCAATGCTCCATCGCCGAAAGGAGGCTGCTCTCGGTGTGCAGGGGACGGGGCTTGGTCTGTTTCTCCACACACTCCGCCGATTGCAGGGGGAAAGCCTCGTCGGTCTGCAAAGTCGGCAAAGCGGCTGTTCCCTCGTCGTCCTCCTCCCGCTCGTTCCGCACGGCACGCCATCCGGCGGATCTGACGACCGTCCCCTTGGCGGTGAACACGCTGTTCCCTGCCGTGAAAGAGACGGTGGTAGCGTCCTTGAGGCAACGGGCGGAGAAGGCTTCGAGCAGGCGGGCGGCTACCATGTCATATACCGTGCGTTCGTCGGCGGACAGCTCGCCGGGCAGACACTCGGTGATGATGAGCGCATGGTGGTCGGTGACTTTCCCTGCGTCCACGCTGCGGCGGTTGAGCGAAGCTCCTTTCAGGGCGGCGGCATGGGCGGCGAAAGCCGGGTACCGCTCCAGCAGGGCGATACGATCGGGTATCTCGTCGAACACATCGTCCGATAGGTAGCGGGAGCCGGTACGGGGGTAGCTCAACACCTTCTTCTCGTAAAGCGACTGGGCGATGGAGAGGGTCTTGTCTGCCGAGAAGCCGTACCTGCCGTTCGCCTCTTTCTGCAAGGCGGTCAGGTCATAGAGCAAGGGAGGTTCTTGGCTCACCTCCCTGCGCTGCAAGTCGGCAACCTCCACCGTCCCCGTTGCGGTTACAGCGCCGAGAGCGGCATTTGCCGCCGGAAGGGTTTCGTAACGCAATTCAGAGATGGCGGCGAAGGGCGTGCCGTCCTTTTCAGCCGTGACCTTCAGCCGGTAATAGGTCTGCGGGGTGAAATCCCTGTTCTCCAGATAACGGGAGCAGATCATCATCAAGGTGGGTGTCTGTACCCGTCCGAGGGAGTAGATGCCCTTCCCGGATGGCACGGTCGGTCAGCGAGGAGATCCAGAGGCGCAGGCAGGGTTTGCGGCAGCCAAGGTAATTGTAGATGTACCGATGAATGGCTTCACCCTCACGCCCGGCATCGGTCGCCACGACGATACGATCGGAACGGTCGAAAACCTCCCTGATGACCTTCAACTGTTTGAGTACGCCGGGGTCGGGCTTGTACTCCTTGCCCTCCCGTATCTGGCGGGGGATGTACTTGAACTCCTGCGGCAGAATGGGCAGGTTCTCACGCCGGAAGCCCGCATAGCCGTATGCTTCGGGCATGGCAAGCTGGACGAGATGGCCGAACGCCCAGGTAACGAGGTAGCCGTTACCTGAGAGGTAGCCATCGTGCCGCTCTCGGACATTCAACACGTTTGCTATATCCTTCGCTACGGAAGGCTTTTCAGCGATAACTGCTGTAATCATATTTCTTTAAAATTTAACGGTTTGACAAAAGTTATCCCGTCGTCCGGACGGGATAACCGTGTAATTCATTTACAGAGTGGCGGGGGAAATCAGCGGCGGACACCCCGGCTGCGCTTGGGCTTGTCGGGCTGTTCCTGCTTCTGTGACTGTTTCCGTTCCTCTTTCTGCTCCTGCTTGCGCTCCTGCTGCTGTTTCTGCTCCCCGGTGGGGCGCTGCTGTGCGGATTGCAGGGCTTCTTTCAGGTTGCGGGTCGCCTCTACGGTCTTGCCCTCGGAATTGACCGCCACCTGCACCTCGTTCTCCACGGCGGGCTTGACACGCCCCTCTTCGAGTGCCGCCTTGTAGTCCTTGGGAAACATGAAGGCGGGCTTCTCGCCGGGCTTCCATGTGATGTAGCCTTGGTAGGCTTTTCCTTTCTTGTCCACCAGACCGGAGACCTTGACCGTTCCCCCGGCTTCGAGTTCGAGGCGGGACTTCTCGGTAAGCTCCTGCTTGCGGAAAGTCTTCGGCACCTCCTGATTGGCGGTCTGTTTCAGGTTCGTCTTGTACGCATCCATCGCCAGCTTGCCCCGGTCGCCGAAGAGAAATTCGAGCTGCATCTTGGCTGCGCTGAACTGTACGGGAGCCGGGTAGATCTTGGGTTGCTCCCCCTCCTTGGCTCTGGAAAGGAACTGGCAGACCACCGCCTCGCCCTGTTTGAGCCGGGCTATTTCGTCCGGGGTGAAGGTATGCCCGTTCTTCTCCGCCGGGATATTGACCTTGGAGAGCGGGAAAGCGACCAGCTCGTTGGTCTTGAGGTTGCGGCTGACAAGGGCTTCGACCTGCTCGCCCGCCCGGTTGGTGACGGTCGCCGGGTGCCCCATGTTGCCCGTCTGCCGGAGCACCTGCTTGTCGGAGTCGGTGATGTCGTAACCGAAGAACTGCTTCTGCATCTTCTCCGGGTCGAGGATGCCGTGGCTGCAAACGGTCAGCCTGCCGTCCGTGCCGGGTTTGAGCGAGAGCTGGCTATCGTTGCTGTGCGAGATGCCCTCGAAGTGGAAATGCACCCGGACGGTCTTGTCGGTCTGGAAGCCCCGGAGCATCTGGTCGAGCATCCCGTTGCCCTCAATCTGTTCCCGCTGCACGCCGAGGGCAGCGAGGCTGTTCCAGTCGATGTCCTCCGGGCGGTACTTGTACTGCGGGTTCTGTTCGGTCTGCCCGGCGGACTGCTGCGGCGCATCCTCCGGCTGTTGCTGCTGCCCGGCTTGGGTCTGCTGCTGTGCCTGCACGGGCGGCTGCACCTCGTACTGTGCGAGGAGCGGCTCACCTGTCTTGACCGACCGGCTCTCCCGCTGCCGGAAATCGGCGGCTACCCGCTGCACCTCCTCTTCCGGCACACGGAAGAAATGGAAGCGGGTCGGATCTTTCAACTGGCTCCAGAGGTTGGAAAAGAAATTTGAAAACATATCGCCGTGGCGATCCACCCGCAGGAGGTCGTTGTTGTCCTCCAGTGGGTTCTTGGTCTGTAACTCGCCGTCCTTTACTCCGCTGACGGCTTGGAGCGTGCCTTTCTCGTCCATGACGAGCAGGATGTCCATTAACTGCTGGCTGCTGTCCGGTTGTTCGTCCATAATCTGAAAAAATTAAATGGTGAATATTTTTAAGGTTCCGATTGAAACCGGACGTAAAGATATGGGATGAATGCTGGAAACGTGCAATTTACGGCTTAGGTATCCTCGTTTGTCCTCCTGTTCGTAGATTTGTCACATTCCGGTTCGAGAGTAATTGAAGTTTTGATTTTCTCGTGACCTTTTTACCCCGAATAAACTGTAAATAAAAATATCACTGCAAAATTATATATGGTACATACGTGTAGAATTATTTTCGATGCTGTCCGAACTTATCGGAAATTTTATGAAGAAAGGGGAATATTTGCGTCATACGCGGGTATTTTCATCTGTCCGTTTTCCACGGGGTTATTCGTGTGTGGCCTTGTACCAAGAGGTCGTACCTTTCAGTAAGGCCATGGGATTGGTGCTCGGGTCCGAGATCGTTATACCCGAGAAAGTATGTATGGGAAGGGGCCCTTTGGTCCTGGAATAAAATTTACCCGTATGGGTTTTATAGGGAACAAGCCGCTCCAGCTGTTCCCTGAAGCGGGCTGTCAGGACAGGGTCAGAGCAGAGGGTGAGGACATAATCGGCAAAGTCATAAAAGATGACGGGGGTGTATCCGTCCAGTCCCTGGAGTTCTCCTTGTAGGGAATCATCGAAAACATACCTGTCATTGATACTTTTCATGATAGCAGCCATATTATCTAATTCAGAGCAATCTGTCACAGCCAGTGTCCCGCAGGGCATCATTTCATAGGTTGAATAAAAGTCGTGGAATCCTTCGCAAAGGGATCCGTAATCAGGATTTCCCAGCAGGAACTCCCCCACAGTGGCGTAAGGCATTCCGTATGCCATCATTTCACTGGTAGAGGCTATAAGAAATCTTGTGGCTTCTTTCAGTTCATAGGCAACCTCTACGGATGACATATAGCAATCGTCAAACAGGATATACTCCATTTTGACGCCCGCGCCTACAATCCCCCGGGCCAGGGTACCCACGTCCGTTTGGAACTCCCGGGTCAGTCCCCCGAAATAGCGTGTCAGCGGCTGCTCCTGATACTCCCAATGCTTTTTCATCCGGAAAAGGGAATCCGCCTGTGTACCGTCCACGGGAAGCCATCCCATGCCATGGGAACCTATGATCATAGCGTAAACCGGAGCAGGAGCAAATTCCTGCACGTCGTTCAATATCCCCGTTATGCCCTCCACCGTAGTAAACCCCGAAGTGCCATACCTTTTCAGCGTTTTACGATCGCACTTTCCTTTGGAATGTATGATCTCAAACATCGTGGCTTCCGTAGAGCTCGTGGACATAAACACGAGAATTCTTTCATGCTCCAGCCCCCTTCTGCTTACACACGCCTCCATATCTGCGATATTGGTGTAAAAATAGCCTGTCAGGTCAGTGGACCACGGCAGAAACATGAATAACGTTTTCCGATTTTCCATGGCTTCCCCGAGCTCTTCCTTTTCACATGAAAGAAAAATAAGGGAACAGCACACGAAAAGCAGGATACTGGTCCATGTATAAATTTTCCGTGGAGCTTTCATCTTGCGTATGCGATTAATCGGTGAAAAAATGGTTGACACTGCCCGATTTTACAACCAGATAAGGTCCCTTTACCGCCAGGCTACGGCAAAAAAGGCCCCCGGATCCATGTCATATGTTCAAGAGAAATCTCCGGGGCATATTTCCCGGAATTCCTCCGGAGCGGAAATATCTTCCTCGGATATTTCCACGTGTTCCACGCCGTCCTGTCCTCTTATCATGCAGGAAAACATCTCCGCCCCGTCCAGACAGGAAAATACCTCGTGCCTCGGTTCTCCGTTTTCAAACCAATAAACGCAATATTCCTTCATCGTAGTAAAAAATCAGTATTTACCGGCACGATCTCAAGTTCGATACCGAATTCTTCCATCTGCTGACGGATATTCCCGCAAGCCAGTTTCTCCCTGGCCGCTTCAATCCCCGTGAAGGCATCGTATCCTTTCGGTGCGGATACAATTTTCCCTTCTAATACCGCATGGGTGATCTCCCCTTGTAATAAGCAAATTTTAAATCGTCATTTTTCGGTAAAGTTAAATCACCATCTAATAATAGAGACTATCAGTTTATACTATTGATTACATTTTAATGTCGGTCATCTTTGGCTGGGGGTACCCCCAGCCAAAGATGTGTCTTTTTCCTCTTCAAAAATGGATTTTCGGTTTCCCATCCGGTAGCTTTGCCCGGTGAGTTTTATGACCTCGCAGTGATATAACAGCCTGTCCAGTATTGCTGAAGCCAGCACTTCGTCATCCAGCGTTTTGGCCCATTCGGTGGGTGCCTTGTTCGTGGTAATTATCAGTGAGGCTTTCTCGTGAAGCGTGTTGATCAGATTGAAGAATCCTGCGGCATCCTCTTTTTTCACCGGGAAGAGCATTATGTCATCGATGGCTACCAAGTCGGCTTTGAGCAGACGGTTGTATGCGCTCATGGCCGAAGGCATCAGCGTTTTCATCTTGATGGTGTTTATGACATCCTCCATCGTGACCATATACGCCTTGTATCCCTGCCCCACAGCTTCGTACACAAGTCCTGCGGCGATAAAGGTCTTACCTGTTCCGGAAGGTCCCATGAGTATCAGGTTGTAATTCTGTTCGAGCCACCCCAGCCGGCGCAGTTCACGCAATCTTGGTGCGGTTATACCTTGCGAGTAGTTGTGGTCGAAAAGGTCGAGGTCGTGTCTTGCCGGCAAGGCCGCCGCTTTCAGCCGCCGTTGGAAGTCCTTGCTGTCTCTTTCCTGAACCTCGCGGGAGAGCAGGTCATGCAGGAACTCGACATGGTTTTTTCCCTGCTCCTGCGCCAGATGAGCTTCTGATTCCAGCAGGCGTGGCAGAGCGTACAGGCGCAGACGCGAGCACAGGTTTTTGATTTGTTCGTTTGTTATCATACGAAAAGGGTGTTAAAGGTGGATATGTCTGTTTTCTCGGGGATCATGGCGGATGTATCAGCCCCGGGAACCGGCTCGGTTTCCGTCCGGACCTCAATGGGGGGTTCTCCTTTACGGATCCTGAGGGTCTCGGCTACCTCCATCAGGCTGCATCCGTTGAAGACACCTGCTTTAAGGCACTCGTCAAAAGCTTCGGTAAGCGTGATGTCCGAGTATGCCGCGTGGCGCCGGACTATAAACTGGAGGTTGTCGCGGTAATTACGGGCCTTATGCACACGTAGTTGTAATAAATATGTATCAATCACCGTGCTTGCGGGAAGTTCTTTGCGTACAAAAGCCTCATAATCATCCAGCGAGGCTTCGCGGTCACGCCGGTGGGAGGTATTGCTTACCAGACGCCCCTTATCTCCGCTTATTTTGTGAACGGCAAGGGTTTTGCCTGTCTCATGGCTGTAGATATATAGCCGGCCTTCTTTTTCTTCGATATAGACCAGCGTCTGATGGCCGTGGTAGGTGCCTGTGGGAACGCTGTAATAATTGCCCCGGTAGGTTATCACGTTGTCCTTTCGCACGTGATGCGGCAAGAGGGTTTCGCAAGGAACAGTCGGGACTCCCTTATAAGGCATGAGGTGTCCTTTTTCCGTCTCAAACTCCTCAGACGGGACACGACGTATGCCGTGATGTTCCGTGCCGTTGGCCGTGCGTTCCAACCAGCCAAGGACTTCCTTGTTGAGCAGGTCCATGTCAACCAACTCGCGGCCGCGAAGGAAGTTGTATTTCACATATTTGACGACATTCTCTATCTTACCTTTGCTCTGGGGATCGGATTTGCGACAGAACACGGGTTCAAAGCCATGTTCACGGACAAGGGTGCGGAAAACGCGGGTAAGCACCAGGTCACCAAGGTTTTCATTGACAAGAAACACCTTGTCCTGGTCATAAACTATTTTTCGGGGTACTCCCCCGAAGAACTCGAAAGCCAGTTCATGGGCATAAACAGCAAGAGCGGTGGTAAACGGTGTACGGCTAAAGTAGACGAACTTATACCTGCTGCGGCTCAGACACATCGCAAAGAAATACACTTTTAAAGACTGTCCCTGAAGTGTCTTCATCCACCGTTCACCGAAGTCGCATTGGGCGTATTCGCCATAGGGAGTCTCGGGTTGCTTCTCGTAGGGGCGGTAACTCTTTTCAAACTCCTTGGGAAGATGGTGCGTTAAACGCAACCGGTTGACGAAGTTGAAGACCGTTTTGGGGGTTACGCAGGGAAGATCCGAAAAATGCTCTTTCAAGCGGTCATGGAGTTGCGGAGCGGACAAAAAAGGCCACTTGCGCAACTCATTGACTACATAAGATTCATAGCCGTCAAGTTTATGACCGTAATGACGGTCATAGCTCTGGCTGGAAATGAACTCTTCTTCTGTCATGGACAGATACTTGGCCACCGTTTGACGGTGAAGACCTAAGGATTGACCTATTTGTGTCTTATTTAGGCCATCTGAAAATAATTCGTTAACTTTGTACCACATCAGATACTTCTTTAATTGGGAAGTCTCGGTCATAGCATTGTAATTAGTAGTTCGCACCACAAAATTACAATGCTATTTTTTTTAGAATCATGTCGATTTTACTTTTCCGATTTTTGACGAGACAAAGTTACCGATTACACCGTGGCGACCCTCTTGCTTGACTTCGCACGCAGGCACATGCCGGAGGAACTCGCCAACATCGAAAGGGAGTACAACGGGGTGTACGAGAAACGTCACCAGCGCATCGAGGAAAAGAAAGCCGTCCTATTAGTGCAGGAACGGGCAAGGGAGCGCAAGGTAACGCAACCCGAGGAACAACCGCAACCCGAAGAGATTGCAGCCTAAAGACAAAGGGCAGGGCGGAGAAATCCGCCCGCTACTTTCTTTCGTGAGCCGTAGCGGAAAAGAAAGATCGCAAAGAAACCGATTTTTAAACTTTCAAATTTTCAAACTTATGCGAACCGTACAGAGAACCTATACACTATTCGGCATTGCGGAACTGGAGGACGAAGCCCGTCAAAAAGCCTATACCGACTGGCTTGCCAAGGGAAACGATTACCCGTATGCTTCCGAGAACTGCGACACGCTCGAAGCCTTCTGCAACCTTTTCCGCATTGCCTGCACCAACTACTGTTACGACAGTTGCACATACGCTTACCGTTTCCATACCGGACACGAGGAGGAGACCGAAAGGCTTTCGAGCGTCCGCTTGCTGGCTTACCTCTATAACAACTTCCATGCGGAGCTGTACAAGCCCAAGGTCTATTGGACGAAAGACCGCAAGAAAAGACGCAGGAGCCGTATCTCCGTCACTTGCGAATGCCCCTTCACGGGGGTTGTGTCGGACGAAATCATCTTGCAGCCCCTCATGGACTTCATGCGCTCGCCCGACACACGGAATTTCAAGGAACTCATGCGTGACTGTCTGGAAAACTTCTTCCGCTCGTGCCGTGACGATTGCGAGTATTGCGAGAGCGAGGAATATTTCACGGACGAGAGCCACAAGAATAATTGGGAGTACCTTATCGACGGGACACTTTTCATAGAAACGGCATGAAGCAGGAAATCAGACAGAACGGGAAAACCGTCCTTTACAGCGAGGACGGTTGCAGCATCCCCATGATATTCAACAACCTTGTCGGGAAGAACCTCAAAGGCAGGGAGTATTCGGACTATATCGCTTTCGTAGCCATTCCCGACATGGGATTTACCTACGGGAAGATAGCGTATTATTCGGACGGGAATTTAATCGCAACGGGGGAAATCAAGCCATAACATTCCCCCTCTATGTTTCATCGCCGGAAGTCCGGGACGGGTAGCGATCCGCCCGGACTTCTTTTTTTACCCGCCCGTGGGAAAGGATTGACCCATTTTCGGACGCACTTCTTTTTCTTTCGGTGAGCCGTGGGCGGGAAAAGACAAAGAAGCAAAAAGAACCCCCTCGACTCACCGGATTTTTTAGCCAAGCTCCACACTCATTTTTTAGCAAACCTACAGGGAAAAACGGACAAGTAGCAAGGCTGAACCTGCTGGTTTTGCGCACAATCTCCACACCTTCGGGTCGTATTCCACGCAAAAGCCTTGCATGAAGTCCGTTCTTTCCCCGTGCCCCAAAGCAAAAAATAAATGTTTCACTTTTAATTTTTTGCATTATGAATACACTGTCTTTCCCTCAAATCACCGTAAGTTACAAGGACGCTGACGCATCCAAGAGAGTTAGAATCCACTCTTCCAAGGAGTCTTACGACATCCTCAAGACTTTCTACGAGGACTGTATGCAGCACCACGAGGAGTGCTGGGCGATGTACCTGAACGGCGCAGGCAGACTGCTGGGCGTTTCGTGCGTCTCACGCAGCGGCATGAACAGTACGGTGGTGGACATACGCATCGTCCTCCAGACGGCTCTCGTCTCTCATGCCTCGGGAATCATCCTCTCGCACAACCACCCTTCCGGCTCGACCGTGGCGAGCACGCCGGACAACAACCTGACCAGCCAGTTGAAGAAAGGCTGCGAGGCAATCGGCATACAGCTTTTAGACCACATCATACTGACCGAGGACGCCTACCTTAGCTACATGGACGAGGGGATGCTTTAAGCGTCCCTTTTTTTGTTCGCTATCCGTTTCGCACTTCTTTTCTTTCGTGAGCGGGGCGGGAAAAGAACAAGAAGCAAAAGAAACCGGAAGGCGGCAGGGCGGATATGGAAAGCATCCTGAATGATGCTTTCCATTTCGTCCGGCTCACGCTACATCTTCAATCCCCGTTTTCGCTCCTGCCGGATGTCGGAGAAGGAGAAGCCTCCCGTCTCCTTGTCGAACTTCACCGACTTGTCCTTCTGCACGCCGCCCGGCGTTTCCATCCGTTTCACATTCAGCGGCTTCCCGTTGTAGAAGTCCGTCATTTGCCGGTAGCTGAACTTTTCCCCCGTCAGGCTTTCCATCAGGCTGTTCAGCGTGTAGATGCTGTCTTGGTTATGCACGCTCTCCGGCACGAACTCCGGGTGATTCTTCACTATGTCCGGGTACAGCGTCTTCGCCATTAGGCAGACCTCCGGCGAGCGTTCCGCCCACGGGATCATCATCAGCGACTCCCGACTGTGGGCGGCGCACCTGACATACACATCGGGCGTGAGCAGGCTTTTCGGCACTCCGCCACGCCCGACGGCGGACATCCCCGACGTTTCCACCGCCACCCGCACCCGCTCCGGTGTTTGCAGGTGCACGGGCAGGATGCTGATACACCTGCCGTCCAGCGGCAGCAGGAAGTCCGCCATTTCGCCATTCATCACCTCCGGGCGGATAGCCACCGCCACCCCGTAGAGTTCTTCCGGGTTATTCTCCCGGCACTCCTTCAGCACCTCCATGCACACCTCCGCAAAAGGGATATGCTGAACCAGCCCCCGGTGGAAGTCGTTCCCGAATCCCGCTTCCGTTTCCAGCGCCTTCCGGCACAGTTCCGGTGTCTTCATCTCTTCGGGCACGTTCTCCAGCTGCCAGCCGTCCTCTTCAACGGCGGCACGGCACACCTCCGCCGTGCGGTCGTGCCTGCATATCATCTCCAGAGGTACCTGATACATTCTTTCTTCTTGTTCCATGTTTCTGTTTTTTTAGATAGGTTGTCTCATATTTTCATTCCGTTGCGCCTCTTGGGTGCGTCGTTCCGTTCCGGCTCTTGCTGTTCCTGCTGCCTCTGCTCCTGCCGCTGGCTGAGAGGGGCGATGCGGAACGTCTCTTTCTGCCGGTCGAAAGTACCTCACGGTCTTTCAGGAAACCATCGGGCACCTCGATGCACTTGACCGCCATCCGCTTTCCCCCGTAGAAGTCCGCCATCTGCCCGCAGGTGAATTTCTCGCCCGTCATCTGCTCCATCAGGCGGCACAGCGAGTACACGTTGTAATAGCTGTCCACCGGTTGCGGCACGACATGGGGATGGGCATGGATCATCCTGGGATAGTTCAGGTACGCCGTCAGGCACGCTTCCAGCGACCGTTCCCTCCACGGAATCATCACGAATGACATCCAGTTATGTTCGGCGCATTTCCGCCACAGCTCCGGCGTTTGCAGGTGGACGAGCAGCAGGGACAGGCACCTGCCGTCCTCCGCCACCAGAAAATCCGCCATCTTCCCGTCGAACACCTCCGGTCGGATTGCCGAAGCCACCTCGTAAAGATCGGCTCTGCCCTCGCCGTACCAGTCCCGTATGGCTTCCATGCAGACCTCTGCGAACGGGATATGGTGCAGCAATGCCAGATGCCCGTAACCGAGTTCCGCACTCGCTTCCAGCGCACGGCGGCACATCTCCGGGGTTTTCATGTCCTCCAGCACATGTTCCAGCGACCATCCGAACTCCCTGACGGTATCGGCGTACCGCTCTGCGGTGCACTCGTGCCGGCACAGGTCTTTCAATTCCGCCAAAGCCGGCACCTCACTCTTTCCCAGTTCCACTTCCATCCCCGTCCTCCTTGTCGTTGTCCGCATTGAAGTCGTATTCCAGCTCGACCGCCTGACCGTCCGAGTCCTCCACCCAGACGGTGAAGCTGCTCTGCTCGTCCGACAGCCGGGTGTAATAGAGCCGGAACGTCTCTTTCTCCAGCGGGTAGCGGTCATTGGGCAGCAGCACCGTGCCGTCATCCAGTTTGAGCGTGCCTTCCCCGTCGAAGAGGAACCAGCGGATCGTGTACCGGGCGTCCTCCCAGCGTCCTTCCCGTTTCAGCTCGCACCGTATCTCCGCCGTCTCGTTCACTTTCAGCTCCTTCGGGACGGGCATCGTCTCCACCGTGAACAGGTATTTCGTCTGAATATCCAGCCCGTCATTACAGGCTGCGACCAGCACGAGGGCGGCCACGATGTAGCAGCCCGTGAATATTCTATAAATCATTGTCCTCATATACAATTATATTATATAGCAGTTATCGAATCATGAAGCGGATTCCCACGCCGACCTGCGTGTGGAATTTCCCGCAGTCGCCGCCGAACAGCACCCGTTGGCGACCGTTTACCAGCAAGACAATCTTGTCCGTCACGTAGGCGGACAGCTCCAGCGTGAGCGCACCCCCGTAGATGAAATTGTCCTCATCCGTGAGCCGGGAGCCGTCCGGCAGCAGGCTCTCGCCCCAGTTCACCGTCTCGTACCCGGCAAGGGCGGACAGTCCCAGTGCGGCGAAGAACGTCTTCTTCCGGTCGGAAAGGAAGTTCAGGTAATAGCCGCCCTCGCCCGTGAACTGGCTCGCCGGATAGAGGCAGTCCCGGTAGCCGTACCGCTTCTCCAAGTATTCCACACCGACCACCCAATGGTGGGCGTTCTTCGTGTAGGTGCTCACCGCTATCCCGGCGTGGTAGCCGAAGCCGTCGCCGTTTTTCCAGCGCATGTTGTCCGACAGCCCGCCCGTGAGCTGTATGCCCCTCATTCCGGGCAGGCACCGTTGGGCGTGTGCCCGGTTCACATGCAGGCACACCCCGAAAAGCAGGATAATGAACAGTAACCTTTTCATCGCTTACTTGATTTTCAGTTCGTTAATCTGTTTTGCCGCCACGAGGTCGGCGTTCTCCACCCGGATGGTCTGGTGCCTACCGCCGTCCTTCTCGAACAGTTCGATGACCAGCAGCTTGTCGTCCGGTATGGTGAACTGCGGGACGGCATACACCGTGCGCACGTCGCTTTTCCCCTCCGTCACCAGCACCTCGTTGTAGCTGCGCACCGGGTCGATCACCCGTTCCTGAATGGCGGTGCGCTTCGGCACTTTCTTGTCCACGACCTTGAACCGGATAAAGTCCGTCCGGAAAGCCACGTTCGACCTGTTCCTCGTTTCCGTGTGGAAATAGAACAGCCCGTTGTGCGAGTGGACGGATTTCAGGAGGAACTGCACCCCGAAGCGTTTGCAGCCCAAGTGCCGGATCTCCCGCCTGTCCTCCTTGTAGATGCTCTGCATGATCAGCTTCACCAAGAGCGGGCTTTCGCCTGCCAGTTCCCGGAAATGGAGGTTCATGCGGGTATGCGAAAAGTCCGTCGTGTTCCCGTTCTCCAAAAAATCCTTCATCTCGATGTTCAGCATCTCCGGCTCATGCGCATACCGGGCATTGAACGAATAGAAACTTCCGTCCTCGCAGATAACGGAAAAGTTCGTTTCCCCCGGAAACCCCTCGGTGGTCGCCTTCACCCGGATCACGTTCTCCGCACCGTCCGCTTTCCCGGCGATAATCCAATTGCTTCCCAAGTCCACGTACCGCACCGCCGAGGGGAAGATGATATGCACCGTCTTGGCGAACGTCACCTGCACCCCGTGGGGCGTAACCATCTGCCGGTAGGGTAGCTTCCGTGTAATCCCCTGATACAGGTCGTTGCCCGTAACCCGCTGTATCGTATCATTCACTTGTGCGTTCGCACCCGTCACCATGCCCATAAGCAGGGCGACCCATCCAAAAATCTTTTTCATTTGTCCTTTCTTTTTAATGGTTTTATAATCTGTCGATCTATTGTTGTTTGGCGTAAAGCATCAGCTCATACCCCGCTTTCAGGTGCACCTTTACCGTGCGGAACTTCTTGGCAAGGTACTGGCTGCCGCCCTGCATCAGCCCACGGGTGATGTCCATCGCCACCTGCTGTCCGGCGCTCCGTGCGAACGAGATGCTCGTTCCCAACCCGCCGCCGATGTTCGCCATCGCCTCCTTTGCCGCTTCCTGTTCCAGTGATGAAGGGACAGACAAGCCTTTCTGCCCGTCACTGTCATACACCGCCAGCTCCACGGGCAGCAAGTTCCCCCGGTATTCGATGGACGACACCACAATATCCAGCCGTTCTCCCTGTACCTTTCCCGTACCCGCAACGAGCGTGTTCTGCGGAATCACAAGGTTTCCCGCTTGCAGCGGTTCGAGCAGCCTGAGCTTCACCGTCTGTCCGTCCATAATCGTCTGATCTCCGTGGATGCACGCCCGTATCGTGTTCTTCCCCATAGTGTACCCGCTGCCTACCGCCGTGTTGAAGCCGTAGTTCCTCGGCTGGCTGTACCGCCGCATGAACTCCGCATCGCTCAGGGGCTGTTGCAGCCCCGATACCGTCCGCTCCCGTGCCACCTGCACCGCCACGGCGGGCTGTCTTGGACTGTTGTCGTTCTGCACGGCTGCGCCGTCCTTCCCGTTCTGTCCCATGTACTTGGCGGCAAGCTCGTAGCTCTTCTCCATCAGCGCCACCTGATCATCGATTCCGCCCGCCTGCCGTTCCCTTTCTTCCAGCTTGGCGGTCAACTCCTCCACCTGCCTTTTCAGCTCCTCCTTTTCCCCGTCCACCTTCGGTTCCTCGTAGAACGAGCCGAGCTGACGGTTGATGTCCCGGTAGGCGGTAACGGAAGAACGGCTGCCGCCGCCATTGTCCGAATAGTCCCTGAACGGTTCCCGTTCCGGCTCGCTGTCCGGCAGTTCCATTTCCACCCCGTCCATATCGCTCTCTTCGGAGAAGGCGAAGTCCTCCAGCGAGCGCACCTTCTCCGCCTGCTGTTTCTCTGCCTGCGCCTGCTCGTAGGCTTTCCGCTTGTCGCCGATGATCCCGTCATTCTCCGGCAGGGGGATGTCGGCGTTGAACGCCCCCACGGTGTCCCGGTTCACGTCCCGCTCCTCCGAAGGTGCGAATATCAGCCACATCGAGCCGAGGAACAGCAAGCCCATCAGCGGATATACCATCAGCTTCTTCCGTTGCTGCAACTGTTTCGGCGTGAGCGGCTTGGCTGTCTTCTTCTCCTTTTTCCCGCCGCCCTTGTCCTCCTTCTTTCCGTTCCCCGTCTCCGGGGCTGCGGCATCCGCCACCGTCACGTGCTGCGTTGCCGTTGCTTTTTCTTGGTTCTGTTCTTCCATCATGTCAAAAATTTATGGTTGTCCTACATTCTGATTCTCCTCCCCGGAGGCTTCCTTCTGCCTGTCTCCCCGGTTTGCCGCTTGCCAGGCGGTTCCTTCCGTTCCCGTTTGAGCGATGCCGTGGGACTTGCCCGGTTGTCCGCCCGCAGGTGCGCAGCCTTCCGTTCCCGGCGGAGCAGCCACTCACTCAACTTCTCCACCAGTCCCATACCGTCCGCTTTCAAAAGGGTTGATAATACTGTCATTGGGTAATTGCAGGCGCCTAATATGCTCTATCCCCAGTTCCTTCCCGTCGTTCCTGCCGATGCGGTAGATGGAGGAGACGGTCATATAGACCGACAGTGAGCCGAACGCCACCAGCGTCACGAGGATGATTGCCACACGCATGTCGGGCGAGATACGCCCGGCGAGGCGGCGGAGCTTCCCGTCCGCCCAATCCTGCGCCTTTGTGATGAATTTCCTTATCATAGCCGTCAGCGTTTGAGGGTCTGCAAATCCTTGTTCTCCGTGATCTCGAACCCCTCGATGATGAAGCCCTGCGGGTTGTTGTCGCTCCTGACCGCATCCAGCAGGCGGCAGCGGGTCACAAGGCTGCGCTCCGTAACAGAGCTTTCCCGCAGGATGATCTGCCGGGCGAACGTCCGCACGCTGTACGGGTACTTGTCGAAGTCGCACCGCAGGCTGTCTATCTCTATCATCTGGTTGATGTTCCCCGAGATTATCCGGTTGTAATACCCCTTTTCCGAGAGGTCCTTGTAGTAGTTGAAGGCGCTCTTGTCCGCCAGCAGCAGCGAGCGTTTGATATTGCCCTCGATAGCCGACTTGTCGGGCGAGAGCGTGAAGAACAGCTCGTGGAAGCGGCGCACGTGCTCCCGTGCCTCCACCGGGCGGTTCTGCCGCACGTCCTGCGAGAGCGCCAGCATCAGGCTCTTGCCGTTGTCCAGCACGTAGATCTTCTGCCGCTGCGCCTCGGCGAAGCTGTACGACTTCCACAGGGCGAAGCCCGTCACCACGGCGCACAGGCAGGCGAATACCAGCGTGAAGAGCCGTATCTGCCTGAAGCTCGTTTCGATATTTTTCAAACTCTTAAATTCCATGTTTCCGGTTTTTTATTCGTTATGACTCATTTTCTTGGGGCATCCGCCGCTACTTGATGATTTTTCCGGCGATGTTCCCCACGGCGGCACCCGCACCCGCTGCGGCGACGTTGCCGACCTTGTTTGCGGTTTGGTTCATCGCACGGTTGGCTTGGCTCACCCCGCCCGCCATGATGATCCAGTTGGCGACCGTCGGGATGGTGAAGTACCCGAATATCCCGATGATTAAAAAGATGATGTACACCGTGTTCGAGCTGTCCGGGATGAAGGTCGGGTCGCTCATCGCCTCGATGTCACGGGTGAGCATCAGCACTTGGATGCGTGCCAGCACCGAGCTGAACAGGTCGCTCACGGGCAGCCACATGTAGATGGAGATGTACCTCGTTATCCACTGCGTGAGCGTGCTCTGGAACCCGTCATAGACCGAGAGGGCGAACGCTATCGGACCGAGGATGGAAAGGGCGATCAGGAAGAACGTCCGTATCGTGTCGATCACCAGCGCAGCCGACTGGAACAGCAGTTCGAGCAGTTCTTGGAACCACAGCCGGATGTTCCGCTTCATGTTGTATTCCGTCCGGTCGATGTACATCACCGCCATCGTCTTCAAGTCCTTGGGCGACCAGCCCAGCTCGTCGAGCTTCTTGTCGAAGTCCTCCTTGCTCGCCAGATATGCCTTCTCCGGGTCACGGCGGAACGCCTCCCTCTCCAGCGTCTCCTTCTGCTCCCGGTATCGGTTCATGTCGAAGGTCTGTGATTCGAGCATCCCGTGGCAGCCCTTCACCACGGGCGAGAGCACCGTGTTGATCGTGCCGATGACGAAGGTGGGGAAGAAGAGGATGCACAGCCCGATGGCGAACGGGCGGAGCAGCGGGTACACGTCGATGGGTTCGGCACGGGCGAGCGCCTGCCACACCTTGGCGGCTACGTAGAACAGCGCACCCAGCCCGGCAATTCCCTTGGCTACCCCCGTCAGCTTCTCGCAGAGCGGCATCATGTCCTGATACAATACCTGCAATATCTCATGCAGGTTCGTGAAGTCTATCGCTAACAACATAGTCCTATATTATATTTATGTACGTGAACATTATTATATATTGCCACTCTCACCAGTAACGGTCTTCCGCATCCCCGTAGAGAGCCACCACCCGGTCGGCGTCCTTTTTCTTCTTCGCCCGCAGGTAGCTCACCGAGATGTTCTTGTCCGTATAATACTGCACGAGGTTGCGGTACTCCAGCAGCCGCTTGTAGCTCTGGTCGATGATAGCCAGCCGTTCGGCATCCGAGAGCGACATCCCCGTCACGTTCACCACGTTCTTCAGATCTTGCAGGATGTCCGCACTCTCGCTCAACAGCTTGGCGTACCCGAACGAGATGGTTTCCAGCTCGTCCGGCGTGTAGTTCGGGTCGCCCAGCATCTTCTGGTAGTTGCGCACGTAGATTTCCGAGATGTCCGCCACCAGCCCGATGGACTTCTTCACCTTCACTCCGCCTTTCACCACGTCATGCACCGCCTTTAGCGCATTGTAATACTTCCGCCCCTGCTCGAATATCTTCGCCGTTTCCCTGAAGCCGTCCAGCGTGTGCTGTGCGGTGGCGGAGGTCTCCACGATCTCCTTAGCTGTGTTGATGATGCCCTGCGCCAGATTGCCGGGGTCGTGTACGACCCATTGGGCGTTGGCCGCACCTGCCGTCAGGCACGCCACGCCCAGAATGATTGCCTTTATTGTTCTCATGTCCTTACTGTTTTAGGGTTCCGTCACTCTTTCTCCTGTACTCTCCGCCCGGCGACAGCCGGATGTGGTCTTTCTCCCGGTCATAGTCCATCATCACGGCGAAGCCCGTCTCGATGAACAGCACCCCTTCCGTTTCCCGGACGAGGTAGGTCTCCGCTTCACTGTCGCCCTTGTGGTTTCTGTGCATGACCGTTACACGGTACTTGCCGTCCTCTTCCCAGAGGGTGAAGGGCGGCTTGCCGCCCGTGCTGACCCACTCGCCGCACATCTTTTCCAACCGTTCCGCATTTGTCTCCTTGCAGGAAATGACAAACGCCAGCGCCACCGTCACCGCCGACAGCAGCAGGATTAAATTCAATCGTCTCATCTTGATTCCGTTTTTTTTAAGTTTTACAAAATTTTATTCTCTCCATTCCGTTTAGCCGTTTGTACATCCAGCCGTTCAGCCAGCCAGCCGTTTAACTGTTTAACCGTTTGACCGTTTAGCCGTTTGGTTAATCGTCCGACCCTTTAGCCGTTCGTCCGGTCAATCAACCACCCGTCCGGCAGCCTGTCCGCCGCTCCCAGTTAGCACATCGGTACATTATTTATACTTCGTCTCCGCCAGTCGCTTGATGGCAAGCTCCAAATCCCCGCCCAGCTCTTCCGCCAGTGCGAACACCTCCGTCTTCTCGCTCTCTTCGGTGGTATAGGTCAGGTACTCGGCAGCCGATACCTCCGTGGCATACACCGCCGACTGCACCCCGTTCAGACCGATCCACACCTCCTTGTACTTCCGTCCGGGATGGTTGGCGAGGTTGATGGAGAGTATCTGCGACTTCTCCTTGTCCGTCAGACCGAGCATCGACTGGATGCCGTCGAACTTGTTCATGTACTTCTTCTGGTCGAGCAGGATTTTGCAGTCCGAGTTGGTGATGATAGCCTCCTTCACGATGGGGGACGAGATGATGTCGTCCACCTCCTGCGTGACGACAATCGCCTCGCCGAAATATTTCCTGACGGTCTTGTACATGTATTTCAAATACTCACTCATACTCGGCGAGGAAAGGGCTTTCCAAGCCTCCTCGCAGATCAGCATCTTCCGCACCCCTTTCAGGCGGCGCAGCTTGTTGATGAAGGCTTCCATGATGATGATCGTAACCACGGGGAACAGCTCGGCATTATCTTTTATACTGTCAATTTCAAATACGATAAACCGCTTGTGCAGCAGGTCGATGTTCTCGTTCGAGTTCAGCAGGAAGTCATAGCGTCCGCCCTTGTAATACTGCCTGAGTGTGGTCAGGAAGTTGTCGATGTTGAAGTCCTTCCGGCTCACCTTGATGTCCCTTGCAGCCAGCTCCTTCCGGTAATCGTTCAGCATGTACTCGTAGAAGGTGTCGAACGAGGGGACGATGTCCCGGTTCTGCTGTATCCGGCGGATGTACGCCGACACCGCACTGCCCAGCTCGCCGCTCTCCGTCTTCGTGATTTTCTCGTCCTCGCCCTTCCACAGCGCCAGCAGCAACGTCTTGATGCTGTCCTTCTTCTCCACGCTGAACTTGTAGTCGTCCGTGAAGAAGGGGTTGAAGCTGATGGGCTTCTCCTCCGTGTACGTGTAGTAAATCCCGTCCTCGCCCTTGGTCTTGCGGTGTATCAGCTCGCACAGCCCTTGGTACGAGTTGCCCGTGTCGATCAGCACGAGGTGGCTGTTCTGCTCGTAATACTGGCGCACGAGGTGGTTCATGAAGAACGACTTGCCGCTTCCGCTCGGACCGAGGACAAACTTGTTGCGGTTCGAGATCACCCCTTTCTTCATCGGCAGGTCGCTGATGTCCAGATGCAGCGGTCTGCCCGTCATCCTGTCCGCCATCTTGATGCCGAAGGGTGAGAGCGAGTCCTTGTAGTTCGTCTCTTCGGTGAAGAAGCACAGGGCTTGCGGGATGAACGTGTAGAAGCTCTCCTCGAAGGGGAAGTCCCCCTCGTTGCCCGGTATCGCCGCCCAAAAGAGCGTGGGCACGTCCACCGTGTTGTGCCTCGGCTTGCACTCCATCAGGGCGAGCTGGCTGCCCACCTCGTTCTTGATGCGCCTGAGTTCCTCCCTGTCGTCGCTCCATGCCATCACGTTGCAGTGGCAGCGCACCGAGGTCAGCCCTTTCGAGTGCGCCTCGTTCAGGTATTCCTCGATCCAAGCCTTGTTGATCTGGTTGGAGCGGGAGTAGCGGGAGAGCGAGTGCATGTTCCGGGCGGTCTGCTCGAAGCGTTTCAGGTTCTCCCCGTGGTCGTCGATGAAGATGTACTGGTTGTAGCAGTGGTTGCAGTCCAGCAGCAAGCCCACCGGGGCGGCGAACGACAGCCGGCAGTCCGAGCGGTCGGTCGAGAGCCGCTCGTAACGGCTGTCCGTCGCCACCTTGCCCGGCAGGTCTTCCGTGTCCGAGAGGGTGTGCAGGCAGAGGATGTCGTCGCCGATGCGCATCTCCTCCGGGTTCAACTGGATGTCCTTCAGCACCGTCGTGTCGTGCTGCGAGAGCGAGAGGTACTTCTCCACGATGCCCGCCGCCGCTTCCGTCCCAGTGATCTCGTCCGTCGTGAGGCGGCGCAGCGTAACAAAACCGCTGTCGTTCATGATCTTCTCGAACTGCCCGACGGCTTCGAGGAACCTCGTAACCGTCTCCCGGTCCTCTATCTCCTTGGGGACAAGCCTGCCCTTGCAGAGGGTGGAGAACGTGCTTTCCTGACGGCTCCGCACCTTCGTGGTCTTTGTCAGGAACAGGTAGCAGGTGTGCGATAGGAACGGGCGTTCGTTGAAGTGCCTCTCAAAGCTCCGGCTCAGGAAGCTCAGGTCGTCCCTGTCCGTTTCCGGCCGGTACTTCTCCTCGATGAAGAAGTCCTGCTTGTGTACGATGGAATACTCCGGCAGCACCTTCACCGCCTTGTGCCAAGCCGAGTGGATCGCCTCGTACTCGCTCCCTGTAACGGAGAACAGTTCCGGAAGTTCCACCCTGAAGGCGACCGTCACGTCCGCCTCCTTGCTCACGACGCAGCCGTTCTCCACCGCCAGCAGCGGGAACTTGCTTTCGAGCGTCGCCGCTTTCATTACGTTTTTCATTCTTGCCAGTGTTTAAAAATAAATAATCGGGGGATTTTCAGCCGGTTCACCACGTATCTCGGATGCCTCCTGCGGGCGGCTGCCTTCATCAGCCCGTGCGTGCCGTACCGGGCGTTCAGCCGGAAGGTCAGCCATACCAGCAGCGTAGCCGCAGCCACGCCGAAGCCGATGCATACCCACTGGTTCACGCCCGCCATGTACAGGATGACGAACACCACGAAAACGGCGAGCAGACCGCCGCAGAAGATGAAGAGGTACTGGCTTTCCAGCCCCTTGAACTCCACGTTCCTGCCGATCCCCTTGTTGATTTCCATGTCCATAGTCGCTGTTTTACAGGAAGAACGAACGCAGGATAGTGGCAGCTACTATCAAGAAGATGCAGGCTCCGAACCAGCTCGCCGCCGTCTTCGACGTGTCGGGGTCGCCGGAGCTGAACTTCCCATATACTTTCACCCCTCCGATCAAGCCGACCACCGCACCGATGGCGTAAATCAGTTTCGTCCCCGGTTCAAAATACGAGGTGACCATCTGCGTGGCTTCGGTGATACCCGCCTGCCCGTTTCCCTGCGCCATTGCGCCCACGGCAGCGAGTATGCAGGCCGCCGTGAATAAGATTCTCTTTTGTCTCATTTGTCTTTAAAATTTTAATTAAACATTATGGTTGTCCATCAGCCGGGCGACACGCTTACGTGCGCCCTCGAACTCGTCCAGCATCGCCTCCCAGATGTCCGATCCCATCACGGACGGCAGCACCTCACGGGCTTCCCGCTCCGCCTTTTCGTCCGCATTGTCCGACACCAGTACCCGGCGCACCTTTTTCAGGTCATCGAAGGAGTACCCCGTGGCGAAGTCAGGGTTGCCGTCCGGGTAATAAGCCCCTAATTCCTCTTCCTCCTCCAGTTCCCGGATCTCCTCCGGCGTGGGTTCATAGTCCGTTTCCTCCTCGTCCTCCTCCGGCTCGATGTCGGAGTAGTCCGCCCCGTCGTCCTCCGCTGCGAGTTCGTCCACGGCTCCGGCTACCGCTTCCTCCCCGTCCTCCGCTCCGAAGGGCAGGTAGGTGCTTTCTCCCATGACCGTGTACGGCTCACCCGGTTGCCCCGGTTCCTTTCCCGTTCCGTCCGTGTCTTCGTCCGTCTCCGCTGTCCCGAATATCCCGGCGATGTCCTGCCGGTAGTATTTCCACAGCACGGCGAGGTAATAGAGCAGCAGGACGGTGAGCGATAATTTCAGTATCATGCCGTTTCCTCCTTCCTTTTTAAAAGAGGTTCTCCAGTTTCCCGGCGTATGCCGCCTCGATCTCCTCCCGGTATTGCTCGAAGTGCTGTGCCAGCACGTTGTCGATGTATGCCGAGAGCGACACCTTGCCGCCCGTCAGCATCACCGAAATTTTGGCGATGCGCTCGTGGTACTCACGGCGCACATAGACCGGCTTGCCGTAACGGGCGGGGATGTCCATGCCTTTAAAGAAGGTCGTCTCGTAGTCCGCCTGCCTTCCCTTGCGCCGTCTTGTGTCCGCCGCCTTCCCTTCCTGCGCCTTTTCCACCGGCACGGCAGTTTCCCCCTTTCCGGTTCCCGGTTCTCCCGTTCCCGCCGCCTCGCCCGCCATCATCCGCATCAGCAGCTCCTCGTCGATGGGCTTCTCATTCCGCTGCTTCTTCATAGCCTTCCAGTTTGAGGATGGTTGCTATCTCACGGGTCAGTTCGGGGATGCCGCTGCCTGCCAGCATCCGCCTGTCGGGAGCCAGCAGCGTGGAGCGGAACACCGTCCGTCCCGTACTGTCCGCCTCCTTGCGGAAGCGTTTCGTGTCGGGGATGCGGGTTTGCAGCATCGGCAGCCTCATGTCGGCGACTACCTGCCCGTACTTCTCGTACAGCCCGCTCGTTTCCCGCTTATCGACTTGGTTCCAGAAAAGGTAAAGCCCCTTCAGGCGGCTCGTCTCTTTGCCCAGCATCATCCGTTGCAGCACGTCGAGGAAGGAGAGCGTGCTCTCCAATACCGCCTTGTCCGCACTCACCGGGGCGAAGATGTAGTCCATCTGTGCGATCGTGCGCAGGATGCCCGCCGAGTTCACCGTGCCCGGCAGGTCGAAGAAGAGCAGGTCGTAGCAGCCTTCCGCCGCCAGCTCCCTTGCCGTGTCGGGGGCTTGCTCCACCCGGCACTTGCGCACCGGATAGGCGGCACGCCCCGGCTGCCGCATCTGTTCGTAAGCCGCCCGTTTCAGGTATTCGTTCTCCAGTACCGCCCGGCTGTCCCGTTCCCGCATCTCGTACAGGCTGTACTGCGGGAAGTCGCAGTCGATCACCGCCAGCGGACACCCCAAGCGGTAGTGCAGGTAGCCCGCCACCAACACCGTGATAGCCGTCTTGCCGCTGCCGCCTTTCTGTGTGGCGAAAGCCACGTTCAATGTCTGTCTGTCCATATCGTCATTCTGTTGGTTATTCATCCGGCCGCCCGTGCAGCCGCTTCTCTGTTCACTCAATCAGTCAGCTTTTCAGCCACTCTGCCGTTCATTCATTCGTCCGTTCATTCGTTCAGGCATCCGGTCATACATTCAGCCCGGCATCCGGCTGTCCATTCAATCATCCGGCTGTCCAACCGTTTGACCGTTTAGCCGTTTAGTTATTTAGCCGTTTGGTTGTTTAGCCAATCGTCCGGCTGGTTATCCGGTTGTCCGTCCTTTTGTCCAGCAAGACCGTCAGCCGTTCGGCTGTCCGTCCGGTCGGCTATCCGGTTGTTTCCTTGTCTATCCGGACAGTCGTTTCACCGCTTCCACGGCGCAAAGGAATATCAAAATACCGGTAGTTTATCCGTTTGATTATCAGTGTGTCGTGCATTGTCTTTCCACCCGTAGGTTTGTCGCATCCGGGCATGGTGTCCGGACGGGAAAAGGGCTGTTACTTTGCAGGCGGAAACCAAAATAGAGTAAGAATGAAAAAGAGCGGCAACCGCCCGAGGGAGTGCCCCGGCACTCCGCAGCAGGCAAGGGCATCCTCAATCTGTCCGGCAGGACGGATTTTATTTTCAAACGAAAATGGCAAGTTGTGTGCTGCGGCACTCGAAATGAATTTCGTGCCTCACCACCACCTTGCCCCCTCGATGTGGCATTCCCCTCCGGAGTCGGGGGATGCTCACGGGGGAGAGCCGTAGGCATACGGCGTTTTCAGACCATGTTTCACTTAAAATTTTACAGGATGATGGACAATCAGAAGAAGTATGCGGGCAACCACGGGCGAAAACCCAAGCCCGACAAGATGCGCCACCGCTACGTATTCCGTCTGGATGACGGGGACAACGCCCGTTTCCTCGCGCTTTTCGACGAGTCGGGCAAGGCGACCAAGGCGGAGTTTATCGTTTCCGCACTTTTCGGCAAGGAGATTAAGGTTATTAAACTGGATAAGGGGACGCAGGATTTCTACATGCGCCTGACCACTTTCCACTCGCAGTTCCGTGCCATAGGCACGAACTACAACCAATGCGTGCGTGCGCTCAAATCCAATTTCTCGGAGAAGAAAGCCCTCGCTTTCCTCTACAAGCTGGAGCGGCACACCCTCGAACTGGTCGAGTTAAGCAAGCGGATTTCCGCACTGGTGGAGGAGTTCCAGAGCAAATACCCCGTCCGATGATAGCCAAGATCTCGCACGGCAGCAGCCTGTACGGGGTGCTTGCCTACAACCAGTTGAAGGTGGACGAACGGCACGCCGACGTGCTTTTCACCAGCCGGATTATCGAGCCGCAGGGCGATAACCCCTACACGATAGGGCATCTTTCCCGCTCGTTCGGTGACTACCTCACAGCCAACCGCAAGACCGAGAAGCCCGTCCTGCACATCTCCCTCAATCCCGACCCGAAGGATTGCTTGAGTGAAGAGCGGTTTGTCAGCTTGGCGGAGGAGTATATGCGGCGCATGGGCTTCGGCGACCAGCCCTATATCGTCTATCGCCACAACGACATCGGGCGGGAGCACCTGCACATCGTTTCCGTCCGGGTGGACGAAACCGGGCGGGCGATTTCCGACAGCTACGAACACGGGAGTTCGATGAAGGTCTGCCGGGAGCTGGAACGGCAGTTCGGTCTTGTCCCGGCTACGCCCAAGCAGTGGAAGGAGGGACTACCCTTGTCGCCCGTCGGTTACGGGGACGGCAATCTCAAGGGACAGTTGGCAGGAGTCATCCGCCCGCTCGCCCGGGAGTGGCGTTTCCGTACATTGGGCGAATACCGTGCCGTGCTTTCCCTTTACGGCATCACGGTGGACGAGGTAAAGGGGGAATACGGCGGGCGGGAGTATCACGGCTTGACCTATTCGGCAACTGACAGGGAGGGCAACAAGGTCGGCAAGCCCTTCAAGTCCTCCGTGTTCGGCAAGGAGGCGGGCATCGCTGCCCTCGAAAGGCGGATGCACAACGCTGCCGCATGGGAAAAGACCCACAAGGAGGTCGCCGCCGCCACCGCCGGAAAGGTTGCAGCCGCCATGCAGACCGCAGGGCATGACCGGGCGCAGTTCGAGCGGGAACTCATGCGGCAGGGAATCGGCGTGGTATTCCGTCAGAATGAAGCCGGGCGCATCTATGGGGCGACCTTCATCGACCATGCCGCCAAAGCCGTCTTCAACGGCTCCCGTCTGGGCAAGGAGTTTTCCGCAAGCGTGTTCAACGACCTTTTCGCCGGGCAGGAAGGCATTCACCTGCCGCAACCCTCCGCCGGAGTGGAACATCCCACCCGGCAGCAGGAGCATACGGGCGCATCCCAATGGGACGGACATACCGGCTATCGTCCTGACCACAAGGACGGCACTACCCAAAACGTGGCGGCCTCCTTCAACCTCTTTGCCCTCGTACCCGGCGGAGCGTCCGGTGACCAGCCCGTACCGCCGCAGCGCAAAAAGAAAAAGAGGCGCAAGTACGGCAGGCAACAATAATCAACTTAAAATTCAACGAATTATGCAAAACGAAGACGATTTGCGTGGACTCGCCAAAGTCATGGAGTTCATGCGTGCGATAAGCATTTTATTTGTAGTCATCAATATTTATTGGTTCTGTTACCAGTCCGTCCGGGAATGGGGCATCGACATCGGCGTGGTCGATAGGATATTGCTCGGCTTCCAGCGTACCGCCGGGCTGTTCTCCAATATCCTCTGGACGAAGCTCTTCGCCGTGCTGTTCCTCGCCCTTAGCTGCCTCGGCACAAAGGGCGTGAAGGAGCAGAAAATCACGTGGCGCAGGATCATCCTTTGCGGCGTGTCCGGCTTGCTGCTCTTTTTCGGCAACTGGTGGCTGCTCGCCCTTCCTCTGTCGCTTCCGGCAGACACCGTGCTGTATATCGCCACCCTTACCGTCGGGTATATCTGCCTGCTCATGGCAGGGCTGTGGATGTCACGCCTGCTGAAGACCGACCTGCTCGAAGACGTGTTCAACGTCGAGAACGAATCCTTCATGCAGGAAACCAAACTGAAGGAGAACGAGTATTCTGTCAATCTCCGCACCCGCTTCCGGTTCAGGGGAAGGGCGTATGACGGATGGATTAACCTTGTCAATCCCTTCCGTGCGACGATGGTCTTGGGTACGCCCGGTTCGGGCAAGTCCTATGCGATAATCAACCAGTACATCAAACAGATCATCGAGAAGGGCTATTCGCTCTTCCTGTATGATTTCAAGTACCCCGACCTCGCCGAGATAGCCTACAACCACCTACTCGCCCACTTGGACGGCTACAAGGTCAAGCCCAAGTTCTACGTGATAAACTTCGACAATCCGAGGGAAAGCCACCGCTGCAACCCCATCCATCCCGACTTCATGACCGACATCAGCGATGCCTACGAGAGTGCCTACACGATAATGTTAAATTTGAACCGCACATGGATTTCCAAGCAGGGCGATTTCTTCGTGGAATCGCCTATCATTCTGTTAGCCAGTATTATATGGTATCTCAAAATCTACAAGAACGGCAAGTATTGCACCTTCCCCCATGCCATCGAGTTCCTGAACCGCAAGTATGCCGACATTTTCCCCATCCTGACCTCGTACCCGGAGCTTGAGAACTACCTTTCTCCCTTCATGGACGCATGGGAAAGCTCGGCGGTGGAGCAGTTGCAGGGGCAGATTGCCAGTGCCAAGATACCGCTTTCCCGCATGATCTCCCCGGCTCTCTACTGGGTGATGACGGCGGACGATTTCACCCTCGACATCAACAATCCCGAAGAGCCGAAAGTGCTGGTAGTCGGCAACAATCCCGACCGTCAGGGCATCTACGGGGCGGCTTTGGGATTGTACAACTCCCGCATTGTCAAGCTCATCAATAAGAAGAAACGTCTCAAATCCTCCGTGATTATCGACGAGCTGCCCACCATTTACATACGTGGGCTGGATAACCTCATTGCCACCGCTCGAAGCAACAAGGTAGCCGTCATGCTCGGCTTTCAGGATTTCTCTCAGTTGAAGCGTGACTACGGTGACAAGGAAAGCGCCGTAATCTGTAACACGGTCGGCAATGTATTTGCAGGTCAGGTAGTTGCGGAAACCGCCAAGACGCTCTCCGAACGCTTCGGAAAGGTCCTGCAGAAACGGCAGAACATGACCATCAACCGGAACGAGACTTCCGTCTCCATCAACACCCAGATGGACAGCCTTATTCCGGCAAGCAAGATTTCCAACCTCACGCAGGGCATGTTCGTGGGGGCGGTAGCCGACAACTTCGACGAGCGCATCGAGCAGAAGATTTTCCATGCCGAGATTGTAGTGGATAACGAGAAGGTCAGGCGGGAGACCGCCCGCTACGTGAAGATACCGCAGATCATCGACTTCACCGACAAGGATGGCAACGACACCATGCAGCAGCAGATTGATGCCAACTACTACCGCATCAAGAGCGAGGTTAAGCAGATTGTCGCTGACGAGATCGAGCGCATCAAGGCGGATCCGAAACTCTCACACCTGATCAAAAACGGATAATAAGCGTAAATTTCTACCTTAGTAGTAAAACAGTTGTTTTTATATAGTTTTACCAAGTTGGTTGAACAGCGCAAATTGTTGAATAATAGCGAATTTAAGCAATTTTTCGCCAAGAGCGCAAACCGAAAATTACGCAGCCATGGAAAATAGCAGGGAAAAGGATAACTGACCAAGGAGCAACTTGATATAATGTGGCAGGCTGTCTGCATCTGTCTAGGAAAGACACCGCAGGCGGTCAGGACGTGCTGGAAATGCATAAAACACTCCAGGCGAACAAAGTCCTGTTCAGGATGACGGATGAAAGAACAAGGGTGCAGCAACGGACGAGTACCTGCAACAGTTGAGCCGACAGATAGACCGGTTGGAAGGGTTGAAAGTAAACCACAGCCATAGTTTCAACGTGACATATTCCAGGTCGTATCTTGTTCAAGTCACCATCGTGGAATTGTTTCTTTTTTCGCTGGTGCATAACGCATGGCAGCTTAAAAGGGGCTGGCGGCTCAAATACCGCTACGTTCTGATGTCGGGAAATGCGGACGCCAAGACACTTGACAGGCTGGAGAACTGCTTCGAGTGGAACAGGGACAGGAAGCTAATATGGAAGATCAGGAAAGAGGTGGAGGACTTCGAGCGTTGGACGGAAAAGAAAGTGGCAGAAATGCTGCGTGCTAAAAGACAACAGCCGGGAGTGGGGAAATAACATACAAGAAAGAAAAAGGTCCAAAATATACCGTACTTCCTGATTTTTAAACGCTTCAAGTTATTGATTACAAGAACGGATTGTCTGAAGACGAAATTGTTAGATGATCAAAGTGACCATAACAACCGTATGGTATTTCTTGTTATAGTCGGTTGCATCTGATTATGCAGGAATTTTAATGTACATATTCAAATATAAATATTGATATAGGCCAAAAATACGGTTTATTTATTAATAAAATCATGATTACTGAACAAATTGTTAAAAAATAGAGCTAAATTGATAAGTTAAAAATCAAAACATTCATCTTATTTTGCAAAAAATATATTATTAATATTAATAACTATAACAAGTATGGTTAATTTTTACTGCTCGTTTTTCCGTAAATCAAGGAATTATTTTAGGTATTGATTATATTGATTTATTCCTCATTTTATATATTTAAAATTAAACAATTACATGAATTTATTCAAATCATCAGTTCTGTGCGGCATGGTCATAGTGTCATTCATGACATCCTGTACAGACGTGGATATCACCATGCCCAAGGGGCCCAAAGGTGATACGGGGCTTTCAGCCTACGAGTTTTGGAAGGAAAAAGTTGCGGATGGAACCGTCAACTGGCCGAAGGATCAGACAGAAGTCGCTGACTTCTTCAAGTTTCTCAAGGGAAAAGATGGCAAAGACGGGAAGGATGGTCAGAGTGCTTTCGAGCAGTGGAAAGACATGATTGCCAGCGGTAGCGTGGACGACCCGCATAATCCCGGCGAGAAATGGCCCTCCGAAAACAACACGGTACAGGATTTCTGGCGTTTCCTGACCGGAGCCAGCGGAGAGGACGGACAGACACCGCATATAGGTGATAACGGCAACTGGTTCATTGGGAAAGAGGATACCGGTATCGGCGCACGTGGGCGTGACGGTCAGGATGGTAAAGACGGTAAAGACGGAACGAATGGTCGTGATGCTATACCGCCGACAGTCACCATTGGCGATAACGGCAACTGGTATATTAACGGAACGGATACAGGCAAGCCTGCTTTCGGTAAGGATGGCAAAGATGGAAAGGACGGAAAGGATGCCGTGCCTCCTACGGTCACCATCGGCGATAACGGCAACTGGTTTGTGGACGGAACGGATACCGGGAAAAAGGCCGTTGGGCAGGACGGGAAATCTCCCGAGGTTGCCATTGGCGATAACGGCAACTGGTATATAAATGGAACGGATACAGGCAAGCCCGCTTTCGGTAAGGATGGCAAAGATGGAAAGGACGGAAAGGATGGAGCTAACGGAGCCAACGGTAAAAGTGCCTACGAGCTTTGGAAAGAGTATATCTCGTCCGGTGATGTGGACAACCCGCATAATCCTGACCAAAAATGGCCGGCGGACCGGAACAAGCAGACTGATTTCTGGGATTTCCTGACCGGAAAATCCTCTGTTATCGAGATAGAAGTTGGAAAATACAATGTTATTCCTGAATACTGGAACTCTTCCCTGAAAGAGTATGTTGTACCTTCGGACGGTTCGGTTCTATTTACCGTGTATGACAAGACCGGCAAAAAGGTCACAGCCGGAGTAAAGGTGAGCGACTTACCCGGTGTATCTTCTACGGATGCATTTATCACAAACGAGGAAGGGCAGTTCAAGGTCACATGGGATAAATTGCCAGACAATAAGGGTTTATCAGAAAGGAAAGGAAGTGTGACTGTAACGGTTGATGGAACGCAGGAAACGAGTGCGGGCAACACGTTGGTGCCGAATAGGATCAATGTTAGAGCTATCATTACAAGCGCATATCTGTCTAATTATTCTAATACGTCGATAGATATTTATAGGACACTAAATGTATATTACAGCTTCGAGCGTCAAGTGGATGGAGAATGGGATAAGTATCCGACGTCCATTACTACTCCTTATAATAGTATGAAATCGGCCAGGGTTAAAGATATAAACCGGCCTGTCAACGAAGGAAATGTGGACAAAGATCAGTTAGTCCGCTATAGCAATGGAAACTCATATCTCCACATCATTCGTCCGTTGGTTTTGACAGAGACGGAGAAGGCAAATGTGGCGAAGAATGATACTGTCGGCAAGTTGGCGAAATATGAATGGGACCAAACAGACAATTATGCGGCACTGTATTTTGGTGATGGTACGGGAAGTTATAATGACTATGGACAGACTGTATATTTGCAGGACAAGATACATGTCCCGGAAGTGTATCCGGCCCCATCTTTTAAAGAAAACAGTGTGTTTATTGAAATCAAGCAGGGTATTACCACCATGTGGGGAGAGATTGACACGGATAATTTACAGGATTTTTATAAAACATACGCTTACCCGATAGGGCAAGATAAATTTACAAAAGAGGAAGGAACCAATGTTTGGAAACATCCGGAAGGCAAGTTGCCGGCATCAGAGCTGGAAGAAAATCGGGCTGTATTTATAGAAATGCGTACTTTCATCAATGGAACGGGAGGAACTGTACATACCGGATCCAAGCCGTTGTCAACGGGAGGCAAGCGCTTTAAACTGACAAGCACTTATCCCAATAACTGGATTGGTCTGGATATCAGACGACGGACAGAAAGCACTGATAAAATAACATATAATATATCTAACGAGTACCGTGGGCGTTACGCTTACTATCTGTTAAAAGAGGAAGATAAGTACTATTTAGTTGATTTTGCGGACTGGTCCAAGCGGATGCCCTTGCCAATCAAGGATTGTCCTGTCGACTGGATGAATTGATTTATTTATTGGATAATTGAATATGAAGAAAAAAATAACGATATGCTTTGTGTGTCTCTCCTTGCTGTTGGTCTCTCTGGCGGTGAGAGGACAGGACACGAAAACGACCCGTCGTGTGCCTCTCCAGGCAGAGGTGACGCATGACGGACTGTCAGAAAAGGAATCAAAAGCCTGGGAGATCGGTCTCGGCGGTTCGCTGATAAACTGGAGTCGGGTGTCAGTCACTGGTTTCCGGAGTACGCCGGACAACTACTTTTATAACCTGAAAGCGAATCATCTGATGGGAGGGGCAAACTTGTACATCGCACGGGAATTGAACCGGTGGTTTTACCTGGATTTGCAGGGAAGCGTCGGTTTGACGAAAAACAACAACCGTACCGCAGGTGATGACAGGAAACGTGATTTACTGTACATGGGGGGACTGGGGCTACAATTCCGCTTTACTCCCCTGCTCAGATCCCAATGGGTTGAACCTTATCTCAGGGTAGGTGTGAACTATCTGCATAAAGACTTTGCTTCCGTATATGGCGGCAACTTTGAGGATGATCCAACCGGACAGGCATATTGGGAGTCTTCCGACATCTGGAATCCTGACGGGCGTTCATCCGACAAAAACTCGTTTGTTCCCCTGTCTTTCGGGGCGGGTGTGAAAGCCTGGTTAAGCAACTCGTTCGGGCTGGGGTTACAAGGTGAATACCTTCTGCCCGTGCAGAAGGGGCTTCCCCACTTCGTTCAGGTTTCTGCCAGTGTCATCTGGCGTATTGGCGGAAAGAGCAAACATGCGGCTCCGGTGGTACGATATGTGGAGATAGAGAAACCCGTGGAAAGAATCGTCGAGCGGGTGGTTGAGAAAAAGGTGGAGGTTCCGGCCATTATTGACACTATGGCGTGTGATCTCTTGGAGAATATCCATTTTGAATTTGACAGGGATGTCATAACAGCCACTTCGGAAAGAACGCTTGACAGGCTGGCAGAGCTACTGAAAAGCTATCCGGACAGCCGTTTCCTTATCACGGGCTACACGGACGCCAAAGGAAGCGACTCCTATAACTTGACCCTTTCCGCACGGCGTGCTGAAAAGGTGCATGCCGCCCTGATCGGGCGTGGAGTTCCCGCCCGGATGATTAAATGGCGTGGCGTGGGTAAGCGTGCGGCCATTATCTCCGCCACTGCTGCGGACAATATCCGTGAAGGGGACAGAAAAGTCCTGCTGGAACGGGTTACCAACATGGATTATTGGAATGCCCTGGATAGCAAATAACCCGAATGTTCAGATAGTGATGAAAATGGATTGAAACAGTGCGGGAATCTCATCCGCATCATTCTATTCCCAGGTCAGGAGGAGTAATACGGGGCATTTCTCCGCCAGGCCTGGGAATTTTACTTTACATGACTGGATGGACGTGCAACAGGTTTAGATGATTATCGAGAATGATTAATAAGCATAAAACCGCTTATGCTATGATTGTATTGCTGCAAAATTATAAATATAATTGTCCATGTTTTTGCATTGCTAATAAACAGATCGACACTGTTTTTCATGGGGAAGCAGGCAGAATGATCGCTCATGATAATACTTGTGATTCACATGAATGGAAAAAACTTGTGTCTTTGTAGTTTAACAATCAAAATATTAAAACTTATGAATACTCTTCTTTTGAATGCCACTTCTTCCAAAAGAAAAAGAATCACTTCTGAAGGTCATCCATACAGCCAGTTTCTTTGCATTAAAGAGCTAAAATGACAAAAAAAAGAGCTGGAATGAAAACATGTGTTTTTGAATAAATTTCGATTTTTGCAAAATAATTAAAAATTAAACCTTATGATGAAGAAAATTTTTATCAGTTTGTTTTTGTCTGGTGTTTTTATGTATCACACAAATGCCCAGACTGCAGTAGAGGGTAACAAGTTTCTGGACAACTGGTCCATCGGGATCAGTGCGGGAGGAACAACCCCGTTAACACATCATTCTTTCTTTGGAAACATGCGCCCGATCACGGGGATAGAACTGAATAAACAATTGACACCGGTTTTCGGTTTCGGTCTGGAGGCGGTCGGAAGCTTTAACACCTCACAAAGCAGGACCATTTTCGACCGCTCCAATGTCAGTCTGTTGGGGTTGGTGAACCTGAACAATCTCCTTGGGACCTATACCGGGGTTCCCAGACCTTTTGAAATCGAAGCGGTGGCCGGAATCGGGTGGTTGCATTATTATATGAACCGGGAAACGGGTTCCGATCAGAACAGCATGTCAACAAAACTGGGCCTGAACTTTAATTTCAACCTGGGAGAGAGCAAGGCATGGACATTGGCACTGAAACCTGCCCTGGTCTATGACATGAATGCTATGGGTTCCGAAGCCGTACGTTTCCATTCCGGACGGGCCGTATGGGAAATATCCGTTGGTCTGAAGTATCATTTCGGATGCAGTAACGGGAAACACCACTTTACAAAAGTGAGAGCTTACGACCAGCAGGAGGTGGATGTCTTGAACGCAAAAATTAATGAACTTCATACACAGGCCGGTAAAGATGCCAAGGCATTGCAGGAGGCAGTGCGAAAGGTAACGGAACTGGAGGCCGCACTGGACAAATGCCGCAACCAGGAACCAAAAATTGTGAAAGACACCATTGACAACACTAAAAAGACGCTGGAATCCGTCATAACTTTCCGCCAGGGCAGGACGACAGTTGACAACTCCCAACTCCCGAATGTCGAACGTATCGCTACTTATTTAAAGAACCATAAGGGAGCAAGTGTGCTCATCAAGGGTTATGCCTCTCCTGAGGGAAGCGTGGAAGTTAACGAGCGGATCGCCCGACAAAGAGCGGAGGCCGTGAAAAAAATCCTGGTGGGCAAGTATGGAATTGCAGAAGAACGGATTGTAGCCGAGGGCCAGGGAGTAGGGAACATGTTCGAGGAGCCCGACTGGAACCGGGTAAGCATCTGTACGATCAACGCGGGAACGGAATCCAGTAGCCGTTAAATGCGATCCGGAAAATACCGGAAAGATGCATTCACTTGAACAGAATGTATTAACTATATTTATTCTACACGTAATTTGAAATGCTATGAACAGGTATGTATCTGAAATGATCGGGACAATGGTCCTTGTTTTGATGGGATGCGGAAGTGCTGTTTTTGCCGGGGATATGCCCGGTGCGGTCACCACCGGGGTGGGTACCCTGGGAGTTGCCATAGCCTTCGGGCTGTCGGTGGTCGCCATGGCATACGCTATTGGCGGAATATCCGGATGCCATATAAATCCGGCGATCACACTGGGCATGTACTGCTCGGGAGGAATGGGGGGCAAGGATGCCCTGTTATACATTATTTTCCAGATAATCGGGGGGATTCTCGGATCAGCCGTACTTTTCATACTGGTATCTACGGGGCCACATGCCGGCCCTACCATGACAGGGAGCAACGGCTTTGTTGAGGGGGAAATGTTGCAGGCCTTTATCGCTGAGGCCGTCTTTACGTTTATTTTCGTTCTTGTGGCGCTGGGAGCCACGGATAAAAAGAAAGGGGCCGGTAAACTGGCGGGCCTGGTCATCGGGCTGACGCTTGTCCTGGTGCATATCGTATGTATTCCCATCACCGGAACATCAGTAAATCCCGCGCGCAGCATAGGACCCGCACTTTTCGAGGGAGGAGGCGCGATCTCACAGCTTTGGCTATTTATCGTCGCTCCACTGACAGGAGGTCTGGCCAGTGCCATAGTGTGGAAAGCCATTTCTCAGCATAGCGACAGACAACGATGAAGGGAAGGTGGATGACCCCGAGACACGTTTCTCTGTTATCCACCTTTGTTTGATACATTATTATCAACTAAAATAAAAAAAGATGTCAAAAAGTAGTTTTTTACTGGATTTTAAGGCGTTTGTCATGCGTGGAAACGTAGTAGACATGGCCGTGGGTGTGATTATTGGCGGTGCCTTCGGGAAAATAATATCTTCAGTGGTGGCAGACATCATCATGCCACCGATAGGGTTGCTGGTAGGCGGAACCAACTTCTCGGAACTGAGATGGGAATTGGAACCCGCCAGGGTAGTTGATGGAGTCGAACAGGCGGCCGTCACGATAAACTATGGAAACTTCATACAGACCATGCTGGATTTTGTGATCATCGCTTTTGCCATTTTCTTGTTCATCCGCCTGCTCTCCAATCTCAGGCGCAAAAAAGAAGAGACACCCTTGCCCCCACCTGTCCCGAGCAACGAGGAAAAGTTACTTTCAGAAATACGTGACTTGCTGAAGAAACAATGACGTTTATTCAAACGGTATGGACGGTATCGGGCAGGAACATATCTGAGGAACAGGCTACTCCTTGGCGGTGGAAATTTTCCTTTGTCCCTGAATGATAAAAATAGTGTGAACATTAAAATTCAGATATGACTAAAGCAGATATTATAAACCGGGTCTCTGAGGAGCTTGGAATCGATCGCAGGACCGTTGGCCTGGTAATCGAGAGTTTCATGAAATGCGTGAAGGATGCACTCGGCAGAGAGAGAATTGTATTCCTGCGCGGATTCGGGACCTTTTCTTTGAAGAAAAGGGCGGCAAAGAAGGCACAGAATATCCAACAGCACACAACCATATGCATCCCGGCTCGCAAGGTCCCTCATTTTAAACCCTCGGAGTCTTTCTTGGTTCTCCGGAAAGAAGATAATCGAAAATAGACCGGGAGTGAATCTACCCCTTCCATTGTCAGGGAGGGGTGGATTTTAATGTGTTTTATGGAAATTTATCAATCATGTTTTACTCCTGTTTTCCAGCCCCGTTCAGATATGGACTACAGGATCATAGATGACCGGACGATCATGTAGATTCCCGGTAAACCTGTAAATAGACTGTTATGCGTGTTTTCAATCTTTTATTGTTGATCTCCATGTTCATTCCCTTTCCGCTGCCCGCTCAGGTGGGCGAACGTTATATAGAGGTAACCGGTACTTCCGAGATAGAGGTAGTTCCTGACAGGATTCATTACGTTATCGAAATAAGGGAGTACTTCGAAGAAGAGTTTGATGGCGTATCCAAACCGGAAGAATATCGGACGAAGGTTCCTCTTACCAGGATAGAGGAGGAATTGAAGCAGGTTTTGAAAATAGTCGGAGTGCCACGGGAGGCAATCCGCACAAAGGATGTGGGTGATAATTGGCGTAAGCCGGGACAGGATTTTCTGGTTTCCAAATCATTTGATGTCACGTTACGTGACTTCACACTGATTGATGAAATTTTAAAACGGGTGGACACAAAAGGAATTCATACGATGTATATAGATAAACTGGAACATAGGGATATCCTGTCCTATCACAGGAAGGGCAAGATAGAAGCACTGAAAGCGGCACGGGAAAAGGCGGTTTACCTGCTGGAGGCAATAGGTAAGAGGCCGGGTGAGATCATCCGCATCGTGGAAGGAGGGGATGCTGGAAAAGAGATGTTTGCACAAGGTCATATCTTATCGGTTGCCCCGCCCCCATTTGAGAGAAGCCGCACGATAAAAAAGAGATATTCGATGCTGGTCCGGTTCGGGATCGTGGATCGATGAACCGTTATTATAACAAATCCCGGAATGGACTTGCAAGAGAAGATAACGGGCATTCGGGTTTGCGGTGAAATATCCGGCCTTTTCTCTGACCGGTAAATAGATTAATAGATTCAACTCACGATAAGATGAAAGATTATTACTTTATTATGAATGCCGGGGTAAAAGCCGGAGGGGTGTAATCGGTAACTTTGTCTCGTCAAAAATCGGAAAAGTAAAATCGACATGATTCTAAAAAAAATAGCATTGTAATTTTGTGGTGCGAACTACTAATTACAATGCTATGACCGAGACTTCCCAATTAAAGAAGTATCTGATGTGGTACAAAGTTAACGAATTATTTTCAGATGGCCTAAATAAGACACAAATAGGTCAATCCTTAGGTCTTCACCGTCAAACGGTGGCCAAGTATCTGTCCATGACAGAAGAAGAGTTCATTTCCAGCCAGAGCTATGACCGTCATTACGGTCATAAACTTGACGGCTATGAATCTTATGTAGTCAATGAGTTGCGCAAGTGGCCTTTTTTGTCCGCTCCGCAACTCCATGACCGCTTGAAAGAGCATTTTTCGGATCTTCCCTGCGTAACCCCCAAAACGGTCTTCAACTTCGTCAACCGGTTGCGTTTAACGCACCATCTTCCCAAGGAGTTTGAAAAGAGTTACCGCCCCTACGAGAAGCAACCCGAGACTCCCTATGGCGAATACGCCCAATGCGACTTCGGTGAACGGTGGATGAAGACACTTCAGGGACAGTCTTTAAAAGTGTATTTCTTTGCGATGTGTCTGAGCCGCAGCAGGTATAAGTTCGTCTACTTTAGCCGTACACCGTTTACCACCGCTCTTGCTGTTTATGCCCATGAACTGGCTTTCGAGTTCTTCGGGGGAGTACCCCGAAAAATAGTTTATGACCAGGACAAGGTGTTTCTTGTCAATGAAAACCTTGGTGACCTGGTGCTTACCCGCGTTTTCCGCACCCTTGTCCGTGAACATGGCTTTGAACCCGTGTTCTGTCGCAAATCCGATCCCCAGAGCAAAGGTAAGATAGAGAATGTCGTCAAATATGTGAAATACAACTTCCTTCGCGGCCGCGAGTTGGTTGACATGGACCTGCTCAACAAGGAAGTCCTTGGCTGGTTGGAACGCACGGCCAACGGCACGGAACATCACGGCATACGTCGTGTCCCGTCTGAGGAGTTTGAGACGGAAAAAGGACACCTCATGCCTTATAAGGGAGTCCCGACTGTTCCTTGCGAAACCCTCTTGCCGCATCACGTGCGAAAGGACAACGTGATAACCTACCGGGGCAATTATTACAGCGTTCCCACAGGCACCTACCACGGCCATCAGACGCTGGTCTATATCGAAGAAAAAGAAGGCCGGCTATATATCTACAGCCATGAGACAGGCAAAACCCTTGCCGTTCACAAAATAAGCGGAGATAAGGGGCGTCTGGTAAGCAATACCTCCCACCGGCGTGACCGCGAAGCCTCGCTGGATGATTATGAGGCTTTTGTACGCAAAGAACTTCCCGCAAGCACGGTGATTGATACATATTTATTACAACTACGTGTGCATAAGGCCCGTAATTACCGCGACAACCTCCAGTTTATAGTCCGGCGCCACGCGGCATACTCGGACATCACGCTTACCGAAGCTTTTGACGAGTGCCTTAAAGCAGGTGTCTTCAACGGATGCAGCCTGATGGAGGTAGCCGAGACCCTCAGGATCCGTAAAGGAGAACCCCCCATTGAGGTCCGGACGGAAACCGAGCCGGTTCCCGGGGCTGATACATCCGCCATGATCCCCGAGAAAACAGACATATCCACCTTTAACACCCTTTTCGTATGATAACAAACGAACAAATCAAAAACCTGTGCTCGCGTCTGCGCCTGTACGCTCTGCCACGCCTGCTGGAATCAGAAGCTCATCTGGCGCAGGAGCAGGGAAAAAACCATGTCGAGTTCCTGCATGACCTGCTCTCCCGCGAGGTTCAGGAAAGAGACAGCAAGGACTTCCAACGGCGGCTGAAAGCGGCGGCCTTGCCGGCAAGACACGACCTCGACCTTTTCGACCACAACTACTCGCAAGGTATAACCGCACCAAGATTGCGTGAACTGCGCCGGCTGGGGTGGCTCGAACAGAATTACAACCTGATACTCATGGGACCTTCCGGAACAGGTAAGACCTTTATCGCCGCAGGACTTGTGTACGAAGCTGTGGGGCAGGGATACAAGGCGTATATGGTCACGATGGAGGATGTCATAAACACCATCAAGATGAAAACGCTGATGCCTTCGGCCATGAGCGCATACAACCGTCTGCTCAAAGCCGACTTGGTAGCCATCGATGACATAATGCTCTTCCCGGTGAAAAAAGAGGATGCCGCAGGATTCTTCAATCTGATCAACACGCTTCACGAGAAAGCCTCACTGATAATTACCACGAACAAGGCACCCACCGAATGGGCCAAAACGCTGGATGACGAAGTGCTGGCTTCAGCAATACTGGACAGGCTGTTATATCACTGCGAGGTCATAAAACTCACCGGGCAAAGCTACCGGATGGGAAACCGAAAATCCATTTTTGAAGAGGAAAAAGACACATCTTTGGCTGGGGGTACCCCCAGCCAAAGATGACCGACATTAAAATGTAATCAATAGTATAAACTGATAGTCTCTATTATTAGATGGTGATTTAACTTTACCGAAAAATGACGATTTAAAATTTGCTTATTACATCTGTTTCTTGGTGTCCTCCACCGTGCGTTCGAGTGCGATTTCCTTATTGCGCTTGTCCTGCTTCTCCAATTTCTCCACGGGAGAGAGCGGTGCGGGTGCGGGCGTTCCGTCCGCTGTCTCGGTCTCTGTCACGTTCTCCACGTAACAGAATGTAATCTCCTTCTGCCCGATTTTGGCATAGACGGTGATTTCCCCCGCTCCGCTCCTGCGGGTGATTTCCTCCTCCTGCTCCATGTAGTCCGCCCATTGCTGCTCGTAGCGGGTGCGGGCTTCCCCGTAGCGTTCGGGGTCGTTGAAATTTTCGGCTTTGGGTTCTTTGGGGCAGCTTGGAAAGGCGGTGTACCTGTCAAGGGTCTCCACCTCGTAGCCCGAAGCGGTTAGCCGTTCTACTACCGTCTCGTTGGCGGTGTAGCAGTCACGGCAGAGCGACACCTCCGGCTGGTTCCGCATGATTTGCACAGCTCGCTCCATAAGGAAAGAGGCGTTCATCTCGGCAAGACACGTGCGGTTGGCGCAATGCCCGCACCCGCCGTCATGGAACAACAGCAAGTTATTGGTGTTGTGTGCGCACGTGGCGCACTCGGCCTTGTCGAAGTGGTAGTATTGCAGGTCGGTGGTGAAGTTCTGTTCAATGCGCCTTGCAACATCGGCGGCTTTCAGTCCCCGCCAACTGTTATACGTTCCCTCGTCCTGCAAATGTTTCTCGTACACCTCACGCTGAATGTCCTCCCCGTATCGGCAGATTTCAGCCGCCACGCTGATGGTGATTTCATCCGCATCCAAGAGGGCGGCGATTTCGGGGATAAGGGCGGTGAATTTCAGCCGTGTGCGGATGTAGTTCTCGTTCTTTCCGAAGAGTACCGCCAAGGTCTGCACGGTGTGGCGTCCGCTCTCGATAAGCCGCTGATAGGCTGCGGCTTCCTCCACGGGTGTCACGTCCTTGCGCTGCAAGTTCTCAGTAATCGCCATTTCCTCGGCTTCCTCGTCCGACAACTCGGAAACGATTGCGGGAATTTCGTCCCTGCCCGCAATGACGGACGCACGGTAACGGCGTTCCCCGAAAACAATCCCGTAACGGTCTGTCCCGTCAACGGGGCGCACGGTGATGGGCTGCAACACACCCTGCCGCTTGATGCTCTCGGCAAGCTCGTAAAGGCTCGTTTCATCGAAACGCTTGCGTGGGTTGAAACCGCTCGGCTGAATGTTTGCCAATGCTACCATCGTGATGTTTCTCTCTGCTGCTGATTGATTTGCTTTTGTCTTCATAATCCGTTTGTTTTTAAGTTGATTGTTTATTCTTGTTCTTTTTGATAATTTTTTCCGGTCGGGAAATCGGTTTCTTTGCTATCTTTCTTTCCCCGCTCCGGCTCACGAAAGAAAGTAGCGGGCGGAAAGTCCGCCCTTGCGGCTTACCTGCGGTTATAGCACACGTTCGCGAACTTCTTTTTCTGCTCTACCGCCCGTTTGAGGATGTAGAACGTGCCGCCCACGGCTACCGAATCGTAATAGACCATCAGAAAAGCGGAGTTTTCCAAAAGGTAGTCGTTACGGCGTAGGAAACAGCCCTCGGTATATCCGTCCTGCAAGGTTACCACTTCATCGGCTTGCGCCAAAATGGTGTCATAACGCCGCTTGTCGGCCTGGGTGTACCGCTCGGCTTGTCCCTTGAAGGGGAGAACGCATTTCAAATGGATATGCGGGTATTCCTTTTTGAGGTTCAAGACTTCCTCTGCTGCGATAAGGTCGAAGCCCTCGCACATTCCCGACAAAAAGGTATGGTAGCCTTTTTTGATACAATAACTCTCGATGGCTACAAATGTATCGAACGCCACCTCTCTAAAGAGTTTCTCACGGTCTGCCGTGAACTTGGCTATACGGTTGGTGCGGTGTCCCGAAAAGGCTACCGTCTTTTCTTTCGTAACGGGTGTTCCGTTTTCTGCCAATGTCCTTGTTTCCATATTGATATTTTTTTATCGGTTATTACTTGCCTTCTTCCTGCCACAAACCACGCTCTTTATCAAAATCAATGTCGTAGTAGTAGGCTGTCTTTGTTTTGGGCTTCCTGCGCCCGCCCAAAACTTGGGTTTCCAAAACCTTGTACCCTTTTCGGGTGGCTGCCACGACCACGCAAGTGAGGTACGGCAGATACTTGTGTTTAAACTTCTTTCCTTCCATGATTCAGATGATTAAAAGAATGATTATCAAGATGAACATGAAGCCGACAAACAACCGCCACGCAAGGGCGAAAACAAGCCGTGCCACGAAGCCTAACAGAAGCAAAGTAGCGGATAGGGCAAAAAACTGCCCTGCGGTGGTGGTGAGGAAGTACACCGCCGAAGCCCAAAGGATTAGGCGGTAAACCAGTCTGTAAATGAATGTCGTTTTCATGTTCTCGGGTATTGTCGGGCGGAGGAATCCGCCCGTGGTTGTTTAATAGTTTCCTTTCGGGATATAGCGGTTATCGGCTATCAGCCGGAACGTGTCGTAATCAGCCGTTCCCCGATAACTTAGGGACAGTTCAAAATAGAGGTGTCCTTCCTCTATGTAGAAAGTGAAGCGCAAGCCGTTGCGGATTATCGTCCCTTTTGAATGGTTGTTCCCTTCCCATCTTACGGGTTCATTCTCGATACTTTTCAAGAAATCGGCGACCTTTTTCGAGTTCTCCACATTTTCTTGCTCCACCTGCCTGTATATCTGCGTGTAGTAGTTTATCCAATCGTTTATTTTCTTGGCGGTGAACACGCCGATATTGCACGGCTTTTCGTATTGGTTGCCCGCCCTTTCGATGTCGTAGCGGTTGACATATTCAAAATGCTCCATGTCGGCGGCTATCCTGTATTTGTTCTCTTTGTATATCTTGCACACATGGAAACGGATGCCGTTATACGTGAACTCTATGCGCACGCCGTAAAATGCGGGATATTCACCGCTCTCCACGTGGTAGCCGTATTCCGCTTGGGGTATGTACTTCCTTATCTCCTGCATGAGTGGAGACAGCTCTTTTTTCGCCCGTTCCGCTCTTTCGGTAAACATCGCATTAACGTTAAAGCCGTTAAATTCCTTTTCTGATAATGTTTTCATCGTCTTATGTCTTTAAGTGGGGCGGATTGCTCCGCCCGTTGGTTTATACTCTTGTTCCTTTGTTGTCCCGCTTAGGCTGCTGCGGGTTCGTTTACCGGTTCGGTTACCTTGTCGGCAATCATCTTCGCCGCCTTGTTCACGTCCCCCAATATCTCCACCAAAAAGGCGGGTTCCTCCCTTAGCTTGGTGAGCCAGTGTTTCAGATAGGCGGCGTTGTTCTCCTGCGGTGCGGTTGCGTAGCCGAAGAACGCACCGCAAAGGGCTGCGGTAAGTTCGGCGACAAGTTCCTCACGGGCATAGAGCGCATCCCCGAAGAAGCAGCCGAACGTGCGGTTCAGTCGCTGGGGGCTTCCCGTGCTGTGCGCCATCTCGTGCAGGAGCGTGCCGTAAAACTCCGCTCCCTGCGGGAACTGCTCACGCTGCGGGCAAACGATATGGTCGGAAGAGGGCGAATAGTAGGCACTGTCCGAATACTGCACCTTGATAGGGCAATACCAATTTTGCAGATAGACAAGCTCGTCCAACGCCTCGTAAATCATTCTGTCCGAATAGTCTTCGGGCTGCTCTCCCTTTTTCATGCGCTCGTAGCGTTCGGGGTATTTCCCTGCAAAATCGGTCTGGTCGATGTTGAAGACGTTGTAATACTTCATCTGCGGGATGACCTTGTAATTTTCCTGCTCGGTTGCGGGCAGCTTGCGGTATTCCTCGTACTTGATTGTCTTTTTCGTCTCCTTGTGTACCACGAACTTGAACCAATAATAGACGGGAAACGATCGTGCGCCCTTGCTGACGCTCAAGTCCTCTTCCTTCGCTTGGTTGAACGTGAGGAACACGGGCAAAGTGAATTTCATGAACTCGGTGTAGAACAATAACATCAAGACATTGCCGCCATTATAGAGCGTCCCTCTGATGTTGCGGGGCAAACCTTGTTCAAGGCTCGTTATCCACGGTTTTTGCCAATCCGTTTTCAGGCACTCGATTTTCTTTATCAATAACTCGGTGAACATCGGTGCAATTTTTTCGATGGTGCTGTTCGTTGTTGCCATAACTCACAAATTTTAATCGTTATTACTCTGTTTTCATCGCTTGTCGCCCCAACCAATTTTTTTCCCTTGGCTGATTGGGAAGAACATTGACAATCATTGATAGCGGAAAAGGTGAATTGCAATCATCTGAAAAAATGGTAAATACTACCCGCAGGGTGGAGATTTGGCATTTTTTGCGGATTTGCTTTCACCTCCGCCTACCTTCGTCAATGTTTTCCCAATCAGCTTAGGGAAAAAATGCCCTGTCAGTCATTCCAGTCAATGGTCAGTTACTTGCCGGGTGCGGGAAAAAGAAGCCTTCCGGAGAGCCGGGAACGCCCGTTTCCCGAGGCAAGGACATACGTGCGGGAGAAGTATATGGGAAGACGGTCAGCTTCCGGCTGCCGGACAAACACCGGGGAACTCTTTTGGGCGGGACGGGGCACAGGAAGTTTCGGCGATAGCCGAAGCCCCGTGTTCCGTTTGTCCTTCCGCCCCGATGTCCGGTTTCGGCCATGCAGCCTCACTGAGTGGTCGGCAGCGGACGCCGGGACGGGACAGCCCGTGCGCCAAGGTGTAAGCGCAAGACAGTGAAAACCCTTTCACCCACGTTAGGGATTGCAGGGGAAAGCCCACAGCATAGCGAGGACTTGCAGCGGAAAGCCCGACCCGAAGGGGAACGCTCCGACAATCATCTGGAAACACGAATTGACCGTAATAACTTATTTCTTAAAAGTTATCAGAATTATGCCTCTTTTCCGTAATTTTGAAACCTCTAATGAACATGGCTATGAATAGAAACATACTCACCTTTTTAAATGAATATGCGGAAATATCCGATCCGCAATATGCCATCATGCTGCGAGGTGCCTGGGGATGCGGCAAAACGTTTTTTATCCGCCAATGGATAAAGCAACTGAAAAACGATAAAGATGCGGACAAGTTAAAATGGCGGCCCATATATGTGTCTTTATATGGTTTGACCACTACCCAGCAAATCACAGAACAAGTCAACAAGGAAATATCCCCGTGGCTGTACAGCAAGGGAATGAAACTTGCCAAGAATATATTAAAAGCCGCCTCGAAAATCGCTTTGAAATATGACATCGACGGTGACGGAAAGGATGAAGGGAGTGTAACCTGTGACTTGGACTCCATTTTGTTGTTGAAAGAAGAAAATTCCGAAATAAAAGGAAACAAGATTCTGATTTTTGACGACCTTGAAAGATGTGATGTAAAACTGGAAACCTTGTTGGGATACATCAATTACTTTTCGGAACATTGTAAATGCAAGGTCATCATCATTGGCGATGAGAACAAGATTTCCGAAAAAGAGGACGATAAGTGCAAGTTGAAATTCAAGGATTTCAAGGAAAAGACTATCGGGCGCACTTTTGAGATCAAATTAAATATAGGGGAGACACTCGATTTCTTCATTGGCGAGATATCCACCAACAACAGGAACCTCTTGTCTGAGAACAAAGAGCTTATCATCAAGATATTCCATGCCTCTAAATTCGATAATTTAAGAGTCCTGCGGCAATGTCTAAACGATTATCACAGGATAGCCATGGCTTTGCCGGAGCATTATCATAAATCTCCCAAGTACAAACTTGTCATAACATCGTTGTTGGCAAATTTTGTCGCCGTTTACTGCGAGTATAAGGGTGGGAATACTCGGATCGGAAGCCTATTCAACAGCCTGTATGACATGTTCCCGGATAAAGAGAAAGATGAGGAGCGTGAAAAAATCCTCTCCAAATACCGTTTTATAGAGATAGGTAAACAGTTGGATATTTTTGATAGATTCATCGTTAATGAAATTGTCTGCTATCTGGAAAGCGGGTATTTTGACACGACCTACCTGCAACAATATTTTGCAGCCGAAGACGCAAGTTTGAACAGTTGGGATTACCTGTACGACTATTGGAGACTGAATAACGGGGAATACGAGAAACACTACGGGGAAACGGTACGATATTACTTTGCGGATGAAAGCGTTGATCTAAAAGAATTGTTTGTCATTATATCTGTACTATCGGTTTTATATAGCGACAACCTTGTTCACGTATCCGAGGAAGACATCATAGCCCAAGGCAAGCACTCCATAGACAGGCTGATGGAAGGTATCAGCGACATGGAGGGTTTGTTGAATTGTAACTCAAAGGTACATGCGGGTACAAGAAGGAATCATTCTAATATTGGTTCAGATCGAATTTTGAATGGACTGGTTGCGTATTTTCAAAAACTATTCGGGCAAAGATTGAAGAAATGCCCTAATAAAGTGTCTGTCATGCTGGAAAATCTGACGGATGAAACTTGCGAACGCCTGAATCCGGCATTGAATGATGTAGTCCCGGTCAAACAGCGTCTTTATAGGGATACTTCAATATTCCAAGAGGCTGATGCGGATAAGGTTTCAAAAAGTATTTTGGGATTGTCCAACGAATCACGTAACACCTTTCTGCATTTTTTACAGTTCCGTTATAAATATACCTCTTGGGGCAGTGAAATAGAACACTTGAGCAAATATTGTCAATCAGATTTGCCACAACTAAAATTAATCAATGAAAGACTAAAGGCAGAAGCGGCAAACAGGAGATTGATAGAAAAGTATTCCATTGAGAAGATCACGAACCTGATAGATGAAATTACCGCAAAAGTAAAATAACTATTCCAGTCCGTTTTCGAAAGAGATGGCTTTGACAAGGGGCAAGCCGGTGACGAAATTTGCCCCGTGCCCCATCAACTTGCATCGTGGCTGGATGAGGGTGAAGTCGGTGCGTAGTACACATTTTCCTTTGAACCATCCGGAATTGGTGCTATGGATTCCGTTCTCGTGCGTACCCTTGAACTGGGTACGTTTATGTAGGACTTTTCCCCGCCTTTCATCGTTTGGGGTACGACAAGGCTACGAACGTGAAGCAAAACGCTGACAAGCTATACGGTTTTGATACATAGTTTTATATGAATCCATATATTTGCAGGGAAGTATAATGAAAAATGTATCAGAACGATGGAAATAGTAAGTATTGAAAAGAAGACCTTTGAGGAGATGAAGGAGCGGTTCGGCTGCTTCTCACGGCACGTGAAGGAACTTTGCGCCCGTTACCGCCCGCCCGGGAAGATGAACTGGATGGACGGGGCGGACGTGTGCGAGAAACTGGGGATCAGTAAACGGACGTTGCAGACCTACCGTGACCGGGGACTGCTGCCGTACAGCCAGATCAACCATAAGATTTACTACCGGACGGAGGACGTGGAGGTATTCGTGGAATCCATGAGCCGGGAAATAATGGAGGACGAGTGACATGGAAGTGATAACAAAAGACACGGAAGAGGTACGTGCGTACTTCGAGGCTCTGGAAGAGGGCATGAGGTATATTGATACGGTGACGGCGCATTTCCGTCCGGCGATGAACGGCGAGGTCTATTTCACGGGTGAGGATGTGTGCAGAATGTTACATATCACGTCAAGGACGTTGCAGGGCTACCGCACACAACGGTTGATCCCGTACATATCGCTGCCAGGCAAGACGCTTTACCGCCAGTCGGATCTGCTGCGTATGCTGGAAGAAAATTACGTGGACATGAGACAAAAGCGCAAACGGGGGAAAAGTCCAACATAAACGCACGGGGATATACATCGGAAAATGCAGCAAAGGCAGGAGCACTGTATCGGGGTTCCTGCCTTTGCCGTGTTTCGCATGGAGAAAGGTGTCAAGCCGTTTCCCGGAGGGACCGGTGCACCTGTTTCCTGCCTTGCTTCCTGTCCCTTTTCTCCAGTACGCTCCGCTGCATGGCGGCGAGGTTGCCAGAGATTGCCCGGAAATCTGAACTTACCATCTTGTTGGTTACTTCAGCGTAGATCTGCGTGGTGCTGATGTGCTTGTGACCGAGTATCTTGGAGAGCGCCTCTATCGTGCCGCCGTTGCAGAGATAGACGGTCGTGGCGAAGGTGTGGCGGCCGGCGTGGAATCCGATCTCCTTGCTGATGCCGCAGGCTTTGGCTATCTGTTTGAGATGCTTGTTGCATGTACCGTTAGAGGGCATGGGAAATACGAAATCGCCTCCGGCAAGTCCCTTGTACCTTTCTATCAGTTCCTTGGCTATTTCCATAAGGGGAACGTTGCTCGACACACGGGTCTTGGTGCGTCGGGTTATGATCCACTCCTCGCCGTCGAAGTCCATGCGCTGGATCTTGTCATGGGTGAGTGTCTTTATATCAATGTAGCTAAGTCCGGTGAAGCACCCGAAGAGGAACATGTCACGTACGAGGTTGGTCTGTTTTTTCACGAACACGGCGTTAGCCAGGGTGCGCAGTTCCTCTTCCGTGAGGTAGCCCCGGTCTGTCTCCTGCATTTCAAGGCTGTACTCACCGAAAGGGTCGGAACGGACGATACCACGCCGCCATGCCTTGTCTGTCAGGCTGAGCAGTGGCATGGTGTATATCCAAAGAGTGTTGTCACTCAATCCCTTTTCCACGCGCAGGTACTTATCGAAATCGGTGATAATCTCCTTTGTCAGTTCCTTGTAAGCCATATCGGTTCGTTTCTTCTTCTCCCAAAGGAAGGTGGCAAAATGGTTGTACACGGCCAAGTACTTGTTGTAAGTGGATTTGGCACGCTGTCCTTTCTCCACCATCGCCTCAAATTCCCGGTTCATGTTCTCGAAATCTTTCAGGATGCAGTTTTCCATCACACCGATACCCAGAAAGGCGTTACGCAGCTTTTCGGCGGTGACAAAATCCTCTTCCCGGAGGATGCGGTGATAGTGGTTGGTAAGCCGGGTACTGACTTCTTTGAGCTGCCCGTTTATCTCTGTCGCCTCGGCGGACTTGCCTTTTGCCTTACCATTCTCCCATAAATCCGGCGTAACGAATAGTTTGGTTCCCAATGCTTTGTCATCCCCATCAATGGAGATCTTCACCATGATGGGGGCTTTTCCGTCCCGGTTTCTCACTGCCGATCTCTTGATGTAGAACGAGGTTGCAAACGTACTTCTCTTTGTTTTCATAACTCTAAAATTTTCGTTTCTAAAGGTAGTTAATTATTTGTTACCAAGAGTTATGCAAAACAACGCAAAGTTATGAAACAGAACTTGTTATATTCCATATATCCTCTTTAGGACTGGTAGCTGCTTAGTAGCCGAACTTTGTCTGAAAGGGGGATTTTCAAGCGTTTTATGCCAAAGCTTGTTTCAATCCGTCCTACATACAAAATACTGACCTCCAATTATTTAAGTAGAACTTTGCTTTTCTTTGCGTCTTATGCCGATTTTTTAAATAAAAAATTTATTTTTTTTTCTCTCCTACCACCATCCTTTGCAATTTGGCAACAGCACGGGCTACCAAATTCATACATGAATGTGGATTAATATCTAAAGACACAGCCATTTCATCCCACGAAAACTCTTTGATAAAATAAAGATATATTGCATTCCTTTGGTTCGCCGATAACTGGTTATAGGCATTCATCAACAATCTACTTTTCTCTAGATAGTCATCTTCCTTTTCAAACAATCGTACCAATTCTACATCTTCCACCAGAAAATCAGCAACCATATTTTCTTCTAAACTAACACTACCAACCACCCTACTCGATTTGTCGAGTAAAAGATTTCTAAGTGATTTATACAAATAGGCCCTAATATATTCAATCGAAGATAATGTTTCTGAAACAAACAACTTTACAAATAAATCCTGAATGCAATCTTTTGCCATATCTTCATCATTACAGAAAGAAAGAGCATATGCCAATAATGGAGAATAATAACGCCGGTAAAGTTGTTCAAACGCAACTTTATCCTTTTCAATTATCAATTTCCACAATTGAGCATCAGACAATTCTACATACCTCATTTCACTCTTCATTCCATCAGAAACTATATATTTCATGTATCTACAGACAATACAGAATGCATTAGTTCTGATAGAACTGAGGTATTTATATCTTTTTAGAGACTGATTAATAAGGACTTATAAAACAGAGTCAAATATCGTTTTTCTTTAATAATAGAGCTAACTTGTTTAAAATAAACTATATTTGCGTGTCATAAATGGGTTAGTTCTATCAGAACTAATTACTTATGAATAAAAAAAGACACAGCTTTTATCAGAATCTGACATAAAGCCGTGTCTTATTATCTACTTGATATACAATTCAATTAGTCTATCGTTTCACCAAATAACGTTGCTGAAGACGCACGATTGATCCGTACTTTCACAAACTGACCGACTTTATAATTCTTCTTATCAAAAATAACCACCTTGTTCTGGCTGGTACGGCCAAATAACTGTTCACGCGAACGCTTGGAAAATCCTTCGATCAGCACTTCAAACTCTTTACCGATATCACGCAGGTTGCTTTCCTCGGATAACTGATTCTGCAAATCGATCATACCCTGTAAACGGCGTACTTTCTCTTCTTCCGAAACGGTATCCGGGAGATGTTTGGCGGCATAGGTTCCGGGACGTTCCGAATATTTGAACAGGAAAGCGGCATCATACCTCACTTCACGCATCAGCGAAAGTGTTTCCTGATAGTCTTCTTCCGTCTCCGAATGGAAACCACAGAACAGGTCGGTAGCAATAGATGCTTCCGGCACGATGCGACGGATAGCAGCGATACGGTCCAGATACCATTCACGGGTATATTTACGGTTCATCACTTTCAAAATCTTCGAACTGCCGGATTGGGCAGGAAGATGGATATACTTACATATATTATTATGGGCGGCAATCACACGAAGCGTATCGTCGCTCATATCTTTCGGATGGGAGGTCACAAAACGGATACGCATATTCGGAGCTTCCAGCGCTACCCGCTCCAGTAACATCGGGAATGTTACAGTTTCACCATCTTTTTCAAAAGCATATGAGTTGACATTCTGCCCCAGCAAGGTGGCTTCTTTAAAACCTTTATCGCGCATATCCCGGATCTCATTCAGGATACTTTCCACATCCCGGCTACGTTCCCGGCCACGGGTATAGGGCACGATGCAATAGGTACAGAAATTATTACATCCGCGCATGATCGACACAAAACCGGAGATATGCACGCCACCCAGCTTCAGCGGCATTACATCTTTGTAGGTCTCCTGTGTGGAAAGTTCCACATTGATCGCCTTTTCTCCATGTTCGACAGCCCCGACCAGATTCGGCAAATCCATATAAGAATCCGGCCCGACCACGAGGTCTGCATGATGCACATTGATCAACTCTTCTTTCACCCGTTCGGCCATACATCCCAGTACGCCGACGATCAGCGATTTCTTTTTGCGTTTCAACGACTGGAAATACTGTAGTCGCCCATAAACCTTCTGTTCCGCATTATCACGCACAGAACAGGTATTTACGAAGACAGCATCAGCATCTTCAATCTTGTCAGTCAGGGTGTATCCGTCCATTTTCATAATGGAGGCGACCACCTCACTGTCCGCTACATTCATCTGGCACCCGTAGGTCTCGATGAACAACTTTTTTTCCTCATTTGCGGCTGTAGATTTTAAGTCTACGCCATTTTCCTGATTCGTCATTTCGTTCTCGTTAATAAAATTTAAAATCTTGTATTCTATAAAAATAAACCTCCAAAGGTTTGCACAGTTCAATTCCGAGCACTATATTTGCATACGAAAAACGTAAATTTTTTCATAGTTAAGGTTTTGGTTAAATCGAATAAGGGTGGCTGTGAAGTTACCCTTATTTACTTTTATACCCTTTATAATTCTTACCTCTTTCACTATTCAATAATTCTTCGTACATTTGGAGTGCAAAAATAATCAAAGTTATGGATAACGTAGGCGATTGGATCTATATTGTTTTTCTGATAATTGCAGCAATAAGCGGTTTATTCAGTTCAAAAAACAAAAAAAAGCGCCCGACACAAGTCCTCGGACAGCCCGGACACGATACATACCCGGAGGAAAATACCTCTTCGGGAAAAGGTTTTTGGGAGATTCTGGAAGAAGCTACTACCCCTCAAAAGCCGGAAGCACCCACTGCACCGATCCATAAAAAGAAAAAAAAGACACCTGCCTCAAAACCATTTTTATCCACCGAGCAGGAAATCCAAAAGTCAAAAGTCAGTTCATCCCAACCTATGAACTTCCCTGCCGAAGAGGAACACTCCATGCTGGAAGATATAGAGTTCAATAACGCCGAAGAGTTAAGAAAAGCTGTTATTTATTCAGAAATACTCAACCGCAAGTACTGATCTACATTCTTTTTTAATACCTTTGCAGCCGTTTAGCTGACTAACAAGTATTTATCTAATATAAAAACAGTATAATATCATGGCTTTAAAATTCATTACAGCTGAAGAAGCTGCTTCGTTCGTACATCACAACGATAACGTAGGATTCAGTGGTTTTACCCCTGCCGGATGTCCGAAAGTTGTTCCGGGAGCCATTGCTAAAAAAGCGATGGAGGAACATGAAAAAGGCAATCCTTTCCAGATCGGTATGTTTACCGGTGCTTCTACCGGAGACAAGCTGGACGGTGAACTGGCTCGTGCCAATGCAATCAAATTCCGTACTCCATACCAGTCAAATAAGGATCTGCGCGCTTTACTGAATTCTCACGGGGCACAATATTTCGATATGCACCTGTCTGAACTTGCACAAGACCTGCGTTACGGTTTCCTGGGAAAAATCGACGTTGCCATCGTTGAAGCTGCTGATGTAACCGAAGACGGTGAAATCGTTCCGACGAGCGGTGTCGGTATCCTTCCGACTATCTGCCGGATGGCTGACCGCATCATCATTGAATTGAACAGCCGCCACCCGAAAGAAATACGCGGTATGCATGATATTTATGAACCGGCTGATCCTCCTTACCGTCGTGAAATTCCTGTTTATACTCCTTCCGACCGTATCGGTACTCCTTATGTGAAGGTTGATCCGGCTAAGATCGTCGGTATCGTTAAGACAGAAGAGCCAAACGAAGGTGGTAAATTCTCTCCGCTGGACGATGTCACAATGGCAATCGGTAAAAATGTTGCCGACTTCCTGGTAAGTGAAATCGAAGCCGGCCGTCTGCCGAAAGAATTCGTTCCGTTACAGAGTGGTGTAGGTAATGTTGCCAACGCTGTTTTGGGCTGTATGGGAGCCAACAAGAATATTCCTGCGTTCAATGTATATACTGAAGTTATCCAGGATGCGGTAATCAGTCTGATGAAAGAAGGCCGCGTTAAATTTGCCAGCGGTTGCTCATTATCTGTAAGTAATGAAGTAATTCGCGAAATCTATGCAAATCTTGATTTCTTCAAGGACAAGATCCTTCTTCGTCCGCAGGAAATTTCCAACAATCCGGAAGTAGCCCGCCGCTTAGGCCTGATCGCTATCAACACAGCATTGGAAGCTGACATCTTCGGAAATATCAACTCTACTCATGTATCAGGTACAAGAATGATGAACGGTATTGGTGGTTCGGGCGACTTTACCCGTTCAGCGATGTTGTCTATCTTCACTACTCCTTCTACAGCGAAAGAGGGAAAGATCAGCGCTTTCGTTCCGATGGTATCTCACCTGGATCACAGCGAACACTCAGTGAAGATCATCATCACCGAATACGGTGTAGCCGACCTGCGCGGTAAATCTCCGATCGAACGTGCCAACTGTATCATCGACAATTGCGTTCACCCGGATTACAAACCTCTGTTAAGAGAATATCTGGCAATGGGCGTAAAGGGCCATACCCCGCAAAACCTGAAATGTTGCTTCGCATTCCACGAAGAACTGGCTGCTAGCGGCGATATGCACAATGTAGACTGGAGCAAGTATAATAAGTAATTGCGACTTTTTATATCATATGAAGTCCCGAAGTGTTTTGGCACTTCGGGACTTTTTTGTTCAAATCGATGAGAGACTCAAATCTCGTTTTAAACGAGTTTTTAAGGATTGTAACTGCAATATATTACATACGTCTCAGCCACAAAGAGAAGAAACGGTCATAAACCATATAAAAAGCCCCTTCTTTGGTTACAAAATCCTTTTCCAACAAACCTTTTAAAGCAGATTGAACCGAACTGCTCGATGGTAAACTGTATTTATGGATAAATTTCCCGGAAGTTAATGCGGTCGCTTTTCCCTCCTTACAGATTGCAATCAGTAATTCTTTTTGCTTTTCCGGTAACTGATAGAGCAATTCCGAATAGGTAAACGAATAAGAATCCAGGATAAAATGTATGGCTTGCTCAATCATCTCTTTATTACAAACCTCACCGGGGGGAGTTACAGCAAAAAGGATATTCAATATTTTCTGAAGATACCAGGTAATTCCTTCAAAACGATCATACAAAGAAGCTACAACCTCCTCATCTATATCCTTTTGAGCCATTCTGAAATGATGCCGGGCAAATTCGATATATTTTTGCCTATCAATAGCTGCCAAATGAAGAATCGACACACTCTGATAAAAAGGACGGGCCGGGCTGATAAACATCTCTCCCATCAGATGACGCTGAGAACCGGCAAACACAAAGCGGGCATTAGGACAATGCTGAATATAGGTACGGAGCAATGCTTCCGTATTTTTTTCCGGATATTGAGCGACTTGCTGAAACTCATCAATTGCAACAATACAAGGTTTGTCTGATAAGGAAAGATAATGAAATATCTCATCCAGCGTCGTCTCCGGTGATTTGACATCTCCCAACTCTATATTCCATTGAGGCATACCAGACATATCAAAGGTGAATCCAGCCTTCAACGATGTCAGACTATTAATGAACAATTCCCACGTCTTCCGTCCCTTAGGTTTTAAAGCAGTAAGAATAGCTTTTCCCAATTGAAAAACAAACTCGCGGAGTGTCTTCGTTGCATAGATGTCAATAAGAAAAGTATAATAATGATCTTTCACCTCTGCCAATTGAAAACAATGCTGAATCAATCCGGTCTTTCCCATACGGCGGGTAGAAATGATAGCCACATTATTCTCGTTCAACAGCCAGCGAAGCAACTCTTCCGTTTCCTTTTCACGGTCACAGAAATATTCGGGAGCAATATAGCCGCTTGTTACAAATGGATTATTTATCAGAAGCATACAATTATCTTTTTACGCAAAGATAATTATTATCTTATAATAATCATACTTACGTAATCAGTAATTCTTTTTACTCCATCTGAGAGAAAATAAAATTCCTTCCGAAAGAAAACCGAATTTCTCTCGGAAGGAATCTTTTATATCAGTAAGACAAACGAGTCTTTATCCGGTATTTATCAGGGTTGTTTTCCGATATAAGCCAGGATACCGCCGTCTACATATAATACATGTCCGTTTACGAAATCGGAAGCATCGGAAGCCAGGAACACAGCCGGTCCCATCAGATCCTCCGGAGTTCCCCAACGGGCTGCCGGAGTCTTCGCGATAATGAAAGAATCGAACGGATGACGTGAGCCGTCCGGCTGAGTTTCACGAAGCGGGGCCGTTTGCGGAGTTGCGATATAACCCGGACCGATACCGTTACACTGGATGTTATATTGACCGTATTCGGATGCGATATTACGTGTCAGCATCTTCAAACCGCCTTTTGCAGCCGCATAAGCAGAAACTGTTTCACGTCCCAGTTCGCTCATCATCGAACAGATGTTGATGATTTTTCCGTGACCTTTCTTTATCATAGAAGGGATAACGGCTTTAGAAACGATAAACGGAGCGTTCAGGTCCACATCGATTACCTGACGGAATTCGGCAGCACTCATTTCGTGCATCGGAATACGTTTGATGATACCGGCATTGTTTACCAGGATGTCGATAACGCCTACTTCTTTTTCGATCTGGGCAACCATTGCATTTACCTGCTCTTCGCTAGTCACGTCGCAAACATACCCTTTTGCTTCGATTCCTTCCGCCTTGTAAGCAGCTATACCTTTATCCACCAGTTCCTGTTTGATATCGTTGAAAACGATCTTTGCACCAGCCTGAGCAAAAGCAGTAGCCAACGCAAAACCAATTCCGTAAGAAGCACCTGTTACAAGGGCTACTTTACCTTCTAATGAAAAATTTACCATAATAAATAATGTGTTAATGTGCCAATATGCCAATGTGCCAATAAACGCACAAGCAGTTAACACTGATTTTTTTATTTATAGCAACGGGGAATTGGCACATTGGCACATTTTCCCCATTGGCATATTATTTTAAGTCCGTAATTTTAGAGAAATCCTGATCGCCATAGTCCAGATTTTCGCCGCCCATACCCCAGATAAAAGTATAGTTGTGCGTAGCTGCTGCACTGTGGATAGACCATTCGGGAGACAAAACAGCCTGGTCGCCCTTCATCCAGATATGGCGGGTTTCATCCACCTCACCCATAAAATGGCAAATGGCCTGGTCTTCCGGAATATCGAAATAGAAATATGCTTCCATACGACGGCTGTGAACATGAGCCGGCATCGTATTCCACACGCTACCCGGTTTCAGTTCGGTCATACCCATCTGCAACTGGCAGGTAGGCAATACCTGATTCACGATCATCTTATTGATGTTACGGTCGTTCGACATTTCCAGTGAACCCATAGCTGCAACAACGGCATCCGCTTTCGTCACTTTCTTATCCGGATAATTACGATGAGCCGTAGTCGAGTTGAAATAGAACTTAGCCGGATTCTTTGCATCCTTGCTTTCAAAAGTCACTTCACGATCTCCCGAACCCAGGTAAAGAGCTTCCTTAAAATCGAGCTCGAAAGTGGCATCGCCGGCTTTTACAATACCGGGACCACCCACGTTGAAAATACCCATTTCACGGCGTGTCAGGAAATAAGGAGCTTTCAACGGATCAATCGCTTCCAGTTGCAACACTTCGCCGGCAGGCATGGCGCCGCCAACAATCATACGGTCGTACATGGAATAAACCATGTTCACTTCATTCGGCGCGAAAACAGTTTCGATCAGGAAATCCCGACGAATACGTTTCGTATCATATTGCCTGGCATCTTCCGGATGCGCAGCATAACGCAATTCATAATTTGTTTTCATATTCTTATCTGTATTTAATTCTCAATTTTCAATTCTTCATTTTCAATTACTTAAGCGCATGATCTGCCTTTACATCGCTTTCGCCCTTCCAGGCACGCAAATTCGTCCATTCGGTGTAAGGGGCCGACCAATATTCGTCGGTAGCCGGCAATCCTAAAGACAGCAAACCTACGGCACACAGATAAACACTCCCTGTGTTAATATAAGACTCTGACATATCGATTTGTTCACCGGTGAAACCAACACGCAGCCAACCGTTTGCATCAAAGTTCTTCGGCGATTTCATCTGGTTACGGATAACAGCCGTCATAGCACAGCGTACCTGGGCCGGTTTCACCCTTTCCGGAAGCACGTGCATCAAACTGGCTTGTGCCAATGCATGAAACGCGCCAAAACGATACACGATAGAACGGCCTACTACCGGGAAGGTTCCTTCCGGCGAGATAAAACGTTCCAACTGTTCGGCATAACGGGTTAAACGCGGCAATTGCACATCGAGAAAATCCGCCCCTTCCAGGTTATGCTTTTTCATCGTCAGCAAAACATCTGTCAGCATCGGATGGATAACAAAACTGTTATAATAATCCATGTGGAAAGCAGGACCGTCACCATACAGCGCATCTCCTTTATACCATTCGTCACGGAACTTCTTGACACCATACGTCAGGCGGTCCATATCGCATTCGCCGGTAAATTCCAGCAAAGCGGCCTCGACCATAGAAGCAAACAACAGCCAGTTGTTTTCCCAAGGCTTGATGGCACGACTACGTTTAAATTCCGTAATCATCCACTCCTTAGCCTGCGGGTCCAGGTTATCCCACAGCTGGGTTCTGGCACGCAACAATCCCTGAGCCAGGAAAGCGGCATCCACCAACGGCTGATACGGTTTTCCAAAGACCAGATAATCGGGAGAATCCGGGTTTACGGCATTCTTCAGGCCTTTCACTGTCAGTTTGATATATTTATCACGCAGTTGTCCTTCGGGCGTATTGTCCGGTCCCAGTTCCAACCAGGGGGCAATACCGCATACCAGACGGCCTACCGCTTCCAGATGCGAGAAGTCACTTCTGTCTTTCGATAAAGACTCGTAAGGCATATTCTTTTTCAACGTATTGTTGCTCAGGTTTGTCAATACCGGGTCAGCGATACGTGTCAATGTTTCTACCCAGAAGGCACGGTCCTGGGTACCGTTTTGCTGCGCTTTTCCTGCGAAAGAGATGCAGAGGCAGCAAACCAAAATAGCGGTTGTTTTCAGAAGATTTGTCATAATAGCATTATTTTTCAGTCAGTTTCTTTAAACGCATCAATGCTTCCACATAATAATAGTCAGCATAACTCAACGGAACATCCACTTCGCTGTTTCCGGGGAAATGGCCGGTGGAATGCATCAAAGCAAAATTACAGTTCGTTCCTTTCGCAGCCAGATATTCGGGGGTTGTCAGAGAACGAACCTGCTGTTCTGCAAAATCGAGGTAGCTTTTTGCATCTTCGCTCTTATCCAGTTGGCTCAGTTCAATCAGTGCAGAAGCCATAATAGCCGCGGCAGATGCATCTCTCGGCACATTCGGGATACCCGGAGCATCAAAATCCCAATACGGAACCTTGTCTGCCGGCATATTCGAATTGTTCATGATAAATGCCGCAATATGTTTAGCCTGATTCAGATATTCAGGTTTGCCGGTTTCGCGATACATCATGGTGAAGCCATACAACGCCCAGGCCTGTCCACGGGCCCATGCTGATTCGTCGGCAGCTCCCTGGTGGGTTTGTTTCTTATGAGGAACACCGGTTATCGTATCGTATGAAATCACATGATAACAGCTATAATCGTCACGGAAATGATTATTCATTGTTTTGTCGGCATGAGAAACAGCCATTTTATAAAAACGGTCGTCGCCGGATGCTTTGGAAGCCCAACTGAAAAACTCCAGATTCATCATATTATCAATAATAACCGGGAACTGCCAGATTTTTTTATTGAAGTCCCAGGAACGGATAGCTCCCACCCGCTCGTCAAAACGGGTCGCCAGCGAATTGGCACCGGTCAGCATCACCTCTTTATATTCCGGTTTGCCAGTCAGGCGATAACCGTTTCCATAACTGCAATATAGCATGAAACCGACATCGTGGCTGTAAGTGATATTCTTCACTTCTTCCACACGGTCTGTAAACATTTCGGCATATTTCTTTAATTCCGGAGTCGGATTGTTTTCGTACAGATACCATAATTCGCCGGGGAAGAAACCGCTGCACCACCAACTATAGTCGCTTGTTTCCAGTTTTCCGTCCTTTCCGATTGCTTTGGGAAGACGGCCTTCCTGGCCTTCCAGGTCTTTAGCCATCAAAAGGGCCTGTTCGGTCGATGCTTTCAAACCACGGTCAATCACATCAGCAAGGGGTTCTTGTTTGGGTTGCGAATCACACGAAGACAATAGCACTGTGAACGCAAACACACCATACGAAAGAAATTTGTTCATGATAAAAATAGGTTATTAAGTTTTTAAGTTTGTGGCAAATATACATGTTTATATTCTAAAAAACGACAACATCCATCGAAAAAGCATCTACTTACCGAACTGTTCCCTCTCTACTTACTAACCGGATGCCTTCTTTACTTACTAAGTAAGCCTTCGTCTACTCGATAAGTAGAGTACCCCACTGCTTAGTAAGTAGCCGAATGTCTACTTATTAAGCAGGTCTTGTAATACTTTCGAAACATCAATGTAATATTTACTTCAAAGCGTCTTAACCCATTTTTAATACATGTTACCTTACTTTGCACTCAGAACAAAGAGGTTAATGACGTGAGAAAGTTTTTTGAAAAAATTGTAGAAGGAGGATTATTAATCAGCGGAGGTGTAACCAGTTTCACGATTCTGCTGATTGTCTTTTTTCTTTTTAAAGAAGCATCCGGCCTTTTCAACAGCCCGGTAGTCGAAGAGGGATACGTGCTTGTCGTAAATAAGAGCAACGATGTGAGTCATCTGTCACCGGAAACAATCATGGATATTTTCGATGCCAAAATAACCAACTGGAAAGAGGTTAACGGCAAGGATGAAGAAATCCTGGTCTTTCGTTTTTCCGACCTGACGCAATATTACAGTGAAGAAGAGTTGGGAGATGAATTTCAGTACGTTCCCGACAAAATCAGCGAACTCGTCAGCAAAGAGCCGGGAATCATCGCATTCTTTCCTCAGCAATATCTGGCGAAAGACTTCAGGGGAACCGTTCTTCCCGAAGAGAAAATATCGCTTTCCGACTTCTTCGCCGGCACCAAATGGTATCCGACCTCTGCACCTGCTCCAATCTTCGGATTGATCCCCCTGTTGCTCGGAACATTGCTGGTCAGTATCGGCGCCATTGTTCTTTCGCTCCCTTTCGGTATTGCCGTTGCCATCTACCTGGCAGAAATTGCAAATAAACGGACCCGGGAGATACTGAAGCCGGTTATTGAGTTACTGGCAGGGATTCCTTCGGTCGTATACGGTTTCTTCGGATTGGTTGTAATCGTTCCGCTCATACAGAAGGGGCTGAACCTTCCGGTTGGAGAAACAGCCTTTGCCGGCAGTGTCGTTCTAGCCATCATGGCGTTGCCGACCATTATCACGGTTGCCGAAGATGCCATGCGCACCACGCCGCGTGCCATGAAAGAAGCGAGTCTGGCCTTGGGAGCAACCCAATGGCAAACAATCTATAAGGTAATCATCCCCTATTCCATATCCGGTATCACATCGGCAATCGTCCTGGGCATCGGGCGGGCAATCGGAGAAACAATGGCTGTTCTGATGGTAACAGGAAACGCGGCCGTTATCCCGACCTCCTTCTTTGAACCCGTACGGACCATTCCGGCAACCATCGCGGCAGAACTGGGAGAAGCACCCGCCGGAGGAGCTCATTACCAGGCATTGTTCCTGTTAGGGGCAGTATTATTTATCATTACACTACTGTTAAGCATTACGGTAGAATACATTTCATCCAAAAGAAAAATGTGATTAAGCTATGACACCTGTTCAAAAGTTAGGCAATGTTGACACAAAGAAACGGACTTCACAGAAAGTTGCGTTCGGTATATTCACACTTCTCAGTTATCTGGTTGTTGTCATTCTTTTCCTTATTCTCGGTTTTATCATTATCCAGGGAGGAAAAGTAATCAGTTGGGATTTCCTGACGGAAGCACCGACCGACGGGATGACTGCCGGAGGTATTTTCCCGGCGATTGTCGGAACACTTTATCTGGTATTGGGCAGCAGCCTGATTAGTTTCCCTATCGGAATCATGAGCGGTATCTATATGAATGAATATGCGACAAACGGAAAAGTCATCCGTTTTATCCGGATTATGACCAATAACCTGAGCGGTGTACCGTCGGTTGTATTCGGACTATTCGGAATGTCCCTGTTCGTCGTTACCCTGGGTTGGGGAGACTCCATCATCGCCGGTTCGTTTACCCTGGCACTGATGTCTTTACCACTGATTATCCGTACAACGGAAGAAGCCCTCAAAAGCATCGACGATTCTTTCCGACACGGCAGTCTGGCACTGGGAGCAACCAAGTTACAGACCATTCGCAGGGTTGTATTACCGATGGCTTTTCCAAATATCATTACCGGATTAATCCTGTCTATCGGACGTGTATCCGGCGAGACGGCTCCTATCCTGTTTACCGTTGCCGCTTACTTCCTGCCCCAACTGCCGGGAAGCATCTTCGACCAGTGTATGGCCCTGCCCTATCATCTGTATGTCATTTCCACCAGCGGAACAGACATCGAAGCCTCACGTGGCATGGCCTACGGAACGGCTCTGGTACTGATTGCAATCGTATTAATCGTAAACTTACTGGCTAATGCGCTGAGAGGCTATTTCGCCAGGAAAGTAAAAATGAACTAAATAATAGGCCAATAGGGAAATGTGCCAATATGCCAATAAAAGAAAAGCTTACATTTCGCCCCCTATTGATACATTTTTCATCGGCATATTGGCACGTTTGTATATTTCCCTATTGGCACATTGGCATATTAGCATATTGACAAATTATTTATATTATGATAAAGATTGATGCTCAGAATGTAGATTTCTATTACGGCGATTTTCATGCCTTAAAGAATATATCTATGCAAATTGAAGCAAACACGTCGGTCGCCTTTATCGGACCGTCCGGTTGTGGTAAATCCACCTTCCTGCGCTTATTCAACCGGATGAACGACCTGATACCCGACACGCACATGGACGGAAAAATCCTGATTGACGGAAGAGATATTTACGGAAAAGGAGAAAAGGTCGACCTGCTCCGGAAAAATGTAGGCATGGTATTCCAGAAACCGAATCCTTTCCCGAAAACAATCTTTGAAAACGTTGCCTACGGGCTCCGGGTAAACGGGATAAAGGACAATGCTTATATCGAAGAGACTGTCGTCAAAACCCTCAAACAGGTTGTTCTTTGGGATGAAGTAAAGGATAAACTGAAAGAATCGGCTTTCGCCCTGTCCGGCGGCCAGCAACAACGTCTGTGTATCGCCCGTGCATTGGCCATATCGCCTTCCATTCTTTTAATGGACGAACCGACTTCGGCATTGGACCCGATCTCTACCGGTAAGATAGAAGACCTGATACATGAACTAAAAAGCGAATATACTATCGTAATCGTTACCCACAATATGCAACAGGCTGCCCGTGTCAGCGACAAGACCGGGTACTTTTATCTGGGGGAACTGATAGAGTTCGATAATACGCGTAAGATATTTACCAATCCGGAGAAGGAATCGACTCAGAATTATATTACGGGACGGTTCGGGTAATTGAAAATTAAGAATTAAAAATTGAACGATTATATATGAAAGTCATAGATCAGGAGATTGCCTCCTTAAAAAATAGCATCAGCGAGATGTGGGCATTGGTCCACCAACAGTTATATAATGCCGGCGAAGCCATGCTAACCGGAGACAAGGAACTGGCCTACAAAGTAATCAGCCGCGAACGCCGGGTAAATGCGTTCGAGTTGAAAATAGACAGCGACTGCGAAGATATCATTGCTTTATATGCTCCCGTTGCCGTCGACCTGCGCTTCGTTCTTGCCATGTACAAAATCAACACGAACCTGGAACGCTTGGGAGACTTTGCCGAAAGCATCGCCCGCTTTGCCGGAAACCTGCCGGAAAGTGTTCCCGTCGACCCACAACTGATAAAGGATACCCGGGTGGAAGAAATGTTGCAGGAGTTACTAAGTATGCTTATGCTCAGCCAGGAAGCATTCGAAAAGGAAAGTTCTGAAATTGCATCACGTATCTTCCTGAAAGATAACCTGATCGACGAGATCAACCATAACTCGACCAGGATCATTGCCGATTACATAGAAAAGCATCCGGGAAGTGCCCTGGTCGGCCTTTACATGGCCGGAGTCATCCGCAAAATGGAACGCTTCGGCGACCACTGTACCAACATCGCCGAAGAACTGATATTCTATCTGGATGCCAAGGTAATGAAGCATATCGGAAAGACAGAAAATTAAATACAGAAAAACAGACAAGTATTGCATATCACTACTGTCTTCTTTTCATATCACAGTTGGATTCCGTTTGTTTCACATATGGATTTCTTTTGTATCACAGCTGTGATATGAATAGAAGATCAAGGGAAAATCACTCTACCCCGGAACAAAGTCATTGTATGTCCCAGGCAGCCGGCTAGACCCCAAGGGTAATTTTACTTTCCGGCCTTGTTCTTTTGAATAAATGCAGTAGGAATCATTCCGAACTCATTCTTGAAGATACGGGTGAAGTATGACTGGCTCTCGATAATCCCGATCAGGCGACTGATAAAAGACAAATGAGCAAAAACTCTCTTATTGCCATATTACCCGTTTATATATATCTTTGCACCCCAAATCAACAAACAGAAAAAATTCATGAAACGACTGACTGTATTTTGCCTGTCGGCCTTGCTGACGGGAACTACTTTTACCGCTACTTCGCAGAAGACGTTAATTCCTAACAATACGGAAGTATTCAAACTGTCGCTCGAAACTCATGGTTCTTATAACGAAGCGCTTTCCGGGGAAACCGAACGCGACCGTTTTCTGTTGAATGATTTCAAGGTGGAAGCGACCGGCACCGTCCTCCCCTGGCTTTCCTATGCCTACCGCCAGGTGCTCTGTTACCGGAATGAATGGGTGCGTGCCAACGGATTCGGTTCTTATATCGAGAATGCGTGGGTGAACTTCCAACTCTCCGAAAAATTCTCCGTCACTGCCGGAAAGCAGGATGCTGCCTGGGGTGGTTTCGAATACGACGAATATCCTTACCGGATTTACGATTACAGTGATATGAATGACTGGATGGAATGCTATTTTACAGGAGTCGCCGTCAGCTATGAACCTACCGGAACACAGGAGATCTGTGTACAAGTGACGAACGGCAACGATAACCGCAGCAAATCTCCTTCTTTCTATAACCTGGGATGGAACAGCAGCTATCTGGATGAGATGTTATCTCTTCGTTATTCCGTTACAGCCGGACAACAGGCCAAAGGGAACTGGATGTGGATGGTATGGGGCGGACAGCAGGTGGAAGCCGGAAAATTCCTGGGATATTTCGATGTGATGTACACCCGGGGCAAGATGGACCCGATGGGATTGCTGGCCGAGCAGTTCGAACCCGAAGACGAAGAGAACGAGGCTTCAATAGGAAATACGAGTTATCTATCGCTGGTCGCCCGTTTGAATTATCAGATCCATCCGAAGTGGAACCTGTTTGTAAAAGGGATGTACGAAACTGCATCCGTATACAAGGCTAACGGCCCTTACGAGTCGGGTAAATACCGTACCGCCTGGGGATATCAGGGAGGGGTCGAGTTCTACCCGATGGGAGACGACAACCTGCATCTTTTCATGACAGGTACCGGACGGGCTTACAACCTGACAGAAAAAGCAAAGGCGTTCGATGTCTTTGCAGAGAACACCGGACGCCTTTCCGTAGGGTTTGTTTATAAGATTCCTTTATTTTAAAACTGTAGCAACAACGAATCTCCTGCCTCCATCTCTACTGTCAACATACCGTCGATAACCGGTAAGGAGGCTGGTTTCTGATTCATTTTAATACTCATATTAGAAGATTCGGCAGGCAGTTTGATGCGGAATGTTCCCGGAACAACGGCTTTAAGTCCGGCTTCCGTCATTTTTCCTTCTGCCCATTTAGCTGATACTTCGCCACCACCCTGAACTTTGAGTCCTTTGAAACTACCGGTCTTCCAGGCTGTAGGCAGGGCCGGGAGCAACTCGATATTTCCGGTCTGGCTCTGTACAAGCATTTCGGCAATACCGGCACAACCTCCATAATTGCCATCGATCTGGAACGGCGGATGCGCACAGAACAGATTCGGATAAGAACCGCCTCCATTCACCATATTCGTCATTTTTTCCACACAGGGACGCAGCAGGTCGACCAACAGTTTATAAGCATGGTCGCCATCATGCAAACGTGCCCAGAAATTGATCTTCCAGGCCATCGACCAACCGGTACTCTTATCACCGCGTGCTTCGAGTGTCTTACGGGCAGCTTCCGCCAGTTCGGGGGTATGCTCCATAGAGATTTCATTTCCCGGATAAAGTCCATACAGGTGGGAAACATGACGATGATGCGGTTCGACTTCTTCATAGGGTTCAAGCCATTCCAGGATACGGCCATCCTTACCGATCGTGGTTGGCATCAGACGGGAACGCTTATCCGCCAGTTCCTGACAAAAAGCAGAATCAATTCCGAGGATATTGGCTGCCGCAATCGTATTGGTAAACAGCTCACGGACAATCTGATTATCCATAGTCGAACCGGCACAGATATGTACGACTTTGCCGTTCAGCATACGGTAAGCATTTTCTGGAGAAGTGGTAGGAGCCGTTACCAAATAATTATTTCGCGGGTCACGAACCAACATATCCGTAAAAAATAAAGCAGCACCTTTCATCACCGGATAGACCTCTTTCAGATATTCTTTATCCAGTGTATATTGATAGTGGGTAAACAGATGTTCGCATAACCAGGCGGCAGACGTATTGGTCGCTCCCCAGGAAGGATGTTCGCCCGGAGCAGTAAATTCCCATACATTACCCAGGATATGTGTCACCCAGCCACGTGCATTATAAAAGACTTTGGCTGTACGTTCTCCACTTTCTACCTGCTGTTTCGTCCACTCGATCATCGGGAGATGCAATTCGGAAAGGTTCGTTACTTCTGCGGGCCAGTGATTCATCTGGAAATTGATATTCAAATGATAGTCGCCGTTCCAGGGAGTATTGATCGTATTACACCATAATCCCTGAAGATTAGGAGGCAATGAACCGGTACGGGTTGACGAGATCAGCAGATAACGCCCGAACTGGAAATAAAGGGCCCCCAGCGACGGATCGTTCTGATCCTCCTGGAAAGCATGCAAACGTTCATTGATCGACATCTCATCCCTTGCGGAACGACCCAGGTCCAGATCGACCCGGTCGAACAGGGAACGATAGGCATTGATATGCTCCTTTCTCAAAGTGGAATAATCTTTTCTTTCAGACTCGGCCAGCAAAGAGAACAGTTGGTCTTCAAATCCTTCGTTCTTATAATTAGTCGCCATGCTCACCAGCAGGATGGCTTCGGAGGCATTCTGAACGGTCAATGAACTGTCCCCGGGGATCAGAGAACCGCCTTTAGGCAGGAGAACCCGTACACGGGCGCCATATTTAACACCTTTCATTTCCAGCGTATCCACACCGTCCGGCAATTGTCCTTTCATCAGCAAGTCTTTTCCGTCAACCGATAAAGCATAATGTTCGGGACGGTTCATCCCCACCGTAAAGTTAAGCGCCTTATCGGCATCTGCCATCAAATGAACCACACCCAGATCACCGGAGAAAGAGGTAAACGACTCACGGCTGTAATTCACTTTTCCCTTGCGGAAAGAAGTAGAGGCTATCGCATCGTTCAGATTCAACTCACGACGGTAAGCGGCTACGGAATCGGAACTGTCTACATATACATAATCCAGCACCAGATTTCCCAGCAACTGGTAACTACCATAGGGAACATTGGCACCCTGTCCTTGACCGCTACCAGCCCCTTTACAAACAAAGGTGCGATACATCAGGTCCTGTGCTTCGTCGTTTTTCCCTTCAAAAAGCAGACGGCGTATATTTGCCAACGACCAGACGGCCTGCGGGTTATCCGTATCCTGTTTGCTTCCGGACCACATGGAAATTTCATTCAACAGGATGTTTTCCTTATTGATTCCACCGTCAGGCATCATTCCCAGCCGGCCATTTCCCAATGGCAGAGTTTCCTCCCAGATGCGGGCAGGTTCATCAAAGTGATAAGCGATCTTATTGGCTGTTTTTACTTCTGCCATATCACAGGAAGCCAGCAATACCAATAAAGCAACAATAGAAGGACGAATTATTTTCCGTCCTATTTCCTTTAATCGAATCGAGTTCATAGTATTATTAATAAAATTATAATTCAAGCGGTATCAGAAACTTTGCATGTCACACAGCCTCTTATAATAGCCTTTCAAATCCAGCAGTTCTTCATGACGGCCACGTTCAACGATCTCGCCTTCATGCATCACACAGATCTCGTCTGCATTACGGATCGTGGAAAGACGGTGGGCAATAACGATCGTAGTACGGTTACGCATCAGGTTTTCCAATGCTTCCTGCACCAGGCGTTCCGACTCCGTATCCAATGCGGAGGTTGCCTCGTCGAGGATCAGGATCGGCGGGTTTTTCAGGATAGCGCGGGCGATACTGATACGCTGACGCTGTCCGCCGGAAAGTTTGCCGCCCCGGTCACCGATATTGGTATTATAACCGTCTTCGCTCGCCATGATAAACTCATGCGCATTTGCGATACGCGCGGCTTCCTTCACCTGTTCCAATGTCGCTCCTTCCACTCCGAAAGAGATATTATTGAAGAAGGTATCATTGAAAAGGATCGCTTCCTGATTCACATTCCCCATCAGGCCGCGCAAATCGTAGAGGGAGGCATCGCGGATATCCGTTCCGTCAATAGTTATGCTCCCCTTATCCACATCATAAAAACGGGGCAGCAGATCCACCAGCGTACTTTTACCGGAACCGGACTGGCCAACCAATGCGACGGTCTTTCCCTTAGGGATTACCAGGTCTACACCTTTCAACACCCAGTCATGCTGGTATTTAAACCAAATATTGTTATATCGTATTTCCTTATTCAATTCTATCTTCTTAGGATCAGCCGGATCATTGATATTACTTTCAGCTTTCAAGATCTTATCGATACGATCCATAGAAGCCAGCCCTTTCTGGATGGCATAAACAGACTTACTTAAATCTTTCGCCGGATTAATAATACTGTAAAAGATAACCAGGTAATAAATAAATGTGGAGGCATCGATCGTGCTATGGTTACTCAGGATAAGCGTACCTCCATACCAAAGAACGATGGCGATAGTAGCCGTTCCCAGAAACTCACTCATCGGATGCGCCATCTGCTGGCGGCGATAGATACGGATGGTGGTCCGACGGAACCGGTCATTACTGCTCTCGAAACGAGCCTGTATTTTCTTCTCGGCATTGAATGCTTTGATAATGCGCAAGCCGCCTAAAGTCTCTTCGATCTGGCTCATCAAGCCGCCCCATTGCTGCTGGCCTTCCAGCGATTTACGTTTCAGTTTCTTCCCTACCTGTCCCATCACATAGCCCGCCAAAGGCAACAGTACAAGGACGAAAACAGTCAGCTGCCAACTGATAACGATCATACCGATCAGATAGATAATGATCAGGATCGGATTCTTGAACAACATATCCAGGGAACTCATGATGGAGGTCTCCACTTCATTCACATCGCCGGAGACACGGGCAATGATGTCCCCCTTGCGCTCTTCCGAGAAAAATCCCAGGGGCAGTTCGGTTATTTTCCTGTTGATCTGGTTACGGATATCACGTACAACCCCTGTACGGATAGGGATCATCGTGAAAAAAGCCATGTACATTGTGCCCACTTTCAGAAATGTAGAGATAATAAGGAAAGCACCTAAAACGATCAGTGTAAATGAGCCTCCCTCTTTTTCAATCAGGTCGCTGACAAACCAGAAGAAATTGTTCTTTATCAGTTCGGGAGTACCTTTCCAGCTTTCCCAGGTCCAGGGATCAAACACCCAGGCTTTATAAAAATAAACATCATCATTCAGTTTGAACAATATATTCAATATCGGAATAATCAGGGCAAAAGAGAACAGATTCAGTATGGCGGATAAAATATTGAACACAATGTTCGACACCATATATTTCTTATAAGGAGGCACAAAACGCCGTAATATGCGTATGAAATCTTTCATGTTTATTTAGTTCGATTGGATTTGGCGCGCAAGTTACTCATAAAAAACAGGCGGTGCAACGTTTCGACTTATGTTTGCATCAATTAGATATGGATGTAAATACAATTAAAACCATATGAATATGAACAGAACAAACCATTTCTTCCTGACCTTTACAAATAAAATATTGGCAGGATTATTAAGCCTGTTAGGCTTTTCACTGGCAGCATGCGACAAAATAGGTGCAGACGAATACGGATGTCCCTATGCCGATTATGAAATCAAAGGGAAAGTAGTCGATGAGAACGGGAAAGCCATCAACGGCATACAAGTTATTATTCCCGACCCTTTTGGTAATGAAGAATATACGCATCGGGATACGCTGATCACGAATAGTGCCGGAGAGTTCGTCGCACGACCGGTTGTCACCACTTTTGGCACGGATATCACTTTCAAAATCACAACAAAAGATATCGATGGCACCGATAACGGAGGAGCATTTGAAGAAACAATCACGGAAGTAGCTTTCAAAAAAGAAGACCTGACAGGAGGAAACGGCGAATGGAATTATGGTAATGCACAAAAGAACGTAACTATCAAAATGAAGCAGGCTGTGGAAAACAAAGAATAAGTAAAAACAAATATCCAGACTTATACAACCGCCGATGCAGTATTTTTCGTACTTTTGTATTTAATCATATGTAATCTATCAGTTAATAACGAAACAACGCAAGTTATATGAAAAGGTTCTATCCTCATTTTTTGAACAGTATGAACTGGGTATTAGCCGGTTTACTCACCTTACTAGGTTTCTCTTGTTCCGATTCGGATGATGATGGGGGAGGTCAGGTAGAAGATACGGCTGCCCACATGCTAATTACGAGATCAAAGGGAAAGTGGTAAACAGACAGAACAACCCGATCCCCAATATACAAATCGCCATCAGCGATTCGGTTCCCGACCGTCAAATGCCCAGCGATACCATCTACACCGACGCAAAGGGAGAATTCCTTTGGGAAACCGGAGAATTCCCCGGGGCAACATTCAAACTTATCACGACAGATATTGACAAAGATAAAAACGGCGGTCAGTTTGCAGCCGATACCTCTTTTGTTTCCTTTAAAAACGCCGTCTATGAAAATGGCAGCGGTTGGTACGAGGGAAAAGCCAAACAAGAGGTTACAATCACTATGAACGAACAGATTAACACGGAAGAATAATGGATAAACGCCCCGGATTTCGTAAACGCATCGCCCTGGAACTCTTCCGCAGTATCCGAAGAAACAGGGCCAAGCTACACGAACTACGCACACTCTTTTGGGAATGTACGCTTCGTTGCAATGCATCCTGCCGTCATTGCGGCAGCGACTGCCATGTATCGGCTGGCATGAAGGATATGCCGGTGGAAGATTTTCTGAAAGTTATAGACGATATTACTCCCCATGTCAATCCTAATAAAGTATTGGTAATTTTTACCGGAGGAGAGGCTTTGGTGCGCAAAGACATCGAAACCTGCGGAATGGAACTTTACCGCCGGGGATATCCCTGGGGAATCGTTTCCAACGGATTGCTGATGACACGCGAACGGCTGGACGCGCTGCTGGCCTCCGGCATGCATTCGGCAACCATCAGTCTCGACGGCTTCGAAGAAGCACACAACTGGTTGCGCCGTCATCCGAAAAGTTTCGAGAATGCAGTCAACGCCATCTGCATGCTGGCGGAAGAGAAAGAGATTGTCTGGGATGTGGTGACTTGCGTAAACCAGAAGAATTTCAAAGACCTGAAACTCTTCAAGGAATTCCTGACGGAAATGGGAGTAAAACGGTGGCGTCTGTTCACCATCTTCCCCGTCGGACGGGCCGCCGAAGAAGCCGACCTGCAACTGACCAACGAACAGTTCACCTGGATGCTCAACTTCATCCGCTACTGCCGGCAGGAAGGAAAGATACACACCAGCTACGGTTGCGAAGGGTTCCTCGGAAACTACGAAGCCGAAGTGCGCGATTCCATTTTCCAGTGTAATGCCGGAATCAGTACGGCTTCGGTGCTGGCAGACGGTTCCATTTCCGGTTGTCCGAGCATTCGTGCCAATTTCCATCAGGGGAATATCTACAAAGATAAATTCATCGACATCTGGAACAACGAATTCAAACCGTACCGCAACCGTGAATGGACACGCAAAGGGCAATGTGCCGACTGTAAAATGTTCCGCTATTGCGAAGGCAACGGCATGCATCTGTACGACGATAACGGCAATCTGTTGTTCTGTCATTATAATCGGATAAAGTAATTGCGTACAATATCCCATCTTTTTCCTATCTTTATCCCCCGAATAAACTTCTAAAAGAATTTATACATGAAAAACTCTCTTATTCTCTGTGCCCTGCTAACGCTAGGCCCGGTTTGTTACGCACAGCAATCGAACATCACCGATTACACCGAACTGACCGACACCAAGCCACACGATAGTGAGGCTGTATGGAATAAAATAACAACGCCTACCCAACTCAGCTGGGCGAGCACGGACGTTCGTTATCCGAAACTCAGTATCCCAACCGTTACAAAAACCTCCCGCTGGCAGACGAAAGCCTGGAAAGGAGAACGCGTAAACGCCCAGGCCGTACTGTGGACAACCAACGACCTATCGGACGCAACCATTACCGTCAGCGAATTGAAAAACGGTTCATCCGTTATCCCGGCATCCAACGTCACCACCAATTTCGTGCGTTACGTAATGACCGACGAATTGAACAAAGAACGTACAGGCGGTTGCGGTGTACGTGAAAATAAGGCGGAATGGGATTCTTCCGTTGTTGCCGACGTGTTGGATATCGTAAAGATGCGCGACGTCGCCGCTCGTACGACACAACCTATCTGGATGAATGTATGGGTACCGTCCGACGCACGTCCCGGAAAATATAAAGGAACACTGACCGTTTCAGGCGAAAACTTCCAACCGATGAAGTTACAGGTGGAGATAGACGTACTGAACCGTACCTTGCCGGAACCGAAAGACTGGAAATTCCATCTGGATTTGTGGCAGAACCCGTATTCCGTGGCCCGTTACTACGACGTGCCTCTCTGGAGCAAAGAGCATTTCGATGCCATGCGCCCGATCATGAAGATGCTGGCCAACGCCGGACAGCGTGCCATCACCACCAGCATCATGCACAAACCCTGGGCGGGACAGACCGAAGATCATTTCGACAGCATGGTTTTCCGCATGAAGAAACTCGACGGCAGTTGGGAATATGACTACACTGTTTTCGACAAATGGGTAGATTTCATGATGAACGATATTGGCATCAACGACCTGATCAGCTGCTACACCATGATCCCGTGGGCATTGAGTTTCGACTATTACGACCAGGCCACCAACCGCATCCAGTTCATCGAAGCCAAACCGGGCGATGCAGCTTATGCCGACTACTGGGGCAGTTTCCTGAAAGATTTCTCCCGCCACCTGCGTGAAAAAGGTTGGTTCGAAAAGACTGCTATCTCTATGGACGAACGTCCGTTGGAAGCCATGCAAGAGGCTATCAAGGTAATCAAGCAGGCTGACCCGGAATTTAAGATCACGCTGGCCGGTAACTATCATAAAGAGATACAAGGCGACCTGTATTACCTGAGTATTCCGTACGGCCACAAATTTCCGGAAGATGTGAAAGCCGAACGCGACCGCAAAGGCCAGATCAGCACGGTTTATACCTGTTGTTCGGAAGCATTCCCGAACACCTTCACCTTCTCCAACCCGGCAGAAGCCCCCTGGACGATCCTCCACGCCGTTGCCGGAGGTTACGACGGTTACCTGCGTTGGGCAGTCAACAGCTGGACAAAAGATCCGTTGCGCGACTCCCGTTTCCGCACCTGGGCAGCCGGCGATACATACAGTATCTATCCGGGTCCCCGCAGCAGTATCCGTTTCGAACGTCTGGTAGAAGGCCTCCAGGACGCTGAAAAAATCCGCATCCTCCGCGAAGAACTGAAGGGCAGCAAACTGGATAAGCTGAATAAGACTGTCGCCATGTTTACTCCGGAAGGACTGGCCGAGACACAGAAGTCGGCTACGGAGATGGTGAATGAATTGAATAAAGTGCTGAATTCGTTCTGATAAAGTCTAAAATATAGTAACCCCAAAAGGTCTGTCAAAAGTGTTGGTAATTTTTGACAGACCTTTTTTATTTTTCTAAATTATATTGTTACACTCCTATCAAACTTTTTAAAGCTTGTATAAAAGCAACAGCTTGCGGATAAAGTTCCTTTACCTTTTCCTCCGTCATCATAATAAAATCGTCATAACGCAACTCCTTCTCTCATTACATTTTCAGAAAAAGGTGTCGTCAGCTTTTCCCATATCTTTTTACTGAATACACGGGGACTGATGATCACTCCCGTCTCGAACTCTATGTCATAAAGCGGATAAGCGATCTCCTGTTCCTCTTTCAGGGAAATATCATCTTTGTCAAGCAAGATAAGCAGATCGATATCGCTGTCAGGACGGGCATCGCCACGGGCTTCGCTCCCGTACAGAATCGTCTGTGCGCCGGGAGCAACACGACGGATAACTTCCCGTATACGGTTTACTATTTCAGGACGTCTCATAAGATACTCCTTTCTTCTTTAATTTCTATTTTCACAAAGGTAGCTATAAATCTCAAAATCACAAGAAAGAGAACTTTTTCTTCAGAATATATGAAACCCAACCTGCAACAGGTGAAAGTGAACGATCATCCGTTTTATCAATCTCCTCCTCCCCGTTTCATTCTCTTTTTCATTTCCACTCCCACATCGAAAAGGCTTTTAGGCTGTTCCTCTTTCTTCATTTTATCCACATAGTCGCTCATCCTATTCTGAAAGTCAATAATATCATCCCAGTTATCCATCAGTTTATTCATGAGATCTCTATCCTCTTTGTTCAAATCAGTTTTCGATAAAAATTTCGACAGATATTTTTTTGCTTTGGAGGGATCGGCATACATCTTCTTATATAAGACCTGCCACAGCTTTGCATCCTTTTGGGCCTCCCCAAATTTTCGATAATCTTTCAAGTAAGATTCTTCCTCATACACCTGTGATTTATACCGGCTCAGATTCTCCTGGTCAAGAAAAGTAATGTAAACCACCATTTTGTCAATAAATTTCACCACCGACAGTCCCTGCGCCGAGATAAGGATCGTTTTCTCCTTCAGTTCTTCCTCCGTCCAGTTCGTAGGGCGATAGTAAACCTCTGTGCGGTCTCCATTCTTAAGCATATAATAAAGTGCAGGATGCATGCCTAGCAGATTAATCCGGTTACAATCGAGGTAACGCTCTTTGTATCGTTGCAGGAAATGGCTGGAAATCCTTTGAAGATAGAAATCGGGCAGAATAGTCATAAAAAGAAAATCGACATGCTCGCCGCGGTGGAGCGGAAGATAGACGAAATAATTAACAAAAATATCCCCGTCCATTTTCGGGCAATATCCGTCATTTATAAAACAGACGTTCCATATATTTCTTGCCTTGGTACGGATCGTTTTCGTTTCCATCAGCGAATGGATCGCTCTGCGCTGCCCGGAATGGAGTTTCAGGTTATGGGTGAACTGTTCGAGTGCGATCCTTACTCTCATTCGTATCTCCAGAAAGTCCTGGTAAGCAGCAGCCCGCAGTTCTTCGTCGGTCATGGAAGGTGTGATCATGGTGATATAAGTTTAATATTAATGGGGGTAAATGTACAAATATAAATTGAGAGAAAAATGAACGGAAACCCTCATATCCTGAATATCTTTTGAAACAATTTTCTAAAGACAAAAAAGGCTCCGACAAGTGAAAGTAACCTTCCGGAAATCCGGGAAGCATTTTTAAGCGGTGCAAAACGGTTTCCGGAAACCCGGAAATGAACTTTCACCATTCAAAAGGCATTTCCGGAAACCCGGAAAGTCACTTTCAACAGTCGAAAATCGTTTCCGGAAATCCGGAAGGCATTTTTTAACGTTTAAACGAGGTTTCCGGACTTCCGGGAACTTTTTTTTAATATAATCACAGAAAACCTCTTTTTACCGGAATTATTTGTCTACATTGCCGAATGTTTAATTCACTATAAATCTTATATATCATGGGCAGTTACACAAAAATTAAGCACATAACGCTTTATGATCTCAACAACGCCGAATACCTGGCCTTCCTCAACTCCGTGCTGAACCTCGTGCCCACTCCGACCGGCGGCGGCGACCGTCCCGAAATCGAGTCGCTCGATGCCGACGTGCGGACAAACGGCTCGCCCGATATCGGACTGTCAGCACAGTTTGTGCAAAAAATGGAAAACGACGTCATGCTCCTGGCCGACACGGTCGACGAAAGCCGCATCGCACAGGAAACGGAACAAGCCGCCATTCACGAAGCCAACCGCGACAACCTGGTCATCTACATCACTACCCGCATTTCGCGCGCCGGCACCCTGCCACTCGAAGCCGAACGTGATGCCGGAAAGTTTCTCTATAAGGTTATCAAACCGTACATCGGCATCGCCCGCCTGCCGGTAGCACAGGAAACAGCCAAAATACAAGGCCTGCTGATCGACCTACGGAAGGCGGAGAACGTGACCTACGTCACCACCCTCGGATTGGAAGCCTACCTGGCCGAACTCGAAAAGGAAAACAACGCTTACAGCGCACTCACCTCGGCGAGGACACAAAGCCGCGCCGCCAATAAAAAGGACAACAGTGCAACAATACGTCAGCGTCTCGACAGCCAGTACGACGACTTGGTGATGCTGGCACAGTCGTTCAGCGTAGCCCAGCCGTCGGCCACAGCAACGACATTTGTCAGCAACCTGAACCAGCTGATCTCAGAAACCGTCACCGCTTTCAACCAACGAAAGAAAGGCTCCGGCCCGGCAGGTGAAGGCGGAGGCGGAAGTAGCGACCGCCCGGAAATCGAATAGGTTGATCGGAGAAAAACGAAAAAGGGAGGTGATTACTTCCCTTTTTTCATTTGATCCCGAGATACCGCTCTTTGTAACATGTCAGGAAATGGGCCGAAACTGTTCGAAAGCGATCTTCACTTTCATGCGTATCTCCAAAAGTCGCGGTAGGCAACGGCCTGGAGCCTTTACAAAATGTAAAATTGCCGTTCCTGCGTATTCTTACATTTGGTCATGATAGCGATATGCTTCGACCAACTAATTTCTCCAACTAATGGTTGGAGAATTGCATCTGACTGATATTCTTTATAAAACCTTGCCATATCCCAAAGATTGGAAGTCCCGAAACCTTTAACTCTCGGAAACTCCTTCTGGATATCCTTGGAAAGATTCTCAACTACCGATCTCCCCCACCCCAACAGGTTTTGTTGTTCATAAATACGCTTACCTAATTCCCAATAAAGAGCAATCATCTCCTTATTGACAGCTTTCATTGCCTCATATTGGGCTGAACGGATACGGGATTTAATCTCACTGAGGAAACGGGAATATTCCTGTGTTTCTGAAACGTTTGTGTTGTTATTCATAGTTACTGTTTTTTGTTGTTGGCAAAGGTAGACATAAAAAAAGAGATGCTGTAACGGTATCTCTTTTTTTTATCTTATTTCTCGCGAATAAATACATTAATCGGTGTCCCTGTGAAATCCCAGTTCTCCCGGATCTTATTTTCCAGGAAGCGTTTGTAAGGATCTTTGATCCACTGCGGCAGGTTGGCAAAGAAAACGAAGGAAGGAACAGAGCCTGCGGGCAGCTGGGTGATGTATTTGATCTTGATATACTTTCCTTTCCATGCAGGAGGCGGATAGTTCTCGATGATCGGCAACATGATCTCGTTCAGCTTGGCTGTCGGGATGCGTTTCTTACGGTTGTCGTATACTTCTTTGGCTGTTTCGAGCACTTTCAGGATACGCTGCTTGGTCAATGCCGAAATGAACAGGATAGGGAAATCTGTAAACGGCGCCAGACGTTCGCGGATCGCATTCGTATAGCTGTCGATCACCTTCTGGCCTTTATCTTCTACCAAATCCCATTTGTTCACACAAACGACCAGCCCCTTCTTATTCTTCTGCACCAAAGAGAAAATATTCAAATCCTGGCTTTCGATACCGCGGGTAGCATCTACCATCAGTACACAGACATCGGAATTCTCAATTGCACGAATCGAACGGATCACCGAATAATATTCCAGGTCTTCGTTCACCTTTCCCTTCTTACGGATACCGGCTGTATCCACCAGATAGAAATTCAGGCCGAATTTATTGTATTTGGTATAGATAGAATCGCGGGTAGTTCCGGCAATATCCGTTACGATATGACGGTCTTCACCGATAAACGCATTGATCAAAGACGATTTTCCGGCATTCGGACGACCGATAACGGCAATACGGGGCAACTCTTCTTCCAATTCTTCATTTTTTTCTTCCGGAAGGATCTCGATGATCTTATCCAGCAAGTCGCCGGAATTGGAACCGTTGATAGCCGACACACAGAAAGGATCGCCCAAACCGAACGAATAGAATTCGGCAGCCTCGGCATGCATCTCAAAGTTATCCGCTTTGTTTGCCACCACGATAACCGGCTTTTTATTACGGCGCAGTATCTTGGCCACTTCGATGTCCAGGTCCGTGATACCATTCAATACATCCACCACAAACAAGATCACGTCTGCTTCATCCAAAGCGACCTGTACCTGCTTATTTATCTCTTCTTCGAAAACATCATCCGAATTAATTACCCATCCGCCGGTGTCGACCAGCGAAAACTCTTTACCGGTCCAGTCCACTTTACCGTACTGACGGTCGCGGGTAGTCCCTGCTTCCTCGTTCACGATGGCCTGACGCGATTGGGTCAGACGGTTGAACAGGGTGGACTTTCCTACGTTGGGCCTACCAACAATTGCTACAATATTTCCCATAAATTTCTTTTCTGTGCGCTGTTTTTAATCCAGCTGATAACCAAAATTCTTCAACAGGTTATCCCGGTTACGCCAGTCTTTTTCAACCTTGACGAACATTTCCAGGAATACCTTCTTCTCAAAGAAGCGTTCAATATCCTTACGGGCCATAGCACCGACTTTCTTCAGTGCCTGTCCCTTATGCCCGATGATAATCCCTTTCTGGGAATCCCGTTCCACAATAATGAGCGCCTTGATGTGAATCATTTCTTCTTCTTCCTTAAACAGCTCAACAACGACTTCCACCGCATACGGTATCTCCTTCTGATAATACAGGAGTATCTTCTCGCGAATAATCTCCGTAACGAAGAAGCGGGCCGGCTTATCGGTAAGCGCGTCTTTTTCAAAATAAGGGGGAGACTCGGGCATCAAATCCTCCACCCTATGCTTCACATAATCAATATTAAAGTTCGAAAGTGCGGAAATCGGAATGATCTCAGCCTTCGGAAGAACCTCTTTCCAATGGGCTACCATCTTTTCCAGTTCGGCCTGGTTGCTCGTATCGATCTTGTTGATCAGCAGCAGGACCGGACATTCCACCGATTGGACCCGTTGGAGGAATTCTTCATTTTTATCGATTGTCTCAACGACATCGGTCACATAGAGTAACACGTCGGCATCACCTAATGCCGACTCCGAAAAATTCAGCATAGACTCCTGCAACTTGTAATTCGGATGCAGGACTCCCGGCGTGTCTGAATACACGATCTGCATATCGTCGGTATTCACAATCCCCATGATACGATGACGGGTAGTCTGCGCTTTCGACGTGATGATGGAGATACGTTCCCCCACCAGACGGTTCATCAGCGTGGACTTCCCCACATTAGGATTACCGACAATATTAACAAAGCCGGACTTATGCTTGTTTTCCATTATAACCCCATTTAAGATAAATTGCACCCCAGGTAAAGCCTGCACCGAATGCTGCCAGAATCAGGTTATCCCCTTTCTTCAGCTTGTCTTCCCACTCCCAAAGGCAGATAGGAATAGTACCGGCACTGGTATTACCATATTTCTGGATATTGATCATTACCTTCTCCATATCCACACCCAAACGTTTAGCCGTCGCATCGATAATACGCAGATTGGCCTGGTGAGGCACGATCCATGTAATATCGTCGTGGGTCAGTTTATTTCGTTCCGCTATTTCGGCAGCCACATCGGCCATATACGAAACAGCATACTTAAAGACATATTTGCCATCCTGCAAAACAAAATGTTCCCGTTTATCCACAGTCTCATGACTGGAAGGATAAGCCGAACCACCAGACTTCATAATCAGATGAGAATAGCCTACACCGTCAGTACGTAGAATCGTGTCGAGAACGCCGACTTCTTCCGTAGTCGGTTCCAGTAAAACCGCACCGCAGGCATCCCCGAACAGAGGACAGGTAGAACGATCCTGATAATCGGTAATCGAGGTCATCTTATCACCGGCAACAACAATCACTTTCTTATAGCGTCCCGAACGAATATAATTCGCACCTGTTTCCAACCCATATAAGAATCCGGCACAAGCTCCCTGCAAATCGAAAGTCATTGCATTCTTACAGCCGGTATGATAGGCGATGATTGAAGACATGGTTGGAAAGTGATGGTCTGCCGTTGTTGTAGCTGACAGAATCACTTCGATCTCTTCCGGATTTACTTGTGTTTTTTCGAGTAACTGCTTCACAGCACGTATACCCATGTAAGAGGTACCAACCCCTTCACCTTTCAAAATTCTGCGTTCTTTGATGCCAACACGTGTCATGATCCATTCGTCAGTCGTATCGACCAATTTGGAGATGTCCTCATTTGTCAACACGTCTTCCGGAACGTATCCGCCTACACCTGTTATAACCGCATTTAATTTATCCATACTTAAAAAAATAAAGAGACTCTATATCCCAATTAAAAAATTAGCCCTAAAAATATTTTTAGGGCTATTTCTTTCGTTTATCAGACTCAATATGATCGTGACAAACTTACACAGCTGCTTCTTTTACGATAGCTAATTTACCTCTGTAGTAGCCGCATTCGCCGCATACAGTGTGATAAATATGCCATGCGCCGCAGTTCGGGCAAATAGCCATTGTTGGAGCGACAGCCTTGTCATGAGTTCTTCTCTTGGCTGTTCTTGTCTTACCTTGTCTTCTTTTAGGATGTGCCATGTTTTAATTTATTTAATTGTTATCATTCTCTATTAAACCTTTCAGGGCATCCCAGCGAGGATCAGAATTACCGCTTACGTCATCATCCATGGATATATCTTCCACTTCGTCTTCTTCGTAATCATCATCTCCGTCATCTGTACTTTTAGCAGTGTGCTTCTTCAGCTTCGTCGACATCGCTTTATTACATTTTCCCGGAGCATGTACATGCTTCATCGGTACTGCCAATGCAATAAACTCATAAAGGAACCATGCCAAATTAATCGCACCTTCCTCTTCTGGTATTACTACCACCTCGTCGCTCTCTTCGGCATATTCTTTACCGAATTTCACTACCAAGCGATTATGTGTATCAACCGGAATCTCCATATCGTCCAGACATCTGTCGCACGGAACGATCGCTACACCTTCAATCTGAAAGTTCATTTCAAAAGCCACTGACGTACGCTTCACTGTCAGGTGAACCTTGACTTTGCCCTTCTGGACTTCGTCTCCGTCAATGTCCACAAAAAACTTGTTCTCCAGTAAATACTCGAATTCGTGCACTCCTGGAGCGAGATTTTTCAAATCTACGTTATATAATTTAAATTTTCCCAAAGCCTTTTAGTGTAAAAACCTTGCAAAGGTACGAAAAAACTAAACACAAATGCAATACCTATGCAGTTATTTTTTATTATTGAATTATTTAGCCTCTATATTTACGAAGCTCTATACGAAATGTCGTGCCTTTTCCGACCTCCGAGTTCTTTACGAATATCTTGCCGCCATGGTAGGACTCTATGATACGTTTGACCAGAGATAGCCCGAGTCCCCATCCGCGCTTCTTAGTCGTATAGCCGGGATTGAAGACAGTCTTATATTTTGATTTGGGAATCCCCTTTCCTGAATCCGTAATATCTATCCGCACAGTCTTGTCACGTTCTTCCACCTGGAACGTTATTTCACCCTGGCCTTCCATAGCATCCACAGCATTTTTTGTCAGGTTTTCAATAACCCAGGCAAACAGTGAATCATTCATTAAAACCAATACGGGATTATCCGGAAGATGAGTATATATCTTCACCTTGGCAGAAATGCGTGTTTCCATATAATTTAAGGCCGTACGAATCGAATTGCTGATATTTACCGGTGTCGGATCGGGATTTGATCCAATCTTCGAGAAACGTTCTGCAATCATCTCCAAACGCTTCACATCTTTTTCCATTTCACCCAGGAGGGACGGATCGATTTCTTTTGTACGAAGATATTCCACCCAGGCGATTAAGGAAGAGATAGGAGTTCCTAGCTGATGGGCTGTCTCCTTCGATAATCCGACCCATACTTTATTCTGTTCTGCCTTCTTCGTACTGGCAAGAGCCAGGAAGGCGATCAGAATAAATATGAAAACGACTGTCAACTGGGCATAAGGATAGATAAGCAGCCTTTTCAGGATAATAGAATCGTCGTAGTATAAATACTGAAAGGTTCCATCCTGCATATCGATCAGTATAGGAGGGTTCTTGCTTTTTAATTCCCGTACTTTATTTTTCAGAAACAGGTCTGAGTCCTTTTCCGGAAGGTCGATATTCTTCTCTGCAATTACACTATCCTTCTCATTACACCATAAAACAGGTATCGTGGTGTTACTCTCCAGAATCTTCAGAATAAGAGCCATATTTGAACCATTGGTTTCGGTAGCAATCATACGTTGCGCTTCCGCCCAGATCTCGACCTTCTGGCGTTCTTCCTGCGCTAAACTCTTTACAAGCTTATCAGAGACAAACACAGAAACGATCGCAATCAATGTGGCTATTAAAATGAAAAGATATTTCAGCCGTTGCCGGGAATCATATATACTGCTCATAATCTAAAATTCATACTCAATGTATATTAGAACGGAAAAGAAGATACATTATTATAAGAGAGATGTTAAATCAGGAAGAATAAAAACGAAAAGAAGCTATAAACGCAAAAAGGAGTCCACTCTATCGAATGAACTCCTTTTATCTAAAACGGCGGCTATCTACTCTCCCACTTTTACGCAGTACCATCGACGTGGTTGGGCTTAACTTCTCTGTTCGGAATGGGAAGAGGTGGATCCCCAACGCTATAACCACCTTAATACCTTTTAAGATGTTTGACCTGGACAACGCTACTCTTTCAGTAACCTTCGCTTTGTCAGTATCTCTACTAACCCTGCTGATATATCAATCCTTCCTTCCGGAAATAGAAAGTCTCGGGCTATTAGTACTACTCGGCTTCGACATTACTGCCCTTACACCTGTAGCCTATCAACGTCGTAGTCTACAACGACCCTCAGGGAGATCTTATCTTGAGGCTGGCTTCGTACTTAGATGCTTTCAGCACTTATCCAATCCAGACTTAGATACCCGGCGGTGCACCTGGCGGTACAACCGGTAAACCAGAGGTCTGTCCAACACGGTCCTCTCGTACTAGTGTCAGAGCCACTCAAATCTCCTACGCCCACGATAGATAGAGACCGAACTGTCTCACGACGTTCTGAACCCAGCTCGCGTGCCACTTTAATGGGCGAACAGCCCAACCCTTGGGACCTTCTCCAGCCCCAGGATGTGACGAGCCGACATCGAGGTGCCAAACCGCTCCGTCGATATGAGCTCTTGGGAGCGATCAGCCTGTTATCCCCGGAGTACCTTTTATCCTTTGAGCGATGGCCCTTCCATGCGGAACCACCGGATCACTATGCTCTAGTTTCCTACCTGATCGAGTTGTCTCTCTCCCAGTCAAGCACCCTTATGCCATTACACTCTACGACCGGTTACCAATCGGTCTGAGGGTACCTTTAGAAGCCTCCGTTACTCTTTTGGAGGCGACCACCCCAGTCAAACTACCCACCATACAGTGTCCTTGCTTTAGCAAGTTAGAACTCAAACAACCAAAGGGCCGTATTTCAACGGCGACTCCACCGACACTGGCGTGCCTGCTTCGCAGTCTCCGGCCTATCCTACACATTAGTTGCCCAAATTCAATGTAAAGCTATAGTAAAGGTTCACGGGGTCTTTTCGTCCCATCGCGGGTAATCGGCATCTTCACCGATACTACAATTTCACCGAGCTCACGGTTGAGACAGTGTCCAGATCATTACACCATTCGTGCAGGTCGGAACTTACCCGACAAGGAATTTCGCTACCTTAGGACCGTTATAGTTACGGCCGCCGTTTACTGGGGCTTCAATTCAAACCTTCTCTTGCGATGAGCTCTCCTCTTAACCTTCCAGCACCGGGCAGGTGTCAGGCTGTATACTTCATATTTCTATTTCGCACAGCCATGTGTTTTTGTTAAACAGTTGCCTGGACCTATTCTCTGCGCCCCGCCATCGCTGACAGGGACCCTTTATCCCGAAGTTACAGGGTCAATTTGCCTAGTTCCTTAACCGTGAATCACTCGAGCGCCTCAGTATTCTCAACCCAACTACGTGTGTCCGTTTACGGTACGGGTACTCTATAGATATGCTTAGCGGATTTTCTAGGGAACCTGTTTACATCCATATTGCCTTGTACAAGTACTCGGCATACTCTCAGGTTCGACTCTCACGGCGGATTTGCCTACCGCGATCAACGTCTACACCCTTTAACCAACTATTCCGTCAGTTGGCAGGACTGTCACTTCTCCGTCTCCACATCGCTCTATAAAGTAGTATGGGAATATTAAACCATTCTTCCATCGGAATCGCCGTTCGGCTTATCCTTAGGTCCCGACTTACCCTGATCCGATTAACGTTGATCAGGAAACCTTAGTCTTTCGGCGAGGAAGTTTCTCACTTCCTTTATCGTTACTTATACCTACATTTGCTTTTCCAGCTACTCCAGCAAGGGTTATCCCTCACCTTCAACGCCACTGGAATGCTCCCCTACCATCCATTACTGGATCCATAGCTTCGGTAAACAGTTTATGCCCGAGTATTATCCACGCCAAACTCCTCGACTAGTGAGCTGTTACGCACTCTTTAAATGAATGGCTGCTTCCAAGCCAACATCCTAGCTGTCTCTGCAGTCTGACTTCGTTAGTTCAACTTAACTGTTATTTGGGGACCTTAGCTGATGGTCTGGATTCTTCTCCTCTCGGACGCGGACCTTAGCACCCGCGCCCTCACTCCAGGGCAATATATAGTACGCATTCGGAGTTTATCTGGACTTGATAGGCGGTGAAGCCCTCGCATCCAATCAGTCGCTCTACCTCATACTATACTAACCCTAGGCTGCACCTAAATGCATTTCGGGGAGTACGAGCTATCTCCAAGTTTGATTAGCCTTTCACCCCTACCCACAGTTCATCCGAAAGCTTTTCAACGCTTACCGGTTCGGTCCTCCAGTTAGTGTTACCTAACCTTCAACCTGACCATGGGTAGATCACTTGGTTTCGCGTCTACTCCCTCCGACTAATTCGCCCTGTTCAGACTCGCTTTCGCTTCGGCTCCGTATCTGAAATACTTAACCTTGCCGGAGAAAGTAACTCGTAGGTTCATTATGCAAAAGGCACGCCGTCACAACTTACGTTGCTCCGACCGCTTGTAGGCAGACGGGTTCAGGGTCTATTTCACTCCTCTGTTCGAGGTTCTTTTCACCTTTCCCTCACGGTACTGGTTCGCTATCGGTCTCTCGGGAGTATTTAGCCTTACGGGATGGGCCCCGCTAATTCACACAGAATTTCTCGTGCTCCGCGCTACTCAGGATACCACTAGGCTTCGTTAGAAAGTCGTGTACGGGATTTTCACCCTCTACGATCACTTTTTCCAAAGTGTTCCACTTTCCTAAGTTCTTGCCACAACGTGGTCCTACAACCCCGGTATTGCCTAAACAATACCGGTTTGGGCTCTTCCGCGTTCGCTCGCCACTACTTGCGGAATCATTCTTATTTTCTCCTCCTATGGGTACTTAGATGTTTCAGTTCCCCACGTTCGCCTCCCATTACGGGATGACAGGCCTTCAACCTGCCGGGTTGCCCCATTCGGAAATCTGAGGATCAAAGATTATTTGCATCTCCCCCCAGCTTATCGCAGCTTATCACGTCCTTCGTCGCCTCCGAGAGCCAAGGCATCCACCGTCTGCCCTTGCTTACTTTCTTATTTCCGGTTACCACAGGGGTAAATTGGATTGATATATCTTCAGCTTGCTCTTGTTACTTTATTTTACGTTGTCCATCATGTCAAAGATCTTGTCGTTACTCTACGTTTCCTATGTCTCGGTAACTTTTTGTGGAGAATAACGGATTCGAACCGTTGACCCTCTGCGTGCAAGGCAGATGCTCTAGCCAGCTGAGCTAATCCCCCAAAATTCTCTCTCAGAGATTCTGTAGTCCCAGGCAGAGTTGAACTGCCGACCTCTACATTATCAGTGTAGCGCTCTAACCAACTGAGCTATAGGACTGTCAACTTTGCCTTGGTTTCCCTCAGCATCATTTTTCTCTCTTGCCGACACTTTATTGCCGGTAGATCTATATTTTATACATATTCAACCGTAGTACAAGTTAACTAATACCTTTTGTCAACTTGATAACGAACTCTTCGCTCCAGAAAGGAGGTGTTCCAGCCGCACCTTCCGGTACGGCTACCTTGTTACGACTTAGCCCCAGTCATCGGTTTTACCCTAGGCCGATCCTTGCGGTTACGGACTTTAGGTACCCCCAACTCCCATGGCTTGACGGGCGGTGTGTACAAGGCCCGGGAACGTATTCACCGCGCCATGGCTGATGCGCGATTACTAGCGAATCCAGCTTCACGAAGTCGGGTTGCAGACTTCGATCCGAACTGAGATGGGGTTTGGAGATTAGCATCCGCTCACACGGTAGCTGCCCTTTGTCCCCACCATTGTAACACGTGTGTCGCCCCGGATGTAAGGGCCGTGCTGATTTGACGTCATCCCCACCTTCCTCACAGCTTACGCTGGCAGTCTCACTAGAGTCCTCAGCATGACCTGTTAGTAACTAGTGATAAGGGTTGCGCTCGTTATGGCACTTAAGCCGACACCTCACGGCACGAGCTGACGACAACCATGCAGCACCTCGCAAACGGCTATTGCTAGAAGAAGTGTTTCCACTCCGGTCCGAATGCGTTCAAACCCGGGTAAGGTTCCTCGCGTATCATCGAATTAAACCACATGTTCCTCCGCTTGTGCGGGCCCCCGTCAATTCCTTTGAGTTTCACCGTTGCCGGCGTACTCCCCAGGTGGATTACTTAACGCTTTCGCTGTGCCGCTTACTGTGTATCGCAAACAGCTAGTAATCATCGTTTACTGCGTGGACTACCAGGGTATCTAATCCTGTTTGATCCCCACGCTTTCGTGCTTCAGTGTCAGTTATAGTTTAGTAAGCTGCCTTCGCAATCGGAGTTCTGCGTGATATCTATGCATTTCACCGCTACACCACGCATTCCGCCTACCTCAAATATACTCAAGTCAACCAGTTTCAACGGCAATTTTATGGTTGAGCCACAAACTTTCACCGCTGACTTAATTAACCACCTACGCACCCTTTAAACCCAATAAATCCGGATAACGCTCGCATCCTCCGTATTACCGCGGCTGCTGGCACGGAGTTAGCCGATGCTTATTCATATGGTACATACAAAAAGGAACACGTTCCTCACTTTATTCCCATATAAAAGAAGTTTACAAACCATAGATCCTTCATCCTTCACGCGACTTGGCTGGTTCAGGCTCTCGCCCATTGACCAATATTCCTCACTGCTGCCTCCCGTAGGAGTCTGGTCCGTGTCTCAGTACCAGTGTGGGGGACCTTCCTCTCAGAACCCCTATCCATCGTGGACTTGGTGAGCCGTTACCTCACCAACTATCTAATGGAACGCATGCCCATCTATCAGCGATAATTCTTTAACAAATATTTCCATGTGGAACCCCTGTTTTATGCGGTATTAGTCCGACTTTCGCCGGGTTATTCCCCTCTGATAGGTAGGTTGCATACGCGTTACTCACCCGTGCGCCGGTCGCCACCAATGTATTGCTACATCGTGCTGCCCCTCGACTTGCATGTGTTAAGCCTGTCGCTAGCGTTCATCCTGAGCCAGGATCAAACTCTTCGTTGTTTAAATTGTTATATCTCTATGCTCAGAATTCGTATTTATTTCAAGTTTTTGACGGTATTAATTTTTAATACTTGTACTACTTGTTGATATGTAAATCTTTCAAAGAACTTTCGCTTTCTTTTCGATTGCGGCTGCAAAGGTAAGGACTTTTTTTTAACTACCAAATTTTTTTAGAAGAAAATTTGAAAAGTTTTTTTTCAAGTCGCTGTGGCGGTTGGAATTTTGCTTAGAACCTCTAACCTCATCCCCATTCCTCAGGTTACCTCTTTCATCATGTTGGTGCGCCGTTCTCTCTCGAATGCGGGTGCAAAAGTAGTAGATTACTACATACGTTCCAAACTTTTTACCGATTATTTTTCATTTATTTTTTCACGGCAGACACTGTAATATAATGTACGCACAAAGAAGACTGAAAAAATATTCCTCACTTACCGGTACTACCCGCATCTTTCGATTCGACCATACGGTTACTTTAGGTTTTTGTCTACTTATTTCAGGACACGACTTCCCTTTCTTTTATTCGTTCAATATATATCGAATGAATAATACACTATTATCAAATGAATAAAGCATATATGTCTTCTTTGCGTTTGATATATATCAAACGAATCACTTATACTGTAACCGGGCTGAGTTATATACAAGTCTTAATGATTTTGAATCAGAAGTTTTTTATCTTAGCCAGCATAACCACAGGATTATCCTCTTCCCCTAAATGAGCTGCTATTTCTTTTAACTGACCTTTCAATTTACCTTTCCCTTCAATAAGTGACAAAGCATCCAAAGATACGGCGAAAGCAACCTCTTCGTTTAAAGCACATACCGACAAATCCTCCTCACGATTATCAAAGTCTGCATTATGAACTATAGAATGATAAATCTTTTTTTCCTGCCTGTCATATATTAAATCAACAGTTGGCATTTTGTCATTCTTTTCGAAATCGCATTCCTTTTTCACCGTTTGCATAAAATAATAACGATCCGTGAAGACTCCCGGAAAAAGAAAGACTTCCGGCGTCATTGTCTGTACAGAAGGAGTCCTGACCATAAACGGACGAAGATCTCCGTTCGGCCGATGGGCATAGATAGTATCGGCTGAAGGTTCACTCAAAATCCAATCGCCCTGATAAGAAGATATAAAACTATTACCGGGAACACTTGCGTAAATCCCATCCGCTGCACGCTTTACGATTACCGGAGAGATTCTCTTCCCGTATGGAAGCTCAATATCCGTCCAGCTTCCATCTTGTGTAGACAAAAGAAAGAACGTAGACGAAGAAGACTCGTTCTCATGCGAATAAACATTCTGAGAAAGAAAATGATTTTCATCATAATCGTACAAGTTCGTGACAAGTGCACCCTGTTTATAAGGGATTGTCCTTTTATAATTTCCATCCAAATCATATACCTGGATTTTACTTGAAGGACCGTCATTCACAAACATCTCATCCTCTTCTTTATTCAAATGAACATTAAAAGGCAATATATACTCTTCCGGACCTTGACCTCTACGATTAATCTTCTTCAATCCTTTGCCAGTCGACCGGTCAAATATCAAAATTTCTCCCTGACGAACATTCGTCAATACCAAGATATCTTTACCGACATCCGTGATCTTGCCTTTGACAACAAATTCATCCGTCGTCTCCAACGGAATATATTCCACATCCATAAAATCCTGCAAAACCAGTTCTTTCTTTGGATAATTTGCCGTAACATCTACTGTGACAAGACTGTCTGATTTATCAACTCCGCATCCCATTAATATGAATAGAATAGCTCCCAACATAAGATTTCTACTTTTCATGTTTTCAGTTATATTAGTTATTAAACATAGACTATTTTATTTGGATTCGTAAAAGTAGAAACCACCCCAAAGACCACCAAGGATTTGATGTCACAAAAATGTCACATTTTTAAGCATCTAATAAACAACATCATAGAGGGGATAAAAGCGTCAAAAGGTTTTGATGAACTTATCGAAATCCTGTGCGGATCCCTTCTCTTGAGTCAATTTTTCATACAAACGCTTACGTTTATTGGATATCGCCTGACTATTCACTGACAATAAAACAGCAATACGCCCTACCGGAATCTCCAATTTTACCAAATAACACACATTCAAATCCAACTCAGATATACGGGGATACAACATTCTTATCTTACCTGTAAAATCTTTATACAATATATGATCTATCATTTTAATGACCTCCGCCCATTGTACTTCATCCAGTTTTTTCCATTCTGCGTACACTCCCCGATATAATTCGGATATAAAAAACGGATGCGATGAATTTATCTTCTCCTGAACAGACGTTGTAAACCGGGAAGATTGTTCGGATAATTGGGCCACAACCGCTTCATACTGTTGTTCCAACTGCGCCATAACTGCATTTCGCTCTTCTAAATATTGCTGACTGTTCAAGTATTGCTGTTCCTTACGACGCAAAGACTGGTTAAGCTGCTCCTCCTTCTTTTTCCTTTCTTTCCACAGATAAAAAATGATACAGACGACGAACAGCAGACAGCCAACGCCCCCCAAAGAGAGTTTATACAACTTGCCTGTCTTACGATCCGACTCTTGCCGATAATATTCCTTTTTCTTTTCAATCTCACGATAGTCATACAGTCGTTGCAACCTGGCAAGGGTCTCCATTTTGGTCAGGTTATCAATCGAATCACGAAATACGTTATATTGCTCCTGATAAAAAGCATAAGTCGGCCAATTATGCCGGGACTTTTCGAATTGCGCCAAATATAGATAGAGATCTTTTAAGGTATACGGATCTGTACTTTGACGACAGAAAGACAGATAATGATATGCCGAATCTTTCTTTCCCATTCTTAAATAAAGACTCCCCAACGCCAGGCTGACTAAACAGGAATCTTCAACAGTCTCTGCCCGATCATAAGCCATATGAGCGCAAGACACCCCTTTTTCATAATCTCCCATCCGTGCATACGCACCAGTCAATTCATTAAACATACAAAATTTATGTACATCCGAAGTATACTTCAATGCTTTTGTATAATTAACGACCGCACTATCCAAACGATGCTCATTCAGATGAATCCGAGCCATATCCCTGAACACCAGTGATAAACGAACCATATCCCGGTTTTTCTCAAAATAGCTGACAGCTTTTTGCTGGAAATGCGAAGCCTGGCTATACAATTCCTGATAAGTATACAATGTACCTAAATTAGCGCATATACGTCCTAAGAACACGTATCTTTCCAATTCAATTCCTAATTTATAAGCTCTCAAATAGTAATCCTGTGCCTGAATTACATCGTTTAAATCTTGAAGAACAATTCCATAATAATAATATGCCTGCATCTTACGCTCGGGCAAATCATTCTTCTCATAATAACTCACTGCAATCTGTATCAAGGAATCTGAAGTATGTTTTATCTGCTTTCTATCTAGCACCGATGTATACAGCAGACACCAAAGAGCTTGTTGCTGCTCTGATAATTTTTCCACCTGTTGAATACTATCCAACAATATCAACGTCTTGTCCGGTTCTTTCTCAATAGATTTTTCCGCCACTCTCAACAAGGCAGTCACTTCACCTTTTTTGCTACCAAAAAACACAAAGCCGAGCAGAACCAATAGAAGGGAAAAATGTAGTATCCACTTATCCATAGGTATGATTTAAGGCATGCAAGATAAAACTTTATTTTCAGAAAGACAGTTACCCTCTTCGTGTATTTTTGCAGAATCTTTTAAATAACTTTTTTATCTTTGCAATTTATCATTATCATTAATTTAAACTTAATCTAAAATGGAATCAGTAGTGAAAAGAGTAACAGCCACAAGTTTATTGGCCTCTTGTGCAGTATCATTGGCCTTGTTTACCTCTTGTGCAGGTGTTGAGCAAAACACGCTTACTCCCGAAGAAGTCGCTGACGGATGGCAACTTCTTTTCGACGGAAAAACACTCAACGGGTGGAAAGACTATAACGGAACCACCCTGACACAACCCTGGCACGTAGTAGACGGATGTATCCAGGCAAAAGGTGACGGCAGCGATGCCAGCGGTTATATCGTTACCGACAAACAGTATGAAAATTTCGAATTGTCATGGGACTGGAAACTGTCTAAAGGCGGCAACAGCGGTATGCTTTATCATGTTGTTGAACGTCCGCAATTTGCCGTACCTTATGTAACAGGTCCTGAATATCAGTTGATCGACGAGCCTAACTTCCCGGAACCTCTGGAAGAATGGCAGAAACTAGGTGTCGATTATGCCATGCATTTGCCTGACAAATCCAAAATGAAGGTTAATCCACAAGGCGAATGGAACAATTCCAAGATTGTATTCGACAATGGCCATGTAGAACATTGGTTAAATGGACAAAAGATTGTGGAATTCGAAGCTTGGACAGACGATTGGTATGAAAAGAAAAACAGCGGAAAATGGGCAAACGCTCCTGAATACGGTTTAGCTAAAAAAGGTGTCCTCTGTTTACAGGATCATGGTTATCCAGCTTCTTTCCGTAACATAAAGATCAAAGAACTTCCCCGTAAGTCCAAAGAAGTCAACCTCTTCAACGGTGTTGACCTGAAAGGCTGGGAAGCATATGGTACAGAATTATGGTATGTAAAAGACGGTTTACTGATTTGCGAAAGCGGTCCGGACAAAAAATATGGTTATCTGGCAACACGTGATTACTATGATGATTTCGACCTGACAGTAGAATTCAAACAGGAAGCCGACGGTAACTCTGGCGTATTTATCCGTTCTTTCATTGAAGAAGACGTAAAAGTAAACGGATGGCAGGTTGAAGTTGCTCCTAAAGGACACGATACCGGCGGTATCTACGAATCATACGGACGCGGATGGTTGATCCAGATCCCGGATGAAAAAGAAACAATCCTGAAAGAAGGCGACTGGAACACCATGCGTATCAAAGTGCAGGGTGATAATGTACAGACCTGGTTGAATGGCGAAGAAATGGTTAACATCAATGATGAAAAAATCGGTGCCGGTCAGGGCCGCATCGCTTTACAGATCCACGACGGTGGTGGCATCAAAGTATTATGGCGTAACCTGAAACTGAAAACGTTATAATCAACTAATTACAAATAAAAAAATCCCCGGCGGAATGCTCTGCCGGGGATTTTTTATTTCTATCATCTGCGTCCATGTCCTTTTTTACGAGGAGCCTTTTTTTGTTTTTCCTGATACAGTTTGTATTGTTCGTCCGTCAGAATCTTTTTAATTTGAGCCTCTTTTTCAGTATACATGGCTGTCATTTTTTCCCGCATCTTTTCGCGGTCATCTTTTACAGCCTCACGTTCCTTATTCATTTGTTCCCGGAAATCAGCCTCAACCTTACGAAACTCCGCAGCTTGCTTATCATCGAGTTTCAATTCCTCGATCATTTTTTCACTACGTTGAGAGGGATCTCCCTTCTTTCCCTGACGATTACCACTTTGTGCAAAAACTGTTGCCGAACTAATCAGGATAACCAAAAACAATCCTATTACCTTCTTCATAAACTAATACTTATTACTAAATTAATATTTTCCTGTTTGTGAAGCGCTTCGATATAATAGACTTAGTTACATGGAAATAGTTTAATCGTTCTGCAAAAAAAATATTTTTTATTCAGTCGGTCCTATCACTATTCCTTCAGCAGCCCATTTATTTTTAAAGTAATCAAGAGATTTCAGGAAACGATTGTAATCTTTTTTATCCGAACCGCTCCATCCTGTTTCTGCATAAGCAGCAATACGCGGATAAGTCAACCGGTTCATGCTTTCAACCGTAGGAATAAATTCACCCCACATCTGACAACCGAGTCCTAATACTCTGCTTTGTTCTTCAGGAGACAACCCTTCAGGAACCGGATTAAAAGCATAAGCCTTGGATAAAGGTATCGATTCATAATTGTAATCCACATAAGTATACTCATGGTAAGAATTTACCACATCATATCCTTTATCGATCGTTTTCTTGATAAGAGCCGGATCACCCTTCCAAAAATGAACGATCGTACCTTTTGCCAACTGCTGTTCTGTTTCTTTTGTATCCTCTTCCGACTGATATTCATGTAGTTTGTCACCGGTAATCTCGTTCCAACCCATCATTCGTTTTCCTTTTGCGGCCAGCATATTGGAGATTTCATTTGTGAAATAGATCTGAAGTTCAGCCGGAGTCTTCAACCCTTTCTTTGCCATATAACTACGTATTGCCGGAGATGCTTTCCACTGATCGTATTTCACTTCATCCCCTCCGATATGGAATACCGGGCTTGGGAATAACGCTATTACTTCATTGGTTACATCATCCAGAAATTGCAACACTTTAGGATCGGAAACATTCAGCACTTCATAATGTACTCCGAATTTTCCGGGAACCTTGATCTGTTTTCCGCTTGTACCCAACCAGGGATAAGAAGCGATAGCCGCACTGGCATGTCCCGGCATACTTACTTCCGGAACAATGGTAATATGGCGTTTAGAGGCATAATCAACAATTTCTTTTATATCTTCCTGTGTATAAAATCCTCCATGCCGTTTCCCGTCATACACGTCACTACCAAAATGGTTGATTTCCGAAGAATCGCGGAAAGCGCCGGTTTCAGTCAGTTTCGGATATTTTTTAATTTCAATCCTCCAACCCTGGTCATTGGTAAGATGCCAATGGAACGTGTTCATTTTCAATTGGGACATTTCATCCAAAAGTTTCAGGACAACATCTTTTCCTTTAAAGTAACGTCCTTCATCCAGCATAAAGGCACGCCAGGAAAAAGCCGGATAGTCAGAAACAGAAGCTCTCTGTATCATATATTTTCCATCTTTCTCCTTGATGATCTGCCGCAACGTCTGCACACCATTCAAAATACCGGCAGGAGTTCCGGCTTTTATCTCCACTTTTCCGGAAGATACTTCCAGTTGATATCCTTCCGGCTTATCCGGTAAAACTGCCGGATCAAGTATCAGGTTAATATCACCTTTACCTGTATCCTTTACAGTAGCACTAAGTGAAAAATCAGAAGAAAGAGCCTTTTGCAACAACCCTGCCTCATTATTCAAATCCCCGGAATAAGAAATAACCGGATGATTCCCCATTTTGAAAAACCCAGGTGTATAGGTAATTTCCTGAGGCTGCGGGATGATTGCATACTCTTCGACCGGTGGAGCCTGGCAGGCACAAAGGAAGAGAAAACACAAAAAAGTCAGAATGTTTGTTTTCATGTACTTTAGATTTATTAGATATAAGATATTGTAAAAAAACACTCTACAAAGTAATAAGATAAAAACAGAATACACAAACTTAAACTAAAAAAACAACAAAAATGAAATTAACCGGACTCAAGAATTGTATCCCGAGTCCGGTTTCCAATAAAAATAAATTCTAACCTAGATAATTATAGATCCCCCTTTTCTCAACTCGTTCCTAACTTCGTTACTTGAAACATCCCTAATTCTTTTTTGCTGTTGTAGTGCCAGATATGAAGTAACACCGGCAGCCTCACCAACCTGATTCATATTTACCATAACCCTTATGCCGGAATAAGCAATAATCGCAGCATCCAGCATTCTTCCGGCAACCATCAGATTATCATGTTTTTCTGGTATGATCGAACGAAGCGGTATTTGATAGAAAGTTGGATCTACATCCATTTCTTTTCTCCACCGCCCTTTCTGATCGGCAAAACCCGGCCTTACATATACCTCAGAACCATCAAGATATCTAAAAGTCAAACCGGGTTTATCCTGATGATGAATATCTAAACGATAGCTTCCATTCGCTATCGCATCATCAAAATGTTTTCCATACATTGCGTCTTCATCACTAATCTGATAAAGACATTTTATATGCCTTGTTTCCCGTATTCCAATGTATGACGGCAAAGCAACCAGACCGGGGAGATTTTCCTTCTTCCCATATTTCCTCAACATATCCATAATTGCACGAATTTGTCTTCTGCCTTCTATTTCCGCTCTCGTTAAATCATCTGCAACAGCGCAGTCCGCTTTATAAACCCGTGTTCCTGCAAGCATATAAACATTCGTCTCAGGCAGCGTTGCTCCCCAAACAAATCCATCCGGAATATTAAATTCTGCTCCATGCTTTTTTAATAGTTCGTCGAATTCTCCGGAATTCCAACCTTCAAAATGTGCACAAGTCGTGGGAGGTTGCAGTAATTCAAAAGCATAAGATTTTAGACCTAAACGATAACAAAGGTCTCCATCCCCCGTAGCATCTATAAAGTATTTTGCTTTTATGATGCCTCTGCCTGATTTATTATCTACAATTACACCCATCAGTTTACCATCTTCCCCCAAATATGGCTCAGAAAACAATGTATGTAAATAAGGATGAATACCTGCTTCCAATACAAGTTCGTCCAATTCTATTTTAAGTTCCTGAGAATTAAAAGTGTATGCCGAACTTGGATTAGAACTGACATTTACTGCATCACGAACTGCCAGCCTGTCTATCACTTCTTTTGTCAGGCCCGCTATTATTTGCTGCTTTCCTTCCGTATCATACAAAGAATGCCAAATATTCACCAAAGAACTTGTTGCGACTCCTCCAAATGCATTTTGTTTTTCTACAACAGCAACGGAAGCGCCCAAACGAGCAGCACGTACCCCGGCAAACACACCGGTACAACTTCCACCTAATATACATATATCAACCTCATCAATTATCGGTAAATTAACAGATGACGCTTTTGTATTCGTTCCATACTCCACGCAAGAAGAGATAGATCCCAGCATCCCGAGACCGACACTTCCTACACAAATATTATTTAGAAATCTTCTTCTGGAATGTAGTTTCATATCAACATATTATTTATTATTTTTCTATTCATATCCATAAGCTATTACCGGACATTTTCATATTCGTCAGAGTCAATAACCGCTGTTCTGAGTCAGATTTTTATTTACATCCCGCTCTGCTTGAGGAATTGGCCATAAATAATCGACATTTTCTCTAAAAAAAGTTTCCTCACAAAAATAATAGCCATCTGCATTGACTGGAACTTTCGTATATCCCGGAGCTTTCTCTTTAGAACAAATCTTCATGCCATGAAAACGCCCTTTAAGTAATATATGAGCTGTACGCCACCGAAACAAATCAAACAATCTTAAACCTTCCCAAGCCAATTCCACACGCCTTTCACGTCTCAGAATAGTAGTCAACTTATCCGGATTTGTTTCCGTAACAGGAGGCATCTTTATTTCTTCGCGACCTCTGACACGGTTTATTGTCTCATCCAGTAAATTCTGCGTTATAGGAGTTCCGGACTCTATATTCGCTTCCAGATAGCTCAACAAGACCTCTGCATAACGAATCATTGGAAAATCGCATCCATATACATTCAGATTTCCATTGTAATCTTCATCGCAGAATTTACGAACCATATAACCACTCCATTGACGTCTTGTCAATTGATCCTGATAAACTGTCGGAGACGAATCCGGATGGGCGATATATAATATATTCTTAAAGACGGATATATTATCTACAAATATTGTTTTCAGCAATCTCGGATCACGATTTTCATAAGGTTTCTCCGGATCGAACAATGGAGATTCTTTAACAGGCAGACCATCTATACATTCAAAATCTTCCACTAATTCATTATATGGACTGTAATGATGATATCCTCCCCAGGTAAATCCAAGGCAACTCAACAAAATGGAATTTCCATATATATCGGGCATTCTTTTACTTACCAACAAGAATTCTTTGCTGTTCTCACCTTTTTCAATAAAAAGATCACTAAAACGTGCATCTATATTATAGACACCCAGATCCATAATCTGTTTATAAACATTTTTCGCATCTTCCCATCTTTTTTCTGCCAAAAAGACTCTTCCCAAAATAGCTAAAGCCGCCCCTTTCGTTATTCTACCATAATCTTTATCCGGGCGCGTTACCGGTAAATTAGGAATTGCCGCCTGCAACTCCTCTATTACAAATTTGATCACATTTTCACGGCTATCACGAAACACACTATTAGCTTCATCCACCGTCAATACTTTAGTAACCAAAGGAACATCACTCCATAAAAACGCCAGCCAGAAATAATCGTAAGCTCTTATTGTTTTGACTTCAGCTTTCATTTCTTCCAGCTTACTTACATCCATTTCAACATTATCAATATTTTCAAGAAAATTGTTACACTTCGTTATTTTGATATAAGTTGTTGTCCACAAATCCATTACTGGCTGATAAGAGGCAGCTAAGTCACCATTATTAAAATCAGTTACGCCATTGTCCTTTTCGAAACCATTATCAGTGGTAGCCTCAAACAATCTTAAATAAGCATCCTGATTCCATAAATCAAACGATTGTTTTGCATTGGTTCCTGTCAGTTTATTTTGTTGATATACTCCTGTTAAGGCCAATAAGGCATCTCCCTCTGTTTGCCAAAAAGTACTATTAGACAAACTATCCAGCGGATATTTATTTAATAAACTATCACACCCTGTTAGTACAACAATAGAAATGCTTAAAAAAGCTCCTACAAATATATATTTACTTACACAACTCTTTTTCATATTGCTTCAAATTAGAATGTTACACTAATACCTGCCATAAAATCCCTAACAGCCGGATACATAGAAGTTCTTTCCGGATCCCATCCTTCCAAAAAATTATGGAAAGTGGCCAGATTTTTTACACTTGCATAAACTCTCAGATTTGACATACCTAAAGATTGAATCATTGCAGAAGGGAATGTATATCCGATTTGTATATCATTAATCCTAAAGAAAGACGCATTAATAACTCTGTATGTAGATTTATAAAATTGTTGTTCTCCTCCTCCAACAACCAATAACCTAGGATAAGTCGCATCATGATTATCTTCAGTCCATCGTCCTTTTATCATCCATTCCTGCGGATTTGAGCCTCGGTAAAAAGCATTTCCCTGATAACTTTCTTCTCCTCCGACAAAACGGTCCATTCCTCCTACTCCATTCATATTAAGTAAGAAATCGACATTTTTATACTGAGCATTGATATTAAAACCGAAATTAAACTTTGGAAACTGGGTTCCTATTATCTGCCGGTCATAATCAGCATTAACAATACCATCCGGTACACCGTCAGGACCGCTTATATCGACTAACTTTAAGTCCCCGGGTTTAGCAGTTCTGGGTTGTTTGGCATAACTATCAATCTCTTCCTGGCTATTGAAAAAACCATCAACAACATAGCCATAAATCGAATTTAAAGAATGACCGACAAAAAGTCCTCCGGCAATATCCTTTTCCACATTAGCCAGTTTATCCACACGATTTTTTACATAAGACACATTTGCTGCAACTCCATAAGAAAAATCTCCTATAACATTTCTATGCTGAACTGAAAAATCGATACCTTTATTGATTACAGTTCCTGCGTTCTGCACAGACGGAGTCATTCCTAATACTTTTGAAGCTGTTACATTATATAAAATATCAGACGTTTCTTTTACATAGTAATCTGCAGTAAATGTCAATTTATTACTAAACAAGCCGATATCGAGTCCGACATTCATTACCTCTGTGGACTCCCAAGTGATATCCGTACTTGGAACATCTACAGCAGCAGCCCCGGGCCATAATTCTTCCGAGACACCAAACGGAGCATTAATACCCAAAGCAATTACTTGTTGATAAGGATAATCCCCAATATTCTGGTTACCTAATTTACCCCAGGAAGCTCTCAGTTTCAAATTGTTTATAACCGGTACATTGAAGAAATTTTCCTGTGATATAATCCACCCGCCGGAAACTGACGGGAAAAAGCCCCATCTGTTCTTTTTGGGGAACCTTGAAGATGCATCATACCTGGCACTTACTTCCAAAAGGTATCTATCCAGAAATGAATAATTCAATCTTCCAAAAAAAGAGGCCAAAGCCCACTCTGATGCAGAACCGGCATTTTGCTGGTTAGAAGCCGAACCGGCATTCAGTTCATACAAAGTATTACTGGGGAAATTATCACGAAAGGCTTCAACCCAATCGTTTTTATTACTTTCCTGAGAATATCCTAAAAGAGCATGGAATAAATGAGAATTTACAGACCAGTCATAATCCAGATATGCCTGCAACGTTAAAAGAGTATTCCGAGCTTTACGTATCCGGAGATCGGAAGGTGATGCAGTCAGATATTGATCTATTACCAACGTCGGCCTGAATCTTTTGTAGTCAGAAGCTGAATAATCATATCCTGCTACTCCTGTCAGTTTTAAATCCTTCAATATATTCCATTCAAAATTGGCACTGGCAATAACGTCCACATCATCATTCTTAATGAAAGACTCGCTGTCCATCCAACCTTCAATTGTAAATCCCGTCTGATTACCATAATAACCATCCGAACGTTTGCCGGCTATTGTATTCGGAACTTTTATTGCATAGCTTATTAAACCTTCTACTCCTTCAGGAGCACTGCTGTCAACAGCTGTTGACTGATTACTATCCCCTTTTTGTCCGGAAAATTTCACATTTACTTTAAAATTATCTCTTAGCTTGCTGCTTGCATTAAACATTACATTATAACGTTGATAGTTTGTTTCCGCAACAATACCTTTTTGATTAAGATAACTCAGAGAAAACATATAAGAATTCTTTTCTGTACCTCCTGTCAAACCTAAATAATGATTGGTCTGAAAACCACTTCCGGAATTTATCAGGTCATCATAATGCCTTTTATTAGGATAATTATCCGGATCTTCCCCTGATTTAAATTTAGCAATTTCATCTGCCGTATATTGCGGACTTCCTCCTCCATTTATCAATGCTTCATTATACATTTCTGCATAGACCCAGGAGTCCACTATTTTAGGAGTCTCTGACGGACGGGAAAAACCAAAGTTACCCTGATAAGTAATTCGTGCTTTTCCTTCTTTTCCCTTTTTCGTTTCAATCAATATGACACCATTTGCAGCCCTGGTTCCGTATATAGAAGCTGATGCTGCATCTTTTAAAACAGAAATACTCTCTATATCATTCGCATTCACATTATCCAACGAAGAAGACAATCCGTCAACCAATACTAATGGAGAGTTTCCCGCACTACTGAAAGTTCCCAATCCACGAATCGTTACAGAAGACTGATCTGCCCCTGGTTGTCCGGAACCTTGTGTAACATTGATACCGCTAACCATTCCCGATAACAATTGAGAGGTTTGTGTCACTTTCAATTTCCCAATATCTTTCGTGCTTAATGCCGATACAGATCCTGTCAAATTGACTTTTTTCTGCGTACCGAATCCCACAACTACAACTTCATCCAAACTAGTCGAATCTTCCTGTAAATCAACATCGATCACTTCTTTATTACTTACTGTAATTTCTTGTGACATATAGCCGATATAAGAAACAGACAATATATCAGACGATGAAACCTCCAGAGAGAACCTGCCATCTATATCAGTAATCGTTCCGTTTGTTGAGCCTTTCACTAAGACATTCACTCCGATAACAGGTTCACCTGTACTTTTATCTTTAACTACCCCTGTTATCCTTCGCCTATCCTGTAAAATTCCAGATGCTTCATTTGCCGAAAGAATAATATCCTTATCTACGACCTTATAAGCAACATTTGAATTTTTAAATATTTGATCCAGGATTGTAAAAACAGATTTATCTTTTACGTTTACCGATACTGTTCTATGGATATCGATAATCTTGCTGTTATAAAAGAAATGAAAATCAGTTCGCGTTTCAATCTCTTCCAATACATCAAAAACCGTCCGATTAGTCATGTTCATCGAAAGTATAGCCTTTTGTGCATATGAATTCGATGCCCAAGCTAATCCGATTGACAAAAAAAGCAATAGACTGGTTAACTTCATGATTCTTGTGATTTTAGATTGTAATATAAAGGCACTAATATTCCCTTTATATTGGAAATAATAAATCTTTACCATACTTTTGCAGTGATTTAAGATTAAAAAAATGTTTGATTTGTCTCCAAAGACCTTTCGAATTTTCATACGGGAATATGTTACCAGCATATTTCCGTATGTTTTCAATAAGGCTTACAATAATCCTGTATTACTTCATAGGCATATATTTTAAGTTAAACATTCAGATTTAACACTATCTCATTTTCTTCAGAGTGACAGTCTCATTTTGAATCCCCGAACTATCATCCGATGTCATTTGCTTAATTGCATAATCTATTTGCGAAGAAATTTTCAAGTAGTCCAAGATTTGCGACAATTGTTTATTTTCAAATGTTCCGGTAAAACGATAAGTATTGATCACAGAATCCTTTACATCAAACCTTACATTATAAAAATAAGACAACTTCTTCAAAACCTGTGGTATCGGCATGTCTTTAAACATTAAACGCCCCTCTTTCCAGGCCGTATCGTACTCCGTATTTACAGTAGCTATAGAAACAGAACCGGAAGAAATATCATAGACAGCCCTTTCCGAAGGCTTAAGTTTAATATTAGACACTATATCATCATTTTTTACAGCTTCTATATGTACAGCCCCACTAACCAATGTCGTTTGTACTATACTTTCATTGTTATAAGACTGCAAGTTAAATTCCGTCCCCAACACTTTAACACGCATCCGGTCATTAGCCACACTAACTATAAACGGTTGTTCCGGATTATGCGTAACTTTAAAATAAGCCTCACCTGTAAGCGTTACCCGCCTTTCCTTTTTATCATAATGCAACGGATATGAAAGTACACTTCCTGAATTCAAATAAGCGACGGTCCCATCCGGCAGGTTAAAATGCGTACGCATACCCGCATTAGCCTGAACTGTTACTATCTGTGCCTCATCCCCTGTTTCTTTTTGCATCCAATAAGATATTGCAGTGGATAAGATCAAGACACCCAAAAAGCAGGCTACTGCCAGATAAGTGCGATTTATCCAGTTTTTTCTCTGTAAACGTTTAATACGCCTTTCCACTTTACAAAAAGCCTCCAGTGAATTACGGGATGCTATTCTCTTTTTCGTGCGAAAGGCATGATCTATTGTAGCCAACTGCAATAAAACGTTCTCCCTGGCTTCATCATCCCTTAACCAACCGTCAACCCTGATTCTTTCCTCTTCCGAAGCGGTTTCCGATATATATCTCAAAAGGACAGCTTCATCCGGTTCATTACTGATAATATGTCTATTTTCTTTTTCCATTCTATATATACGACAAAACTACAGGTACACTACCCTAAACTCATATTCTACTTTTTTCAAAAAAAGTAATTAGTAAATCGTATAAAATATTTTGTATGTATAAAGAAACAATTTACATTTGCTTATAGATTCGAGATACCACAACAGACAAACAATACAACTCCATGAATGATGATCAGATTCTGAATTTGTTACAAAATAACGATAAGAACGCTTACAAACAGCTCTTTCTAAAATACTATTCCCCACTATGTGAATATGCCTCCCAGTATATTTCCGACGAAGATTCTGAAGAGTTAGTGCAGGATCTGATGCTGTTCATTTGGGAAACAAGGAAAAGCCTTATAATAGGAACCTCCCTGAAATCCTATCTTTTCATCTCAACCAAACACCGTTGCCTGAATGCTATTAATAAACAACTATATCACGAACGAATACACAACCATATATATGACAAACTTAAAGATCAGTTTGAAGATCCTGATTACTATTTTATAAACGAACTGACTGAACACATTAACAAAGCTATTAAAGAACTTCCCGATACCTACCGCGACACCTTCGCTTTAAGCCGTTTCGGGGAACTCACGAATACTCAGATAGCTACTAAACTCGGCGTATCCGTCAAAACCGTTGAATACAGAATCAGCCAAGCGTTGAAAATACTTCGTGTCAGACTAAAGGATTATCTGCCACTGCTTTCTTTTTTATTCGGATTCCCTTCCTGAAAAAAGAGAAAAGAGATTTGACAAAAGAAGTCAAAACACAACCATATTGCGTCAATATGTTACACTAATAGATTTTATCATAACACGTGAATTCTTCAAATCTTATCTTCTACAAGATTTGTTTTTACAATAATTAACAACAATCATTCTTACCATCCAGCTCTCAGTTCATTTTAAAGAAATTTCCATCTCGTTTAAAACGAGATTTTTTTCATTTTAAACGAAATGAAGATTTATTATAGGCAAAAAACAATGCAAATAGATGTTAATTAACAATCTCAAAAGGACTTTTCAAGCCCCGAATTGTATGTTTACGAACAGTTTTTTTCTCCAGAACGATTCAAAAACAGTGCGCAGTTAAAATATCGTTATATCAGACAATCATCATTTATTTCAGAAAAAGGATTCATATATCCTTTTTAAATCCCTATTATGGCAGAATTACTCCACCATCAAGAACATTATAACATTTTCAAACCTTTCGAGGTTTGTATAAAAAGCAGCATCTCCTCCATCAGTCTTATACAGTTCCTTCTCCAGCCACTTGATATAGCATTTTGATATTCCGGCAGTTCGGGATTTTCATCTGTCAATTAGCTGACAAATGTTTTCGTTAATAAATCAAAATCATCACATATATTTTTAAACTTAATAACCTTCGTCGTGTCTATCTTCTCGTACCCGGAAACCAGTCCGGGAAAATGTTTGTTAGATACAGATAATACATTAGTTATGAAATTGGGAAGGTACTTATTATGGTTATTTTTTATCCTCTTTTCTTTGCCGGCATTTGCGCAGCAGGGTGGAGTTGACATCACCGGAACGGTGGTAGAAGATGGAAGCAATGAGCCAATCGAACAGGCGACAGTACGCTTGTTGAATGTAAAAGACAGCACGATGGTTGGCGGTGTAGCCAGTTCGCGTAATGGTAATTTTACACTGAAAGGTATTAAAGCCGGCAGTTATTTATTGCATGTCAGCTTTGTGGGATTCGATCCTTTATACCAACCCATTCGTATCACCGGAAAAACAAATCCTGTCAAATTAGGTAAATTAGCATTAAGCGACGGAGCTATCCAGCTGGGTGAAGCCGTCGTGATCGGCAAGGCTCCGGAAGTGGTCGTTCGCAACGACACGGTTGAATATAACGCCGACTCTTACAAGACAACTGAAGGGGCCGTCCTGGAAGACCTGCTGAAAAAGATGCCCGGCGTGGAAGTTGACAGCGAAGGAAAGATTACCGTCAATGGAAAAGAAGTCAAGAAAGTATTGATAGATGGAAAAGAATTCTTCTCCGACGACCCGAAAGTAGCTTCCAAAAACCTGCCTTCTAAAATGGTGGAAAAAGTACAGGTGCTGGACCGCCTGAGCGATATGGCACGGATGACCGGATTCGATGACGGGGATGAAGAAACCGTGATCAACCTGACTGTCAAGCCGGGAATGAAGCAGGGATGGTTCGGTAATGCCTTTGCTGGCTATGGAAGTGAGGATCGGTATGAAGGTAATTTCATGGTGAACCGGTTTATCAACAACGACCAGTTCACACTTATGGGAGGTATCAATAACACGAACAATATGGGATTCTCCGATATTGCCTCCAACATGTTCTCCGGTATGGGAGGACGACGGGGTGGACGGTCGGGAGGAGCCGGCAACGGTATCACCACCTCCGGAAACGTAGGTCTGAACTTCAGCAAAGAGTTCAGCCAAAAACTGACATTGGGAGGAAACGTTCGTTATTCACATTCCGATAACGATGCGAACAGTAAAACAAAGCGAACAAATATCCTGCCGAATGACAGTTCGAGCATCTATAATGAAATAAACAATAACAATACGAAAAGCGATAACGTCGGTGCCGATTTTCGTATGGAATGGAAGCCAGACTCGGCAACCCAGATCATTTTCCAGCCAAGTTTCAGTTATAGCAACAGCCACAACCGGGAGTTCGGTTCGTTCAACACACTGACCAACCGTGGTGATACGGTCAACCTTGGAGAATCTGATTATATTTCCGATGGTGAAGGATACAATGTTAATGCGCGATTGGAGTTCAGCCGTAAGCTGAATGACGAAGGGCGTGTCTTCAGTGGTTCTTTAACCGGAGGACTCAGCGATTCCTACAACAAAGGACTGAATTATTCGAACACAGAATATTTCATGGGAAATAACCAGGATGAACTGATCGACCAGCAATTCAGATATGACAACAAAGGGTTTAACTACCGCGTTTATTTATCATGGGTCGAGCCGATCGGGCATAACAACTTCATCCAGGCAACCTACAGTATCAGTCAGAATAAACAGGAATCCTTGAAAAATTCTTACATAAGAGGAGAAGACAGCGAAGATTATAATGTACTGGACACTGCATACAGCAAAAGTTACCGCAATAACTTCATCAACCAACAGGCAAGCCTGGCCTTTAAGGCTGTCCGGGAAAAATATGATTATACCATCGGTATGAACCTGGAGCCTTCGCACAGTGTAAGTGAGAATTTTGTAGGCGATACGACCCTTTCAAAGCTGACACGCAACGTTGTCAACCTGTCGCCGATGGTCCGATTCAACTATCGGTTCGATAAGCGAACCAATCTCCGAATCAACTACCGCGGTCGTACCAGCCAGCCATCAATGACCCAACTGCAACCTGTAGCCGACATTTCCGACCCGCTGAACACAATCACTGGTAATCCGGATTTGAAACCGACTTATTCAAATAACTTCTCTGCCCGTTACCAGAAATTTGTTCCGGAAAAGCAGACAGCTCTCATGTTGATGTTGAATGCCAACTATGTTGTCAACGACATTGTTACCAAGTCAATTTATGTTGGGGAATCGGGAAAGAAAATGACGACTTATGATAATGTCAACGGAAACTATAACGGTAATTTCCGCGTCATGTTTAACACGCCGCTGAAGAACAGAAAGTTCTCCGTTAACTCGATGACAATGGCTTCATTCGCCAATTCTAACGGTTTCATTAACGAAAAGAAAAACACGAACAAGAATTATTCGGCCATGGAACGTGCCGGAATCGATTTTCGTTCGGATTATATCGACCTGGGGATAAACGGGAACTTCCGTTATAATGGAACAAAGAACTCTTTGCAAAACCAGAACGACCAGAATATTTACAATTATGGCGTGGGAGGAACTACTACCATTTATCTTCCACTCGATTTCAAGATTGAAAGCGACATAACCTGGTCTGCCAATTCCGGTTACGCAGCCGGATACCAACAGAAGGAAGTTTTATGGAATGCATCGGCATCCAAATCTTTCCTGAAAGGAAAACAGGCGACACTACGTTTCAAAATTTATGACATTCTGCAACAACGCAGTAACATATCTCAAACAGCCAACTCCAGTTATACCCAGTATTCGGAATACAATACGTTGAGTAGTTACTTCATGGTTCACTTCATTTACCGGTTCAGCATCTTTAAAGGGGGAGCATCTGCAAGCGATATGCGCGGACCGGGTGGCAGAGGCCATGGCGGACCGGGCGGCCCTCCTCCACGGTTCTAAACAAGGGCTGAATAAAAGAGATAACGGCGGTAAAAGTCTTCATAAACTTTTATCGCCGCTACCGTTTCTCCTATACATTATTATATATAGCTACACTTTCAGGCTATACGGTTCGCGTATCGGATTTCCTCTCCGTCTGTTGGCTTCGTCGTCAAAGAAAAATTCTTCTTTTTCCGGATTCCACACCAGTTTGCGGTCAAACTCGTAACAAAGATTTACGATATGGCAAAGCGAAGCCGTACGATGTCCGATCTCAACGGTACTAAGCGGCTGTTTGCGAGTCTTCATTGCTGTGAGGAAATCATTGTAATGATCGTCGCTCTTATACAATTTGATCTTGTCATCACCGATCACTTCATCCTGTAATTTGGCTGGTATCGTATCCAGGAAACTACGGCTGATATCGATCACACCGTCCGAACCGATAAAGCGGACTGCATTTCCATCCGCCTTACGGAAAGGCTCATGTGTCATTACAGTACCGTTGGCATAACGCATGCTAAGCGGTTTCAGTTCTCCTTCCTCAGGAGGAGTAAACTCAATCGGACCGGAATCGTCCATGCCCAAAGCCCATTGGGCTATGTCAAACATGTGGGCACCCCAGTCACAGATCATACCACCACCGTATTCCCGGTAATTACGCCAGTTCGGGAACATATTCCGTTCCATAGGCGGAGCCAGTTCCTCATTATATACATTCATGGGAGCCGGCCCGATCCACATTTCCCAATCCAGCGTCTTGGGAACCGGTTGCGCCGGAAGATCATATTTAACAGGAGGAAGTCCAATGGAAACTTTTACTTCTTTTATCTCACCGATATACCCATTACGGACCAGTTCACAGGCATGGCGGAAGTTTCGCCATGAACGTTGCATGTTGCCGACCTGCAATACCCGGTTATATTTCTTAACGGCATCGGCCATGGCACGTCCTTCCTCGATACTGTGCGACATGGGTTTCTCCACATATACATCTTTTCCGGCACGGCAGGCTTCAATAGTCTGTACCGCATGCCAGTGATCCGGTGTGGCAATAATCACACCGTCGATATCGCTCCGGTTCAACAATTCATGATAGTCGGCATACAATTTAAAACCTTTATAGGCCTGTCCTTTTGCCTTTTCGGTTTCTTTTTCGACAATTGCCTGCATAGCATTCAACTGGCGGGATTCACAGTCGGATGCTGCGATCAGATTCGCACGGCGGGCAAACTCGGGAGCTAACGTCCAGCGTCCCTGTGCCCCGCAACCGATAATCCCGAGATTTATCTGATCGCTGGGAGCGACAAAATTCGTTCCACCTAAAATGTGACGGGGTAAAATAGTGAAGCCGGCAAGAGCCAGTGCCCCACTCCTGATGAAGTTTCTTCTTTTCATTATGTCTGCTTTATGGTATTAGAGAAATTGAGATATTTCCACAAATCTATAAATAATACCTTAAAATACAAACACTTGAACAGTATTATATACTAAAAATCTTCCGTTTAAAAGTGAGACAGGAAGGCTTTTATCAATGAAGGATTAAGTAAAGCCGGGAACAGAAAACCATATACCGCCCCGTAAAAATGGGCATTGTGGTTGATATTGTCTCCCGCACGTTTAGCCATATATTGACAATAAGCCAGGTAAACTACTCCAAAGATAATTCCCGGTACAGGAATGATCGCAAACAGTAATATTTTACTCCAGGGGTCGAACAATATATAGGAAAACAGAATCGCCGATACGGCTCCCGATGCTCCAATGGAGACATAATAAGGATCATTATGATGTTTCACCAAGTCATAAATGGAAGCAAAGATCATCCCTCCGAAATAAAGTCCCAGAAATCCCCAGGTTCCGAAACCCAAGTAACCAAAAACCTTTTCTATATAGGTTCCGAACGACCAGAACGTAAACATATTGACTAACAGGTGCGTCATATCCGCATGAACGAAGCCATGCGTTATCAATCGGTACCATTCATTATTCTTTACCGTGCGGTAAGGGATTAACGCCAGCTTACGGAACAATTCCGCATTATTGAAACAGAGATAAGACACTAAAACGGTTATACCTATAATAATATATGTAATCATCTTCTTTTATTTGATATATCCGGCAAATGTAGTAAAGATTTGTTATTTACAAATTACCTTACTACCTTTATCAACCTGTAACAAAGTATAAAAAGAATGCTGGCAGCCATACACATACAATGGGTCGTTGGGGTAATATTCATTATATTATACTCCGTCACCATCCTGGGACTGGTTCTGGTTATTATAGCGGAAAACAGAAATCCGTTAAAAACCATTCCCTGGGTCATCGTATTATTGCTGGCTCCGGGTATCGGCCTGTTGTTCTATTTCTTCTTCGGACAGGACAACCGAAAACAGCGTATCATCTCCCGAAGAACCTACAAACGTATTATGAAGCGACCGCAGGAAGGCAAACTTCCGCAGGACGCCTGTACTGTCCCCGGTCCGTACCAACCGTTAGTCACATTGCTGAGTAACAACAATCAGTCTTCCCTGCTCTATGGCAGCGAGATTAAAATATATACGAACGGAGCTGACAAATTCAAGGATTTACTGGACGATATACAAAAGGCAAAACATCATATCCACTTTCAATATTATATCTTTTGTGACGATGAAGTCGGGACACGGTTCAAAGACGCCCTGATTGCAAAGGCAAAAGAAGGGGTCCAGGTGCGGGTTTTATACGATGACGTAGGCTGCTGGAACGTAAAAAACAGTTTCTTCGACGAAATGCAGGAAGCCGGAATTGAGGTATATGCCTTCCTGAAAGTAGCATTCCCGGTCTTCACCAGCAAAGTGAACTACCGGAATCACCGGAAGATTGTCGTTATAGACGGGCAGATCGGCTATATGGGCGGTATGAATATTGCCGATCGCTATGAGAAAGGTACGGAATGGGGTATCTGGCGCGATACTCATTTCAGGATAATAGGAAAAGGAGTACACGGCCTCCAGTCCGCTTTCATGATCGACTGGTATGTCATCAGTAAGAAATTACTGAACGACAAAATATATTATCCGCTGACTCCGATATACCATGACGACAATATCATGCAGATAGCAACCAGTGGTCCGGTCGGGCAATGGCGCACACTGTTGCAGGCCTATATCTTTGCCATCGCTAATGCCAAAAAGTACATTTATATACAAACCCCTTATTTCCTTCCGACCGAAGGATTGAACCAGGCACTGCTGATCGCAGCATTGGGAGGTATCGATGTACGCCTTATGTTACCCAAACGCTCGGATACCCGCAGCGCCAATATGGCGACGCACTCTTTTATCGATGAGATGGTGAAGGCTGGTGTGAAAGTATATTTCTATGAGCCGGGATTCCTCCATTCCAAACTGATGATAATCGACGATGCGCTTGCCTGCATCGGATCGGCCAATATGGACTTCCGGAGCTTCGAACACAATTTCGAGATAAATGCATTCGTCTATCAACCGTCTTTCGCCATACAGATGAAGCGGGTGTTCATGCACGATATGCACAGCTGCGAACGGCTGATTCCTTCACGCTGGCTAAAACGGCCAATCAAACAGCGCCTCGCCGAATCGTTCATGCGCCTGTTCTCGCCGCTCCTTTAAGCCTTTTCTTCTTTTATGAAAATACTGAAATTCACCGAACCGTATACACGTTGCTGGTCAAAATACGGCAGGTGGGAGAAATCATTCGTTTTCGGATGCTCCATCACGAAGATACCGCCGTCACGCAATAAGTCACGCTCAAAAACCAAGGCAGGGACCTCCGGCAGTTCCTTCAGCGCATAAGGAGGATCGGCAAAGATAAAATCAAAGCCCTGTTTCGGCGCCGAATGAAGATAACGGAACACATCGCCACGGATCAGATGAAGCGAATCTGTCTTTAACTCTTTCGCTACCTTTGCAATGAAAGAGGCATGTGCATTGTTCTTCTCGACAGCCGTCACACTTTTGCATTCTCTCGACAGCAATTCGAAAGAGATACTCCCCGTTCCGGCAAACAGGTCCAGCGCATCGGCCCCTTCCAGGTCGGTCAGGTTGTTGATCACATTAAAGAGATTCTCTTTCGCAAAGTCAGTAGTCGGCCGTGCACTGAAAGATGACGGTACGTCAAAACGCCTCCGGCCATATATTCCGCTTATAATTCGCATACAGATAAAGCTATTAAATCCAACGGGGCCTGAACAACCTCGGCCCCCAACAAATAAGCATCCGACGGTATCTCGGCCGGACTGATATATTGTATATAATTACGTAACGTAGTTGTTATGCTGTTACGCAGGGAGACACCTCCATAGATATGAAGCTGGTCCCTCTCCTGATCCATGCCGACCTGTTTCCATACATATAATATATAGTACAGGATATCATCCGGCTTATCATACTCAAACGTATTGACAAAAAGTAGTTTCCCCTGTGCAAAACAAACCACGTCCATCATCTTCCGATGCAGCACTACATACAATTGCCGGGGGATCAACATACGGCTCTGCTGTTTCCATAAAGCCAGCTGGGGAGTCATATGATGGATAAACGACGGATTGATCAGCGAGCGGGAACAAAACTCATACACCTCTTCATCCATGCCGAACACGACCTCCGCCGCCTCACGTGTCAGCAAATTATGCAGACATTTATTCTCCGGGGCAGAAAACGTAAACGACAGCAGATCCGTTTTCTGCTTGTCCGTAAAGACTTCTTCCGGCACCACCGTATACTGCGGCGTGACACAAACCAGGTTCGTCCGCCTATACGAATAAGTCATAAACTCGTGCTCAAAGAAAAACTCTTTCAGGGAAGAGACATAAGGCTTCGTCCGGTCGAACTCCACGTTTCTGTAAAAGAAAGTCTCGCTCTCCGAAGGGCTGTATCCTGAAAAAGAAAGTCCATCCGACCTAAGCCGGATGGACATTATGTATTTTCCAGAATTATCAGCAGTCAACGTATCAGGAATACTGATAGTCATAAGCAATTGATTATTCCCAGTTACCTGCGTTGTTATTAATTTCAGTCAGTGAACCAACACGTAAACCCGGATATTTTTCCAGCTTTTCAGCCTTGTCTTTCAGGTTTACAACCAACTGTTTGTCCAGGTCACCCAGATAATCGTCATACTTAACGCCTGCTTCAAATACTTTTACAGTATAACCGGAACCGGAAGTCAGTGTAGCTGTATCCATAGAGAACTTAACGCTTGTTCCCGGAACATTGGCCAGATCGTCAGCATTGTAGCTGGCACCGAACAAGGTATCTTTTGCCAGGACCCAGATAGTATCACGTCGGATCAAACCTTTCTTCACAGCTTCTTTCTCTGTCATACCTTTTTCCAGCTGCTCGTCAGTCAAAACACCTTCCTTGATCAAGAACGGAAGCTTATCTTCCTTCAGGAACTTAACCAAGTCATTGAAACTACCAGCATGAGTCTTATACACATTCTTGTACTCGATCTGAGCTTTACGAATATCGATCAGACGAGCTTTAATAAGACTTTCACGCGCATCTTTTTCTTCATTGAATTCGATCGGCGTCATGATGCTTCTGTAGCAAATGTAAACTAGCAGGAGAACTGCAGCAGCTAATAAAATCTTTAATGTAACTTTCATGGTTTGTATTGTTTTTTTGAATTTATTTCGTTCGGCAAATTTAAAAAAGAATATTTAATACACTACCTTTATCACCAAAATTATTGCAATCAAAATGATAAATAGTTATTTAAGCCGCCAAATTACGCAAAATTTCCCACATAATCCGACAGAAGACCAGTTTTCTGCATTAAAAACGCTCACGGATTTTCTGCTTTCGGTGGAATCGGACACACTCCTGTTGCTGAAAGGATACGCAGGAACCGGAAAAACGTCGTTGGTCGGTGCCCTGGTTAAGACTCTGAACGAACTGCAACAAAAAACATTTCTGTTGGCTCCAACCGGCAGGGCTGCTAAGGTTTTTTCGAACTATTCGGGGCAAAAGGCTTATACGATCCATAAAAAGATTTACCGCCAGAAAGCGTTCTCCAACGAGCCGACCGGGTTCATGCCTGCTGATAATTTACATAAAGATACGTTATTTATTGTTGATGAAGCATCCATGATTTCCAATGACGGAATCGACTCGATTTCTTTCGGGACGGGACGGCTGCTCGACGACCTGATACAATACGTCTATTCGGGGGAGAACTGCCGCCTGATCCTGATGGGTGACGTGGCCCAGTTGCCGCCTGTCATGCAGACCGAAAGCCCGGCACTCAACCCGGAAATACTCAGAGGATACAACCTGCAAGTACAGGAAATCACTCTGACACAGGTCGTCAGGCAAAGCGGCAATTCGGGCATTCTGCTCAATGCAACCCGTTTGCGGGATGCGCTGCGGAATAACACCGTAGAAATCTATCCTAAACTTCAGTTGAAAGGTTTCGCCGACTTCAGAAAGGTCAACGGGGATGAACTGATCGAGGAAATATCATCGGCCTACAGCCATGACGGGATCGAAGAAACAATGATCATCACACGCTCCAACAAACGAGCCACCATCTACAATAACGGCATCCGCAACCGGATACTGTACCGGGAAGAGGAATTATCGGCCGGCGACCGCTTAATGGTTGCCAAAAACAATTATTACTGGACCAGCGACTGCAAGGAAATGGACTTCATCGCCAACGGCGAAATCGTACAGATACTCCGTGTCAGACGGACAACCGAGCTTTACGGCTTCCGTTTTGCCGATGTGACCGTCCGCTTTCAGGATTACGACCTGGAACTGGATATAAAGATACTGCTCGACACCCTACAGACCGATACCCCTGCCCTGCCGAAAGAGCTAAACGACAAGCTGTTCTTCACCATTCTGGAAGATTATGACGATGTCCCCACCAAGGCCGGAAAGATGAAGAAAATGAAAGCCGATCCGCATTACAATGTAGTACAGGTAAAATATGCCTATGCCATCACCTGCCATAAGGCACAGGGCGGACAATGGATGAATGTCTTCCTCGACATCGGATATATGACGGAAGAAATGCTGGGAGAAGATTTCTACCGGTGGCTGTATACCGCTTTCACCCGTGCCACCCATCGGCTGTATCTGGTTAATTTACCGGATGAATTTGTTGAGTGACAGCACACTTTTTCACATATTAAGTACGTTACATAAATAGAAATAGTTATTTTTGCTGCAATATAAGACAGAGAGGTCGCAAATAGTGCCTTTTGGGACACAACGCCTCTTGCAAATTAAAATAAAGGAATGGCAAATAAAGAAAAAATAGATTATCTGTTACTTGATATCAAGGAACTGGAGACGTTGATAGCCGGTATGCGCGACGCAGAAGTATATCCGGTATCCTTCTTTAGCCAGACATTCAATCTGACACATAAAATACTGAATGACCTTCATTCGCTGGAGACTGCACAGATTGAAATGTTACGTAAACAAATGGAAGCCCATCAGGCATTGATACAGTCACTTCCGAACCCGGTTGCCACCGCGGCACCCGCTCCCGAAGAATACAAACCGGAAGTAAAAGAAGAGCCGGTCGCAGAACCCGTGATCGTCCCGGAGCCAAAGATGGAACCTGTGCAGGAAGTTATCATCGAAAAGACGGAAATCGTCACCGAGCAGTCCGAACCTCCCCATAAATCCGTCACATCGGAAAAGCAAAGTGTTTTCCTGAGTGACATTTTGGAGAAGAAAAACCTGTCCGACTTCCGCAAGGCATTCAGCCTGAACGACCGCTTCCGTTTCCGTCGCGAACTGTTCGGTGGCAATGAAGAGAAAATGAACAAGGCGATTACCGACCTCAACGATATCCATTCGTATGAAGAATCGGTAACCTACCTGAATAACGAACTGAAATGGAACATAGAAGATGAAGCCGTAGCCGACTTCATCAAGCTATTGGAAAAACGATTCCTCTGAAGAATTGAAAATTATGGCAAAGTTAACAGTTGTACCGACTCCCGTAGGAAACCTGGAAGACATGACCTTCCGGGCCATCCGTGTGCTGAAGGAAGCCGACCTGATCCTGGCCGAAGACACCCGCACGACCGGTATTCTGCTGAAACATTTTGAGATACAGAACAAGATGCAGTCGCACCACAAGTTCAACGAACATAAGACTGTGGAGCAGATCGCTTCCCGCATCAAAGGCGGCGAAAACATCGCACTCGTATCCGACGCCGGGACACCGGCCATCTCCGACCCGGGCTTTATGCTCGTCAGGGAATGTGTGCGGCAGGGTGTCGACGTGGAATGTCTGCCGGGAGCAACCGCATTTGTTCCGGCCCTCGTGGCCTCCGGGCTACCGAACGAAAAGTTTTGTTTCGAAGGATTCCTTCCCCAGAAGAAAGGTCGTCAGACCCGCCTGAAGGAGTTGGCCGTCGAATACAGGACGATCATTTTTTACGAATCACCTTTCCGACTGGTAAAGACGCTAACCCAACTAGCCGAATTCTTCGGAACCGACCGACAAGTATCCGTGTCGCGCGAAATATCCAAGCTGCACGAAGAGACCGTCCGCGGAACCCTGGAAGAGGTTATAGCACATTTTACCGTGAACGATCCGAGAGGTGAGATTGTTATTGTATTAGCAGGCTTAAAAGATAAAAAGGAAAAAGAGACAGAAAAAGATGTTTAACTCAAAAAACAAAAAGAACATGAAGAAGTTATTATTAGCTTGTACCTGCGCGACATTGCTGGTTTCCTGCGGACAGAACTCAGCCGAATACAAAAAGCTGAAAGCCGAAAACGATTCTCTGAAAATCGAGAATACGAAAGCGACCAGCGAAATGAATGAGATCCTTTCTACATTAAATGATGTAGAGGCAGACATACAGTCTATCCGCGATGCGGAAAACTATCTGAACCTTCAGCAGCAGACTGGCGGTGAATTCAGCAAAAGCAACCGCGAACAGATCAAGCAGAACATGCAACTGATCAGCGAAACACTGAAAAAGAACAAGGAAACGATCAGCCAGCTGGAAGACAAGCTGAAAAAGAGCGGCATCCAATCGGCTGCCCTGCGGAAGACAATCAGCCGCCTTTCTTCCGAACTGGACCAGAAGGCTACGATGATCGTCGCTTTGCAGGAAGACCTGGCAAAGAAAAATGTACGTATCCAGGAACTGGACGAAATGGTGTCTTCGTTGAACGAAGATGTGGAAAACCTGGCTACAACTGCTGCCGTCCAATCTGAAAAACTAAACGAACAGGACAAGGCGCTCAACACGGCTTACTACTGCTTCGGCACGGCTAAAGAACTGAAAGACCAGAAAATCCTTTCCGGCGGCGGTCTTTTCTCCAAATCAAAAGTATTGCAGAGCGGTTTCAACAAGGACTACTTCATCTCTGTCGACGTTCGTGAAGTAAAGGAAATCCCTTTGTTTGCTGCAAAGGCAAAACTGAAATCCAACCATCCGGAAGGTTCTTACGAATTCGTGAAAGACGAAGACGGCAACCTGACACTGAATATCACAGACCCGAAAACATTCTGGAGCCTGGGCAAATACCTGGTGATCGAAGTAGGATGATGAAATACAAAAACCTCTTTATAGATCTGGACGATACCCTTTGGGATACGTACCATAATAATAAAGAATGCCTCGAAGAGCTTTATACCGATCACCACTTTGACCGGTATTATGCCTCCTTCGAGGCTTTCTTTGCTATCTATTGGCCTCACAACGAGCTGCTTTGGAAACAATACCGTGCGGGAGAGATCGACAGGCAGACGCTTATCATCGACCGCTTCCGTTATATGCTGCGCCCGATGGGCATCGAAGATACCAAGGCGGTACTGGCCGTCAACAATGATTTCCTCAGGCGCACGACCACCAAGACACGGCTGGTTCCCGGCGCGATCGAACTGCTGGAATATCTTCGCCCTTCCTACCGCCTGTATATCCTGTCGAACGGCTTCCGCGAAGTACAGGACAAGAAACTGCGCAACTCCGGCCTGGCGCCTTATTTCAAGCGGATGATCCTGTCGGAAGATGCAGGTATCCAGAAACCGCACAAGGGCATCTTTGACTTTGCCCTGATCAATACCAACTCCCGCCGCAACGAGACGCTGATGATCGGCGACTGCTTCGAGGCCGACATATTCGGTGCCCGTCAATCGCGGATCGACCAGCTCTGGTTCAACCCGCAGGGACTGCCACCCCAGGAGTTTACCCCAACCTATACGGTCAGCAGACTGGAAGAGATAAAAACACTTTTGTAAATAGAATACCTAAAGGGGAGGAAGAGCAGATAATCTAATTGTATTATCAAAATGAACTATCATACTATCATATTATCTTTTAACGCACATGCAATCAACACATTACACCATGACAGTTAGCATTTTCAACTATCATTTAACTGTCATAAACCGTCATAACCTTGTCTTGAAACCTGATACATAACAGTCTTTTTCTGCTAAGTATATTGCTTATTTTCAACAGTATAGTTATTTATGTTGCCTGACACCCGGGTCTCGATAACCTTTACACCCGGGTCTGAGCATCGTCGACATCCGGGTGTAAAACAGGTCGAAACGGGCGTCTTAAAAACAAAAAGCAAGTATTCCCGGAAAATTAGTCTATTGTTTTTGAGAAATTATTAAGCAGGGAAGAGCAATATGAGATGCAGAATACTCTTCTTTACAGTGATTTTTCGGGAGGTAAAAGAGCGATGATTTTGTTAAATATGTATCATATGCCTGGATAAAATGAGGGTATGATAGATGATATGATAGTTGTGGCTTTCAACCATCACACACTAATAGATTAATAATAAGCACATTACATCCATTTATGACAGTATGATAGTTGATTCGCTGAAAAACCTTATTGAAAAAGGTTCAAATATAGAAATAATTGAACCTACTTTTCCCTTGATGGAAAAGTAGGCAAAAGATCAAGGCTACACCTGCTTCGCTACTTCGCATCCTCCGTTCGCTGTCGTCTGTGAACTCGCTGCGCTCAAACAGCACAGCCTCCGGGCGCTCTCTACGGATGCTTCGTTTAACGCTCATCAGCTGAGGCCTTTCATAGAACGCTTTGCGTTCTCTTGGGATTGCTGATACTACCTGTTAAATCCGAAAGTTTTTGTTTTATAAGTATCGGTGTCGACCATCCTAAGAGGAAGCATAGCTTCCTTGGAAAGGCCTAAGCGGGTGAACGTCCGCGTAGGTGAAAGACGGAACGGTTAAGAAAATCCGTTGTTTGAGCGTAGCGAGTTTCGGATTTTCGAGTGGAGTCTTTCACCGGAGCAGTGAAGCCGGTTGAGCCTTGAACTTTTGGTTACTTTTCTTTCAAGAGAAAAGTAACATTCAAAACTGATAAATTTTGAATGAATCCCAATCCCCCAATTTATGATGGAAAGCGGCAAAACCGGACACGTTCCTTATCAGAATTCCGACGTAAAATGGAACCTGATATCCGGGAAATCCTGCTGTGCCATGGTCAGCACATAGCCGGAATCGGCCAGATAGACGTCGCGCCCTTCTTTGTCGAGCGCCATATACTGGGATTTACGTTTCTTGAAATTCTCTAAAGCAACAGGATTGTCACTCTCGATCCAACAGGCTTTGTACAGGCTGATCGGTTCCCATTTACATTGTGCGCCGTATTCATGCAGCAGGCGGTACTGGATAACCTCAAACTGCAACTGCCCTACCGTACCGATAATCTTGCGGCCGTTGAACTGATTGGTGAAAAGCTGTGCCACACCTTCGTCCATCAACTGCTCGATACCTTTGTTCAATTGCTTGGCCTTCATCGGGTCGGCATTTTCAATATATTTGAACATTTCCGGAGAGAAGCTGGGCAATCCCTTGAAATGAAGCTCCTCGCCCGAAGTCAGCGTATCGCCGATCTTGAAATTCCCGGTATCCGGCAAACCGATAATATCGCCGGCAAAAGCCTCGTCCACCGTCTCCTTCTTCTGCGCCATAAAAGCAGTCGGGCTACTGAAACGCAATTGTTTGCCGAAACGGACATGTTTATAAGGAGCGTTACGTTCGAAACGACCGGAACAGATCTTTACGAAAGCGATACAACTACGATGGTTCGGGTCCATATTGGCATGTATCTTAAAGATAAAGCCGGTGAAGCTATCCTCTTCCGGTTCAACCACACGTTCCACCGCCTGAATAGGACGGGGAGACGGGGCAATCTTGATAAAGCAATCCAGCAACTCCTTCACACCGAAGTTGTTCAGGGCAGAGCCGAAAAAGACAGGGGCGATATCCCCTTTCAGATACGTATCCACATCGAACTCCGGATAAACGCCTTCGATCAACTCGATGTCTGCACGCAACTTTTCAGCCAGCGTATCGCCGATATGGTTTTCCAGCTCCGGACTGTTGATATCGTTGAACTCGATCTTTTCCGTCACATACTGTTTGCTCGGCGTATAGAGGTCGAGTTTCTGTTCATATATATTATATACCCCTTTGAAACGCTGTCCCATATCGATCGGCCAGCTCAGAGGGCGTACCTTTATCTGCAATTCTTCTTCTATCTCATCCAGAAGGTCGAAAGGATCTTTACCGTCACGGTCCATCTTGTTGACAAACACGATCACCGGTGTCTTGCGCATACGGCAGACTTCCATCAACTTACGGGTCTGGGCTTCCACACCTTTGGCAATGTCGATTACAATAATTACACTGTCTACGGCTGTTAACGTACGGAAAGTATCTTCGGCAAAGTCCTGGTGACCCGGGGTATCGAGGATATTTACTTTATGATCGTCATAGTCGAAAGCCATCACAGAGGTTGCAACGGAGATTCCACGTTGTTTTTCTATTTCCATCCAGTCGGAGGTCGCCGTCTTCTTGATCTTGTTGGACTTAACAGCTCCTGCCACATGGATCGCGCCACCGAACAACAGCAGTTTTTCCGTCAATGTGGTCTTACCGGCATCCGGGTGGCTGACAATAGCAAACGTTCTTCTTCTTTTAATCTCTTCTGAATACTGACTCATTTTTATATCGTTTATTTTATTTCAAACAGGGTTATGAACAGGGTTTTCAACATACTTATCAACATATCAACAGGGTTATCAACAACCTACAGTTTCTCCATGCAAACGCGGAGACTCTCTTCCCAATGCGGGATGACGATGCCGTATGTTTCTTTTATCTTCTTCTTATTCAATACACTATAAGGAGGACGGACCGCCTTTGTCGGGTAATCTTTCGTTTCGATCGGACGGACGCGGCATTCTATTCCGGCCACCTCAAGGATTTTCACCGTAAAATCATACCAGCTGCAAACACCTTCGTCGGAAAAATGGTAAATCCCCGGCACAAAGGCATCCCGCTCGCCAGAGTCAACCACCGTGAGAATGGCTGCTGCCAGGTCGCCTGCATAAGTCGGTGTCCCGATCTGGTCGAATACGAAACCGAGCTCATCCCGTTCTTTTCCCAGACGGAGCACCGTCTTCACGAAATTATTCCCGAACTCCGAATATAACCAGGCGGTACGGATAATCACCGCATCGGGACAAACTTCCTGTAAAATCTCTTCACCGGCCAATTTAGTCCGGCCGTAAGCCGAAACAGGCCGGGTGGCATCGGTCTCCACATAAGGACGACAGTTTGTTCCACTAAATACATAATCGGTAGAGACGTGAATCATCTTAGCTCCCGCCTCATATGCCGCTTTACCCAGTACACCGACAGCAAAAGTATTGATGCGGCGGCACAGGGCCTCGTCGTCTTCCGCCTTATCGACGGCCGTATAGGCGGCACAGTTCAATATATAGTTCACTCCGTTGTCCTTTACCACCGCCCGCACAGCAGCAGGATCGGTAATGTCCAACGTGTCGACATCCGTAAACAGGAAATTATATCCGGAATATTTGCCGGCTAACAAACGAATCGAATTACCCAGTTGCCCATTGGCACCGGTTACCAGAATTGTTTTCATGTCATTAATCTTCTAATTTCAATTCTCCGTTCATATCTTCACGATACTTTTCGGCAAGGAGGGCCAGAAAAGAACTGATCTGTTTGATCGCTTCCTGCGTTTCCGGACTGACGGTTTTTCCCTGCATACGGAGAAGCAGATAGCCATAGATTGCATTAAAACAGGTCTCCAGTTCAGGTAAGTCCTCTCCCCCGGATTTTGCGCGGAGTTGCACTATATAAGGGAGCGTTTTATAGTAGGCCGCCCCGTAAACCATTTCTTTCGTAGATTTAAGCAGCCGCAGATGCAGGTCGGTCAAGGCAATGATGACATTCTTGTTCAACTGGATATGTCCTTTTTCCTTGACACCTTCGCTACGCATCATCTCAATCAGTTCCTCATACCATCCGGCTATTTCTTCTTTCACATCGTCCGGCTGGTCGTATTGGGCGATCACCGTACGGCGGATCGAATCGATGTCAAACTGGTTGGCACGTATCAGGTCTTCCACCTGCCACATGTATAACAGATACTCGGCTATATTTTCTTTTCTTTTTTGCTTCGCTACAATCATGGTTGCAAAGATACACTATATTCGGATATCGCCCGATAGAAATCAGCATCTTTAACACCTAACTGACGGCAAGCCAGACGTGCAGCATTGAGGTTTGTCAGGAAATAACTGTCCGGGACATGTATCGGGAAATCCCCGTAACGGGTCTGGAGGAACGTCGCCCCGTCTTTCTCGATCACAGGATGTTCGCCGTAAGAGATAGCTGTAATATCCTCGCGCACTTCCTCAGCCAGCTGCTTCACAGCCGGGTCGCCTTCAAAATAGATCAGTTTGCCTTCACGTTCGATCAGGGTCGTGAAGTTCCTGAACGTATCATAATAAGCATCCGGAGTGGGATGGTCGGTATCCGGCGTCCATGACAGATTGGTCAATATCGCGATATGGGGACGGAAAAACTCCAGCTGGAAACGTTTCTCCAAAGCAGACGTAACATGTTCATCACCTTCGATCAGGGCGATGCGTGCTTCATAACTCATATGTACACGATTCGGCAACAAAGGAATCTCGCTGGTCAATGCATAGTCGAAAGCCAGCTTCTGACGTTGAAGGGCACGGATGATCATCGAGATAATTGTTTTCTTTCCGCGGCTTCCCGCAACAACTACCCGTGTCTTCTCTTTGGTCCGCTGAAATATAAATTCAGGTATAGAGAGAATTAATAACCCTAATTCCTTAGCTCTTATCAGTTCCGGATTATCCTGTTTGACAGTGGCACCCAGAACGACAAAATTATTATCCTTTGTTAATCTCTCCGGAAACCAACCGTTCCCATGGCAAGTACAACCGGCAGCGTGCAGCTTTGCTATCACATCTTCTGTTATACCATTGCCGGAAACACTCACATCATATCCCTTCTCATGAATAGCCAAAGCCAGGTCAAGCACAAGAGGTTCGGTTACGGAGATTAAATGAACTTTTCGCATCACTTTGAATTTGTCGCAAATGTACACATTTTCATCAAGCATCAACATATAAGGAATAGAAAAAACATGCTTATCTTTGACACAAAAAAAGTGAAATGGATATACAGATAATCGATACGGGCTACTTTTATGCAGACGGCGGCGCCATGTTCGGAGCGATTCCGAAAACTGCCTGGAGCCGGCGTTACCCCAGCAACGAAACCAACGGCTGCGTCCTGGCAATGAGGAGCCTGCTTGTATCAAACGTTCCTGAAAAAGTGATCCTTATCGACAACGGAGCAGGCACGAAACATCTCCGGCAACTGAGCTATTATAATTTCTTCGACCTGGTCGATCTGGGGGAAGAATTACATAAGCGCGGCATCTCACCCGGACAAGTGACGGACGTCGTCCTCACCCACCTGCATTTTGACCATTGCGGTTATTCAACCTTAAAAAATGAAGAGACGGGAGAAATCTATCCGGCCTTTCCCAACGCAACATACTGGGTCAGCCGCAAGCAATGGGATAATTTCCTACATCCGAACGCACTGGAAAAAGATTCTTACTTCATAGAAAACATGAAGGCGATAGCCGACAACGGGCAACTGCGCCTCATCGATACCGACACGGAACTTTGTCCGGACATCGACCTGCGTCTCTTCGATGGACATACGCCGGGACAGATCGTACCATATATCCATACTCCCGAACAAACTTTCGTCTTTGCCGGAGATGTGATTCCCCTGGCAGCCAGTGTTTCACCGGAGTGGATTTCGGCTTACGATACCTTCCCGGTCACTTCTTATCAGGAAAAAGTCCGCATGCTGGAAAAAGCCGCCAGGGAAGGTCAAGTCCTTATTTACTGTCATGATGCTTATACCAGATGCAGTACGGTAAAGAAAGTCAACGACTTTTTCAAGAAAGATAAAACGATAGAAATATAGTAAGTTTACCGATTACCATCCGGATTCATTTCAGAAATAAAATAAATCACTATCTTTGGAAACAATCTGTTACAGATCATAAGATATATGAAAAAGACATTATCATTTATAACTTTTAATAACGCATGAATAAACTAAGCAAACTAACGCTGTTGTGTGCAGCTTTTGCCGGAATGATGGCATGTTCCGATGGTAAAATCGCGAAAGGCGATTACGGCATCATCCCTCTTCCGCAGGAAGTTTCCATGGTCAATGGAAGCTCTTTTGTGTTAACGCCTTCTACTTCCATCATTTACCCGGAAGGGAATGACTTACTGAAACAGGCTGGCGAGTTCCTGGCTTCTTATATTAAGGAAGCAACCGGCTATGCTCCGAAAGTAGGGACCGACAAGAGTTCCAAGCCGATCCATCTGTCGGTCGATAAAAGCATCTCCAACCCCGAGGGTTACCGGCTGACCGTTACTCCGGAAGGAATCGAGATTGCTGGTGCGAGCGAAGCCGGCGTATTCTACGGCGTACAGACTTTACGCAAATCGATTCCCGCAGTGGCCGAAGGGATGAATATCGAACTCCCGGCCGTAACGATCAACGACTATCCCCGTTTCGCTTATCGCGGAATGCATCTGGATGTGTCGCGCCACTTCTTCCCGGCTGATTCTATTAAGAAATACATCGACATATTGGCATTGCACAATATGAACACGTTACATTGGCATCTGACAGACGACCAGGGATGGCGTATCGAGATCAAGAAATATCCGGAACTGACGACAATCGGTTCCCAACGCAAAGAAACAGTGATCGGACGTAACTCCGGCGAATATGACGGCAAGCCTTACGGCGGTTTCTATACTCAGGACGAAATCCGCGACGTCATTGCCTACGCCAAAGAACGTTTCGTCACAATCATCCCCGAGATCGACCTGCCCGGACACCAGCAAGCTGCGTTGGCGGCTTATCCGGACCTGGGTTGTACAGGCGGCCCGTATGAAGTATGGACACAATGGGGCATTTCCGACGATGTGATCTGTGCCGGCAACGACAAGGCAATGCAGTTCCTGGAAGATGTGTTGTCAGAGGTGATCGACCTGTTCCCGTCCGAATATATCCATATCGGAGGCGATGAATGTCCGAAAGTACGCTGGAAAACCTGTCCGAAATGCCAGGCACGCATCAAAGCGGAAGGCATCAAGGGAGACCAGAAACACAGCGCCGAAGAATATCTGCAAAGCTACGTGATCTCACGCATGGAAAAATTTGTGGAAAGCAAAGGACGCCATATCATCGGCTGGGATGAAATCCTGGAAGGCGGACTGGCTCCGAATGCGACGGTAATGAGCTGGCGTGGTGTAGACGGCGGTATCGAGGCAGCCAAACAACATCACAATGTGATCATGACACCGAACACGTACCTTTATTTCGACTATTACCAATCTACCGACACAGGAAACGAACCGCTGGCTATCGGTGGTTACCTGCCGCTGGAACGGGTTTATTCACTGGAACCGACTGCCGGTATTCCTGACGAATATAAGAAATATGTAATCGGCGTACAAGCTAACCTTTGGACAGAATATATCCCGACATTCTCACAGGTTGAATACATGGTTATGCCGCGTATGGCAGCCCTTGCCGAAGTGCAGTGGACCGACCCGAGCAAGAAAGAATACCAGAGTTTCCTACCCCGCCTGGTCCGTATGACAAAACTGTATGACCGCCTGGGTTACAACTATGCCAAGAATATCTTTGACATTCACGCAGAATTCACCACCGATACGGAGAACAGCGAAGTCGTCGTAACTCTCTCTACCCTGGGTGACGGTGATATCTACTACACACTCGACGGCAGTGAACCGACAAGCGCAAGCAATAAATATGAAGCTCCCGTAAAGATCAAGGAAAACGCAACCATAAAAGCCGTTGTCGTTCGTCCGACAGGCAACAGCCGCGTATTCTCTGAAAAAATCAATTTCAGCAAATCGACGGCAAAACCCGTTACTTTGCGTGTAGCTCCGAGTAAAGGATACGATTTCAAAGGTGGTCCTGAAATGACGGACGGCCTGACCGGTGATACAAATTACAAAACCGGCCGTTGGCTGGGCTTCCAGGGAAAAGACCTGGATGCGGCGATCGACCTGAAACAGCCGGTCGAAATCAGCAAGGTGGCTTTCAATACCAATGTGGTTAAAGGCGACTGGATCATGGGGGCTGCCGGAGTTACCGTAAAGGTATCCGAAGACGGTAAGAACTTCAGGGAAGTGGTATCCAAAACAATCCCGTCCCTGAAACAAACCGATAAGGATGGCATCTATCCGCAGGAAATTACCTTTGATCCGGTAAAAGCCCGTTACGTGGAAGTGATCATCAAAAGTGACAAACTGCCGGCATGGCATGGCGGCGCAGGTAATCCGGCCTATCTGTTCGTAGACGAAATTATTATTCAATAGGGTAAAACATCAACACAAAAGCCGTCTAAAAGACTTACCTCTTTCCGACAGTAAGTCTTTCAGACGGCTTTTTTACTTCAAATTATACAGGCTTTATGCGAAAAGCAATCATCATGCTAAGCCTTTTCCTCTGCCATTTCACACTAGTATACGGTAATAATCAAGGCAAGCAGGAATACATTCTTGTTCTGAACTCCGTTAATTACGACGAAGTCTGGACGAACGGAGTCTATCAATCTATCTACAACACCTTTAATGGCTCGCAATATGCAATCCGCACAGAAGAACTGATGGTTCCTACCATCGCGAACGCGGATGAAGCCGAAGCCAAAAGAAACTCCTTACTGGAAAAATATCCCATACGCCCCAAAGTAGTTGTCTTTATAGGCGATCCCGGATGGATAGTATACCGTTCCTTATTCGACAGTGAATGGAAAGAGGTCCCTGTCTTAATCTGCTATTCACGCAAAACCATGCCAGGTTGCATCGAAAATCTTCTTTCCCGGAATATATCGGACAAAGAACTTGTCCCTGCCAGCCAGATGTTGAAAGGCTATAATATAACAACCTTATATCAACCTTTCTATATGAAAGAGACGATTGAACTCATGCAACGTATTCAACCGGAGATAAAAAATATTGCTTTCATATCCGATAATCGCTATATCAGCCTGTGTGCACAAAAAGAAGTGGAACAAGCAATGGCTGACTATTATCCGTCACTGAAGTTAGATATTCTCACTACAACCCGGCTTTCAACCGAACAGTTGCTGGACACAATATCACGTTACAATAAAGAAACCGGAATATTGTATTACTCCTGGTTCTCTAAACAGGTTCAAGAAAATAATTACCTGAATGACAACATACAACGAATCGTTTACGGCTTTGCCCATAATCCGGTATTTACCGTTGCCGACCTACAAGCGGAAAACGGGAACTTTGCTGGAGGTCATTATATCTCGCTACCCGACTTTAGCGAGGAGGTTATTCATACTTTACAGCAAATAGTAGACGGCACTCCGGCTCGTGATATCCAGCCGCACAACGGAGGTGAACCACAAACCTACCTGAACTACCGGCATTTGAAACTACATAATACCGACAGCAATCTCTATCCTCGCAATGCGGTCTATTATCAGCGTCCTCCGAGTTTCTATGAACAGAACAAACTGGCTATTATCTGTATCATCGCACTTGCTTGTGCCATAGTCATAATCCTGGTGATGAGACTCCGGTTTTACTGGCAAGTACAACAGGAGATACGCGAACGCGAAAAAGCCGAAGAAGCCAACCGCCTCAAATCGGCCTTCCTGGCAAACATGAGCCATGAGATACGTACCCCGCTGAATGCGATCGTCGGCTTCTCCACCCTGTTAGCCAATGAAGAAAATCTGGAAGAAAGGCAAGAATTCATCAAGATCATCGAGAACAACAATGAGTTATTGCTCCAACTGATCAACGACATACTGGACCTCTCCAAAATTGAGGCAGGAACCCTGGAGTTCATCTACTCGGACGTAGACGTGAATTCTTTACTGACGGAGATAGAACAAAGCAGCCGCATCCGTAACCGGCATCCGGAAATCCAAATCTCTTTCGAAGAACGTCTGCCACAATGCATCATCCATACGGAACGAAATCGTCTGACCCAGGTCATAAACAACCTGCTGACCAACTCAATGAAGTTTACAATCCGGGGAAGTATCCGCTTCGGTTATCGACAGGAAGGCAACAGGCTGCGTTTCTATGTAAAAGACACCGGATGCGGCATCCCTGCGGATAAGATAGATTCAGTCTTCGGACGTTTCGTCAAACTGAACAACTTCCAGCAAGGGACCGGCCTCGGCCTCTCCATCTGCAAAACCATCGTAGAAAAGCTCGGCGGAGAGATAGGTGTCGAGTCGAAAGAAGGGGTAGGGACTTTATTCTGGTTCACTATTAAGGTTGAATAAAGTTCTTCTTTCATTTCTTACAATACATTTCAGGATTTCAAAAGCATAGGTCTCCCTGTCAAAAAAATAAATACCTTTGCAGGAAACATCAAATTTTATTCGCCATGAAAAGAAACCTATTGCTTCTGGCAGCTATCTGTTCCTGCTATCATCTCTTCGCTGAGGAGGTCATAGTCAAGCAATTCAGATATGCCGGCCCGTATGAAGTGAAAAAGCCGTTCCTGAAAGACAGCCTCGACGTAAACAGTAAGAAATTCACCGAAAAAGAATTATTGAAAACAGCCGTTCCGTTTAGCAATGTACGTCAAAGTACACAATTGCTGGAAGCAAATGCCGACGGAGAAAGTACACTTCCGGCCGGCAACCAGTCTTCTTATATCGGACTGGCCTCTTTCTATCTGAACAGCGACCGGTATGTAAAAGGGACTTTGCAGGTTAAAGGCCCGGAAACATACGAGGTCTATGTAAATAACGAAAAACAAACAGCCCCCGACGGAAAGGTTTCCCTGTCACTGGAACCTCATCGTTACGAAATCGTTATCAAATATTTAGCCGAAAGCGATAAAGCCGGCACCCTGAAAGTTTCGTTCGATACGGAAAAAGAGGCTGTTATCACGGCTACCACCGATCCGGAAAAAAGATATACGATCAGCGACGTGTTCGACGGAACACGTTTCCGCTCCGTCAGCCTCTCCCCCAACGGAAAATATCTGCTTACCTCCTATCAGACTACTTATCCCGGCGGACAGACCGCATATTTTCAGCAGATTACCGATAAAACCAACGGACAGGTACTGATGGAAAGCAGTACGAACAATTTCAGCTGGATGCCCCAAAGCAACCGTCTTTATTATACCCGTAAAGGATTACAGGGAAAAGAACTGGTGACCGTCGATCCGGTAACAAAAGCCGAAACAATCCTCTCCCAGAATTTGCCCGATGGCTGGTTCAGTATTGCCCCGACAGAAGATTTTCTGATCTTCACGATCTCCGAGAAAGGGCCGGAAAAAGACAAAGACATGGAAGAAATACTCGTGCCCGACGACCGTCAGCCGGGATGGCGCAACCGTTCCTTCCTACACAAATATGACCTGGCAACGGGTGTTCTCGAACGCCTCACTTACGGCCACAATTCCACTTCGCTTAACGACATTTCGAAAGATGGCCGTTATCTGCTGTTCACCAGCAGCCGGCGCGAACTGACGAAGCGTCCGTTCAGCACAAAAATCCTTTACCGGATGGATTTGCAGAACAGGCAGGTTGATACACTCCTGGAAGATCCGTTCATCAACTATGCCAGTTTTTCACCGGACGGAAAGCAACTGGCTGTTTCCGGTTCGGGAGAAGCATTTAACAAGATTGGCTTGAATATTGCTCCGGGACAAACATCCAACCTGGCTGACGGACAGTTGTTCATCTACGACCTCTCCAATAAGCAGGCGACAGCCGTAAGCAAGGATTTTAATCCGTCTATCCAATCATTTACATGGAATACCGGAGATAAACAAATCTACCTGCAAGGAGAAGACAAAGACTGTGTCCGCCTGTATACGCTCAACCCAGCAAACGGAAAGATCAGTCCGGTTCCACTGAAAGAAGATATATTATCGGATTTCACAATTGCTGAAAATACCCCCGAACTTGTTTATTTCGGCGAAAGTGCCTCCAACTCACAACGACTCTACTCCATGAATCTGAAAAAGAAAGAGAAAGAGTCTGTCTGCCTGAAAGACTTGTCCAAAGACATTCTGAAAGATATTACCCTGGGCGAAGTACACGACTGGAATTTCCAGGCGGCTGCCGGAGATACAATCTACGGACGTTACTATCTGCCGCCGCATTTCGACCCAAGCAAGAAATATCCGCTGATCGTTAATTATTACGGCGGGACAAGTCCGACGGAACGCTCACTCGAAAACCGTTATCCGTCGCATACCTATGCTGCACTGGGATATGTGGTTTATATCATACAACCCAGCGGTGCCACCGGTTTCGGACAGGAATTTTCCGCACGCCACGTCAATGCCTGGGGAAAACGTACGGGAGACGAGATCATCGAAGGAACAAAAAAGTTTTGTGAAGAACACAGTTTCGTGGATGCCAAAAAGATCGGCTGCATCGGCGCCTCTTACGGCGGCTTTATGACACAGTACCTGCAAACTAAAACCGATATCTTCGCCGCCGCCATCTCACATGCCGGTATCAGCGATATTACCAGTTATTGGGGAGAAGGTTACTGGGGATATTCTTACAGTGCACTGGCTACCGCCAACAGTTACCCCTGGAATGCACGGGATATCTATGTAGAACAAAGCCCCTTGTTCCATGCCAACAAGATCAACACGCCGATCCTGTTCCTGCACGGCTCCGTCGATACAAACGTACCTGTAGGAGAAAGTATCCAGATGTTCACTGCCCTGAAACTACTCGGCAAGCCGACAGCCTTCATACAGGTAAACGGACAAAATCATCAGATACTGGATTATAAGAAACGGGCGGAATGGAACAAAACCATCTATGCCTGGTTCGCCAAATATCTGAAAGAGCAGCCGGAATGGTGGGAAGCTCTCTATCCGCCAAAAAGTCTGTAAAAGAATTGCGTCGGGATGCGACGCAACGTTACATCGACATGCAGTGCAACGTTACATCGACAGCTGATGTAACGTTACATTGACAGCTGATGCAACGTTACATCGAACCCCGATGCAAATAACACATATTTCATCAGCACTAACGATTTCAGAATCCATACTTTTTTATCAGCTCATCACAAAAAGAGAAGGCCTGTTGCCATGCATAGGCATGTTCGGATTTTTCAATAAGCAATAAACTGAGTATTTCCCGGGATTTGCGAAGATCAGAACCGTTCAATGCTTTATGAGCCATCAGTTCCTTTTTCCCAGGAAAACTATCGGGTATAGACATTTCCAGCATCCGATAATAGACTACCACTAACACAGCACGTTGCGATTGCCCCAGTAGTTCTTTCGATTTTTGACCACACTCATCGAGTGCCTTAAAATATACGGCATTCAAATACTCAACCGATTCGGCATATTCACCCTGTAAAGCAAGGATTCTGAAAATACCCAGTCGGGCACACTGCACATTATCAGATGATACCGACAAGTCTGCTACACGTTCAAAACCTTCTTTTGCCTCTTCCTGAGAGAGAACACTTTCTATAATCGGGATTTTTATTCCTTGTATTTTCACCCATTCATAGTAAGACATGCCAACCAAACAACGATGGAAAAGCCGGTTAAGTTCCGGTCCTTCTTCCATAGCGGACGCATAGCGATCGGCCTCAACAAACTTTCTCTTCAAAATAGAATCGTGGACCATCGATTTGCAAAACTCCAGGGATAAATCCCCTGTATTGTTCTTGTTCTTCCATTCATTATACGGAGCGCTCCAACCGGAGAGAAAAGGCATTTCTTCTTCTTCAAAGTCATCCAACTCCTTGCCAATCTCATCAGTCGCAAGTACTTCAAATGATTCGGGAACAGCCAGCATTTCAAGTAACGCCCGGATTCGCTCCGGTTCCGGCGCATCCTCCTCGTCCATCCCCGCCATCTGACAGAATAAGGGGAAAAAGGCATACCAAAATCCCAGCGTATCAGCGGCATTAGCATAATTATCATCTTCTTTATCTCCCCCGGCGAGCACCTTTGAAGCCAGTGGGATGATAAGTTCGGCCAGTTCCAAAGGATCGAGTTCACGAAGTTCGGTCTTTGCCGATTCCGGAAGGATGCCAAGATCGATCAGTTTCGTCCACAGCAACGATCCTGCGGTGACACAGCAACGACCCGAACGGTGGTCGAAATAAGTTCCGTCACTCAAAAAACCACCTTCTCCGTTGAGTTTCAGGGCTGCACTACGTTCCGGCTCGGGTAATTGCTCCGGAGGCAGAAGGAAGAGATAACCGAGTTTTTCCAGTTCTTCCCGTACCCGCAGGACAGTATATCCACAATCCAGTTGATTCTGGAGCTGGTAAAGATTGAAACAAATGTTTCGGGCTAAAGGAGGGATAGGAGAAGCGGTGGCAACTGTTATCACAGAACTTTCCACCAGACTTTCAATTTCATGCATCGACATAATTGTATAGATTAGAATGAATCTTGCAAAGATAGCAATACCCGGATATAAACCGACATAGAAACGCTTCTGAATCGATTTATACCCGGGTATTATTTTTTATGCCTTCCGGAAAGTTCTGCGGCTTATAACATTCCCCGCATCCGGTCTTCGAAAGCTGTCAGGGCTGCTTTGGCCCCTTCGCCCATCGAAATAATGATCTGTTTATAAGGGACAGTCGATACGTCGCCGGCCGCATAGATACCCGGAACGCTTGTACGACAATGGCTATCGATCACGATCTCACCCTGACGATTCGTATCTACCACCTCACGGAACGGACCGCTGTTGGCTGCCAGGCCGATCTGGACAAAGATGCCATCCAGTTCGATGTTGCGGACTTCCTCTGTCTTACGGTCCTTTATACGGATACCGGTCACTTTTTCACCGTTACCCAGTACCTCCATCGTCTGGGAATGCATAAAGATCTCCACGTTCGGAAGGCTTCTTGCCTTATCCTGCAAGACCTGATCCGCTTTCAACTCATCGGCAAATTCGAGAAGCGTCACTTTTGAACAGATACCAGCCAGGTCGATAGCCGCTTCAACGCCTGAATTTCCGCCGCCTACAACAGCCACATGCTTGCCTTTATAGAACGGACCGTCGCAATGCGGACAGAAAGCGACACCGCGTCCGATATATTCGGATTCTCCGGGGACATTCAACCTACGCCAGCTAGCTCCGGTTGCTACGATAACGGCCGGGGCTATCAGTTTTTCGCCGGTAGAGGTTGTCAAGAGCTTTTCGCGTCCTTCGACTTCCACCTTCTCGATACGGCGGTGTTCAAGGATATCGATCGGATAATCTTTCATATGCGACATCAGGTCGAGAGCCAGCTGCTGCCCCGTCGTCTGCGAAACAGAAATCATATTCTCGATACCGACAGTTTCCTTCACCTGTCCGCCGATACGGTCGGCCACAACAGCCACCGCCAAACCTTTACGGGCAGTATAGATAGCTGCCGCACTTCCGGCAGGACCTCCGCCGACGATGATAACATCGTAGTTCTTTTCTACCACCGGCAGGTTCTCCTCTTTCACGCCATACTGCGCTTCGAGTTTGCCAAGCAGTTCGCCAAAGTCTCCACGCCCTACATGGATCAGTTTGCCATCGGCAAATACGGAAGGAACTCCCTGCACTTTCATGGCAGCAACCTCTTCCTGGTTGATCGCACCGTCCACCATTTCGTGAGAGATTTCCGGGTTCAGCGTAGCCATGGCATTCAAAGCCTGTACAACGTCAGGACAGTTGGTACAGGTCAAAGAAACATATGTAGTCAGTTTGACCGGGCCATTCAGGGCCTTCACACGGTTACAAATACTTTCGTCGGGAATATTTTTGCCTTTGCCGTCGCTGTTCAGGATAGCCAGCAGCAACGAAGTAAATTCGTGTCCGTTGGGAACGCCCCGGAATTTAATACCGGTTTTTTCCCCGTTTTTCAGCAGAGAGAACTCCAGGCCTTCGCCGTCTGCCACCTGTACGGTGATCTTATCGGAACAGGAAGCCACATCGTTCAGCAATTCCAATAATTCCTTCCTGCTTTCATGTTCAGGAGAAACTTGTATATCAAATATATATTCGTTCGTCAATCCGCTAAAGATACCGGACAACTGATTTCTCATTGATGAATCTAACATAGTTGAATCCTTTATTTTAATTATGAATAGAACAACTGATATTTGTTTAGATAAAAAAGGCCGACAATATGTTGCCGGCCTCCAGTTTTACTATTAGATCTTACCGACCAGATCGATGCTCGGTTTCAATGTTTCGCCACCTTTTTTCCATTTGGCGGGGCAAACTTCGCTCGGATGTTCGGCGATGAACTGAGCTGCTTCTACTTTACGAAGCAGTTCGTCGGCGTTACGGCCGATACCGTTATCGTTGATTTCTGCCAGTTTAATCTTTCCTTCCGGATTTACCAGGAATGTACCGCGGTAAGCCATACCGTCTTCTTCAATCATTACACCGAATGCACGGCTCAATACGCCTGTCGGGTCTGCCAACATCGGGTATTTGATCTTACGAATCGTTTCAGAAGCATCGTGCCATGCTTTGTGTACGAAGTGTGAATCTGTACTTACAGAATAAACTTCTACACCCATTGCCTGAAACTGGTCATATTTGTCAGCCATATCTACCAACTCGGTCGGACAAACAAATGTAAAGTCAGCCGGGTAGAAAAAGAAAATCGCCCATTTGCCTTTGATGTCGTCGCTGCTTACAGTTTTGAAACTACCGTTGTGGTATGCCTGAACTTTAAACTCGGGTGCTTGTGAATTGATAATAGGTTCCATAGAATTTTTATTTTAATCGTTATTACTATTTTGTTTTTGTTACTGGTGCAAAGATAAGTTGCCGATTCGAGGTAAGAACAAAAAATCCAATCGAAAGGTTTTATGCAGTCATAGACAAAATCTTTGAGTATCAGTAAATCAGGTTTATAATATACTTGTTTCAGTCTGAGCAACAGCGCCCATCGCACTTGAATCCCGACGTTTCAAATTCGAGCGTAGCATGCTGGATTCCCACATGCTGAAGGTCGTGTTTTATCTCCTGTTTGATACGTTCCATTTCTGAAATATCCGCAACGGAAACATGGGCGGTAAGTGCCGTTTCGGTCGTACTGATCGCCCAGATATGGAGATGATGGACGCCTTCAACGCCTTCGACCGAATGTATCGTCTTTTCCACCTTATCGATGTCCGTTCCCGCCGGCACACCGTCCAGAGAGAGACGGATACTGTCGCGCAGCAGTCCCCAGGTAGAAACAATGATAACGATCGCAATCAACAGGCCGATAATCGGGTCGATGATATACCATCCGGTATGGGCAATAACAATTCCGGAGACAACCACGCCGACCGATACCAGTGCATCGGCAGCCATATGTAAGTAAGCACCTTTCACATTCAAGTCTTTATCCTTATCCTTCATAAAAAGCCATGCCGTAAGTGCATTTATAACGACTCCGATACCTGCCACCCAAGCGATCGCATCACCCTCGACCGGACGCGGATGCAGCAGTTTTCCTATACTTTCAGCAATAATAATCCCGACGGCCACCAAGAGGATGACCGCATTCAGAAGGGATACGAGTACAGTGCTTTTCTTATATCCATAGGTATAGCTGCAAGTCGGGTGCACCTTAGCCAGCCGGAAAGCCAGCATAGCCAGTACCAGGCTGGCCACATCTCCCAGGTTATGCCCTGCGTCCGACAGAAGTCCTAATGAATTATACCAGAAGCCAGCCGTAAATTCGGCTACGACAAAAGCCAGGTTCAGGGAGATACCTATAATGAAAGCCTTGTTCAAAGAGGTTATTTCGTGGTGGTGATGATCGTGATGATGTTGTTCCATATTCATTCCTACTTTTATTTGAGTAACAATATGGGACAAAACTATGTTTTTTAGAGCAATAAAAATATACCTGATTATAGGTAAATTATCAGATGGTTATACCGTGCTTCTTAAATATTTCTTTGGCATTTGCCAGACGTTCGGCCGATAAAGGTTCTACCTCTTTCAGTTTGTAGTCGAGACCTTGTGCCTCGTATTTATAAGCGCCCATCGTGTGATAAGGCAAGAGTTCCGCCTTCTGTACAACCGTATAGTGGCTGATGTATTCGGCCAGTTTATCCAAGGCTTCGTCATTATCCGTCAGTCCGGGCACAATGACATGGCGTATCCAAACCGGGACACCGCGTTTTTCCAGTTCGTCCAGGAAACGTAACGTATTATCCAGTTTCACGGCCGTTAGACGGGGATGCAGGTCGGGATCGATGGTTTTTATATCCAATAAGACCAGGTCGGCATATTCCAGAACCGCCAGGGCTTTCGGTGTGCAGATATAGCCGGATGTATCGAGCGCCGTATGAATACCGGCTTCCCGGCAAAGACGGAAAAACTCCCTGAGAAATTCAGCTTGCAATAAGGGTTCTCCCCCGGTGACAGTCACGCCACCCTTGGCGATAAAGTTCTTATATCGTAAAACCTCAGCCAATAATTCTTCAGGCGTCATCTGATATTTGGCAAGACCTTTGCTATCCCAGGTATCCGGATTGTGGCAATACAGGCAACGGAGCGGACACCCCTGCATAAAGACAACAAAACGAATTCCGGGACCATCAACGGTCCCGAAACTCTCTAGTGAATGTATGTTTCCTTTAATTTCCAACTTTCAATTACAAAGAATGATTGATTGTTCTTGAAATCACATCCAGCTGCTGTTCGCGTGTCAGCTTCACAAAGTTTACTGCATAACCCGATACGCGGATTGTCAACTGCGGATAGTTTTCCGGATGCTCCATAGCATCGAGCAACAGCTCCTTGTCGAATACGTTCACATTCAGATGCTGTCCGCCGTCAGGAGTAAAGTAACCGTCCAGCAGGCCGACCATATTGGCGATCTGGATATCACGTTCTTTCCCTAACGTTGCAGGAGAAACAGCGAATGTATAAGAGATACCGTCGTGTGCATGCTGGAACGGCAGCTTAGCGACAGAAGCCAGTGCAGCAACAGCGCCTTTGGTATCACGTCCGTTCATCGGGTTCGCACCCGGAGCAAACGGCGTACCGCCTTCGCGACCGTCGGGAGTTGCACCTGTCTTCTTTCCATACACCACATTGGATGTGATAGTCAGGATAGACTGTGTCGGAGTGGCGTTGCGGTATGTCTGGTGCTGACGCAGATATTCCATGAACTTTTCAGTGATGTCGACAGCAATACTATCTGTACGATCGTCATTGTTACCGAAAGGAACATAATCTCCTTCACGTTCGAAACCGACAGCCAGGCCACGTTCGTCGCGGATCACTTTTACTTTCGTATCGCGGATAGCAGCCAATGAGTCGGCAACGATAGAAAGGCCGGCAATACCTGTTGCGCGGATACGTTCTACCGAACCGTCATGCAAAGCCATCTCGAATGCTTCATACGCATATTTATCGTGCATGTAATGGATGATCTTCAGTGCGTTCACATAAACTTTAGCCAGCCAGCGCATCATCTGTTCGTATTTCTCCATCACTTCATTGTAATCCAGGTATTCGCTGGTGATCGGTTCAAACCTCGGAGCCACCTGTACACCTGATCTTTCGTCGCGCCCGCCGTTGATGGCATACAGCAAACATTTAGCCAGGTTGGCACGTGCGCCGAAATACTGCATCTGCTTACCGATCTTCATCGGAGACACGCAGCAGGCAATACCATAATCATCTCCATAATCCGGACGCATCAGATCGTCGTTCTCATACTGGATAGCGGAAGTATCGATAGAAACCTTCGCACAGAAACGTTTCCAGTTTTCAGGAGCGTTGTTGAACCACAGTACCGTTAAGTTGGGTTCCGGTGCCGGGCCGAGGTTATATAATGTATGCAGATAACGGTAAGACGTCTTCGTCACCAATGAACGGCCGTCGACACCCTGTCCGCCCAAAGACTCGGTTACCCAAACAGGGTCACCGGAGAACAGGTCGTTATATTCCGGAGTACGAAGGAAACGGACGATACGCAGTTTGATAATAAACTGATCGATCAGCTCCTGAGCTTCTTCTTCCGTCAGCTTGCCTTCACGGATATCTTTTTCAATATAAATATCGAGGAAAGTAGAAGTACGTCCCAACGACATGGCAGCCCCATCCTGGTCCTTCACCGCAGCCAGATAACCCAGATAGACAAACTGAACCGCTTCGCGTGCATCCTTTGCAGGCTTGGTCACGTCGAAACCATAACCGGCACACATCTTTTCGAAAGCCTTCAGCGCCTTGATCTGTTCGGATATTTCCTCACGGCTCTGGATGATCTCTTCGGTCAGTTCCTGAATATCGAGTCTTTTCAGATAATGTTTCTTTTCAGCGATCAGGATTTCAGTACCGTAAAGTGCTACACGGCGGTAGTCACCGATAATACGTCCGCGTCCGTAAGCATCCGGCAGGCCGGTGATGATAGCGGAACGGCGTGCTGCAAGCATTTCATCTGTATAAGCGGAGAATACGCCTTCGTTATGCGTCTTTCTGTATTTCGTGAAGATTTCTTTTGTCATCGGGTCCAGTTTGTAGCCATATGCTTCCAGACTGTTTTCCACCATGCGGGTACCACATTTCGGGTAAATACCGCGTTTCAGGGGGGCATCGGTTTGCAGGCCGACAATTACTTCGTTTTCTTTGTCAATATAACCTGGTCCGTAAGTATCTATACCTTGAGGATATTTTGTTTCAGCGTCGTAAACACCCTTCTCCCTTTCAACCTTAAACATTTCGGTCAATTTATCCCAAACTTTCTTCGTCTTATCTGAGGAGTCTTTCAAGAAAGAGTCGTCCCCTTCGTAAGGTTTGTAGTTGTTCTGGATAAAATCCCTTACGTTAATCTCTCTTTTCCAAATTTCGCCTTTGAACTGCGCCCAGTTCTCGTTTTCAAACTTCATACCTTATTTTGTTTTCTTCGGTTTTAATTTCGGTGCAAAGGTACGTTATTTATATGGCATGCGAAACAATCAACAAAAACATCATGTATTCCCAACGGCCAAAATCCCTACAAATAGTTACTAAAACGGTAGATATAGTGCAGCGTATCGCCTGATATAGGTATCAAACAGGAAGGATTATAAATAATATCAAAAAAATAAAAAAGGAACCATCCTTCGCAGGAGAGTCCCTTTTTTATGCCGGAAACAACCAATAAAAAATTTCCGACACACGTTTAATCATCTTATATGCTTACATAATTAGCAAAAGGTTTTGATATAGCGATTATACTAATAGTGTTACTTTTTTCTATGTTGCAAAGATAGAGCCGTCAAGGGGAGTACACAATACCTATTATATAGTAAAAAAAGAGCTTCCTACTACCTATTCTGTGTTATAATCGGGAAAATTGATCATTGGAATAAACAATATTTGCAAAAATTGCTTTCTTTGATAAATAAAAAAGAGCCATTCTTCACAGGATGGCTCCCTTTTATATATGAAAGGGACAACCAATAAAAAAACTCCCTTCCATGGGTATTTACCTTAAATAATAGGTGTACATAAAAATCAACAAATCGGATTTTGGTCAGGACGATTTATACTAATAGTAAAACTTAATTGATACGGCAAAGGTAAAACCACGGAAAGGCACAGGCAATACCTATATATATGTAAAACGAGCTCATTTCTAACCATAAATAGGGATTACAGGGAAAATATTACCTATATAATTATTCTACCTTCAGATTTTCCCCCGCAACATATACCACAGACCTGCCCGCCCCGCGACGGCGAAGAAGCCCCTGGCTGATAAAATCGTTCAGTTCATTCATCGCCTCGTAAGGTGTCAATCCGACCAGTCCTATATATTCCTTTCGGGTAATACAAATGTTTATTTTGAGGAAAGAGACCATTTTTTTCATCCGCTCTTTCACGGTAGAATTGACAATTTTTTGTCTCCGCGTAAGGGAATGCACGCGTTGAAACTTCATCTCATGTTTGATTCTTTTTCGGAATTCACTGCTGATTCTCAGATGTACATTTTGAAAAGCGATCGATTTCGGTTTGATTTCATCCTCATCGTCATCCGTATCCTTCAGGCACTTCAATGAAGTAGAAAAAAATCCAAGATCACCTAATTCCACAATGTTTCCATCGGCAAGCAGATAACAAAGATCGTCGACAATGGCAGCAAGTGCCCCGCCAATCTGATTCTTCGGCAGATGTTCAAAGGCTGCCACATGTTCTACAAACTCTTGACTGGTGTAAGTCTTTTTCGGACAAACACGGGCATGCAGCGATTTTTTACCGTCTTCCCCTTTGGGTGAAGGTGTTTCATACAGGTCGTATTGTGTGATCATAGGTTATATTGATATTAATTGTTCAAATATAACTTGTTTCTCCCTGATAAATCGAAATACTTCTAAAAATAAATTTCGCTTCTAGAAAAAAAATCATTCGACAATCATTCTTTATTCGTTCGACAATTGTCGAATGATTATTCGATAGCTGTCAAATGCATAAAGAATGATTGTCGAACGATTTTTTATTTTAAACGAACAAATATAGAAATAAGAATTGAATAGTACGCCCTCAAATAAACCTAACAAATACCTACAACTAGGTAAGCTCAACCACTTTTTACCTACTATATGCGATTGCGCAGGCTTCCCACACAAGCTAATTTTGCCAAAAATTTTAAAAAGGCATGAAAAGATTAGTGAATTTCCTAACGTTAGCGATATGTGTTTGCTGCCCGGTTTTAGCTCAAGAAAGCGAGATGAACTCTACCGTTAAAGCAAAAGAGGTCTACGATGATTATCAAAAGTTTCGTTTCGGAGGTTATGGGGAGATGGCTGCCAGTTACTTAGATTACGATTGGAATTGGACAACAGCCAACGGAACAGCAAAAAGAAACAGAGGAGAAATATCCATACCTCGTTTTATTTTAGCGTTTGACTACAAGTTTTCCTCCAAATGGGTGTTAAGTTCCGAAATCGAATTTGAATACGGAGGCACCGGAGCTGCCCGGGAAATCGAATGGAAAGAAGAAAATGGGGAATATGAAACAGAAATTGAAAAGGGCGGTGAAGTAGCTCTCGAACAATTTCATATTTCTTATTTAATGAATAAACATTTAAATTTCCGCTTCGGTCACATGATCGTTCCTGTCGGATTAACGAATGCGCATCATGAACCTTTGAATTTCTTCGGGGTATATCGTCCCGAGGGTGAAACGACCATCCTGCCTTCCACCTGGCATGAAACAGGAGTTGCCCTGTTTGGTGACTTAGGTAATTTCGACTATGAATTACAATTGGTTTCCGGTCTTGACCCGCAGGCTTTCCGCACAGAAAACTGGGCAGGAAAAGCGACTCAGGGCGCTTTCGAAATCAGCAATTTCACAAGCCCGGCATTTGTAGCACGCGTCAACTATAATGGAGTAAAGGCATTCCAGGGACTACGCGTCGGAGCCTCTTTCTATTACGACCAAATGGCTAAAAACGGAACCAAACCCACAAGAAACAGTAAGTATAAATTCCCAGTTACGATATTTTCGGCAGATGCCCAATACAAGAGCGTGAATAACAGTTTGATTGCTCGCACCAACATCATATATGGCAATCTGGAGGACAGTGATGCATTGACCAGTATAAACAATGGTTCTTCCAATGCTTCCGGTTATCCCAAATCAACCGTAGCCAAAAATGCCATAAGCTATGGAGGTGAAGTAGGCTATAACATTGGTTCTTTCTGTGGAAAAAAAGCACCTAAGATTTATCCGTTTGTACGTTACGAATTTTACAGTCCCATGTACAAGATGGAAAAAGGAGGCAATGTCAAAGTCGCAGACAAACGTCTGGAAAAGAGCCTTATAACGGCAGGTTTAAATTATTATGCACTCCCCAATCTGGTTATAAAAGCAGACTATACCCACAAAATTGTAGGTGGAGGCGATTACAACAGCCAGAACATGGCATCTATAGGCATTGCTTATATAGGCTGGTTCATAAAAAAATAAAAAGAGAAAATATAAATTTATAATAGAATTTGAAAATGAAAAAGAGTACATTATTTCCCATCTTATTAATGGGAGTTTCATTGAGTTTCTTTTCTTGCAGTGACGACGATCCCGATAACAATGCTCAGGGATGGACTTTTGACCTCTTGCCTAATGACACAGGTACAAAACCGACAGAAGCACAAATGAGTGCGACTGTTACACAATACGTAGATCATGTTGTATTACCGACCTATAAGGATTTATTAGACAAAATGACTGCTTATACTGCTGCCGTAGACAAATTCGTAGCATCTAATAGTCAAAATGACCTCTCCGATGCATGTACCGCCTGGCGTGCTGCCCGTGTGCCTTGGGAACAATCGGAAGCTTTTCTTTTCGGTGTCGCAGATAAAGGTTTGTATGATCCAAGCTTGGATAGCTGGCCATTGGATAAAAATGGGATTGATAAAATTATAGAGTCCGGAGATTTTAGTAATGTAGATGGTGATGTTGATGACGACGAAGACGCACCTGCCGATGCTCCTCAAAACCTTCGTGGCTTCCACACAGCAGAAAGAATGTTGTTCGATAACGGCGATCCCCGTCAAATATCGAAATCACCTTTCAGTGACAATGAAAAGAAATATCTTCAAATTGTATCTAAACACATGCTGAAAGATGTTACAGCATTATATAATGGATGGGACAAAGGTTTAGGAGATATCAACGTACCAACTTCTTACGGGGAAGCGATGAAAAAACATGACGGGACTTCTGCTTATACTGGGTTAAGTTCTATTTACCAGGCTATTGAAACAATACTAAACGGAAATAACGGAATGGCTGGAATTTCTAATGAAGTGGGAACAGCTAAAATTCAAGATCCTGTTGATAAATGGAATGAGAGTAACAAAGATGCATCTGACCCGAACAACCCGGGAGTATTAGCCGTAGAATCATGGTATAGCTGGAATTCTATCGATGACTATGCAAACAATATTGTCAGCATCAAAAACTCATACTTCGGAGGCCGTGACCTGGATAAAGAGAATGCAAGTGCCAATAGTCTGCATGCGTTGGTCAAGGTTATAAACCCGACATTGGATAGCTTGATGGTTGTACAGATCGACAAAACAATTGAAGCGATAGAAGATATGCCACGTCCATTCCGTAACAATCTGGGAGCTGAAACAGAAATCAAGGCTGCGACGGATGCATGCAAGGAATTGACAAACGGATTAGGAAAAATCCGTGCCAAGCTTTCTGCTGAATAACACAAACATAATATAAGTATCGGGAAGGAACCTTATAACAAAAAGGTTCCTCCCCCATTTTGCATTTAAGCTATATATCAATAACCAATAAAATGAAACAGAGATTACTCATATATTTCTCTATTATCGGATGTTTGCTTTGCAGTTGTGAAACGGAAGATATCGAGAACTGGCTAGTCAAAAAACCGAATGGGCAGACAGCATCTCCCGAAGAACTCTCTGCCGGTATCTCTACCATTTTTTCCAGTGCGCCGGACGCCTATGACTCTCAATCCGAGTGGGTGACAGGAGAACTGGAAAAACGTTTTAACAGCGGTGACGGACTATATGACGACGCACGTGGCGTAGAAAATGTATCCGGAGGTGGCTTAGGTCCGCTATATGCCGGATATTCCTGTGGAAGCTGCCACAAAAGTACCGGTAGAACACGTCCTGCCATAGCAGATGGCGGGTCAGGAGCCGGTTTTTCTTCGATGCTGATTTACATCTCCCGCAAAAGTGGGGGTTACTACCCCGACTACGGGCGTGTCTTACACGACCAGGCCATTTATGGTACAAAGCCGGAAGGACGCCTCAAAATAACGACATCCGTACAAAAATACAAATTTCCTGATGGCGAAGAATACGAATTGATGACGCCTCACTATCAGGTCACAGAATGGTACGCCGACAGTATCCCGATGTCGGATATACGCATATCTGTCCGCCAACCCCTACGCCATGTTGGAATGGGACAAATGATGGCGCTCGATCTGGATTTACTGAAACAAATTGCAGCAAAAAGTAATTATCCGGAATATGGTATTAGCGGACGACTCAATTATGTAACGGAAAAAGGAAAAAAACAGATCGGTCTTTCCGGAAACAAGGCAAACCATCAGGATCTGACTGTTGAACTCGGTTTTTCTTCAGACCTGGGTGTAACAAACGACCGTTTCCCGCATGAAGTAGGCGAAGGACAAAGTAATATGATGGGATTTGCCATGTCGGGAGTACAGGTATCGACTGAAGATATGGAAGATGTAGACTTATATTTGCAAACTTTAGGTGTACCGGCACGTCGCAACATTAATGACGCTACTGTAAAAAAAGGAGAGCAACTATTTTATCAGGCTAAATGCCACCTTTGCCATGTAACCACCCTAAAGACACGGCCACGAGGAACCGTCTTGCTCAACAATACAGAACTTCCTCAACTCGGCAATCAAATCATTCACCCCTATTCGGACTATTTGCTTCACGATATGGGAGTGGAACTGGGTGACGATTATCCAAGCGGAATAGCAAACGGCAACGAATGGCGTACTACACCGTTATGGGGACTGGGATTACAGGAAGTGGTCAACGGTCATAGCTATTTTCTGCACGACGGACGGGCACGCAACCTGACGGAAGCCATCATGTGGCATGGCGGCGAAGGAGCCGCATCCCGCACATTATTCGCCCGTATGAGTAAAGATGACCGTGAAGCTCTTATTAAATTTCTTCAAAGTTTATAAACAAGTCAAACAAATTGAAATGAAAAAATTATATATCGCGTTGACAGCAGCATTATTATCTGCAACAATTCAGATACAAGCACAAGATACTACTAAAAAAGAAATTGACGACAAATACGTAGAAAACGATGTGGTCTCTTTGGCAGGTAAGAAAGGGTTCTCTTTTTCGACAAAAGCTGGTGATTTCCTGTTCAAACCTTATGCCCTTGTACAGGCTAGTGCAACCTATAACCGATATGACGACCAAGGACTGGAAAGCCATTATGCTAAAAATGTGGCGAACTCTGGTTTTGCCATACCTAATGCCATCCTCGGTTTTACAGGGAAGGCATTCAACAAAGTTACTTTCAACTTATCATTGAATCCGGCCAAAAGTGGTGGTGCACTATTGCAGCAGGCATGGTTCGACATTGCTATAAAAGAATCTTTCCGTATCCGCGCCGGTAAATTCAAAACACCGTTTATGCACGCTTATCTAAGCACATTGGGAGAAACGTTGTTTCCCGTATTACCTTATTCGGCCACGCGATCCATCTTACTTCCTTATGACCTCAATTATGTGATACCGAGCATGTCGACTGGTTTCGACCTGGGTGTCATGGTACACGGATTAGTCAATAATAAATGGGAATATCAGGTAGGTATATTCAATGGCACCGGCATCGATGTCAATACAGCGACAAAGACGAATTGCGATGATCACGAATGGTTACCATCCCTACTCTACTCCGGCCGTCTTGCCTTTATGCCGAAAGGAGAGATGCCGAACTCCCAAGGTTCACCGGAAAATCTGAATGATGATAAGATGTCTATCGCAGTTTCTGCCTCTTACAACGCTGAAGCCGAATTTTTGTCCGCCAGCGATACCCGTGTAGGACTGGAATTTACCTGGATCAAAAACCGCTGGTATTTTGCTGCGGAAGGTTACTTCATGAATATGCATTTTACTAAAATCATGCAAAAACCGGATAAAAATTTCTGGGGAGCTTATGCACAGGCGGGATACTTTATTACACCGAAACTGCAGGGGGCATTGAGATATGACGTATTCGACCGCAATGCTACAGATGACGGTGGTTTGTTGAATATGCCGGCAGTAGGAATGAACTATTACTTTTTCAACAATAACCTGAAATTGCAGGTCATGTACCAGTATATGGGACGTACCGGACACGCCACGCAAGGTGACCGCGACGAAGACGGTATCGGTATCGCACGCCATTCGGCAACAGCCATGTTACAGTTTACGTTCTAACAAACTTATGTATTATGAAGAATAAATATACAGGGCTCGTTTGCTCCTTTCTTCTAATGCTTTGCGGATGCGATGAAGGAACAATTTATCCGGACGAAACGATCGACTCGGGACGAACCGCTTCCGTAACAGTAACCTTCAAGGGTATCGATGCCTGGCCGAAAGAGAACTACTTATCTCTTGCTGCCTTTGGAACAGACACGCAAATACCCTTATTGACAAAACGCATCTCCAAACCGACAATCGACGGGAGAGAACGGACAGTCAAACTGAACAACCTGAGTCCTGATACAAAAAGCATAAATATTGCCATTATCAGCAATGGGAAGAAAGTGATCTATTCATACTGTAACCAGCCGGTTGAAAACAACGGAGAGAATATTGAAATTAATTTTGGAGAGTTAGAATTGGCAAGCTTCAAACGTATCCAGTCTCAGGTATTCAAGACAAACTGTCTGTCCTGCCATGGAGAGAATAGTTCCGGATTAGCAGGGAACCTCGATTTGAGGGAAAATACAGCTTATAAATCATTGGTAAACGTTAAAGCACCAGTCTCGGAAGAAGGAATGAACTATGTAACGCCCGGTGATCCTCATAATAGTTTTATACTCGAGATACTGGAAGAAAATCCTATCCATAAAGATATGTTCAACAGTACAGGTAAGCAAGAAATTCTTGCGCTTATAAAAACATGGATACAAGAAGGAGCTCCAAATAATTAATGAGGAATAACAAAACAGACAATGACATTCACAACAAAAACATACGAGCAAAACACCATATACGCTCAAATTTGTTCTTTTGAAAGCAAGGGAGGGGTAACGGAATATCATATTATGTTTTCTGTTACCTACCCTTCACTTTCTTTCGGGGAACAGTTGGATTCTTTACAAAGAGCATACGACGCAGTGACTAAAAAAGAGGCTGGTAATGCCGTAGCCGTTTTCCGTCGCTACTTTCTGAGCGATGCGGCCAACCAGGCGGATATGTTGATGGAACGGGAATGTGAAAACCCGTTCTGCGCCTTATCCATCGTGCAACAGGCACCCCTCAACGGCACAAAAATAGCCTTATGGGCTTGGCTGCAAACTGGGATGGCGACAGAAACCTGCAACTCAGGAATGTTTGAAGCATCCCACAACGGGTATCGCCACCTATGGAACGGAGGTGCACACAACAAGGCAGCGACTTCCGAATACCAGACCCGGTTGCTGCTCAACGACTATGTGATGCAACTGACCGAACAACATTGTACCCTGGCTGCCGATTGTATCCGGACCTGGTTCTTCGTACAGAATGTAGACGTCAATTATGCCGGCGTAGTAAAAGCCCGCAAGGACGTTTTCATCACGCAGAACCTGACGGAAAAGACACATTATATATCCAGCACCGGTATAGAAGGACGCCATGCCGATCCGGATGTATTGGTACAAATGGATGCCTATACCGTCGACGGCCTGCAACCGGAACAGATACAGTTCCTGTATGCTCCCACCCATCTCAATCCGACCTATGAATATGGCGTCACTTTTGAACGGGGCACCGCCGTCTCCTACGGCGACCGTAAACATATCTTCCTGTCCGGCACAGCCAGTATCGACAATAAAGGCGAGATTGTCTATCCCGGCGACATATTGAAACAGACCGGGCGGATGATGGAAAACATCAGCGCCCTACTGGAAGAGGCCGGGGCTTCCATCGGCGACATCATGCAGGCCATCGTTTACCTGCGCGACCCGGCAGACTATGAGAATGTACAGAAATATATCAGTATCCATTATCCGGAATTGCCGCACCTGATCGTACTGGCACCGGTATGCCGCCCGGGATGGCTGATTGAAACGGAATGCGTGGCTGTTATACCGGCCGACCTTCCGCAATATCCCTGTCTATAAACATAACATCCTAAAAATAACAACTATGTATAAACAAGGAAAATACACAGAGACAGATAAAATGAGCGACCTGATTTGCGAGAACTACCCGATGGTTCTCGTTATGAGCCGCTTCGGCATCGACCTGGGATTCGGAGAGAAAAATATCGGCGACGTATGCCGGCAGAACGAAGTGGACAGCTGTACCTTCCTGACCGTTGTCAATTTCCTGACGGAAGAGACTCCCGCCACGATAAACGGTATCGACAACTGCCTCTCTGTCGGTTCACTGATTACCTATCTGCACAATGCGCACGATTATTTCCTGAACTTCCGCCTCCCGCATATCCGCCGCAAACTGACGGAAGCGATTATCGGCTGCCCGGGTGATATTGCCTTCGCCATCACCAAATTCTTCGACGATTATGTTTATGAAGTACATAAGCACATGTCGTACGAAGAAAAGATTGTCTTTCCTTATGTCCGCAATCTACAGGACGGCGTGAAGGACTCCAAATACAATATCAGTATTTTCCGCAAACGGCACGACCAAATAGAGATGAAGATCGTTGAGCTCAAAAATATCCTGCTCAAATACTATCCCGGACCCGACAATTATCTGCTGAACAGCGTCCTGTTCGATATCTTTGCCACCGAACAGGATTTGGCTTCTCATAACCGGGTAGAAGATTACCTCTTCGTTCCCGCTGTACTGGCAATTGAAAAAACAATAAAATGACTGCTGCTTTATGAACCCTAACATCAAAATAGCTATTGCCGAACCGTCTGCCATTATCCGTTGCGGACTGGTTACTTTACTGAAACGACTGCCCGGACTTCGCATCCAGCTCACAGAAATAGCGACTGCCGAATGTCTCATAGAAAGCCTCCGCATGCATCGCCCGGAGGTCTTGATGATTAACCCGGCATTACCCGGTTATTCCGGCATACAACGTTTAAAGGAGGAATGCGGATGTCCCGAAATGAAATGCCTGGCCCTTACGTATATGGCGGCCGACCATACCCAGCTCCGGTCGTACAATGACCAGATTAACATCTACGACAGTCCGGATGAGTTAAAGCATAAACTGGAACGGCTAAACGCAGAAGAAGCCTGCCCGGATACAGGAGAAGAGGAACAGCAGACACTCAGTTCGCGCGAAAAGGAGATTGTTATATGTGTTGTGAAAGGAATGACTAATCGCGAAATAGCTGACCGCCTCTATCTATCTACCCATACGGTAATCACACACCGCCGCAATATAGCCCGCAAACTGCAAGTACATAGTGCCAGCGGTTTGACCGTATACGCAATTGTAAATAAACTGATTGAATTGAACGACATAAAAAAAGCCTGATATATTTTTCTCACAGCTTTTGTTTTCTTTTCACACTCCAAAATTTGGGTTCATACTGATATGCTGTATCTTTGGGAAAAGAAACAAAATATATCAGGATACCATGAATCTAATTTCCAAACAATACGATAAGACAGAGGTGCAAATCACCTCATTCGAGACTAAAAAGGGTATTACAGAATATCATCTTCTCTTCCAGCAAACGGATTGCCTGGAAGATTACCCTACCCAACTACAGAATCTTCTGCAAGCCTATACGCAATGTGTAGAAGAACTTCCCGGAAACCCGACAGCCGTATTCCGCCGCTACTTCCTGAGCGATGTCACCAACCAGACAGCATCGCTGATGGAACAGGACCGCAGTAACCCGTATTGCGCTTTGTCCATCGTACAACAGGCACCGATGAACGGTACTAAAATAGCTCTTTGGGCATGGCTTCAAACCGGAGTACAGACGCAGGTTCTTCCCAGTAACCTGTTTGAAGCACGTCATGGCAACTACCGCCAACTATTCGGGGCTAACCTGTGCAACCGTGCTGCCAATTCGGAGTATCAGACACGGCTTATCTTCCGCGATTATATCATGCAGCTGACGGCCGCCAACTGCACGTTGGCAAACAACTGTATCCGTACCTGGATATTTGTTCAGAACGTAGACGTGAATTATCCGGGAGTCGTCAAAGCCCGCAAAGATGTATTTGCTACACAGAACCTGACAGAAAACACTCATTTTATTGCCAGTACCGGCATTGAGGGACGCTATCAGGATACCAATGTTTTCGTGACAATGGACACGTATGCCGTATCGGGTATCGGACAGGAACAGATTCAATATCTCTATGCCCCCGACCACCTGAGCCGGACGTATGAATATGGCGTGACTTTTGAAAGGGGAACAGCCATTACGTATGGCGACCGCCGTCATGTATTCGTTTCGGGTACCGCCAGCATCGACCGGTATGGTGAGATCGTACATCCGGGAGATGTCATCAAGCAATCGGAACGTATGATTGAAAACATCACCGCCTTGCTGAATGAAGCCGGAGCCGATCTGAACGACATCATGCAGGCCATCGTCTATATCCGCGACACAGGTGATTTCGCCCGCATCGAACAATACATGAAAGCTAATCATCCGAATATGCCTTACCTGATTGTCCGCGCCCCGGTATGCCGTTCCGGCTGGTTGGTCGAAATCGAATGTCTGGCCGTCGTTGCCGTAGACGAACCGGAGTATCCGCCGCTATAATTGATTTATAATTGCTACATTTGCAGCAGAACCAATAAACTAAAGCGATATGACATTTATTAAGCGAAGACAAAGACTAATAGACCGTTTAGGAAACATCTATGATGAAGACCTTCTGGATAAAATTGAAGAAATAATCGATGAAAAAGAAGGGCCGGATACCAAGGGTGTATATGACGAAGACGACGTTCTCCACTTCTCTCCCGAGCTAAAGGGAAGAATCGATGCTGCTTTGGAACAGATGCAGAATGGACAAACGTATACAGAAGAGGAAATGGATAAATTCTTTGACGAATGGCTAGGAAAAGAAGAATAAAATGGACGCAAAATTCTAAATTAGAAGTTAATATTATTATAAACTTCTTCAATAAGCGCAACGGTAGCAACAGATACAGCCACTATCTAAAAGGTGAAATAAAAGACACTTTGAAGTTAGTTGCCGCCCAGCCAATGATTGGTTATTCAACAGAATATCCACATATTCGTCAGGCACTTGTTATTGATGACTACTCTATATTTTATCATCACAGCGATGAACTAATTACTGTTCTTGTCTTCTGGGATAACCGGCGCGACCCGGCACGTTTGGCTTATACCTTACGTAATCAGGACCCGCAATATCTGAACGAACCAACGGTTCCTTATGAAAAGCAAACGTCCTCAACAAACGTGAAAGATTAATAACGTTCAAAGTCATTAAGAGAAAAAGGAGTACCTTTGGAGAATTAATAACACCAAAACAAGAAAGAAACAGCCTATGTATAAAAATGGGAAATACCGGGAAACCGACAAAATGAGCGACCTTATCTGCGAGAACTATCCGATGGTTCTTGTGATGAGCCGCTTTGGTATTGCCTTGGGATTCGGAGAAAAGAATATCGGAGAAGTATGCCGCCAGAATGGAGTAGACGCCTGTACTTTCCTGACAGTCGTCAATTTCCTGACGGAAGAGATTTCCGCTCCCGTCACCAACGTAAGCAATTGCCTCTCCATTGAAGCATTAATTACCTATCTGCATAACGCACACGATTATTTCCTGAATTTCCGTCTACCGCATCTGAGAAGAAAACTTCTGGAAGCCATCGCAGAATGCCCGCAGGACGTAGCATTCGTCATCCAGCGCTTCTTCGACGAATATGCAGAGGAAGTCAATAAACACATGTCATACGAAGAAAAAGTCGTTTTCCCGTATGTCCGCGGCTTGCTGGAAGGGAAAAAAGACCCGAAATACAATATCTCAATTTTCCGCAAACGGCACGACCAGATAGAGATGAAGATTATCGAACTGAAGAATATCCTCATCAAATATTATCCGGGCCCCGGAAGCAACCTGTTGAACAGCGTGCTGTTCGACATCTTCGCGACAGAACAGGACCTTGCCTCCCACAACCATGTGGAAGACTACCTTTTCATGCCTGCTATACTTGCTTTAGAAAAAACAATAAAATGATGCCCTATGAGCACCAATCTGAAAATCGTTATTGCTGAGCCTTCCGCCATTGTCCGCCACGGACTGGAGACCATGTTGAAACGTCTCCCCGGCCTGCGTATCCAGGTATCAGAAATAGCGACTATCGAATCACTTACGGAGGACCTCCGGACACACCAGCCGGATGTCCTCATCATCAACCCTTCCATCCCGGGTTACTTCACTATCCCTCACCTGAAGGAGATGACCGGTTGCCCGGATATGAAATGCCTGGCCCTGCTCTATTCCGTAGCCGAACATGCCGTTATCCGGTATTATGACGACCAAATCAGCATATTCGACAGTGCAGACGAAATGAAGCTCAAACTGGAGCGCCTGCATGCCAAAAGCGAAGACGGCGAAGGGGATGGCGATGAACAACAGACATTGAGTACCCGCGAAAAGGAAATCGTTGTCTGTGTCGTCAAAGGAATGACCAACCGCGAAATAGCCGACCGTCTCTTCCTTTCCACCCATACAGTCATTACACACCGGAGAAATATCGCCCGCAAATTGCAGGTACATAGTGCAAGTGCATTGACAGTATATGCCATTGTCAATAAGCTGGTAGAGCTGAGCGATATTCAAAAGCCACGGGAATAATCCGGTTCATACCGTATTAACATAACAAATACAAAAACCATCGTTTTTCTTATAATTAATCATAACCTTTCACCCTTTTTATCAAACAAACCAAACAATCGCCGGAACCGCCCTGTTAAGAAGGAAGAGTATAACTAATATTGAATATCACATGAAGAAATTCTTTTTAATAGGGGCTACGTTATTATTATCCCTCTATGCAAGTGCACAGCATGTAGCATTAAAGAATAACATCGTCTATGATGCCACCGCCACTCCAAACTTAGGTCTGGAAGTGGGATTAGGGAAAAAGGTTACAATGGACCTTTCTGCGGGTTATAACCCATTCGAGTTCAACAACGACAAACAAGCCAAACACTGGCTGGCCCATGCAGGCGTACGCTTCTGGACCTGCGAGAAGTTCAACGGTACATTTATCGGTGTACACGCCTTGGGCGGACAGTATGACGTGGCCGGTTTCAAGCTGCCGTTCGACATGTTCAAGAAACTGCGCGACCATCGCTACGACGGTTATATGTATGGCGGCGGTATCAGTATCGGACATCAATGGATTCTGAGCAAACGCTGGGGTATTGAAGGCGAGATAGGTGCCGGTTATGCCCGTATGCACTACGACGAATATGCAAAAGGCAAAGACATGCCCAAACTCCGTACCGGCAACCACAACTATTGGGGTGTAACAAAAGCCTCCATCTCATTTATCTATTTTATCCACTAAAAACGAACAAACAAAATGAAGAAGTTATTCTATATAGCAACCGTTTTATTATGCTCCGCCTATGGGAGCATGCAGGCGCAGGTTGTCAGTCCCGACGGCATAGCATACAGCGACCTGCAAGTAAAAAAAGAGGGAAGCCAGGTGAGCCTGTCTACAACCGCCAACCTCAACAACATGCAACTGAAATCGCAGAACATGGTCATCATAACCCCGGTACTCCAATCGGCGGACAAGGCGCATAGCATCAAATTCGACCCGTTCGTGATTACCGGAAAGAAACGTATGAAAGCGCTCGACCGTGAGATGGGCTTCGGCGCAGAACCGTTCGAACAGACTCCGACAGTCATCTTCCGCCATAAAAAGAACGAGGCAGAATCTATCCCGATGACGCTGACCGTACCGTACGAAAGCTGGATGCGTAACGCCTCACTGGTCATGCAGGCCAATACGACCGGATGCGCTTCATGCGACGTGGCAAGCAATATCACTCCGCTGTCATCCCGTATCCTACCGCCAGTTGTCGCACCGACCTACGAGCTGAGTTATGTGACACCTCCTGCAGAACCGGTAAAACAACGTAGCGAAACGCACTCGGCCTACCTCAACTTCGAAGTGGGTAAGTCTGTCCTGCTGCATGACTTTAAAAACAATGCCGCCGAACTGAAAGAGGTTAACAAAATCGTGAGCGAGGTTCGTAACGACAAGAACCTGAAATTTACAGAATTCAACATCACTGGTTACGCTTCACCCGAAGGCGGTTACGAATACAACATGAAACTGTCTGAAAACCGTGCCAAAGCGTTTGCCGCTTATATGAAGGATAAAGAAGATATGCCTGCTTCATTGATGAAAGTCAACTGGGAAGGTGAAGACTGGATAGGCTTGCGCCAGGCAGTCAAGGCATCCAACCTGTCCAACCGCGATGAAATCCTTAAAGTATTGGAAGTGTCCGATATCAATAAACGTAAAGCGCAACTGAAAGCACTGAACGGTGGTAAGACCTATCGCATGTTGCTGGACGAATATTATCCTGCCCTGCGCCGCATTGACTACACACTGGCGTATATCGCCCGTCCGTTCGATGTGAACGAAGCCAAACAGGTTATCAAGACGAAACCGCAGTATCTGAGCCTGAACGAAATGTTCCTCGTAGCCAACACGTATCCGAAAGAAAGTGCCGAATTTAAGGAAGTATTCGATATCGCCGTACGCCTCTACCCGACCGACCCGGTGGCACAACAGAACACAGCCGCCCTCGAGATAGAACGCGGAGCCGACGATGCAGGTATCGCCCGTCTGCAAAAAATCAATACACCGGAAGCATGGAACAACCTCGGTGTAGCTTACGCCAAGAAGAAAGAGTATCAGCAGGCACTCGACTATTTCGGCAAAGCTGCCAACGCAGGCGTTAAGGCTGCCGCCCAGAACCGGGATGAACTGAGCAAATGGCTGGATGAACAATAAACATCAAAGATAACAAAGAAAGCCCCGATAGGCATCATGCTTACCGGGGCTTTTTGTATTCATATAAGTAGACAAAATTTATTCTTTTGCTTTCCACTCATTAATGAGTTCGTTGATTGTCTCTTTCACCGACATGATACGGCTGGTCTTCCAGGCATTGCTTCCGGCAAAGGCATATCCGTTTTCAAAGTTTCCTTTGAAAGCATTATACAGCGCCGTAACGATGCAGTATGGACTCTTCGAAATATCACACGTCTTGATGCAGTTGAACGGACACGCTTTCGGTTGCTTGATGCCGGCCTTCACCTTCTCGAGGAAGTTGCAATGGATGGCACGCCCCGGCATTCCGACAGGACTCTTGATTATCTCGATGTCCTTTTCTTCCGCCTTGATATAGCTTTCTTTGAAAGCATCGCTGGCGTCGCACTCGGTAGTAGTGACGAAACGGGTTCCTAATTGAACGCCCGATGCTCCAAGGTCCATCACGCGTTTGATATCTTCACCCGTATAAATGCCTCCTGCTGCAATTACCGGGATTCTCTTGTTGTATTTCTGTTCGAAAACAGATACTTCCTGCACAACCTGCGGAAGCAATTCTTCCAGTGAGAAATGTTCGTCTTCCAACTGGTTTTCCTTATAACCGAGGTGACCGCCGGCCTTAGGGCCTTCCAGTACAACGGCATCGGGAAGATAGTCGTAGTTGTTCTTCCATTTCTCGCAGATGATACGTACGGCACGGGCGCTCGATACGATGGGCACCAGCTTCGTCACGCTGTCTTTCTTGAGGAACGACGGCAGGTCGAGCGGCAGTCCGGCACCGCTGAAGATGATATCTACCTTCTCGGCGATACTCGTCTTCACCAGTTCTGCAAAATCGGAAAGAGCCACCATTACGTTTACACCGATGATACCTTTTGCCTTTTCACGGGCTTTACGGATTTCTTCGGCCAGGCCCAGATTGCCTGCTTCTGTGTAATTGGGTGATAGCTTTTTATATAAAAGTCCGAGACCGGCGGCGGAGATAACGCCAATCCCACCTTCATTTGCTACGGCTGAGGCTAAGCCGGATAGAGAAATGCCTACGCCCATCCCACCTTGGATAATTGGGAAGCGAGGTTTCAAATCTCCGATTGTTAATGTCTTCATGAAAAATATTGTTATTAAATACGCGGCAAAGGTAGCACAATAAACCAAATGATGTGCAAAAAGGACCAATAATATTGCACAGGTATAATACTTTTGTGCAATATTATCGGTCCGTGGGGAAAAACGGGAGTTATTATCTTATTTTACGGGGATATATCCTACTTTTTTAACAGTCTCCTGGCCTTCGGCAGAGAGTACATAGTCGATGAAAGGTTTTACCCTGCCTTCGGTCTTTGCTTCATAGTAGTAAAACAAAGGACGGACAATCGGATAAGTCTTATTTTTCGCATTGGCGAATGAAGGTTCAACGAAACTTTTGCCGGCATCATAAGAAACATGCAGCGCCTTGACATCTTTGTTTACATAGGCCAGGCCAACATAACCGATAGCACCTTTGGTCTGGCTGACCGACTGGATAATGGCTCCGGTTGCAGGCATACTCAGGATACCGTTCATATAGTTCTTATTTTTCAATACGCTTTCCTTGAAAAACTCGTATGTACCGGATGAAGTCTCGCGCGAATAGGCTACAATCTTCATATCGGCTCCGCCTACTTCCTTCCAGTTCTTGATTTTTCCGGTGAAGATACCTTCCAGTTGTTCGCGGGTCAGGTTATCCACCTTATTGGAAGGGTGAACCACCACAGCCAGAGCGTCGTAGGCAATAACCACTTCCTTTGCATTCTTCTTTGCTTCCTGCAAACGGACTTTCTCGTCGAATTTCATTTTACGGGAAGACATGGCGATATCGGTCGTACCTTCCATCAGGGCGGAGATGCCGACACCGGAACCGCCGCCTGTCACAGTTACTTTGGTTCCTTTATTCTTATTCATAAAGTTTTCAGCTTCCGTCTGGCTGACCGGCAAACAGGTATCACTTCCTTTAATTTTCTGTGCAAATACATTCGTTGCAAACAAACAGGCTGCCATAGCTGCCAAAAGAATTGTCTTTTTCATTACTCTTATTTGAATTAATTTCCTGATGCAAAGGAACAACACAAGTATTTCAACTACATGAAACAGATATTACATTTGTATGAATAAAAAGATCAGAATTTGTATTGCAAACGAACCGTCAACACATTATCCTTACGGTCTTTCTCATATCCTTTTACGAAGTCGCTCTTTTCATTGAAGTTGAATTCGTAGTAAGCCTGGACACGGATATGTTTGTTGAAGCGATATAAGCCGCCGATGCCTAATGTACTTTGGGCCAAATCTGTTTTAGATGTAAATGAGTTATCCGTACCTATTTCATTTCCTTTCAGCTTCGTATTCGGATCGTATACATCATATTTGAGTACGGCAGAGAATGGAGAAGTCCCGATGTCCTGTACCAGGTAGAAGAAATAACCGATAAAGGGGCGTTTGAATAACGCATTTTCGGGAAGATTCTCCGGACGTGTTCCGGTATTCGGGCTTTTGCTGCTGGAGGCAATTCCCGGCTGTGTGCCTAAAAGACCTTCGGCACGTAAAGAGGTTGTTCCCCATGAACTCAAGAAACTGAACTGGGCATCCATACCGATATATTCACGTTTCATATACGTACCGGTTTCACCTTTATCAACTTCGATAAAACGCTTGCCGTCCATCTCATAGGCAGTTGTAGTCGGGTTGTAGACGCCTCCGTTGTAATAAGAAATACCTGCCCCCCATTTACCCCAGTTGCCGATTTCCTTGTCAGCACCCAGACGGCCGATAAAGTCTTTGCGGTTATCGGTTTCGCGGTTGATACTGTTTCCGGCAAACAGACCGGCATCCAAACGGAGGAAAGCGAGAGGACTTTCTTTTTTAGTACGCAGCGTCAGCATAGCACCCAGGTCACGTTCGTCCGGGAAGAAATACTGGATAATCGTTGCACGTTCAGGCGATTCCAGGCCACTGGTAGAGTAACCTATCTCATGTCCGAATGGACGGTTGAAGACACCGGCCATCAACTGGCTGCGTTTCGTCCAGGGGTCTTTAATGCCGATATAAAGGTCACGGAAACTGACGCCTTTGTCGTTAGCCTCAATCTGTACCGCTCCGGTTCCGATACCGTCGTTATATTCAAACTTCAGTCGTCCGCGGCGGATACCGATACGGTTAAAACCTTTATCCTCATGTTCATTCTTATCGCCGACTTTCAGGGTTGCATCCTCCTGTCCGTACTGAAATTGACCCTGGATATAGGCAGAAACTTTAAATTTACTTAGTTTCTGCACTATTTTATCCAGCGTTGCTGTCTCTTCCGCAAGCGAATCGATGCGGGCATCTATTTGTTCCGTGTTCTGAGCTTCCGTGAAAAAGGGAAGCAGCGCCAACAGGACAAGCGCCATTAATTTTGTTATCTTCATTCCTAACTTTGTTGGTTGCGTAGAGAGCACAAAAATAAAACCAAGTTGTTACATAGATGTTACAACCTGGTTAAAATCCTGTTAGTCAACAGTCAGGTTCCCGTGACCGGTTCTTTTGTCGGACTCGGCACGTTTTGCCAGTTCCTTTGTTGTCAGGGTGATTACCTTGCCGACCGGTTTACCGTCGCGATAGGTCACGATACGCAACCAGGTTGCATTTTTCGGTATGCTCAACGGCTCGGTATATTTCGAAGTATGGCTATCCGGGTCTGTATTATCGAATGTATAGTAGATATCCGTACCGGCAATCTCACTGCCCAGCTCCACCTGCAAAACGCCATCCTGCAAGTACGGGCTCACAATTGCATTGTACATACTGCGGGCATAGTTTATATTTGCCTGGTCGGCACGGACAAAATGTTTTTCGACCCGCGGCCAGAATTTCTCCCAATCCGTTTTAGACGGCCCGCTCCATAATACTTCCGACAAGGCCCATCCGCGCGGCCAGGTCATGTATTCGACATGACGGAAAGTAGGAAGCGATTCAGCCCACAGATTTCCCTGTCCACCCAGCACCATTTCGGCCGGAACGCCTTCCGGTACGGGATTGAAACTGTATGAATCTTTCAGACGGCACATAGAATAGGTATCCGGTTCAACAGAAGGTTCCCCCTGCCATAAATCCAGATAGCAATGTTCCGTCGGAGTCATAATCACATGATGGCCGGCTTTAGCCGCTTTGATACCGCCTTCCATACCACGCCAACTCATTACGTTCGCATCGGGAGCCAGACCTCCTTCCAGGATTTCATCCCAGCCGACCAGTTTCTTTCCTTTCGACTTCAGCAAATCGCCCATCCGGTGGATGAAATAACTTTGCAGCTCTTCTTCATTCTTCAGGTTCTCAGCCTTCATACGGACCTGGCAACGGGGACATTTATGCCAGAAACCTTTAAAACATTCGTCACCTCCGATATGTACATATTCATCCGGGAAAAGGGCGGCGACTTCCGTCAGTACCTTATCCATGAACTCGAATGTATAATCCTTTCCGATACAAAGGGTATTTTCATCTTCTCCGTAGAACTTATTTCCGACATTCACGGCATCCGGGGCTTTCATACAGGCTAGTTCCGGATAAGCGACCAACGCTGCGACGCTATGTCCGGGCACGTCTATTTCAGGAATAACACGTACATAACGTTTTGCAGCATAGGCCAGCACTTCTTTCACATCCTCCTGGGTGTAGAAACCGCCGTAGGTAGTCTCCTCTCCCGGTTGCTGACGTTCACGCTGCCACCATTGGCCCACACGGGGAGCACGCCAGGCACCAACTTCCGTCAGCTTCGGCAAGGACTTTATTTCCAGCCGCCATCCCTGATCGTCCGTCAGGTGCCAGTGGAAGACATTCATCTTGTATTCGGCCAGTTCATCAATATACTTCAAAACTTCTTCCTTGGTAAACCAGTGGCGGCTAACATCGAGCATCAGCCCGCGCCAAGGGAACTGGGGTTTGTCAGTGATTTCAGCACAAGGAATAGTCCATTTCTTATCTTCAGGCTGCACAGTCTTGCTTTTAATCTCTGCCGGAAACATCTGTAACAGTGTTTGCACACCATAAAAGATACCCGCAGGCTTATTGGCAGTAATAAGGATATCTGAATGTTTCACTTTCAACTGATAGCCTTCATCTCCTAAAGACGCATCCTCCACCAGCTTGAATTCTATTTTCCCATGCTTTTCTACCGGAAGCTCAAAACCTGTAGCAGGTGAAATTTTCTCATTCAAATATTCGGCAATTCCCACCAATGCCTGATTCGACTGATCAAGCGTAATCGCAGCATTACGGGTAAGCGTAAAAGAATCAGAGTTTACTTTCATTTCCTGCGGAACAGGAATCAAGGCAAGCGTATCACGCTCACTTACAGACTGACGGGAACAAGAAATACTTATACAGACTATTCCCGTCATTAAAAATGCATGTAATGACTTCTTCATTCTATTTCAAACATATTTACAATTAGTGCCCGAAGATAAGAATAGTTATTCAATTACCACATCTAATTCCGCACATTCAATCGTAAGAGCAACAAATACATTCGATGTTCGATAATAACGGGCAAGCCTTTGCTTCATTAATCGTGAAACGAAGTTTTTGTGTCTCCACTGTTGGGAAACGCAAGATTCGCTTATATCCGATTGTCGAACCCGTAGCCACAACCTGCCATTCATCACCGACAAAGGCTTCCAAAGTAAACGCTTTTACACGCTGTCCCAAGCAAATATATTCCTGTACCAGGAATTGATTGATCGCGGTAGGAACTTTAAAATCAAACTCCACAGAAGCAGAAGTCACCTCGTCATCCGTAGCCCAGTAAGAATCTTTGTTTCCATCGACTAAATGAGCAGCAGCAAAATCTTTCCCCCTCACATTCGAAGCCCTGACCTCAGCTTGTTGTGCTAAGTTTTCTTTGAAGTTATTCTGTAAGATCTTTGCAACTTCCATTAGGACGGCAGAATCGGTCGGGTGAACCAACCCACGTTTGTCGATCGGAATATTCAAATTCCAGGTAGCATTACGACCGACCGAATGATAATACACATCGAGTAACTGATCGACAGTCTTCACCTGATCATCTTGCTCTTCATGATAGAACCAACCCGGACGAATAGAAACATTCACTTCTGCCGGCACCCAATACGAACCATCTTCATGTCCATTCTGCAATTGCTGATAATGAGGCCATCCCGGCCAGACTTCTTCTCTTCGAAGCGTACTCCAATTTGTCTCACCTACCCATCCGGCCTCGTTTCCACACCAACGGACATCAGGACCTGCATCACTAAAAATTACAGCATCCGGCTGTAATTTTTTTACCAATTGATTGGTACCGGGCCAGTCATAATAGGTCTTACGATCTACGCTACGTGTTTCATCCGCCCCGCCATAATAACCGGAACCGCCATTTGCACCATCAAACCAGACTTCAAAAATATCTCCGTAATTCGTCAATAGCTCATTCAGTTGATTTCTGAAATAAGTGATATAAGCTTCCGTTCCATATTCTTTATGATTTCTATCCCAGGGAGAAAGATAAATACCCAACTTCAATCCATATTCTTTACAGGCGTCAGCCAGTTCACGCACTAAATCCCCATTACCATTCCTCCACGGAGATTGTTTCACACTATAATCCGTATAAGCCGAAGGCCACAAACAAAAACCATCATGATGTTTTGCCGTCAGAATAACCCCTTTCATTCCAGCCTCCTTAAATAACCGACACCACTGCCTGCAATCCAGTTCCGACGGATTGAATAATTGGGGATCTTTATCACCATATCCCCATTCCATATCGGTAAACGTATTCATACTGAAATGAATAAAAGCATAACGCTCCAGTTCCTGCCATTTAAGTTGGGCTTCCGTCGGAACAGGTCCGCATGCCTCCGGCGCTTTCGGCCGTTCACAACCTGTTAAATTAAATAATGCGATCAAAACCAATAATAAACAATCTTTTTTCATCTTCTATTTATTTTATCAATCTGTTCATTCTACCATAAATAAAGCTCCGCTCCCTCCCTGCAAATCCACTTGAAAATAGGTCGTATCATCTTCTTTGCCTATAGCCTCCAGTGGTTCTTTTTTACCTGTCTCCGGATTAATCCAACAACAGTTTGTGGCACCGGCTTCAGCTAAGTCTATACCCAACCGGACACGCTGTGTCAAAGGAGCAGCCTCTTCCTCCAACTTCGAAGCATACCCATTGGTGACCATGAAAAACGTCTTTTCGCCTTCCTTGAAGAAGCCCGGGTCGCCCTGCTCTTCCTTCGGTATGACATCAAAAAAACCCACATACAAATCAGCACCTTCTTCCGGCTCCGACACAATCCTGCCCTCAGCCTTTTTCAAGAACGAAGTCTCCGGATTAAGAACGGAGATCATCCCCGGTTTGCCTTCCGTATACTTGGTAGTACCCGGCACATAACGGACATCGGTTGTTTTCAAACGTACCAAATAATCGCCAATATGCAGGCTCTCGCGGTTGCAACGGTTCACCCAATCCATGTGTTTGGTCGGATGCCCGGGCATTCCCTGTTCCAGCAACAGTGACCAGTCGGTCGGTGCCGTTTGTCCGCCATAACCGTCCCCTTGCAAAAAGCGGAACCAGTTCAGCCACTTCCCGCCGAACGTCCAGGTCATATAATAATACAGGCGCAATTGCGACTCGGTCAGTTTATAGGTTCCTTCGTTGACATACCCTTGCGAATATTGCCCGAACGCCATATAATCTTTCTTGTTGCCTTCCCATCCGCCTAACGCCAGATCGCGGTATTCGGCCAGATGCCCAGCCATGTCTTTGGCTCCGATATAATTATCCTTATCCCATGTATGGAAATAATACCAATCGTAGGTCAACAAATCCGGCTTGGCAAGTTTGATGTAAGTCAACAGATTTTCCCGAGTCCACTGATTGGGATATTGATTATTATGAACCAAGACATCCGGATACAAACGACGTGCCACATCATACCACTCTTTCAAAAACTTCGCCACCTCAAACGAGTAGTGTTCTTCGTCCCCGAAACAGATCGTAGTCAGGTTATCCAAATACTTCAACTGGTCTTCCGAAAGGAATCCGTTCTTCTTTTCATAATCTGTCGGCCCTTTCTTCAACTGATCGGCATGAGGCGCTTTCGCTATTGCCCACTGGCTATCAGGAAATTCCTTGAAATAAGAGGTATTAATCAAGGGCGGTCCATAGAAAGTAGGCCCGGTAAACCCCGTCAGCTTCCAATCCGGAATCGACAGGTTATAGGCAGGTTGCCCGGCCTTCCCTCCTAATTCATAATTGTCGGTTGCCACCCAGCATTGCAGTTGCAGCCCATGCCTGATGAATATGCGATTTGCCCGGAACAACTCCAGCTCCACCACTTCTATCCCGGGTTCTTCCGGATCCGGTTCTTCCGTAATCGGATCATTATTATCCGAACAAGACAGCAAACAGAACACTGCCAATAACTTCCCGGAAATCAAACTACTTAAAATTTTCTTCTTCATATAAATCCGTTATAGTGTTTTATTCAAATGTTCTTGTATAATAAAAATCCGATTGATAGGAAGAAAACGGATACCGGCTACCCAAGTCGAAACTATTCCATGAGGCGGAAATCATGAAAGCCTTCTGCTTCGTCTCCATCTTTTCAGATATCATTGGAGGATAATTTAATTATAAGTCACACTCCACGTTGCTGTCAACCGAACAGACGTACGCCTGTCGATTGAACAGAAGCGCCTCTGTCAGTCGAACAGGTGTACGTCTGTCGATCGAACAAATTATTCGATTTCCGGACGGTCGCTACCTCCAGAGTTGCCAATGCGCAAAGCATGCTCGTATTCAATCACACGCGGAGCCTTCAATAAGGTATTACTATTGGAATACTGCGTGACAATACGGAGCGTATACGTGCCTTCGGCCAATTCTGCCGGCACACGGGCAATCACCGTCTTCGGATCATTCTGTGTCAAGCGACGGGTCACAGCTGTTTCCACCTTTTCCGAACTAATAAAGAAAACACCTACTCCTTCAGCATCTCCGGCAACCCGGATCTTTTCGCCGGAGATCAAGATATCGTCGCCCGGTGTCATCGAACCGTCGGTCAAGCCAGTAACCGTATCAGTCACCAAACCGATACGCGCGGTACTGTCTTTCACGCCCAGCACTTCCAAGCCAACTACCGAAAGAGCTTTCCGCAGCTCGGCTGAAGGGCTTATACTGACTGAAACCTTATGTTTCTCGGGATTATACTTCTCAGTAGAACTATTCCATACTCCCCCCACACTCGGAGTATATTGGGCAACCCCGGTCAATACGCTGGTACCGTTTTGCAACAATTCACGGATAATGCGGTCGTGCTGGTTGATGACAGACAATAAAGTATCATACTTTATCTCAGAACCTTCCTCGATAATCTGTTTCGCGATGTCTTCGTTGCGTGATGTTTTCCCTACAGTAGATACTTCTGCTGTGTAATCGTTCTCTACGTCTTTGGTAAGCAGATTCAAGTTCAACCATACTTTCCAGAATTTTGTGAATGCACTCATGATATTATAATTTAAATTAAACGCAACCATAAAGTTACGCTGGTTATATATTCATTTGAATTTTCTTATTACCACCAAATCATTTCGCCTTTATTCAAGGTAAAACATCGCCCTACGAATTTCTTGTCTTTGTCTGCCAAATACAGCAAGGCATTTTGAGGAACTTCCGGGAAAATAATATGATTGTTAGTTGCAATTTCAGTGCCGATATATTGCCATTGGTTAGCATTCCAATAAAAAAGAGAATAAGCAGCGCCATTAACAGGCCTTTTACGTGCTTCGCCGGAATACAGGCGGTCGAAAATATCTTTCGGTAATCGATCTTTGTTGGCCACAGCTACCGATATCTCCTTTAACAACGGAAACAAATAGGTAACCGTACAAATGTCTGTCGTTTCCATAGGAGTCAATGAATGTTTAACACCTGTTGAATCAACAATAAAAGGCACATTTATCGGAACCATCTTTTTCTCCCTATAAAAAACCGGCAAATAAAGCATTTCTCTCTTCACGTCTTTAAATAAAGCCTTTCCATGCTCCTGCTCGGCACAAGCCGTAATCGTCCAGCCATCCGAATAAACAGCCAAATAGACTGGTTCATTTCTATCTGTTCCAGCCGACAATTCTACTGTCGCATCAGCCACCGATAAATATTCCGCTGTAACATCTTGTATACGCAAATCTGATAAAAAAGGAGGTAACTCTTCAGGTTCCCTGTGTCCGACTACTCGTTGTAAATAAGGATTAATAGAAAACTTCTTCCGATACACTTTGGCAGGATATCGTTTAGGGGCAACTTTGGTTGAATCCTTAAATCCATACGTTGCGAACGGAGAGTACGACTTACCCAGCCCTGTTTCCCGTCCCATGAACGGAATCATCCGCCCATCCACATATACCACATTCCACGAATGTCCACCAGTCGTATTCCCCCAACAGGGAGAAAAGTCAATTGTACAAGGATAACCCAATGCACGCAACGGATACAACACGGATTTCGCCATGTGGTAGCAATCGCCTTTCTGTAAGCTTCGTAATTGACTCCATGGCATAGTTGCATAAGATTCTTCTTTTAAAGAAAAAGTAAAGTCTTTTTTTAATAATCCATTAATTGTATCACATATATATACTAATGAACTATCTTTGAAAAATATAAATTCTGAAGAACACTTCTCTCGCCAATTCTCTATTGGCTCCTTATCTATTTGAATAGGAAGCAAATATTCACAAAATACAGAAAATGGCAGTTTCTCTTGTTCCAATAAAGACCTACAAGACGCGACAGAAGATGTTATATCATGAATCAGTAGTTCTTCTTGATTTTTCCATAAAGTCAATTGTTCTCCTGTCAAATTATCTCTTAGAAAGCTATAAGCCTGAATACAAAGAGAATCTGCCGTACGATCAAAATAACTCTCTACTGAATCCTTTGGGAACATAGTACATGAATCAAAAAGGCACAAAAAAGTGAACAAATATACACAATAGAAGTTATTCATAATCCAAGTAATTTAACAGTTCCAACATTTCTTCTTTCATTTCTGTTACTGCCGGAGAATCCACTTTGGGTTGTTTTTCCAAACAATATTCTGCCGTTTTTTTTGCATTAGAGAAATCACTTATTTCAAAATAGAGTTTAGCCAACAAATAATAGGGATATTGTCGATTTGGTACTAGGTAACCAGCTTTTTGGTAACATCTTATGGCATCTTCATATTTTTTTTGTGATTGAAAATTTGTCCCTTTACGAATATATATTGCAGGGTCAGAACAATAGTTATATGCTTTATCTAATAACTCATTACTTTGTTCATATTCCTTCAACATGGTTAAACAACCAGCATAATCAAACAAAAAACCCGGTTGATCAAATAAATAAGGATAGATACTTTCATATATTACCCTAGATTTTTCATAAGCTTTTGAATTATATAAATGATTGGCAATAAACCAATCCTTATAAGCTTTATAAGTTGGGTACCTATTAGTCAATGCAAAAGTAACAAACAGTACACAAGCACTAAAGATAAAACACCCCGCCCAAGTATGCCTAACTGATTTTTCTACCGTCTTATACTCATTACATTGTGACAATAGAAACACAAATACAATCAAAAAAGGTAATACACTAAACGGATATGAAAGAGAGGCGAAAACAAGAATTGAAATCATCCCACCTACAACAGCATACTTTTTACCCCGAACACTGTAATATAAGCCTTGCACAACAACTAATAAGAAAAGAGAAAAACCTATAATTCCCATTTCCGCTGTTATTTGTAAAAATTCATTAAACGCATAGTCTGAACGATCTGCCAAAAATTGCTCTCTCTCACTTGAGTGACCCGATGAAAAATAATCGATCTGTGTTTCACCATAATAACCGGGGAAATTACCAATTCCTATACCTAAAGGATTTGCAACAATAATCTCCAAAGTATTCTTCCATATCAAAATACGCCCATCTGCAGAATCCTTTTTGAGAATGTATATTGATGTTACTAAACATGTCAGTATAATAAAAGAAAAAAACAGTGATATAGCCAAACGCATATTTGTCTTACCAACATTTTTCCGCACTAATATACAAGACTTTGCATGATTACTTCTCAAATAAGTAATACACACAAATAAACTTCCCCCTAATACTGCCAGCCATGAAGCACGACTCATTCCTGCCGGCAAAATCACGAAAATCAGAGATAATGTTAACAACGAAATAAACCAACGGAAATAAAAGAAAACGAACCGTCTATTTCTTTTAGTTAAAACCACCGAAAAATCTTGTAATAAATAATATAAAGCGATAGGAAATACAATAGCCAAATAGCCTGAATAAGGTCCTGGATTATAAAAAGAGCCTGTTATTTTAAATGATTCATGAAAAGATAATAGTAAACCGTATAATTGCCCTAGTCCCCAAGCTGCTTCGATCAAACCTGTTATAATAAAAAACACGCCTACCCATCTTCTTATACTCCTAGATACAAAAGCTATACGAAAAAAGAAATAAAGAACACCAACTAAAGCAAATAAAATAAATTTCAAACCAATTCTATCAGACAAATAACTATTCAAAATTACATTATACAGAATAAAAACAAATACCAACAGATCTATAGTCGATATAGTAATATGTCTTTTATACTTCCAAAACGATAGCATTGCTGATATAGACACCATTGCCATAGAAATATAAAACCAAAAGTATTTCCCTGTAATAGTCGGATTTATTAAATCATGATCGACTATTAAAGCAGTATATAACACCATAAATAAAGGTATTAAGTATAATGTTTTTAGCATTATATATTTAATTAAAAACATAAGACTAATCGACTTTCAATTTATGTAAAAACAACACTGGGTTATCTCCTGAATCTAATATACCTAAATCATTTTTATCAGAATGAAAATGTTCATCAAAAGTTAGTACACCGTATGCTGGCATATAAGATATTAAAAAACTCCTATAAAAAGTCAATGGATTTGCAAAACAAAAAGGATACTCTTTTTCTTTACTATTCATCAAATATGTATTACTATTCTTTTCACACCCTAAAAACAATTTTGTCAAATAATATTTACCTCCACAATTATATGAAACAAACAAAGTACTATCCATTCGTTTTATTGAATTAAAACTTTGAATCATATTTTTTCCTAATGAATACTTTCTTTTTTCTTCAAAAGAAATTTTCTTATCTGGTAATTCTATTGTATTAAATTCGAATCTAAATACAGGATTACAACTTTCTGAAGTTAATTCATATATAGAATAATCATAAGGAAAATATACATATTTATAAAATGAAAATTCATCAGAAAAAGGACATTTATAAATAATGAAATTTTCATTTCTATCAAAAGCAGATGTTTCTGCAAATATTTTTTCATCAACAAGATCATAAAAACAGAAATTAAATTTCTTTTCATTAGAAAATGCAGAATACAATACTATTGTATCTTTATTATAAAATTCAAATCGATGATAATAATCATCTAATTTGTAAGATTTGACAAAAGAGCCAGTCATGTCATACTTATAAATAGTATGATTTACAGATGATAAAACATATACAAAATTTTCAAACCATTTGAAATCCGAAATTTCTAAATATTCTTCCGGTCCCTCACCTTGACGTTCTATTTTATTTACAAAATTTCCATTTTTATCAAATTGAAAAATAGTTGCAACTAATCGATCCAGAATAAAAAAATAATCATCGTTTACTTCTATTTTATCAATATCTGTAATCAACACACTATCCTTTGTTTCCAAAGGTACAGCTTGCCAATTCTCAAATACATCTGTAATAGGCTCAGTATTTTGCACGTCTATATAATAAGAAACACTATTTTTATCGCCACTATTACAAGCTATTAAAAATATAAAAAAGAAAAATAATAACTGATTCATATCTTCACCTTTAATAAGGTGTACAGTCTGTAACTCTGTACACCTATTAAATTAAACAATCAATTTACCCATCCCCAGATCTCTGCACATTCAATATTTTTACATGTTGATGTGCCTCCACTTTCACAAGAAACTTGATAATTTTCAAGACATAAAGAGCCATTCACTTCAATAAAACCTCCCCCCATAATAGAAATTTTTCCATTTCCATAAATCACGCAATCACTTGTAATTCGTTTATAGATAGTTCTATTATCACTCTCTGAAACATTCACAGTTCCACCTTCCGCATAAGCCAAAACATTCAAGTTTTCCAAAGCTAATCCTGACAAACTTTTATCTGAACTCAAATTCAAATGAACATTTATTGCAGCTACAACAGAAAGCATGCAAATAAACAGAATAGAAAAAAATTTTACTTTCATAACCGTTTAATTTAAAATTTAACAATCTTTTTTTGAATAAATAGCAGGAGGAGAAACCCTCCTACTATTCTAAGAATTATTTACCAACCCGAAGTCTGTTCAATATTCGGATTTGAGTTCAATTCATCTTGCGGGAGAGGCCATGCATCGTATTTCGGGAATGTACATGTACGGTTTTCCAATCTCACATAATTGTTTGTCTTTGGGTTATAAGCGCCTAAAGCCGGACCATTCATGGTTTCGTTGCCAATACCCCAACGACGAATATCCCAATAACGCTTACCCTCAAATGTAAATTCGACACGGCGTTCACGACGATACAGTTCACGCACTTTTTCCTGCGTATTGTAAACCGCCTTGTTCATATTCGGCATACCGGCACGGTTACGAATCATATTGATGTATTTTTCAACATCTGCATTCTGCCATTCACCGGTTTCAACCAAACATTCTACATAGTCGAGCAATACTTCGGCATAACGATAGTAAGGATAGATCAAAGAACCACCGGAAGGGTGGGAACGATCTTCTTCATCCAAGAATTTCTTTAAAATATATCCTGTTTTTACTGCACCAACTGTACCCACATTGTTTGCTCCACCATCTTCAAACGGCTTATATTCGAAACCAGAGATAGAAGTATTATCATTCGGCACGATAACAGTTGCATACAAACGTGGGTCACGAGGTTTGCATAACGGGTCGTGTTCAAACTTCGTGCGTTCGTCTGCAGGCAGATCTTTCAAAGCGACGCCTTCGGCTGTTTCATACTCGTCAACCAACGATTTCAACACGCCGGCAGCTCCCTGACCACTCAAACTCTGAGGAGCGTTACGGAACCAGGCTTCTGAAGCACCACTACCTTTGTAGATGATGAATTCCTTATTCTTATGACCGACATAAGTAAACATACCACTATAATGTCTTCCGACATCATCCTTACTCATATCCGGATCATAATACAATTCATATCCCATACCTCCACTTTTGGCTTCCTCATTAAGTGTAAAGAACTTTTTACAAGCCTCTTTCGCCACGTCATATCTTTTAAACTGAAGATTCGCATCAATCTTCAACATCAAAGCATATGAGCGGCACATACGAGAACGTCGACTGTCATCAAATACCCAAGGGAATACATCTTTGTCAGTGATAGCGATAACCTCATCCAAATCTTTATTGATGAAATCGAGTACCTCGTCCACGCTGTTCCTTCCCTTATAGATCTCAGTACCGTTCAACGATTTGTCTACAATTGGAATACCATCGTGATACCCATAATACATCAACAGACGCATGTGATGCCAAGCCCGCCATGTCTTAGCTTCCGCTATCATACGTTCGCGCTCTTTTTCATCAATGAAATATGCGCTATTTACATGCTCCAAAAAGCGGTTACAACGACGGATACGCTTATAGAAATCAGACCAAAAATCACTCATATAACCACCGGTTGTAGCTGTAGCAGTACCATTTCCTATTTGAGCGATCTCTCCTTTGAAGTTTCCTGCCCAATGCATATTGTCCGTCATACCTTCCATGTGCATCAAAGCCATATAAGGAGGATCGTAATAATAAGAACCACCGGGCCAGACACTACACGCACCTAAAGCACTGTTACATTCATCTTGCGTTTTCCAGAAATCCTCATCCGTGATTCCTGTCGGGTGGTCGTTTGTCAGAAAGTCTTCACAACCACAAAGTAAAAAAGAGGAGGCTAACACAGCCAACATCTTTTTATTTAATACATTATTTAATTTCATGACGTATATTCCTGTTTTAGAAGTTCAAATTAAGACCAAAAGAATACGTTTTCACCATTGGGTAAGAACTCATCTGCCCCTTTCCTTCCGGGTCGATCAAATCGTCCTCTGCAAAAGTGAACGGGTTTTGCGCATTGACATACACACGGATACTCTGGATACCCATCTTCTTCAAAGCCAACTGGTCGAATGTATAACCCAATTGGATATATTTGATACGACAATAGCTTGAATTGAAACGCCAGAAATCGGATTGGTGGTGGTTGTTGCCGTAGGAAGCATTCGGAGCCAAACGCGGATAACGTGCACCGGTATTGGTCGGTGTCCAATAATCCGTCTGGGCAGTGATTGGTGTCAAACCATCCCCTGTAATATCCAATCCATATGAGAACGGAGCTGTATAATAAGATTCCGAGCCGCTTACGCCCTGGAACAAGGTTTCAAAACTCCACTTCTTCCAATTCAACGAAATGTTGGCAAAATAGTTCAACTTCGGTTGGTCGTCACCACGGATTACACGGTCATCTGCTGTAATAGATCCATCCTTGTTGGTATCGATATAATGGATATCACCCGGCTGTTGCCCGTCATAGATAACCACTCCATCCTTCGGAATCCAATTTCCGCTGGCATCTTTCGTGAAGTCACTTTCCTGCAACAATCCATCGGAAGGATAAACATAATAGCTGTTCAAAGCATATCCTTCTGTATGGATACGGGTACCGTTGTCATACGGGCCACCAAACAAATCTTCGATTTCATTTTCATTATGGCTCAGACCGCCATGGATGTTAAATGAGAAATCTTTCGTCAATTGCTTTCCGTAATTTACATCCAACTCCCAACCACGGTTTCTCAGTTTACCGGAGTTTAGTAGAACTCTTTTGTCACTACCCAAAAACGTACCACCAATAAAAGATGTTGGCGGTGCAAGAATCAAATCGGTAGTCAACTTGTTGTAATAGTCGAACGTGATGTCCAAATCTTTAAACAAAGTCATATCGAAACCGACATCCAACATACGAACCGTTTCCCAAGTCAGATCCGGATTACCGAATACCGTTTCAGTACCGTCACCTGAACTAATCAAGTTCTGGTATTTGTACAAGCCTATGTTTTCATTACCCAACATACCATAAGATCCCCTAATCTTCATGTGGTTGACAAATGACAAATTCTTCATGAAGTTTTCCTCCGACACGTTCCAACCGGCACCGATAGAGGGGAACACACCATATTTATGCCCTTTTCCGAAACGAGAAGATCCATCGCGACGAACCGTACCTTCCAACAAATAACGGTCGTTGAATGTATAGTTGGCCTTGGCAAACAAAGAAACCATTGACCACTGGTCCCAGTCTCCACTATTGGTTAGCTCTTGGTTATAACCACCCAATACGAATAAACGATGTTTATCCTTTTCAAACGTGTATTCAGCCGTACCACCTAAATAGTAATAAGAACTACGGTCTTTAGAAGCATTGTTGATAGCACCCCATGTTTGCAAGAACACATCCGTCTCGTAATCGAAGAAGTTATAAGCACGGCGTTTTTCTGTTTTGGCCGTACTGCTGACACGATAAGAATATTGTCCACGGACGATCAACTTCGGAATGATTTCCCAACGAGGAGCGATATTGATGCTTACGTTGTCCTCCAGGGCTTTGAATTCACCACCCTGTTCAATCATAGCCGCCGGGTTACGCTGCTCCGGTCGGTTACCATAAAAGACAACATCGCGCCCCTCTTTCATCGGATAAACTGACATGACATTAGACGGCGTGCGATAAATAAACTCCAGAATCTTGCTGGCATGTTCATCACCACGGTACATCGGTTCATACCGATTCGTACGGTACGCATTGAAGTCCATGTTTACCGACAGATTATCCAACAAGTTGACCGACGTATTGGCACGAATATTCAAACGGTCTGATTTTGCTTTTTCTATCAAACCTTGGTTCTTCAACCAGTTAACATTCAAAGCAAAACGGGCTAAGTTACTACCGCCGGATATACCGACAGAGTGGTTTTGGATGAAACCGTTCTTAAACATATAATCCGCCCAGTCCGTATTCGGATACTTGATCGGATCTGTTTGGTTACGAGTAGCATCGATAGCCTCTTGTGAATAAGTCGGGTCGCCACCAATATTTTGCTGTGCAATATTGGTCATTTCCATAAAAGTAGCGCCATCTACAAATTTGGGCAAATAAGTAGCTTTTTGAACACCGACATATCCATTATAGCTAACATTTACCTTACCCGGCATACCACGTTTGGTCTTTACCACGATGACACCATTGGCTGCACGAGCACCATACATGGCGGCAGCAGCAGCGTCCTTCAAGACGGTCATACTCTCAATGGTATTCGGGTCAAGATTATTCATATCCATCGGGATACCATCCACCAACACCAACGGGTCGTTGTTTGTGTTAAGAGAAGAGATACCACGAATCTTGATCACGGCATTGTCGGCACCCGGAAGACCTGTGCTTTGCGATACATTTAAACCGGTGATACCTCCCTGTAAGGATTGGGAAATAGAAGTAATGGGCTTCGTTGTCAGATTAGCCGCTACGTTCAATGTAGATACAGCGGAAACGGAATTCAAACGTTTTTCTTCTGACATACCAGTTACGATTACTTCATCCAGTTCTTCTGAGTCGGCCACCATAGCGACAGACAAGTTACTGATTTGACGGGATACAACGTATTCGTAATCTTTAAAGCCAATGTATTTAAACACCAATATATCTCCTCTTTTGGCTTTGATACTGAAATAACCGTTTCCATCGGTAATCGTACCCAATGTTGTACCTTTAATGATTACATTCACACCAGGCAATGACATAGGCGGTTCCACGTTTTCCATGACCTGCCCCTGGATAGTCCATTCACGGTCGTCAGTAATCTCATCAACCCCTGGTTGATTACCCGAGAATGTATTCTCTACTGTAATATCGCCCCCAGCAAATCCAACAGGTGAACCGGCAGCCCATAAACTAGGTCCTCCTCCTATCAAAGCACTGCTTAACGAAACAAATAAAAGCGAACGCTTTAAAACTTTTTGATTAGATAACAGATAAAAACCTGTGTTCTTCATAATGTTATTATTAATAGTTGATTAAATTCATTTTCTGTTTGTAGCAAAGGGTCATAATTTATCCGTAGATTAACAACTGTTCTTATAACCCTGTTTGAACTGTGATAATTTTTACTATCTCCTAATAGCCCTCCTTTCTTTAATTTAGATTAACATTACTGAGGGCGAAATTACAGTTACCACAAAATTCAATAGGAACAAATCAGATTTAACAGAAGATAATATTGTACTTGAAGGGATAAAAATTGTTTTTTATAGGGATAAGATTGTACCAATCCAATCACAAACAAATGATTAACAACACATTAATAAAATACACAATAATACTATAGTCCTAGGAGAACTATGTTAATATGGGCAAATATAACGTATTTTTATTCATTTTTCTAATAATACCCTATAGTTCTATCTAAAAGACGTGATATAAACATGTTATAGATTGTATATATTATATAACATATATGTACAAATGAACTTTAGGTTATATCTGGAGTAGTTATAAAGAAAAACAAGCCTTTTCCAAGACGACTATCCATAGGAATAAACTTATTGACTAGTCTGAAAAATGAATTTTGATAACATAGTTCTCCTAGTACTAAGGCTCAAAAATTATAAAGATGATACGAATTACAAATTTGATAATATTATCAATCCTTTTCTTTGTTTTCCAGGTAAGCGGAATAAACTTTCCAGACTTTTGGTTTGAACACATAACAATAGCCGATGGATTATCCCAAAACTATATTACAGATATTAAACAGGATAAGGACAGACTCATTTGGATCGGCACTAAAAACGGACTCAATAAATACGATGGCTACAAAATGACCATATACAATCATATACAAAATGATTCGACATCAATTCCTAATAATTACATCTCCTACATATATCAGGACTCTAAAGACAATCTTTGGATCGGAACAAATACAGGCCTATGCAAATACATTTCGGAAAAAAACTGTTTCGAACAATTCAACTTCGAAACCACGGATAGCCCACATTCCAACTACAACATCTCCTCTCTTTTTGAGGACAGAAATAATACTTTATGGATCGGAACAGAAGAAGGGTGTCTGATTTCATTCGACCTAAACACAGAAGGACTCAAAATATATAGAGCTTCTCAGGGAATCAAGGCTATTGAGCAGGACAAAAGTTCTTTACTGATAAGAGGAAGAAATAAGGGTATCATACACTTCGATCCTATCGAAGAAACCTTTTATCAAACTGCAATCGACTCAACATTCAATTCTGAGACAGTCACAACCATTGCTACTGATCCAAAAGGAAATTTTTGGATAGGTACACAAAGTCACGGCTTTTATCTATACGGGAAAAACCTTAACAAACTATCCGGACAGACCATTCTGGACATTCATTTTTATAAAGATACTTTTGCCTTGTTAGGAACCGAAGAAGATGGTCTTGCTTGCTACAATATATATACGGACGAATTTCAATATATAAACAATACACACGAAAATATAAATCTCAATTCGGAAGGAATCACTTCATTATATGTAGATTCCGCACAAACAATATGGATCGGAACGATCAATGGTGGAATAAATAAATTTGATCCGAACCGCAACAGGTTTGTACACTTGTCGCTTTCACCCAAGTATAATACGCCTTCTACTATCCATTGTGTTTTTGCATTGGAGACATTGGATAATCAATCAATATTAGCCGGATTAAATACAAAAGGAGTCTATTCGCTGGATAGCAGAACTTATGAAATTGACAATACTGCTATAAACCAAATAGCCCCTCAATTGCGTGAGACTACAATCAATACCATTCTGAAAGATAGCCGGGGTTTATTGTGGCTGGGCACTTACAAAAAATCGCTAATCATATCCGGTCCCAGAAACTTAACCGAACCAATAAACAAACTAATAGAAAAGAGTTTACCCCCGTCAAGCTCAATCAAATATTTGTATGAAGATTCTCAACACAGAATATGGATAGGAACAGATAATAGCGGACTGTTCTGCTACGATCCGAAGTTACATACTCTCCCCGGGAACACGAAAGAACTAAAAAAATACATTTATCCCAATCTGATAACCTCAGTTATCGAAGACGACAATCACCAGCTCTGGGTAGCAACAAACTGTGGTCTATATTTATACGATCCGGAAGAAGATTCTTTTGCAAGAAATTTTCTCGCCAACCAAGAACAACCCTATTCACTGGCAAACACTATTATCCCGATCTGCCCAATCCAGGATACGCTTTGGCTTGGAACACGGCAAGGGCTCATCAAATATTCACCCAAAGAACAAAAACATCGAATATTTCAGGTGGAAGACGGACTGCCGAGCGAAAGTATCAAAGGCTTATTGCATGACGAACCGAATAATAAACTCTGGATATCGACCGATCGCGGACTCAGTTGCCTGAATCTGTCTTCTTACCAATTCATAAACTTCGGACTAAAAGATGGAATTGTCGGAACTGAATTCAATGATATGAGTTTCGAAAAAGGTACCGACGGAACTTTCTTCTTTGGTTGTGTAGACGGAATATACTGTTTCCGTCCGGATCAAATAAAAATGAATCCTTATGCCCCTGGGGTTATCATTACTCACTACCGGTTATATGATGATTCCCCCCAAAATAAAACAAATGGGGATATATCACGTATCCCTGTCCCTTCAAACAAAGAGATAACAATCCCATTTAAACAGTCTATTTTCAGTATAGACTTCGTTGCACTCAATTATACAAACACACCTAAAAACCAATACGCCTATAAATTAGAAAATTACGACAATAACTGGCACTATGTCGGGACACAACACATGGCAACCTATACGAATTTAAACCCCGGAACTTACCTGTTCCGGGTTAAAGCCTCCAACAACGACGGTGTCTGGAACGAAAAAGGAGCCTCTCTGAAAATAACGATACTTCCTCCCTGGTGGCGAACAACATGGGCTTATTTTATCTATACAATAATAATCGGAGGTATTATTTTTATTTCAATCAGAATTTATACTAATCGGTTGAAAATGCAAAATCAGCTTAACAGGGAACAGTTCGAACGGGCACAACTCGAAAAACTAAACCGATTAAAATCGCAGTTTTTTTCCAATATCACCCACGAATTCAGAACGCCATTAACACTTATTATCAGCCCTTTGGAAGCCATAAGTAATACTAAAGGCAGAGTTTCCCTCCGGGAGAATTATCTCACTACAATAAAAAACAATGCTTATAAACTACTGGACTTAGTGAACAGGCTTCTGGATTTTTCAAAAGTAGAGTCCGGTTGCTTCACCTTTAATCCAATTAATATAGACATTATATCTTCCATTAAACACGGTGTTGCATACTTCCTGCCTTTAGCCGGAGAGAAAAATATTACACTCATCTTTCATGCCGACAAAGATGATTTTGTCTGCTCTATCGATCCCAATATTATAGAAAAAATACTATACAATTTAATTTCAAACGCCATAAAATATACTCCTGAAAATGGGACAGTAGAAGTTTGTGTTACACTGGAAAAAGGTAATTTATTAAGCCTCTCGGTAAAAGACACAGGGAAAGGAATTCCCGTTAATAAGCAAAAGGTTATATTCGATCGCTTCTACCAGTTAGACGGAGATATACCTAATGGTACCGGCATCGGCCTGTCATTAGTGAAAAGTCTGGTAGAGTTACATCATGGAAGTATCGATATGGAAAGCGAAGTGAATAAAGGTACAATATTCACCATTCACATCCCTTATAAAGATGTAACAACAAATGAAACAATAATTATCCCGACAGGTGAGAAGAACAATCGGCCTAATAAAGAAAAAGACCGGGCATATCTAACGAAAATGCTGAACGAACAGGATATTCAGGAAACCAATTCAAGTTTCCCAACCATATTGATAGCAGAAGACAACCATGATCTCCGGGAATTTATTAAGAGTATTCTGAATAATAAGTATAACGTAATAGAAGCGGAAAATGGAGCCATAGCACTGGATATAGCGCGAAAAGACAGTCCGGATATTATTATTTCCGATATTCTGATGCCAGAAATGGATGGAAAGCAACTTTGTGTACAAATCAAACAGGACATACAAACTTGCCACATCCCTTTCATTATGATAACAGCTTTGAGTTCGGAAACCGACCAGATAGAAGGCCTGACAGTCGGTGCTGATGATTATATCACCAAACCGTTCAATCCGGAAATTTTAAAAACAAAAATCAAGAACGTATTAAAAAGTCGGGAGCTTATATCCCGCCGCTATGCAACATTGTCCGCTCTAGAACCGGAAGAATTTGTAACAGAAGATAAAGATGCAACCTTTCTACTGGAAATCATCGAATTCATAAAAGCAAATGTATCCAATCCGGATTTAAAAGTAGATGACCTATCTAAAAATGCAGGCATGAGCCGAAGTCCATTTTTCAAAAAGCTAAAAAATCTTACCGGAAAAACTCCAAACGATTTCATTCGTGACATCCGTTTAAACCAAGCAGCCAAACTTTTATTGAAAAGTGATTTAAACATCACTGAAATTGCTTATCAAACAGGATTCACTTCTCCGAAGTATTTCAGGGAATGTTTCAAAAAACAATTTGGAGAATCCCCCAGCCAATATATTGAAAACAAAAAAAGCCTCCCCGGGAAATAACCTGGGAGACTTTTTCTGATATTGATTTTAAGCTCGTAACTATTCAGCGAACCGTAACCCTTTCAGCTTATCCCATGCACCACGGGTAAAGTCCGGGATTTCGACCGGGGCGCCTCCATTCTTCACGGATGTTTCCGTCAGTTCGGTCAGGCAGGACCATTCGGCTGCATCATATACATCCTGATCCAGCGGCAAACCGTTACGCAGACAGTAAATAAGGCGATAATCCATAATAAAGTCCATACCGCCATGGCCTCCTACTTTCCGGGCTTTTTCTCCAACCTCTTTAGTTATGGGATGTTCATACAAAGCCATGATAGAATCCATTTGTACCTTATTCAGGAATTCGTGTGCTTCAGGCTCCAGAGCAATACCTTCTACGGGATATTTCTGAGCAAAACCTTTCGTTCCGCTAACGAGATGATGGCGGTCGTACGGACGCGGACTGGTTACATCATGCTGAATCAGAATAGTTTTTCCTTTCTCTGTCTGGATCAATGTAGTATTCATGTCACCTACTTTATAGGTCTGTTTGGCTTCTTTCGAATCGGCTCCGAAAGTTTCTTTGGCATATTCAGTCATCCCGACCTGTTTAGTGGACATGGATACCAGATAATTCATTTTATCCCCTCTGTGAATATTCATAATCTGACAGATCGGCCCCAATCCATGGGTCGGATACGGATTTCCGGTATGTTCCTCGTTATATTTCAAACGCCACATTCCCTGATAACCGCCCTTTTCACTCGGATAGAAATTCAATGAACGCAAGTCATGGATGTAAGCCCCCTCCCCATGGATCACCTCACCGAATACACCCTGTTGAGCCATATTCAAGGTAGCCATTTCAAAGAAGTCATAACAACAGTTTTCAAGCATCATACAGTGCTTACGAGTCTTTTCTGCCGTATTAACCAACTGCCAGCATTCATCGATCGACATGGCAGCAGGAACTTCTACAGCCACATGTTTGCCATGCTCCATCGCATAAACAGCCATAGGAGTATGTTTCAACCAGTCTGTACAAATATAAACCAGGTCGATGTCATCCCGTTCACAGATCTTTTTCCAGTCTTCCGAACCAGTATATTCATCGGCAGCGGGTAGTTTTTTATCCGTCAACGTTTTTTGCGCACTTTTCACGTAATCACTATTCAGGTCACAAAGAGCTTTCACCTCTACCCCTTCCAGGAAAGTAGAACGATAAACGGCTCCGCTTCCACGCATACCCAGACCGATATACGCAATACGTACTGTCGGGATAGGATCGCAAGACAAGTTCAAAACATCTACCTGCCCGGCAGGACGTTCTGGAGCTGGTGTCGGAATCATTTTAACCTGCGCCACCGACTGATTACAGGTAAAACCGGCTAATACAGCCAGTAAAAACAATGAATAAACAATTCTTCTCATAAGTATTTTAAATATATAAAGTGCGAATAAGTTAAGAAAAGCGGGCCATCCTTCATACCGGATGGCCCGGAACTAAGGTTAATTAATACCCTGGATTCTGATCGTCTTTCAGAAGCGGGTTCAAGTCCATTGCATTTTGAGGTATAGGCATCAGAAGGATACGGTCGTTCCATCTCTTTTCGATCAGTTTATATCCGTTCGGAGCATATGTAATTCCATTCATAGCCTTCTGCCCATAGGCCGAACCATAACGGCGGATATCATCATAACGATGTCCCTCACCGGCCAGTTCTATACGGCGTTCATTACGTACAAATTCCAAAGCAGCATCTTTTGAAGGCATGGTAGCCGGCACATTCGGCATTCCGCAACGGTCACGCAGATCATTCAATGCAGCTTGCACTTCACCATCCCAACCAGAATTGACAATACGGGCTTCAGCGAAAGTGAGTAACACTTCGGCATAACGGATGACAGGATAATCATCAGAACTGTTATAATCGTTATATGGACTCAATGCCACCATTTTACGATAGCTATATCCGCTCCATGACTCATTTCCGTCCAGTCCGGCTTTAGTCGGATCCCATCTGTAATAGAACGTGCCGCCTTTAAAGTCAGTTTCGTGCCAACCCTTGAACGGGAACTGGATAGAAGCATACAAACGGCTGTCACGGTTACGGAACTCCTGCATATAAGCAAATTTTGTAAGATCCATAGTCGGAACCTTTGCTATATAGGCAGCCTGGTCCAAACCATCCACCTCAGCATTAATCACCTCGAAATTTGTTTTACGAGTTTCCATCGGGATCAACGAACGGACTGTCTTGCCATCAATATCCCAATAGGCATCCACCAGGTCCTGCATCGGTTCGAATGAAGAGTATCCTGATCCCATCTGGCTGGGACGGATATACGTATAACGCGCCCAGTCATTGTTATTATCGTCATTCATGTATTCGCGGGTCTGGATATACTCAGGATTGGAAGGAGAAGCATTGTCATGATGCCAAAGCGCTTCATAGCTGAACAGTCCTTTTGCAAATTTGTCCTTATCGATACCCTTTGCTTCAAAATCAATGAACTGACCTAATTCTTCCGCTTCTTTTCGCTGTGCTTCATTCAAAGACGTCACACGGAACAATGAATGGTGTCCCTCTTTAATAATGGTGTTAGCCGAAGCCTCGGCCTCCGTGTAATTACCGAAATACAGTGCGGCACGTGCACGCAAAGCCAAAGCGGCAGCACGTGTGATACGCCCGGTTTCCTCTGTATAACCACCGTTGTATTTGTCCGGCAGGACAGCAGCGATAGCAGCCAGTTCATCCAGGATAAAAGCCTGCACTTTATCGACCGGGTCACGCGGAACGTTCGGGGCATCATATTCCATCACGGTTGTTACGATTGGCACTTTTCCGAATTTAGTTGTCAGATCCAGATAAGCCTGAGCACGGAAAAAACGAGATTCCGCCTTCATCCTTTCTTTCAGGGTTTCGTCCATTTCACAGTTATCCACCTTCTCCAGGAAGTTGTTCACAATACGAACCGTACTGAAACTATATCCACGGTCTTCCGCCGTACTCAGTTCACTTTGCTGGATAGATTCGTACGGACCTTCCCAGGGTTTATGGCTATGGGCATTATCCGTACACATCTCATCCCAGATATCAAAACCGTTACCTTGTGCATAACAAGCATTCAAACCGTACCATGCATCTTTCTCCGATGTCCAGAAACTTTCTGCCGATATATCGGATGGCGGAATCACGTCCAAATCACAAGCTGTAAAAGAGGCAGTTATCAAGCCAAACACTGCCCATTTCTTTATATTTAGATTTACCATTACTCTTACTTAATTTTAAATTATTGAATCGATTAAAAAGATACGTTCACGCCGAAAGCAACCGACTTGGTTCCTAACGAACCGATACCACGTCCGGAAGAGGCTTCAGGATCGAAATCTTTCATCACATGATCGGCACGCAATGTAAACAGGTTTTCACCGGTCAGGAAAAATTTCAAAGAAGACATTCCCCATTTGGAAATGAGATTAGACGGAACACGATAACCCAGAGAAATAGTCTTGATACGGAAATAGTCTGCATCAAACAATTGGTAATCTGAGAAATACTGATTATAATCGTCCAGACTGTGTCCGCCATAGATACGGGGATAAACAGCACGCGGATTCGGATTCTCCTCCGTCCAGCGTCCCAGATGGAACTTACGCGGGTTTGAGTTCAACATAAAAGCAGAAACCTGTTCAGATTCAAAACCGGCCATTGTCCCGGATACACCTTGTCCGAAAATAGAAAGTTCGAAGTCTTTATATTGCAGATTCAAATTAATACCATATGTAAAATCAGGCACATCTTTACCGATAATCGTACGGTCTTCTCCGTTAATGGCACTACCCCATTCTACATTTTCACGTTGCGGAACATACTTGATATCACCGGCTTTCGGTTTACGACCGTAGGTATAATAATGACCGGCATCAATCTCTTCCTGTGTATACAATCCATCTGTTTTCAATCCGAAGAAAGAACCGATCGACTCGCCTTCACGCAGGATATAACGTATCTTGTCACCTCCATTCTGGATAATATCATCTGATTCACCCATGTCTTTGATCTCATTATGGTTGGTTGCAATATTGGCACTTACCATATAAGAGAAATCACCGAACGATTTGCGATGCGTCAAAGCCAACTCAAAACCACTGTTACGCACCTTAGCAATGTTTTGCGAAGGGTTAGACCAGATACCCGTTTCCAACGGTACATTGTAACTCAGCAAGATATCGCTGGTATTCTTCACATAGTAATCAGCAGTTAAGCTCAGTAGTCCGTTGAAGATATCGAAGTCGACACCTATATCAGTCAGGGCAACCGTTTCCCAGCCTAATTTCTCGTTTGCCGGTTTCGATTCCAATACCCCCTTTACTGCTTCATTGTCGAAGTTATAATCCGAACCGTTATTATACAGCTGGAAATAATCGTAATTACCTACGTTATTAATATTACCCAACGTACCCCATGAAGCACGAACTTTCAGGTTATTGATCCAATCGATCTGTTGCATGAAGTCTTCCTGATTGATACGCCATCCGGCAGAGAAAGACGGGAAGATCCCCCAACGGTTATCTTTATGGAAACGGGAGGAAGCATCCGCACGCAGGTTGGCTTCAAACAGATAACGATCCAGCAGGCTATAATTCAAACGACCGAAATAAGAAAGGATCTTATATTCTCTCAGCGGCGTACCATACGAATTCTGGTCCGGTTGATCTTTGCTGATCTCTCCACCGGTCGTCATATCTTCCAGATCATCCGTTACAAAATCTTTCCATTTTGCATAAAGACGTTCATATTTATAATGTTCGTACGAGGTTCCGGCCAGTATGCCGATATTATGTACCTTATTCGACCAGTCGTAGCGGGCAGTCAACGTATACATGGTCCGGTTTTCACTCTGCCAGAACATATTCATTTCATTTGTATACACACCGGTTCCAGGGATTTCAGCACCTGTTTCAAAATTCTTTACATTATCCTGCAAAGCGGTATACCCTCTTGATTTACTTTCCCATCCTTTGAATGCACCTTGCCCGGAGATCACCAAGCCTTTAACAGGTTTAAGATCGAATCCCAGATCGATCATTGTATTATCGGTCTTACCGTCCGACCAATTATTCTTGCTCAGGGCACGCAACGGGTTACCGTTCATAAACGACTGGGTAGCTGCCTTTCCTCCGGCAATGGAACCCCATTCACCGTTCGACTGCTGCGCAACCATCGTAGAAGGTACCATCAGGAAATTACCGATCGAGGCAACTCCATGTTCCGTTTTATTGGTACTACGGATAAACTTCACGCCCGATTTCAATGTCAGCCATTTTGTTACATCGGCAGCCACATTGATATCCAGATTATAACGCTGCGAACTTTGTCCCGGCATGAACTTATCATCATACAGATACCCCAATCCGGAGAAGAAACGTACTTTATCGCTACCACCGCTAAAATTCAACGAATGCTGTGTGGTAACCACCGGATTATCGAGCACCAGATCCGCCCATTTCGTATTCGGGTAATAATCCGGTTTCGAACCGTCCCGGAACCACTTGATCTCATCTTCCGAATAAGCGGCATTTTTACCATTGCTTGCATCACGATTATAGAATGCTTCGTTCAACAAGGTTGCATAATCCCATGAATCAAGTACATCCGGCAAGTAAGTCGGCATTTTCAATCCGACATAGCCGCTGTAAGAAACATTCATCTTTTCTTTCTGACCGCGCTTGGTTGTAACCAGTACTACACCATAAGCGGCACGTGAACCGTAAATTGCAGAAGAAGAAGCATCTTTCAGGAAAGAGATTGTCTCAATACTGTTCGGATCCAGGTTCGAAAACAAGTCGGCATCAGCAATCGCACCATCGATCACATATAAAGGAGAAGAAGTACCCAGGTTACCGCGACCACGGAAATTGATTGAAGGTGTCGAACCCGGACGGGAAATAACCGTTACACCGGGAACCGTACCCTGGACAGCGGCCAACACATTTGTCTGTACACGATCTTTGATTTCTTCCGAACTGATCGCAGCTACCGAGCCGGTCAGGTTCACTTTCTTTTGTGTACCATAACCTACAACCACTACTTCATCCAGTAATTCAGAATCTTCTTCTAAAATAACATTAACCGAAGTCTGACCATCTTTCAACGCAATATTTTTTGTTGTATAGCCAATATAAGAGATAAGCACGTGCTTATCTCTTCCTGACAGTGTCAGGACAAAATTACCTTCAAAATCAGTTACAGTTCCATTTGTCGTACCGGCTTCCACCACACTGGCACCAATAACAGGCTCGCCATGCGCATCTTTCACGACTCCTTTGATCGTAACACTTTTCTGCTGCTGAGTCGTATTCACAGACGATGTACGTGCAATCCCCCCTTCAGATGATTTTGAAACCACGATCTGATTATTTACAATACGGTAAACGTATCCTGTATTCTTGAACATATGGTTCAATACTACATCCAGAGAAGCATCAGTAACATCGATTGAAATTTTCTTACCCAGATTAATCTGGTCATCATTATAAAAGAAAGTATAGCCGCTCTCTTTCTCTATTTCTGCAATCACAGACGACAGAGGTGCGTTACTTTTCTTCATGGTAATTTGATAGACTTGTGCAAAAGCCGAAATAGGAACTAGACCTATCGCACCTACCAGAAACAATTGTGTGATCTGTTTTTTGAATTGTTTACAGAACACATCTTTCAACAAAATAACTCGTTTGTTCATATTAATAATTAGATAAAATAAATATGCGTTTTTTCTTTCTCTTTATCAGCCAGTATTCCTACTGTCTCTCATTATCCGGTTTGCTTGTTTTTCATATATCCCTGATTTAAGTTTAACATAATTATTTATTGACTTTCTCATACAAGACAAAGCTGTCTCCTTTTTTACGATAGGCAACCGGAGAACTCTTGGATATGATATCCAGCAAAAGTTCCAACGATTCATCATGAATAGAAAAGGTAAAACTATATTTACCGGCCAGTTCAGCCGGACATTTTATACTTATACCATACCAGCTTTCCAGACGGGGAAGAATCATTCCCAACTTTTCATTTTTGAAATTTGGCCTTCCTTCCCGGCGCCAGGATGAATACTGATCGGCATTTACTTGCATGATTTCAGCTTTTCCGCCCATCACATAAGCCAGTTTCTCATCAGGCTTGACCAGTAAGACATCACCTTTCTCACGCTCTTTTTTTGTGCTTACCTCAACCGCCCCCTCTGCCAGAATCATTTCCGCATAAGAAAGGGAGTCAACACAGAACACTTCGAAAGCAGTCCCCAATGCCTTTATATCCATACTTTTTGTTTTCACAATGAAAGGGTGTTCCGGATCATGATGTACCTCGAAGAAAGCCTGCCCGGATAAGGAGACTTCCCTTTTTTCACCGTCAAACGACTCCGGATAAGTTAATCTTCCGCCGGCATTCAACGACACATGGCTACCATCCGGCAGATAGAACGACTCCATCGACTGCCGGCCGGCACTTACCACATAAATAGTTTTCTCTTTTGTCCCGCTTTGTCCTATCAACCAGGAGCCAACCGAAATAAGCAGGGCCAGAGAGGCCGCTACTGCATATTTCATCCAATAGTCCCGACGGGTATTATAAGGATGTATCTTCCGCATAACCCGGTCCAGTACCCGTTCTTTAGCCACAGAACTAAGAAACGAATCTCCCGGTTCATTCCACTGTTCTTTCAAATGGCGTAAAACAGGCTCCCGACCAGCCAGAAATTCTTTTTCCTTATCAGTCAGTCCGCCTGCCAGGGCCTTTTTTATAATATCTTCTTCTTTCATATCCTTCATATCTAACACTAAATACTCCAAATTCAAAGTTATCCCCCAGAAGAATATCTAACTTTTTTTATTTTAACAAAACCGACCCTCTTTCTAAGAGACTTTTGCTATTCTTCAATTCTTTTCTATCTTTGCAATAATCAATAAAGAAGCTAAATTGGATAATCAAACACTAATACTGGCATTAAAAAACGGTAGCGAGGAGGCCTTTACTTCTTTGTATCACAAGTTTTGCGATAAAGTCTACAAGTTTTGCAGACTCTATTACACAAACGATTCTACCACCGAGGAAGTAGTACAGGAAGTATTTATCAAATTATGGGATATACGCAGTTATGTAAATGAGAATGAAAATCTGGAAGGATTACTGTTCATCATCACCCGGAATATGATTTTTAGTAATTCAAAGAAAAATTTCAACGAAACTTTCTATAAAATGTCTATCCTTGCGGCTTACGACAAGGCTTATGATATAGAAGAGGAATTGCATGCAAAAGATCTGCGGATTTATATTGAACGGCTGGTAAACGAATTGCCGCCCAGGCAAAAGGAGGTCTTTTACCTGAGCCGCCATGAACAACTTAGCTATAAAGAAATTGCCGAAAGACTCGATATTACCCCAAAGACAGTGGAAAGACACATCAATGAAGCGTTGAAATATCTGAAAAAGAATATTTACTTCCTGCAATTATTCCTTTCAGCATAACGGGTTATTTCCCTATTATCTCCTTCAGCTGTACCGGTTTATCCGTAGTGATAAAATCGACATTCTTTGCAACGAACGATTCCATTATAGCCGGATCGTCCACCGTCCACACATTGATAGTCAGGCCGGCATCTTTGGCTTCCTGAATCCATTCGGGATGTTTGTCAAATACTTTATAATGATAATCCAGGCCGGAAAAACCTAATACCTTCAGGTCTGCCGGTGAAACTTCTCCACGAAGATAAGAAACCTGGGCACTCGGGGCACGGCGGATCAACTCCTTACAAATATTCATACTGAAAGAGATGTATTCCACCTGGTCTTCCATCTGGTACTTCTGCACCAGATAAAGAATAGTTGCAACCGCTTTATCTTCATTCACGACTCGTTTATGAGGTTTGATTTCGAGAATAAGCTGAGTTCCCTGATTTTTCTTTCCCTGTATCAGGTATTCTTCCAAAGTCGGTAACGTTTCTCCGTTTTTCAACTTCAGGTCTTTCAGTTGTTCATACAGGGATGTTTCTATACAAAAACCCTGAATACTGTCATCATGATTGACAATCGGAATGCCATCAGCCGTTATAGATACATCGAATTCAGAACCATACGCTCCAACCTCATGAGCCTTGTTCAAAGCCGTAACCGAGTTCTGAGCAGAACCTTCACAATCCCAATACCCACGGTGGGCAATCACTTTTGTCTGGGAATAAACGCTACTTGCACACAAAAACAAGACAAGCAGCATAGTAAACATTGATCTTTTCTTCATCTTATCGAATATTATGTATTAGAATCCGTAGCAAACAATACTGTATAACGAAGGTGTAAACTTACTGAATCTGATTGGATTCTAAAAACTTCAACCATAAAAAAAGTGCACCGAAAGAGTTATTCACTCTTAAGATGCACCTTTCAATATCATCAGATTTATCTGTTACTTCTTGTTTTCTTCAATCCACTTGCGTGCATTTACGAAACCTTCGATCCACGGAGTCACTTCGTCACCCTTACGATCGGCTGGATAATGACCGCACTGCCACGGGAACAAGGCACGTTCCAAGTGAGGCATCATAGCCAGATGGCGTCCGTCATGCGAGCAAACACCGGCAACCGACCAGGGCGAACCGTTCGGGTTGGCAGGATAACCTTCATAGTTATATTTAAGTGCGATATGATATTCCTTCTCTTCATACGGGAACCAGAATTTTCCTTCTCCGTGCGTGATCCAAATACCCAGCTTCTGACCGCTCATCGGACCGAACATGACTGAATGATTCTTCGGAATTTCCACAGAGATGAAGTTTGATTCCAGCTTGTGAGAATCGTTATGCAACATCTTATGTTTCTTTTCGTGTTCCGGATAAACCACACCCAGTTCAGCCATCAGCTGGCAACCGTTACAGATACCCAGACTCAACGTATCAGGACGTGCATAGAAGTTATCCAATGCTTTCTTAGCCTTTTCGTTGTACAAGAAACCACCGGCCCATCCTTTGGCAGAACCCAACACGTCAGAGTTGGAGAAACCACCACAGAACACGATCATATTCACATCTTCCAATGTTTCGCGTCCCGAAGCCAGGTCGGTCATGTGAACGTCTTTCACATCGAAACCGGCCAGATACAAAGCGTAAGAAGTCTCACGTTCACACTGGCAACCCTTTTCACGGATAACAGCAGCACGGATTCCGCTCTTTCCTTTACGGTCAGGAGTCAGGCCATAATCGGCGAGCTTACCGGTAAAGTTCTTGTTATATTTGAATTCCAGTGGCTGCATCTTATAGTTTTCGAAACGGTTTCCGGCACATACGCTACCGCTCTGCTTGATATCCAGTTTATAAGAAGACTCATACCATACATCACGCATATAATCGATACCGAAATGATACTGAACACCTTCTTTTTCCACCAGGATATGACGTTCATCGGTCGGTTTGGCAATAACTGCGCAACCAACGCCGGCTTCTTCCATCAACTTCTCGAAAGCCTTCTTGTCTTTCACCTGAACCAGGATACCCGGGTTTTCTGCAAACAGAATCTTAACGATATCTTTTTCAGTCAGTTTATCCAGATTTACTTCCAGACCGCCTTCTACATTAGCGAAACACATTTCAAGCAAGGTTGTGATCATACCACCGGCAGAAATATCGTGTCCGGCAAGGATCAAGCCCTTTTCGATGGCATCCTGAACTGCATTGAAAGCATCAGCGAAATATTCGCTATCCTTTACAGTCGGCACTTCATCACCCAACTTGTTCAAAGTCTGTGCAAAAGCGGAACCGCCCAGCTTCATCGTATCAAACGAGAAGTCTATATAATATATGTAAGAGTTCTTTTCGTGAGCCAATACCGGAGAAACGATCTTGCGAATATCGCTAACCTCGGCACCTGCCGAAATAATTACCGTACCCGGAGCAATCACCTTATCGTCGCCATATTTCTGTGTCATCGACAAAGAGTCCTTACCAGTCGGGATATTGATCCCCAGTTCGCAAGCAAAATCGGAAGCGGCCTGAACAGCGGTGTACAGACGGGCATCTTCCCCTTCGTTGCGGCACGGCCACATCCAGTTGGCACTCAAAGAAACACCTGTCAACTTATCTGCCAACGGAGCAAAGACGATATTCGTCAACGACTCGGCAATAGCCATAACAGAACCGGCAGCCGGATCAACCATTGCCACCTGCGGAGCATGACCGATAGAAGTAGCGATACCAGCTTTTCCACGGTAATCCAATGCTACGGCACCCAGGTCACTCAACGGCAACTGTAATTCACCCTGACACTGCTGACGGGCGATCTTACCTGTTACGGAACGGTCCACCTTATTGGTCAACCAGTCCTTACATGCCACAGCTTCCAGCTGAAGTACATTTTCCAGATAATGATGCAGTTCCGATTCTTTGTAAACGACCGGAGCATATGTTTCTTCCACCGTATGATCCTTCATGATCGTTCTGGGCGGTTTACCGAACATATATTCCAGCTTGATATCGATAGGCTTCACACCGTCAGCCTGCTCGAATACAAATTTCATATCGTTAGTCGTTTCACCAACCACATACATCGGAGAACGTTCACGGTCAGCGATACGTCTTACACGGGCCACATCTTCTTCTTTCATCAGCAAGCCCATACGTTCCTGGCTTTCATTACCTACGATTTCTTTAGCAGAAAGCGTAGGGTCACCGACAGGCAACTGGCTCATATCGATATGTCCACCTGTAGCTTCCACCAATTCCGACAGACAGTTCAGGTGACCGCCTGCACCATGGTCATGGATAGAAACAACCGGGTTATTATCCGATTCGGCAATGGCACGGATCACATTCGATACGCGTTTCTGCATTTCCGGATTAGCACGCTGCACGGCATTCAGTTCGATACCGCTGGTGTACTGCCCTGTGTTTACAGAAGAAACAGCACCACCGCCCATACCGATACGATAGTTGTCACCACCCAGCAACACCACCTTTTCGCCCGGCTGCGGATCACCCTTTAGCGCATCACGCATATTAGCGTAACCGACACCACCGGCCAACATGATTACCTTATCGTAAGCATATTTCTTATTATTTTCTTCATGCTCGAAAGTCAGCACCGAACCGCAGATCAGCGGCTGACCGAACTTATTTCCGAAATCGGAAGCTCCGTTTGAAGCCTTGATCAGAATCTGTTCCGGCGTCTGATACAACCAGGGACGCGGATCAAGCACCTTTTCCCATTCACGGGCACCTTCCGTACGTGGATAAGCAGTCATGTAAACGGCTGTACCGGCAATAGGCAAAGAAGCCTTACCTCCACCCAGACGGTCACGGATCTCACCACCTGATCCGGTTGCTGCCCCGTTGAACGGTTCAACCGTTGTCGGGAAGTTGTGTGTTTCAGCTTTCAGCGAGATAACCGATTTGATTTCTTTTACCTCATAAAAGTCAGGTTTGTCACCGCTTGCCGGAGCAAACTGTTCGATCATCGGCCCTTCGTTGAAAGCCACATTATCTTTATAAGCAGAAACCAGCTTGTTCGGGTTTTCTGCCGAAGTTTTCTTAATCAGATTGAAAAGAGAACTTTCTTTCTCTTCTCCGTCGATAACGAATGTACCGCCGAAGATTTTATGACGGCAGTGTTCCGAGTTTACCTGTGCAAAACCGTACACTTCGCTGTCGGTCAGCTTACGTTCCAGCTTCTGGCTTACTTCATTGAGGTAAGAAACCTCTTCGTCGCTCAAAGCCAATCCTTCTTTTTTGTTGTAAGCTGCAATATCCTCGATATAAACAATCGGATCCGGTTGTTTACTGATTGTGAAGATATCCTGGTTCAAGCCGTTGTAGATGCGTTGCAACATCGGGTCGTGATCAGCTTCACCGGAAGAAACTGGGAAGTATTCTTCGATACGTGAGATACCGCTCAAGCCCATGTTCTGAGTGATTTCCACAGCATTGGTACTCCACGGGGTAATCATTTCCCGGCGCGGACCAACATACCATCCATCCAATGTTTCGGATTGGAGTGGAGCGGCTTCACTAAACAACCAAACGAGCTTTTGAACATCTTCAGGAGAGAAAGCATGTGCCGCCTCAACAGCCAGCACCGTCTTTGTTGGAGATTGAAAGAATAGAATCATATCGTCGATTTATTAAGATATTCCAATAACAGACTGCAAAGATAGTAAATATGTAGCAGATAAGAATATCCATCTTTACATTTTAGATTTAAAGTCCTTCTCATTTATTAACTCTACAACCTTTTCTAACACCTCATCTCTACCTTCCTGAATTTCTTTTTCAGTTCTCCATAAACACAACCACCGGATTGTCATCCGGTGAAATCGATTTCAGGAAATTGAGATTCGGATTGGAAGATATTCCATTTTTATCTATATAATCGCAAATATCTCCAGCATTCAAAACTCCCAAACAAGTTCCATCATCACAAGTTGTAGATATTCGGACGGGCATAAATCCATTAATATCATCGATTATGCCATTCTCATATAAATAGTAAGAACTTTTTTCTGTATGTTTATTATAAATACATAGTTGATTAACTCCACTTTTATAATAATCAAAAGCTATATTTACATCGTTTTCAATAATTGACATAATACTTATAGCTTCCTTATGTCTGTAAAAACGTTCTTGATAAGGGACAGAATACGGAGTAATATTCAAAACATATTTCGCTTCTAATTGATTATTACCAACTTGATAGACAGTATCAATGAACTTTTCTTTAAAATAAAGATCACCTCTATATTTGTACATAAGTCCATCGGCTGTATCAAGTATATATTTATTTGTTTTAACAAAATGATTATTGGGATATTCCCTTTTTACACTACCGTTATTGTCAAATAAAACTATCCTTTTTGTTTCTTGCCCACTTCTATTTGCAAAAAAAGCACAAAAAGTCATTGAATCCAAAGATGCTATTATTTGAGGAGAAGCACTAGTACATAATGGCACTTTTATTTTTCCTGCATATTTACCATTTAATCCATACTTTACCCACACTCCGTTAACACCTAAAAAGTAAAGGAGTTCATTGTATGGATTATAGAAATTCTCATAAAATGAATATACAGCTTCCGGATCATCGCCTATATGTCCAATTCTCCGTATAAATTTACCGTCCCTTGCACTAAATAAGCAACAACTATTATAATCCCAGGCCAATATATAATCTTGTATCTTCTGCACATGGATATAAGAAAGTAAACAATCATCTGTCGTTTCTAAAGGAACATACCTTACTTTACGGAACAATTTACTCATTTGCGCAGTCTGTTTAGGGGTGTGTGCAGGTAAATCGATCTTGGGTATTTTTTCATTACTAAATGAACAAAGTACCACAACTGTCAACAAAAAGAGTTTCACGTATTTCATAATTAATCAAGATTTAAGAGTCAGAAACATGTAAATTCAAAGTTTCGAGCACAATTTACTGAATAATTTTATCTTAACAAGAAATAGCGTCCAAGAAATTATAATATTTTACTTCCGCAACACGCACAAAGACTACCACACAGTCTCAAACAACACATTTATAACAAATTAGTCCAGTTATATCATTATAGACTCCTCCAAAGATATAAAGTCACCTTCGTGATCTGTACTCCATTTTTTAGTTATCCATCAGCACAACCACAGAATTGTCATCCGGTGAAATTAATTTCAGGAAATCAAGACTCAGTTTAGAAGAGAATGATGCTTATTTTTGTTATCTTACCAAAGAAAAAATTACCGGTGGCAAATAACCTCCCAAGTTGTACGATGAGAAAATAGAGATGGAGCATCTCGAAGAAGATTGTTTTGATATTATCCCATTGAAAGATGGATAGGGACAAATACTCTCGGCTATCGTACATTCCCGTTCCCCTTAAACGGAATATTCGATTATGCATCTAAAAAATAAAGACAAGAATGTACGCAAAGTATATTTTTCATCTGATACGCAGATGAAAAATATAGACGTGCTGGATTATTACCAGACTCGTTTTCAAGTCGAATTTTGCTTTCGCGATGCAAAACAATTTATAGGACTGACAGACTGTCAAAGTCGAGATTTGAACAAACTACATATCCATTTAAACGCTTCATTGACCAATGTGAATCTGGCTAAAGCAAAAGCTTTAGAGAAAAATATTAATATGCACTTGCATCATTCAGACTGGAATTACTGAGAATATACTCCTGTTTATCGCTGCTTATACAAAGACATTTACAATTACAAGCACCTTTCAAAGCATTCAGTTCACGTTTCTCTAATTCAGCCTTTCTGAATTCATGTAATTTAAGTTTACCTAAAGTTTTCATTTTTTAATGGTATTAAGATTAATAAGAGACTTTTACATGTAGCAAAGTTAACATCCAATTAAAAATAGCAATTAGCCCAATTGAGTCTATTTGAGTTTTCTCTACTTTTATTATTCTAAGTCCTAAATTATGTTTTACCTTTTTTAAAAGAAGCATCAATGTTCTTTTGCCTCAGCATCCTGTTTTGGATATATTATACGGACTACGAATTCAATTGCTTATTATTATTTGTTTCTCCCTAATGAAACACTTGTTCCATTACATAGAAACAACTGTTTCATTAGGGAGAAACAAAATCGGCTTATATCCTTTTACCATTCATATTGCTCTACATATTCATCAAATACGGGAGCTTCCTGAAGACCTCTTTCAAGGAACAATTGCCGGACATACTCCTGTTGCTCGGGACTAAAAAGACGCTCCTTACGCCAAAGCCGGTAAAAATGCGTTCGTCCGAAATAGGTCAACATCTGTCGTTTGATAGCAATTGCATCATTATGTGGAATATACGCCAGTAAATGCGTCATTCCCAAGGCAAATTGCTGCAACTGGTCAGCCTTAAAGTAGGGACAATCTTCATTGGCAGGATTCGTGTGCGCAGGATTAACAAAGGTAACAGTCTTACGTTCGATCGGTATATGCTGAGCTGCCCTGCTACGAAGGCACTTATCAGCTTGTTTGCATTGTCCGTTCATACAATGAGCAAATTTATACGGCAGTAAATTGTAATCAAAGTCTTTATTCATAATATATATCGTTTTAACAAAAATACGCTTTATTATTTAAATACAAGACAATTGCATCACAAATGTGGCATTTAGCCTGAATTATAAAGCTTCCCTATGGTGGGATACAATCAGTGTTGGTTCAGTAAGAAACAAATCAGGCCGGACATCAGGCCGGTTTCTGTCAGGTGGGTACGGATATCGGATAAGGCTTTGGTTATATGCTTTTCTACCGCCTTCTCACTGATATTCAGACGAAGTGCGATTTCTTTGTTCTTTAGATTTTCTTCGCGGCTCAACAGAAAAACCCTTTTACGCTGTTCGGGAAGCGTACCGACAAAAGAGGTGATCTCCTCTTCTATCTCTTTCAGTAGCAGATTGTCATGCTGGTTATACGACAGTATCTCCCGGTCGATCAGTTCATCCAGCATATCGGCATGATCTACGCGTCGCTGAACCGACACGGAATTAAGGTAGTTAACCGATCTGTTATAGGTAGCCCGATACAAGTAGGGTTTTATCGGTTCCTCAAAATCAATTTTATCCCGGTTGATCCAAAGAGCCATAAACACATCCTGTACAATATCTTCACCCACCGACCAGTCGTTCACATACCGGTACGAGTACGTGACCAAAGAGCGAAAATAATCCTCAAAAAGCTTCTGAAATAAAACAAATTCACCCAATCTACTACCCCTTTCGTTAAACTTATTATCACTGATGGTTATCATTACTGTATCTCCGGTTCACAAAATATTTGCGTAAAAATAATCTTTTTTTTCTCATTGAGGTAGGGTTAAACGGTTTTGTTTTGTGATAAATATAGAAGAGTAACCGAATAATTACCGAAAGGGATACAAAATAAGGATGAACGACATCATATTAAAATATTTACAAAGAACAGCCGGCAAGGAGGAAAAAGAACGTCTTCTCGCCTGGTTACGGGAAAGCGATGCGAATAAAAAGACATTCATCGACTTACGGGATATCTGGCTGGCATCCGGAAAGACTCCGGTACATGCGCCGGGTTACACAGAAAACGCTTTCCGGATATTTGAAGAGAGCGTCCGCCGTAACGAACAAAACAGCCGTTCGTCTAAACGTTCTATACGCCCGTTTTTACGTATTGCCGCCTCCATTGCCATTCTCCTGATTTGTTCGATCGGAGGATATTATATAGGTAGAAACACTCCAGATATCGTTTACATAGAGAAAGAAGCCGTCATTATGAACCAGGCCATCATGGGCAAGGGAAGCAAAGGTCCCGTTACACTGCCCGACGGAAGCGTCGCTTGGCTGAATACGAACAGTAAGCTGACTTATCCGGAAAAATTTTCCGACAAATACAGAAAAGTCAAACTGGAAGGAGAAGGTTATTTCGAAGTAAAGAAGAACGAACAGGCACCGTTTTTCGTCGAGACCAATCAAATGACAGTCAATGTACTGGGCACAAGCTTCGACGTAAAGGATTACTCGGATAAAATGAACAGCGAAACCACCCTGCTCACCGGAAAGGTTGAAATACAACTACCGAATAATCCGAATAGTATCCTCTTGAAACCCAATCAACGAATCATCTTGGATAAAGAGACCGGCGTTCATGAAATAAGGCAGGTCGATGCCTCCGAATATATATTATGGATCAACGAAAAGCTGGTATGCAACAACGAAAAACTGTCCGTCATCTTACACAAGATTAAACTATGGTACGGCATGGAACTCGTCTGCCAATCGGGAACTCCTGTCGACCAGCGCCTGTCGCTGACGATCCGGAAAGAATCGCCCGACGAAATATTCAAGTTGCTGGAAATGATCGCACCTATTCGTTATTCGATCAAAGATGATGTAATCTATGTGAAACCTAAATAATACGAACCATAAAAACAGAATGCCTATGGGATAAGAAACCGGAGAGTCTAAAAACAATCCAGGCAAATGCTGGTAACATTTGCCCGGTAATGTGAAACAAACTGTTCTCAAAAACAAGAAGATGAGAGCAATAAGTTAAATTTAAAACAGTACAAATGTATGAAAAAAATTTCCACGGAAAGGAATGCTATTTCCTTTCTTAACATTAATTCATTCAGAAAAATGAAGCTAATACTATTATTTATAGGCTTTTGCTTTTTTCAGCTTTACGCAATAAACGGTTATGCACAAAATACGAAAATAAGCTTGGAATTAACCCATGTGAAACTGAGTGAAGCAATCAAAGTGATCGAAGAGAAAACACCTTTTGTCTTCTTCCTCAACAACTCAGAGATCGACATGAACAGACAGGTCAGTCTGAATCTCAAAGAGGCCAGCATCAAAGAGGTGTTAAATCAGTTGCTTGCGCCTGGCAGTTATCGGATAGAGAATTATAAGATCGTCCTGCTGGCCGATAAAATGCCGCAGGAAGGAAAAATCACCGGTAAAGTGATCGACGAAACAGGAATGCCTGTCATCGGAGCCAACGTGATCGACAAGAAAACGAACAACGGAACGATCACAGACCTGAACGGACAATTTATCCTGGACGCTCCCCAGGATGCTACCCTGACAGTATCTTTCATCGGATACATTTCGCAAGACATTCATCTGAAGGGACAAAAAGACATTACTGTCACTTTAAAAGAAGACACTCAGTTATTGGATGAAGTCGTAGTGGTCGGTTTCGGAACCCAGAAGAAAGTCAACCTGACCGGAGCTGTTGCTTCCGTCAATTTATCGGAAACATTGGGAGACCGTCCGGTCCCTAACATAGCACAGGCTTTGCAAGGGACGACACCCGGATTACAGATCGGATCGGAAACCGGTACGCCAGGTGACGCAATGAGTTATAATATCCGTGGTACGACATCTATCAATGGAGGTACGCCTCTCGTACTGGTGAACAACGTTCCGATGGATATCAATATGATCGATCCACAGGAAATCGAATCGGTCTCCATATTAAAAGATGCCGCTTCGGCAGCCATCTACGGGGCAAGAGCCGCCTTCGGTGTTATCCTGATCACCACGAAGCAGGGAAAAAAAGATTCCGCTCCGAAATTCAATTACAACAATAATATATCGTTCTCCAAGCCGCTGGAGTTACCTCAGAAAGCCAATCCGCTGGAATCGGTCCTGGCCTACAAAGAAATGGGTTGGCCCAACGACACCTATGTAGATGGCAAAAACATCACCCAGTGGGAAGGATACATACGTGACTACCAGAGTAACCCGGGAAAATACCCAAACGGATATATCTTTGACGAAAACGGCAATCTATTTCTGATGAAAGAACGGAATATGTTCGACGATATGACAGATAATTTCGGATTCATGCAGAACCACAGCATGTCGGTTTCCGGCGGTAGTGAGAAGACAGTCTATCGCATCGGCGTCGGTTATACCGGAGAAGACGGTATCCTGATTACGGATAAAGACAGCTATGACCGACTCAACCTCTCTACATTTATGGGAGTAGATGTCAATTCCTGGCTGACAACCCAACTCGACTTGAAATATGGTAATTCCAAACAGAAAAAAGTAGAGGCTGGAGGACGTAATACTGTATGGGTAGCCGCCATGAATTTGCCATCTTATCAGAATAATGAAGATTACGAGGAAAACGGGACAGTCTATCCGGCTGAGTCTCCCGCCACTTATATCCGTTACGGCGATCCCCGGAGAATCAAAAGAAATGACCTAAGAGCATTGGGACGAATCATCCTGAGCCCGCTGAAAGGTCTTAAGATAACCGGAGAATACACTTACAACCGGACAACCGAACAAAATAAATTTTATAAGAACAAATATCAGTATATAGGAATGAACTTTACCGAGGTACTGAACAGCACGGAGAACTCCAGCTATGCGGTCACTTCCAAATATACAGATTATAACGCCGTCAACTTATTCGCCAATTACGATATAACGTTCGGTAAACATGATATTTCGGTGATGGGAGGATACAACCAGGAGTCGAGCCATACCGAATCCCAATATTCTTATCGTACAGATGTAGTGGTCAGTTCACTGCCTTCGTTATCCTTATCGACAGGTACTCCGATTACGAATGACGCGTTCGAGGAATTTGCCATCCGCGGATTATTCTATCGTGTGAATTACAGCTATGCCGGCAAATACCTGCTGGAAGCCAACGGACGTTACGACGGCACTTCCCGTTTCCCCAAAAACAGCCGGTTCGGTTTCTTCCCCTCTTTCTCCGCCGGCTGGCGTATTTCGGAAGAAAATTTCATGAAAGCGACAAACGAATGGCTCTCCAACCTGAAACTCAGGGCATCCTGGGGTTCCATCGGGAACCAGGTCATATTGAAATCCGACAATACACCCGATAACTATCCTTATATCCCGGATATGAACGTTTACCTCTCCAATTGGTTGGTGGACGGGCAAAAGGTTACGACACTGGGAGCTCCGGCCATGGTCAGCAGCAGCTTTGGATGGGAAAAAGTCTATACACTAGACTTCGGTTTCGACCTGGATCTGTTCAACAACAAGCTGAATACCACATTCGACTGGTACCGCCGTGATACCAAAGGTATGCTGGCTCCGGGAATGGAATTGCCGGGAGTAGTCGGTGCCAGTGCTGCAAAACAAAATGCCGCAGACCTGAAAACATACGGTTGGGAACTGAAGATCAACTGGCATGACCGAATAGGCGATGTAGGCTACCGGGTAGGTTTCAACCTGTATGACTCGCAATCCGAAATCACCAAATACGACAATGAAGCCGGCCTGTTCGGAAAAGACCTTTACCGGAAAGGCATGAAGCTGGGTGAAATATGGGGATACGTAACCGACCGTTTCTATACGACGGACGATTTCAACGCAGACGGAACCCTGAAACCGGGTATCCCGATGTTCAAGGGAGCAGGAACCGTATATCCGGGTGATATTCTTTACAAGAACTTCGACGATGACACCGAATTTATTTTCGAAGGCGACAACACTATTCACAATCCGGGCGACCAGCGCATCATAGGCAACAATACTCCCCGTTACCAATACGGCATCACAGCCGGAGTCAGTTACAAAGGTTTCGACCTGTCTATCTTTTTACGCGGGGTAGGAAAACGCGACTACTGGCGCACCGACCAGATGGCATGGCCGAACGGAAGCTGGGGTAGTTTATTCAAGGAAACACTCGACTTCTGGACTCCGGATAATCCGGACGCCTTCTATCCGAGGGTGTATCCGCAGAATGAAACGAATACGAAATTCAACCAGAAAGTGCAAACCAAATATCTGGCAAATGCCGCTTACCTGAAAATACAGAACATTACTCTGTCTTATTCATTACCCAAGAATATCTGTCAAAAGATCTATATGGATAATATCCGGGTATTTGTCAGTGGTGAAAATCTGCATACCTGGGACCATCTGCCAGAAAGAATGGAATCGGATATGCTTTCAAAAGGAGCCTGGGAATATCCTTTCATGAAAAAATATTCACTGGGTATAAATGTTACTTTCTAAATTAAAACATACGATCATGAAGACATTCAAAATATTATTCGGACTACTCGTCATTTTCGGATTTTCCGGCTGCATGAATAACGATTTCCTGGAAAGATACCCGCTGGGCAGTCCCACTGCTGAAACCGTATTCAAATCATACGACAATTTTAAAACATATGCATGGGGTTTGTATGAAACATTCCCGGCACTCGGTTACGGAGAAACCAACACGGACAATATCTCCTATAACTCCACGCGGGGGTCAGGCGAAACCGATTGGATCAGGGGAATTGTCGTTCCCCCGTCAAAAACAGACAATACACCATGGGCACAATATTCATTCATCCGCCGGACAAACCTCATGCTCGACCATATTGAGACGTCGGACATGACCGAAACGGAAAGAAACCATTGGCGCAGTGTCGGTTATTTCTTCCGTTCTTACCGATATCTGACCTTACTTTCCGCTTACGGCGGTGTTCCCTGGATCGACCATGTACTGGCAGACGATGAAACGGATATCATTTATGGGGAAAGAGACTCCAGAGATGTCATTGCCAATCATATCCTGGAAGACCTTCAGTATGCAGAACAGAACATCAATCAGGACGGAGACGGAGCCAATACGATCAACCGCGTGGTGGTACAGACATTACTTTCCCGTTTCTGTCTGTTTGAAGGAACCTGGAGAAAATATCACGGACTACAGGATGCTGAAAAGTTCCTGCGGGAATGTAAGCGGGCTTCCGAAGAGGTATTGAAGGTATATCCGAACGTTCACAACAACTACGACGACCTGTTCAACTCATTGTCGTTAAACGGTATGACCGGAATCATCCTTTACAAAGCGTATGCCAATGATGCCAATGTTGTACATGCTACCAGCATCGGTGGAACCACGGCTCAGTCATTCTATAATGTAACCCGCGACATGGTGGACAGCTATTTATGTTCGGACGGCAAACCGCGCTGGACAAGTCAGATGTTCCTGGGTGACAAGGACATGTACGACGAATTCAGCAACAGGGACCACCGTTTATGGCTGCACGTTACTCCGCCGTATGTAGTCGACCGTTCGGAATCGACAACGGCCTGGGATAACAAATGGAAGTTTACGGACAATCCGAAAGACCGGAGTTTCATTGACAGTATCAATCTGATCGTTCCTGCCGAACGTCAGAAAACACTGCCGTTCAGACAAGGATACGATGGCGGTATCTTAGGAGAAAATCCCCACTACGATTTCTTCCTGAACGGGCAACCCTGGTACAAATCGGCATTCGGTTATAATAACTGGAAATATTTCAATACTTATCTGAGCATGGGTTCTCAACGGAATGAAGAGACCGACATGCCGATATTCAGGGTAGAAGAAGTGATGCTGAATTATGCCGAAGCAATGGTTGAACTGGGAGAATTCAGCCAGTCCGTTGCTGACATGACCATCAACAAAATACGTTCACGGGCAAATGTTCCTTCGATGATTGTATCGCAGATCAATGAAAGTTTTGATCCGAAGCGGGATTTGGGTGATTCGAGATATGCAGGCGATTATGCCGTATCTCCTCTCTTATGGGAAGTACGCAGGGAAAGACGTATCGAACTGTTTTCAGAAAATTTCCGTTTCGACGACCTCAGAAGATGGAAGAAATGTCATTATGCCATGAAGAAAAAACTCGGGCAATATGTCCGGAAATCAAACTTCCCGGCAGGTACGGCTGTGACCATCGACGGAGGCGCGGACGAAGGTTATCTGGAATTCCATCCGGAACCGGATAAATTATGGCCGGATTATTATTATCTTTACCCCATACCATTGAATCAGATGGTATTAAATCCGAATATCAAACAGAATCCGGGTTGGGAATAGTTTAATTAATCACAAACAAAGAGGATGTATCAAAAATCGAGACTTGTCCTCCATGACAAAACGAACTTTTGATGCATCTTCTTTATTTTAGCTCGTATATATCATGAAATATGTAAGTATTATTATTCTCTTGCTTTCTTCTTTTTTCCTGACGGCACAAACAGTAATCCCTGCACCGGAAACAGTCGTGCAAGGTAACGGAGAATTTCGCACAAAAAACCTACAAGCCGATATCCGCCAGACTACGAATACGGCATTACCTTCTGAAGCATACCGGCTACAGGTAACAGAAAACGGTATCGAAATAGAAGCATCCGGCGATGCGGGTTTCTTTTATGCCCGGCAGACATTAAAGCAATTGACCTCCGATCAGAACGGGACATGGATCATCCCCTGCCTGAAAATAGAAGACAGGCCTCGTGTCGGTTTCAGAAGTTTCCTGCTTGACTCCGGCCGCCAATATCAGAAAGTTTCGACCATAAAGAAATATATCGACATGGCAGCCCTGCTAAAAATGAACTATTTCCACTGGCATCTGACGGAGGGCCTCGGATGGCGCATTGAAATCAAACAATATCCGCGCCTTACCGAAGTGGGCGCTTTTGTCGGCAAAGGCCCGGAACAACAGGGTTTCTATTCACAGGAAGAGATCAAAGAGATTGTCAGATATGCCGCCGAACGTTGTATCACGGTTATCCCGGAAATCGATATGCCGGGACATGCGGAAGCCGCTCTGGTCGCTTACCCGGAACTAGGCTGCTTCGGCGACACCATACAGGTTCCCGAAAACGGCTTTACACAAAATATCTTCTGTGCCGGCAAAACACATACACTGGACTTTCTGAAGAATGTACTCGATGAAGTCTGCGAACTGTTCCCCTCCGAATATATTCATCTGGGAGGTGATGAAGCCCCCAAAGGGAACTGGGATACATGTCCCGATTGCGGGCAATGTATCAAAGAACACGGTTTGAAAGACAGCCACGATCTTCAGCTCTGGTTCTCAGCACAGATGGCCAACTATCTGAAAAACAAAGGAAGAAAAGCAATCTTTTGGGGAGATGTCGTTTATCAGGATGGTTATGCGTTACCTGATAACGTAGTGATCCACTGGTGGAACTGGCGGGGACATAAAGACACCGCATTCAAAGAAGCACTCAAAAGAAATCTTCCCGTTATCTGCGGAACCAATTATTATACCTACCTGAATTTCCCTGTCACTCCCTGGAAAGGATATGAGGCGGCGCGTACATTCGATATCAAAGATGTATATACCGCCAACCCGTCTTATAGAAAAGAAGATTCGCCTCTCTTGTTAGGAATGAGTTGTGCCCTCTGGACCGATTACGGGGTAACAGAAAATATGATCGACCGGAGGCTGTTTCCCCGCATTCTGGCTATCGCCGAACAAATGTGGAGCCGGAGCGAACCGGAGAGTTTCGAACTGTTTTACCAAAAGGTAAAAGACAAAAAAGAATGGTTTGAAAAACAAGGATATATGTTCGGACCAGGATTAAAAAGCGAAGTAACCGACGATTTCAGTTGGGACTAATTAAAGTACAAAAAGATGAAAAAAACGAATTTATTAGTAGGGCTTTTCTGTATTGCAGGTCTGTCTTCCTGCCAGAAAGAAAAGAGCAAACCTAACATTATATATATACTGATGGACGATATGGGTTATGGCGACCTGCAATGTTATGGCCAGCAAAAAATAGAAACCCCGAATATCGACCGCCTGAGAAATAACGGGATCAAACTGACCCAACATTATACAGGATCGCCCGTTTCCGCTCCGGCCCGCTGTGTACTGTTGACCGGATTACATTCCGGACACGCACAGATCAGGGCGAATGATGAAATAGCCTCACGGGGAGCGATCAACAGCCACGACTCGATGTACGTCCATCCAGAACTGGAAGGGCAATATCCGTTAAAATCCGGTACCATGACAATCGGCCGGATGATGCAGAATGCCGGATATACGACTGGTTGTTTCGGAAAATGGGGATTAGGTTATCCCGGTTCGGAAGGTGTCCCCGGCAAACAGGGTTTCGACCAGTTTTACGGATATAACTGCCAGAGGCAGGCACATACCTATTACCCTCCGTTCTTATGGAAAAACGATCAACGCGTATATCTCGATAACAAAATACGGGACCCCCATCTGACCAAACTGGATGAAGGAGCGGATCCGTACGATGAAGCCAGTTACCGGAAATTTACCCAGAATGAATATGCCAACGACCTCATCTTCGACGAAATGATTCATTTTGTCGACCAGAATAAGGAGCAACCGTTCTTCCTGCTTTGGACAACACCTCTTCCGCATGTATCCTTACAGGCCCCGGAACGCTGGGTCAACTATTATGTCGATAAATTCGGAGACGAAGAGCCCTACACCGGTAACAAAGGGTATATGCCATGCCGTTATCCGCATGCAACCTATGCAGCGATGATCAGTTATTTTGACGAACAGGTCGGAAAACTGGTCGACAAATTGAAACAGGAAGGATTGTATGAAAACACCCTGATCATTTTCACTTCGGACAACGGACCGACGTTCAACGGCGGCAGCGACTCCCCCTGGTTCAACAGCGGCGGATTATTCAAATCGGAATACGGATGGGGGAAATGTTTCGTCCACGAAGGAGGAATACGCGTACCGGCTATCGTCTCCTGGCCTGGAAAGATCAAAGCCGGAACAGAATCCGACCATATCTGTGCATTTCAGGATGTAATGCCGACACTGGCAGATATCGTTTCCATCGAATGTCCTCCAACCGACGGGATCAGTTTCCTGCCGGCACTACTCGGAGAAAAAGACAAACAGAAACAGCATGCATATCTTTACTGGGAATATCCTGACCCACAAATAGGGAACAAAGCGATCCGCATGGGGAACTGGAAAGGGATCATTACAGATATCCGCAAAGGAAATACGAGAATGGAGCTGTATGACCTGGAAAACGACATTCAGGAATTACACGATGTAGCAGACAAACACCCGGATATTGTTGAGAAATTTAATCAATTGATGTCGGAATCCAGTACACCACCGGAAAACCTGAAGTTTGCTTTCTAAACTCAAAAGATAGTAGTTTTATACTTTTTTTTCTTTTTAATGGCAAACGATCTTTATCTTTGTATCCACATAAAGAGACAATAAATCTACCTATTAATGGATTTCGCCACCGAAAAGGGATACATAGAGGCAGTCAGCAGGGGCGATGAACAGGCATTCGAGTCATTGTTCCTGCATTATTTTCCACGTATTAAAGGATTCATAAGCGGTATCTTGCAAAACGAGGAAGAAGCGGAAGATATTTCCCAGGATATATTCGTATCCATGTGGCAGAACAGGGATAGATTGAAAGAGATCGAGAATCTGAACGCCTACCTGTATCGTATTGCCAAAAATACGGTATTCCGACATATCGAACGTTCCCTGTTATTCAGGGACTACCAGGAACAACAAACCAACAATGCTTCGTTTACCTCCACAGACAATGACAGCATAGAAGAAGAGTTATATGCCAAAGAACTGGAATTTCTTATTTCTGTCGCCGTTGAAAAGATGCCGCCCCAACGAAAACAAATCTACCGGATGAGCCGTGTGGACGGATTATCCAATGATGAGATTGCAGCACGCATGTCTATCAGTAAACGGACAGTCGAAAATCACCTGACGCTGGCACTGGCAGACATCCGAAAAATAATCGGATTCTTTATTCTTACATTTTTTTAAAAAAAAGTTCATTTTTGACTGTGTGTACTTCCTGTCTCACGTATCATATATACAAAACAGGAAATATATACGCATGTCAAAAGCATCTAAAATACTATATAATCTGGTCAACCATACATTTGATCCGGCACTCCGGACCAAAGTATGGCAATGGCTGGTTCACCCTTCCAATCAGAAAGAAAAAGAAGAGGCTCTTCTTTCCATATGGAACGAATATCCGACAGGAGCAACTCCCGATACTTACCGTTCACTGAATGCAACGAAGAGAAAAATCAACCAGGATAAATCTTCACAGAAACGCTACAGTTTGATACATAAATTGGCAAGAGCCGCCGCCATTTTAATCATTCCTCTATTATCCATTGCCGGATCATATCTGTATATCCGGTACAATACATACGATCCCGAACTGATACAATGTTTCGTTCCGGAAGGAGAAAAACAGGAACTGATACTTCCGGACGGTTCGAAAGTAAATATCAATTCAGGAAGTCTTCTTATCTATCCGAAAGAGTTCAGGGGGAAAACCCGTACACTTTTCCTGACCGGAGAAGCGAATTTCACCGTCAGGAAAGATAAAGAACATCCTTTTATTGTTAGCACCAGTTACCTGAAAGTAGAGGCTCTCGGTACCAAATTCAACGTACAAGCCTATTCTGAAAGCGACAAGATCATTACTACATTGGAAAATGGAGCCGTCAGGGTGGATAAAATAGAAAAAGATGACAACTCGTTCATTTTGTCTCCCAATGAGCAATTGGAATATAACTACAAAACCGGTGTCTTTGAGAAAAAAATCATTGATGCAACCAGCTATTCCGGCTGGATAAAAGGTGAACTAAACTTTATAAATCAGCCTCTCAAAGAAATATTGGCAACCATTCAACGAAAATATGCCGTAGATTTTGTTATAAATCCACGCTTATTCACACCGGATCTATATACCATAAAGTTCCGTCAGTATGAAAGTATCAATACCGTCATGAAAATCCTGACAATGACTGTCAGCGGATTGAGTTACGAAATTGAAGACAACATAATTACTATTCAATCACAAAAAAAGAAAGGAGCTAAATAACAAAAAAAGGGACCGGAAAAAAATCACGACACCTTTTCCGGACCCCCGAAATCAACCAACAGCATTTTAAAATCTTAGGGATCTTAAATTTAGTATTCATTGATTTAATACGCAAAAGTATGAATTTAAACTATCAAAAGAGTAAGAAAGCACTCCTAAATTTTCGTAAAATATTTATCTTAACATCGTTAGCCCTATTCACCAGTACTATAAGCTGGGGGCAAAATCAACGCATTACAATTACCGGAAACAATAATACTATCTTGAAAGTATTTGAAGAGATAGAAAAACAAACCGGCCTAAGTATTGCTTATAATCAGACAAAACTAGATATCAATAGAAAAATATCACAAGATTTTAGTGATAAAATCTTGTCTTCAGTCATGACTGAAGTTTTGAAGGATACCGGTTTTTCTTATAAAATTGAAGATAAACACATTGTAATCGTTCCTGCTCGAGCAGAACAAACCACTCCGGCACAAAATAAAAACAACCCGAAAAAAATATCCGGAGTTGTTTTAGATGCCACCGGATTGCCAATCATCGGTGCCAATGTCATAGTAAAAGGTACCACTACTGGTTCGATAACCAATCTGGACGGCGCTTTCTCTCTGGAAGTTCCTGAAGGAAGTGTTTTACAAATTTCTTATATCGGGTATCTTACAAAAGAAATACCCGTAAAAGGAAATAACACGAATTTTGATATCCAATTAATGGATGACACACAAGCACTTGAAGAGGTGGTTGTCGTAGGATACGGTTCACAAAAGAAAGTAAACGTGATCGGTTCTATTGCTTCTGTTGACAGCAAAGCGCTCGAAGCACGTGCCGTACCTGATGTTTCCAACATGTTGACTGGCCAACTTTCTGGCGTTACAATCACACAAGAAAGCGGAAACCCAGGACAGGATGCCGGAACAATTCGTGTTCGTGGTGTCGGTTCTTTCGGTGCCACCCCCAGCCCGCTGGTATTAGTAGATGGTCTTCCCGGTTCATTAAGTGATTTAACACCTACCGATATAGAACAAATTTCAGTACTGAAAGATGCATCCTCTTCTGCAATTTATGGTTCACGTGCCGCCAATGGAGTTATACTGGTTACAACTAAAAAAGGTAAAGAAGGTAAAGCCCGTATCATTTATAACGGTTCTGTCGGAATGAGCCAGGCAACAGAATTACCGGAATTAGCCCGTTCTTATGAATACGCCGAGTATTATAACATGGCCATAGGAAAAGAAACATATACTCCGGAAATGATTCAGAAATATCGCGATGGTTCCGACCCGGACAATTATGCCAACGAAATGTATCTGGAAGATTTATTGGGTGGTCACGCATTGCAAACCAAACATGAATTGAGTGCCAGTGGCGGTACGGAAAAAATACAATACATGGCATCTTTAGGTTATTTACACCAGGACGGTTTACTGGACAATAACTACTACAATCGTTATAACGCCCGCGTAAACCTGAATGCCGAACTGGCTAAAAACTTAAAATTAAGTGTGCGCTTAAGTGGTATGGCTTCCGATCGTCACGAACCTTCAACACCGGGTTCAATGGATGGCGGCGGATATAAAAGTATTATTTCCAACGCTGTACGTTTCCCTGGTTTAACACCAAGTTACCTCTCGACCGGAGAAGTCGGCTTAGGCCCTAAATTAATGGGTACACCGGTATCATGGGTTGATTGCGCCTCTTTCTATCGCGAAGATTATGATAAATTCAAATCGAATGCCGAACTCTCTTATCAACCTATCAAGGGATTGACTTTAAAAGTTATCGGCGGTTACAATTATACATTGAACCATACCCGTAATTATCGTTGCGACATGGAACTTGCCGGTGGAAAAAGTACTGGCCCTTCCAGCTTGACAGACGAGATGAAACGTACTGTTTACAAGACATTCCAGGCTATTGCCGATTACAACACGACCATCGCAGGAAAACACAACCTGGCTGCATTAGTTGGTTATACATGGGAAGACGAAGGCCAGCAGACTTTATCCGGCAGTCGTAATAATTTTCCATCAGATGATGTTCCTTATCTGGGCGCCGGCGGAGCAGACGGACAAACAAACGGTGGTGGCGGTTACGAATGGGCTATCCAATCAGTATTCGGCCGTTTAACTTACAACTTCGACCAACGTTATTTGTTCGAAACGACCATGCGTTACGACGGTTCTTCTCGTTTCCCAACAGATAGTAAATACGGTTTCTTCCCGTCTGTAGCCGGGGGATGGCGTGTTTCTGAAGAACAGTTCTGGAAGGAAAACGAAAACTTGTCTTTTGTCGACAATTTGAAACTCAAAGCATCTATCGGCGTATTGGGTAACAACAATATTGGTAACTACCCGTACCAATCTGTTTACACATTGGGACAAGCACAAAATTATGTATTTGGTGGTGTATATACACAGGGAGCAGCAGTAACTACTTATGTAGACCCGACACTTAAATGGGAACGTACCCGTACAACCGACTTCGGTATCGAAACGGCTCTTTTTAACAATAAATTAACATTCAACGCCTCATACTTCTATCGTAAAACAACAGACATCTTATACAAACCGTCCGCCAGTTATTCTTCAATCTTCGGTCTGAGTGTTTCTCAGGTAAATACCGGTGAGGTAGAAAACAAAGGTTGGGAATTTGAAATAGGACATCAAAACAGACTTGGAGATTTTAGTTATCATATCAATGGTAATTTCTCCATTATCAACAACAAAGTATTGACACTCGGTATGGGGAACGTTACTCAGAACAACGGTATGGTCGGTAACGGTAGTGATTTGTTTATCGACTATCCAATGCAAATGTTTTACGGCTATAAGACAGACGGCGTATTCCTGACTGACGACGAAGTAAGCGAATGGTATGACCAAAGCACAATAGCCAAAGGCTCCAAAGCCGGAGATATCCGCTATGTAGATACGGATGGTGATGGAAAAGTAACCACCGACGATAAAGTTTATTTGGGCTCACGCATTCCTAAATATACATTCGGTTTAAGCCTGGGTGCAGAATACAAAGGTTTCGATTTCAGTATGCTTCTCCAAGGTGTTGCCAAAGTAAAAGGTATGTTATCTGTTTATGCAGGTCATGCATTCTATCAGGAAGGTAACATCCAGAAATGGCAGATGGAAGGATGTTGGAACGTTCAACAAGACAATCGCTATCCGGCATATCCACGCCTGGAAGTAATGTCGAACGCCGGTAGTAACAATACGCTGACTTCCGATTTTTGGGTAATAGATGCTTCATATCTGAAAGTACGTAATATCCAATTAGGTTATACTTTGCCGAACAGACTTTGCCAGAAGTTCGGTTCAAGCGGCCTAAGATTTTACGTATCTTTAGACAACCCTCTAACCTTCAAAGGTTATCGCAAAGGTTGGGATCCTGAAAATACCAGCAACAACGCTCAGTACTATCCTACCATGTCTACTTATACTCTTGGTCTAACATTAAAATTCTAGAATCTTATGAAAAGATTAAAATATATCGCCTATACAGCTTTATGCGCATCGTTATTCTTATCTTCATGCGACCTGGAACGTTATCCGCTAACAGATTTATCGGAAGAAAATTTTTGGGATGCTGAAAAGAACGGTTCATTGGCTTTAACTAGCTTATACAGGGGCAATATCACCAACGGGTTGGAATATTCCGTATCCGACTTCTGGTCGTATCATGGTCTCCTGTTCACAGAACATCTTACAGACAACGGATTTGACCGTCGCGGAGAAAACAATCCATTTTTCAAAATCTCCAGCGGGCAGCTACAGAATGACAACAGCTTCATTTCCGGATACTGGAGTTCGGCTTACAAACGTATCGGTATGTGCAACCGTTTCCTTGCCGGAATTGAAAGTGCAACCGAGTCAGAATCAAAAACACGTATGATTGCCGAAGCTCGTTTTCTGCGTGCCACACAGTATCATTACCTGGCTAGTTATTTCAAAGATGTTCCTTTAGTTACAACCGTTCTCACCGGTGAAGAATCAAACAACGTCACGAAAGAGACGCAAGCTAATATTTTAAACTGGTGTGCCACAGAATTTAAAGAAGCGGCCAATGATCTGCCTCGTTTCAGTGAAATAAAATCATCAGAAACCGGACGTGCATGCAAACAGGCTTCACTGGCATTCTTGGGAAGAACCTATATGTTAATGAAAGAATGGGCTAAAGGAGCTGAAACATATAAAGAGATTATCGACCTGGGAGATAATGACCTTCACAGTAAATACTCAGAATTGTTCTATCCCGGAACCGGCGTAGGCAATAAAGAGAATATCTATTATATTGCTTATCTGGAGAACTATTTCGGTTGTGGTTTGCCACAACACGGATTGTCAGCCAAAGACGGAGGTTGGAGTTTATCGAATCCTACCGCCGGTTTGTTCGAATCATATGCTTTCACCGACGGAACACCTTTCAGTTATGATGATCCACGTTTCAATCCGGATAATTTAGGTGAAAATCGTGACCCGCGTTTGGATTACACCATTTACTATAACGGTTCTACATTCATGGGAAGCGAATACCGTATGCATCCAGACTACGATGCATCAAAGAAAGAGCGTGTAGACTATTCCTCGGAAGCGTCCAAAACCGGATTTATGTGGCGTAAATATTACGATGAAAATCCGATCAATGATTTACAAAGTTATAGTGCTGTTACCCCGATCATCCGTTATGCAGAAGTACTGTTAAGTTATCTGGAATGTATGATTGAAAGCGGACAATCTATCAATCAAAACGTACTGGATGCAACAATCAACAAAGTACGCGGACGATCCGACGTCAAAATGCCTGGGACAACAGAAACCAATCCGGATAAATTGCGTAAAATCGTCCGCAATGAACGTCGCATCGAGTTGGCTTACGAAGGTATCCGTTTTTGGGATATTATGCGCTGGAATATTGCACACGAAGTATTGGTTGGTGAGATATGGGGTGCACCTTATCCTGGCTCTACAACCTATGCGGCTTCTACTAAATTCGTAGATCCGACAGGCCACTACCGTTGGTATGCAGGCCGTCGTGACTTCCGTAGTCCACAGGATTACACATGGCCTATACCATTATCCGAACAAAACATCAATCCGAACTTAAGATAAATAGGTTAATTAGGAAGGGAGGGATATCGGTTATTTATATTCCGGTATCCCTTTTTCTTTTTAAAGTAGACAATATCCGTTAAAAATACAGCGTACAGCAAGGCGGATATAGAAAAAATGCAGACCTTTAGTTCCTAAACAAAAATATCATAAACTTATATATACTTTAAATATTATGAAATCAAACGTATTGATCGGTCTCGGACTGGGAGCTTTCTTATTCTCCCCTTCCACCTCTCATGCCCAAAAGGCGAAAGAGGCAAAGACCCCGAATGTCATTTTTATCTATGCCGACGACCTCGGTTATGGTGACCTGGAATGCTATGGAGCAACCCGCGTACAAACGCCAAATGTAAACAAACTGGCAGACAGTGGTATCCGCTTTACCAACACACATGCAACAGCGGCCACCAGTACCCCATCCCGTTATTCCCTGCTTACCGGAGAATATGCCTGGCGCAGACCCGGTACAGACATCGCTGCCGGTAATGCCGGAATGATTATCCGCCCGGAACGCTATACCATTGCCGATATGTTCAAAAATGCAGGCTATACAACAGCTGCCCTGGGTAAATGGCATCTGGGACTGGGCGACAAGACTGCCGAACAGGACTGGAACGCTCCTCTGCCTGCCGCATTAGGTGATTTAGGATTCGACTATTCCTATATCATGGCAGCGACAGCCGACCGTGTTCCCTGTGTATTCATCGAAAACGGAAAAGTGGCCAACTACGACCCGTCCGCTCCTATCGAAGTAAGTTATCAGAAACCTTTCGAAGGCGAACCTTTAGGAAAAGATCATCCGGAACTTCTATATAACCTGAAACACAGCCACGGCCATGATATGGCTATCGTAAACGGTATCGGACGTATCGGTTATATGAAAGGCGGCGGCAAGGCTTTATGGAAAGATGAAAACCTGGCAGATTCCATCACGACACATGCCCTCGATTTCATCAAAGCAAACAAAGATAAACCCTTCTTCATGTATTTCGCGACAAACGACGTACATGTTCCCCGCTTCCCGCACGACCGCTTCAGAGGCAAGAACCCGATGGGATTGAGAGGCGACGCTATCGTGCAGTTTGACTGGAGTGTCGGACAAATCCTCGACGAACTCGACAGGCTGGGACTGAGAGAAAACACCTTGATCATCCTTTCCAGCGACAACGGTCCTGTTGTGGATGACGGTTATGCAGATCAGGCAGAAGAACTGCTGGGCGATCATAAGCCGGGCGGTCCGTTACGCGGCGGTAAATACAGTGCATTTGAAGCCGGAACCCGTATCCCTGCTATTGCAAGCTGGCCGAAAGAAATAAAAAAAGGCCAAGTCTCTGACGCATTAATGTCGCAGGTTGACTGGTTCGCTTCACTGGCAGCACTGACAGGTTCCGTCCTTCCCAAGGGAGCAGCCCCCGACAGTTACAATTATCTGGGCACTTTGCTGGGAACAGACAATGCCGACCGTCCCTGGGTGATCGAACAGGCATCCGACCATACGTTGTCTGTCCGCACAAAAGACTGGAAATACATTGAAACCAGCAACGGACCGAAAATAGTTCCCTGGGGACCGAAGATCGAGACCGGTTATTCCAAAACTCCTCAACTGTACGATATGACACAGGTAGGCGAACAGGAAAACCTCGCCGAAAAACGTCCGGAAGTCGTTTATCAGTTACAGGAAATTCTGAAAGGTGTACGTAACAATACAGTCAAACCTAAATAATCAGATTTTATCTGTTTAGACTATAAATCAATGGTCCGAAGCGAAAGTTCCGGGCCATTTTTATGTTTTTACCTTTTTTTATCAGGGAATAGGCATTATCTTTGTGGCAATTTGGCAGAAAATAAAAGGATAATGCTGGGACTTATTAGTAAAGGAATTGTGATAGGCGTACTTGTATCAGCCCCTATGGGCCCGATAGGTATGTTGTGTATACAAAGAACATTGAACAAAGGACGTTGGCACGGTTTCGTTACCGGCCTGGGAGCAGCCTTATCGGATGTCATCTATGCGGCACTGACCTGCCTGGGAATGGGAGTTGTCGTCAACTTCGTGGAAGCCAACCAGGCACCGCTCCAACTAATGGGCAGTATCGTTCTCGGTCTTTTCGGTTACTACATATATCAATCCAATCCTGTAAAAAACTTAAAAAAGCAACGTGAAAAAAAGTTATCGTTCACACAGGATTTTATTACAGCTTTTCTTCTTACCTTTAGCAACGTATTAATCGTGCTGCTATATATAGGACTGTTTGCGCGTTTTGGATTTGTGTTGCCGGATCATTCCGTCTGGATGTTGGTGGGAGGAATAATATGCATAGGAATAGGTGCCGTCCTTTGGTGGTTCGGCATCACATATATAGTTGCGAAATTAAAAAAGTGGTTTAATGTACGGGGAATATGGTTATTGAATCGGATTGTAGGGACAGTCATCATTATATTGGCTATTGTAGGGGTATTATCGGTACTCCTCACCTCATATTTCCATTTGCCGTTGCTCCAAATCTATAATTAACATGAAGAAGCTTAAAGTACCTTATTTAGTAACGCTGGATGTGCTGGATTTATCATCAGTCGGTTTTCTGTTGGAAAACAAAGCCCAGCGAGAGTATATCGATGTCATCAATTGGGAAGAATACCCTTATAAACCAATTGTCGCTTTCGATATTGCGCGAACGGATGAAAATCTTTATATCCGTTATTTCGTAAAAGGGAATTCATTAAAGGCTGTTCACAGCTCAGACGGTTCCCCGGTTTATACAGATAGTTGTGTCGAGTTTTTCATGAAAACGGTCGATGATCACAACTACATGAATTTCGAGTTCAATTGTATCGGAACCTGTGATGCTGCCCGCCGCCAGTCGCGTGATATCAAAAGATCGCTAAACACCGATGAATACACTTCTATCCGTCGGTATTCATCCATAGAGAACAAACCTTTTTCAGAAAAGACAGGTGTATTCTCCTGGGAGTTGGTCGTATCTATCCCCTTCAGGCTCATGGGACTCGATCCGGAAAACCTGCCGGAAAAAATCCTGGGCAATTTCTACAAATGTGCGGACGATACAGAATATCCCCACTTTGTCAGCTGGAACCCGATAGACCTCCCAAGCCCTGACTTCCACCGTCCGGAGTTTTTCGGAGAGATTTATTTATAAAATATCAACTATTCCCGGAGAGTATATCCCGGGAATAGTTCAATTACCTAATCCTCCTGATATGCCTTTTACCACTCTATTGATTGACGATGAACCGGCTGCACATTACGCATTGAAAGAGTTGCTCAAAAATCATGCTGATACAATTCAAATTGCGGGAGAAGCCTTTTCCGGCAAAGAAGCTATTTCGTTATGTGAGAAACTAAAACCGGAACTTCTCTTTCTGGATATCAGAATGCCGGATATGAATGGCTTCGAGGTGCTGGAACAGCTATCTTCTCAACCCTACGTTATCTTTTCCACCGCTTATGATCAATATGCTATTCAGGCTTTTAATGAAAATTCGATCGACTATCTGTTAAAGCCTATAGAAGAAAAACGTTTCGAACAATGTATTCATAAACTAAAGCGATTAAACCTGAAATCGCCAGCTATCAATTATACAGAATTAAATCAGCTGTTCGCCCAACTTCAAAAAAGCCAAAAGAAAGCAAGCGCCATTCCTATTCATGTTCAATCTAAAATCATATTGGTCCGCTGTTCCGATATTACATTTTGTAAATCGGCAGACGGTTACGTTTCTTTGTTTACAGACGAAGGTAAAGAGTATATCCGACCTCAACCTGAGTCAATTGGAAGAACGTCTTCCGAGCTCGTTCCTACGTGTCCAAAAGTCATATATCGTTAATAAAGAGAAGATAGAAGAGATACATAAATATTTCAATAATCGGCTCATTCTGGTTATGAGTGATAGACCCCATACCCATATAACCACCGGAACCAGCTATATAACAGTGATCCGGGAAGAGCTCGATTTATAGTTACAGTCCGATAATACAGGTTTGCCTTTCATTTTTTCAGGTTCAAAGAATTTCACTTTCAGAACATCTTCTAACCTGCTAGATTTGCCTTACTATTAATTAAATGAATGAAACAATGAAAAGACTTTATTACATTTTATTCTGTCTTCTGTTTTTCTGCCAACTAAGAGGACAACAGGCAACTCTCATCATCATTCCGGAAAAGGAAAACAAAGAAATCAGCTATCAATTTTCAGATAGCGAACATCTTCCTTTTTATACATTATTTCAAACGAAACAGGCAGAACCTGATGGGGTCTTCCATATCAGTTTACCCGTACAACAACCAGTAGTCCTCAATCTTCTGACAGAAGATCGTTTATCTTTTCGTGTCTATCTGACAAAAGACAGCCACGATACAATCCGGATCCGAAATAACCAACCCTTCTTTTCCGGGACCAATACCATTTATAATCAATGCTTGCAAGAAATACAAAAAACAGAAGAGTATTGCCACAGCATTTCCTATTCCAAGCATCATGAACTTCACGCGGTCGATTCACTGAAAGAATTTACACAGATTGTCAATAACAAACAGGCCGAATTAATAACTTTCCTTAAAGGTCAAAACGTATCTTCCGATTTTATTCATAATCAGAGTCATATTATAAATTGCATGTTTACACATTTGTTTTATAAAAAGATATTGAACCTCTACAACAATCGAAAAATAACCGACGAATGGCTTAAAGAAATAAAAAAACAACTTTCGTTTGACTTCCAAGAAGAGGCAAACCTTTGCTATTCGGAATATGAACGAATGCTATATATGAACACAACCATTAATTACTTCATTATTGAAAAACATTCCCCACAGGATATAGACAGGGACAAGATCAATACATTTCTTTTGAATGAATATAAAAAGAAGAGAACAGGGAAATACCTGGAATATGCCTGGGCCTGTTTAATCTATAATGACATTTTTCAACGTGATTTCAGTGAAGACATACCTTCCCTTTACGATCGGTTCTGTTCCGAGTTTCCACAAAGCGAGTTCATCGGCATATTATCTCCTGAAATAGAGAAAATCAGACAATTTCATCATATACCGGAAACTTCCAACAATATAACCATTCTTCCCACAGATACCATACTAAAAAATCTGGAAGAAGCCGTACATCCTTTCATAGGAAAAATCATCTATATCGATTTATGGGGAACTTGGTGCGGCCCTTGCCAGAAAATGTTTGCATATAGTAAGGCATTAAAAAATGCAACTAAAGAAATGGACATTATCTATTTATATATTTCACTGGACCGTCCGGAAAATCGGGATAAATGGAAGAAAATGGTTTATTATTACAAACTGGAGGGATACCACTTACAGGCAGGAATCACATTGGCCAAGTCTCTCTATGCATCACTGGGAAATAAAGGGATGTTAGCCATTCCACAATTTATAATCATCGGGAAAGATGGAAAAATAGCGATAGAAAAAGCTGCCGCCCCCGATAATCTGGAAAAAGTCGTTGAACAATTAAAACAAGTAAGCAATGAATAACGGACATACAATGAATTATTATATAGAAGGAGTAATATTTATAATAACAATCGCTATTATCACGTATCCCTTTCTATCTTTCATTCTCAAAAAAGTCATCTCTAACAAATGGCTTAACAGACTCAGTTTTATACTGATTTCATTAGGTGGCCAGGTGATATACCTGGAAAAATACAATGACCCTATTAGCATAAAACTAGTCATTTCACTCTTTTTCTCTTACATTCTTTTTCATCTTATTGCAGACCAACTATACCGGCTCAATAAAGAATGGAGGATAATTCTTGAAACTTTACTTACCGGAGGTTTACTCATGGGTACATTAACCATTGTAGCCTTGGCCGGAAATTATCAAATCACTAAAATCATTACAGAAAGATTTCCTGACGGAAGTTATAGCTTTATTCCCGGTCATTTTGATGAGATGCTGGAAACAACAGTGATCTTTTCCATTATATTAATTGCTTCCAGGTACTTCTATACTTACCTACTGGAAAAAGCAGAAGAAAAGAAACAACGTAAGATAAAAGAAACTATCCTGGAAAAAGAGCTGATCCATGCTCAACTGGAAGCTCTTCATGCTAAAATTAATCCTCATTTCTTATACAATTCTCTCAATACGATTGCCGGACTCGCCCTCGTCGATGGAGAAAAAACCAGACAAATGGCATTGGCCCTCTCTCGTTTTTTCAGATACAGCATTAATAAGGAGCAAACAAATTTAATCTGTGTTTCAGAAGAGATCGAAATGATAAACACGTATCTGGATATAGAGAAAATACGTTTCGGGAACCAACTAGATTATAAAATAGAATGCGATACAGAATGTGAAAAAGAACTTATTCCCAGAATGTTACTTCAGCCACTTGTAGAAAACAGCATTAAGCATGGTTGGAATGTAGATTTGAATTCTATTCTTATACGGATTGTCATTAGAAAAGATAACAACCGGCTCATTATCTCAGTAAAAGATTCCGGAGCCCCTTTCAAGCCAGGCTTCATTCCCGGATATGGATTACAAAGCATCTATGATAAATTAGAACTTCTTTTCCCGAACAAGCATGATCTGTCAATCATTTCCCATCCGGAAAAAGAAGTCCGCATTATGATCAAGGTAACATCTCCGTCAAAATCTTAGTCACCTCTTCTGCCGAAGGATGGATTGCCAAAATCTTTCCATCCTTATCTACCAGATAGGTGCAGCCGCCACTGTTGCCGGCACCGTACATTTCCCAGATATTTCCTTTATCGTTCAGTTCGACTAAGTTCAACCAGGGGTATTTGTCCTGTTCGATTGCCTTTTTCATGGCATCCGTGTTATTATTTTCACGGGCAATACCAACTACGGTGAATCCTTTGTCTTTAAATGCTTCATAAATAGGGATCATGCTGGAGGATAAACGCCGGCACGGTCCGCACCAGGAAGCCCATAAGTCGATTAAAGCTACTTTCCCTTTTATCTGATCCGAAAGTTTTACCATATTCCCTTCAAGGTCCGGGGCAGAAAAGTCAATGTAAGAACCTCCAACCTTTACATTCAAACTCGCAATGATACGCTCCATATCCGTGATATAAGGATGGGAAGAGAATTTTTCTTTATACTTGTTTTCAAATATCTCCTGATAGACGGAAACATCTTCCTCACCCGGACTATAGCGGGCCATCATAATAGCGCGGTCAAGCATCTGTTTCAAAATACATAAGCCGTTCAATGTCGGTTCTTTTTGCATATAATCGAGTTTCCATTGCCGAATGCCCTCAAAATATTCTTTATACTTCTTATTCAGCGCAATGCCTTCTTCCGAGAACTCTTTTCCGGCTTTGTTCAAACGGTCATATTCCGGATAAAGCGTTCTCCGTTCTTCGTCCGTTTTCGCAGCAGATATACGTTTCTTTAAATCATACATTTCTTTTGAATAATAGCGTTCCTCCTGGCCCAGGGCATCCCGGTCCTTTTCCAATTGGTTCACAGGATACAATTTCTCCATTTCCTCCTGCATACGGATTTCTTCTTTATTCAAAGCGGATTCCGTTTGTAAGATACTATGCGGACGGTGTTCCATCGGATAGAGAGTGAAATGTAAAGTCCCTTTCTCGGAGATAAAATAGGTCGGACGCCAGGCACCGTTCAAGTGCTCTTCCCAGAAAACCAGTTCGTAGGTCTCGTTTTCATTCGCAGTCAACGTATAACTGAATTTACCATCCCTGACAGGGATAGAAATAAACGGGGTAGTACGCATATCTTTTCCGGCACGTATCAATGTCAGGCGGGAACTTTCAGGGCGGTTTATTACTTCTCCTTCCAGTACACATTCAAAAGTACCGGGTTGAGCAGGCTGCTTTTTCAAATGTATGCCTTCGATATGGAAATCACCTTTTTCCGATCCTTCGATAAAACTGATGGCTTCTTCATTCTCATCTACCGGCTCAAAGAATAACGTAGCCGGAGAATTGCCGGATTCAGGCATATAAATCTCCTTATCCAGTTCAAAATCGGACGATTTCAGTAATTTGTATTTCTTTCCCGAAGTAACACCTTCCAGATAGGCACCCGAAGAAAGGCGAACCCAATAATTCGGACGGTTGTACATTTCTGCATAGAGAATCGTTGCCGTATCTGTCAGCTCCACCCGATAAACTTCCATAATTGTTGTATTTTTATTATCAATAACCGGATAATCGATAACACGGCTTTGCTTTGTACAAGCGACACTGAGGCAAATCATCAGAAAAAGTAATAGTTTCATTTTCATAATCAGTCAAATCAAAGGATTAATAATTTATCAAAAGTAAGTAATATGCCACAATAAACAAAAAAATAAGGATGGAAGTATACCCCCACCCTTATCTAACACACAACTCCCCAGATTATTTATTTTTATCTTTCGATAACTTCAATTCAATAACAAAAGCGACAATCAGTCCGATCCCACCAAATAACAGGACAGATGCACCATATACCGTACTGATCAATTCGCGCCGTCCCCAATTATCAATATCAAAATCTGTAAGCGACACAGAGATAATAAATCCGACCAGCAACCCCAATCCGATTCCTGCCAGCAAACACCCGGTTTTCAATGAACTAAAAGAGAAATTAGTAGCCAGACGTGGTAAACCGATCTTCACATCGAAAGCGGAAGGCTCCAGTTTATCCCCAATCTTCTCAATAATAGCCAAACGTTCTTTTTTACGTACAAACAATTCAAACAAGCCGTAAATACCGGCACAAACTATTCCGACAATCAGCGGAACCATTATAAAATCCATCATAGCAGTAAATATTAAATGTTATTATTAATTCGTTTATAAGTTTGACGCAGCTTCTTAGAAAAGGTTACAGGTTTCATTATATCTTCCATAAAAAATCGCTTGAAAATGGAGAAATCACATTTTTATGTAATACGTATATAATCATCAAATAGGCTACGACAGTATGTTTGATGACATGATAAATAAAATAAGAGATGGATTATCATAGGTTGAAATATTATTAATATGTATATTTGCATTCGAAAAGGCTTTTGAATTGAAGTCTTGTGTTGCGTGTGATATTTGTGCGTCTAAATGAAAATCGGCTAAATTTTCTTAAGAACGAATGCACAAAGAAAGCCCTCGCAACCCTTTACCGAATATACCTGTTATCTATGCTGCTGTTGTAGTATGGATATACTATTGTATACAGATAAAGGGGGGCGTGCGGCTGACTTTTATTCGTTGTTGGGTCTTAGCCGAACCTTCATTTAGATAAAAGTTCAGTCCGCCGCCCTTTCTTTTTTTATGAAAGGACCACTCTACTCTTATAACGCCATCCAGCACCCGCATATTTTAAGGACAAATATGTTTTATTTATAACCCTACTAGTATGGCTGCACGTATTACTATTGAACAAGCCGCCCAGCTGACCGGTTTCCCGGCAGAAGAGATTCGAAAATGGGCCGATTCCAGAAAGATAAACTCTTATTCGTTTAAAGGCGGTGAACCCTTAGTCGATGTCGGAAACTTGAATCGCTTCATTTCCTGTATCGAACATCTGGGAATACAAAAACTCTATCTGCAATTGATCATCCAGGACAAAGAGGAAGAGGCCAACGAAATCATCGCCCGCTACGACGATTATCTTTTCAGCCTGCGCACTGCCACCACGATCTCTCCCCTGCTTAAAGTAATAATTGCCGAACTATCCTCTTTTATTGAAGACAAAAAAGCACGTTATATATTCGACGAAATAACGGGAGGCGCAAAGATACAGGACGTTGCCGAGCGTTGCGGAATGACGTACGACGGTATGTGTCAGCGGTATAAAACCATCGTATCCCACCTGGAATCAGATACCCGCTTTATGCTTGAATATCAGAAGACAATAACCAACCAGGCACTGGAGATAGAACGCCTGGAACTAGAAAACAGAAATTTGGAGTATGAACTGAACCGGTTGTATAAAAAGGGCCTTAAAGCGGGTTTGCAGTTTACTATCTCCAAATCATTAATCCATGTCCCTTTGGATGCAGCCCGGCGCCTTAATAAACCACTTACAGACCTGACCCTCTCTCCCTATATCCGTAAAGTGCTCGAAGAACTACATATAGAAACAATGGAAGATCTGTTGCGCTATATGGAAACAACCGGCCTCGATTCCCTGCTGGACATTCATGGATTTGGGATAATGGGTCTGGAGCAACTCAAATTCCAGTTGGAGAAACACCGGATACTGGATAAGAACGGCTATTCAGACCTCTACCAATATCTCGTAAGCGATCCGGATATGGACCGGTTCGACTCGGATGCTTATGAACACAGCCATTAAAAAGATGAAAAGCGTTTTTCATAACTATCATAAATATAAAAGAACTATCATACTATCATATTTTTATATAATATACCTATAATCAATATGTTATCCTATGATAGTTCCTGTTTTCAACTATCATTTACCTATCACGCAACTATCATAGTTTTATCCTGAACCCCAATATATGCTTCTTATTTTACTGAAGTATATGACTTATTTTCAGGGAAGTAGTTACTTATGTTGTTCGAGACCCGGGTGTCGACAATGTTGAGACCCGGGTCTGGGCATAGTCAACATCCGGGTGTAAAACAGGCTGAGAAGGGCATCTTGAGAACAAAAAGTATGTATTCCTGTGAAATTAGTCTATATATTTTGGCAAAACATATAGAAGGGAAAGCGATATATAAGTGCAATTATATCCTATTTATAAAGCCTTTTTTAGGTCCTAAACAAGGTCTGTTTAGTTAAAATATAGTCCAAATGATGGTTTTATGACAGTATTATGATAGTTGAAAACGGCAACTATCATAGAGTAATATTCTGATTATTTGCACATTACACAAAAATATGATAGTATGACAGTACATTTGATGAAACATTCAAACCAGACAGAACCCTGATACAACAAATCAGCAAAGCACTCCGATGATTCGGGACTTTGCTGATTCAATATCATGTGAATAGATTACAATCCGTTTATCTCTTCAACAGACAGGCCGGTGCACTGAGCAATTGTCTCAATATTAACTCCCTGATTTTTAAAATTGGCAGCAATTTGACGTTGTCCTTCGGCTATCCCTTCAGCTTTTCCTTCAGCTATCCCTTCAAGCTTGCCTTTTTTCAGTCCTTTCACCTCTGCTTCCTCTACCGCATATTCCAGCGTATTGCGCCAGTCACGGTAAATCTTCAGGTTCTCATCGTAAACTGCCCGTTCGTGAGGAGTCATTGCATTCAGGTTTGCTACGTCGAGCAGGCGTTTGAAAGCATCGTTTTTCTCCTTAAACGGAGACATATCAAATAAATTCATATTCTTCAATATATAAACCATATTTTCAAGAGGCGTTTTGCATTCCTCTTCTCTTAGATTGAACAGATCGAACGACAGATAAATCTGTTTCAGTTTGACCTCGCCTAAAGTTTTACCTGTCGCCTCATTGGCCAGCACCACATCGGTGCGCCAACTCTGAAATTCAGGCAGACTAAAGTTCAACAGGTAGATGCCATATACCGGAAGCAAGCTATACTTCCAGTCAGCTCCGCTCTCTCCCTGACGGGAGATCATTCGACAAATGTAATAAAATCCGCGGTTAAAGAAATAATGTTGGGGACAATTCTGCATTTCAAGCACAAATTTACTCCCGTCCGCATCTTCACAAAGGAGATCGAAAATCACCGTGCGTTGCTCTATTACTTCGGGTTGGATTTCTTTATCGAGATAGGTCAGGTCTTTCACCTGGCGTTCGCCCTCGAGCGTGGCGTTGATAAAGTCGATTGCTACTTGCTTTTCACCGAATACGGTTTTAAAAGCCTTGTCGAGCATGATGTTCACATACTTTTCCATAAGTCAATAGTTTTAGTTGTTTATCACCTGAAACAGGTAACGGGACAAATGTAAGCAATATTTTATTTAATCCAACTGGAGAAAAAGATTATTTGAGTCATATGTAGAAAATAATGAGCTATCTACAGTGTCTTTTAAACAAGGCTCGCCTTGTGCCGTAGGCTTTCTTTTGCCGTCAGTTTCAACTGACGGTTTTAAATACAGGAGGCAAAGCCTCTTCCTTTGTGGGATTTATCCCCTTTCATAATACTTGGAAAAGGGGTTGAAACCCACAGAGGAATCCGGTAAAACCGGAAAGATTATCTATCCGTCAGTTGAAACTGACGGCAAAAGAGAGCCTGCGGCATGGGGCAAAGCCCCATTAATGAGGCACAAATAGTTCAATTCTGACAAATACTGAAACAAAAATCAACAAACAAATATATGGAATTCTCTATTCGTATCACAGCCGTGATACAAAAGAAACTCAATTGTGAAACAAACGGAATCCATCTGTGAAACAAAAGGAATGCAACTGTGATATGCATTACTTTGTATCCCAATATAAACCCTCCTTTCTTTGTAATACTTTATACTGAACGTATCTTTTTCACATTTTTCAGTTGTAAGTTGTAACCAAATTGCCGAACTTGCGTCCATAAGGTAGGATGGAGTTGTATAGCGACGCATATTACATAGAAAGGATACAAGCGGGAGATACAGGATGCTTTGCCTGTCTGCTCGATAGATACAGTCGTCCGGTTCATTCGTTAATCCTTAGAATGGTACATAGCAAGGAAGATGCGGAAGAACTGGCACAAGATGTATTTATGAAGGTCTTTCGTAAGTTGTCGTCTTTCAAGGGCGATTGTAGTTTCTCCACCTGGATTTACCGGATTGCCTATAACACGGCTATTTCGGAATTGCGCAGGAAAAGACAAGAGTTTGTCGCCATTGAGGAATCGCAGATCAGCAATGTGTCGGAAGAAGAGGTCAGCGAGATGTTGGGACGTACATCGGCGACCGAACAACTCGATAAGCTGGAAGCAGCCCTCGAACTGCTTCCGCCGGATGAGAGGGCGCTGATCCTGCTCTTTTACATGAAAGAGAAAACGGTGGAGGAACTGACCGTGATAACCGGTCTCGGAACATCGAACATCAAAGTGAAATTACACCGTATACGGAAAAAGTTATTTGTATTAATTAAAGGAATGGAGGAAAATTAAATATGGACAGCAACCAAAAACAACCTGATATACTGGAAAACTTGTTCAGGCAAATGCCGGAAGAAGAGTTGCCTGTATCCTTCCGTCTGAATGTGATGCAGCAGATTGCTAAAGAAACCGTCAAGGTTAAAAAACGGAACGAGTGGTTCGGGCTGGCTGCTGTCATTGCAGCTTCGCTGGGAATGCTGGGAATGGCTGTCGCTTTCCTCTTCTACATGGATTTCCCGCAAATAATCTGGCCCAACAAAATAGAATGGCCCCAAATAGATCTTCCTATCTTCAGCTTTTATTTTTATATCGGAATACTAACGTTGATCCTCCTGTTCCTTGATTATAAACTGAGGAAGGTATTTCACAAGGATGAGTAAAGATGAAGCGGGCGCCATTCTCATAGGTGGGGTCAATGGAGAGAGCCCCGCCTAAACGGTCCGCGATCAGTGTACAGATAGATAGTCCCAGGCCCGCCCCCGACTTATAATCATCCAGCTTTTCAAAACGGCGGAACACAGCCGCCTGCTTTTCTTTCGGGATGCCGCAACCGGTATCGGTCACAGCGATATGCACCTGTTTGCCATCTTCATCGACTTTGTAGGACAGGTTGATCTCTCCCTCCTGTGTAAACTTGCCCGAGTTTGTAAGCAAATTAGTCAGGATTTGTTGCAGGCGCAATTTATCGGTATGAAGCGTAACCGGGATACTATCCGGGGTAAAGGTCAGTTCCACTCCCTCCGGGATCCTGTGGCAAACACTATCCAGAGCGCTCTGGCAACATTCGGTCAATGAGTAATCGGCGAATTTGAAGTTCAGGTCGCCAGTCTCCATACGGGACAGGTCGAGCACGTCGTTGACCAGGTTCAACAGTTGCTCGGTGTTATTATGGATAACAACAGCATACTCTTCACGCTCCTCCTGATCAGTCGAGTCGTCGACCAACAGATCGGAAAAACCGACAATTGCATTCAAGGGCGTACGTATCTCATGGCTCATATTGGCAATAAAGGTACTTTTCATACGGCTGGCTTCCTCTGCTTTCACCTTTTCAGATTTCAGACTGTTTTCAGACTCCAACAGTGAATGTTTCTCCAACAGCAGTTCGTTCTTCAGCCGGCGGGCACGCTGATAATAGCAAAACAACACATATGAGAGGTATAACAGGACGAGAAAAACGGCGGATAAGAAAATAATCAGATGTTGTTTCTCTGCCATACGTTCATTATTTAATTGCATCTCATGTTCCTGCGCTTCTTTATTCCTCAGTTCATGCAAGGCACGGAGCTGGTTAACCTGGCGAAAGAAAGTTTCCTTATTTTGCTGTAAACTTATGTCATTCAATTCGTCGTACAAAACCAGAGCTTCAGCCAACCGCCCCTGCTCTTCCAGTATGTCCGCTTTAAACTGCAGATCGCCAGGAATACGTTCCGTTTTAAATATTTCATCCATCAGTTGCAGAGCCCGGGTAGTATTCCCCGTTTTCCTGTAATAATGAGCCAGAGTTGCCAGATAAGTATTTTCGGCATAATCGCCTTCAACCACGATATTTCCGGCATATTTCCCGGCTTTCGCCAGCATCCGCCTTGCTTCTGCCAGCATATTCTCACGGATATACAAGTCTGCAAATAAAGAATAAAGTAACCAATATTCCCTCTTGACATTGACAAAGGTTTCCATCCGGCTCGTCATTGCAGCCATGGAGTCGACAGCTGCTTCATAACGTTCAAATATGCCTATGGCCCGTTCAAAAGGAATCTCCCTGGAAGCACATTCTGCCTGGTACGCTGTCATTCGCATACGGGTTTCCGTTCTCTTTGCTTCAGTGCAATCCATATTCTCCAGCATCTCGAGACCTTCCTGAAAAACATCCACCGCATCATTACAACGATTCATTCGCCTGTAGATCAACCCCAGACTCTCGGTACACCTGACCAGACCATAGAGATGTTTAATGTCACTTGCCAGACGATACTCGTTTAAAGCTTCATTCAAAGCCTGTTCATATTCGCCGCTCCAAAGCAGGTCCTGGCAGGAATAACTTTTCACATCGAACAGGGCGTTAGGATATTCGTTCCGGCTTTTACTGATCGAATCGACCTTCCTTCCCCAATACAAGATACTATCCCGTTGCCCGTATTCATTATAATAATGGCGCGACAGATTGAGCAGGGCGAAATAAACGGCGGGGATCGAATCGATCCGGCAAGCCTCTTCGTAACACCGTTCAAGCCATCCGATCTCGGCAGGTGTCTGGTTAGTCAGATCCGCCAGGCTGGTCAACAACGGTATCGTTACATGAGGGTCGACCGATGCGGCCACAAGCGACTTCAGGCTATCGATCTTATGCGATATCAGCAGAGAATCAGGTTGTGCCGGCAAAGAATAGTGTGAGATTACACACAGCAGGAATGTAACCAGGAAGCATTTGTTCATATATATATTCCGGACTCTCATACTTTTAATCGGATTAATCTTTACTATTTTCTAAACCGCAAGGATGGACAAAAACAAAACAAGCCCCTTTCGACATCTCCGGATAAGAAGTATCCAGGTATAACGAACCGCCAAAACGTCCGGCGATATTCCGGCAAATGGTCAGCCCCAATCCCGTGCCTTCCTTAAAGTCATCCAGTTTTTCAAAACGTTCGAATATCTTATCAGCCATTTCCAGCGGAATGCCGCAGCCGGTATCAGCCACGATAAAACGGACTGTGTTATTCTCCCGGTCTGTTTCAAATATCAGATTTACTTCTCCCTCAAGGGTAAATTTCAGTGCATTCGAAAGCAAATGTCCTAACAATTGCAGTAAACGGAACCTGTCGGTGTTCAAAAGAAAAGAGTCCACTGCAGAAACACAATTCAACTTTACGCCCGGCATAGCTTTATCTTCCAGAGACGCTGCGATCTCACGGCAAAGCGCAACAGCATCCCATTCTTTGATCGTAAAATTATAATTACCGGATTCAAGCCGGGACAGGTCGAGTACATCGTTTATCAGGCTCATCAATAACTCTGAACTACGCTTGATCGTTGCAGCAAAAGTGATCTTCTCCTCTTCCGGGAAAGAATTGTCGACCAGCAACTCGGAAAAACCGACAATAGCATTTAAAGGAGTGCGCACTTCATGGCTGATATTCGAGATAAAAACAGATTTCAACTGGTTTGCTTCTACTGCCTTCTCTTTGATTACCCGCAGTTGCTTTTCCGATTCAACCAATGAATCTTTCTCATTCAATAATTCATTTTTTAAACGCCGGGTACGACGGTACAACCGGTATAGCAGGGAGACCAGCATCAACAACAGTCCGATCGTTGCCAGAATATGGATCAGCAGGCGCTGCCTGGAGGCGATCTGTGCATCCTGATGTTCCAATTCACGGGTTCGTTTCTCGCCATCGTTCAAATCGTTCAGGACACGAAGTTGGGCCATCTGACGGTCGAAGGCATTATTGTTAACAGCCGTATTCATTTCCAGTATCTTTTTATATACTTGGATCGCTTCTTTCAATTGTCCGCTACGGCGCAGAACCTGCATTTTCAGCGTCATCATATCCAGATTGCCGCCCAAAGCCAGCGCATTATCGATCGCAGACAGTGCCAGGCGGTTATCTCCGGTCTTTATATAATAGAGAGCTTCGGATTGATAAAAGGTGAATTTTACAAAGACGCCCAATGAGTCACTCATATAAGCCGCAGCTTTTTTCAAATAGTCATGTGCTTTCCTCATTTTTCCGTTCCGGGTATAAAGTTCGGAAAATTCGGAGTTCAGCAGGCAACGATGATAACGGACCTGAAAGAAATAGCCTTTTGTTTCATAATCCTGCTCCATCATATCGAGCAGTTTCCCATAACGCATTAACAGCTTTTCCGATTCATCAAACAGATCGAGGCGAAGCGTCGAAATCACCATATCCGAAAGATATTGCAACTCCAACACGGGCCAATCCGGATTCTTATCCAACCAGACCAAGCCTTTACGAAAAATATCTACGGCATTACTATCTTGTCCGACAACCTGATAGATCAAGGCCAGATTATAGTTGCCTCTTGCCTGTCCGTATTCCTGATGTTCCCTATTCGCCAGATTAACCTGCCGGATAGCTTCGTTCATCGCTTGCTCATAATCTTCGCCCCACAAATAATTCTGGCAGACCAGGCTTCCGGCCGTGAACAAAGCATCGGGACATTCCTTACGCCGACGGGAAATCGTATCGATCATAGAGTACCAATACAAAATGCTGTCACGCATATCCAGATTGTAATAATAACGGCCCAACTCGGCCATGGTGTTATAAACGAGCGGAAAGGAATCGAGCTGCATCGCTATATCCATAATTTCCTTGCCTAAAGAGACTTCTACTTTTTGCTGCCGGTTGATCGTAACCAACTCTTTCAAAACAGTAAGTTTCTCTTCTGGTGTCTTTGCTTTTTGCAGAACATTACGCAGACTATCTGTTCGTATCCTCCCTATCTCATTTTGGGAAAAGGCTGAAACAGAGCAAAGTAAAAGAACTACAATACATACAAATTTTATACCCCTTTTAAACAGACTTTTCGTCTTCATGCATATTTTACTTACAGCGATTGGCAAACTTACGAATAAATATTTATACCGGACGGAATTATTTAATATATTTTTCCATAAGTCATTATGAATTTCAATTCTTCCCGCTATTCGATACTTTCTGCTGCAAAAATTCCCTGTTTCAACAAGGATGAGTGAAGATAAATCTGGCCCCCTGGGTATAGCCCGAATCCAGTCGGATTGTACCTCCCCAAAGCTCCGGCAATAGCCTGACAGATTGAAAGTCCGATCCCGGTTCCTTGCTTATATTCGTCTATTTTCTCAAAATGTTTGAATATTAATGCTACCTTATCGGCAGGTATTCCGCAGCCGGTATCTGTAACGATCAGGTCGACGGCATTTGCCCCCTGATCAGAATGAAAGGACAGATTTATCTCTCCCTTCTCCGTGAACTTGGCGGCATTGATCAAAAGATTTACCAATAATTGTTGCAAGCGCAAGGGGTCGGTGTTTAATAGCAGGGAAGGATCATCCGGTGTAAATGTCAAAGAAACACCCTCCACAACCCGGTGGCGGATCGTATCTATCGAATTCCGGCAACAGTCGGCAAGGTTGACCGGGCGGATGGAAAAATTCAGGTTTCCGGCTTCTATCTGCGAAAGACACAGGACATCGTTGACCAGGTTCAGCAGCAATTCGGTATTATTACTGATAATGGAAGAGAATTCTTCTTTTTCTTCCTGTGTACAAGAGGAATCGGATAGCAGGCTGGCAAAACCGACAATTGCATTCAAGGGAGTACGTACCTCATGGCTGATATTGGCGATAAAGGTTGTTTTTGCCTGGTTTGCCTCTTCAGCCTTGTCTTTGGCGACACGGAGGTTCTTCTCTGATTCAATCAACGCTTCCCTTTCTTTCAGCAAGACATCTTTCAACCGGCGGGTACGGCGGAATGAAAAATAAAGGATGTATAATATCAGCAACAGGATAACGGAAACCGACATGGACAAGACGAGCTGGTGTTCTTTTATATCCACATTCATCCGGCTGATTTCCAACTCTTTTTCTTGCATTTCCTTGTCATTCAGATCATACAGTGTACGGAGCTGGTTGATCTGACGGGTAAAAGCCTCGTTGTTGATCTTGGAAGTCTCCGATATTACGTCTTTGTAAGCCTGGATAGCATTCTTGAAATCTCCTGCTTCGGATAAAATATCGGCTTTTAATTGCAGGCAATCGGGAGTCTTCCAGCTTTCCAGCAGTTCGTCGATATATTTATGCGCTGCCGTATAGTTGCCAACCTCCTTATTATAGCGGGCTTGTATATAAAGGTAAGCAAATACGGCAAAATCATTACTTATGGTTTCCTTTCCTACGAACCTTTCTGCGTTGTCCAGCGACTTGCGCGCATTTGCAAAATCTTTTCTTTTCAGGTAGTATTCCGCATAAAAAGAATGCATAATCCAACGATAACGATCTACAGGATAGACCGTACCGGTATTTTTATTTACTTTTTCCTGTTCGTCCAGCAGTTTCTTATATTTAACCAACAAAACCTCGGCACTATCCAGCTTATTAATACGCAAGAGTGATTCCAGTTGATAGGAAACCAGACGGATACTGAACGTTAACTTCTTACCCACTTCTTCCTGTTTATCCAATGCCGCCTGGAAAACCACGACAGCATCGCTGTCACGGCGGATCGCCTGATAAATATGCCCCAGATTCTCACCACAACGAATCTGACCGTATATATGATTCCTGCTACACGCCAGGTTATAGAGACGGATAGCCTCATTCATTGCCAGTTCATAATTTTCCATCCACAGATGGTCCAGGCAAACATAGCTGTAAGCCTCAAACAAACCATCCGAAAGCTCCTGCCGGCTTTTGCCGATAGAATCTATATATTTGGCCCAGTAAACAACACTGTCCGATTTATTGTCATCATAATAATAACGGGAAAGGTTTGCTGCGGCTGCATATACGGCCTGCACAGAATCCACTTGAATACCGAGATTCAGTAATCGATGCAGATAACCTGCCTCTTCCGGTTTTTGCCTGTAAAGGTCGGATAGTTCTTTTAATGTTTTTATAGCGACATCCGGCGACGGATTCTCAGACAAGATGGCTTTCAGGCTATCCAGGCGTATTGTGCGGTTTGTTGCAGTAGCCTTTATACATATAAATATACAAAGAATACAATATAGACAGAGAGAGCCCTGTTTTAGATGCTGGCGGAAACTACCTTTATACATAATGTAGAAGAATAAGGTGCAAAGATAATATTATTTTGACGAAACATATTAATATTCAACACATCTTATATAACACAAAAACAAAAAGGCAATCCAACGGACAAAAACAGATACAAGTGATCCCTACCCTGAAAAAGCAAGAGATATAAAGCATAATTTCCAGAGCAAAACTATTGTATATCAGAAAAAAGCATTACCTTTGCCCCGATTTTTGAGAGATGACAACATAATGTCTAACTTACTAATTAAAACAAACTTAAGTATTAACAATTAGAGAATGGAAAATTTAAAGAACATTCAGCCGGTTGAAGATTTCAACTGGGACTCCTATGAAAAGGGAGAAACTTACGGTGACGTAAGCAAGGACGACCTTGTAAAAACGTATGACGAAACCCTGAACACTGTAAAGGATAAGGAAGTCGTTATGGGAACCGTTACTGCAATGAACAAACGTGAAGTTGTAGTGAACATCGGTTTCAAATCAGACGGTGTTGTATCAATGGCGGAATTCCGTTACAATCCGGATCTGAAAATTGGTGACGAAGTAGAAGTTTACATCGAAAACCAGGAAGACAAAAAAGGACAGTTGATCCTTTCTCACAAGAAAGCTCGCGCTACACGTTCTTGGGATCGTGTTAACGAAGCTCTTGAAAAAGACGAAATTATCAAAGGTTACATCAAATGTCGTACGAAGGGCGGTATGATCGTTGACGTATTCGGTATCGAAGCATTCTTACCGGGTTCTCAGATCGACGTTAAACCGATCCGCGATTACGATGTATTTGTAGGTAAGACAATGGAATTCAAGATCGTTAAGATCAACCAGGAATTCAAGAACGTTGTTGTATCTCACAAGGCTCTTATCGAAGCAGAGCTTGAAGCACAGAAGAAAGATATTATCTCTAAACTGGAAAAAGGACAGGTTCTGGAAGGAACTGTTAAAAACATCACTTCTTACGGTGTATTCATCGACTTGGGTGGCGTAGACGGTTTGATCCATATCACAGACCTTTCCTGGGGCCGTGTTTCTCATCCGGAAGAAATCGTTCAGCTTGATCAGAAAATCAATGTTGTTATCCTTGACTTCGATGACGAAAAGAAACGTATCGCTCTCGGCTTGAAACAGCTGACTCCGCATCCTTGGGATGCTTTGGATCCGGACTTGAAAGTAGGTGACAAAGTGAAAGGTAAAGTGGTTGTTATGGCTGACTACGGCGCATTCATCGAAATCGCTGCCGGCGTAGAAGGTTTGATCCACGTATCAGAAATGAGCTGGACTCAGCACCTGCGCAGTGCTCAGGACTTCATGAAGGTTGGTGACGAAATCGAAGCAGTTATCCTGACTTTGGATCGTGACGAACGTAAGATGTCTCTGGGTATCAAACAGCTGAAAGCTGACCCATGGGAAGATATCGAATCTCGCTTCCCGGTTGGTTCACGCCACACAGCTAAAGTTCGTAACTTCACTAACTTCGGTGTATTCGTAGAAATCGAAGAAGGCGTTGACGGCTTAATCCACATCTCTGACCTTTCTTGGACTAAGAAGATCAAACACCCGAGCGAATTCACTCAGATCGGTGCAGAAATCGAAGTTCAGGTACTGGAAATCGACAAGGAAAACCGTCGTTTGAGCTTAGGCCACAAACAACTGGAAGAAAATCCCTGGGATGTATTTGAAACTATCTTCACAGTAGGTTCAATCCACGAAGGTACAATCATCGAAGTACTTGACAAGGGCGCTGTCGTATCCTTGCCTTATGGTGTAGAAGGTTTCGCAACTCCGAAACACCTGGTAAAAGAAGACGGTTCTCAGGCTGCTGTAGACGAAAAACTACAGTTCAAGGTAATCGAATTCAACAAAGAAGCAAAACGTATCATCCTTTCTCACAGCCGCATCTTCGAAGATGAACAGAAGGGCGCTAAGAAAGATGCTCCTGCTGGTGACAAAAAACCGTCAGCAAGACGCAACAACAAGAACGAAGAATCTTCTGCAATGGTAACTGGTCCGGTTGAAAAGACTACACTGGGTGACATTGAAGAACTGGCTGCTTTGAAAGAAAAACTTTCAGGTAAATAATCAGTATCACTGATAATCGATATAAAGGAGTTGTTTTTTCGAAAACAACTCCTTTTTCTTTATTTCCTCCCCCTATTCACTCACTCAATAATGAAAGGCTATATATTTGTTGACTTTCATCTATTTTTACTCCTGATAAGTTTGCGTATTTTAAATTAATTACAGAACTTTGTTGAAGTTACTTGAATATTATGATCATGGACGAAAACATAACAAACAAAGGCATCACTATCCTCATCGCAGAAGATGAAGAAAGTAATTTCTTATTATTAAAAACAATTCTGAAAAAGCATTGTAACATACTTCATGCTAAAACGGGAGTAGAGTTATTGGAGATCTATAAGGAGCAACATGCAGATCTGATCCTTCTGGATATTAAAATGCCGGAAATGAACGGGATTGATGCATTAAAGGAAATCCGGAAATTTGATCAGGACATACCTATCATCATGCAATCGGCTTATGCCTTTGAGAATGACATGGAAGCTGCCCGCCAAGCCGGAAGCAACGGGTTTGTAACGAAACCTATCAACATCAAGGAGCTCAAAAGCGTTCTTTCCAGTTTCTTGCCGCAGTTGACATGGTAATTTCTTCGAAAATACAAAATAAAAAAGGAGATGCTTATTACAAGTATCTCCTTCTTATTTCAAATAAACGTTTACCTACTCATTAGCAGCTTCTGCTTTTTCGCATTCAGCTGCCTGTTCTTGTGCACCATAATAAGCACAATCTTCACCAATACCGATAAGCTGATTGATTGCATGTCTCTTATCCAGATCAGTGAAATAAGTTTCAACGACTTTATAAATATCGAAACCTCCCGTCGATCCGGCTGCCAGATTCAATGACTCTACCATTTTCTTAGCTGCATTGTGAATTTCTTTTTTGTCAATAAGATGCAACTCATTGCTGTGAATTAGATTCTTTCCCATGATGTTTGACTTTAAAGTTATACTCGCTTTTATTAATAACTACAGAATAAACAAGTTACTTCTACTTGCTGTTTCTTTACAGCTTTAAATATACAAACATCTTCTTATTTTCATACAATTTCATCCCTTTAATTTCATAGAATCTTCAAATTATTCAAAAGTACATGCTTTTTCAACGTTCCACCATCCCGAATAATGGTTTGGTCGGGTGTGATAAAATGATGGTGACGTTCAAGAGAAACAACAACATTTTTTATGAAGTAACAAATGAACAATTCACCATAAACAATGGTTCTTACAAATCATCAGGGCATTGTCTGTAAAAAAAATGTCAATAAGCGTTCCATATTTCTTCATTGTCACACCATATTTCCACTGTCTGAATATCATAAAGAACGATGTTTTAATTTTATACACAAAATAATTATAGGGTGATGTCTTTAAAGGAAAACAAATTACATGTAGGAAATAATGACACCATTGATTCTATAAAAAATGATTTAATTTTCTATGAGAATGTCAAACAAATTCCTATAACTCCGTATCCGTCATATATACAATACGGACTGGTTATGCTTTGCTCTGAAGGTAGTGCAAAGATTAAAGTTCACACACATGAACATTTGTTGATGGACAATGAACTTGTCATTCTATTACCGGGACAACTGGTTTCTATATACGAGACAAGTCAGGATTTTAAGATAAATGCATTTTCTGTTTCACAATCATTGTTTAATGATGTGTTGAGCGGTATTCATAGATTTTCGCCACATTTTTTTATCTATATGCGAACTCACTTCCATTACAAATTAATGGAAAGCGAAAGCATTAACTTTGAAAATTACTATAATCTGGTTTGTTCGAAAGCTAAATCTGCATCCAACCTATACCCCCGGGAATCTGTGATTCATGTATTACGCATTCTCTATCTGGACCTGTACAATACATACAAGATCAGTTCCCTTCCTTATATTCCAACAATGGATGTGCATAAAAAAGAACTTGCAGACAAATTCTTTTATCTGATTATGCAACATTACAAAGAGAACAGGGAGGTTGCATTCTATGCTAAAGAACTATGTATTACTCCTAAATATCTGACAACGATAATAAAAGCTGTCAGCGGAAAATCAGCGAAAGACTGGATACTGGAATATATCATACTGGAAATAAAAGCGCTACTGAGAGATTCTTCTCTTAACATCCAGGAGATTGTTGTAAAAACAAATTTCGCCAATCAGTCCTCTCTTGGGCGGTTCTTCCGTAAACACACTGGCATGTCTCCTTCCGAATACAGGAAAAGCATGATGGAAACATATTATTAATATTAAACTACATATCTAATAACTAATAAAATAAAGTCATGAACAGAAGTCAATTAATCAATGAATTAGCGACAAAAACAAATCTCAATAAACGGGATATAACAACCATTCTCGATGCTTTTACTGAAATGGTTGCAGAAAAAACAAAGGCAGGCGACCGTGTTTTCATTCCCGGTTTCGGTTCATTCAAACCACGTCTGCAAACAAGCCGTCCGGCAAGAAACCCCAGAAACGGGGATGTGATTCAACTCACACCGCGAACGATTGTACATTTCAAATGTGCTTCTCTCTTGATAGAGAAGATGAACGAAAAATAAATGAAAAAAAGGGCTTATTTCAAAATAAGTCCTTTTTTTATTACGATTTGTCATACTTATCGATTAAAAAGTATCTTTGCAGCCACAGAGTAGCATGAAAAGGAAATTATGACTGAACAAGAGATCAGAAGATATTTACGACAAATGAAGGAAGAGGACTCCCAAACTGCCTTGCAGAAATTCTATAATCTATGCTTTGATCGTTTTTTCCGTATTGCTTATTACTATCTGAAACAGGAAGAATGGGCGCAGGAAGTCGTACTCGACGTATTCATGAAAATCTGGGAAAAGCGGGAGTCATTACAAACGATAGTCAATCTGGAAGATTACTTCTTTATCACAGTAAAAAATGCTGCACTGAATTATCTGGCAAAAGAAGAACGGCAAAAACAGATTACCGAGATAATAGCCGATAAGATAGCCGACCAGGAAAATTCACCGGAAGAAATCCTTATCAACGAAGAACTTTTTTCCCACTATGTCAAAGCACTGGACCGTCTACCGGAAAAATGCCGGGAGATATTTATTCGCATACGGGAAGAAAAACAAAGCTATGCACAGGTCGCTAAAGAATTAAAAATCAGCATCAATACAGTTGACGTACAATTACAAAAGGCTGTAACCCGACTACGGGATATGTTATCACGCTACCTGAAGCCAGACAAGAACGGATCATAATCTTAACTTATTTTCACCAAATCAGCATAGTGAGTTCCAGCGTACATCTCTGTCTTTATTTATGAAAGCAATAATTAAACAGATAAAGAAAAGATGACACCTGAAAACGACAACTTTGATAAGATTCTGGAACAACTGGTCGCCTCTACGCGTTCACCGAGAGGACGCTTCTCCGCTAAAAACAGTTGGAAAATACTGGAAAGGCGTATCTCTCCTGCCAGTGGAAAAATAAAATTTCTCCGTATCGCAGGAAGCGTTGCAGCCTCCATACTCATCTGCCTGGCCAGTTGGTATACATATGATTATATCCAATCGGGCACCATACAGACTATTTCTACCCTGGCTGAAATACGGGACATAACACTACCCGACCAGTCTGTTGTCACCCTGAACCGTTACTCAACACTTAGCTTTCCTTCCCGTTTCAGGGGAGCCAAAAGAGAAGTCCGGTTAACCGGAGAAGCCTATTTCGATGTAGAAAAAGATACCAGGCACCCATTCATTGTAAAAGCAGAGTCCGTAAACGTACAGGTACTGGGAACCCAATTCAATGTGGAAGCCTATCCCGAAGACCCCGAAATAAAAACAACCCTGATCGAAGGTTCCGTTGCCGTCAGCATACCGGAAGAAAACCGGCGAATCGTCCTTTCTCCCAATGAAAGTGCTATCTATAACCGGTTACAGAAAAGTTTACAACATGAAATAAATCCAAAAAGCAGCAACGATATTGTCTGGCGAAACGGCCATTTCCTATTCGATTATCTGCCATTGCAGGAAATAACCCGGCAACTTTCACATGCATTCAATGTAAAAATAGAAATTACCGATCCCGAACTCCGGAGTTACCATATACGGGCCAACTTCACCAATGGCGAAAGCCTGGAAGAAATGCTCGAATTATTAAAAGGAGCCGGCAATTTTAATTACACAATAACAAACAATACTATCATTATCAGCACTAAGCTTTAGTAAATTATGAACTATTCTATACATTACCCGCTTTTCCGCATCAGCCTCATATGTCTCTTGTGGGTTATTTTCGGGAGAACTCCTCTTGATGCCCAAAATAAAGACACATTATTAAATTTCAGTATCCAGAATGCTGCTTTAGACAAATTCGCAAAGCAGTTGGAGGATTCTACTGGCTTCTCTTTCATCTACGGAGAAAAGATACAGCTAAAAAAGCCTGTAACCCTGGATATGACTCAATCTCCTATCACGGATATTCTACACAGGGCTTTCGAAAACGAAGCAATCGCTTTTAAGATCTCTGGAAAATATATCTTATTAGATAAACGGGAAACACCCGTTAACCGCAAATATACAATCAGCGGCTATGTTACAGACGGGATATCATCGGAAACACTGATCGGTACGAATATCTTTGAACAAAACAGAAGGATAGGAACTTCGACCAACCCTTTCGGATTTTATAGTATTACGCTTCCCGAAGGAGATGCAGCACTTTCATTCTCCTACCTTGGTTATGCCACTCAAATATGCCGGTTCCGGTTGGAAAAGGACACCTTGCTGAATATCCGGCTACTGACCGACAATCAGTTAGAGGAAGTTGTCGTCCTGTCAAATAAAAGAGAAACCGGAATCCATGCCACTGCGATGAGTGCCCTTGATGTCCCGATGAAACAAATCCGCAACACACCTGTTGTTTTGGGAGAAGCTGATTTACTGAAGACAATCCAGCTGTTACCCGGCGTACAGGCGGGTATGGAAGGATTCAGTGGTTTGCATGTACGTGGCGGCGGACCGGACCAGAACCTGATCCTGCTGGATGGTATTCCGATCTACAATGCAGATCACCTGCTGGGCGTATTCTCGATCTTCACCTCGGAGGCCATGAAAAAAGTGACTCTCTTCAAAGGCTCCTTTCCTGCCCGTTATGGCGGACGATTATCGTCTATCATCGATATCCGCACCAATGACGGCGATATGCAAAATTATCATGGAACGATCAGTGTCGGCCTGCTAACCAGTAAGCTGCATTTTGAAGGACCGATCATAAAAAACAAAACTTCTTTCTGTCTGACAGGACGCCGCACCTATCTGGACCTGGTGGCAAGACCTTTTCTGCCGGAAGATAAAAAATACAACTATTACTTCTATGATATCAATGCTAAAGTAAACCATAAGTTTTCCGACAGAAGCCGACTCTTCCTCAGCTTTTATAAAGGAAAAGACCATTATGATTACAAACGGGATAAGGAATACGACGGTTATGACGATGGTCCGCGCCTGTATTTCTATAACAGCAAAATCAATATCAACTGGGGGAATACTATCGCAGCCGGACGCTGGAATTATGTGTTCAACAATAAGTTGTTCAGTAACACGACTGTAGCATACAACCATTATCAGATGTCAATGGCTGACAGTTATAAAAAGGAAGCCACCGGAACCGAGAAAAAGACCAATACCGATCCCATGCATAACGAAACCTATACATATAATTCCGATTATAGGTCAGGGATACACGATGTTAGTATCCAGACAGATTTCGACTATACGCCTGCCCCGAACCATCATATCAAATTCGGCGGCTCTTATCTGAATCATACGTTCCGCCCGGAGGTCACAACCTCAAATGTGAGAGAAGCAGAAAACGGATCAGTAGCACAAGATACCATCTATAAAGATTCTTCTAACAGTAATCTGCATGGCCATGAATGCGCTTTGTATGCAGAAGATGACTTCAACATAGGTACCCGGTTAAGTATTAATGCAGGTATACATCTTTCCTTGTTTTACACCCAGGGGAAAGGTTATTTCTCAGCACAACCCCGCCTGTCCGCCCGCTACCGCCTGAACAAAGACTATGCAATAAAAGGTTCATTTACTCAAATGGAACAGTACGTACATTTATTATCGTCGTCAGCCATCTCACTACCAACTGATTTATGGGTGCCTGTTACTCAAAATATCCGCCCGATGCGGTCATTTCAATATGCTGTCGGGGGATACTATACAGGGATAAAAGGATGGGAATTTTCGTTGGAAGGATATTATAAAGATATGCATAATGTTCTGGAATATCAGGATGGCGCCTCTTTCTTCGGAACCTCAGGAGGATGGCAGGAAAAAGTGGAAATGGGTCGCGGACGTTCTTTCGGACTGGAAATACTTGCACAAAAAACGCTGGGAAAAACAACCGGCTGGCTGGCCTATACAATTGCCAAAAGTGACCGCCAGTTCAAAGACGGCAGCATTAACTACGGAGAACGTTTCCCCTATAAATATGACCGTCGCCACAATATAAATTTTTGTGTGAACCATCAGTTTAGTGAACGGTTCGATATTGGACTCACCTGGATATTTAACACCGGAGGGGCAGCAACATTAGCCGAACAGCGTACCGGGACAATAAACGGAAACTTGCTCGATTATATCGAACACCGCAACAATTACCGATTACCCGTCAGTCATCGATTGAACCTGGGAGTTAACTTCCATAAAAAAGTACGCCGGGGTACACACACTTGGAATATATCTGTCTACAATGCCTATAATGCCATGACTCCCAATTTGATCTATCTGGAAGAAGAATACATCGGACAAGAACATATTGGAGAAGGAGGTGCGCCTGAAACAACCTGGAAAAGGAAAACAAGGTTGATCAAACAGACTTTATTACCCTGTATACCTTCCGTCACTTATACATTTAAATTCTAAAACAGAAAATGACATGAAAAAGAATTTATCCTATCTATTATTCATACTCTATACATCTCTTTTCTCAGCTTGTGAGAACGAGATACCCTTCCAAAGTAAAATTCAAGAGCCCCAACTACTCATGAATGCCTTTCTGGAAGCCGAAAAAGAAGAGAATCAAGTTTACTTGCATATCATTGATGGCGAGACAACAACATTAGTGAGCGATGGAGCCGTCACGATCTATGTCAACGGAGAGAAGAAAGAAGTTGCTGAAGCCGAATTGATCTCCACCAGTTATAATGACTCTACAAAATACTGCCGCGTGAAAACCCAGTTTCTCCCCGGTGATCTGGTACGCCTGGAAGCAGCTGCGGAAAACGGGCAATATCACGCCTGGGCAGAAGTAAAAATACCCCAACCGATCGAAAAAATTATACAGGTAGATACCCTTCTGACTAAAATTAAAATAGGATATTATATGGATAACTGCATCCGGTACAGAATCACATTCAACGACCGATCCGGAGAAAAGAACTATTATCAACTGCGTATCCAGGAAAACACTTACCGGACATATCCGGAAGAGGGAACAACATACGGACCGGCAATCATCTATCCAGATATTATCAGTCAGGAAGATATCGTGTTGACCGATGGTCATCTCAGTACTGCCGATGATGAAGAATTCGGCATCCTTGATATAACCGTCCAAAATGTGAACAATGTATTCACCGACAGTCGTTTCGAAAACGGATCATACACGCTTAATGTATATACACGCTACTATGATCACAAAAATATGGACGAAAAGCTGTTTGTAGAGACAGATGCCGTCATCCGGCTACTCTGTATCACCCAGACAGACTATCGGTATATGCGTGCCATGAACTGCCTTGAGTCGGGAAACTATAACGAAACCTTTATGGAACCGGTCATTATACCTCAAAACGTTGTCGGCGGATTAGGGTTTGTCGGTGCTAGCTCCGAAAAACAAATGACGATTCGTATCCTGACCCGCCCGCCGTTGTGGTAAAAAACGGTCACTGGAAATTCATTTCCCAAATCCAACAATAGCAAAATAGTTAAAGGATACTAATTGACAACATATTATATAGGGTATCCTTTAACTCATACGGTTATTAATTCAAAAAGATATAGTAATTTTAATCCATTAATAATAATCGTATGAAAAGGTTTTATTTATTTTTATCAATATTGTTTCTGACTATATTTATGAGTAGTTGCTCAAATGATCCTTCGAATCCTTCTCCTGAAGAGGGATATTCTAAACTCATTATAAAAGCAGAAACAAAATCGGCAAACGAACCCACTGAGGAAATCATTTTTACAGGAGATGATATCCTATGGTTCAACGGAACAACAAAAGAAATCCGGTTTAAAGACAATTACTATCAACAAAACTCCATTTCACTTTATGCCAATATTAAATTTTATCTGGATGACAAGTATTTGTTTTCTACCTTGACCCGGGTTTCAGATGTCAACTCCCAAATTTTCAACTCACCGGTATTCTATTACAGTATAATTGAAAATAAATTTTTTATAAACGACGGATATCCTGATATTGCAGTTTTAGGTTCATTGACTGAAATACAAAAAATACGTGATGAGAATATGCAGGCCATAGCAAATGAATGGGATAAATTTATCGGGTATATGAAAAAAGTGAATAAGTACAAAGAGTAGATCAACGACAAACTGTTCGCTAAATGTTGAGTAAAAAGGAGTTTAAACTCTTATTTGATACATATTTTGATGCTGTCCGGAGTTTCATATTTTATCGTTGCGGCGATACTGATATGGCATCTGATATAGCGCAAGAGATATTTATGAAAATATGGGAGAAAAAAGAACAGTTACATAATAATAACCTGAAAGCCCTTTTATATAAAATGGCGAATGAAATGGTGATAAGTTCTTATCGGAAAGAAACAAGCCGGAATCATTTCGAGCAGGATATGATACGCAATGACGCATCAGGCTTGTCTCCCGAAGAGGAGATACTTTTCAAGGAACTTGCCACATCCTATGCCAGAGCTCTGGAACAGATGCCCGAAAAACAACGCATCGTTTTCCTGATGAGCCGGAACGATGAATTAAAATATCACGAAATTGCAGGACTCCTTGATATAAGTATTAAAACAGTTGAGAAACGAATGAATTCCGCATTGCAATTTCTAAAGAAAGTATTATTAACGGAAACTAAAAATGAAACCGGACAATATTAAAATAATCCCCCAATGGAGCAAAAGCAAGGAAGATATCTGGAATGAAGCTTTTGCCAGCCTTGAAGATACCCCATCTTCAAAAAAAAACCGGCATATCCCATTTTGGAAATATGCAGCCGTGCTCCTTGTTGCCATTATCCTGACCGGGTCTGTAATCTCTCAATCTTATACCGTGACCGAAATTGCGAAACGGGGATCGCATCTTGCTGTCACCCTTCCTGACGGCTCAAAAGTAAATCTCAATGCCGATAGCCGGCTTACCTATAAACCTTACCAATGGATTATATCGAGAAATGTTGAACTTGAAGGAGAAGCCTTTTTCGAAGTAAAACAGGGAAAACGTTTTTCTGTAAAATCAAATCAGAATAAAGTGAATGTATTAGGAACAAGTTTCAATATATTTTCACGGCCAGGGAACTATCGTGTAACCTGTCTGACCGGCAAAGTAAAAGTGACAACCCATAATGAAACGACCACCCTCGCTCCGGATATGCAACTGACCTATCATAACGGTAAACTGACCATTAAAGAAAATATCAATGCCGGTCAATCAATCGGATGGATAGAAGACAAATTTGTTTTTGAAGGAGTCCCACTGGTTGAAGTGATCAATGAAATAGAACGTCAGTATGATATTAGGGTCAAAGCAGACATTCCTCCGGGACATGTCTATACTGGTAATTTTAGCAGGGCCACAAAACCTGATATGATACTCGAAATTATAGGAAAACCTTTTGAAATCAAATTCAGCATAGAATAAGTGAAAAGGTCAATAGTCATCATTTTCATACAGTTGATAAGTACAATCGCTGCATTTTCACAGGAAATGCAGCTTACTGTTTCCAACAAACCTTTAAACACTGTTTTAGGAATGCTTGGCATGGAAATATCGTTTGATGACAAAGCGTTATCCGCTTATAATATATCCGTCTCGAAAACATTTAAAAATCCGGAAGACGCCCTTTATTATCTGCTAAACAATAAACCGTTCAAAGTCGAAAAAATAAATCATGTATATATCATCATTCCGTTAGACAGGCAAGTACCGGAAAGCAATACGGAAACAAAGCCATCCGAACCTCACAGACAATTTGTTTTCACCGGAACTGTACCCGGCAAGAAAACCGAAGATACACTAATTTTCATACTCCCCGAAACAATTATCACAGCAGATGAAGTTCGCCATAAAGTAGACTGCAACAGTTACTCCATCACTCCTGATATGCGCAAAGGAATAAACAATACGGAAGAACTATTGCATAAAATACCCGGGATCTATTTCGACAAAGCAACTAATACCCTCAAAGTAAGCGACAGTAAGAATATATTACTGTTAGTAGACGGAATACAACAATCGCAGGATCATATAAAATATATGTCACCCGACAGAATACATACCGTTGAAGTGATCAATGGAGCGTCCGGCCGTTTCATATCCGACGATTATACAGCCATTATCAATATTACCCTGAAAAAGGATTACCGGGGATATGACATCTATGCCTCTAATTTTTCAGCCGTCGGCCTTTCGGGTATAAACAACAGCAAACGGCTGATATTGAATCAACCTGTAATCAGAATGAGTTATACCTATGACAAAATCAATTTCTATGCAACCTATTCTCATAACAAGGAAAACCAAGACTTACCTGTATCCAAAAATTTAATATACAGAGGTGTGGAACTTATTTCAGAAATGCCGGAAAACACACCCAATGACCTGTATGAGCATAAGAATAATACCATAACGGCTGGAGTCAGTTACCAAATCACACCGACGCAAACGGTTGGCATCCAAGGTGATTATGTATCCGGCAAAACAGAAACAAACCAGATATACACCATGGAACGTACGGATATAAGTAACAATGACCGACGCACGATCAAAAATTCAACAGAAACTGCCACATCTGATTACACATTTGTCGGCACACTGTATTATCAGGGACAGTTTAGCGAACGTTTCCGGTTATATAGCGATTTTTCATACAATTATTATTACAATGATATAAAAAACCAATACGACCAGAACGATGCATCGAACTATATAATCCAGGATACATACAACGAGTATAAAAACCATACATTATTTAATGTCGAAGGAAAATATTCGTTATCGTCCCAGATATCGATGAACTTAGGATATTCCAATGCCTGGAGAATGTATGGATCGGAAAGTAGTCACGGCAGAGGCTTTTTGGACTACCGGGAATATCGGAATAAAGTATTTGCCTACATGAAATTTAGTCCTTCAACGAAAATACAGACTAAATTCGGGGCTGCCATCGAGCATATAAGCTCATATGACAGAGATATAAAAAGTAATTATACCCGGTTTCTGCCTTACATACAGGCCAACATCAGCATCAATAAAAACATAAACATAAATGCCAGTTATTCAACTAATCAGCATTATCCTTTATTATACCAGCTCAGCCCTATGAGCCTGGTAATCGATACGTTCCTGACACAAATAGGAAACCCAGAACTGAAATCTGCCATCCGGCATACTGTTTCCGCCCGCATTTCATTAGGTAACCGGATAACAATTACCCCTGCACTCAATTATGTTCATGATGAAATCAGTGAGTTATATATCGAAAAAGGACATAAGTTATACAGGTCTTTCTGTAATATAAACACAAGAGAATATAGTTTGCAAATCACTTATGATCAGCCTTTCGGCAATTATATCCGATTCAAAAACAATGTGGCATATTACCTCGGAGAAGCATTGAACGCCGAAATCAGAACAAGACCGGACGGATGGCTTGCCAACTCAAAAATAAGTTATTACCACCCTGCCAAATCGTTTGGTATTCAGGTCGGATATTACCGGAATATGAAAAAGCAAATCCTCAGCCAGGGATATCAAATGACCGATAAAGACAACTGGCTGATATCCGCAAACAAGCTATTCTGGAATAAACGGATATCTGTTGCGCTCTCCTACATTCCGCCCATTTCAGCAGGTATCAGACATAACCAGCAGAGAATGTTGGAAACATCGCTTTACCAGGAAAATACTTCGCGCCACCTGAAATCATACAACAACATGTTCCTGGTAAAAATCAGTTTGCGTTTCGACCAGGGTTACAGTAAACCCCTGGAACGAAACGCTGTCATTAAAAATGAAAGGGAAAAGAAAACGATAGAATTCTAATCAAACCTCCGTCAAAATCCAAACCTGGAAGTATCGACCGATTTATGTTCTTTAGCTTTATAGCCACCGAACTTATAAACGAACGAAACTGAAATGTTCCGGCTATCACGTCTCTGATTCATTATCAGGTGCTGGCCTTTATAATTTATTTTGGTATCCGGATTGAATGAATCGAACAGATCATTCGCTTTCAATTTCAATTCAGCTTTCTTTCCGGCAAAAGTCCATTTCAAACCGGCGTCTATCTTCCAGATGGGAGAAATATCATATATACCCTGTATAAAAGACGAAACATACATACTATTCAGTTCCAGACGAATATCCGGTTCCGAAAAGAGCTTGAAGGTATTGTTCATCATTGCGATTCCCCGGAATTTTGTCCGGTTAAAGCGAATAGCATGAAACGAATCGCAAACATCTTTGAGGATAGATCCGTCCAACGTAATCTGAGAATTCCAGAAACTGCCGACAGAGAAAGGAATTGTTGCCGTTGCGCCATAATTCTCTTCATAATCATAATTAATTGTCTGGTAAATCAATGCTAGTTTATCCGGGCTTTGGTAAGCCAATTGATTAAACAAATCTTTTATGTAGCTATAATACACATTAAACATATACTTATTCTTCAAAACATATGTCAGTTCTGCCGTATAATCGGTAGACGGCCGTAACGCCGGATTCCCCAAAAGCATTGCATACCCATTCATATAACTAACAGATTCCTGAATAGTCCAATACTCCGGATACGTCTTATCGGAAGAAAATCCCAACTGGAAGATATGGCTGTCGGAAAGGGCATAGCTTAACTGCATCGCAGGATAAACGGCCCACTTTTTATAATTCATTAATTTATAATACTCTCCGGCAACAGACAGAGATAAGGAAAGTTTGTCGTTGAAAGACTTTTCAACACCACCATAGAAATTATACGTTTCTTCTTTCAGATCTGTACAGGTATTCAGCCCCGACATATCGGAACCATCCTGCGGACGATAGATTTGCGAGCTTTTATCTTTGGCAAATGTAAAGTCGATGCCATAATTCAACTCCCAATCAGAAGGTAAAGTATGGGTCTGTCCGGCATATACATTCCAACGGTTGATTGTCTGGCTGGCATCAGCCAGAAACAATTGTTCGGAACTTTCTGTCTTATTTATATAATCCTGAGTGGACGGATAATTATAATAGGTATAATCGAGACCGACATTCAAACCCAGGGAAGAAGTATAATCCACATTTACATTATGCATTTGTTCATCACCCATTTTACTATTAGAGGATTCGGAAAAATTGCCTGAAGACTTTTCCACGGCCTTCCTGTTTGGAGTGATTGCAGAAGTATAAGCCATATTCAGATGATCATTTTCCGATAACTGATAATCTAATGCGGCGCGCATATTATGGGTCAGTCCGCAACGTTCTCCCTTATTATATTGTTCTATATCATATATTATATCTCCGATCTTATGATGAGATATAATATCATTATCAATAATCCTTTTCTGATAATCGGCAGAATAAAGAATATCAGCCGATAGTTTCTTTCCCACAAAGGAAAGATTCACATGTCCGCTTCCATTGGCATAACGGGCCTGCATGTACTCCGTTCCCACCTCACCGCGCACAAACGGTTCTTCCGATTTCGTGTTTTTCAGGACCAGGTTAATCACTGCTCCCCTAACACGATATTTTGCCGGTGCATTATACATCACTTCTGCTTTCGCCACATTAGATACAGGCATGTTTTTCAATAAATTGACTAACTGGTCATTCGTCATGGAAGAAGGTTTTCCATTCAATATGACCGTTACATTACCGGTACCGGCCAGGCTGATACTTTCATTCTGTTCCATAACTCCCGGCAGATGCAAGATGGATTCATACGCATTGCTGACTGTCGATTTTTCGGCCAATACTGACACATCATAAACCAACGCTCCGTTTTCAACCTTTACCTGCGGACGTTCACCTTTTATCACGACCTCGTTCAGTGCATAATCCTGTTCCTGCATCATTATGATTCCGGCATCCTCCCCTGAATATTCTTTTATTTGGGTCTGGTATAATAAATGCTGAAAAATTAAACGATACTTATCCGGGTGCTGTTTCAGCATAAAGTTACCGTCTATATCTGTTATGACAGCATCCACAAATGTAGAATCGATGGTCTGCATTACTACAGTTACTGATTCGACTGGTGCCTGTGAGGCATCAACTACTTTTCCTTTAACATCTTGCGCACCTGCCATCATTCTGATAAGCAATATACCGGCTGCTAATAAAAAACATTTACGTATCATATTCTCTCTATTTTAAATTCTTTACCTTTGATGCAGCAAAAGTAAAACAAGGCATTCCCGGACCGGGTTAATGCCGGGTTAATGTTAGGTTAACGGGAAAAAAGGGATGACGAAACATGAATAATAGACCGATTAAAATACTCACTCTGTGCGGATTACTGGCTATATTGGCTTTACAGGGTATCTGGCTGTTCACGACCTACTCGACCGTCAGGAATGAAACAATCAAGAAAAGTAATGAATTATTTAAGACCGCCGTCACGACTGAATTGCATATAAGAATGGATAACTATACGGATGAAGACGGTAATGATATATCGATCGAGAAAAATTTTCACATGGATCTAAGTGACAATATTGACTACAGTGATTATGCAGTCAATAAAGTTTATCTGTTTATACAGGAAACAATGGATACTCTTCTTCATGTGCCTGTGGCACTGGATAAACTGGATTCTATCTACCAGGTCCAGTTGGAACAAGCCAATATTCACACACAGACAACCTGCAACCTGGTCGACTCCACAGGTTCTGTTCTAAACAGTTCTGTTCCTGATTTTCAATTTCCGCATGATTATCAGGCATTACAAACAGATATAACATTCATCAAATCAGATAATAGTCAGGGACTTCAGGCTGTTTTAATCAATCCTTACTGGGCTGTTTTCCGTCAGATGGGACTGTTGCTGGTTGCAACAGGTCTTATCATGGTCTTTGTTGTCTACTGCATTCTTTACCAGATAAAAATTATCAGCAAACAAAATAAGATAGCCCGGATGAGAGAAGATTTCTCTTATGCCATGATACATGATATGAAAACCCCGCTCAGTTCCATCATCATGTGTGCCAACTTCCTGCATAGCGGACGACTGGACGATAAACCGGAGATAAAAGAGAAATACTTCACCATCATAGAAAACGAATCAGACCATCTGTTAATGTTGACCAATAAAGTGTTAACTCTTTCCAAACTGGAAAATCATAAACTGGAAATGGCCAAATCCACCATTGAACTGCAACCAATGATGGCCGACTTAAAAGAGAAGTTCACCACAAAGGCGACCAAACCGGTACATATCACAATTAATCTCCAGGCAGACACGGCATACGCCGATGATGAATTTATAAAAGAAGCCATCAGCAACCTGCTGGATAACTCCATCAAATATTCCGGAGAATCTGTCAATATAGATATCAGTTCACTGGTAACAGATAAATATACGCTTATCAAAGTACGGGATAACGGTATCGGAATCTCCGAAAAGGATATGAAAACGATTTTCGACAAGTTCGAACGCGCCTCTGCATCTTTGCGTACAAAATCGGGCGGAACAACCGGGTTCGGCCTGGGACTGAATTATGTATATCAGGTGATGGAAGCCCATGAAGGAAAAGTGATAGTAAACAGCCTGGAAGGTGAATTCAGTGAATTTACCTTATATATTCCACGAAAAACAACAGCATCATGATAAAGTTACTTTTAGTAGAAGACGACCCGACTTTATCCTATATCATACAAAGCGGATTACAGGATATCATCGGAGGATACGAAGTCATAACCGCCGGCAACGGCATGGAAGGTTTGCAAGCCTGGCAACAGCATCATCCGGATATTATCATTTCGGATATCGACATGCCTGTCATGAATGGTTTCCAGATGGTGGAACGCATCCGTGAAACAGACGGCGATACTCCAATCGTATTCGCTTCCGCCCTGACTTCCCCTAAAGATGTGAGGGAAGGCTACAAAATAGGTGTAAACAACTACATCAAAAAACCTTTTGTTCCCGATGAACTGGATGCCCATATTCATGGATTACTAAAAATGAAGGAGGGTACAAAGACACGGAATGAAAGCGGATTTTACAAAATCGGCCGTTATACGCTGGATGCAGAACATGCTTCCCTCCGCAATGATGAGACAAACGAGAAGAAAATACTGACTGTACGGGAAGCACAAATCCTACAACTTCTGGCAGAAAACAAAAACGAAACAATAAAACGGGAAGCAATCCTCAGCCGTTTCTGGAATACGGAAGACGATTATTTTGCATCACGCACATTAGATGTTTTTATAGCAAAACTTAGAAAACTCCTGGAAGATGACCCGCTTGTATTGATAAAAACGATAAGAGGGGTCGGATTGATGTTGGTGGATAAGTAAAGCAGAAAGATAAAAAGGGAGTCAAGCATAAAACTTAACTCCCTTTCCGCTCAGCAAATGTCGGGGTGAGAAGATTCGAACTTCCGACCACACGCCCCCCAGACGCGTACTCTAACCGGGCTGAGCTACACCCCGTTTTCTTTACGGCTGCAAAGGTAATATTTTTCCTTTATACACCAAAACTTTCGCGGTAAAAATCTAACGACTCCAGGATTTTTTCCTTTGTCACTGCCTGATTTATCTGAACCTCACCGATTTTAGACAAAAGGGTAAAGTTGATTATACCACCTTCATTCTTCTTATCATGGGTCATCAGTTCATATAAAGTTTCGTAATCTTTGCAATCGAAGATGAAAGCCGGATAATATTCTTTGATATACTGGATAACCTGGCTCAGATTGCTCGAAGGGAAACCGCATAGCTTGTGGGACAGATATAACTCGCTCACGATACCGGCAGCCACCGCATGACCGTGCAATAGAGGACGGTTCTTTTTGAAAGAAAGACTTTCGTAAGCATGTCCAATCGTATGGCCGAAGTTCAAAGCCTTGCGGATACCGTGTTCTTTCGGGTCCTCTGCCACGATACGTTCCTTAACGGCAACCGATTGCGCCACCATCTTATTCAGGAATGCATAATCCATCTTCTGGTCGAGGTCGAATAACATAACTGTCGCATAGGTATCCATCGAACTGATCAGCGCATGTTTAATCATTTCCGCATAGCCGGATAACAGGTTATCCCTATCCAGCGTACGAAGAAATTCACAATCGATAAACACGCATTCCGGCGGATAGAAAGAACCTATTTCGTTCTTTAATCCGTTGAAATTAATACCGGTCTTACCCCCCACGGCAGCATCGACCGAGGCCATCAGTGTTGTAGGGATATTGACCGTCTTCAACCCGCGCTTGAAAGTAGCACCGGCAAAACCGCCCATATCCGTCACCATGCCACCACCCAGGTTCACCAACAGCGAGTTACGGGAAGCCCCTTCATTGGAAAGGCGCATCCAGATATTCGACAAAGCCTCCAAACCTTTATGCGTATCACCGGCATCGACAGTTATTACCGGAGCCTCTTTGATTGCCGGCACATCCTGTATCAGCGGATAACACTTTTCCTGTGTATTTGTATCGGTAAGAATAAACAGTTTATCGTAATTCAGTGCTGCAAGGAATGCCTGTAAATCAGCTTTCAAATCCTTACTGATCACCACTTTTTGTTCGACCATATATTTTATTATTTTGCTTCTTAGGTTACAAAGGTATTATTTGTTATTCGATTATCAAAGATCAGCGCATATCAAAACAGCAAAAAAGCCGGCTATCCCACATGAGTTAGCCGGCATTGATCTTTTCACTTAGAGAAAATCCTACCAGGTAGGTCCGTCATGCCAATCGGCTTTTGCCCAGAATAAGACATCCGAATAATTGTCATATGCACCCACTTCATCCTGGAAGTGAATATTATAACTACGTTCTTTAGCAATATAGCGTAAACGGTTACAAGGATAAGGAGTAACGGCTGTTACATCGTGATCTTTTTCGTAATACATCCGTGGATAACCCGTACGACGCAAGTCACACCATTGTTCACCGCAATAAAGATAACTGAATGCGACCCATTTTTGCTCCAGGACTGCTTCCAGATTACCATCGGCATAAGGAGTTCCGTCAATATGGGTTAACCATCTTGCTTCAGCAAACTGATCGATCCAGGCATCATCATAAACAGATTGATCCGGATTAATCACATAACGTTGTTGTTTACCATTCAAATAGTCACTGTCACCATTATCCGTTTCCGTTACAGAACGACCATTCTGGTATTTGAACATAAACTTAATAGACTGCCTGATGCCTTCTTTGAAAGCGGCTTTTGCATCTCCGGTCACCCAGCCACGCTGGTAAACTTCAGCTTTTATAAACTGAATTTCAAAAGAAGAAATGATCTGATGATCCCAGTTTTTATTACCCCAGAAGAATCCGTTTCTACGTACACGAGAATAGTAACCTCTGTTCAAACGAGTAAAGAACATATCATTGAATGTATCATAATTTGTATTGGCAGAAGCCCCCCTGAATACAGTCGGAAGAGCGATACCAGTCTTTAAAGGATCACCTACTACCACTTCACTTTCTTTATCAGTCGGTTGTTCACCATTAGCGGTTGCCATACAGTACATCAATGGCAAACGGGGGTCATCCTGCCCTTCTACCCATACACCACCGTCACCGGCTTTTTGCATACGGTTGATCATCTCAGCACTTCCGGTTTGCAGGTTATGCCAGTCAAAACCTGATCCGCCTTCAATATCCAACGGACCGGAAGATTGACGTGCAATCTTGATATTCTGTTCAATATCCTCTACAATCGGATAATCACCTTCCAAAATCTCTTTCAAAATAGCCTGCCCTTTTGAAGCCAGAGGACCTTGTGTAGACACCCGCAAAGCTGCACGCAAACGGAGAGAGTTTACATAACGACGCCATAACGTCATATCACCCTTGTTGATAAAATCTTGTCCGCCAAAAGCAGAGGGCTTTTCTATTGCTGCAAATTTCTTGTCGATTTCACCCAGCCTGTCCAGGATCATTTCAAATAATTGCTGGCCATCTTCATAATGAGGATTGGCATAAGAGACATCGCCATTAAGAGCTACCAGACCAATTTCACTGAAAGGAATATCGTTGTATTCACTCAAAATGAAAATCATCATCCCGTACAGATGAGTTTCAGCAGCCAACAAATACCCTTCATTTTTTGGCTTCTCTTCCTCAGGCAGTGCATCATATACCTCCTGCATCTTCTTAAAATCGGTCACCATCGACGGATAGTTGTTATAAGGTTGTCCATAATCTTCATATTCATCATGATAATAAACACTTCCGCTCAAGGTAAATCCTAAAGAGTTGGATAATTTCCCCATCAACTGAGGATCATAACCGAAATAACGTCCATAAGTAGAACAAGCCCAATCGTTGGCCCTAAGCATACATCCGGACATCATTTTATCCAATGTCACCTCTGAAACCTTTGACGGATCTTTATATTTGCTGTCAAAATCATCTTCGCTACAACCATTAAATGTAACCATCGCTGCCAGCAAAGCCGAATATAGAAATATTTTTTTCATATTTTCCACGTATTAATTGTATTGTGATTAAAAAGTTGCGCGCAGAGAAACACCCACCGAACGTGTCGGAGAGGCAGAACCACCAATACTCAACTGGCTCTTCCAGTCTGTACCATTACTCGTTTCAGGATCGAAGTTAGGTATAGATTTATGGAAGTAGAATAAGTTACGACCGAATACCGACAAAGTCAGGTTCTTTATCGCAGCATGTTTGATCAAATCTTTCGAGAAGTTGTAAGACAAAGCAACTTCACGGAGTTTCCACCAATTATTCTTGAAGAATTGATACGTACCATTTGGTACTCCCGGAGCTGTTCCCCAAGCATTCTTCGACTGAATATAATCTTCATAAGCGATTACTTTGTCATTTTCTTTCCATCCTCCGTTTCCGTCAGAAACAACTCCATCCAGGATAATACCGGTCTGAGCAGCAAGACCATTGTTATAAGTATAAGGTAAGAATCCTTCCCCTTCACGATGCTCTGTTTCAGGATTAACACCAGTCGCCATGGTATAGCGATAGCAGTCGTTGGCGATATAGCCGCCAAAACGGAAGTCAGTCATAACATCCAATACAAAGCGCTTGTAAGCCACAGTAATACCCAAACCACCGACAACTTTAGGCATAGCATTACCGACAAACTCATAGTCTTGTGACATCACATAATTACCATCCGCATTAACAATGTTGCGACCTTTATACGGGCCATCTTCCACTGTTTGATTAATAGCAGCAAGGAAATCACCCATCGGACGTCCTACATAAGAGTAGTTCTTACCGACTTTGCTGGCAAAATCACCTGTTTCAATAAAATTAATACCTTCCACTAAAGATTCGATCTTATTCTTGTTGAAACCTAAGTTGGTTTTCAATTCCAGGCTGAAATCTTTCGTTTCTATCGGTGTACCATAAGCTGAAATTTCAATTCCCTTATTACTCATGACACCTGAGTTCACCCACATAGTTTCACTACCGCTGGACGGAGCCAAAGCTGTTTTCAACAACATATCAGTAATTTTCTTATTATAGTAAGATACTTCGAAGCCTGCACGGTTATTAAAAAATTTATTTTCGATACCGATTTCAAACTCTTTTGTCTTCTCAGGCTTCAGGTTTTCGTTACCCAAATTATTCGGGACCTGATTGTAGCTCCAGCCCGGACCACTACCAAATGTATACGCCATATTAGCAGCATATGCCTCCGGGGCATTACCTACAATACCATAAGATGCGCGAAATTTACCATAACTATACCAGAAAGGCATGTTGTCTCTGAAAGCATCGGTATATAAAAAACTCAAACTTCCGGAAGGATAGAAATAACTGCGGCTATTCTTGGGCAGTGTAGAAGACTTTTCCTGACGCCCTGTCAAATCCAGGAATAAAAAATCATTATAAGAAAGGCCGATTGTTTCCAACCAGGCAGTCTTCAGTAACTCCATATTGCGTTCGTTGTCATTACCAATATTGATCGTCTTATAGGAGTTACCGATCATAAATGTATTTTCAATCATCAAACCACCGTTTGTTCCAACCTGCAAACTGTTCATCTTTTCAGAACGAGCCTGCCAACCTACAGCGGCTGTCAAATTGAATTTGTCATTCAACCGTTTATCAAACATCAACATGATGTCACCATAAGTCACCTGATAAAACTTTGACAAAGTAGAATAGCTACCGCTGGATTCACTTGTACTAGCTGCGGAAGGGAATGTCGTATTACTTTTATCTGTCATTTTCGAAGAAGTGTAGTCGGTGGAAAGACGTCCTTTAGCTGTCAGGAACGGAAAGATTTTCCAGGTCGGAGCCACACTGGCTATCAAACGCTGTTCCAGTTCATCGCTCTCATGTTCATTGGTATCCCACAAAATATCACGCACACCTTTTGTAAAACTACCGTCCGAACCATATTTGAAAGCCTCATCAGGAGTCGGACCGGAACCTTTATCATCATTTTTATACCCCAGGCTTGTCTTATACATTTGTTTCATTAAAGGGATATCCAGGAATGCACCGAACATGTTATCGAAACCTCCATACATACCGATAGAAGCCTGCGCACGGTTTACTACATGTTGGGAAATATAGTTGGCTGTATAATCCAAAGACAGTTTGTCATTGAACTTCAAATTACCCACCAAACTAAAATTGTGTTTGCTATACGAACCGGTCAAAGCAGTAGGAGTTTCCAACAGTGTTGTATAAGAGAAACGGTTGGAGGAATTTTCACTACCTTGATTGATAGCGATATTGTAAGTCTGGTCAGTACCGGTACGGAACAATTGTTTCCACGGATTCGAAGAAATCGGAGAATATGCGCGGGTGGATCCGTCGATATACAATACTTCCCTGCCATCATAAGCAGGCCCCCATTGATAAGAGTTATAAGCAGGATACAATTTGCCGGTTGCTGCATCTTTTCTGAAACCACCGTTTGCTATCATATCTGCCGTCCAGTCGGCATTACCTGTACCAGGACCATATGTGGTCTGTATTTCAGGAACATAAGCAACTATATTAGCCTGAAATGTAGCGTTAACGTCTACAGTAACGCCAGCACCTTTGGCTTTCTTACTTGTGATAATGATAGCACCGTTAGCAGCTTCCGAACCGTAAAGAGCAGTAGCGGCAGCACCTTTCAGGATGGTTAGCTGGTCGATATCTTCGGGGTTAATGTCAGTCAAACCATTGGAACGCACACTCCCCATCTGTGTACTTCCCAATCCGATATTAGAGAAATCAGAACTATTACTGCTACCTGTACCGGAATTACCATTACGGATAGGTACACCATTTAAGATAACCAGCGGCTGTGTATTTCCATTGATGGAAGACAAACCACGGACAGTAATGGAAACACCACCGGCTGCACCACCTTGCGTGTTTTGAATTCGTACACCGGAAGCTTTACCATATAAAGCTGTAGCAAAATTTGGAGTACCCGCTTTGATCAAATCGTCTGATTTAATCGTGGTTACTGAGTAACCCAATTTTTTACTTTCTTTAGCAATACCCAAAGCGGTCACAACCACTTCACCTAAAGCCTGGGAATCTTCAACCAGCGTGACATCTAATGTAGCTTGTCCTGTATAAGGAATTTCCTGAGCTACATACCCCAAATAGGTTATTCGGATAATAGCTCCCTTTTTTAAACCTGATAATGTAAAGCGACCATCAGAATCGGTCACTACACCGTTATGGGTTCCTTTAACTTCAACTGCTGCTCCGATAACGGGGCCCAGTTCATCCATGACTGTACCTGTAATCCGTCCGCTTTGCTGCGCTACGGCTTCGATACCACTTTTGGGAGCCAGTTCTGCCATCATACTTCCCGGGAACGACAGAGCGAAAGCAGCCAAAACCAATTGTAATCGGTAATAGGTCTTCATTTAATACTAGTTACGTTAACAAAATTAATAATAAATAAAATAAACTCGCACTGAAATAAAAAACACTCGCTCAAAATCTCCTTTTACTACATCTGAATGATGCAAATATAATTATTTTTTCGTATTTATTAAATACACACCTATTGTTTTTATCACGTTTTAAATTATTAATACACCAGTAAGAGATATCAAAAGCACATATCAAACAGATAAATTAAACCAATATTTACACAAAAAGGACACTTCTTTTAACAAAGTGCCCTCTCTATAAAAACTCGTGTGTCTATCTGATTTTGGTTTTATATTTACTAACGTTATTAATAGCTACCTTTTATAATAGTAGCGCTCAGCGACTCATCTCCATCCACGATTTTATCGTCACCATTGAAAGAACGAAGTTTCCAGAAATAATAGCAATCAGCGCCGCTACCCACAATACAGAAGACACCAATAAAAAAGCAGACATCATTTCCTGTACAAAGACCATGTATAAAAGGAAGTAAACCAATCAGAACAAACGGAGTCAGCAACGCTATCCGGTAATATTTCAAAAGCAGCGGTTTCTTCACCAGAAATCCTAATGACTTCCAGTCCGTGTTCCAATGGAGCGCCCGGCGATCTTTTCCGGTAAACCAATACAGCAAACCATATTGAAGCAAGGTATATACTAAACAACAAAGAGCCATAATAATTGCACCTTTTACAGATAAAGCCTGTAGCCTGGCAATGTTTCCCAGTTCATATCCGGCGCCATAACTCGAGCCATCTCCCCAAATATAATTGAACAATACAACTGCGCCTACGACAAAAAAAAACAGATAGAGCAATATCGTTATATTTACCCGGGCCGCACTCACTTTCACCTCTACGCCTTCCGAATGAGCGTATCCTTCCAAATTCATTTCTTTTGTTTCCATATCGTTTGTTTTTATTTGATTTCTACATTGCAAAGATACAGAGGAACAAAGAAACGGAATGTTATCCCAACGTTATCTTTACGTTAAGATGGAAAGCGAAGGGTGCCGGAAAAATGAAATTACCTATCTTTGCCAATGAAATCAAAGTATTATGACGAAATCATTCTACATTATATCATCGGCTGTCACCTCCTTAATCGTCCTTTTCCTTATCGGGCAATGGATCGGGCGAAGTTATTCACTGACAAAAGAACAACTGGCACGACAGCTACACGAATCTTTCTGCCACGCTACCGAACAATATGAGACAGACAAAACAAAATTCCTTCCCGCCCTCTTCCGGGAAGAACTCGACAAACGCCATCTCGACAAACTGGCGTTTCGCATAGATACGGTATCCCTGGACAGCCCTGCTGCGGTACAACGGGAGAATATCCGCTATTTCACAGATTACAACCGCCTGTTCAACGAACGGCACACTTTTGTTTTCCCGGTCAGTGAGACACAAGGCGTACAGGCATACATTAAAAATCCGCGGGCAGGTTCTATCGGCAAACTGCTCTACTTTTTCTTCGGAACGACTATTGCGCTGGGGATCCTGCTGATCTGTATCCGGAAGCAAATCAAAATTATCAAACAACAGGACGAGATCGCACGAATACGGGAAGACTTCTCCTATGCGATGATCCACGATATGAAAACACCTCTCAGCTCGATCCTGATGGGTGCCCGTATCCTCCGAAGCGGAAAGCTGGACGGAAAACCGGAGAAGAAAGAGAAATACTTCGACATCCTGGAAGAAGAAGCACAACATCTGCTGGCCCTGACCAACAAAGTGCTGACCATCTCCAAGCTGGAACACGGACAATTACTGCTTGAAAAAAGCCTGATCCCTATCCGCCCGATGTTGGAGGAACTGACACAGTTATTCACTGCCAAGACGAATAAAACCGTCACTTTCCTGTTAAACATAGAAGCGGAAGACATATTTGCGGATGAAGAATATCTGAAGGAGGCGGTCAGCAACCTGATAGACAATGCGATCAAATACTCCGGGGAGGCGATCGAAATACAGATCACTTCCTGCCGGTATAACCAATTCACACAAATCAAGGTAAAAGACAACGGGATCGGTATTTCTCTTGCTGCACAAAACCATATATTCGACAAGTTCGAACGGGCTTCGATCAACCGGAGCAATGCTGCCGATGGTGTTACAGGTTTCGGCCTGGGACTGAATTATGTCATGAACGTCACCCGCTCGCACGGCGGCTATGTCAGCGTCGAAAGCCAGGAAGGAAAATACAGTGAATTTACCATCTCATTACCAGTATCCACCACAGAAGAAACAACAGTATGATCAAATTATTATTAGTAGAAGACGATGCCAACCTGAGTTATATCATTCAGGGAGGATTGGAAGATATGATAGGCGGTTATGAGGTGATCATCGCCTGCAACGGGAAAGAAGGCCTGGAGAAATACCGGCAGGTAAAACCGGACATTATCGTTGCCGACATCGAAATGCCGGTCATGGATGGCTACGAAATGGTACGCCGTATCCGGGAGACAGACAGAGAGCTCCCGATCCTTTTCTCATCCGCCCGTGTTTCACCGAAAGACGTGGTAAAAGGGTATGAACTGGGAGTGGACAATTATGTCAAAAAGCCTTTCCTGCCGGAAGAACTGGATGCACATGTCCGCGCGTTGCTCCGCATGAAGCAAGGGAATACGGAAAAAGTTAAAAACCAGACATGGACAATAGGCGGATATACATTGGATCCGGCACAGGCGACCTTGCACCATATCTCCGGAAGCAGCCACTTGCTGACACCCCGTGAGAACGGGATACTGGAACTATTATTTCGTAAACCGGGAGAAATTATCCGCCGTGAAATCATTTTAGACAAATTCTGGAATACGGAAGACGATTACTTTGCTTCCCGCAGCCTGGATGTCTTCGTCACGAAGCTCCGCAAACTATTGTCACAAGACGAAAAAGTCAGTATCAAAACGATAAGGGGGACTGGTCTGATGATCACGATATCCTGACCTACCAGGCAAGAAGTCAGGACATTAGTAATAAATATTCCTGACTTTGAGTAATTTCTCATATATTTCCACTAAGTTTAACCCTGATTTTAATCATATATATCCCATATATCTTTATTATGTCATACTATTAAATTTAAACGAACCATGAAGAAAGTTTTCCTATTCCTGAGTCTCTGCCTGTTGGTCGTGTCATTCACCAACGATGCCGCCGCGCAGCAACAGAAACCACGTATCGGCGTTGCCGGTATACAAATCGAGAACAGCGTATTTATGCCCAACAGGCAACCGATAGTCGGAAGGCCGCTCACGTTGCCGGATTATTTGAGTCCGGATTCCGCCATGGGGCAGGCCGCAACATGGCTTCCCTCCCTGATGGGCCGTGGCGGTGGCCGCGGACCGGTTACGAAAGAATCATACGACGCCTTTGTCAACGAAGCACTTGAAATAATAAAGGCGAACATGCCTTACGATGCTTTCTGGTTTTACAATCACGGGGCATGCAGCGTGGATGGAGTAGCCGATCCGGAGGGTGAGTTTATGGAAAAAGTCCGCAGCGTTATCGGCAACGACGTCCTTGTTACGACCACTATGGACCTTCACGGCAATGCCTCCTGGCTCGTAGCCCTTAACTCCGACCTGATTACAACTTACCGCAAAGCTCCTCACGATGATTCACGTGAATCGCATCGTCGTGGCGTAGTCAATCTGCTGGATCGACTAACCTCCGGTAAAGGACGTCCAGCTTATAAAGCATGGGTAGCCGTTCCGGTATTAGTTTCCGGAGAATGGTCGAGTACGCGTGCCGAACCAGCCAAATCACTTTATGCCATGGTTCCCGAAGTTGAAGCAATGCCGGGCGTAATAGATGCAGGTATCTGGATCGGTTATGTGTGGGGAGACGACCGGCGCAACCAGGGAGTTGTGATGGTTTACGGTGACGACAAAGCACAGGTAGAAGCAGGCGCAAAGAAACTGGCGCAAAAATTCTGGGATGTCCGCCGCCAGTTCACATTGGAAGCTCCGGGGCATCCGCTCGAAAAATGTCTCGATCTGGCCCTGGCCAGCGACAAGAAGCCTTTCTTTATCAGCGATATGGGCGACAACCCCGGTGGTGGCGGTTCAGGCGAAGTTACATGGACATTAGCACGGGTATTGAAGCGTCCGGAACTTCAATCTCCAAACGGCAAAAGCCTGCTTTACTGTTCTATTCCGGGAAGCGAGATGGTTGAAGCCGCACGCAAGGCTGGTGTAGGCGGCCATGCAGAAGGACAGGTAGGAGCTATGACAGACAATGCTTATGAACCTCCTGTCTGGTTATCCGGCACGGTAATGTATGTTAGTCCCGCTCAGGATCAGAACCAGACCTCCGAATCTCCATACAGAAGACGCAGCGATATCGCTATCATCAAAACAGGAAGTATTTATGTCGTCGTGGGAACTTCTTCCCCCACACCCAACCTGGAAGGTACCGGGATAGATCCCCGTGAAATGGATATTGTAATGGTGAAACAGGGTTACCTGGTAAACCAATGGTATAATATGAAAGCAGACTGGGTGATGGCTCTGACCCGCGGTGGAGTGGATCAGGATTTCAAAAGCATTCCGTATAAGAACATCGTCCGGCCTATGTTCCCATTAGACCCAGATATGCCGGACCCGGAACTGAATGTTATATTTGTTCCCTCGGCAAAACATTTGTACGGAAGATAAACACCTACATAGTTAGTAAGACATAAAAACCGTTCACCTGTCACCTTTTAGTCAATAAACAACTGGAATAAAATACATTAAACGGCAATTATCAGGGTGAATGGTTTGCCAAAAAGGTGAATGGTTACCTGCAACCGTTCACCTTTGCCTACTAACACTTCTCCAATAATAAACTACTCAAAAATCAATAACCTATTAAGACAAAAGAAACAATCAACTGCCTTATTCACCCAGGTCGGTAAGTTTTTCGATAATGGTCAGTAAGCTTAACGACCTACGTCGACAAGCTTAACGACAGCCATCTTTATATTTATAGGTAATATGTTTCAGACTAATAGAAAAGAGATTGATAGTTAGTTTCCAATAGGTTTACTGTTAATATCCGGTATACAAGAAAAAATCAGCAAAGTACTCCGATGATTCGGGACTTTGCTGATTCAATATCGTGTGAATAGATTACAATTCGTTTATGTCTTCAACAGACAGGCCGGTGCACTGGGCAATTATCTCAATATTAACTCCCTGATTTTTTAAGTTGGCAGCAATTTGACGTTGTCCTTCGGCTTTTCCTTCAAGTTTGCCTTTTTTCATGCCTTTCACCTCTGCTTCCTCTACCGCATATTCCAGCGTATTGCGCCAGTCACGGTAAATCTTCAGGTTCTCATCGTAAACTGCCCGTTCGTGAGGAGTCATTGCATTCAGGTTTGCTACATCGAGCAGGCGTTTGAAAGCATCATTTTTCTCCTTAAACGGAGACATATCAAATAAATTCATATTCTTCAATATATAAACCATATTCTCAAGAGGCGTTTTGCATTCCTCTTCTCTTAGATTGAACAGATCGAACGACAGATAAATCTGTTTCAGTTTGACCTCGCCAAAAGTTTTCCCTGTCGCCTCATTGGCCAGCACCACATCGGTGCGCCAACTCTGAAATTCAGGCAGACTAAAGTTCAACAGGTAGATGCCATATACCGGAAGCAAGCTATACTTCCAGTCAGCTCCGCTCTCTCCCTGACGAGAGACTAGTCGACAAATATAATAAAATCCACGGTTAAAGAAATAATGTTGGGGACAATTCTGCATTTCAAGTACAAATTTGCTCCCGTCCGCATCTTCGCAAAGGAGATCGAAGATCACCGTGCGCTGTTCTATTACTTCCGGTTGGATTTCTTTATCGAGATAGGTCAGGTCTTTTACCCAGCGTTCACCCTCGAGCGTGGCGTTGATAAAGTCGATTGCTACCTGCTTTTCACCGAATACGGTCTTAAAAGCCTTGTCGAGCATGATGTTCACATACTTTTCCATAAGTCAATAGTTTTAGTTGTTTTATTACCCGATAGCAGGTAACGGGACAAATGTAGGCAATATTTTATTTATTCCAACAGTGGAGAATACCTTTTTTTGATTCACAGTCAGAAATAAGTAAACCCTCCTCTTTCCCTTCAAAGAAAAGGCGATTCAATTCTTAGCAGAAAAGGTGAATGGTTGTTAGCAGCCATTCACCTTTTCCACAAACCTTTCACCCCCGCTATTCACCGTCAAACAACCAGAAAACAGACAGTTGTCCTACACGCAGCAGATGGTGAACGGTTTTTATCTAAAATCTATCAGTATCATTCTACATTATATCCTGACACAACCACTTTCGGTGCATTGCCTCTGGTGTCTTCGTCTTCCCAACGGAAGCTGATTTCTTTCTTTTCACCCGGAAGCAGAGCGAAGTAGTTGTCGGAATAGAACATCGGAAGGAACTGCTCGCCATCCTTGTCGCCTACTACATTTACACGAATCATCAAAGCCGGTGTTGAAGTAGTATTCTCGATAACGACTGTGCCGTTCCAGTTTCCATCAGTTCCCTTGTTGGTCGTGACATCGGACTTCAATGCTACTTTCGGGAGATTACGCAGATCCTGGTAGTTGTTTTCTTCCAGGCTTCTGTGATAGAAGTTCTCGGAAATAACCTTTCCGTTTTCAGCCAAGACCATCTTGATAAAGTGAACCTTCGACAGGTTATCCGGGAATTCCAGCTGAATACATTTGTTGGTCGTATCTTCATTGCTGTCAATAGCAACTTCTTTCTCCCAGGCTACAGAAGCATCCATATTCAGCACCTGTGCCTTAGCTGTCAAGCCCTTACGGTTGCCACCACTGTAGTTTACGACTTCTACTTCATCGGTTACCGGATTCCATTGGATATGCAACGGTTCGGAAGCCTTCTTGATAGCGAAGTAAGCGGCTGTCGGTTCGAAGTAATAATCATAGGTCTGCCATACCATAGAAGGCCAGCAGGAATGACTCATCCACATCAGTAAACCTTTACGGTTCTGGCTGCGGGATTCAAACAAGCTGCGGTGACCGTCATAGTTCACCCACTGCGCCAGTTCGGCAAACTCTTTGGCGCTACGGGGTTCGCCGTATCCTTTCGCAATAATCTCGTTGAAAGAAGTAGCACCCTGTGCACCTTCGCGGGTATAGTCGTGCATACCCCACTGGTTATCCTGCGGCCAGATACCTTCCGGAGAGAAGGTACGGAGCATACTTTCGTAGGTCAGCACGTTCGGCATACCGCGTTCGCTATGGAACTTGTCGTTACCGGTCTTCAATGTGAAGTATTCCTTTGCAGGAAGCATACGGTACGGACCGTGACCGCTTACTACATCATCAGCCGAACTGGATATATAATGTATATCCGAATGATCCTCTTTGATGATCCGGCGCAACGCCTTGTCGATCTGTTCGGGAGGGAAACCTTCGTTACGACCGCAATAGATACCGATGGAAGCATGGTTACGGATGCGCTTCACATAATCTTCCGCATTGGCAATAAACATTTCGGGATAGTAAGGATCAGGACCGTCAGCCGGATTCGCCAGCCAGAAGTCTTGCCAAACCACGATACCGTGGCGGTCGCAGGCTTCATACAGTTCTTCATCACCAATCATACCCACCCAGTTACGCATGATTGTAAAGTTCATATCGGCATGGTAAGCCACAGCGATATCATATTCACGTGCACGGTAATTCAGGTTGGATTCACTGAATCCCCAGTTACCGCCCCGGCCAACAAAACGACGGCCGTTGATAAAGAGACTCAAAATCTGATTATCCTCATTGAAGGTCATCTGGCGGATACCGACTTTAAAGTCTTTGGCATCCGATACCTTATCATCTATCTTAAATGTGAAGCTGGCATCATACAAGTTAGGTTCTCCATAGCCTTTAGGCCACCAGAGACGCGGATTCTGAACATTCAACTGAGCGAAATCCTTTGCATCGAAGACAACCGCTTTCTCTTCGCCCGCTGCCAGTTCCACCGGCTGTTGGAATGTGATATCACCGATCTTGCCTTCCAGCATACCTTTTACCGCATTTGCATCATGGTTCTTCACGATCACTTCCGCCGTCAGTTTAGCAGAAGTCGTATCAGGCAACGGCAGAACCGATTTAACAAGCGGGTCAGCTACCGTCACTTTTCCGGTCGTTGTCAGGAAGACATCATTCCAGATACCGATATTACGGCCACGCATTGTCGGGATCCAGTCCCAGCCGATCGTTGCATGGAATGTCGGGTTATCAGCCCCCAGGATACCGCCGTTGAAGTCCGTGCTCTGTGCATTCTTCTCTTTGATAGCACCGATATGCTGGTTCTTGATGATCTCCACGGCTACCACATTCTTACCCGGAACGATCAGGTCCGTTACATCGAACTTGCCACGCATAAAGGCACCTTCGATGCGGCCTGCCTGTTTTCCGTTTACATATACATTCGCCTTCCAGTTGATACCGTCGAAATTCAGGAACACACGATCCTGTTTAAAGTCTGCCGGTACCTCAAACTCGTCACGATACCAGAAATCGGAATTGAAGAACGACTCGGATATCTGCAACTGGTTATCTGCATAGTTAGGATCGGCAATGGCACCGATATTCTTGTAACTGCTCAAGACAGTTCCCGGCACCGTGGCAACAACCCAGTTTTCAGGCTGGAAGCCGGGAGTCGAAATTTCTTCTCCCGTGGCCGTTATTTCCGAAGCACGCTGAAGTTTCCAGTTGCCGCCGGACAAATAGATTTCGCCTTTCGATGCGGCAGGTGCAGCCACAGGCTGCGGAACCAGGCCGCCTTTACCCATCACTTCCAGTTCGCTCAGGATATAACGGCTGTCGTTGGCCGGCTGTTGCATCAGGATACGCACATAACGCGCATTCTTCTTACCGTTCAGCGAGATTTCATCGACCAGTTCCTCCCCACCGGGAAGTTCAGCGACATCCGTCCACTGTTCAGCATTATCGGAAACCTGTACTTTACCTTTTACGGCTTTGTTTATCCAGCGTAAAACGACTTTGTCGAATTCAGACTGGCTACCCAGGTCTACATACAACCATTCTTCTCCCGTAGTGGCACTCATCCAGGCACTATTGAAGAATTGGGAAGGTTTCATTTCCACCATTCCGTCCTTATTATAGAAATCGGCTGCCGTAAACACCCAGCTATGGGCACCCGCCATCTTCAATAGAACACGGTAATTGGAGTAATTCGCCTCTTTATCGAATGTTATGGTTTCATTCAGTTTACGGACCGGCATGGAAATCTGTTCGGTCTGCTTGTTCGGGTCGGTTACCGGTATACGATAACGTACAGCGTCACCCGGCAATCCTTTACCGCTCAGTTTGCCGACCTCGGTCCAGTTCTGTCCGTCATTGGAACCCTGGCAGATAATTTCATAACCGTCTTTTGCCAACTGGTCGTCATAAATAAGAGTACCTGTCAGCACCAGCTTGTCGGCTTGTTTGCTGTAATTCTTTAGTGCGAACTGGAAATAAGTATCCGCCCCTTCAAATGTATTCCGGGAATACGGACCTTCGTCGATCATCCATTCGCGTTCACGCCGGGGAGCTTCGCCCGCCGGAGTCGATAGTATTAAATACTGAGGTTGCTGGTCGGTTATAATACCATCTGTCACTAACTGCGCCGTCAGGTTATAGTCATGACTCGAGGAGTTGAAAGCCGAACGCAGAAGGGCTATATTGCGATAATTTGACTTATCCGGAGCCAAATCAGGAGAGAAATCCTCCTTCGGGTTACCGGGATATTGCCCTATACCACGCGTATAGTAGTCCGAACGTTCGAACGATTCGGTTGTCGCCCCTGCACCACTACAACCCCAAAGCAACAATGAAGTCGCTGCTGCTCCACAGAGCGTAAGGATACGGGAGACTTTTTGCTGTTTACACATTTTCATACAATGACAATCTATTTAATTTGTATTTTTTGCACAGGCAAATATACATCAAAAAACAGTGATTTCTATGCAAATAGAGGAAGGTTACGAATAAAAAGGTGTAATGGCAATAACCGAACCACCCCATCCCCATACCCGACAGCTATGATCAGGATGAGAATGGGGGGGGGGGAGAGAATTCTATTCTTTACAAATCACCTTTATGCCTGGCATATCTGTCAGATTGATGATATAAATACCTGCAGCCAGGCCATCGATACAGTTTTCACCGGAAGACAGCTGCAGTCGGCGGATTGTTTTGCCTGCAAGGTTCGTCAGGCGGCAGGAGAGCGGAGCGGGCAGATCGATATAAATCATCCGGCCGACAGAACGGATGCGAATATCAGCGTTAATCTGCGCGTTTGCTACCGGATCATCTTTTACGATACCCTCTATTTCTACGGCCTTGTCCTCCCGTATGTACTTAATGATGTATTTGCCGTCGGAAATACGTGGAGTGATAATATCGCCGTTCGCCTTGACAACCGGCTGTGAATGCAGGCGGTAACCTTCCTCCAAGGCCAGGGAGAATCCGAAGTTGTCCCAGCTTTCCACCGTATAATCGCCTGCCGGAGGATCGGTTTGCACCCCTTCGACAGCAGGAAGCGTAACGGTATAAAAGACCGGTACAGGCGGGTCTACTTTGGCAGTCAGCGTAAAGTCGACCGTCGCGACGCGTCCGGCACAGTCCGTCAGCAAGGCGGTATGCTTTCCAGCGGAACCGGTATTACTACAAGAACTTGTTCCGGCACTGACAGCAACTTCGCGGCCATCGATAAAAAGCCGGTCGATGCCACTCCCCTTTTCCCCGTCGGCAAAATGGAGCGTATAATCTAAATCATTGACGGTAGCGGAGATGGAAGGATCCGTGAGGTCGAGTTTGATAACGATTGTTTTATCTTCCGTATTGCCGGTTCCGTCTTGCTTCAGGGAATAAGTCAGTTCGTTGCTGCCCTCGGTCGCCCAGACGAACGAAGCGGCATAGTCAGGATTACCTTTTAAAGCAATGGTATAACCCGCAGGAGCAGTCAGGGTAACAGGCCTGGTGTACCAGCCGTCGACGGTAGGGGCATCAGAAGAAAGAGCCGCAACGTTTGCCCTCGGCGATCCGGTCGATGTCCGGAGAGTAAAAACAGTACCGTTTGCACGTGCATCGTCAAACGACATTTGGGAAACAACCGGCTGACCATTCTCGAACTTTATCCAGCCGCCCTGCATCGGGCCTATCCCTTCTCCATCATACTGCTTCGCTTCGATCAGGAAGTTTTCAGGATTACTTCCTGTGAAACGGAAAGAGAAGGCGGCATTCTTATGATCGTTATTGTCGAGGCGGATCTGCGTGCCTGTCAGAGCCCTGAAATCGACCGGATCGGCAAGCTTTGCCTCCTCCGCCGTCAGGATATATAAGGTATCGTCTTTATGAATGGCTTCGACGAAGGACAGTTCCCCACCCGAATTATAATCGTCCGACATCAGGTAACGTCCTCTCACATAGCCGCCTTCATGCCGGATCGCATAAGGGCATGTATATTCATCGAGTGCATTGCCTGCCAGGTCGTAGCCATGAGAATGATTCTTTGTGCAAGCAACCGCATTGAGTTCCGGTATAAACCGGACGTCGACAGCCAGCAGGTATTGCGGTTTGATCGCACCTGTGCCCCGGTTCACATAAGCCGTATCCACATAGATCGTACTTTTCCCGCCGGGGAATTCGATACTGCTGCCCGAAGGAACGGTTGCCGGGAAGAAATTCACCGTATCAGGATTGTTGTCGGCAGCAACGCCCTCTTTTTCCAGCCGGAGTTTTCTGTACAGGTGATATTCGCTCACTTCCACAGAGAAAGCGGCAGTCGGCGATCCGGTCAAAGACTGGCTCTTCAAATGCCGGTCGGTATCGTCGATGCCGACCTTCACCGTATCGCCTGCCTGCGTACCCGGCCGGATAAACGCATAGAACGGGACGGTTGCATTGCCGATACTCTTTCCACTGATAGCTTTCAACAAAAACGGGGCCGGTGTGCCCGATGCAGAAACAGCAAAATGATTATCGGTATCCAAGACCACGTCTGTTGCCTTTTGTCCGGAAATCATTTTCGGATGATTGAGTTTCAGGCTATATTGCATACGGCGTAACGGTTCCAGACCGGAAACTTTCAGCGAGGTATACCCGTATTCTTCCGCCTGACTGCCGACTTGCTGCAACAAGAAATCCGAACCGGCACCGACATACAACACAGGATCGTCGCCTACGTCATTCACACCGATATACTCTTCAGCAGGAGCATCTTTCAAATAACGGAATTTATAACGGTAAAATGCCATCTCGTCGTCAGTAAGATATTTGTATCCCAGATAGCGCTCTGCTTTAACGTCTGCCGAAGCACGAAGGAAACCATCCAGGCCGACACTTTTGGATACTCCCTTTTGATCTTCCAACTCAACCGGAGTTGTTTTATCCAAAAGAACATTATAGAATACTTTTGTTGCGTTACCGAATTCACGGTTCGTAATTTTCACCCCCGAACTATCGGAAACAGTCGCATTCTTTTCAATCACCCACTGGAAAGAAGGCATCGCCCAAACATCTGCCTCCTTATCCAACGCCACCCACTGAACGGTGGTATCGCCATCAAGCGGCACCGACAAATAGTGCCCGTCCGTACTTCGAATAACATACAGGTCACTTGGAAGAGTTGTTCTCGTGGAAGCGAACGGAGAATAATAATCTGTATCAAAAACGATATACGGAGAGCCTGTACCTACCGTTAAAATATTGGAATCCGTTAAGTCCTTAACATCTATATGCAAATTTTCCAGAGACTGATACCTGGTTGTAAGTGTAGATCCCGCCCATGACTTACCGGCTTCCTTCTCCAATATCGCCGAGGCAGCAATAATAAAAATGCTATCTGAAAAGGGGGAATATTGAAATTGAAAGGCATAGTTATCCGTTACCAGACCATTTGCAAGTGCTGGTGAAACCTGCATACCTATATATGTTTCCGTTGAAGCCGTATCCGTAATCTGCAGAAAATTACCTTCTGCCGTATCATGGTAAGCCGTATCCACACGCAGGTATTTGCCGGTCGAAGTATTGATGAGGGTTACACAATTACTATACCGCGTATCGCGAGTATCTTCCAGCGTATCGCTGACAGCCGTCAGTTCATTTGCAAATACATTCGAATCAACCTCTTTGTCAAACTTCAATTTGAAGGATTTACCATTCGGATTCAATCCCATCATGGTGTTCAGGTCTGCAGCTTTCAATGGTATGGGATCAGGCTTTTTCAAGCTGAATTGGTAAGAATTGTCAGATTGAGCAACATTCTCTACCTCATCGGCTCCCAGCTTAACGCCTGTAATAGCATTGCCCACAACTTTCAAAGCAATAACAGAATCGGGTTTATAATGAGTAAACAAAGGTTTCCCCTTTTCAACGCCATCCGTATAGGTACTGGAAAAGGTCCAGCCGTTTAAACCGCCTTCGACGGATAATTGCCGAGAAGAAATATTATGGCCCACCTCAGCCATTGCGCCCTCCAACGAAATATTCAGCATAAGGCCGGAGGCTTTGTTCGTAAAGTCGAATTTGGGCGATCCTGCCGGGTCTTCACTTATTTGGATATACCAAAGTGTATTAGTAGCAGGAGGTAAGAACGATGAAATTACTCCCAATTCATTTTGAGAATTCATCCGCACAACATTCCCTGTCGAATATGATACAATTTGATAGAGCCTTTCATTTTCGCCGACTTTCAGTTTGATCGTATTGTCGGTGCTTGCCATGGCAGTAAAACAGGCGAATAGGAAACCTGCCAGGAGATACATAATTTTTCTGTTCATCTTGTAAAGAATTAATGCATTTATTTGAATCATAGGAACTGTCGCCCCATTCCTTTTAACATTTATTCATTGGGGGTATGGGAACAACGTTATTGAGGCCTGTGTCAACAATACGGTTGAGCAGGATGGGAACAACGCTGTTGAGGCAGGTGGGAACAACACGGTTGAGGGGTATGGGAATAACGCTGTTCCCATGCCCCTGTTAATAGCTTACTCGATCTCGGGACGATCGCCGCCTCCGCCGCCCGGCTGGTTGCCGACCGTCAGCAAGATCGGGAACTGGTATGTGCGCGGTTCTTTCACAAGCGAATAGCCTGCGCCAGCCTGCGTCGTGACGCTGAGCAGGTATTGCCCGTCGGGCAGGGCAGGCACCTGGATGATGATTTGCGATGTTGTGTTAGTCACGACCAGGGCCACCTTGACCGGTGTCTTATCGGCCCCGTCGGGCGTAAAATAGATGCCTACCGACGGATTATCGCCCTTAATCAACAGATTCGATCCGGTGATAATGGCCGGCGAATTCGGCGTGATCTGCTGGTTGACAAGCTTGGAGGCAGAGTCGGTAAAATCGTTCACCACCGGACCGGTTGTAGCCACGCGGAAGTTGGCCGTCAATTGTTTCAATAATTTCAGCAAGCCACGCCCGGGAGTAAACGTGACACCGAACTTATGCTTCGTAGCGTCGAAGGCAGGCTTTTCGCCTTCCAGCGGCCCGCTGAAGTTGAGCAGCCACTGGCCTACGCCGTCCACCACACTTTTGCCCTCTGCAATAGCCGCCACTTTGATCTCGTCGGACATGCCGAGGATGGTCACGATCGTTTCGGGACGGTATTCGGTACGTGCTTTCACGATGCGGTCGGCAATATCGGTGTTGTGGATGGTGCCGGTGATGGACACTTTGCCTGTGTAGTCGTTAGACTTTTCTGTCAGTACGTTATCGTACAGGTCGACAGTTAGAAATGTTTTTTCTGCCATGGTATGACGTATTTGTAGTTAATAATGAAGTTGCAACGAGCAGGTCCCAAACGACGGAAAACAGAGGTAGAAACGGGGTAATGATAACGGCTGGTTTCGCAGCTTTCAGGGTTCGGATTTGTGTATTTGCCCGACTGTCCGGCCTAAAGATAACAGAAGTCCCGACAGACGATAACACCTGCGCAAACAAGCTGTCTTCCAGCAGGTTTACCGGGATAAATTTTACTAATACTAGTGATATCGGTTGTTTGTTATCCATATGTATTATAAAATGAATAGTTCAGCATAGACTATGGTAATAAAGACAACCATTAGATATCAAAAGAAGTATACTGCTAAAACACTGGCACTTACGAGTAAAGTTGTTTCTCTGAAAGGATATAAAATTCCCTTTTTCATGCTGTAATAGTATAAACAGAGGCTGATAATTTTGGAATAATTTGATACTTTAATTGCTTCACCCAATGAAATAATTGCTGTAAGGTTTTGCTTTCTACGATATTTACATACCTTTGTAAACGTTATTACCATAGTCTATGCTGGACTCATGCTTTTTAATGGAGGTGTATCTAAGTCTTCCTGACTAGATTCAAGATCGCAGACTACGTTGAAAAACAAAAGGGAAGTACCAGCATTACCTGATACTCCCCCTTCTTACAGAGATATCTAATATATTTTCTTACTTCAAATCAGCCGCTTCAAGAATCTGTTCTACGGCCTGGGCTAAACCGTCGGAGTTCTTACCGCCGGCAGTTGCAAAGTGGGCCTGTCCGCCACCGCCACCCTGAATCAGTTTGGCTGCATCTTTTACCAGTTTTCCTGCATTCAGTCCTTCGGCAACAAGCGGTTCACTCAGCATCACCATCAAAGCACATTTTGCACCATCCTTGATGCCAGCCACGAAGAACACTTTCTCATCGCTATTGCTTTCACCCTTGATCTGGAAGGCCAGGTCTTTGATGGCATCCACATTCGCCTCACCGCGGAAGACAATCACCTTCACTCCGTGGCGTTCAACAGCCTTGGCGATCAGTTCTTTCTTCAACATAGCGACCTTTTCCTTTACATAGTCGCTAACCTGTTTCTTCAGTTCCGCATTTTCTTCGATAGACTTACGGATCGTCTGCGCCAGGTTCGGTACATTATTAAATAAAGCTCTCAGTTCGCGCATGGAATCCTGCAACATGAAGGTATAGTTTTCCGCCCCTTCGGCCGTCACGGCTTCGATACGGCGTACACCGGCTGCGATAGAACTTTCGGCAATCACACGCAGCGAACCGATCATACCGGTTGCCGGGATATGCGTACCACCGCACAGCTCAATAGAAGAACCGTATTTAACGACACGTACTTCCTCGCCATACTTCTCACCGAACAATGCCATAGCACCCAAAGCCTGGGCCTGGGCTATCGGCATATTGCGATGCTCTTCCAACGGATAGTTGGCACGAATCTTTTCGCTTACCAGCTTTTCTACCTGGCGGATTTCTTCGTCGGTCACTTTCTGGAAATGAGAGAAGTCGAAACGAAGCGCTTCGGGAGAAACATACGAACCTTTCTGTTCGACATGTGTGCCCAATACTTCGCGCAATGCCTCATGCAGCAAGTGAGTTGCCGAGTGGTTACATTCGCACTGGATACGTTTCTTCTCGTTGATCTTCGCCGTGAAAGTAACGGTTACATCTTTCGGCAAACGCGTAACGAAATGTACCGGCAGGTTGTTTTCACGCTTCGTATCTACAACATCCAGCTTTTCATCGTCGGCAATCAGCCATCCGGTATCACCTACCTGTCCACCCATCTCTGCATAGAACGGAGTCTGGTCGAGAACGATCTGGAACAACTCTTTATTCTTCTGCTTGATTTTACGGTAACGCAGGATTTCGGCTTCACATTCAAACAGGTCGTAACCAACGAATTTAGATTCGCCTTCTTTCAGGACCACCCAGTCACCGGTTTCGATAGCAGCCGCATTACGGGCACGTTCTTTCTGTTTCTGCATTTCCGCATTGAACTCGTCGATATTCACTTCCATGCCGTTTTCACGCAGGATCAGTTCAGTCAGGTCCAACGGGAAACCGTATGTATCATATAATGTAAAGGCATCCACACCGCTGATAACGGTTTTTCCGGCAGCCTTTGTTTCTTCAATCTTCTTATCCAGCAGACGAATACCTGTTTCCAACGTGCGCAGGAACGATTCTTCTTCTTCCTTGATTACCTTTTCGATCAGCGTCTTCTGGGCTACCAGTTCGGGATAGGCATCGCCCATCGTCTCGATCAGGACAGGCAACAAGCTATACATAAAAGCTTCGCGGCGTCCGAGGAACGTATAACCGTAACGAACGGCACGGCGAAGGATACGGCGGATTACGTAACCGGCTTTGGCATTCGACGGCAACTGTCCGTCTGTGATAGAGAACGCGATTGTACGGATATGGTCGGCAATAACGCGCATAGCCACATCCTGTTGTCTGTTGTCACCGTATTTTGTTCCGGTCTTTTCGGCAATCACCTGGATGATCGGCTGGAATACATCGGTATCGTAGTTGGAAGTCTTACCCTGCAATGACATACACAGGCGTTCGAATCCCATACCCGTATCGATCACCTTCGCAGGCAGCGGTTCCAACGAACCGTCGGCTTTGCGGTTGAACTGCATAAACACCAGGTTCCAGATCTCGATTACCTGCGGATGGTCTTTGTTTACCATCTCTGCACCGCTAGAAACGGCACGTTCTTCGTCAGAGCGAAGGTCTATATGAATTTCCGAACAGGGACCGCAAGGACCGGTATCACCCATTTCCCAGAAGTTATCATGTTTGTTACCATTGATAATATGATCTTTCGGCAGGAACTGTTCCCAGTAACCGGCAGCTTCGTCGTCGCGCGACAAACCTTCGGCAGGGCTTCCTTCGAATACGGTTGCATACAAACGTTTCGGGTCCAGCTTCAGGACATCCACCAGATATTCCCATGCCCATCCGATGGCCTCTTTCTTGAAATAATCACCGAACGACCAGTTTCCCAACATTTCGAACATCGTGTGGTGATAGGTATCGTGTCCTACCTCTTCCAGGTCGTTATGTTTACCGCTTACACGAAGACATTTCTGCGAGTCCGCGACACGTGAATATTTAATGGGTACATTTCCCAGGATTATATCCTTAAACTGGTTCATGCCCGCATTGGTGAACATCAATGTCGGGTCCCCCTTCACGACCATAGGAGCAGACGGTACAATCTGGTGCTGCTTGGAAGCGAAGAACTCTTTAAACGATTCACGAATTTCTTTTGCTGTCAACATAATCTATTATATAGTTCTCGTTAATATTCTGAAAAACAATTTGCAAAAGTACTGCAAATTATTATTTTTGCACGTATCCAAGCAATAAAATATTCAATGAAACTGTTTAAAACAAGAAAAACATATTACTTATATAACCCGAATACGCTCAGTTACGACCGTGTTTACCCCTCCGCCAGAGACCGTTTCTTCATTGTGCTCCGTCATTTGAGCATCGGTGCGGCAATCGGTATCGGTGTATTCTTTATTATGATGTACACGATCGATTCGCCGGTAGAGTCTTTGATGAAAAAGGAAAACAAGCTGTTGCAGACTCAGTATGAAGTACTTTCATTACGTCTCACCAATGCGCTGGAAGTGTTGGATGATATACAGCAAAGGGATGAGAACCTGTACCGCGCCATTTTCCAGGCCGAATCCATTCCCGAATCGGTACGTAAATCAGGTTTCGGGGGAACCAACCGCTACGAACATCTGCTGAACCTGTCCAATCCGGAACTGGTTGTCTCTACCACCCAGAAAATGGACATGCTCAGCAAACAACTTTATATACAATCCAACTCGTTGGAAGAGTTGATCAAACTGGGTAAGAACCAGGAAGAACGCAGCCGCTGCATCCCTGCCATCCAGCCAATCTCCAACAAGGACCTACGTCGCACGGCATCCGGCTACGGTGTACGTATCGACCCGATCTACCGAACTCCGCGTTTCCACTCCGGCATGGACTTCTCCGCCAAAGTAGGCACGGAAATCTATGCAACCGGCGATGGAGTCGTCACTTTTGCCGCCTGGAAACAGGGTTACGGGAACTGTCTGATGATCGATCACGGCTATGGATTCCAGACATTATACGGTCATATGAGCAAATACAGAAAACGCGTCGGACAGAAAGTGACACGCGGCGAAGTGATTGGCGAAGTAGGTAACACCGGTAAATCGACCGGCCCGCACCTGCATTATGAAGTGATAGTTCGTGGTAAACATGATAATCCGTCCAGATATTACTATATGGACCTGACACCGGAAGAATACGACCGTATGATTCAGATTGCAGAAAACCATGGCCAGGTAATGGATTAAACATCTTTAAGACAATGGCATTAAATAAAGATAAAAATCTGAAGTTATATTTCTCCATCAGCGAGGTAGCGCAGATGTTCGACGTGAACGAATCGACACTGCGTTTCTGGGAGAAAGAATTCGATATTATCCGTCCGCGCAAGACGCCTAAAGGAACCCGTTTCTATAAGCAGGAAGACATCGACGCCGTCCGCCTGATCTTCCATCTGGTAAAAGAGCGGGGAATGACCCTGGCTGGTGCCCGGCAAAAACTAAAGGATAACAGGGAGACAACCATCCGGCAGGAAGAGATCGTTAATAAGCTGAAGCAGATTAAGGAAGAACTGCTCTCTATGAAAGCAGCCTTCGATGCGCTCGACCCTTCCGAATTGCCTCAGGAAGAGAAAATCTAAGTCAAACAATTAGCAGGTTACGCCGGAAAAGCGTACCTTCGCCGACAATTTAATAGAACAATAAACATGGAAATTACGGGAAAAATTATCGCCGTACTGCCTGCGCAGAGCGGAACCAGCAAAGCTGGAAACGAGTGGAAAAAACAGGAATACGTATTAGAGACACACGACCAATACCCTAAGAAAGTCTGCTTCCAGATCTTCGGTGCCGACCGCATCGAACAAGCAGCTATTCAACCCGGAGAAGAATTGACAGTATCATTCGATATAGACAGCCGCGAGTATCAGGGACGTTGGTTCACCAACATCAGTGCCTGGAAGGTAGACCGTCCGATGGCGGGCGCTCCCCAGTCAGCACCGGGAGCCATGACACCGGAAAACTTTGCACCGGCATCTGCCCCGACAGCATCTGCCGCTCCCGACTTCGGCCCGGCTAACCCGATCGACGATCTGCCATTCTAATGGATATCGTTGCCCTGATCGGCGGACTACTCCTCATCCTGGTCGGCGCAAATGCACTGACCGATGGGGCTGCTTCGGTAGCCAAACGTTTTAACATCTCCTCCCTTGTTATCGGATTAACGATCGTAGCCTTCGGTACATCCGCCCCCGAACTGACCGTCAGCATTGTATCGGCACTGAAAGGAAGTGCGGATATGGCCATCGGGAATGTTGTCGGAAGTAATATTTTCAATACCCTTATGATTGTAGGTTGCACGGCAGCCATTGTTCCCATCGGGATGAATAAAGGGACGCTCAGCAAAGAGATTCCGTTATGTATCCTGGCATCTATCGTTTTATTTATCTGCGGAAACGACGTGTTGATAAACGGAGCGGCTGAAAATACAATCAGCAGCAGCGACGGGATGCTACTGCTCTGTTTCTTTGCGATCTTTCTGGGTTACACATTCGCCATTGCACATAACGGGAACGGAGAGGAAGAGACGAAAATCAAGTTGATGCCCGTATGGAAATCCGGGGTATTCATTGCCGGTGGCCTTGCCGGTTTGATTTACGGAGGGCAGTTCTTCGTAGACGGAGCATCAGGGATTGCGCGTGGCTTGGGTGTCAGTGAGTCTATTATCGGCCTGACGCTGGTTGCCGGAGGAACTTCCCTGCCCGAACTCGCCACCTCGGTCGTTGCCGCCTTGAAGAAAAATCCGGAGATGGCGATCGGGAATGTGATCGGTTCGAACCTGTTCAATATATTCTTTGTATTGGGTTGCAGTGCGACCATCAATCCGCTGAACATGAAAGGTATTACCAATGCAGACCTCGGGGTTCTGATCGGTTCATGCGTATTGCTTTACCTGTTCGGGCTGTTTATCAGAAAGCGCACCATAACACGCCTTGAAGGGATTGTTATGGTCCTATGCTATATTGCCTATATGATCTATCTGATCAAAGGATAAGTTACTTTACTCCCTGACCAACTGCATAAGTGTCTCATGCATCGCTCCGTTGGTGGCAAGCACTTCATCTCCCGACTGCCAGTTGTCGCCACCGCTGAAGTCGGTCACTTTACCGCCGGCCTGCATCAGGATCAGGGCGCCTGCCGCTATATCCCAGGGACCGATCCAGGCTTCGATACGCGCTTCGAAACGTCCGGCGGCGATATAGCAGACTTCGGCAGCCGCCGCTCCCATCAGGCGCGTTCCTCCGGCGAAACCGTATAACCGGTCGACCAGGCGGAGGGCCACCGGGCGGTAAGCATCGGAGTTATAAGGAAATCCCAGGTCGATAAAGGCTTTATCCAGGTCGGATACGTCCGATACGTGTATCTCCCTGCCATCCAGATAGGCTTTACTGCCTTTCCAGGCGTAGAAGCATTCGTCGCGACAGACTTCGTAAACGACACCGATCAGCAATTCTTCTTTATTACGCAGGGCGATACTGACGCAGTAAGGGGCGACATCGTGAATATAGTTGGAAGTCCCGTCCAGCGGATCCACCAGCCAGCAATAGTTTTCGTCGGTCAGGCTGCCGCTGCCTTCTTCGGCGATGAAGCCTGCTTCGGGAAGCAAGGCGGAGAGTTGGGCGATCAGCCATTTTTCCGATTCCTTGTCGACATACGATACGTAATTGTGAGCACTTTTCTCTTCTACACGTGTACGGTCGAACTTACGCCGTTCTTCTTTCAGGAAAGTCCCGGCTTCGCGGGCTATCTGTTGTACCTGGGTACAAAGTTCTTCTAAATTAAGCATATCCTCTTTTTATCTTTTTGTTGTGACAAACATACGCATTTTGGAACTAAATAATACGGGTAGTACTGAATATTAACGAAAAAGATATACTTTTGACACAAGACATAAAACAGTTACGATCTATGAATATCCGGAAACCATGGAAACAGACTCCAAGCTACAAGGGAGAAGAGAAAGCCGAGAGTTATAATTTTTTCGATATCTCTTCCTTCTTCCGTTTCGATACGCACCGGAATGCTTTGGGCGTATTGTCCGACCAGACCTGTTCCGATCTGGGTTTCGAGGATCTTTTTATGTTTTCCGACCGCACCGCCTCACGCGTCGGGCAGCAGTATCTGTACAACCTGATGCGGATCATCCCGGACAAAGCGGGCGAGATAGAACGGCATGAAGCACTTATAAACGAGCTGTCGTCGCATCCGGATTTGCAGGAAGAACTCGTCAAAGACCTGCAAATCCTGAATACCCATGAAGCATATAGTATTGCGTCACTGATGGGTATAGGATTTCCGGCTGTTCCTGTATGGAGGAAAATCTTTTTTCGCGTTTGTGGTTTCCTGCCGAGCTTGCTCCTTCTATTGTTGTATTTCTATCAAGCGGGAGCATGGCTGCTTTTGTTGATTGCAGCGATACTTGTGAACGGCGTTATTCATTACGGGAACAAGCCGAACAACCTGAATTTTCTGATATCCATCCCCCAACTGATACGTTTGCTGAATATTTCGGGCAAACTATCGAAGAACCCGCTTTTCACAGAACTCGGCAAAGAGGTTCCGGAGGCGCTGTCTTCATTGGAAACACTGAGAAAGGCGAGCGGCCACCTGCGGATGGAATCGAAGATGGACAGCGACCTGGCTGTCATCCTTTGGGCGATCATGGAATGCGTCAAGATCTTCTTTCTGGCGGAACCGATCGCCTATCATAAAGTGATCACCCTGCTGAAAGATAAGAACCGGCAGATAGAGACGGTGTTTCGTTTTGTCGGGTTGGCAGACACCCTGTCGTCGGTCGCTTTTCTGCGGAAGAGCCTGCCTTATTACTGTCTGCCGGAAAAGCCGGAAGGCGAAGTACGGATAGAGGCGGAGGAGATGTTTCATCCCCTGCTCGAGAACTGTGTTGCCAATACGATCCGGATCGAAAGCCGCTCCATCCTGTTTACCGGTTCGAATATGTCGGGAAAGACTACTTTCATCCGTACCCTGGGCGTCAATATGCTGGCGGCACAGACGCTTCATACGGCTTTTGCCCGGCGGATGCAGATGAAAACGCCTGTCATGATCCATGCCGCCCTGATGCTTTCCGACAGCCTTTCCGACGGCAAAAGTTTCTATCTGAAAGAAGTGGAGTCGATCCGCGATATGCTATCATGCAGCTGTAGCGAACATATCAACCTTTTCCTGCTGGACGAAATATTTAAGGGAACCAACACCACCGAGCGGATAGCGGCAGCCAAAACGGTCCTGTCATACCTGAACACCTCGAACAACATCGTAATTGTCTCCACCCACGATGCGGAATTAGGAACATTCCTGAAAAGTGAATACGACCTGTATCATTTCTGTGAAACGATAGCCAACGGCATTCTCTCGTTCGATTATAAATTAAAGGCAGGCAACCTCTACCAGCGGAACGCCATCCGCATTCTGGAAATAAATGATTATCCGGCTACATTGATAGAAGATGCTTATTCCGTTATCCGGCAGATAGAAGGCCGATAATTCTCGCAAAGCATCTTTCCATCGCTCACGCGCTTCATCCAAATTCTGCGGTTCTTCTTTCGGCTCCTCGCACGCGTGTTGTTGCTGTTGTTGTAAGTTTACTTTACTTTCATTTACTATAATATTATCTAATATAATATGTGCACTTTTTGTCATATTTTCGGTAGTTTCTGTAACAATAACCGGGGTTTCTGCAACATTAATGCAATCGAACTCTTCGCGAACGGGATTTTTGCATCGCTTTTGTGCTTGAATATACCGTTCTTGAATACTTTTGGATGTTAATACGCAATAAACATTGTATATATCCCTGTTAAACAGATTTATTTTCAAACTAAAGTCGATTATGTCCCGCACAACTTCCTCTGTTTCACCTAAACGGTCGGAAAGATCGTACACATAATCGTCTGATATATGAAGAAAATACCCTTCTTTCTTATATATGTCGCACAGGATGGTGAAATAAGCCAGAAAGCCGAGCGACTTGTAGCGGCTTTTCAGTTTACGTACTTGTATATTTTCAAATATATCGGTATCGACCGGAAAATAATCCAGTCCTTTTTTGATAGGTCTAGCCATGATTGTTATAAACTTTTTCAATTATGATTTTGTATCGCACGGATAACCAGCCGTAACGTTTTCAGCACCAGCAGTTCTCCCGGCAGCACACGTATCACGCAGATAGCCTTCGGGGCGGATATGGCAGCCACCGTTGAAGGCGCCGCCCTCCACCTCAACAGCTACGCGGTGGGAAGGGATGGCGAAGTCGAACCGCCAGTCCCGCCCGGGATGGAAACGGTATTCCGCCACCACCTCCTCGCCCGTATGCTTCAGATCAACACGCTAAGCGGCGAAAAATAGGCCATCGCCAAAATACTTATTGTAAATTTCCCCATTCCGGCAAAAGCTGTTGTTTTTTATAGGAAAACGCCCTTCCGGGAGAAAAAATAATTTCTTTCGGAAGAAAATCAAATTTCATCCGGGAGAAATTGAAAACGGACTCGGATGGGGTGAAACAGGGAAGGGAAGATAATGTAAAATTCGAGACTGGCTTTCAGATTTATCTGAATATTTTCCACAGAAAAACAGATACGGGACAAATAATAATCTTAACTTTGCCGCAAACAAAATCGTATCGCTATGAAAAATAATGGAGAAATCACGGTTTGCCTTCTCTAAATTGAATCTGGATATAAAGGATATTATACAAAAGATCATTTAACGCAACGTGCAGAACGTACTGCAAAAGAAGGAAGACGAAGGGAGCGACAGACTGAAACCTCCCGTTTCGATCCCGTCTCTATCCGTATCAGCCATTTCGAAATTGGCATATTATCACATTACCCCGTTTTTATTACGAAATTTTATTTCTATATTTGTTAAAGAATTTTCAAACAAAACAGGGTATTTAGCCGTTATGATAATAAAAAAGAAAACGCTGATAAAAAGATGAGGATTTGGATAAAACGGATAGGGATTGTGTTGTTGATACCGGTGGTATTGATACTACTTGTCTCTGTGCTTTTATATATACCGCCTGTACAGAATTTTGCAGTGAAACAGGCCGCCTACTATGCCGGAAAAGCTACCGGGATGCAGATCGGGATCGAACGGATACGCCTCTCCTTCCCGCTGAACCTGACTGTGCGGGGTGTGGAGGTCCTGACGGCTCCCACCGATACGCTTCTGACGTTGAAAAGCCTTTCCGTCAATGTGCAAGCCTTGCCTCTGCTGAAAAAAGAAGTGCTGGTAGACGCTATCAACCTGGAAGGGGTGAAAGTGAATACCGGGACTTTTATCGAAGGCATGGAGATAAAAGGCGTGCTGGGACGCTTATATGCCAAGGCCGACCGCATCAATCTCTCGAAAGAACAGGTGACGCTCAATACAATCGACCTGTCCGATACCGCTATCACCCTGCTACTGAACGATACGACAACGAAAGCCGACACCACCTCCACCCCAGTCAACTGGATATTGAAACTGGAAAAAATCAATTTCGACCGGGTGGCGTTTGCCATGCAGATGCCTGCCGACTCGTTGCGCCTGACTACCTATATAGATAAGGCGAACCTGAAAGACGGCGTCGTAGACCTGGGCACTTCACAATATGGGGCGGACCTGTTCACACTGACCGGTTCGACACTGGGATACGACGGCAACGACCAGGAGCCGGTGAAAGGTTTCGACCCATCGCATATCGCCCTGAGTAATGTCAATATCACCCTGGATTCGCTGTTCTACGGAGGGAGGGACATAAAGGCACGGATACGCGAACTCTCTGCCGACGACCGTTCCGGACTGGCGATCACTTCGCTGACCGGAAGCCTTCACAGTGACAGCACGACTATTAGTGTACCGCAATTATTGCTGAAAACAGCTGCTTCGGAAGCGCGCCTGCTGGCGATGGTTCCCTGGAGTTCGTTCGACGAAAACCCCGAAGGTGATATGCGGGTGTTATTAACCGCCTCTTTGGGTAAAGAAGATGTGATGACATTCGCCGGTGCACTGCCCGAAGATTTTCAGAAAGCCTATCCGCAGAAACCGGTTTCACTGACTGCCGGAGTAGAGGGAAACTTATCGTCCATGCTGCTCCGCCAGTTGAAAGCGGAGTTGCCGGGGACTTTCCGCATGGACGTTTCCGGAACGATGAAAGCGCTGACCGACAGTGTGCGCCGTTCTGGAAAACTGGACCTGAAAGCTAAAACCGGCAACCTCGATTTCCTGCTGACAATGCTTCCCCCCGCCGAACGGCACCGGTATAATATCCCGGCAGGCATCACCCTGACCGGCGAGGCGGCTCTGAAGAATAATGAGTATCAGGCCGATCTCCTGTTGAAAGAAGACAAAGGGAAAGTCCTGCTGACAGGCCGTTTCAACCCGGCCAAAGAGGCTTATAAAGCCGACCTGAAAGTGGATAGCCTGGAACCTGTGCATTTTATGCCGCTCGACTCGCTCTATTATATGAGCGCATCCATACAGGCGGAAGGCCAAGGGTTCGATCCCTTCAAAACCTCTTCCCGGGCAAAGCTGGACGGAAAACTGACGGATATACGATACGGCAATTACAACGTATCGGACGTCACCCTGGCCGGTTCGCTGGAAAAGAACTTCGTAAAGTTCGACCTGCTGAGCAAATATCCGCTGGCAAAGATGGATATGACGCTGAATGCGACCTTGCAAAAGAAAGAGATCAAAGCCATGCTGATAGCCGATGTCGAAAACTTCGACCTCTATGGCATGCACCTGATGAACGATTCGCTGGCAACCTCCTTCCAGCTTTTCGCGGAAGCGGAAACCGACATGGGAAAGAACAACCTGGTCGACGTCACCCTCGGAAACTGGGAACTGACTACCACCACGGGTATTTATAAACCGAAGACACTGACCCTGCACGCCCAAAGCACCCAGGACACCACCCGCGTCTCCTTCCATGCCGGCGACCTCGGGATCGTGCTGACCGGCAACTCCGACCTGGAGACCATGACCGATAAGTTCAACAAGATTTCCGAAGGGTTGAACAAACAGCTCGAGAAAGATTCGATGATCAATATCCCCGCCTTTAAACCGTTGCTGCCGGATATGCATCTGGCCATATCGGCAGGGAAGGATAATCCGATTTATAATATATTGCAACAGGCAAACGTCTCGTTCAACAACCTGAACCTGGAGGCGTTCACCTCTCCCGAAGAAGGTTTCCGGCTGGATGCCGGCATTTACAACCTGATGCAGGACACGACGCGGATAGACACAGTCAGCTTTGCGATCCGGCAGGACTCGCTCGGACTGTTGTATCAGGCCGATGTCATCAAGACGAAATTCCGCCAGCAGGCTCCGTTCACAGCCGGAGTCAAGGGGAAGGTCAGGAATACGTTTGCCGATGCCGAACTCCTGTACACGGACGGCCTGGGGAAAACCGGTATCCTGCTCGGACTGCGTGCCGACAAGGTGGAAGAAGGTTTCAACCTCCATCTGTTCCCGGACAATCCGATCCTGGCATTCCGCCCTTTCAAGCTGAACCCGGACAATTATATCCTTTATAAGAACGAAAAAGATATTGCCGCCGACCTCCGCCTGTCGGGCGAAGAGAACGCCTCCCTGTGGATACATTCGTTGCCCGAAAAGGATAAGATGGAGGAACTGCATCTGGAATTGAGCCAGATCAACCTCGATGTGATCTCAAAGGCTTTTGCGGAGATACCATCGATGAAGGGTATCCTGAGCGCCGACATGCAATATGCTCCGTCGGACAGTTCGTTCCTGGTCGTTGTCGATGCAAATATCGACAATCTGATCTATGAAGGCGGACGGGTAGGCGAACTGATGTTCAGCACCGTTTATCTCCCGCTGGCCGACAATACGCACCAGGTCGACATGCACTTCTTCCGTGACCAAAACGAAGTCATGTCGGCAACCGCCCTTTACAAGATGGGGAAAAACGACCACCTGGACGGGACGCTCGACGTAACACATCTGCCGCTGGATATGGTGAACCCGTTTATCCCGGATAATATGGCGGCGCTCAGCGGCGTGCTTGAAGGGAACATGACGATAAAGGGCAGCAGCAAAGCTCCCGAAATGAACGGATATATCGAAATGGATTCGACTTCAATGTTCGTCACTGCCGTGGGTACCAGTTTCCGGGTGGACGACAAGAAAATCGTGGTGAAAGAGAATAAGATCCTGTTCGACAAATACCATATCCACGCAGCCGGAAAGAACCCGTTCGTGATAGACGGCACGATCGACTTCAATAATCCTTCGCGGATGATGGCCGACCTGAAACTGAATGCCGACAACATGCAGTTGCTCGACGTGAAGCGTAACAAGGAAAGCATGGTGTACGGCAAACTGCTCGTCAACCTGGCGTCGACGGTCAAAGGTCCGCTGGATGCCTTAATGATGCGCGGCAACCTGCAACTGTTGGGAGGAACCAATGTGACTTATGTCATGAAAGACTCGCCGCTGACGGTACAGGACCGTCTATCCGACCTGGTGACTTTCACTTCATTCGAAGACACGCTGGTGAACCGACGCCGACAAGAAGCCCCGCTGCCTTTGGGCGGCCTGGATATGCTGCTGACCATCCGCATCGACCAGTCCGTACGGCTGAACGCCGACATTACCCCCGACCGCTCCAGCAAAGTCGAACTCGAAGGGGGTGGCGACCTTTCTTTCCAATATACCCCGCAGGGCGAGATGATCCTGAACGGACGATATACCCTTTCCGGTGGTATTGTAAAATATGCCCTGCCGGTCATCCCGCTGAAAGAATTTAATATCGAAAACGGTAGTTATGTGCAGTGGAGCGGCGATCCGATGGACCCGTACCTGAACCTGACTGCCACCGAACGTATCCGCACGAACGTGACGCTCAGCGGACAGAATCCGCGCATGGTGAATTTCGACGTGGGCATCGCCCTCAAACAGCAGTTGGAGAACCTGGGCCTGCAATTCGTCCTGACGGCTCCCGAAGACCAGGCGATGCAGACCGAACTGAGCAGCTTGGGTGAAGATGAACGCACGAAACTGGCAGTCGGCATGATCATGACCGGCATGTATCTGGGCAACTCCGGAAGCGGCAAACAGAATCTGAACATGGGTGCCGCCCTGAACAGCTTCCTCAACAGTGAGATCAGCAACATTGCCGGAAGTGCCCTGAAGACGGTCGACATCTCCTTCGGCATGGATACCTACGACGAGAACGGCGACGGCTCAGGCGGCCAGCGTACCGATTATAATTTCAGTTTTGCCAAACGTTTCTGGAACGACCGCATCCGTGTCGTGCTGGGCGGACGCATCTCGACCGGCGAAAATGCCAGCAACAGCAGCCAGACACAGGCCTTTATCGACAATGTCTCGATCGAATACCGGCTGGATGCCAGCGGAACCCGCTACGTGAAGCTGTTCCACGATAAGAACTACGAAAGTTTGCTGGAAGGTGAGATCACCGAAACAGGCGCCGGTATCGTCCTGCGCCGCAAGATGCTCCATCTACGCGAACTGTTCAATTTTAAAAAGAATCGACCCAAACCGGTAAATGAAGAAGAATGATGGAAAATAAGGACATATTATACAGACTGTTAAACGGCAGAGGGTGTGTTATCGCCTCGATATTCACTACCCTGATCCTGCTATCCTCTTCCTGTTCGACAACGAAGAACCTGCCTGAAGGCGAAGTTTTATACACCGGTATCAAGAAAATAGAAGTCACCGATGAAGATAAAACCACCGCCGGCGAAGATGCCCTCGCCGAAGTGGAAGGCGCCCTTGCCTATCCGCCCAACAATGCATTGCTGGGAAGTTCGTCCATCCGTGTGCCGTTGCCTTTCGGCCTCTGGGTCTATAATGCATTTGTCAATAAAAAGGGGAAGATTGGGAAATGGATTTTCGACAAGCTGGCTGCTAAACCGGTGTTCGTCTCCACCGTAAATCCCGAAGTCCGCATCAAGGTTGCACAAAACCTGTTGAAGGAATATGGCTATTTCAACGGAACGACTTCTTTCCAGGTGGATACCAATCCGAAAAATGCGAAGAAAGCAAAACTCATTTACCAGGTGGCCATGAACCATCCCTACACCTATGATAGTATCCGTTATGTAAGGATGCGTCACCGGATGGATACACTGATACAAAATACGATAGGTGAACGCCTGCTTCATGACGGTGAAAACTTCAACGTGACGAACCTGGAAGCCGAACGGCAGCGTATCTCCTCCTTGCTGCGCAACAACGGTTTTTATTATTTCCGTCCCGAGTTCATCACTTACCAGGCTGATACCATCATGAATCCCGGCAAGGTGGCGCTCCGCATCATGACCAAACCCGGACTGTCGCGTGCCGCTCTTCGCCCGTGGAAGATCGGCGATATATCAGTCTGGCTGAACGGCTATAACAATGAGACACCCACCGATTCGGTACGTTACAAAGACATGACCGTCTATTACGAAGGCAAACTGCGCGTCCGTCCGTCGGTGCTTTATAACCGCCTGCGGTTCCGGTCGGGCGACCTTTATTCGCAGGAAAAACAGCAACGGACCCAGACCAGCTATTCGCGCCTGGGTATTTTCCGGTATTCCGAAATGCAATATACCCCGCGCGACACCACCCGCCGCCAGGACACGCTCGACCTGAAGATCAACACGGTCTACGACCTTCCGCTCGACGGTGAGCTGGAAGTGAACGTCACCTCCAAAAGTAACGACCAGGTGGGACCGGGAGCTATCTTCAGCGTTACGAAACGGAATGTGTTCGGTGGCGGCGAGACTTTCGGAGTACGCCTGCGCGGTTCTTACGAATGGCAGACCGGCAACCGGGTGGATGGTGCCAAATCGGCCATCAACAGCTGGGAGATGGGATTGAGCGGAACGCTGACGTTCCCGCAATTGCTTTTCCCGGGAATGATGAAGAAAGACGGCTTGTATCCGTCAAGTACCTCTTTCCGGTTGTATGTCGACCAGCTGAACCGGGCACGTTTCTTCAAGATGCTGGCTTTCGGCGGAAGTGCTTCCTACGATTACCAGTCGTCCGCTACCAGTCACCATTCGATCACGCCGTTCAAGCTGACGTACAACCTGCTCCAGTCTACGACGCATGAATTCGACAGCATAACAAAGGATAACAAGGCGTTAAAACTGAGTCTGGAGAACCAGTTCGTACCGGCAATGGGTTATACCTATACCTATGATGATGCCCCGATCACTACACGCCGGAACCATACGTGGTTCCAGCTTGCCGTTTCGCAGGCAGGTAACCTCCTGGGTGCCGGCTATGCCATTGCCGGAAAGAAATTCAACGAAGAAGGGAAACATCTGCTGGGAAACAAGTTTGCCCAGTTCGTCAAAGGGACAGCCGAAATACGCTACGATTATAAGATCGGCCATAACCAGCATCTGGTCGGACGTATGATGGCGGGTGCTGTCTACAGTTACGGGAACGCCCGGGTCGCTCCCTATAGCGAGCAGTTTTATATCGGGGGTGCCAACAGTTTGCGTGCCTTTACGATCCGTTCGATCGGTCCGGGCCGTTACCTTCCTGAAAAGACTACTTACAGCTATCTCGACCAGACCGGCGACCTGAAGTTCGAAGCCAACCTCGAATATCGTTTCCCGATCCTGGGCGACCTGCACGGGGCTGCATTCGTTGACGCCGGTAACATCTGGCTGATCCGTGAAGACAAGCAGCGTCCCGGCGGCCAACTGAAATGGGGACGTATCCTGAAAGACCTGGCACTGGATGCCGGTGTCGGCCTGCGTTACGACCTGACCTTTATCGTGATCCGCCTGGATATGGGTATCCCATTACATGTTCCTTACGAAACGGACAAGAATGGTTATTTCAACGTCCCCAAATATACGCCGGGATGGCACCTGGCAATCGGGTATCCGTTCTAGGAAGTATAGTTGTTGAGGGGAAGGTCGATTATTATTCCTCCTCCCCTCCATACCTATATATAGTTATTTTACCCTTTCCCTTACGCTTCTTTTTTACCTATAATCGGTGATTGATGCGCTTTCCTTTTCAGCCGACCTTTGCAGCAGTTTAATAATGTAAAAAGATTCGGACATTGAAAGCGATATTTAACACACTAATGTTTGCACTATTCCTTGTAATTCTGCCGGTTACGGTAAAAGCACAGGGGGAGGCCATGATTTCAGGGAAGATATTATCAACGGAGAAAGAGATTGTTGATTTTGCAACAGTCTATCTGAAAGGTACCAATTACGGAGGAACGACGAATGAAGAAGGTATCTACCATCTCAAAGCTCCCGCAGGAAATTATACACTGGTTGTATCCGCCATCGGCTATAAAACAGTTGAAAAGCAAGTTAGGCTTATCAACGGCCAGCGCGTAAAACAAAATATCACCATCACTCCGCAAGTGGAAGAACTGGATGAAGTCGTAGTCGTTTCCAACGGCATCAGCCGCCTGAAACGTTCGGCCTTCAACGCCATAGCCGTAGATACCAAGGAACTACAAAACTCCACCAAAAGCCTGAGCGATGCGCTCGCCAAAGCACCGGGCATGAAACTCCGCGAATCGGGTGGTGTAGGCTCGGACATGCAGCTGATGCTCGACGGTTTCAGCGGAAAGCACGTGAAGGTCTTTATCGACGGCGTGCCGCAGGAAGGCGTAGGCAGTTCGTTCGCCCTGAACAATATACCGGTCAATTTCGCCGAACGCATCGAAGTATATAAAGGAGTAGTTCCCGTCGGTTTCGGAACGGATGCCATCGGCGGCGTTGTCAACATCGTGACGAACAAGAAACGACGCAACTGGTTCCTCGACGCCTCCTATTCTTTCGGCTCGTTCAATACGCACAAATCATACGTCAACTTCGGACAGACGCTGGATAACGGTTTCACTTACGAAATCAATGCTTTCCAGAACTATTCGGACAACGACTACTATGTAGATGCCCCGGTAAAGGATTTTGAAACCGGACGTCTCGACACGGATAAGAAAGAACGTGTGAAACGCTTCAACGACACCTACCATAACGAAGCCATCATCGGAAAGCTGGGATTTGTCAACAGGAATTGGGCCGACCGCCTGTTGTTCGGTTTCACTTATTCCAATATGTACCAGGATATACAGACGGGTGTACGCCAGAACACGGTTTACGGCGAGAAACACCGCAAAGGCCATTCCCTGATGCCGTCGCTGGAATACAACAAACGCAACCTGTTCACCGATGGTCTCGACCTGGTATTCACCGCCAATTACAACAAGAACCTGACGACCAACGTGGATACCTCCGCCTACGAATATAACTGGGCAGGCGACAAGCACCTGATGAACTCACGCGGCGAACAGTCCTACCAGCACACCCGTTCGGATAACAACAACTGGAACGGTACGGTCACCCTCAACTACCGCATCGGCAAGGCACATATGTTTACGTTCAACAACGTACTGACCGCCTTCCGCCGCTCCAACACCTCCCTGCTGACAAACGAGGAACTGACGGACGCCATCGACAAGGAGACACGCAAGAACATTGCCGGCCTCTCTTACCGCCTGATGCCGTCCGAACACTGGAACCTGTCCGTTTTCGGAAAGCATTACAACCAGTATGTAGCCGGTCCGATAGCAACTGATAACACAAGTTCAGAATATGTCCGCACCTCCCGCAGCGTCAACTCGATGGGATACGGGGCCGCCGGTACCTACTTCGTACTACCGGGGTTGCAGGCCAAACTGTCTTACGAAAAAGCCTACCGCCTGCCTACCATCGAGGAAATGTTCGGTAACGAAGACCTTGAGATGGGCGACATGGGCATCAAACCGGAAAACAGCGACAACCTGAACCTGAACGTAAGCTACAACAAAGCATTCAACAAACATAACGTGTATGTGGAAGGCGGTTTGATTTACCGCAACACCAAAGACTATATCCAGCGTAACATCACCGACCTGAGCGGTGGCAAACAAGCGGCGAGCTATATCAACTACGGCAAGGTGCTGACCAAAGGCTATAACATCTCCGCCCGTTACAGCTTTGCTAACTGGCTGAGCCTGGGCGGAAACTATACGCAGATGAATGTCCGCGACAACCAAAAGACGGCCATCAGCAACGGCGCAAACAATATCGCCTATAAACAGCGTATGCCGAACCTGCCGTACCGTTTCGCCGACTCCGACGTGACCTTCTACTGGCGTAACCTCTGGAAGAAAGGCAACACGCTGATAGTGACTTACGACAATCAGAACCTGCACAGCTTCACCTATTATTCTTCCATCATCGGTTCGAATAAGGGCGAATATGTGGTGCCGAACCAGTTCTCACACAACCTGACTCTCTCTTACAGCCTTCAGAACGGACGTTACAACATCTCGTTCGAGTGCCGCAACTTCACGGACGAAAAGCTATACGACAACTTCAGCCTGCAAAAGGCAGGACGGGCATTCTACGGAAAGGTCCGTGTCTATCTAGGTAATTAATCTCTCTAAAATAAATAGTAATAAACAATATTAAAACAAGACAAGATGAAGAAGAATTTCTTTTTAACAGGCCTTTTCGCTACTGCAATGGCCGGACTGACACTGACAGCGTGTGACGACGATCCATCTACCGGTGGCGGTGATGGCGGTGACGATGACAACAACGCGGAATATGTAATCGCAGCCTCTGTAACGGCTTCCGGAAATACAACCAATGTGCTGGTCAACGCCGAATCGTTGGACGAAGGTACCGTTACGACCATCAACAACGGCGTTGTGAACGACGGTGCAACCTACTGGGTATTCTTCAAGGAACAATATCTCTACGCCCTGACATACAACCAGGGAGAAGCCGGCGGAACCCGCTCGTATATCATGGATGCCAGCGGCGAACTGAAGAAGCGTTCTGCCGAGTTCGGTGTAAAGCGTTTTACCACCTATGGCATCTACGACAAATATATCATGACCTCTTCTACCGGTGACGGTCCTACGGAATGGAACGACGAAAACGGTTACACCCCGAAAGTATTCCTGCTTTCTTACCTGGACCCGGCAGCCGAAACATTCACCACCAACGATACGCAGAACAAAGCCTATTTGTCTGAAAACTTCCTGGGCACCGGTGAATACGTAACCCTGTCCGGTATGCTGGAACACAACAACAAGATTTACACAGCCGCCGTTCCGATGGGTCTGAGCCAGTACGGTACAAAAGACCAGAACGGCAAATGGGTATTGCCGGGCAACGAAGACCTGGTGAAGAAAGAATCGGGTGGTTCCAACAGCAGCGCCTACAAGAAAGACGAATTGCAGTGGACACAGTATCCGAACGAATGTTGGGTAGCCATCTTCGACGATGCAACCATGACCAGCAAGAAACTTATCAAAACAGACAAAATCAGCTATGCCGCAGGCCGTAACAAATCCCAGTATTACCAAATGATCTGGGCAGCCGACAACGGTGACGTATATGTATTCTCGCCGAGCTTCGCAAAGACGATGACCGATGCCCGCCAGAAGACAACGCTGCCCGCCGGTGTCGTTCGTATCCCCAGCGGAAGCACTGAGTTCGACGATTACTACTGCAACCTGGAAGCCCTGACCAACGGTAACTCTTTCCTCCGTAGCTGGCATATCGCAGACGATTATTTCATGTTACTGATGTACGACAGACCTCTCACAGAAACAGGCTATGTAGCCAACCAGTTGGCTATCTTCAAGGCCGGAGACAAGAAGTTGACATACGTAACAGGTCTTCCTTCAACCGACCAGATTTCCGGCTTCGGCAACGAACCGTATGTTGAAAAAGGCAACGCTTACGTAACCGTTACCTTCAACGAAGGCGGCGGCAACCCGGCTATCTACAAAATCGACCCGGCAACAGCCTCGGCAACCAAAGGTCTGACAATCGAAGCTACACAGGTGAGCGGTGTCGGTAAACTGACGGCTGCACAGTAAACAATAACAACGAAAGATGATTCGCATGTATATCTTTCTTATACTCCTCCTGCTCCCGCTAACCATACGGAGCCAGGAGGATATTTGTATAGGCAAGAAACAGTCTCTCCACTCTGCCGTATTAAATGAGGAACGGAACTACTGGATACACCTTCCCGCCGGCTATGAGCAGGATACAACGAAAAGATATCCGGTCATCTACCTGCTCGACGGAGACGCCTTCTTTCATTCGCTGGTAGGTATCAGCCGGACATTTACAACGGTCAGAGGCAAATACCTCCCGGAAAGCATCATCATCGGCGTGCTCAACGTCGACCGGACACGCGACCTGACGCCGACAGCCTCGGCAGCGGGACGGGACGGACGGATTGCCCCGGATGCCACTCCCCAGGGCGGCGGAAGCGAAACATTCAGCCGCTTCCTGACCGAAGAGCTCCGCGGCGTTATCGACAGCACCTGCCGGACGAACGGAAAGAATATGCTGATAGGCCATTCCTACGCGGGACTGTTCACCCTGAACACCTTCCTCCGCCATACGGAGCTGTTCGACACCTATCTGGCTGTCGACCCGAGCCTGTGGTGGGACCAGGGCAAGCTATCGCAGGAAGCTGCCGCATGGGTTGAAGGGAAAGACTTCACGGGTAAAAGCCTGTACATCGGCGTCGCTTCGAAGAAACGGACCGACCGGGTGGACATCCACCTCAACAAAGTAAACCACCTCCTCACGGAGGTATTGCCGCAGGCGAAGAACCTGCGTTTCTTTCATAAATCATTCCCCGAAGAGAACCACGGAACAGTCGCCATTCCGGGAATATACGACGGGATCAAACAATTATTCGGAAAATGAGAAAACTCTTTGCTAAAATACATCTATGGTTATCCATACCCTTCGGTATCATCATCGCCATTGTCTGCCTGACAGGGGCAATACTGGTATTTGAAACGGAGATACAGGAACTTTGCCACCCTTCCCACTACTTCGTAAAAGAGGTGAAGGGCGAACCGCTCCCGCCGGCCGCATTGATAGAATCAGCCCGGCGACAACTCCCCGACTCCATTAAGATAAACGGTATCCGCGTCACTCCCGACCCGAAACGTACCTACCAACTGGTGCTGCCGGGCAAAAAGGCCGCCGCCTTCATCGACCCCTACACCGCAGAGGTCACCGGCATCAACGACGGACAAGGTTTCTTCATGCAGATGATGCGCCTCCACCGCTGGCTGCTCGACTCCTATAAACGCGACGGCAGCTTTTCACTGGGGAAAGCGCTTGTAGGATACTCCACACTCGTACTGGCCATCATCCTCGTAAGCGGCCTTGTCATCTGGTATCCCCGTAACAGGAAGGCGTTGAAGAATCGCTTGAAAATAAAGGCGAACGCCGGCTGGTATCGTTTCTTCTACGACCTGCATGTGGCAGGAGGCTTTTACTCCACCCTCCTTCTGCTCGTCCTGACGCTCACCGGGCTGACCTGGTCGTTCGGTTGGTACCGGGATGCGTTCTATACGGCTTTCGGCGTAGAGACAACCCAGCCGCAGGTACATGCTCCGGCCCCTTCCGCCCAACAGGAACAGTCCGAAGATAAAAAGCCGGGGGAAAGAAGTCGCGGGGAGAGAGGCGGTCATCCGGAACGTTCCGGTTCTTCTGAAAGAAAAGAAAGGCAACAGAAAAGAACGGATTATACGGTATGGGCCGGCGTTCTATCGGATTTGCAGCACCGCTATCCGGCATACAACTCCATCACCATCCAGGACGGTTCAGCTTCCGTCTCCACCGCCCGATACGGTAATACTCGGGGGAGCGACCGTTACACATTCGATGCGGCAACGGGCCAAATCACCGATATCCAGTTATACAAAGACCTGCCCAAATCAGGAAAGATAAGAGGCTGGATATATTCCGTGCATGCCGGCACCTGGGGCGGCATGACGACGAAGATACTGAGCTGCCTGGTCTCCTTCCTCGGTGCAGTCTTCGCCATAACGGGTTATTATTTCTGGATTAAGAAGAAGATACGGAAAAGGAAGAGATAACCGCCCGGCTAAATGGCACACAAATGACGCTCATCTGTTTAATCTGCGTCATCTGCGTGCCATAGTGCGACATCACCTGCGGACTATCACCTTCTCCACCGTCCCATTGTCGAGGCGGACGAGGTAGATGCCGGGGGAGAGGGCATCGATGCGCGTCGTGCCGGCTGTCAGGGCGAGGCTACGGACGATGCGGCCGGTGAGGGCAACGACCTGCGCCTGCATCGGGCGGTCGGCTGTGATGAAGAGGCGGCCGTCGCGGGTGAAGATGCGGGTGGCGGTGGAGGCGACAGGTTCGTTCGCTACCGGGGGATTCTTCACGATGCCGCTGATGGTGACGGAGAGGTCGCTGCAGACGTTCTTCAACACATAGGCGCCGTCGCTGGTGCGCGGCGTGATGGTCTTGCCATCGTCGGTCGTCACTACGGGGACGGACTGGTCATAGGCCGCGTCGAGGGTAAGGTAGAAGCGGAAGTTATCCCAGGATTCGACCTGGTGGGAACCGGCTGCCGGGTCGGTCGTGACGCCTTCCACCGACGGGAGGGTGACGGTGTAGTAGACCGGCTCGGGCGGCGTGGGCGCTTCGTAGCGGAAAGAGGCCCTCAACCAGAGGTCGGCGCGGGGCATCTCGACGGTGGAGCCGCCGAGCGGCGTGTCGACGCTGCCCTGGCCGGTGCCGGAGAAGAAGCCTTCGAAAAAGTAATCCGTCCCGGTACTGTAAGAGAGCGTAAGAGGCGTTCCGGGACGCACGGCATCGCCATCATTGAGGGGCGTTGCCGGTTGTCCGGCGGTTACCGACAGGGTTCCTCCCGTTGCCTGGGTGAGATGAAGGAGCGGAAGGGCGGCAAGCGTACCGAAAGCGTCGTTGGGCGACTGTCCGGCGAGCAAGGTGCCGGGATACGAGAGGGAGCCGTCGGTAGCTTCTTCGACCAGCTTCAGGCGGGGCGATCGGGTGCCGTCCGTCCAGTCCCAGGCCTCTTCCCATCCGGCAGCGGCGGGCGAAACGCCTGCCAGGTCTTCGCGGACGGTTTCGCGGTAGGTGTCGGCGCCATCCAGCGAACCGGCGTCATAGCTATTGGCAAGGTTGCCGTTCAGGAGCATGGCGGGGTTGGCGTAGTTGGAAAGATAATTTAAAACGGTAGAAGTATTATTATAAGATGATACTATCCGGTGGATATTATCTCCTGTCCCGTTTACGTTCTTATTGAGAGCAAGGTTATGGGATAATTCACCGTCGCCGCTATAGACTCCGCAAATACCACCTGCATATTGTTCGGTTCCTCCCTGTGCCCGCACGTCTCCGGTGGCGTAGGTGCAGGAAAGGGTACCTAATGCATATCCGGCAATACCGCCGACATAGCAGTCTTTAGAAGCCGTAGCCTCCACTTCCACCGTTGCGTAACAATTAGTAAGGGTAAGGGAACCTGTACCGAAAAGGGCTGCACTTGCAAAACCAGCTATTCCTCCGGCATAAGCACCGTTTCCGTTTCCTGTCTCTGTTATCTTTATCGCCCCTGCCCCTTCCGCATAACAGTTGCGGAGGGTGGCAGCGCCATCGATACCTTGTATCCTTCCGGCTATTCCTCCGGCACAGACATAGCTACCTGTTGAAGCAGCCTCTATCCCATCAGCCGCCAGTTCGACACCCAGGTTTTGAAGCGTACCGTTTATGACATCACCGAATAAGCCGGCAAAAACAGCGGTAATTGTGTTATCACTCTTAATCTTCACCTTCAACCCTTTCACTTTATACCCTTTCCCATCGAAATGGGCACGGAAGGAGGCGCCGCTACGATTCCCTATCGGCATCCAGTTCTTCCCCTTCAAATCAATATCAGCAGAAAGGGCGAAGCAATAGCCGGAGAAGCCGGATTTACCGGAAGTACTGTTATCTATACTTTCCCCCTTATCCAACTTCAACTCTCTCGCCCTGGCATTCACCTGCCGTGCGAAATACGCCAGTTCTTCCGCGTTGGCGATAAGGATAGGATTCTCGAAACTTTTGCCGTCGCCCCCGTTTACATTGGCGATGGAAGTAGCCGCATAGTCTGACCAGATAAAGGCATTGAGGTAATTGCTTGCCAGGTAGTCTGTCTGGGAACCGGCAGGCCAGGCTGCAAAGGAGGGAGTGCCTTTCCCATCATCCGTTGCCATTCGGAGTTGCGGCAGGTTGTCTTCGGGAAATACCCAGGCGGTAGACCAGGCGTTATCGTTGGAGGGCGCATTTCTCAGGACGCTTTCAAAGTCTTCAAGGCTGGTGTTGCCGCCGTCCTGCGAGTCGGACGTGCTGCCGGATACTGCTTTGTAGTTTACCTTGACACCGGGGTTGGCGTAGTTGGAAAGATAATTTAAAACGGTAGAGGTATAAGATGATGCTATTCGGTGGATATTATCTCCTATCCCGCTTACGCTCTTATTGAGAGCAAGGTTATGGGATAATTCACTGCTGCCGTTAGAGAGTCCGCAAATACCACCTGCACATTGTTCGGTTCCTCCCTGTGCCCGCACGTCTCCGGTGGCGTAGGTGTAGGAAAGACCTGGTGCATATCCGGCAATACCACCGACCCTGCACTTATCAGAAGCCGTCGCCTCCACATTAACTGTTGCGTAACAATTAGTAAGGGTAAGGGAACCGGTACCGGTACCAGCAGCATCGGCTGCACCGGCTATTCCTCCGGCAGAAGCACTCTTTCCGTTTCCGGTCCCTGTTATCTTTATCGCCCCTTTCCCTTCCACATAGCAGTTGCGGAGGGTGGCAGCGCCATCGAAACCTTGTATCCTTCCGGTTATTCCTCCGGCATAGACATCGTAACCTGTTGAAGCAGCCTCTATCCCCTCATCCGCCAGTTCGACACCCAAGTTTTGAAGCGTACCGTTTATGACATTACCGAATAAGCCGGCAAAGACAGCGATAGTTGTGTCATCACTCTTAATCTTCACCTTCAACCCTTTCACTTTATGCCCTTTCCCATCGAAATGGGCACAGAAGTAGGCAGTACTGCCATTCCCTATCGGCACCCAGTTCTTCCCCTTCAAATCAATATCAGCAGAAAGGGCGAAGTAATAGCCGAAGAAGCCGGAAGTACCGGAAGTACTGCTTTTATCTATACTTCCTCCATTATCAACCGTCAACTCTCTCCCCCCGTCATTCACCTGCCGTGCGAAATACGCCAGTTCTTCCGCGCTGGCGATAAGGATAGGATGATCGAAACTTGTGCCGTCGCCCCCGTCTACATTGGCGATGGAGGTAGCCGCATTGTTCTCCCAGTCGTCGGGGTTGCCTGCCGTGGCAGCGAATGTCATAAAAAGAAAAAACAGCCCGGCGAATAAACGGAGGACTGCGCAAGGTCGTTGTACTGTTATTTTCATATGCATAATCAATATTAATATAGTGTGTGTAGATGGATGCGGAAATTTATGGGAGTCGTAACCGAGCAGTTACGAGTGTCGTAAACGCTCAGTTACGGGTGCCGTAAACGGTCGGTTACGACTCCCGTAACAAAAGGGTTACTCAATCTCGGGACGATCGCTTCCGCCTGTACCTACCTTCAGCAGGTAAGGGAAACGGCTGCGGCGTACGTCTTTGAGGAGGGTCTTGCTGTTACCGCCATACTGCGTGGCAACTTCCAGATAGTAGTTGCCGTCAGCCAGCGCGGGGATGATAAAGGCGAAGTTCGACGGTTCGTTGCGCGAGAGGACGGTCTCGGGCACGGCAACGACCTTCGTTTCGTCGGTGACGTCGACAAAGAAGAAGCCGACTTCCTTGCCTGCCTCGCCGACAATTTTCACGCGGTTGCCTTTGCCGTTGAGCGTGTTGCCCGGACTGAGTTTCTCGTTGGTCGTCTTGGTCAACACGTCGTAGACGGTCGTCACGGTCGGCATGCCGTCTTTCGTTCCGTTGATGATTACGTCGATCATATCGAGTTCCTTACGAAGCTCCGCCAGCGGGATGCAGCGCATAACTACCCGGTTGGTTGCGGGATTGAAGCCTGCACCGGGGCCGATCACGGCGCCTTCGACGCCCAAAGAGTTGTTGGCGAAACCGAATTCGACGGTAGCACCTGAGTATACTTCCTCCTTCGCCTGCTTTTCGATATCCTTGTAAGCGGTCAACAGTTCGGAAGCCGAGAATTTGCTGCCTGCTTTGGCGGCAAGGCTGCACAGGCCGTCGATAGAGCGTCGGCCCACATAAGTGATGTTGATGGTGGAGTCGTCTTCGCGCTCGGTCAGCTTGTTCTCGACCAGCGTTCCAATGATGCTTCTCCTTTTGGGTTCATCGTTTGCCATAATTATTGATTGTTTTAGTTCATGGAGAACTCCCGCATTCCTATTGATAATGAACCACTTTACAGAGAATTTCTATTGAAAAACATCAGTTTTTCCTTTTGAAGCATCCCCCTGTGAAACCCTCCTCGGTACCTCGTTGGTACCAAAGCACAACGAAAACACAACGGTATTAGGGGATGCAGACAACGCAAACGACGCAGACGCTCGCAGACTTTTTAATTTTCAATCTTTCTCTGCGTGCGTCCGCGTCGTTTGCGCTGTCCGCGTTCCCTAATAGATTTTATTCTCATATCCCCCTAAAAAACAAGCTGTCAGATGTTGCGTACCCCGAAATAATCCTTATATTTGCTCACATTATAAACGTAGTTCTCCATGTACTACGTCACTCTTCCGCCGCGTCATTGCCCACCGCCCGTCGTCTGAAAAGCATCCGTAACGCTGAACAAGGGAGGCATGATGAAAACTTATTCAGAACCCGAAATCCCCGTCTTCTTCATGCTGCTTCTCCTGTTCCTTACCGGTTAGATAAATGAAATCGTTCCCACTCCGGATCATATCGGAGGCAGGGACTTTTTCTTTTAACTTATCTATCTCGCCCTTTTCCTTGACACAAACCAAGGCACGATAGCTCTTCGAAGGTTTGTCAGCCACAAACCAGACACCCGTATAGGCAACACCTTCCAGATAATGCATCAGCGAAGTGCTGACCCCGGATATGCCGATAGGTCCCCGGAAAAATTTAACTTTGCCCGAATAAGGAGACAATCCTTCCAACTGTTCCGGGAAGGCCGGATTCTCCTTGCCATCCATCGGCAGATAATAACGAATTACCGCGTCCGCCTTACTTTTTGCCGCCGCCGAACCGGAAGGAAAAACGACCGACACATATTTATTCCCAACCACAGCCTGCAACTGGTAAGGCGACAGGCAATCGATGCACCCTAAAGTATCCGCCCGCTGGCATCTGAACACATGGAGCGAATAAATACCGAACGCGTCCTCCGGCGTTGGCATATCATAAATCTCAACCGTATATTCCTGCCCTTCGTAAACGACATCGCGGACTACCAGCTTACTGACGCCGTATTCGAGAAACTGTTCCGCTCCCCCGTTCATAAAACCATAAAGGCCGGAACCGGTAAATTCGCGCTCCCTTTTCACCTCAACCTCCTGTGCTGCCAGGAAAGCCGGGATAAACATCAAAAGCCCCAACCACTGTATAACGTGTTTCATGCCTGCAAATTTATTTCGACCAGTTCTATCTTTTCCTTGTCGGCCACTCCCAACTTGAACTCCTGTGCCATATCCATAAAGGCACGTGCCCCGGCTTTCTCTTCCTCCTGCACGCCTTCTTCGATACGTTTGGCAATCACCATATCATAACCGATGCGGTCGACTGCCACCGGGTCGCTTCCCGCCAGAATCGTATTGTAATGACAGATAAACTGCGGATTGGCAGCCGGCCCGCCATCGAAACAGCCAATCATACCGTCGGTAATATTCAATACCACCTTATCACGCAAAGGAGGAAAGGCACAAGCCGAAGCACAGGTGTCGTGCCACATCGGGCCGTGAAGCCGCGCCGTATTGGTAATAGAGCCGAAAGCCAGGTTCTTCATACAGGAAGTAATCGTCGTTCCCGCATTCTTCAGCACCGGGACGTTGATGATTTTCGTCACCATCTCCGTACATATCTTTGTGAAGTAAGAGTATTTTCCGCCATTAATCATGAACGGCATGGTGTAGGCATCATACTCGCCCTCCAAATCAACAAAGTAATATCGCTCCTTGTCAATCCGTTCTTCCCCGTAAAACTTTCCTTCGGCATTGATATAGCTGCCGTTCTCATCGGCGTATTCCGTACCGATGATGCGGATATCGGGGTAATTCTCCGGGGTAAAGCCGGACTCTTTCAGGTCTGCCTCCCGCCTATCCCAGATAACGATGTTTTTCCGGGAGATGCCGGCCTCTTCCAACTGGTTAATAATAGATTGCGTCAGAGCGTGCGAAGTAGACAGCAGCTTCCCGGCAATCGGATTCACTTTCAGTCCGATTACATCATCGGGACCGACAAATTGCAGCCATGCCTCTTTCAGATTCTCTTTCCCCGTCAGGTTCAACAGACAGTTCCGGAGCATTTCATAAGCGGCTTCCTCCGACGGTTGCCCGTCGACAATACAACCGGGGTGAGTCGCTTTTACCACTTTCCCGGGATATTTGCCCGGCATGGAGTTCTCATTCCGGGGAATGGCAAGGGCATCCTTTACATTGGTTGCCGGCTTCTCTTTGACCGCCTGCACCGAAGGGGCAGCCTTCACGATGGGAGAAAAAGCGACACTCGCCCCTCCAAGGGCTAACGAACGAAAAAAGTTTCTTCTTTTCATGGCATTACATTATTAAGTCTTCAGCCTGCTAAGGTATTGATTTTCTCCGGTGCATCTCCCCTTTTGACAGTTATTAGTACAACAAATCGCTTTCCGCAGGTATTGGTAGCAAACAAGAAAGTATTTACTTTTACCGAATTCTTTATAACTCAATAATACAATTAACTCACAATTTTGTTATAATTATAGAGTTGCTTGTAAGCGACCATCTATCAGATAAGAAAGAAGTTATTTAATTAAACAGAATCAAAAATGAATTTAGCAGAAGTCTTGCAGTTCCGCCGTTCCGTGCGGGTATATGATAAAGAAAAACCGATAGACCCGGAAAAGGTCAAACAATGTCTGGAACTGGCAACGCTGGCTCCCAACAGTTCGAACATGCAATTATGGGAATTCTATCAAATTACAGAACCCGAATTATTAGCAAAGATTTCGAAGGCTTGTCTGAGTCAGACAGCAGCCTCCACAGCTCCGGAAATAGTTATTTTCGTTACCCGTCAGGACTTATATAAGAAACGGGCAAAATTCGTTCTCGAGTTCGAGAAAGGGAATATCCTGCGAAACAGTCCTGAGGAACGCCAGGAGAAACGTATCAAAGACAGAGAATTATATTATGGGAAAGTAATGCCGTTCCTTTATGCCAGGTTCTTCGGTTTGCTGGGATTTTTAAGGGTTATACTGGCTAAAAGCATCGGTCTCTTCCGCCCTATGGTACGTGAAGTTTCCGAAAGCGACATGCGCGTCGTCGTTCATAAATCCTGTGCACTGGCTGCCCAGACATTTATGATTGCCATGGCAAATGAAGGATACGATACTTGCCCTTTAGAGGGTTTCGACAGTACACAAATCAAAAAACTATTGAAATTACCGCACGGTGCCGGGATAAATATGGTCATTCCATGTGGCATCCGAAAAGGTAACAGAGGCATCTGGGGAGAACGATGCAGAGTGCCGTTCAACGAAGTTTATCATAGGATTTAATCTATCTTTCAAACGGGGAGAGGCTCCTGTTTTCATACCTAGCAGTAGGTATTTAATACAGATTTAATACCAGAGTTGCCATTTTATACCGTATAATACCTTATATTTGCAACAAGGTGATGGAGAAGTTCAGGAAATATCTGCGTATAGCGCTCCCCGCACTGTTTATTGCGTATCTGGGATGCCTGATTGCGTTTACCCACGTCCATATCGTGAACGGGGTAACGATAGTCCATTCGCACCCTTACCATAAAACGGACGACGGCCGGCCGGACCATGAACATGGTTACGCGGAGTTCCAGTTACTTCACCAGCTTTCTACGATTCAAATCAGCGGAGCTGCGTTTGTTTCGATTCTGCTTGCCGCTTTTCTTACTACATTATTTATACTCAGAAATAATCCGGTCTACCCGGATTACCTGCTCCCTGTACGGGGAAAGTTATCTCTTCGTGCCCCTCCTGTAATCTGATACATACGGACTTTTTTTGTTAGGATGCCTGTGTTCAAACAGGTACATCCCTTGTATTACCTATTTATCAGAACAAATTAAAATGAATAAGATTATAACACTTATGCTATGCCTTTGCTGTGCCGTTACGGTTGCACGGGCAACAGGAGACGACGAGAAAATGAACGCTTCGGATGCTAATGTATTCGGACATGTACTGGACAAAGAGACAGGCGAACACCTGCCCTTCATCACCGTTATGCTGAAAGGGACGACCATAGGGACCACGACAGACAATTCCGGTCATTATTTCCTGAAAAACCTGCCCGAGGGCAAGTTTACACTCGAATTCAAATATCTCGGATACAAAACCGTAACCCGCGAAGTGACCCTGGTAAAAGGGAAAACACAGGAAATAAACGTCGAGTTGGAAGAAGATCGGATTGCCCTGGACGGCGTTGTCGTCTCGGCAAACCGGAGCGAGACTTCGCGGCGCCTGGCTCCCACCCTGGTCAATGTCATCGACTCGAAGCTATTTAAAACGACCAATGCGGTAAATCTGGCGCAGGGACTGAATTTTCAGCCAGGTGTACGTGTTGAGACAAACTGCCAGAATTGTGGTTTCCAACAGGTACGTATCAATGGGTTGGACGGGCCTTACACCCAAATATTAATCGACTCACGCCCAATCTTCAGCGCCCTTTCGGGGGTATACGGACTGGAACAGATTCCGGCGAATATGATTGACCGTGTCGAAGTGATGCGCGGCGGCGGTTCAGCCTTATTCGGCTCTTCCGCCATTGCAGGGACCATCAATATCATTACTAAGGAGCCATTGCGCAATTCCGGAGAACTGACGCATACGATTTCTTCTATCGGAGGAAGTTCGGCTTTTGATAACAACACGACACTGAACGCTTCGCTGGTGACGGACAACAGTAAAGCCGGCATGTACATCTTCGGTCAGAACCGCCATCGTTCCGGCTACGACCATGACGGTGACGGTTATACCGAACTGCCGAAACTTAAAAACCAGACGGTCGGTTTCCGTTCCTACCTGAAAACAAGCACTTACAGCAAGCTGACATTCGAATATCATCACATGAACGAGTACCGCCGTGGCGGTAACCTGCTGGACCGTCCGCCCCATGAAGCGGATATTGCTGAACAACTGGAGCATTCCATCGACGGCGGGGGCCTGAAGTTCGACCTTTTCTCTTCCGATTACAAACATAGGCTCAGCGTCTTTACTTCGGCCCAGAACACCGACCGCGACAGTTATTACGGTACAGCGCAAGACCCGAATGCCTACGGCAAGACTACCGACCTCACTTTTATGGCGGGAACACAGTATGCCTACAGCTTCGACAAGTTCCTGTTTATGCCGTCGGACCTGACAGCCGGACTGGAATACAATTACGACCATCTGAAAGATGAAATGATAGGTTACAACCGCTATACGAACCAGAAAGTCCATATCGAAAGCCTTTTCCTGCAAAACGAATGGAAAAACAAAATGTGGAGTTTCCTGATCGGAGCACGTATGGATAAACATAATATGATAGATAATGTGATATTCAGTCCGCGTGCCAATGTACGTTTCAATCCGACGGAGGATATCAATATCCGTGCCAGTTACTCCAGCGGCTTCCGTGCTCCGCAGGCTTTCGACGAGGATATGCACATCTCTGCCGTAGGTGGTGAAATTGCGATGATACAACGAGCAAAAGACCTGAAAGAAGAGAAATCGCAGAGTCTCAGCACATCGGTCGACTTCTATCACCGTTTCAAGAACGGAATCCAGACAAATTTCCTGATTGAAGGATTCTACACCAGCCTGAGCGATGTCTTTGTGTTGGAGGACATCGGTAAAGACGAGCAGGGTAATATCATCAAGGAACGCCGTAACGGTTCGGGAGCCAAAGTGATGGGACTGACGCTCGAAGGAAAAAGCGTTCTCTCCTCCTGGCTGTCCTTACAGGCAGGCGTTACCTTACAGCGCAGCCGTTACAACGAGCCGGAGAAATGGAGCGATAACGAGAATGTCCCGACAGAACGGAAGATGTTCCGCACTCCCAATACCTACGGTTACTTCACCTCGACGCTGACTCCGCTGAAACATTTCACGGCAGCTTTGTCGGGTACTTATACCGGAAGCATGCTGGTACAGCACCTGGCCGGCTATATCCCGATAGACAAGGCGGTCAAAACACCGGACTTCTTCGACATGAACATCAAGCTGGCATACGACTTCCACATCTACAAAGACATCAACCTGGAAGTAAACGCCGGTGTACAGAATATCTTCGAAGCCTACCAGTCCGACTTCGACCAGGGACGCAAACGCGACTCCGCCTACATCTACGGACCGGCCGCACCGAGAAGTTATTTTGCGGGGGTTAAGATTTCTTATTAGAAAGAATTGATCCTACTTTTCCCTTGATGGAAAAGTCGCCAAAAGATCAAGGCTGCACCTGCTTCGCTACTCCGCATCCTCCGTTCGCTGTCGTCTGTGAACTCGCTGCGCTCAAACAGCACAGCCTCCGGACGCTCTCTACGGATGCTTCGTTTAACGCTCATCAGCTGATGCCTTTCATAGAACGCTTTGCGTTCTCCTGGGATGGCCGATACTACCTGTTAAATCCAGAAAGTCTTTGTTCTATAAGTATCGGTGTCGGCTATCCCAAGCGGGGTAACAGGGGTAAATAAACAATTTTAGGGAAAACTATCCTACCATACCAGCCAGGTCGGATGACAATGCCTGTTTCTTCTTTGTGCAGAAACGTTCGCACTGCATGCAGATATCATATCCTAATAAGGCGCCGAGAATAAAATCTTCCTCAGGAGTAAGCAAGTTCAAAGGACGGGTAACCAGCAAACGGATTACATCAATACATTCAGGTCTGCCGAAATAAATATTCACACTCCGCTCACCGGCATCCTGCTTCACATAGCAAATCTGCTGGCTTTCCAGACGATCGGTGGCAATCTTTTCATAAGATTTATTGATCGTGCATAAAACCATGCTTCGTATCCCCTTTTTATATTCGTAGATATGATTCAAAAAAACTTTTACCTCTCCGGGAATCTTATTCTCTTTGACCGTTACCATCGCACTAACTGATGCAACCGAAAATAGCCACGAACTTACCGGATAAATCCAGTTTCTTTATCTTGGCAAGGAAATCATACCAGTCATCCTGCAAATCGCCGGCGCCCCAGGTAGAACTACCCAGTATCAAAACCTCATAACCTGCCAGATCGGAAGGAGAAGCCTTCGCCACATCGTACAGGTTAGAAGCATCCACGCCTAACTTGGCTGCTATACGTTTTGCAATATCCTCTGTTGTCCCGGTTGAAGAACCGTAAAAAATACCTATTGTCTTCATCTTATTCTATTTTTAATTGACGAAGACAAAGGTCAGATATCTCCCTTATAAAGGCAATACCTATAAATGTGTATTTTAGAGGGTTAAAATACCTACCGATTAATCAGCCACACGACCGACCGACTTTATGTTCTTTATCTTAGAAAGCGTCACACACATCTTCTGTATGTCTTCCACATCATGCACTTTCATCTTAATCTTTCCTTCAAACACACCGTCTTTCGCTTCAATAAGCAGACGCATGATATTTACATTGAAGTCATCGGAGATTGTTTTAGTGATTGTGTTCAGAACGCCAATCGAGTCGATACCTTTCACTTCGAGAGTAGCCTCAAAGGAAGCATTCTTATGGCTACTCCATTCGGTATTCAGGATACGTTCGCCGAAACTGCTCTTCAGGCGCATGGCAATCGGACAGGAGCGTTTATGAACAACCACATTGCCGTCATCGTTGATGAAGCCCAACGCATCGTCACCCGGAATAGGTTTACAGCATTCAGCAATGACATAATTACGTTCGAATGCTTCTTCACGAAGGATATAAGGTTTCGATTTATCGTATTTTGCTTTCGGTTTTTCTTCTTTCTGTACCTCTTCTTTCTCCTTATTATTCTTGAAACCAACTCCTAACGCCTGCTTTACATACTTAAATAAAACATTATCGGTCTTTTCCTTCAATAGCTTCTTTATATTTTCCGGCAAGGTGACATCACCCTTTTCCACGGCATAAAAGAATTCCTCCCGCTTGGAAAAACCGAAATACATACATAACTTATCCAGATTAGACGTACTTGCCTCCATATCAGAGCGCTTAAAGGCTGCAATCACCTTCTCCTCACCCACTTTGGCTGCATCCTTACGGGCACGCTTCAATACGGCATCGATCTTTGAACGGGCTTTTGCCGTAGTAACAAAATTAAGCCATTCCGCTTGCGGCTCCTGTGAACGGGAAGTCAGTATCTCCACCTGGTCTCCACTGGCCAACGGGTGACTGAGAGGAACCAGGCGATGGTTTACTTTCGCACCGATACATTTATTACCGATATTGGTATGCAGCGCATAGGCAAAGTCAAGCGCGGTTGCCCCCTGGGGAAGCGTTTTTATATCCCCTTTCGGGGTAAACACGAATATTTCAGAGGTAAAGAGGTTCAGCTTGATCGTATCCAGGAAGTCGAGGGCATTCGGGTCCGGACTTTCCAGGATTTCAGTAATTGTCTGAAGCCATTTATCGAGTTCGGTATCTTCTTCTACGCTGTGTTCTTTATATTTCCAGTGTGCGGCAAATCCTTTCTCAGCAATATCGTCCATACGCCGGCTGCGAATCTGTATTTCCACCCACTGCCCATCGGGGCCCATGACTGTCAGGTGTAACGCCTGGTATCCGTTAGCCTTCGGACGGCTTACCCAGTCACGGATTCGATCCGGACGAATACGGTAAATATCTGTTATTGCGGAATAGATATCCCAGCACATATTCTTTTCATCCACACCCGGCAGCGGGTCAAAAATGATACGGACGGCATACAGGTCATAGATATCTTCAAAGGTAATCCCTTTGCTCTCCATCTTGTTCCAGATAGAGTAAGCTGATTTCACACGAGCTTTCATCTCATAATGCAAGCCCATTTCTTTCAGTTTCTTATCGACCGGAATTGCGAAATGTTCGAAAAGTTTATTACGGCTTTCCTCGGAGGCTTGCAGTTTCTGTTCGATAAAATCATATTCCTGAGGATGCTCATATTTAAAACTCAGGTCCTCCAGTTCCGTTTTGATGGTGAAGAGACCCAGGCGATGAGCCAAAGGTGCATAAAGATAAAGTGTCTCTCCGGCAATCTTGAATTGTTTGGCGGGAAGCATCGAACCCAAGGTTCGCATATTGTGCAGACGGTCGGCGATTTTGATCAGGATTACACGAATATCGTCACTCATGGTAAGCAACAACTTACGGAAGTTTTCCGCCTGTGCCGAAGCCTGTTCTCCGAAAATACCACCGGATATCTTAGTCAGCCCATCTACAATCTGGGCAATCTTCGGACCGAACATATCACTGATATCCTGTACGGTATATTCCGTATCTTCCACTACATCGTGGAGCAGAGCCGAACAAATAGAAGTTGACCCCAGTCCCATTTCACGGCAAACAATCCGTGCAACGGCAATGGGGTGCATGATATAGGGTTCGCCGGACCGCCGTTTCACGCCGGCATGCGCCTGATTGGCAAAGTTGAACGCCTTAGTAATGCGCTCCACCTTCCTCCGGTGATTTGAATTCAGATAGTCCTTCAGCAGCTCGTTAAATCCATCCTGGATCATTTTCTCGTCTGCCGTCATAGCGGGTAACATGTCACCAGCTTCCTTTGTGTCTTTTGTGTCTATCGCATCACTCATGGTTACAACCTCTTCTTTTTATACAACGTCTGTAACCACAAATATACAAATATTCATCAAAAATCAGCACGGAAGCCAAGAAAATAGCAAGTTTTATCCCACAGGAATTTTCAGAACCTGTCCGGGACGGATATTTGCATTCGGTAATCCGTTCGCCTTTTGTATCAAAGCTGCCGACACACCGGGATACTTTTTCGATATCGTGTAAAGGGAATCTCCCGATTTCACCTGATAAGAGACATAGCCATTACTCTGTTTCTCAACTATTTCCGAAGGAGAAGTCGTTTTAGGTATCGCCTTAGACTTTGCTGTTGAAGCAAAAGCCACCCCGCCATTATCCACATACAAAGTCAGGCGCCGCCCATTAGCCAGACGGTTCGACTTCAGACCGTTCCATTGACGTACTTCTTTCGGAGTCACTCCATACCGGTCGGCTATCGCATAGATATTTTCGCCGGAAGCGACACGATGAGTAATCTTTTCGCGGTTAGAGGACTTTCTACTGTCTTTATCGGACGGATTATAAGCCAGACAATTCTCCAACAAATCTTCTGCACGATGCGTATAGATCGTATCTTCTTTGTCGATGAAAGCATATGTCTGGTTTACCGGCAATTTCAACACAGACGGCTCCGTGTTTCCGGGGATAATATCACGCTTATATTGCGGATTCAAGGCACGGATCTGTTGAATATCCATTTGTAGTATATCCGCCACCTGCTCCAGATGCAGTGCTTTTGTGACAACGACCGTATCGGTAGCCAGCGGCATACTGGTCTGTATCGGACAGATATTATGATCGCAATAATAGTTCATAATATAATTTGCCGCAATGAATAACGGCACATACGAGCGGGTTTCTTTGGGCAGATAAGGGAATATCTCCCAGAAGTCCGTCTTCCCTCCGGAACGGCGGATAGCTTTATTGACATTTCCCGGCCCGCAGTTATAAGAAGCCAGCACCAGATTCCAGTCACCGTAAATAGCATACATATCTTTGAAATAACGACAGGCGGCATGTGTAGCCTTTACCGGGTCACGACGTTCGTCAACAAGACTGTTGATCTCCAGTCCGTAAATCTTTCCGGTCGGAAGCATGAACTGCCATAAGCCGCAGGCACCGACACGTGACAAGGCTACCGGATTCAGGGCACTTTCCACCACAGCCAGATATTTCAATTCGATTGGCAAGTCATGCTCATCCAGAACCTGTTCGATGATTGGAAAATAAAAATCCGCCATACCCAGCATATAACGTACCAGATTACGACGGCGGTCGGCATATAAATCAATGCAATCGCGTACTACCTTATTATAAGGTAAGGAAATAACACGCGGAAGGCTTTCCAGACGTTCCCGGTAGACAGAGTCAGGGAACCATACATTTGCGGCATCGTCATGGCAATATTCATCTTTCTTGGAAAAGTATTGCACATGCCAGGAGTGAAGCAGGCTGTCGACATCCGCATCCAGACTTTCGGGTATCAGACCGACATCAACCGACAGGGAGTCGGCAGAAAGGTCCGAATACTGAGGTTCTTCATTTTCAGTTATTGTTTCCTGTGCACGGGCAACAGTAACGAAACAGCAGAAACAGAGTAATGATAATAAGTATTTCATGTATTAATTAGAATTTTATACTGCAATTCAGGCCATATATTCGTTCACTGACACTGGTCTTAGGCATCACCATCGGTTCCACCCGCATACTCAGGTCAGGAGATATATCAAAGTCGAACAACTGGGCATCCACATAAGCATCGATCATACAGATAGCATAAACGCCGGCTGTGATAATAATACTCAAATCCCTGTAACGACGGAAATAGTCCTTACGGCGCTTGATGTTATCCTGATAAGATGCAGTCGTAATAAATTTTTCCGGATCATATCCGTTCTTCTTCGCAATATCCGTCCATGAACTACTCCATTTAGACGGATCATCCGCATTGTTTTTCACATCATACATCAAATCAAAATAGGCCGTCGAATAATCCTTATAATTCTTGTTATTCCAGGTTATCGCATAGATACAGCCCATAAAACCACCATATACAATAGGTAATTTCCAGTAAGCCTTGTTATATATCTGTCCCAATCCCGGCAAAATAGCTGACAAAATAACCGCCTTTGTCGGATTGGGTTTGAACGGTTTCAGATCTATTTCCTTGCCCTTTACCCGGCTCGCAGAGTCAGCCGACTGAAGTACAGCCTGCACCGTTGAGTCGGGTGGTGCAACAACAACCGTATCGGCGTCGAGTATAACCGCCTTGCCTTGTGCTTTTGTATATAAAGAGATACCCGTAAGCACCACCAGCAAGCACAGTATCCTGCTTATTTTTAATTTCATCCTCACGAATCTACCGTCAACTTATTTCAATTTATCCAACAGACCGATCAGTCTTTCCAGTTCTTCTTCCGAGGTAAAAGGAATCGTGATGCGTCCTTTTCCCTTCTCGTTGCACGCCAATTGTACCTTTGTATTAAAGAATCGGGACAAATGATCCTTCAGCAGGTTAAATTCTTCGGGAAGCATCGGTTTACGTCCGACTGTTTTCTCTTTCTTTTCTGTCGCTACAGCTTCCGCTCCGTTCCGCACGATCTCTTCCACATTACGTACGGAAAGTCCTTCCGCCAATATTTGTTCATACAGGGCCAGCTGCACCTCCGGATCTTCGACCGGCAGCAGGGCACGAGCATGTCCCATATCGATTTTCTTATCTTTCAGGCCCATCTGTATCTCGGCAGGCAACTTCAGCAAGCGCAAATAGTTGGCAATAGTAGCCCGCTTCTTTCCTACCCGTTCGCTGAGTTTTTCCTGAGTCAGACCATAGCTATCTATCAGTTTCTGATAAGCCAATGCTATTTCTATCGAGTTAAGGTCTTCACGCTGTATATTTTCGATCAGCGCCATCTCGACTACATTCTCGTCGGCTGCCGTCTTGATATAGGCAGGAATCTGTTCCAGACCTGCCATCAGAGAGGCACGGTAACGACGTTCACCGGAGATGATCATATACTTCTCGGTTCCGATCTCTTTCAGGGTTATCGGCTGGATAACACCCAGGGAGCGGATAGAAGTAGCCAGTTCCTCCAGTGTTTCTTCCTCAAATATGGAACGGGGTTGATCCGGATTGGGCTGAATCTTGCTCAGTTCTATCTCACTGATAGAAGACGAACCGCCTGTCTTCAGGTCGTCCATCGTGATCAAAGCATCCAATCCACGGCCAAGAGCCGATCTTTTCATTACTGCCATAATTCTACTTATTTGTTTTTGTCTATCAGCTCCTGTGCCAGCTGCATATGATTGAGCGCTCCTTTCGATTCGGCATCGTAAAGCAATACCGGTTTGCCGTAGCTGGAGGCCTCACTCAGCTTCACATTACGCTGAATAACGGTTGTAAAAACGAGATCGCGGAACGGACGTTTCACCTCTTCGTAAATCTGGTTGGCCAGGCGAAGGCGCGAATCGTACATCGTCAGCAAGAATCCCTCGATTTCCAAAGCCGGATTCAGCTTTGACTTAATAATTTTTATCGTATTCAACAGTTTACTGATACCTTCCAATGCAAAATATTCACATTGTACAGGGATTATGACCGAATCGGCTGCCGTAAGGGCATTTACTGTAATCAGTCCCAGAGAAGGAGAACAGTCAATCAGGATAAAATCGTACATATCCTTCAGGGGAACGAGAATCTGTTTCAGGATTTGTTCCCGGTTCTCCATGTTCAGCATTTCAATCTCCGCACCCACCAGGTCGATATGCGACGGGATAATATCCAGTCCTTCCACCTCGGTCGGGATAATGGCACCTTTTGCATCCTCGCTATTTACCAAGCATTCATAGATGGACAACTCGACACTGCGAATATCCACACCCAGTCCGGAGGAGGCATTTGCCTGCGGGTCCGCATCAACAACAAGCACTTTCTTTTCGAGTGCAGCGAGGGATGCAGCCAGATTAATCGTGGTCGTTGTTTTACCAACTCCACCTTTCTGATTTGCTAAAGCGATAATCTTTCCCATACTTCGTCTATTAATTCGGAGGCAAAACTAAACATTAAAAACCTAACGAAATCAGGTTTTAGCAAAACAATGCTCGTTTTGTTGAAAAGTCGCCCTAACTGTTGATAACTTGCAAATATAAACAGAATATTTAATAACTTGTTCCAAATGAGGAATATGCATATACTTTTTTGGAAATGATAACGAAGTTTTAAAAATACAAAGCCTCCCCGATATCAACCGGAGAGGCTTGTTTTGTGTCTGCGTTCCTCCTTCTCAGGAGTACTTGACAGAAGAACTTTATTTTATTACTTAATATTCATCATCCCACTTGTTCACCCGTCGCAGGCTACTGAATGGCTCTCCCGAAGGAGAACCATTACGCGAAATGATTATTTTTGATTATAAATTTCTTATTTAATAATTGCTTTAACAGCGCTTTCGCCTTCAACAGCTACGAATACAATACCTGCAGGAACAGAGATTGTAGCTTCGCTAGAAGTGATTACTGTGTTAGCAATTGTCTGACCAAGAACGTTGCTGATAGCAACAGTCTTACCTTCAGCACCCTTCACTACAACAGCACCAGGAATTACAGATACAGATACTTCTGTAGTCTTAACACCTTCGTTTTCTGTCGGAGTTTCGTCTGTCTGACCGAAGTGGAATACCTGAGACTGGTTGATTACTTCGTTGATAGAAGCTGAGATGTCTTCATGATCACCTGTCGGTGTAATCTGAGCCAATACAGGAATACCGTTAAGAACTTTCACCCAAGCACCAGCGAATGAACCGATAGCAGAACCCTGACCATTAGATTCCATCAGGAAGCCTTCACTTGCATCAGCAGTTTCATCAGCCTGGTCATTGATCTTTCTCAGAGAGAATGCATAGTTCTTATGAGTACCGTCAAGTACATTAGCTACAGAATTAGCACGAAGCAAATCGAAGTCAATTACTTTTGTTCCTGTTTCTGTATTGTTAACGATAGTAGTAACATCTGCCAAAGTCTTACCATTATTCAGGATATAAAGAGTTTCTGCAGTAACATTACCCTTAGCATCAGTTGTTACCTGATGAACACCTTCTACAAATCCTAAACGAGTGTAATTTTCGAATTTGAATTTGTCAGCATCAGTCATTACATTATTGTTAGGCTGAACAGAGTCAGTATAGTTAACCAAGAAACGACCTGCCACGTAACCATTGTAAGCTACATAGTGATTGTCATCAGCAGCTTTTGCTTCAGCTTCAGTTTCCCAATAACCATGAGTTTTGCTGCCACACAGGAATCCGTCAGGAATAGAATCTACGTCTACAGCAAACAAGTACTGAGGCATGAATTTATTAGAAGACAGAACTTTGTCAACATACATAGCAGCAGCGTCAGCTGAAACACCCTTACTTTCAATACCTAAGAACTGAACGTCTGCGATCGGTTGAGAAGCGCTTACGTTTTTGCTGTCATTTCCGTCTTCGAACAGATATTCGTTTGCATTACCGCTCTTTCTGTAGATCTTCACTACATTGTTCATCGGCATGTCATAATCAGCAGTCATATCGATATACTGCGGACGGATCTTGTGCTGGAAGTAGAATGCAGAAGCACGATCTTCAGGATTGTCGTTCAAGCTAGAGAAACGTAATGTACCCAAACCATCTACAACATTAGCCTTGTTCCAACCATTAGATTCTTCTAATGTACCATTTGTATTTTGAATGTCTACCAATACATAGCAAGTATCAGTTACAGCATTATTAGCATCAGAACGTACCTGATCAGCTTTCAGATAGAAGTAAGCCCACTTAGCTTTTACACCATCGATATCAGCTTTCTTAACTGCTTCGTAGTAGTAATTGTTATCCTGTGCATTTTTAACCAATGCAAGATACTTCTTATCGTTGTCTAATAAATTAGCATCTTTCAGTTTCAAAACATAAGCTGTTCTTTCCAAATCCTGATAACCAGCCAACGAATAACCAAAATTGTTCACAATAGCACCTTTATTATTAGGCAATGTTGCTTCAGCGATTTCATAGATTGTAGGATCTGTTGCTTCTTCAGCTTTAGAGATCTTACCTACTTCACTCTGCAAATACAGGTTATCGTTATTGAAATGGTAATACTTGATAGTATAGTTGTTTTCAATACCATTGCTCAGTTCATCAACAGTGAACTTCTTGTATCCGTGATAAGCAGTCTTAGCGATCGGAGAAGTTACAGCAGTGAAGATGATAGAATCCTGAACACCCAGATTCTGGTTATTGAACATACCCTTGTTATCATTTCCACCTACATAAGTACGGTCGATAAAGCGGTAGATTGTTTCACCAGCAGCAGTAGTTCCCATATTATACAACTGACCTTCAAATACCTGATCAGCATATTCACGGTTGTGAATCTTCACACGACGTGCTACGCTTGAAGCATCGTTGCAATCCAACTGTTCAACAACCCACTGTGTAGCAGGCATCAAAGAGAAGTCCTGATCCATTGCCTGGTTGTCATACATCATGTTACCTTCCATGTTTTCAACGATATACATACCGTTAGCACGTTCTACAGAAGATTTAGTTGTATACAAATTAATGAAATACAAACCATTAGCAACTGTACCGCGAGTCAGATATTCGAACGGACGTACAATAGATGTTTTTACCTTAAATTCATCACGGTTGTCTCTGGCAACTGTCAGTACCGGATTAGTTTGACCCGGGATTGTAGCAGCTGTTAAAGAAACTGTATTAGAACCTGTAGTAGCGTATGTTTTAGTATTAGTAAACGTATTTGCTACAGTATAATCGTTTTCGAAATATTGTGTACAAGCTTTTGAAGCCTTCCAATCTGTATGAGCATTGAATTCAGCATCTTCCTGTACAGCAGCATTCAACGGTTCGATCAGCAAGCTGTCGTTTGTCGGGAAATAAGTCGCTTTGAAGTAGTAGCGAGCTTTCATATAATCACCATCTGTTGAAACCGGAGTTTTTACGGCAAACTGAACAGAAGGAGAAACTGAAGGAGCATATTTTTCTTCCTGATAACGAGCTGTATCAGCCAACAGATATTTGTTACCGATCTTGAAGTTCAGGTTGAATTTATTTGCAGCAACTTCTGCCAAACCTAAAGTCAATGCATCTTCTTCTGCAACAAATGATCCTGTAAAAGGAGCAGTACCTTCCAATGTATTCGGGTTGAACAGGAATTCGAAGTTAGTTGCATGGAAATCAGCATCCATACGAGCATTCAAATCGTCAGCAGTCATGATGATCGGATTAGCAACCACCGGCTTAAGATTTACTGCAATAGTAGGAATGTTACCTACTGACGGACCAGCTACATTTGAATCGTAAACAGCAGAAGTCAACAGTACACCTGTTTTATTCATACCGTCAGTAGCCAAATCACCTGTTACTGTAGCATCATCAGCAACTACCAAACACATCACCTGATTGTTTGCCTGATTGTGAAGATAAGAGAATACAGGAGAATAATCAAAAGGATTTACATTGCTGTTTACTGTGTACCATGACCAGTTGTCAGTACAACCATTCATTTCTACAGCAGCTGTTGCTTTAGCATTTGGAGCTGTACCAACTTTTGCAGCACGTTCGTGATCGAATGTCAATGCGAAACCAGTTTCTTTGTTTACATAAGTAAACTTACCACCACTTACACCATCTTCCTTGTCATAGTTGATTGTCCACAAAGAAGCATTCAGAGGAGCTTCGCTGGATTTAACTGCTTTCAGATAAATCTTACCTGTTTCATAGTTTCTTTCCTGAATCAATACATAAGGATCTGTACCATCATCCTGGATATTGGTTCCGGCAGTTACCTGTAATTGATAAAGAAGATTGTCTTGGATATGGTAAACATCCTGTGACCAAGCAGCCCCGTTGAATGTTGCACCACCAGTCAAAGCAGATAGACCAGCTTTACCTGTAGATGTTTTGGATACGGAAGTTGTAGCAAATGTGCGATAAGCATCTTGTACAGTCTGTGCATTTGCTGAGAACAACGTTCCTAAAGCCAAGCATCCTACCAGAGTAGAAAACTTTTTGTTCATAATTCTAAAATTTAATATTAATACTAAAGTGTAATAAGTTCTTATTCAATACGATCACCCTCAAAAGGTCCTCTTAACCTATGACTAAAATAATCGATCGTTTTAGCTAGTCATTTCTGTCCCCTCTTTTTAGTCCATTATTCATCTATTTCATCAGATAAAACACTTCTTATATATTAAGATGTACGCACGTACATTAATATTGCATTTACATAGAGTTGATTTTCAAGTCATACGCACATTCTAAACAGATACCGATCTTCGCTTTCCATGAGATCTAAAACTATTTTACCCACAAATTTATCCATACAGACGGAGTCATCCTCACAAGCCCACCGGATTACCAACTGTAAGTCAATCAATTAACAGATGAATCCACCATCCTATTCCGGCGTCACCAACACTTTTTCATACTATTTTTATACAAACAGACTCACTCGAACAGGCTAGTAAAAGGTAAAAAACAACATACGGAAAATTAAATATTAAACACCCTGAAATTAAGAGTAAAATATAGCACCTTTAAATATGTAAAGCTAGCCTTACGTATTTGTAGTATATAACTTACTTTTTTGTAATGATAGCATTACTTTTTAGAAAAGTATATATTACAGAAATCAAAGTAAGCAGAAAAACACTTAGAATTACCATACTTACTCCTTAGATATACGGACGTGACGGATTAGTTCCCGATAAGTAAAAAATAATAGCCGAACCGTCATTCCGCTTGCTTTATCACTTTACAACAGTGACGCCCAACAGAACTGCCGGCGTCACCCCATAAACGCGTGATAACCAACAGACAAAAGCCACAAACACAGTCGATGACTCCCTTTTAAATAAAACAAATATAAACTCCAGAAACTCAAATTGTACTGACCGGAAGTAACTCTCTCCGAACGTTAAGAAAAAATTAAAAGCATCCTCCGTCAAAAGATTATCGTTACATTTGTAGTGATATTTAAAAGAAGTTGCGATGAATGATAGACCGTTGATACTGATTACAAATGATGATGGCGTAAATGCCAAAGGTATTAAAGAGTTAACTGAATGCCTGAGAGACCTGGGCGATTTAGTCGTATTTGCTCCCGACGGCCCACGTTCGGGCATGAGCAGTGCAATTACTTCTGAAAATCCAATCAGATATAATCTGGTGAAGAGAGAACACGGACTTACAATCTACGAATGTACAGGGACGCCGGTGGACTGTGTAAAACTGGCTATCAATGAAGTGCTTGAACGTAAGCCGGACCTGCTCGTTTCGGGTATCAACCATGGTGGCAATATGGCGATAGCCGTTCTTTATTCCGGTACGATGGGAGCTGCTGCCGAAGGATGCGTATTCGGAGTTCCTTCGTTGGGAGTTTCGTTGCTCGACCATCATCCGGATGCCGACTTTACAGAATGTTGCCGCCTGGGACGTATGGTGGCACGCCGTGTACTGAAAGAGGGATTACCTACCGGAACCTATCTGAATCTGAATGTACCGAAAGTGGATACAGTCAAAGGCATGAAGATTTGCCGTCAGGCTGCCGGAAAATGGGTGAAGGAATACAAACGCTCGGAGAATGGAACCGGCAAACCGGTATTCTGGCTGACAGGTTCTTTCGAGAATGCTAAACCGATTCATCCGGACAACGATATGCTGGCACTCGACAGCGGATATGCTTCGCTGGTGCCCTGCAAACTGGATGTGACGGATTACGAATGGATGGAGAAATACAAAAACTGGGAAGGATGAAATATTTTCTGATCGCAGGCGAAGCTTCGGGCGACCTACATGCGTCGAACCTGATGGCGGCATTAAAAGAAAAAGACCCGGAGGCGGATTTCCGTTTCTTCGGGGGAGATTTGATGCAGGCTGTAGGCGGCACATTGGTAAAGCATTACAAAGAGATGGCTTTTATGGGTTTTATCCCCGTATTGCTCAACCTGCGAACAATCCTGAATAATATGAAAACCTGTCAGGAAGATATCCGGAAATATCAGCCGGACGTGGTGATACTGATCGATTATCCGGGATTCAACCTGAAAATAGCCAAATTCGTAAAGACAGTGCTGCATCTGCCTGTTTACTATTATATTTCTCCCAAGATATGGGCCTGGAAACAGTACCGTATCAAAGACTTCCGCCGTTATGTAGACCGGATGTTCTGCATCCTGCCTTTTGAAACCGAGTTTTTCCGCAAGCTGGATTACTCGGTCGATTATGTAGGAAATCCATCTGTCGATTCGGTTGCCCAATATAAAGAAAAGCAAGCCAACCGCCCCGATACGTTTATGGCCGATGAAGGACTGCCGGATAAACCCATCCTGGCCCTCCTTGCAGGAAGCCGTCGGCAGGAAATCAAAGATAACCTTCCGACCATGCTGGAGGTGGCAGCCGCCTATCCCGACTATCAGCCGGTTATAGCCGGAGCTCCCGGACTGGAACCGGAATATTACAAACAATATATAGGAAACCATCCTGCCAAAATCATCTTCGGCAAGACATACGACCTGCTGCAACACAGCCGGGCCGCCCTGGTCACCTCGGGTACGGCAACGCTTGAAACGTCACTATTCCGCGTACCGCAGGTAGTCTGTTATTACGTCGTGGCCGGACCGTTGGCCAGTTTTATCTTCCGCAATTTCTTCCATACCAAATATATCTCGCTGGTGAATCTGATTGCCGGACGCGAAGTCGTACAGGAATTGTTCGGCGCCCGCTTCTCTTATCAGCAGATACACGATGAGCTGGGCAAAATACTTCACGATACAGCTTACCGTCAACAGATGCTCGACGGTTACGACGAGATCATTCAGATGCTCGGAAAACCCGGTGCTTCACAACGTACAGCCGAACTTATTTACCAATCACTGAAGCATTAACATCTTTTATCATTTTCTTTTGCAGCATTTTCCGTTATTCTTCCATCTAACCTTTTAGAATGGGAAAATAAACAATTGTGATATGAATGTGATGAGGACGTTGAAAACTTTTATACTGGTTCTGGGAACCATTCTGGCGACCTTTACCATGTATTCTTGTTTAGATGATGACAGCAATTCTTCTAATAAATACAGTTTTGGAATAGCTACGATCAAACCATTAGGGAATGACGCCTATTACCTGCAATGGGATGATTCAACGACTTTCTGGCCGGCATCCGGCGTTACTCCTTATTTCGGGGTAGATAAAGAAAGACGTGCTTTTATAAACTTTACATTATTGGGAGATTCGACCAGCCACATGGCAGAAGGATATGATTATGCAGTCCGTGTAAACAGAATCGACAGTGTATTGACTAAATCGATCGTTGGCGATCTGGGCGAGAAAAATGATGAATATTACGGCAATGATCCGTTATGGATGAAGTCCGTATGGATTGAGGATGGTTATATTAACTTCCAGTTCGAATCTTATTTCGACGGATCGACCAAACATTTTCTCAATCTGGTGAAGATGAACAATACGGATACATATGAACTGGAGTTCCGTCATAATGCATACAACAACTTGTCGGGTGGACAAGGATGGGGCCTGGCCTCATTCAGACTGAATAGTCTGCCGCCTACAAACGGTGATACAGTGACGATGAAGGTGAAGTATAAATCGTATGAAGGTGATGATACGATTGAACTTAAATACAAATCAGGTACCCCTGCCGGTAAAGCGCCGATGTTGGGAGCCGAGAATTTTCAAGTGACAAATTAAACCTTCCCACATAACTTTTATTTTTATCATTTAGTTCAGGGAGAGAGGCATCGTGATGATGCCTTTCTTTTTTTTGTCTAATTTTGTGACAGAGATGCAACGGTCGGACGTTTTCTCTCGTTTATATAAACAAATGAACGAAACAACAGTACAACTAATAAAGGGTTGCCGGGAAGGAAAACGGAGTGCGCAACTGGGCTTGTACAAACAATTCGCACAGCGATTGTACATAGCTTGCCTGCGCATTGTCGGCAACAGCGGTGAAGCGGAAGAAGCCATGCAGGATTCGTTCCTGAAAATCTTCACGCACATCGACCAATATAAAGATGGACAATGTTTCGAAGCCTGGATACACCGGATAGCAGTCCATACGGCCATCGATTATGTGCGCCGGCAAACACCGGAATGGGAGGAGCTATCCGACAACTATGCCGATCCGGAGCCGGACGGACCGAACGAAGAGGAGATAGCCTATTCGGTAAAACAGGTGAAAGAGGCAACCGGTAAATTGCCCGCCGGTTACCGCGTAATCCTCTCGCTCTACCTCTTCGAGGGATATGATATGGAAGAGATTGCCTCTATCCTGAACATTCAGCCGCCAAGCGTACGCAGCCAATATCTGCGGGCAAAGCGCAAATTGTTAGACATTATAGCAGCAAATTGACATGGACAAATTAAAGAATTTCATAGACACCAATAGAGAAGCATTTGAAGATGACCTTATGCCGGAAGGTCACTTCGAACGCTTCGAAAAGAAACTGCCGCCTGCCCGCAGGAAACATTTCAAACTATATAGTTTGTCTGCTTTCGCTGCCGCAGCCGCCATTGCACTGATACTCCTGCTCCGCATGCCGGGTGGGACGCCTGCTCCTGTAAATCAAAAAGCTGCCATACAGCAACAGTGCAGCCAGCAAAAGGAATTTGGCGAACTTCAGATGTATTACAAGATGCAGATCAACGATATCATGGCGCAAATGGAATCGTTGTATAAAAAGGAAAAAACTCCGGGAGCCGCCGGCCTGTTACAGGAAAGCAAAAGGATTCTGAAAGATAACTATATGTTTGAAGAAACAATCCTCCCGACACTGCCTTGCTCGAACGACGGCCTGTTCGCAATGAACCAGCATTATAGTGCGAGTGTCGAAAGCCTGAACATCATGCTGAAACAGATGGAAATAGTTACAAACGATAATGATGACAAATAAAATATATATATATATCATGAATACAAAACAATTAAAAAGCCGTTCCTTATTACTTTTGGCAGTGTTACTCATCGCTAGTACCGCTATCAGTTGGGGTGCAAAACCGGAAAGTATTAAGAAGAAAGAAATCAGTAAATCTTTTGACGTCAGCCTGAGTGACCTATTGATGACGGACAATCGTTACGGCAATACGACCATCACGCACTGGAACAAGAATGAAGTGGCAATCCGCGTTGAGATAGAGGCAAAAGCCGAAAGTGCGGATGCTGCACAGGCTTGCATCGACCGTGTGAACATCGAACTAAAGAAAAGCGGGAATACGGTTTCCGCCATCACTTCGCTGAAACAGCAAAACTGGGGTAATAACAATTCCAATATCCGGTTTACGATCAATTATTTTATCAGCATGCCTTCGAAACTGTCAATCAACCTGTCGCAGAAATACGGGAACATCAATCTGCCGGACAAGAATGAAGGCAAAAGCACGATACAGGTGAAGTACGGCAACCTGAATGCCGGCAGTTTCACCCAGCCTCTCAACCTGGAAGCTAAATACGGGAATGTGGATATTAATAATGTAACGAAGGCGAATCTGGACCTGGGATACTGCGGAAACGTCTCGGTCGGCGATGCAGAACAAATGAATGCCGACAATAAGTATTCGAATATGAATATTAAGAAATGCGGCCAGATCAATCTGGAAAACAAGTATGGTAATATAAAAATCGAAAGTCTTGACAAAGGCTATATGGAGATCAAATACAGCGAAGCGATGATCGGTTCGGTAAAAGATGAATTGAATGTGGATGAACTGGCTTACAGCACATTGACAATAAAAGAATTGTCTGCCAACTTCAAACAGGTGAATGTAGATGCACGCTATGGCAATCTGAATATCAGCGTTCCGGCAAAAGCCTCTTTCAAAATCGCTGCCGAAAACATGAAATATGCCAACCGTCATGTCAGTGGTTTCAACATCACAAACTCTTCGACAGAGGATAAAGTGAACCATTACTATGAAATCAACGGCGGAAACAAGGGACGCATCAATTTCGACGGAAATAATTACAGCAATATTAATGTGAAGGCGTTAAAATAGAAAAAGAATATACTATTTGTTATAGTGACGGGAGTAACTAATTCCCCTCTTGAGAGGGGAAACAGTTACAACTTGTCAATATAAACAATTCAAGCCTGATAATATCAAAATCGCAATGCCAATACTTTATCCAGTGCCGAATAAAATATCAGCGAACCGGCGATAGCCGCAATTGTCATAATAAACGGCAGTTTATCCTTTATCCCTTCCAGCATATGATCAACGCTTCCTGCGGGTTGTTGGCCTAAAAGCATCAATACGCCGGCAAATACGACGAGATATGCAATAATGATGCCAACAATCATAAAAGGGGGCATTCCGGAACTCATCCGGGCCTTTTTCACTTCCGGTACTTTCAACGGTTCTTCCTGCATGATAAGCTCCATGATCCGCAGGCTTAAATCCGGAGATGGCTTAACCATTCCTTCTTTCAGAAGTTTGCCGGTCAAGCGGTTTATATCTTTATCTGATGTACTCATAACACATTCGCTGTTTCATTCTTCATCATTAACTGTAATGTCTCGTAGAAATGCTTACGTCCCCGAAACAATTTTACTTTAATATTGGAAGGCGTCAGATCCGTGATCTGACCGATGTCCGCAATGGAACACTCTTCCAGGTAAAAGAGATTAAGTACCAGGCTCTCGTCGGCTGGTAACTTTTTCAATACACGTGCAATTATTTCTTTCCGGTCTTCCCGCTCCAGGATAGCCGTTGCGCTATCTACTTCACTGGTTGTAAGATCGGTTGCAATAGCATCATCATAACTGTCGAATACGGATTGCTTCCGCTGGGCGGTAATGGCCGTATTATAGACAATTTTATAGAACCAGGTAGAAAACTTACTGCCAAACTGGAAAGACGGAAGTGCACGATACATCTTGACAAAAGCATCCTGCACGACTTCTTCTGCCTCCTCGCGATTCTCCAGTATGCGGAAGGCAATCGTAAATGCCATCTGCTGGTACTTCGCGACGAAGCAGGAGAAACTTTTGGTGTCCCCTGCCAGAATGCTTTTTATCCATTTTTGTTCGTCCATCAATCCGGTTTATTGTTCTTTCTCTTTTTCCAACATCTTGAGAACAATGAAGAAATAGGCCAGATAAGCTATACCGCCACCTAAAACTGTAAAGATAACAACAGAAAAACCAGCCCAGTCATGCGGCATCGTATCATCCAGATATATACCACCAATAGCACCCAAAGCCAACCCGATCATCAGCAAACCGTTGCGCAGGGCATTGAATTTATTCACCTTCCTTTCCGGCTCTTCCAATACAATACCTTTCTCGATCATAGCCATACGCTCTTCATGTTTTGTCCGGGTAGTTCTTACTACAAGTACAATAAGCAACACTACGGGCAAGCCTACCGCACAAACAATTGCAACCAGGGGAATCAACCAATCTTCCATAATTTCAATATTTAATTTGTTTCTAATTTGTTTCGTTTACAGATAAGACTAACGTTCTGGAAAGAAGGTTACAGGAATGACAAACTATTTTCAAAAAAAATACCCGAAAACCGGATGCACCTCCGATTTCGGGTATTTATCAATAAGTTATCCGTAAACTACGGAAAGATTAATCCAATATTTTAATCTTAATGTTACGATACCAAACGTCGTCACCATGATCCTGCAAACCGATGAAACCTTCTTTGTTAGGTCCACCACAATTCATAAGCAGTTCATAAGCCAACGGCCATTTGTCTTTGCTGAATTTACTCTTGTCCAACATTTCTTTCCACTGCTGTGTCCACAAGTGATATTCAACAACCGGTTCGTCATTCTGATAGTGAACAACCGTACCTTTGTAACACATGATCTTAGACTTGTTCCATTCGCCGAACGGTTTAGAATTCTGCGGTTTAGCCGGGATCATATCATACAGGGAAGCAGACATACGATTGCCATCTTTACCCAATTTAGCATCCGGATGATTTGCGTTGTCAAGAATCTGGTATTCAGGAGCAGAAATATAAGAAGGTTGTCCTTCCACTTCCTGGATCATGATAAATACACCTGAGTTAGAACCCTTAGCTACCTTCCATTCCCATTCCAGTTCAAAGTTCTTGAACTTATGAGCAAATACCAGGTCACCACCGTCTTTAGCACCAGCTTCACCGGCACCAGAACCTTTCATATAAATAGCACCGTCATTCACACTCCATCTTGCAGGAGCATCTGCACGGCCATATCCTCTCCAGCCATTCAGTGTTTTACCATCAAACATAGTAATCCAACCATCGGCATCTTTCGGGAATTTAGACAGGTCGACTGTCGGTAAATCCAATAATTTGTATTCAGGCACAGCTGCTTCTGTTTTTGCTTCGGCTGTTGCATCGGCAGCAGCTTCATCTGTTTTCTTTCCACCGCCACAAGATGTAAAATAGCACATCATCAGCGCGGCACTGACAAATAATACTGACTTCTTCATTTTTATGTAGTTTAAAACTGTTATCTAGGCATATCAGGCAATTTCCAACCATCGCGATAGTTGTGCTTGATCAGTTCTGCTGCAAACTGTTTTGCATTAACAGGATCTGTCCAGTCTTTTGCAAACGAAGGATGACCATCTTTGATAGTGAAACCGTCTTTGATACAAGTCTTTATCATTTCGTTATCACCGATGTTCGTAAATTGCATGTTATTGCCATCCCATTTCAATGTTCTGTTCAAACTCTGTAAACGAACTGCTAATACACCCATCACGATCATTTCGTTGAACGGACCGGCTTCCGAGAAATTCGATTTTGTTTGTACACGGCTGGATGCATTTTCTTTGCAAGCACGTACCCAATCCATTTCATGTCCTTTTACACGACGACATACTTTAGGAGCATTTGGAACACGACCTGACAACAAGAACGGCTGCTGTCCGTAACAACCGCAAATCAATGTATCTTTCGTTCCATGGAAAATAGTCAGACCGCCACCAGGTCCCATCAATTCTTTTCCTTCCGGGAAACCTTCCGGACGATTCGGCATCATACCACCGTCATACCAATGAATTTCAACTTCCGGCATGGCCAGTTTCGGCATATTTTCACGAGCCGGGAAAATAAACTTCACATGCTGTGCATTAGGAGCGCAATCACGAAGCAACAAAGTAGAGGAAGCTTCAACGCTTGTCGGGTAACCCAATTTCAATGCCTTAAACGGAGTGTGCATGATATGGCAAGCCATATCGCCTAAAGCACCTGTACCATAAGCCCACCATCCGCGCCAGTTCCAAGGATGATAAATTTTGTTGAAAGGTTTCAATTCGGCAGGACCGGTAAATAAATCCCAGTTCAATGTAGAAGGCACCTTATCTGCTTTATCCGGAGTATTCAAACCTTGCGGCCAAATAGGACGGTCTGTCGCACATTCAACTTTTGTGATATCACCGATTTCGCCATTCCAGATCCATTCGCAAACCAAATCCGTATCTTCAGAAGAAGAACCTTGGTTACCCATCTGAGTTGCAACATTTGTAGAAGCAGCCAGTTTAGTCAACAAACGAGATTCGTACACAGAGTGTGTCAACGGTTTCTGACAATAAACATGTTTGCCCAATGTCATCGCATCTCCCGTAATCATAGCATGTGTATGGTCGGCTGTAGCGATAATAACGGCATCAATAGATTTACCCATCTCATCGTACATCTTGCGATAGTCCCAATATTTTTTAGCATTCGGATGTTCGTCGAATACGCCTTTCGCATATTTCCAATCCACGTCGCAAAGAGCAACGATGTTTTCACTTCCTTTTACAGCATTAATATTGGCATGTCCCATACCGCCGATACCGACAGCAGCAATATTCAATTTATCTGTTGGAGCCACATACCCATGACTTTTTCCTAAAACGGAACCCGGAACAATGGTCAAAGCAGCAGCAGCGGCTGCGCCTCTTTGAAGAAATGATCTTCTAGTGATGTTTGACATAGTAATAATTTTTTATAGATTAGCACTTAATAATAATATTCTGATTCAATTGTCACATCTTAAAAACACAAACTGACGCAAATATAGCCAATGCGAAAATAACAACAAGCCGTCCTTCCCGCTTTCTTTTTCAAAATAGTTTTTTTTAACAGTGCTTATAGACAATGTCTATTTTTTCATAAATATTATCTATAGAACTAGGTGTTTGAAAAGTCGTTCTTTCTTTTATATTTGTCTAGCACAAAACATATTCACCGGATTTCTGTTATATAAATGAAGAGCTGAACATGAAAAAGAAACCAATACTTGTTCGAATTTACCAATTTTACCTGGAAGGATTTCGTGAAATGAAGCTGGGTAAAACGCTATGGCTGATTATATTGGTCAAGCTCTTCATCATGTTTTTTATATTAAAACTGTTTTTCTTTCCTAATTACCTGGGACAGTTTGACAGCGATTCCGAGAAACAGGAACACGTATCGGGTGAATTGATCAATCGAGCAATTACTCCTTAATTAATATAATTATGATCGAAAGCATTGACACTTCTTTGATTGACTGGTCGAGGGCGCAGTTCGCTCTGACGGCCATGTATCACTGGCTTTTTGTACCCCTGACTTTAGGGCTTGGTGTGATCCAGGCAATACTGGAAACCATTTATTACAAAACAGGTGACGAATTCTGGAAAAAGACAGCTCAGTTCTGGATGAAGCTGTTTGGTATTAACTTCGCGATCGGTGTTGCCACCGGTCTGATTCTCGAATTTGAGTTCGGGACGAACTGGTCGAACTACAGCTGGTTCGTCGGTGATATTTTCGGAGCGCCGCTGGCCATCGAAGGTATCCTTGCTTTCTTTATGGAAGCGACATTCATCGCGGTTATGTTCTTCGGGTGGGACAAGGTGAGCGAACGTTTCCACCTGGCTTCTACCTGGCTGACCATTATCGGAGCCACCTTATCCGCCCTGTGGATTCTGATCGCCAATGCCTGGATGCAGCATCCGGCAGGTATGCAATTCAATCCGGACACGGTACGCAACGAAATGTTCGATTTCTGGGCTGTCGCTTTGTCGCCTGTCGCCATCAATAAATTCTTCCACACCGTATTATCCGGCTGGATCGTAGGTGCGTTATTTGTAATAGGCATCAGTAGCTGGTATCTGTTGAAGAAACGGGAAACGCGTTTTGCCCTGGAAAGTATCAAGATCAGCGCCATTTTCGGACTGGTTGCTTCTTTACTGATCCTTTGGACCGGTGACGGTTCCGCCTATCAGGTTGCTCAGAAACAGCCGATGAAGCTGGCTGCCATGGAAGGCCTTTACGAAGGAGGAAACGGTGTCGGACTGGTGGGCATCGGGATGCTGAATCCGGAAAAGACCAGTTATAAAGATAATGTAGAGCCGTTCATCTTTAATATACAAATACCCAAAATGCTGTCTTTGCTGGCAGAACGCAAGATAGACGGATATGTGCCGGGTATCAATAATCTGATCGAAGGAGGATATGAAACCAAAGACGGCACACCGGCCCTTTCCGCTACCGAAAAGATCGCCAAAGGGCAACTGGCTATCCAATCACTCGCCAAATACCGCGAAGCCAAGAAAGAGAAAGACGAAGCGGCCGCCAAACAATACCGGGCGACACTTGAAGAAAACTTTCCTTATTTCGGTTACGGTTACATCAAAGATCCGGGCGACCTGGTTCCTCATGTAGGAATGACGTTCTATTCCTTCCGCATCATGGTGATTTTGGGAGGTTACTTCATCCTGCTCTTTATCATTGCGATCATCTGGAGTAAAAAAGACAAGTTCAAAGACACCCGCTGGCTTCAGAAAGTATGCCTGTGGTCGATTCCGCTGGGATACATTGCCGGACAGGCCGGATGGATCGTTGCCGAGGTGGGACGCCAACCCTGGGCCATACAGGATATTCTTCCGACAAGCGCATCTATCTCCAAACTGGCTACATCGTCTGTACAGACCACTTTCTTCCTGTTTCTGATCCTGTTTACCATCTTACTGATTGCCGAAGTGGGAATTATGGTGAAGGCTATCAAGAAAGGACCGGCCGTATCTACTAACAATGAAAACTAAAAATATACACCATGGATAGTACATATATATTATTACAACATTACTGGTGGTTCCTCGTATCCCTGCTGGGAGCACTGTTAGTATTCCTGCTTTTTGTACAGGGAGGTCAGTCATTGCTCTTTTCGATCGGGAAGACGGAGCTGGAACAAAAGATGTTATTAAACTCAACCGGACGTAAATGGGAGTTTACCTTCACAACGCTGGTTACTTTCGGTGGTGCCTTCTTTGCCTCTTTCCCCTTATTCTACTCGACCAGTTTCGGCGGTGCTTATTGGGTATGGATGCTCATTCTGCTTTGCTTCGTGATACAGGCCGTATCCTACGAATACCAAGCTAAAAAAGGAAACTTACTGGGCAAAAAGACTTACCAGGTATTCCTGATCATCAACGGCGTGCTGGGCCCGATCCTGCTGGGAACTGCCGTAGGGACTTTCTTCAACGGAGCCGAATTTTCAGTGAATAAAGGACAAATGACAGATATTGCCATGCCGGTTATCTCGACCTGGAATAACTCTCTGCACGGGCTGGAAGCAGCATTTGTATTCTGGAACGTTTGTCTCGGGCTGGCCGTATTCTTCCTGGCACGTGTGCAGGCATTGCTCTATTTCATCAACAATATTGACAATAAGGATATAGTGAGCCGCTGCCGGAAACGCTTGATACCGGAAACAGCTTTGTTCCTGGTGTTCTTCCTGCTGTTCCTCGTACGTTTGATGCTGGTAGACGGTTTTGCCGTGAACCCGGAAACGCAGGAGGTGTTCATGCAGCCTTATAAATATTTCATCAACCTGATCGAGATGCCGGCTGTACTGGCAGTTCTGCTGGTGGGCGTAGTGCTTGTCTTGTTCGGTATTATTAAAACAATCCTGTCGCAAACGTGGCGGAAAGGAATCTGGTTTGCCGGGACAGGGACCGTCCTCACCGTACTGGCGTTATTGCTCTGTGCCGGTTGGAACAACACGGCTTATTATCCGTCGTTGACCGATCTGCAAAGTTCGCTGACTCTTCAGAATAGTTCATCAAGTCCGTTCACGCTGAAAGTGATGAGTTACGTATCCATTCTCGTTCCGTTCGTGCTGGCTTATATATTCTATGCATGGAGGGCACTCGATCTTCATAAGATCGACGCAGAAGAGATGGAACAGAAAGACGGGCACACTTACTAAAGAACACGGCGTCCGTACGGGCGGTTCGCAAACCGCCCTTTGCAAGAAACATACCCCATAAAACAAAGGAAACGGCGAAGCTCACGCTTGGCCGTTTCTACATTTAACCGTTTTAAACAAAAAGAAAAAGTTAGTTAAGGCTTAGAATAAAATATCTTAAGTCTTTTTTACTTACTATAGAATGCTTCCTTTAGGACAGCAAACAAATATATGTAATCCGAAGCATCTTCGGAACAATCCGACCGCATTTTTTGTTATTTTTCACAGAACACAGATGCTTTTGTATTATCTTTGCAAACAATTATCCAAGGGATTCCTTTATGGCAGATTTCAATTTAAACATTTTGGGATGCGGTTCGGCCTTACCTACAACACGGCATCTGGCAACCTCTCAGGTAGTAGATTTACGGGACAAATTATATATGATAGACTGTGGCGAAGGCACACAGGTGCAGATGCGCCATATGCGTATCAAATTCAGTCGGTTGAATCATATTTTCATATCCCACCTGCATGGTGACCATTGTTTTGGTCTGCCCGGCTTGATCTCCACACTCGGTATGCTGGGACGCACCGGCGAACTGGTGATACATGCACCCAAAGAGATCGAAAACTATATGCGTCCGGTATTGGATACATTCTGCAAAGGCATGCCTTACGAAGTCCGTTTCAATCCTGTGGATACACGTAGTCATTCGCTGATTATGGAGGATCGCTCGCTTTCCGTCTACTCCATTCCCCTGAAACATCGTATCCCGACCTGCGGCTTTTTGTTTGCCGAGAAGCCTAAAGAAGCCCATATCATCCGCGAGATGACCGACTTCTATCAGGTCCCCGTCAGATGCATGAAGGATATCAAGCTGGGAGAGGATTATGTCACGCCGGAAGGAGAAGTGATTCCCAATTCACGACTAACACGCCCGGCAGCTCCCCCCAAACGGTATGCGTATTGCTCGGATACGGCCTACAATCCTTCCGTCATCCCGATCATTGAAGGGGTAGACCTTCTTTATCATGAGGCGACCTTTGCCGAATGCGACAAGGCACGCGCCAAAGAAACATTCCATTCTACAGCACGGCAAGCGGCAGACATCGCTCTGAAAGCCGGTGTCAAACGCCTCGTTATCGGCCATTATTCTGCCCGTTACGAGGACTTGGCAACATTGCATCGTGAAGCGGAAGAAGTATATCCCGGCACCATTCTCGGAGCCGAAGGGATGGTTTTGCCTATATAATATCGTGGTTTTCTTAAATAATAACTGCCAAATATCCAGCATATTCAAAATTATTCATACATTTGTACGAATTTAGGGTTTCGAATATGAGAATATTATTTTCCATAATCCTGTTGATCAGCGCTTACGTTGGTTCCCCGTTTATTGCAAGTGCGCAGCAAACGGTTCAGGCAACGCATGCCATAAAGCAAGCAGAACCCGATTCTATCGAAATCAGCGCCTACGACAACAAGGTGGTTGTGAAGAATGCTCCCATCGGAAGCAAGCTGGAAATATACAGTGTAGTAGGCATCCGTGTCAAGGAAATCGAGCTGAAACAACCGGATGGCGAATACACCGTTAACATCGCCAAAGGTTACTATATCGTCCGCATCGGCGAAACTGTCCGCAAAGTAGCCATCCGCTAAATACATCTCCGTTGTTTTTGGATATCTTTTTATTTATATCCATCACATCTCATTCTAATTTCCCCAAAGTTTTTTACACAGTGGGGAAAAGTCCCCACCATAATGGGGAAAAATCCCCACTGCAATGGGCTTATTTCCCCACCCTGATGGAACTTTTATTTCATCCGCACAAGCTATAAGTTCTTCCCGAATAAAACAAACCTCCGTCTTCCCGAAAAGAAAAGAGGACCTGCCACCAAGACAAGCCCTCTTCTTCTGTAATTATATATGTATAGGTTAAAAAGCGTAGGAAAGACCGATAGACGGCATCAAGGCATATACGTTGTAATGTCCGCCGAATGTACGGGGTTTCTTTAAAAGGTCCAGGTCGGTATAAGAACCGTCGCGCCCGAAACCTGTTACATAAGAGAATGCAAAATCAACGGATAAAGACTGTAACGGACGGAAACTCAAACCGGCAGTGATACCCAGTTTGTTCATACTCGGAGTTTCGGGATTCAGATAATTATCTTCTACCGGAGTTTCGTCGAAATATGCACCTAAACGAAGGTCCAGACGGTTTGTTGCTGCAAACTGAGTTCCCAGACGATAGATACGTGAGTTTTTATATTTCTTCGGGGCATCGATATCATAATCGCTCAATTCGGATGCCGGATAGAAGTTCACAACTAAAGAGTTGTAAGCACCCCAGCCTACAAACTGAACTTCACCGGAAACAATCCAGCGGTCATTGGGTTTGTAAGTCAGGCCGACATTCCAGTTATCCGGCAGAGGCAGTTCAGCAGAGAAAGTAGCCTGGTCCAGTGGAGGAATATTGATTCCGCCCTCAGGAATACCGGGAATAGTGATGCCACTTGCCTGGAGCTGACCAACCAAGCCATTTACCTGTTCCAACAATCCTTTAATTCCTAATTCATTAGCATAGCTCAAACGGACATCACCTTCTTTCACACGGGCTTTCACCTTTGAACGGTAAGATAAACCGACCGTGAATTTATCGTTAATATCATACATCGCACCCACATTGAACCCGAAACGGATACCTGCATCTCCTTTCAAAGAAGCAGAAGCTGCGGATACTTCGTCATATTTAGCCATTTCTGTGACCAACTGGTCAACAACCGGTCTCAATTCCGGCTTTGCTTCAAGTATCGGACCAAGTTGCCCCATCATGCTCTCAGCCAAACCTGTCATGGCACGCGGAGCAATCAAGGCACGATTCAGTTCAATATTACCGAATTCCATCATCAGGCCTGCGCCGATACTCAGGTTATCCATAATCTTCCAGGAAACAGTTGGCTGAATATTGAATGCCTTCAAAGAGATATCCTGCACCAGGTGAGCACCTTTCCAGTCGCGTCCCCAGTTAATCGCACTACCATAAGGAGTGTTTACACTGATACCGGCTGCCAGGAAGTCATAAATCTTGAAACCGGCATATACATATAAAGGAGTACTTGCCTTATTATCCGTTTTTTGTACATAACCATCATCTCCCGTAAACTTACCATTGGCAAACACCCCGGTAATACCGGCCGACAAATCCACGTTCTTATCCATAAACACCAGACCAGCCGGATTAAAATGCATGCTTTCTGCACCCAACTTCATGGCTACACCTACGTGTCCCATACCTGCCTGCTTGGTACTCTGAGCGTTAACCTGGTAACCCTCTGCCGCTGCATACGACATCGGAAGCATGGAAAGACATGCTAAAGCGATAACTTTCTTCATAAAATATTCATTAATTAATACCTCTCTTATAACATCCTCTCAGATGCAAACGCCGGCAAAGATAAAGACTTTTCTTTAATATTGCACACTTTTAACAAGAATGTGCGGCACATTTCCGCATTTATTGTGCAATTTCTCCACAGAATAAATAATTCAGAAAATCTCCTTATCTTTGCAACGCAAAGGAACGTTTCCCTTGCCGTGTGCTTGCTGAACCACGTATAAAACAAGAAAAATATGAAACATCAAGATGCCGCTCTGGTATGCTTCTCCGGTGGACAAGACTCCACCACCTGCCTGTTTTGGGCCAAGAAGCACTTTAAACGCGTAGAAGCCGTCTGTTTTACTTACGGCCAGAAACATTCCCTCGAAATTGATATTGCACGCAAGATTGCTGCCGATGCCGACGTGCCGTTCCAATTGCTGGACGTATCACTAATCAGCCAACTGGCACCTAACTCGTTGACGGACACTTCTATCGAAATGGATGAAGACAAACCGGCCGACAGTTATCCGAACACCTTCGTACCGGGAAGGAACATGGTTTTCCTGACATTCGCTGCCATCATGGCACGGAGCAAAGGGATTTTCCATCTCGTCACCGGCGTATCGGAGGCTGATTTCAGCGGATACCCCGATTGCCGCGACACCTTCGTCCGCTCGCTCAATGTGACGCTGAACCTGGCGATGGATGAACAGTTCGTCATCCATACACCTCTGATGGACCGCAATAAAAGCGAAGTATGGCAGCTCTCCGACGAACTGGGCGTATTCGACCTGGTCCGCACGCAGACACTGACCTGCTACAACGGCGTCCCAGCCGACGGTTGCGGCCATTGCCCCGCCTGCAAACTGCGTCGGGAAGGATTAGAGAAATACCTTAAAAGGAAGTTAACAGTTAACAAGTAACTGCAAAAATGGATACAAGAAAGAATGAAAACGAACTGCACCTCCTGGGCGGTTCTACCGAATATAAACAGGATTATGCCCCGGAAGTGCTGGAAGCATTTACCAACAAGCATCAAGGTAATGACTACTGGGTACGTTTCAACTGCCCCGAATTCACCAGCCTCTGCCCCATCACCGGACAGCCCGATTTTGCGACTATCCATATCGACTATATACCCGATGTGAAGATGGTGGAAAGCAAGAGTCTGAAATTATACCTCTTCAGCTTCCGCAGCCACGGAGCCTTCCATGAAGACTGTGTCAACATCATCATGAAAGACCTTATCAAGCTGATGGACCCGAAATATATCGAAGTGACGGGCATCTTTACCCCTCGCGGTGGCATCAGCATCTATCCGTACTGCAACTACGGCCGTCCGGGTACCAAATACGAGCAACTGGCCGAACAACGCCTCTTCAACCATAACGCATAAAAGTATTTTCCGGTAGCAGATGCTACAACGTGGCAAATAATTATGTAGATTTGCAATCACTTAATTGTAAACCTACATAATTATTTAGACCATGAGGAATAGAAATTTCACTATCAAGGCAACACTGGCCGCTATGGCCTGCACCGCCTGCGTAAATCTGAGCGCACAGCAAAAAGAGTATCCGCAACCGGAAAAGATGACTCCGGGCATGTCGGAGTACTGGACGCCTCAACCCAAGATTGTGACTCCGGGAGATATCAAAACAAATTCCGCCCCGTCGGATGCCATCGTCCTGTTTGACGGCAAAGACCTCTCCGCCTGGGAAAGCACCAACGGCCAACCGGCCCAATGGACCGTTCACGACGGCGTATTCACTGTCAATAAAAAGACCGGTGATATCCAGACCAAACAGAAGTTCAACAACTACCAGCTACATATCGAATGGTGTGTTCCTGAAAACATCACCGGAACCAGCCAGGGACGCGGCAACAGTGGCATCTTCATGCAAGGAATGTACGAAGTTCAGATACTCGACTGCTACAACAACGAAACATACGTGAACGGCCAGACCGGCAGTATCTACAAACAGACACCGCCATTGGCAAACGCTATGCGTAAACCGGGCGAATGGAATGTGTACGACATCATCTACACCGCCCCGATTTTCAAAGAAGACGGAACCTACCGCGTTCCCCCCAGCATCACCGTTATCCAGAACGGCATCGTTTTGCAGAACAACACGACCATCCTCGGAACAACCGAATATATCGGCTTCCCGAAAGTCGTTCCCCATGGAGCCGGCCCGATTATCCTGCAAAGCCACGGCGACCCGAGCGAACCGATCAGCTTCCGGAATATCTGGTTGAGAGAGTTATAAGAATCAATAAGTAAAGTGTTTATATACGATGAAAACAAATAACCTATTCGGTATATGGCTGCTGTTCCTTTGTGCGACCGTCCTTTCCGGCTGCAACAACTATTTATTAAACGGCAAAGACGGAGATGAGGAAGAAGACAACGAAGAAGTATGGTATAACAATATACCGGAGGGAAACTTCTTTTCAAGAGGAAACACTTTACGATTCTATTATATAGATGAAAAGGGAAACGACCTCATCAACCCGAGCGACCTGAAAACCTTCCCTGTCTCGTGGAACGAAGAGCTGGACAATCCGCTCGAACGCACCTACGACAACATCCGCGATATCGAAAGCAACACCATCCGCTACAACGGCAATCACAACTGGATACTTTATGATTCGGAAGAACGACTCCATTACTGCACGGTGAGCGCTTACGGAGATGAAAGACAAAGTACTTATACGTTCCCTATCTATGTAAATGGCGATACCGATAAAATGGAAATCACCTATAAATACACAGACAAGGGCGTTATCGGAGGAAAGTACTGGGGGAAAATCGTTTCCTGGAAATACAACGGCACACATATCTACTCGGATGATGATGAGTACGACAAAAAGATATTCATCCGGAAGTCCGGTGGCAAAACAACCGTTTCTCTCGAGCGATAAGAAATCGGAGATTTCAGTCACACGATAGCACGCAGATTGAGCAGATAGCCGCAGATAATATATTTTAAATAATATAAATCTGTGGTCATCTGCTCAATCTGCGTCATCTGTGTGCTATCTACAAACTTTATATACCATTGTTATTAACAACAGCCCTTTCCTGTTTATCGGTGAAATTCCCGTATTCGTCTATGAACCACTGCCCTATTTCTATTCTGATTGTATAGTTTTTTAATGTAAAGTAGTTTTGCTTCCGTAACAAGGTAAAAAGAATGTTTAGGTCGCAAAACGAAAGCATTATGAAACAAGTATCTCTAATAATCCTCTCCTGCCTGCTTCTCCTGCCCGCCGGGATGAAAGCAGAAGACGACATGCCGAAGCAATGGACGCTTCGTAATTGTATAGATTATGCACTGGAGCATAATATCACTATTCGTCGAAACCGCATCAACGTCGAAAGCACCCAGGAAGATGTAAAGACGGCAAAAGCGGATTTCCTCCCTTCCCTGAGCGGTAATATCAGCCAGCGTATCGTGAACCGTCCGAACAGTGCGAGCGGCACCATCATCAGCGGCGACAACATCACCACCAGCGAAAGCAAAACCTCGTACAACGGCAGCTACGGCATCGACGCAAGCTGGACCGTGTACAACGGTAGCAAACGGGTGAACACGCTCAAACAACAGCAACTGAACAGCCGCATAGCCGAACTCACCGTCGACGAGAGCGAAAACTCCATCGAGGAAAACATCACCCAGCTTTACGTGCAGATACTTTATTCCGCCGAAGCCGTGAAGGTGAACGAATCGACACTGGAAGTAAGCCGGAAAGAGTTTGAACGCGGACAGGAACTGTTCAACGCCGGAAGCATCGCCTCCAGCGACCTCGCCCAACTGGAAGCACAGGTCAGCAACGACAACTACCAGCTAGTCACTTCGCAAACGACCCTGCAAAACTACAAGCTACAACTCAAGCAACTCCTGGAACTCGACGGCGACTTCGAAATGGACCTTTTCCTGCCGCCACTCGACGACAGCAGCGTGCTGATACCGCTCCCTACCAAGGATGACGTCTATCAGACCGCCCTCAACCTGCGTCCCGAAATCGAATCGAGCAAGCTAAACATAGAGGCCTCCGACATGAACATCAAGATTTCCCGCGCCGGATACATTCCGAGCCTGAGCCTCAGCGCCGGCATCGGTACGACCAATGCCAACGGCAACGACTTCAGCTTCAGCGAACAGGTGAAACAGAACTGGAACAACTCGATAGGGCTGACCCTGAGCATCCCCATCTTCGACAAGCGGCAAACCAAAAGTGCTGTCAATAAAGCCAAACTGCAACGTCAGACCAGCGAACTGGACCTGATGGACAACCAGAAAACGCTTTACAAAACCATCGAAAGCCTCTGGCTCAGTGCCAACAGCGCACAGCAGCAATACGTAGCCGCCACCCAGAAACTGAAAAGCACACAGGCCAGCTACGCCCTTGTCAGCGAACAGTTCAACCTAGGCATGAAGAACACCGTGGAACTGCTCACGGAAAAGAACAACCTGCTAAGCGCACAACAGGAAACGCTCCAGGCCAAATACACAGCGATCCTGAATGCAGGCCTGCTGCGATTCTACCAGGGAGAACAAATCGACCTGCTCTAAATTTCCAGTAAAGAAAAAATAAAACAGATAAAGATATGAACAAGAAACTTATTATCGGTATAGCAGGCGTGCTGGTCGTAGCCGGAGGAATCTGGTTCTTCACAGGTAAAACGTCGAAAGGCGGCATCCGGCTCGAGACAGCCAAAGTAGGCCGCAGCTCCATCTCAAACACAGTAACGGCAACCGGGACAGTCGAACCGGTGACCGAAGTCGAAGTCGGTACACAGGTATCCGGCATCATCGACAAGCTGTATGCCGACTACAACGACGTAGTGAAAGCCGGCCAGCTAATCGCAGAAATGGATAAGGTCAACCTGAAAGCCGAACTCGCTTCCGCTCAGGCCCAGCTGGCTAGCAGCAAGACCGAATACGAATACCAGCAAAAGAACTATGCCCGCAGCAAAGTCCTTTTCGACAAGAAGCTAATCAGCGACGCCGATTACGAAACGGCCACCTACAACTACGAGAAGGCCAAAGCCGCTTACGAGCAGAGCCAGGCCTCGATGGTGAAGGTAAACCGCAACCTGGAATACGCGACCATCACCAGCCCGATAGACGGTGTCGTTATCAACCGCGCCGTTGAAGAAGGACAGACCGTTGCCGCCGGCTTCGAAACCCCGACCCTGTTCACCATCGCCGCCGACCTGACGAAGATGCAGGTAATCGCCGATGTCGATGAAGCCGATATAGGCAACGTGGAAAACGGACAGCGCGTCAGCTTCACCGTCGACGCTTATCCGAACGACGTGTTCGAAGGAACCGTCTGGCAGATTCGCCTGGGCGACAGCAGCAGTAGCAGCAGTTCGTCGACCTCCACCTCAACCGTTGTCACTTATGAGGTGGTCATCACTGCCGACAACCCCGACCTGAAGCTAAAACCACGTCTGACAGCCAACGTCACCATCTATACGCTTGAACGCGAAAACGTGTTGACAGTGCCGACCAAATCATTGCGTTTCGTCCCTGAAGAAGAGTTATTGCCGGGCACCGGCTACACCGCCGAAAACAGTGCACAGGAAGCTCCCGCCGGCAAACGCATCATCTGGGTAAAACAAGGACAACAGCTCACTCCGAGAGCCATCACCGTCGGTTCTACCAGCGGCAATATGATTGAAGTGACCGAAGGACTGACCGAAGGCGAAGAAATAGCCGTAGACCTGACCTCCGACGCTCCCGCCCCAATGGCCGAAGCAGCCGAAAAGAGCCCGTTCATGCCGGGACCTCCGGGAGGAAACAAGAAGAAGTGATATTGTAAACTGTAACACACCCCCTGCCCCCTCTCAAGAGGGGGAAAGGAAACTCCCGACACTACCTGTTATCTACCAACAAGTAGTAACTCTTCCCCTCTCGAGAGGGGGCAGGGGGTGTGTCAGAATTAAACAACAGAACGAACAATGAAAGAGATTATTAAACTAGATAATATCAAGCGTGACTTCCATGTCGGTGACGAAACCGTCCACGCCCTGAGGGGTGTCAGCTTCACGATACATGAAGGCGAATTCGTGACCATCATGGGAACCTCCGGCTCGGGAAAAAGTACGCTACTGAACACGTTAGGATGCCTCGACACACCGACCAGCGGCGAATACTATCTCGACGGCGTCTCAGTCCGCACCATGGGGAAAAACGCCCGTGCCACGCTGCGTAACCGCAAGATCGGATTCGTATTTCAGAGTTACAACCTGCTGCCCAAAACGACAGCCGTTGAAAACGTGGAACTCCCCCTGATGTACAATCCCTCTTTCAGTGCCGCCGCCCGCCACGAGAAAGCCGTAGAGGCACTGGTGGCCGTAGGGCTGGGCGACCGCCTGATGCACAAGAGTAACCAGATGTCCGGCGGACAGATGCAGCGCGTCGCCATCGCCCGTGCCCTGGTGAACGACCCGGCAGTTATCCTCGCCGACGAAGCGACGGGAAACCTGGACACACGCACCTCGTTCGAGATACTGGTACTTTTCCAGAAGCTCCATGCCGAAGGACGTACTATCATCTTCGTAACACACAATCCGGAGATCGCCCAATACAGCAGCCGTAACATCACCCTGCGCGACGGGCATGTCACTGCGGATACAGTGAACAACAACATACAAAATGCGGCAGAGGCATTAGCCAAATTGCCGAAAAATGACGATTAATAATTATTCAATGTGCCCATATGCCAATGTGCCAATAAAAGAAAGACAACACATTGCCCTCATTGGCATATTAGCATATTGACACATTAGCACATTATTTACAATGAACGGAACAAACCTCATAAAAATAGCCCTCCGTGCCCTTGCCAACAACAAGTTGCGCGGATTCCTGACGATGCTCGGCATCATCATCGGCGTAGCCTCCGTAATTACGATGCTGGCCATCGGGCAAGGTTCCAAACGGAGCATACAGGCCCAAATCAGCGAGATGGGTTCCAATATGATTATGATACATCCCGGCGCAGACGTCCGCGGCGGTGTCCGTCAGGATGCCTCCGCCATGGAGACGCTGAAGCTGGAAGACTACCAGAATATCGTCGACGAGACCCGCTATGTCTCTGCCGTTTCACCGTCGGTCAACAGCAGCGGACAAGCCATCTACGGCGCCAACAACGCCCCGACCACCGTCTACGGTATCAGCCCGGACTATCTGGAAATCCGCCGTTACAAGGTAGGCGACGGTGACATGTTCACCGAACAGGACATCCAGACCGCCGCCAAAGTCTGCGTAGTCGGCAAGACGGTCGTCGACAACCTTTTCACGGGTGGCGAGAATCCCGTGGGAAAAGTCATTCGTTTTCAAAAACTGCCTTTCCGCATCGTTGGTGTGCTGGAGAGCAAAGGATACAACAGCATGGGAATGGACCAGGACGACCTAATCTTAGCTCCATACACAACTATTCAGAAAAAGGTCCTGGCCATCACCCATCTGCAAGGCATCACCTGTTCGGCCCTCAAAGAGGAATATACCGACCAGGCCATCGACGAGATAACTGAAATACTGCGCCGCAACCATAAGTTGAAGGAAAGTGACGATGATGATTTTACCATCCGTAGTCAGCAGGAGTTGAGCACGATGTTGACAAGTACTACGGACATGATGACCGTGCTGTTGGCGGCTGTGGCCGGTATTTCGCTACTCGTTGGAGGTATCGGGATTATGAATATCATGTACGTCAGCGTCACGGAGCGTACCCGCGAAATCGGTCTGCGTATGAGTATCGGCGCCAAGGGCATCGACATTCTGGCACAGTTTCTGATTGAATCCATCCTGATCAGTGTGACCGGAGGATTAATCGGCGTAGTGCTCGGTGTAGGCGCGGCCCTGGTGGTGAACGCGGTGGCACACTTCCCGATTTACATACAACCGTGGAGCGTAGTGCTTTCGTTCGCCGTCTGTACCGTCACCGGTGTCTTCTTCGGATGGTATCCGGCCAAGAAAGCAGCCCAACTCGACCCGATCGAAGCCATTCGTTACGAATAAATTAATATCTTTGTAGCAGATGAAAACAGAAGGAACAACACAGACACACATCTCTCCCCCTTTCAAAGGGATGGGCGGCATTATCCATATTGCCGCCTGGGGAATCCTGTTCGGACTGCCTTTTTTCTTTACAGGCAGGGAGTCGCAGGTATTGACCGTCACAAGTTATTTACGTTCCGTCATCGTCCCGTTATCGTTCATGATGGTTTTCTACGTAAACTATTTCCTGCTGGTCAACCGCTATCTGTTTTCACGTCACGGATGGAAATTCTTTCTGAGCAACGTGGCCCTGATTGCCTCGGCAATCATCCTGGTGCACCTGCTGATGCAGTTATTGCCGCCACCGGAGATTCCTCATCCGCATCGTTCGGAGAGGGAATTGAAAGATGTCATCGGCTTCTTTACAGTCAACGCCATGCTTTATGCGTTGGTGGCTGGCCTGAGTGTTGCCATCAAGATGACCAGCGGCTGGTACCAGATAGAATCCATGCGGCGCGAACTGGAGAAGAGCCGTGCCGAAGCCGAATTGCAGAACTTGAAAAGCCAGTTGAACCCGCATTTTCTGTTCAATACGCTCAACAACATTTACAGCTTGATTGCTTTCAGCCCCGAACGGGCACAGGAAGCCGTCCACGACCTGAGCCGCCTGCTGCGTTACGTACTCTACGACAGCAGCCAGCCGCAGGTGTTACTGGAAAAAGAGCTGGATTTCATCCGCAACTATGTGGAACTGATGCGTATCCGCTTGCCGGAACATGTGGAACTGAAAACGGAAATAGCTGCCACCAAACCCGACGCGCTGATTGCTCCCCTGCTGTTTATCTCGCTTATCGAGAATGCCTTCAAACACGGAGTCAGCAACAGCAAGCCATCGTTCATCGACCTGGATATCCACCAGAAAGGCGACAGGGTTGTCTGCTACCTGAAAAACAGCTATTTCCCGAAAGATGCGGAACAGGACAAGAGCGGCTCGGGAATCGGAATCAAGAACCTGCGGAAACGCCTGGAACTAATCTATCCGAACCGGCATATCTTCTCATACGGTGTAGAGGGTGACAACTACTACAGCATGTTGGAGCTGCAAATAAGCGGCGAAGAACCGAAAAGTGAAAAATGAAATTAGGCTATGATTCTGAAGTGTGCAATCATCGACGACGAACCACTGGCTATCAGCCTGCTGGAAAGTTATGTAAACAAGACGCCTTTCCTGGAACTGGCGGGAAAATACAATAGCGCCGTCAACGCGCTTCCCGCCCTCAGCAAAGAGCCGGTCGACCTGCTTTTCCTCGATATCCAGATGCCGGAGCTCAACGGGATGGAGTTTTCCCGCATCCTGAAGACCGATACGCGCATCATCTTTACGACCGCTTTCAGCCAGTATGCGCTCGACAGCTATAAGGTCAACGCACTCGATTATCTGCTGAAACCGATTAGCTACGCCGACTTCCTGAAATCGGCCAATAAGGCACTGCAATGGTACGAACTGCTGCGCGAGGGCGCAAGTACGGGCGGTTCGCGAACCGCCCCTTCCCAGGCAGTTTCCCCTTCCGTCGAAAGCATTTTCATCAAGACGGAATATAAACTGGTACAGGTCGAACTCCGTAAAATACTCTATATCGAAGGTCTGAAAGATTATGTCAAGATATTCGTTGAGGGCGAAGCCCACCCCATCCTTTCGCTGATGAGTATGAAAAGCCTGGAAGACATGCTGCCGGCGAACCGCTTCATCCGCGTGCACCGCTCCTTTATCGTCCAGCCGGAAAAGATCAAAGTAATCGAACGCAACCGGATTGTGTTCGGCAAAGAATACATCCCCATCTCCGACAACTACAAGCAGAAGTTCATGGAGTTTCTGGCACAGAGGGCACTGCTGCCTTAGAAAAGTTGCAGTAGCAACTTTTCCAACCCTTTCGTCATCTCGCTCATGCTACAGGCATAGTTATTGGAGAAAACGGCAACGGCATACCGCTTGCCGTCTTTTGTTATATAGCCGGCATAACTTCGCACACCGGTGATTCCGCCACTTTTCAGACGAGCCTTTCCCTGCAAACCGGAACCTTTCAGGAAATTTCGCACCGAACCTTCGATACCGGCCTGCGGCAAGGATTCGATAAAGGCTTCGGCATAATCGGATTTCGTCGCCATATAAACCAGCAAATCGGCTATAAACTCCGCAGAAACCTTATCCGCAGGAGCCAACCCGCTGCCATCGTGCATCCGCAAAGGGAAAACATCCAGCCCCTTCCTGTCCCAATGGGCGGCAACCACCCGGACACCCCGGCCGAAAGAAGAAATAACCTCGTTCTTCCGCGGAGTATATTGCAGACCGACCGTCTTGACCAACGCATCGGCAAACAAATTATGGCTCACATGGTTCGTCACCCCCGCAATCTCCTTCAACGTTGGGGAATAGGTGGTCACAATCGTTTTCCTCTCCACCGTCTTCCATCGCCCCGCTTCCGATTCAATCCGGTAACAGGTCGGCTCCTTCCCCACCGCAATGCCTTCGCGTTCCAGGCATCCGGTCAGATACTCCGCCAGAAACAATGCCGGATCAGGAATATCTCCTTTCAACACATAGCGTTCGCGATTGACAGGAACGACACCGTATAAATAGCGTTCGCCGGCAAGCGGGGCACCGATAATATAGGCACTGTCCGACGAGACAGGCGCCGCTTTCAGATAATTGGTGAAACGGACACCCTGCAGTTCAGGTTCAGTGCCGATCACCACCGGACGGCTGCCCGCAGCACCCGACTTCAGATACAACTTATACATATTGTCGAACACGGAAACCCCGTAGCTGCCCGGCGCATAATAATTTCCCATATCTTCCCGCAGCCATTTGATGGAAGCACCTTCCGTATCAAAGATTCGCTCGTCCGACACCACCGCCCCGGCAATCTTCCGAATACCGGCCTTCTTCAAAGCTGCAATCCATTCCGGTACGAATTTGTTTTTCGCAAGCGTATACGCATTCCTGTCCGGAGCGAAATGAGCCGAACCCAGCGACGGGTCGCCACTGCCTTTGATATACAGGTTACCGTTCAGCACACCCTCTTTTATAGAACCGTCATACTCCAGCGAAGTCGGAAAACGGTAATCGTCCCCCAAAATCTCCAGAGCCGTAGCCGTAGCGACAGTTTTCAACACGGAAGCAGGCGAAACCTCCCGGTCCCCATCATAATTATAGACGGTTTTCCCATCCTGAAGGTCCTTCACCACGATGGAGAAAGTAGCCCCTTTCATATAAGGAGCATTCAGTAACTGTTTGACAGGCTGCGGAGTTTGTGCCTGTGGCTGTAAAAAACAGCCGAGCAGCAGGGCGGCACATAATATTTTCTTTATCATCTTATTATACTATTCTACTTTATTCTATCTTTGTTCAGCAAAGATAAAAATTATAATATGAACTCATTGTTTGAAAGACCTTTTACATTCGACCGGGTGACACGTATCGTATTCAGCATCGTCATCATCGGCGTATTGCTTTACCTGATTACCGTATTGCGTAACGCCTTGCTCCCCTTCCTGATTGCCTGGCTGCTCGCCTATATGATGCAACCTTTCGTCAAGTTCTTCCAGTATAAGCTGAAGCTGAAAAGCCGTATCCTGGCCATCGTCGCAGTCATCATCTCCGCATCGCTGATTATCGGGATTGCCGCCGCACTGGTCGTTCCGTCTGTCGCCCAGGAAGCCGAGCGGACCCTGAACCTGATGCGCACGCATAATCCGGGAGAAGGTCATGTTCCGCTTATACCAGCTTCATGGATCGAATATCTCGAAAACAATGTAGACATAAACCAGCTGATGGAACTCCTCAGCCGGGAGAACATACAGAATGCAATCAAGCAGCTCGCCCCGAAGGTCTGGAACATCCTGTCGAACACATTCTCCATCCTTTTCAGCATAACGATTATATTCGTGATTCTGTTGTATTTCATTTTCATCCTGCTCGACTATGAAAAGATAGCCAACGGCTGGATAAACCTGATTCCGGCACGCATCCGTCCTTTCGCCAAAGGGCTGGCCGACGATGTGGAGCAGAGCATGAACCGCTATTTCCGCGGGCAGTCATTGATTGCGCTATGCGTCGGAGTTTTACTTTCGATAGGCTTCAAAATCGTCGGTTTCCCGCTGGCCGTGACGCTCGGGTTATTTATCGGCGTGCTGAACCTGATTCCGTACCTGCAAGCGATCGGCCTTATCCCGATGGTCATCCTCAGCCTGCTAAAGTCGGCAGAGACCGGACAGAATTTCTGGATTATCTTCGGTTCGGGATTATTAATACTCGGAATCGTACAATGTATCCAGGATTTATACCTTACGCCGCGTATCATGGGAAAAGCAATGGGACTGAATCCGGCCATCATCCTTCTTTCGCTCTCCATCTGGGGAACTTTGTTAGGTTTTATCGGCTTAATCATCGCATTACCGCTCACGACGCTCTGTCTGTCTTATTATAAGCGTTTTATCTTGCTGGAAGAGGACATTATCGCTCCTCCCCCTGCTGATATTCAACCGGAGAAAAAGAAAGAAAAGTAATTTTTTTCAAAAAAAATTCCTCCAGCTATTGCAAATTCAAAAATAAACCCTACCTTTGCACCCGCAATACAGAAGTAAAGCACACCGCAATACAGAGTATGCACAGGATGATTCGCTAGCTCAGCAGGTAGAGCACATCCCTTTTAAGGATGGGGTCCTGGGTTCGAACCCCAGGCGGATCACCAAGAAACAAAAGAAAATCAACAAATCCCTGATAATTAGATATTATCAGGGATTTCTTTTTTTCTCCCAAATAGTAAAAGGGGTACTTTAAAGCATATTCTCGGTGGATAAATCGTGGGACTAAAATCAAACCTATGGATAGTATCAGCATCAAGCCCCATTTCACTATATACTTGAATTATTTCTTTTAAATATCCAGCTTCATTTGCTCTTGCCCTGCAAACTATTTCATAAGCCACATCCTTATGGTGACGATATAATTCATCTAATGCAAATGCTTCATGCTCCAAGAGTAGAAATAGGTACAACCAACACGTTATCTTTTCTTCTATATGCGAATGTTCCAGTGGCCGTAAGTACCATGAGAAAAGAAGGATGCTTCATACGATTAACATCTATTTTAGACGCTAGTCGCAACAAACTATTTGCGCCATCTTCTATGAGTTTCTCTCCTCCTAATTTTATTTCAATCAATGCATAATCTCCATTTGGTAAATGAACAACAGCATCACATTCCAGTCCATTCTTGTCCCGGTAATGATATACATCACCCGCCAATGATTGGGCATAAACCCTTAAATCACGAACACATAATGTTTCAAATAATAAACCGAATGCTTTGAGATCGTTCATTAAATCTCCAGGACCTATTCCCATTGCGGCTGTTGCTATTGATGGATCAACAAAATATCTGGTATCCGCAGTACGTATAGCTGTTTTAGATTTCAAATTTGGATTCCATGCAGGCATATCCTCTACTACAAACATTGAACGTAATGCATCAAGATAGTTCCTAACCGTTTTATCTTCCACAACATTGGGATCGCCACCGTTCATGTCTTCAACAATTTGCCTGATGGATGTTTGTGTACCTTGAAATCTTGCATATGAACGCATAAGTCGTTTTGCTCTTTCAACACTTCGATCCACCCCATCCACTTGACGAATGTCCACATTCACTACGGCATCATAATAATCTTTAGCAGGGTTCAATGCGACATCTTCAGGTAATTCTGAAACTACCGGCCAACCACCACGGCAAATTAAAAACGCGATTCTTCGTAAATCAGATTTTGCCTCACATCCAATAGACATTCTGGGATTACTGAATAATTTTGACAAACTAATATCCCCAGTAGAATCTCCAGATTCAAATAATGCCATCGGACGCATCCGTAACCAAGCAAAACGCCCGGTTCCTGAATGACTTATTTTTTCTCTATTTGCAGGTTTGGCTGAACCTGTCAATATAAACTGACCCATTCCATTTCTATGATCCACTGTATAACGTATAGCATCCCATATTATAGGTGCAAGTTGCCATTCATCAATCAAACGAGGTGTTTCTCCATTAAGTATTATATCAGGATTATCCTCTGCAAATATCATGTATTGTGAACGCCTGCGAGGGTCATCCATAAAAACAGCACTATTGCTATGGTGCTCCGCAGTTGTGGACTTACCACACCATTTTGCGCCCTCCAAAACAATTGCACCTATACTTTTTAATCGTGTGGAGAGTTCTATATCTATAATACGTGGACGATATTTATTAGCCATAAATAGTTGAATTTATGATGCAAAGATAACTCAATTTGCCAGGATTACCAAATATGGCGATCTGAAATTGCTCAAATCGGCGCATTTCAACTACCCAATTTGGCGGTTTTACACTACCCAATTTGGCCACATTGGATAACCAAAATCACCCCGCTTTCAACACCTCCCGACCCGCCTCTATCGCTTTATCAAAAAATCTTTTCAACAAAATCCCCATCGCCTGCTGCTTAACCATCGCCAGCCGCATATCCTCGTCTATGACCATATTCCCGGCAGGCCGGTAACCGGCCGCTTGCCGCATGGCAGTCCGTTTCGCCTCCGGACTGTCGCGGATAATTCCCCGTGCTTGCAGGGAGAGATACACCCGCGCCGGATAAAGCCGCTCGATCGGACAGCCTGCCCGGTATTGCTCAAACACCCGGCGCAAGAATGCCCGTTCGCGCTCCTCCTTGTAAGCCTCGGAGACGGGCGGAAGGGCGGACAGCGATTTCGCTTGCTCGCGCTCCACAACAGCCCGGTATCGCAAATCGCTGGTTTGATAACATTTCAGCCAGCGCGTAATCGTGCGCAGGTTCAATCCCATGAAATCCCCGTATTCACCTTTGGCCCCCAGTTCAAAACAAAGGGCGACCTCCTGCAAGGTCAGGCTCGGATATGACTCCTGAAGGTCGGCTGCCAGTTTAGCGATCAAAATACCCAGATCACGGTCGTTAGGAGGCGAAAAACCCAGCAAGACATAGGTCTGGAATAATATTTGATTTACCGCCGGAAGAATTTCCTCCGGCCGGTACGTCATCAGGCGGCGGTCGGCAATAGCATGTTGCAGTCTGATTTCCAAACTCATACAGCTTGCGAATTATAGATTTTCATGGCTATTTCCGTCGCACGTTTCCCTGTTTCCATCAATTCCTCTACTTTCGAAGAACGTTCCGGCCGACCGGATGAATAGACCACTTTAGGAATATGCTGCTGCACGCCGCCGGAAAGTTCTTCCGTTTTCAAATTGAAATTATGGTATCGCCACCAGCCGATGAAACTCTGGCTGTAATCTTTTTTCGTCCGGATCGTATCCATGCTGAATTTCAAGCGCAGGAAATCATCGAATACGGCCATGGCTCCCCGCACATATTGCAGGACGGCTGTGCCTTTTCCGGAATAACGCACGATGGTGGCCTGCCAGTCTTCGTCTGCCAGCAAAGCATCTTTCCATTGCTCACGCTCTTCATCCAAATTCTGCGGTTCTTCTTTCGGCTCCTCGCACGCGTGTTGTTGCTGTTGTTGTAAGTTTACTTTACTTTCATTTACTTTGTGTACTTAAACCCTGTTTTGAGGGAGTTTCCGACACGGAAACCGGGGTTTCGGGAGCGGAAACAAAACCACATTTGTATTCAACAACTTGATTATCAGCACGTTTCTTGGTCGCTAAAGAAAAACGTTCCTGAATGCTTTTAGAGGTCAAAATTCGGTTTTCCATAAAGAGTTCGTTATTGAACAAGCCTATTTTAACACACGCCAGAAGAATTTCCAACACCTTATTTTCAGCGATACCTAATTTCTCGCCCTGGTCGAACAGATAATCGTCGGTCGCTTCTATGTAATAACCGTTCGAATAGATATCACACAAAAGAGAAATATAAAGTAAAAAAGCATCTGCGCCAAATTGTCTTTTAATTCGCCGCACTTTGATATCATTAAGAATGGTTGTGTCCAAAGGGAAATAATCTAATCCTTTTCTTGATGGCCTTGGCATAATTTATTTTGATTGATAGCTCTTATCATTAATCGTAACGTTTTCAGCATCAGCAGTTCTCCCGGCAGTACGCGTATCACGCACCAGCCTGAGACCGCCGCCTCATTATATTTCTCCATATCACGCAGATAGCCTTCGGGGCGGATATGGCGGCCACCGTTGAAGGCGCCGCCCTCCACCTCGACAGCCACACGGCGGGAAGGGATGGCGAAGTCGAACCGCCAGTCCCGCCCGGGATGGAAACGGTATTCCGCCACCACCTTCTCGCCCGTATGCTTCAGGATCAACGCGCTAAGCGGCGAATAACCCGGTGTCGTCATAGAGAAAGTTTTCGGCCTCTTTCGAGGTGTTGCATTGTTCGACCAGGCAGGTGTTGTGCCGGTTGTCGAACGCCATCCATTTTTTCAGAAACGGGTCGTAAAAATACCCGTATTCCTCGCCACACGAATAGGTGTAACCGCGCGAACCTTTTTCGCCCGTAATCAGGCGCATCAGGCAGGCTGCCGCCTGGTCTCCCAGGAGGCAACCGATGGTAAGGGTATGCTTTTTCATCAGGCGGCAGCTTGAAGGGTTTGTAAATCATCGTTGTCAAGTCGAATGAAGGCATCATGCTCCAAACGTTTGCCGGTTTCGATATAAGCCAGCGCTTCACGTTCGCAGCTTGACAGGTCTTCGAGCAGCAGGTCGATAGAAGCATATTCGTCGCGGCCGATATGAAAGCGCGACACCACATTTCCGCAAAACTCTTCGGAGGTTCCCACACGGGCATAGATGGTCAGCAATTGCGCATCGCCGCAGTTCTGACGTTGATAACCGGTGATCTGGAAATTGTCATCCACCGCCACCAATCCGGTAAAATTGACTACATGATACGCCATGCGCTGCAACGCTTCAGAGAGACTGGGATGCACCGGAGCCTTGTTTTCATATGTAATCACATGGTTATCGCCTGTACTTTCGTCTAACACTTCATAGCGGGCTTTGAAAAAACTGTCTTTGACAGAGATGAAGGAAAAAGTCTTTTCTGTTTTATTCATTACTTTATTAAAATGGTATCGTTTAGATTCATTTCTAAATTTACGCCGCCCGCACCCCTTTCGGTTCCTCGCGGTATTCTACGTAAACGCTTTTCACTCTCACCCCTTTGCGCGCCTGTTTTTTGGCATACGACAGCATCGGGCGGAAGATACGTTCCAGATCATCATCCGAGAGGTTGCGACCAAGTTCCTGCCACCAGAAACGCAACAGGTCGATATAACCTTCGGGATCGGTCACGACAGGGATAAGATCGGTAGCCACCGCAGTCAATTGAAGGGCAGCCTGCCCAGCCAGCAGTCGCGAATCGGCCTTCTGCAAGGCTTGCGACTTTTGTTCATCGGAGAGGTCATCACGCCCGGCAATACGCTTTTCGGTGCGGTTGCGGTTCTTTTGCAATTGCAGGGCACGGTTTTCTGCTTCGTTCATCTGCTTCTTCATATAAGCAAACAGGATACAGGAGGCTTCGTAGGCAGGACTGCCTTTTTCTGCCGGATCGATACTTTTTTCAAAAGCGACAAATTGCTTCTGCCACTTGACCAGCTCGGTCGTGAAAGGTTTACGGATACAGTTCATTCGCCCGACTTCGCATGCACATTCAGCAATGTAGGCTCTGATTTCGCCCGCAAAGAATTCGTTCATTCCTTCGCGCCCGATCTGTTCCAACAGCCCGCGCCCTTTTCCGGCATACAAGACACTGCTTTCCGCATTCATTTGGAGAGTCGATACGCAATTTTCCATAGGTAGGCAGGCTTTTAAAACGCCTTTTTCACTTTTAGTCATTGTTTACTTTAAAATTAAAATAATTAAATTACAATAGTTAAGATTTAACCAGGTGTTGATTGATTAAACCGATGCAAAAGTAAGGGTTTAAATTTACATGAACAAGTAATAATCAATATTTATATGCGATTTTATGAAAATATTTTTATTCGTCGAATATTTACTAATATTAACTATTGCATCTATATTAAATACATATATTTTCACTAAATTCCAACGGCGAAAAATAGGCCATCGCCAAAATACTTATTGTAAATTTCCCCATTCCGGCGAAAGCTGTTGTTTTTTATAGGAAAACGCCCTTCCGGGAGAAAAAATAATTTCTTTCGGAAGAAAATCAAATTTCATCCGGGAGAAATTGAAAACGGACTCGGATGGAGTGAAACAGGGAAGGGAAGATAATGTAAAATTCGAGACTGGCTTTCAGAAATAAGGTGTCAGATTGAAAAAAGTCTAGATAAACAAGGTTTGTTTATAAATAAAGGTTATATTTGCAATGTCGTATGAAGGTCAGTCACAGCGGTGACGGATTTACGATGATATAAATTATAAGTTAAGCATTTTAAGATATTATTCTGGGCACACGAAATTTCCCAGTTTTTAGTCATACCGAGAATAATAGCAACAAAATGCCCATGCTGGTTGTATATACTTATGTGTATAAATATTGGCGTGGGCTGTTGTCTATTATCGGGGATGAGGTAAGGGAAATACCGGTGTGTCCATAATAGCGGCAGTCACACGCTTTTTTTATGCCCTAAACTGCCGTCTTTCAATCTTATAATCTTACACAAAAGATCATTGTTTTTGACTTTATCGAACTCACTATACTTAAAAGAGGGGGTATAAATCTCAGGTGATAGCCTGATAAATTTATATGTCGGTTAAGTAAGAACTGCCCGTCCGTGAGGATAGGCAGTTCATTTTAAATATAATAACGTTATGACACAACACAGTAAAAACAAAACACCGGAAGACGAGTTGCGAGCACAACTCTCCGCGCAGACAGAATTAGTAAATCAGTTGACCGTAAAAAATATGGCCCTGGAGTATGATAACAATCGGTTACGGTCGTTACTTTATGAGTCATGGCGTAACAAAGGTAATATTCCTCCGGAAGAAGTTGACAGGTATGAACTTACCCCGATGCTTCTGGAAGACATGATGAAAATACTCCTGCAACCCGTTTACAAGTTTGATTTTAACAACCGTGTCCTGTTCGGTTTATGTGCCGTAGATATACGTACGCTCAAAGAACTGTTGGTTGAAATCAAAATATTCAAGATGCATCATTTGAAGTGCCTCAGAGGTTTCGGCACAAAATCATTCGAAAACGTCTACGACGTCCTCCATCAAAACGGCATCCTCGACGAAAACAACGATAGTTATTTGTTCGAATTTATCTGAAAAAACGACTTATCTACACCTATCTGCACACAACTCAACTCCGCCCATCCGACCGGTCGTAACTTTGCATTGTCAATCAGACGAAACATCAAAGTATCAACCTTAAAAACAATTAATTAAACGATGGCCCAGGGCTACAAATTAGTAACAAGAAAAGTGACCGACCTGAAAGGCGGTGCAGCACAGGAAAAAATTTATGCGATACCGGACTACAACGGGCATACCGACATGGATACATTGTGTGTCATGATCGGAGCGCGATCTACCGTTTCCAGCGCCGACATAAAAGCGGTATTGGATAACCTTAATTTCATCCTCGACATGGAGCTGCGTGCAGGACGTATCGTCCAGTTAGGCGAGTTCGGTAATTTCCGCCTCTCGTTGTCCAGCAACGGCGCAAGCGACAAGAAATCGTTCACCCAGGCCGACGTGAAAGGGGCACGTGTGATCTTCACACCCGGCGCCTCCCTGCGTAATACCAAAAAGCTGGTCGCCTTCACCTCTACCGAAAAGAAGGAAGACGAAGGCAGCGGCTCCGAAGGGGGCGGTGGAGGCAGCGACAGACCAGAAATCGAGTAGGCAACAGAATAGGTGACAGGTGACAGTTACGCTTCGCACTCTGAAAAAGACGGCTAAAGGCCGAAAATATCAGTCAACTGTCACTTGTCAACTGTCAACTTTTTCGTATCTTTGTTATCACGATGAAACCAACAACGCTTTCTATTAAAGAACTGAGTGCGATGTATTTTCCGCACAGCAGCATCCGTAGCGCCGGCGTACAACTGAAACGCTGGCTCGTGTATAACAAACCGCTCATGCAGGCCCTCACAGATGCGGGCTATTACAACGGACAAAAGATTTTAACTCCTAAACAGGTGACGCTCGTCTTTGATTTTCTGGGCGAACCCTGACTTTCCCGAGTGAAGAAACAAAGTGTACAATTATGGATTGCCGTGCTGCTGACCGCAGCCGGCATCCTCCTTTTATTTTTCGGCTTCTGGACGGCTCCGCTGGGAGAGATTCATAACAGTGTGCTGGTGGCCTTCGGTGAGACTGCAACGTTTGCCGGAGCGCTGTTCGGAGTCGATTATAAATACAAACAAAATCAATGAACCTTAGTAGAAATTTCACCTTCGAAGAATTTACTTACAGCCGGATTGCCGTCGAAAACGGTCTTGAAAACGTACCCGGCCCTCTGGCTTTCCAATCATTAAAAAACCTCGCGACCTATCTGCTCCAACCGCTTCGCAACCGCTACGGCAGTGCAATCGCCGTCACAAGCGGCTACCGCAACGAAACGGTCAACCTGCTGGTCGGCGGAGTCAAAAATTCGCAACATACGAAAGGCGAAGCGGCCGACTGCTACATCGCCGAAGGGCCGGAAAAGCTGCTGGAAATATTGAAAGCCTCCGGTCTCGATTTCGACCAGGCAATCCTCTACCGACGCAAAAGGTTCCTCCATCTGTCTTATCGCGAAGGATTTAACCGCCGGCAGGTACTTTACAGATAAAAATGCATAAACAATTTTATTACCTCCATGAAATTCAGCCTATTCATTCTCATCATCTTATTTTTCACAAATTGTTCGAGCCGCAAACACACCGCTTCCTTTTACCAGCAGACCGACAGCCTGCTGCAAACCAGCCGCCTGACAGTTCAAACGGCCCGAATCCCCGAAAGCCGTGCCGACCTTTCCATTCCGGTCACAGCCCTCAAAGAGTTGCCAGCCGGCGCCGCCTTTATCCAAAAAAGCGGACAGGCAACCGCTGAAATCCGTTTCCTGTATGACACATTATTCGTCTCCGCCACCTGCGATAGTCTGCAAACGCTCGTCTGGCAATATGAGGAACAATTGGAGAGGCAGTCGAAACAAACAAAAGAGATCAGAAAAGAGGCAGAGAGGAAATCAGACTTACCCAAATACCTGACTACATTATTTTCCCTCATAATCGCATTAATCATACTCTACAGATTTTCTCCCCACAAATCTGTCTGACTAGTCATATCAGAGGTCATACTCGCCTTCACCGAACCGCAAAATTCAGAAAATCAAACCATCTTCAACCCTATGATGGAGACGATTAAAGTCGTAATAAAAAATAACCGTCCCAAAGTAGCCGGTTCATGGAAAAAAAGAACCCCGACCAACACCGTACCGACAGCTCCGATACCGGTCCATACCGGATAAGCTGTACCTATCGGTAAAGTCTGTGTCGCTTTTGCCAAAAGATACATACTCAGAGTTACGGAGACTACAAATCCTATTCCCCACAGATAATATTCATTCCCTACCGTCTCCTTGGTCTTACCCAGACAAAAGGCAAAACAGACCTCCAATAATCCCGCAACAATCAATATAATCCAACTCATAAACTCCGACATTTAAAATTTGGCTGCAAAGTTAAGCTGCCCCCTCTCACCGGCTCTTTACATTTGATAAGAAATAACGGCAGAAGGTTGCAAACAAATTCCTTTTTCAAAGGTAACTTTTAGTACTTTTGTAAAAACAATTGGATACCCGATGGATATACACGAGATCATAAACAAAATATACCCGATGCCGGAATCTTCTGTAGACAAGCTGAAGAGGCTCTTGTCAAAGGTTACATATCCTAAAGGCCACCTCATATTGGAAACGGGCAAAACCGAGACAAATCTGTTTTTTATCGAGAAAGGGATTGCAAGAGCTTATATCCCTGTCGACGGCAAAGAAGTAACCTTTTGGATCGGCAGGGAAGGCAGCACCATCGTTTCATTGAAAAGCTACGTGAACAACCAGCAAGGATATGAAACTGTCGAACTGATGGAAAACTCGGTGCTGTATATGCTGAAACGCAAAGAACTCTATGAGTTATTCGAAGAAGATATACATATCGCCAACTGGGGACGCAAATTTGCAGAAACAGAATTCCTGCAAACAGAGGAAAGGCTTATCTCCCTCCTGTTTACAACCGCATCCGAACGTTATAGGGAACTGCTGAAAGACAATCCGGATTTACTGCAAAGAATGCCGCTGGAATGCCTCGCCTCCTATCTGGGAATCACCCCGGTAAGCCTTAGCCGGATAAGGGCGAAGCTAAAACGGGAGTATTAAAATAGAAAATGCGCTGCCAAAACTATTTTATGTGCCGTTAATTCTTTACATTTGCCACAAAAATTAGCGGACATGATAGATTGCAAGGATGAACATATATTAAACGTCATTAATTATCCCGAGGATTTACGCAAGTTGCCTCAGGAGAAATTGGGCGAGGTATGTGAAGAGTTGCGGCAATACATAATAGATATACTTTCTGAAAATCCCGGCCATCTGGGAGCCAGCCTCGGTACTGTCGAACTGACCGTCGCCCTGCATTATGTCTTCAATACGCCCTACGACCGGATCGTTTGGGACGTCGGACATCAGGCTTACGGGCACAAAATCCTGACCGGACGCAGGGAGGCTTTCCATACGCTCCGGAAATTCAAAGGAATCAGCGGTTTCCCCAACCCGGGAGAAAGTGAGTATGACGCTTTCATTGCCGGACATGCCTCCAACTCCATTTCGGCAGCCATGGGTATGTCGGTCGCCTCGGAGCTGAAGGAGGAACACGACCGCCACGTAATAGCCGTGATCGGCGACGGGGCAATGACCGGAGGACTGGCCTTCGAAGGGCTGAACAATGCCTCTGCCAACCCCAACAACCTGCTGATTATCCTCAACGACAACGATATGGCTATCGACAACTGCGTCGGAGGATTGAGCCAGTATCTGGTTGACATCACGACCAGCCAGGCTTACAACAAAATGCGTTACGACGTGTACCGCGGCCTGCGGAAGATGAAGCTCATCAACAATGACCGCCGGGGGAATATCCTGCGCTTCAACAACAGCCTGAAAGCACTGCTCACCCAGCAACATAATCTGTTTGAAGGTTTCAGCATCCGTTACTTCGGCCCCGTAGATGGGCACGATGTGAACTACATGATAAAGCTGCTGAACGATATAAAAGACTTGCAAGGCCCCAAGCTGCTGCATATCAAGACAAAGAAAGGAAAAGGGTTCAAGCCTGCCGAGGAATCGGCTACCGAATGGCATGCACCGGGCAAATTCAACAAGGAAACAGGCCAGCGCATCATCGTGCACAACCTGGATGAGCCGCAATTGTATCAGGACGTCTTCGGACATACGCTGGTGGAACTGGCGGAAAAGGATGAGCGGATCGTGGGTATCACTCCCGCCATGCCGACCGGAAGCTCCATGATCTATATGATGAAGGCATTCCCTCAACGGGCCTTCGATGTCGGGATAGCCGAAGGTCACTCGGTGACTTTCTCCGCCGGACTGGCGAAAGAAGGGATGATCCCGTTCTGCAATGTCTACTCCTCTTTCATGCAGCGGGCATACGATAACCTGATACACGACGTCGCCCTGCAAAAACTGCATATGGTGATCTGCCTGGACCGTGCCGGACTGGTCGGCGAAGACGGCGCCACGCATCACGGGGTGTTCGACCTGGCTTACCTCCGTCCGATACCCAACCTGACGATCGCCTCGCCACTCAACGAGTTGGATTTGCGAAACCTGATGTACACGGGCTACAAGGAGGCTACGGGCACGTTCGTAATCCGTTACCCGCGGGGAAAAGGCGAGAAAAAGGACTGGCGTAACGAAATGCATGTCCTGCCCATCGGAAAAGGAAAGAAATTGAGCGAAGGAGACGATATAGCTGTTTTATCTATCGGACCGATTGGAAACGAAGTGATAAAAGCAATTGAAGAAGTAGCCGGTGAAGGAATATCGGTTGCACATTATGACATGATTTACCTGAAGCCGATCGATGAAGAATTACTGGACGAAATAGGCAAAAAGTTCAAACGCGTCATTACCGTAGAGAACGGTGTAGTAAAAGGCGGACTGGGTAGTGCGGTTCTTGAATTTATGGCAGACAACGGATATACTCCGCGGGTGAAACGCATCGGTATATCCGACACATTCATTGAACACGGGTCGATCCCCGAGTTGTACAAATTGTGCGGCCTGGATGCCGGCAGCATAGCCGGAGAAATCCGAAAGATGATGAACGATTAATTATTAATGACGATTTGCCGGACGATGCGGCAGGTGGAATGAGTAACAATTGATAAAATGAAGATTATTATTGCCGGGGCAGGCGAAGTGGGTACGCATCTTGCAAAGATGTTATCGCAGGAAAAACAGGATATCATCCTGATGGACCCGAGTGAGGAACGGTTGAACATCACCAACACCAATATGGAGATACTTCCTATGGTTGGTAATCCGACTTCGATCCGCGACCTGGAAGAAGCCGGCATAAAGAAAACAGACCTGTTCGTCAGCGTTACTCCGGAAGAGACAACGAATATTGCGGCAAGTATCCTGGCCTCCAAGCTGGGAGCACGCAAAACTCTGGCACGTATCAACAACTACGAATATCTGTTGCCTAAAAACAAAGAACTGTTCGAAAAGCTGGGCATCCACTCGATGATCTATCCGGAAATGTTGGCAGCCAAAGAGATCGTCAACGCGATACGCCGCCCGTGGACACGCCAGTACTGGGAACTGTTCGGAGGAGCCCTGATCCTGATCGGGGTGAAGGTTCGCGAAAACTCCCGCCTGGTGAACAAACAACTGGCCGAACTGCTGAACGAACAGAAGCTGTACCATATCGTTGCCATCAAACGGCAATATGAAACGATTATCCCCCGCGGTACCGACCTTGTCCTGCCCGGCGATATCGTTTTCTTTACGACGACCAAAGAACATATCAAAGACGTGCAGATGCATGCCGGCAAAAAAGACCCGGAAGTAAAGAAAATCTTTATCATGGGAGGCAGTCGCATCGCTATCCGCACCAGCCAGTATCTGCCGAATAATATCCGCGTAAAGATACTGGAAACAAACAAAGAGAAAAGTCACCGCATAGCCGAGGTAGTGCCGAGCAATGTCCTGATCATCAACGGAGACGGACGCGACACGGAGCTACTGATGCAGGAAGGGATCAAAGACGCACAGGCGTTTGTCGCTTTGACAGACAATTCGAGTACGAATATCCTGGCTTGCCTGGCTGCCAAACGTTTCGGCGTATTCAAAACAGTCGCCAAGATCGAGAATATCGACTATATCCCGCTGGCCGAGAATATGGATATCGGTTCGGTAATCAACAAGAAGCTGATTGCCGCCAGTCATATCTATCAGTTCCTGCTGGATGCCGACGTGTCGAACGTGAAGTTCCTGACCTTTGCCAATGCCGACGTGGCCGAGTTGGTGGCACGCCCCGATTCGAAGATCACCCGCAAACAGGTGAAAGACCTGCACCTGCCGAAAGACCTGACGCTGGGCGGACTAATACGCGACGGAGAACCGATGATGATTAAGGGTGACACACAGATACAGGCATACGACCACGTGGTGGTATTCTGCCTGGAGACTGCCATGCGTAAACTGGAAGATTATTTTAATTAGTATGTTTTAGTATGTTACTGAATATACGTTTCATAATAAAAATGCTGGGGATGATGTGCATCCTCGAAACACTGTTTATGCTGATGGCAACAGTGGTCGCTTTCCTGTACAAAGGAGGCGATTTCTACCCGTTGCTTATCTCCAGCGGAATCCTGTTCGGGGTCGGCATATCGCTCTATGCCATCGGTTTCCGTGCAAACGAATACACAGCCGGCCGACGGGAAGGGATGCTGACGGTTACGCTTACCTGGTTGCTGCTCTCGTTGCTGGGAATGTTGCCTTTCTACCTGGGAGGATATATCGACAATATAACGGATGCTTTCTTTGAAACCATGTCGGGGTTCACGACCACCGGATCGACCATTCTCACCGATATAGAAGCTCTGCCTAAAGGCGTCCTGTTCTGGCGAAGCCTCACCCAATGGCAGGGAGGTATCGGTATGATCGTATTTACCGTAGCGTTGATGCCTATCCTGGGAGGCGGAGCGACACAGATGTTTAATGCCGAAACGCCGGGGATCACACACGAGCGGTTCCGTCCGCGTGTAACACAGGTCGCCAAACGCCTGTGGGGTGTTTACGTGTTCCTTACCGTCCTGCTGATCGGGTTGTTATGGATAGGCCCGATGAATTTATATGACGCGGTAAACCATGCCTTGACTGCGATTTCTACCGGCGGTTATTCCACCAAGAACGCCAGTATCGCTTATTGGCATTCGGCTTATATAGAATATGTTATCACGATATTTATGTTTATCGGGGCAACTAATATCACCCTGATCTATTTCTGCCTGAACGGGAATATAAAGAAGTTGTTTTTCGATGAAGAGTTTCGCTGGTTCTTCTGGTTTGTCCTGATCATGACGGGAATAACAACCGGCTGGATCATGTATCACGGATTCTTTACAGACTTCCCGACAGCTTTCCGGCAGGCAGCATTCCAGGTGGTTACGCTGGTTTCGACCTGCGGCTTCGCGACAGAGAATTATATTCCCTGGGGACCTTTCTTCTGGATGATCGCCCTGATACTGATGTTCATCTGCGGTTGCGCTGGCTCGACCTGCGGAGGGCTGAAGATGGGACGTTTCGTGATCCTTTCCAAAAACCTGTTCAACGAATTCAAGAAACAAACCCATCCGCATGCCATTATCCCGGTAAGGATGGATTCACATATCGTATCCGGCGAGGTCGTACACCGCGTACTGGCTTTCGCTTTTGCCTATATGTCACTGATCGTACTCAGCTGTGCCGTGCTGATGCTCGACGGGTTGGGCTTTGAAGAGTCGATCGGTGCTGCCGTCTCAGCCATCAGCAATGTCGGGCCGGGACTGGGCAAACTGGGGCCGGTAGACAACTTCTCGGAAGTTCCGGTGGTATCCAAATGGTTCCTTTCCTTACTGATGATGACAGGACGTTTGGAGATATTTACTGTATTGACATTACTTGTTCCGGGATTCTGGAAACAATAAAATAGATTTGATATGAAAACACGTACAATGTTCCTTACAATCATGAGTTGCCTGTTCGCAGGACTGGCAGCCGGCGCACAAACCTCCGCACAGCGGGAAACAGCCGATTTACTGCCGGAAGGTACTTTCACCAACGGAATAGAAGGTCCGGCCACCGACAAAGCCGGCAATCTGTATGCCGTTAACTACGGAAAAGAAGGAACGATAGGCATTGTACGTCCGGACGGCTCGCACGAATGTTTCGTGACGCTCCCCGAAGGTTCGACAGGCAACGGCATCCGCTTCAACAAGGCTGGAGACATGCTGGTTGCCGATTACACCGGTCATAACATCCTGAAAGTCGACATGCAGACCAAAGCGATCAGCACGTATGCACATGAGTCCCGGATGAACCAGCCCAACGACATCGCCCTCGCCCCGGGCGGCAATCTCTATGCCAGCGATCCGGACTGGCCGAACCAGAAAGGGCAACTCTGGCTGATCACTCCCGACGGTAAAGTGACTCTGCTGGAAAGCGATATGGGGACGACCAACGGTATCGATGTCAGCCCGGACGGTAAAAAACTTTATGTTAACGAGTCTGCACAACTCAAAGTATGGATCTATGATATCAAGCCGGACGGGACACTCAAAAACAAACGGCTTTTCCACACCTTCGAAGGCTTCGGCATGGACGGAATCCGTTGCGATGTGAAAGGCAACCTGTATCTCTGCCGCTACGACAAAGGAACGGTAGCCGTTATAAATCCGAAGGGCAAGCTGATCCGCGAAATACAACTGAAAGGCAAAAAGCCCTCCAACATCACATTCGGAGGTCCTGACAACCGCCGCTGCTATGTCACCCTGCAAGATCGCGGCTGCTTCGAAACCTTCACTGCCGAACATCCGGGAAGAGAATAATTATTCACCTATTTGAATATTTCTTTAGGTCTGATATACGCTTTTGCTTAATTTTGCGTTATAATAGGTACGAATAACTAGAAGAGACGCAAAATGATAGAATATATTAAGGGGGATATCGTAGAACTGACTCCCACACAGATGATCATCGAATGTGCAGGGATTGGCTACGAACTTAACATATCTCTGACCACATACAGCGCATTCAGCGGTAAACCAACCGGGAAAATTTACGTATATGAAGTAATACGTGAAGATGCCCACCTGCTGTTCGGTTTCGCCCAAAAGGTTGAACGCGAGTTGTTTTTATTACTGACATCGGTATCCGGTGTCGGTCCTAATACGGCACGTATGATCCTGTCATCTCTTCCTCCTTCCGAACTGATCCAGGTTATCGCCAACAAAAACGAAACGGCGCTGACCTCGGTAAAAGGCATCGGACAGAAAACAGCCCAGCGCATCCTGGTCGACCTGAAAAACAAGGTGAAAGCCGGCGATTCGATGGTTGGGACGGGAACGGCTGCCACGGCAGGAAACGGTGCGGTGGCCGAAGAAGCGGTGGCCGCCCTGGTTATGTTGGGATTCCAAAAGGCTGCTTCACAAAAGGCAGTCAGTTCAATACTGAAAACCTCGCCGATGCTGGCTGTGGAACAAGTGATAAAAAGTGCACTCAGAATGCTTTAATAGTTGACAGGTAGGGGCTGTTCGCGAACCGCCCTTACAAGTGACAGTTGACAGTTTAAAATGAAAAAGAAGACTCTTAAATATCTTATCTGGGTTACAATACTGCTATTCGGGATCGGCATGCTCTCGCTGAATGCCAATTACCTGACTTATACGGCGTCCTTGCCGGATATCCAGTTGCTTGAAGGACAAGATGACATGCCCGACGGGAAGGATACTGTCCCGGCAACCCGCTATCCGGTATCCAAAACCGTGCCGGAGGGTGATGAAACCTATAAAGACCTCTTGAAAAAATCCCCGGTAGATTTACGCGATCCGGAAAACGTGAAAACCTTCGTTGAATACGATATCAGGACCGGACGATATGTTGTCCGCTCCCGTTTAGGGGAGAAAGACCTGATCACTCCGATCGACCTGAGTCCGGAAGAATATCAGAAATACAGCATGCAGGAATCGCTCCGTTCTTACTACCGCCAGAAAAACGAAGAAGAGTTTCAGAAGGAAGCAGACAAGAAGTTTAACCTGGCAGATATGCAGTTCGGTATCGGTGCGGCAGAACGTATATTCGGTCCCGGAGGTGTACGTGTAAAGACACAAGGGTCGGCCGAAGTCACATTAGGCTTGAAGCGGAACAGCACGAAAGACCCTTCACTCCCCGAACGCGCCCGCAGCAATACCATTTTCAACTTCGACGAAAGTGTGCAGTTGAATGTACAGGCCTCCGTCGGTTCGAAAGTGAATTTCGACATGAACTACAATACGGAAACCTCTTTCGACTTCGATTCCAAAAAGCTGAAACTGGCTTATACGGGCGAAGAGGATGAGATCATCAAATCACTGGAAGCCGGTAACGTGTCGATGACGACAAGCAACTCGCTGATCAACGGCGGAGCTGCCTTGTTCGGTATGAAAGCAGACCTTCAGTTCGGTAAACTGAGGGTGAACGCGTTGTTCGCACAGCAGAACTCGGAATCAAAAACGGTAAACTCCAAAGGTGGCGTACAGACCAAGGATTTTGAACTGAAGATCGACGAGTATGATGCGAACCGTCACTTCTTCCTGGCGCACTACTTCCGGAACAGATACAACGACGCTGTCAGCCAATTGCCTCAGATAAAAGCAACTCTGAATATTACCCGACTGGAAGTTTGGGTGACCAACACAAGAGGTAACTACGACCAGGCTCGTAACATCGTCGCTTTTACCGACATCGGTGAAAACGACGCAGCCTATATGGCAAATCCCGGTGCATTCCCGATTAAGGACGGATCATATCCTGCCAATAATGCGAATGACCTATACAACCAAATGACCACCACCTATTCCGGCGCCCGCCAAATCAGCGATGTAGAAAGCGTATTAACCGGATTCACCGGAGGTTCCGAATATGAAGCCATAGAGAATGCCCGCTTGCTGGATCCGAACTCCGAATATATCTACGACAAACAACTGGGATATCTGTCCTTGAATATGAGTTTACAGGAAGGACAGATGCTGGCCGTGGCCTTTGAATATGAATATTCCGATGCCAGTGGAAAACGGACAGGAAGAGTCGGCGAGTTTTCCGACAGCAATCCGACAAATCCCAGCAACTGCCTGTATGTGAAGTTACTGAGAGGCACGAATATGTCTCCCCCCATGAAATATTGGGATTTGATGATGAAGAATATCTATTCCCTGGGTGCTTACTCTGTCCAGAAAGAAAAGTTCCGTCTGGATGTCATGTACCAAAGCGATACGACCGGTACTTATATAAACTATCTGCCGGAAGCACGTACCGACACGTTGTCCAGACAAATCTGGATACGCCTGATGGGAGCAGACCGCCTGAACGCTCAGAACGAATCGCATCCGGACGGATATTTCGACTTTGTGGAAGGATACACCGTACAAGCGTCCACCGGTAGGGTGATTTTCCCGACCATCGAACCTTTCGGTTCCAGCCTGAAAGAGAAACTGGAAAAAGTTGTCAGCCCGGCAATTGCCGATAAATATGTATTTCAGGAATTATACGATACGACCCAGACAGCCGCCCGTCAGATCGCTGAAAAAAACAAATTCATCATGCGGGGAGAATATAAGGCCTCTTCCGCATCCGAAATACAATTGGGAGCCAGCAACGTGGCACGCGGTTCGGTACGCGTAACGGCAGCAGGTGCCACACTGACGGAAAATGTGGACTATACGGTCGATTATACGTCGGGAACCGTTACTATCCTGAATGAAAGTATCATTGCTGCCGGAACTCCTGTCAGCGTTTCGCTGGAAAACCAGACGGCCTACAATATGCAGCGAAAAACAATGATGGGACTGGACCTCAACTACCAGTTCAATCCCGACTTCTCGCTGGGGGCCACCATTATGCACATGTCAGAAATGCCGTTGACTACTAAAACGGTATTTGGCGACGAATCCATCAAAAACACCTTGTGGGGATTCAACATCGCCTACAAATCGGAAAGCCAATGGCTGACAAACACATTTGACAAACTGCCGTTGCTGAACCTGACAAAACCCAGCCAGATAGCATTCACCGGAGAATTTGCCCATCTGATAGCCGGCCATTATGAGAACAAATATAGCGGAGGCTACTCTTATCTGGACGATTTCGAATCGACACAAAGCGGCTTCGACCTGCTGAACCCGTATCCGTGGAAACTCGCCAGCGTGCCTTGGGATAATAGCGCTAATGCCCTTTTCCCAGAAGCAAGCAAAACAAACGATATAGAATATGGTAAAAACCGTGCACTGCTGGCATGGTATTATGTGGACGGGTTATTCAACCGTAAAAATTCCAGTCAGGCTCCGACGCATATCCGTAATGATAAAGAACAATTATCCAACCATTACGTCCGCGCCATTTATGTAGACGAATTGTTCCCGGACAGAGACCAGGGTTACAATGAAACAAGTACGATCCAGGCGCTCAACCTAGCTTATTACCCGAATGAACGTGGTCCGTACAACCTGGATGCCGACTTTGTCAATCCTGACGGAACATTACAAAAGCCGGAAAATCGCTGGGGCGGTATCATGCGTAAGATCGACCAAAGCGACTTCGAAACAGCCAATATCGAATACATCGAATTCTGGATGCTCGACCCTTATCTCTATGAAGAACAAGAAGGTATTACGGCTAAAGGCGGTGACCTGTATTTCAACCTGGGCGAAATATCGGAAGACGTCCTGAAAGACGGAAAGAAATTCTATGAAAACGGATTACCTATCGATGGTGACAGAAGCAGGGTAGATTCCACTGTCTGGGGACTTGTTCCGAAGCAGCAGAGCACAGTCTATGCCTTCGACAATACGTCAGGCGCACGTGCAAGACAGGACGTCGGACTCAACGGTTTGTCGGCAGAGGAAGAACGGGATTATCCGGCATACAAGGAGTTTATTGAAAAACTTATGACAAAGTTATCGCCGGAGTTAATAGATGCAATGTTACAAGATGAATACTCTCCTCTGCGGAATCCGGGTACTGACAAATACCGTTATTTCCGTGGTACGGAATTAGACAGAGACACTGTCAGTATCTTAAACCGTTACAAACGTTACAATGGTACTGAAGGCAACTCCGCCGAAAGCGGAACTTCAGGAGAACGTTACGACACATCCGCCTCCAAAAATCCGGATGTGGAAGACCTGAATCAGGATAACACCATGAACAAGAACGAAAAGTATTTCGAATATAAAGTATCTATTCGTCCGGAAGACCTGAAAGTAGGGAAGAACTTCATTGTGGATATGAAAACGACCTATCCCAAATTACCAAATGGGGATAACGAAAATAACAACAGAAACAATCCGGCCAAATGGTACCTATTCAAAATCCCTGTTAAGCAATACAACCGTACTGTCGGAGCTATCAGCGACTTCAAGAGCATTCGCTTTATGCGTATGTATATGACGCAATTCTCTAAACCGACCGTACTGCGTTTCGGAACATTCGAACTGGTACGCGGTGAATGGCGTTCATACGAGCAGGATCTGTCCGACCCGAAAGTTCCGCCATTATTCAATGGTACACTCGAAGTATCTTCTGTAAATATAGAAGAAAACAGCCGACGGACTCCTATTCCTTACATGACACCTCCGGGAGTAAGCCGTGTTGCTGACCCTAGCCAGCCTCAACTGACTCGTCAGAACGAACAGGCATTATCCATGAAGGTCAGTGACCTGGCTGCCAAGGACGCACGTGCCGTTTACAAGAATACTTATTACGATCTGCGTCAATACAAACGGTTACAACTGTTTACCCACGCAGAAGCATTGCCTGAAGATGCGGATAATTACACATCCCTTGCCAATGGAGATTTGTCTGTATTCATTCGCTTAGGTTCCGACTATAAAAATAATTACTACGAATATGAAGTTCCGCTGAAAGTTACCCCGGTAAAAGGATCTTATGAGGCCGTAGAAATCTGGCCGGCGGAAAACATGCTTGACTTCCGTCTTGAAGTATTGACCAACCTTAAACTAAGCCGCAACAAGAAGAAACGGGCAGGAGACAAAGGTATTACATTCAATACCGTCTATTCAGAAATGGACGAGAATGGCAACACGATCAGCATCGTAGGTAACCCGAGCCTCTCGGAGGTAAAAACGATCATGATCGGTGTCCGTAACCGACAAAATGTAGTTAAAAGCGGTGAAGTCTGGATAAATGAACTCCGTCTGAGCGAGTTTAACGAAGAAGGCGGTTGGGCGGCCAACGCCAACCTGAACGTGGCTGTCTCCGACTTGGGTACGGTCAATGTGGGCGGACGTATCGAAACAGCTGGTTTCGGTGCCCTCGACCAGTCACTGGCAGAACGCCGCATCGACGACTTCACACAATACAACGTGGCTACGACCATCGAATGGGGTAAATTCTTCCCGGAAAAAGCGAAGGTCAGCATCCCGATGTATTATGCCTACTCCAAGGATCAGACAAAAGCAAAATATAACCCGCTCGATCAGGATATTAAACTGAGTGACGCCCTGGACGCTGTCGACACGAAAGCCGAAAAAGACTCTATCAAGAGTATGGCTGTCGACCAGACCGTCATCAAGAGTATCTCATTCAATAACGTAAGAGCGGATATCCGTAGCAAGACCCCGATGCCTTACGACCCGGCAAACTTCTCGATCGGCTATTCATTCAGCCAGACGAAAACGCAGAATCCGGAAACGGAATATGAAACGACCAAGGATTACCGCGGTAACTTCGCCTACAACTACACACCGTATGCGAAACCGTTCCGCCCGTTCCAGAAGCTGAAGAAAAACAACGGTTACACCCGTTACATCAAGCAGTTCAGCCTGAACTACCTGCCGTCGAACATCAGTTTCCAGACTGCCATGATGCGTAACTATAACGAAATGCAACTGCGCGACCTCGAAAACACCGGCTACAAACCGGAAGTGACCTTCAGCTCCGAGTTCTACTGGGACCGTGCTTTCAGCCTGCGCTGGGACTTCACAAACAGCCTGAACATGACCTTTACCTCCGGAACAAATGCCCGGATCGAAGAGCCGTATGTACAGGTGAACAAAGAACTCGCCCCTGACCAATACCAGGTCTGGAAAGATTCCGTAAAACAAAGCATCGCCGACCTGGGTACGCCTTTGAAATACGACCAGACATTCAACGTGACCTGGAATATGCCGTTACAGTATATCCCGGTATTGGATTGGGTAAACAGTTCCGTCACTTACAACGCGCAATACAACTGGGACCGTGGAGCCATTACCAACACCGAATATGAGCTCGGTAACACGATTACCAACCAGCGCCAGATCGACTGGCAGGGTAGCCTGAACTTGCAATCGCTTTACAACAAGAACAAGTTCCTGAAGAAAGTGAACCAGAAGTTCTCGGCCACCCGTACCACGACCAAAAAGAAAGAACAGAAAGAGATCAAACTGGAAAGAGATATCCAACTGAATATGGACAGCGGAACAGTCGTACAGCACGGTATGTTCACCAAGAAGGTGCGCATCACCGCCCGCGGAGCCGACGGCAAAGTCTATGCCATCAAATACAAACCGATCAACTTTGCACAGGTAATGATCCTGAACCAGGATACGGCTCATTTGAAACTAACTATCAAGCCGGGTCCGAAAGCGACGGAAGACTTCCTGTACAAAACGGCAGAATATGGCAGCCGCTTCCTGATGATGATACGCCGTATCAATATCCAGTATGCGACGACCGACGGTATGTCGGTTCCGGGATTCTCCCCAATGATCGGTGATATCTTCGGACAGGGCCGCTCGCCTTTCGGCCTGACACCGGGACTTGGCTTTGCTTTCGGAGCCGTAAACCGTGACTTCCTCTACGACGCCAAAGACCGTGGCTGGCTGGTTGAAAACACCAGCAACGTCAATCCGGCCGTCATGAGCAGTGCCAAAAACCTGAATATCCGGGCGAACCTGGAGCCTATCACCGGACTGAAGATCGACCTGAATGCCAACCGCGTCGATACCCGCAACACCGATATACAATATATGTATCCCGGTATGCCGGAACTGGCCGGAGGAAACTTTACGATGACGACTGTCGCATTGGGTAGTTTCTTCAAAGGCGTCGGCAATGCAAGTAATAACTATGCATCGGAAACATTCAATAAGTTTATCGAATACCGTGAGACTATTGCGAACCGCCTCGAAAGCCGCTATACAGGAACAACCTATCCGAATTCCGGTTTCCTGGGACAATCTCAATACGGAGGTAAAGAATATAATAAAGAACATGGCGGCGGAGTCAGCCATAACTCGGCCGATGTACTGATCCCGGCCTTCCTGGCCGCTTATACAGGGAAAGATCCTAATAAGATTTCATCCTCCCCGTTCCCGGCTATCCGCAGCATGCTGCCGAACTGGCGTATCACCTACGACGGACTGATCCGCATTCCGGCCATAAAGAAACATTTCAAGTCGGTCATGCTGACCCATCAGTATCGCTGTACTTACAATGTCGGTGCCTACGAAACTTATTCGACCTGGGTGGATGCCGGACTGGGTGACAACCTCGGATTTACACAGAATGCTTCCGAAGCTCCTATCCCGTCTTCACCTTACTCCATCTCTTCCGTCAGCCTGACGGAGAGTTTCAGCCCGTTGCTGGGAGTGGATGCGACCATGTTGAACAATATCACGATCCGTGCCGATTACACGACAACGCGTAATCTGAACCTGAATATCTCGTCTTACCAGATTGTGGAAGCACTATCTAATAAGTACACCATAGGACTGGGATATAAGTTCGCCGAGTTCAACAAGATATTGAAGATGAAGAAAACGCGTGATTTCAGCAATGACCTGACCGTGCGTCTGGACTTCTCATACAACAAGATGCAGTCATTGATCCGTAAGATCGAGGATAGCTTCACACAGGCAACCAGCGGTAACATTGCCAAAACGATCCAGTTCTCAGCCGATTACGGATTGAGCCGTGCACTGACACTGCGTGCTTTCTATGACTTGCAGATCAATGAGCCGCTGATCTCGAATGCATCTTATCCGACATCCAACTCCAACTACGGTGTTGCATTACGGTTCTCACTGGCACAGTAAACGCAATACAACACCGGTGCCTCCCGGCGCATAAAGCGTGAAGGAGGAAGATGCTACAATATGGAGTATTTCTTCAACTCCTGACGGAGCATTAACGCCCTGTTTTCCGTTATCTCATTCAGGAGTTTCCAGAAACGGTCGCTGTGGTTCATCTCCACCGTATGGCAAAGTTCGTGAAGCAGGACGTAATCGATCAGATGCCAGGGAAGCAACATGAGCGAAAGAGAGAGATTGATACTTTTACGCGTACTGCAACTTCCCCAGCGGGTTTTGCTGTTCATGATCCGTACGCTCGTGAAAGTCAATTTATACCGGTCTGCCAACGTCTTCAGACGGTCCGGCAACAGACGTTTTGCCTCATGCCGCAATGCCTTCTCCAGAAAACCTTTCAATATGAGCTGAACCTCGTCCGATTCAAACCGGGTTTCCAGCGGACAGGCGATATGCAGGATACTGTTGTCCAATTTCATATAAAAATTGGCACGTTCCGTCCGGAAAATATGTAGCAGGAAAGTAGTTGTTTCCAATCTGGCAGTTTCATTCAGCAACGGACGTGCCGGATGCTTTTTCAGAGCGTTCAGAAGTTTTTGCCGGTTCTCTTCAATAAAGGACAACATTCTCCCCTCATCACCCCCGACCGGCATAGTGGCAGTGATCATTCCCTTTGATATTTTCAGCGTATAACGGGTAGCTCGCGGGGCAGTACGGAGAAGGATGGTTCCCAGATCGTTGTCGTATATCTTCTTTTCCATATCTACCTGCAAAAGTAATACTTTAAAGGCAAATAATATTACATCAGAAATGCTTATCTTTGCGCCCGGTATTAGATATTTAATAAGTATAAACAATATAAACAAGGCAATCATGAGCAAGAAAGCACTTTTACTAATCTGCGATGGCTGGGGAATCGGCGACCGTGGTAAAGATGATGTAATCTACAACACTCCCACTCCTTACTGGGACGAACTGTTGAAAACATACCCAAACTCTCAGTTGCAGGCTTCCGGCGAAAATGTTGGTTTACCTGACGGACAGATGGGTAACTCGGAAGTTGGCCACCTTAATATCGGTGCCGGCCGCATCGTTTACCAGGACCTGGTGAAGATCAATATCGCATGCCGCCAGAACACAATCCTCGATAATCCGGAAATCAAACGTGCTTACAGCTACGCCAAAGAAAACGGCAAACAGATCCATTTCATGGGACTGGTTTCCGACGGTGGTGTACACAGCTCATTGGAACACCTGTTCAAGCTGGCGGATATCGCCAAAGAATACGGAATCGACAAAGCATATGTTCATTGCTTTATGGACGGTCGCGACACGGACCCGAGAAGCGGTAAAGGCTTTATCGAACAGCTGGAAAACCACCTGCAAACAACAGGCGGAAAGATCGCTTCCATCATCGGCCGTTACTATGCAATGGACCGTGACAAACGTTGGGAACGCGTAAAAGAGGCTTACGACCTGATCGTGAACGGCACGGGTAAACCTTGCGAAGACATGGTTCAGGCAATGGAAGAGTCATACGCAGAAGGTGTAACAGACGAATTTATCAAACCGATCGTACACGTAGAAAACGGTAAGCCGGTAGCGACTATCGAAGAAGGCGACGTTGTGATTTTCTTCAACTACCGTAACGACCGTGCCAAAGAACTGACAGTCGTCCTGACTCAACAGGATATGCCGGAAGCCGGAATGAAGACTATTCCGAACTTGCAGTATTTCTGTATGACTCCGTACGATGCTAGTTTCGAAGGCGTTCATATCCTGTTCGACAAGGACAATGTAGAAAATACACTGGGCGAATTTCTGGCATCAGTCGGTAAAACACAGCTGCACATTGCCGAAACAGAAAAATATGCACACGTTACTTTCTTCTTCAACGGCGGACGCGAAACTCCGTTCGAAGGTGAAGACCGTATCCTGGTTCCGTCTCCGAAAGTGGCCACTTACGACCTGAAACCGGAAATGAGTGCTTTCGAAGTAAAGGACAAACTGGTTGAAGCCATCTACACAAAGAAATATGACTATATCGTTTGTAACTATGCAAATGGCGACATGGTAGGTCACACCGGTATTTACTCAGCCATCGAAAAGGCTGTTGTTACTATCGACGCTTGCCTGAACGACACAGTCGAAGCAGCTAAGGCTAATGGCTACGAAGTAATCATCATTGCCGACCACGGTAATGCCGACCATGCTTTGAACGAAGACGGCACACCCAACACTGCTCACTCTTTGAATCCTGTTCCATTCGTTTATGTAACAGAAAACAAAGACGCTAAAGTTGAAGACGGTATCCTGGCAGACGTTGCTCCTTCAATCCTTCATATCATGGGTCTGAAGCAACCGAAAGAAATGACAGGAAAATCATTGATCAAATAATTATTGTACCAATAGTAACTTTTCCCCTCTTGAGAGGGGGCAGGGGGTGTGTAAACTTCAATAACAAACCCTCATGTCCTCCCTGAAGAGGGGTATTTATTACCTCTTCCCTGATAACAAAATGATCCAAATAGACGACACCCTGGTCAGCCTGGACCTGATCGAGGCAAATTTCATCTGCGACCTTGCCCAGTGCAAAGGCATTTGCTGTGTGGAAGGTGATTCCGGTGCCCCGCTTGAGAAAAGCGAGATTGCCAAACTGGAGAAAGCGCTTCCGGTCGTATGGAACGACCTGTCACCCGAAGCCCAGGCAATTATCAACAAACAAGGCGTAGCCTATATCGACTGCGAAGGTGATATCGTCACCTCCATCGTTGACAACAAAGATTGTGTATTTACCTGTTATGACAGCGACGGTACTTGTAAATGTGCTATCGAGAAAGCCTACCGTGAAGGGAAACTGTCCTTTTACAAGCCGGTATCCTGCCATCTCTATCCTGTCCGTGTAACCCAATACAAAGACTTCCGGGCTGTCAACTACGACCGTTGGAAAATATGTAAAGCGGCAGAAATATTAGGACAAAAAGAGAAACTACCCTTATATAAGTTCCTGAAAGAACCGCTTATCCGCAAGTTCGGCGAGAAATGGTATGAAAGCCTGGTCGAAGTAGCTGAGGAGTGGAGAAAACAAAAGGAACAGGAAAAATTGGGTTAGTGCCAATATAGATGTGCCTGATAAACATTCACGAGGGCGTCAAAAACATTTATGAGGCCCTCGTGAACAGAAATCATCCCTAGGTTATTCCGCTTTTCTTATCAGATCAGCCGTCTGGCCTTCCTCTTTCAGATAAGTTTCTATATGACGTTTTTTCTTGTCTTCCAGAATCTCATTGATCGCAATCAGGATACCGGTCTCTTCCACATCCCCAAATTCATGGTTGATAGCCGTCCCGAACACGCGCATCTTCGGTGAAAGGCTCATATAGGCATTCACCAGCGGCGGCACATTGATACCGAATTTACGTACTTCCTGATTCAATACCTTATAATTGTCCTTGAAGTTATCATAACGGAACAACTCCTTCATCTTCTCTATGTCCGTATCGGTTTCCAACGGATAGACCGGAGTCACCAGCTTATCCGCATCCGGAAAGTGCATCCCCAGAAAATAAAGAATCATATTACGTGCTTCCGTATTATACGTATTATACATCGTCACCTTCCCGAAATAATATTGCAAACTCGGATCGACTACCGACAAAGCTCCCAATCCATCCCACAAATTATCCAACACAAACAATCCTTTTGCGCCAGCACGTGTAGACTGATATTCCAAAGTAACGAAAGAACGGCCCAACTCGACCGTATAAGGGAGGAACTCTTTATTAAACTTTTCCGAGAAATTAAACAGATGCGAAGTAGCCAGCATCGGCTTCCCGTTCTCATCGAACTTGACATCCGAACCGCACAGAAAACGGTAACCGCCCAGGATCTGCTCATCTTCCGGACTCCAGACAATCAACTGCCGATAAGCGTCCTCCATCGTATCGAACTCGTCGATATCTACCGGGAACCCCGTTCCCCCACCATAATAACGAAATGCGATTTCCCGCAGACGCCCGATCTCCTGCATCACATGGGGAGCGTCGTGGGCTGTAACAATATATATTTCATTGTTTGACTTATTCGTGCTGCGGAGTTTCTTTTCTTTCGTCAACTCCGACTCCAGAAGAGCACGATCAATCGGCTTAATAATGTCTTGCATATATTATAGAGTCTATGTTTTCCTGAGATTATAAGCAAGTTCCTTCACCCACTCAGCCCATTCGGCCGGCTTCTTGCTGCTATCGAAAGTCTGCCACGGGACAGGCTTGCCAAAATGGATACGGAACGTTTTATGCTTAGACCGGAACATCTCATCCGGCAAATAAATCATTTCATAGTTCATCTTTATACCCAACCTCTTGCGCAGATTTGCCAACCGATAGAAGAAATTAGAGTTTCTTCCTTCGAAATATACTGGAACGACATCCCGCTGATGTTCGACTGCCTTCTGGATAAACGATTTCTTCCAGTCGGTATCCTGTATCTGTCCGTTTATCTTGCGCGAACAAAGTCCTGCGGGGAACGTCACGATCTGATTTTCGGAAGCATAAGCCTCGTCGATCAGCCGGGCATTGTTTTTACCCTGCGCACCATGTTTGTTGATAGGGACAAAGATGGACCTTAGATTTGACAAGTAGAGAAGCAGGTCATTGACCAGGTAACGGATCTTTCCGTCATAATGCCGTCCGATCACTGCCGAGAGGCAGATACCGTCAAGCCCTCCCAACGGATGGTTGGAAGCAAAAATATAGCGGCCTTCCGCCGGGATGTTCTCTTCGTTCACCAGTTCCAGGGTCAGGTCAAAATAACCGATCAGTTCCTGCATAAAATCAACCCCATCCTTATCATGATAACGGGTTAGGATATCATTCAGTTCGTCCTGATGAATGGTACGAATCAGATAATTGACAATAAAACCGGGTATTTTACCGGCCACGGAGGGCGTTTTCTGCTGTAATACCTGTTTTACATCAATTTGTGTAATACCTTCTTGTGCCATCTTGCATAACTCTTGTCAGCAGCAAAGATATAGCTAATAATTAAATTTGAATGCATTCGGCAAAAGTTTTTAAGAAGTTTCAAGTACTTAAGCCATATGTTCTTTACTGCCGGATAAAATAAAACAGCACCTGTATCCGTTATACATTATACTATCTGACGCGTATGCACGAACATGGAGATGCGAATTCTTCCATCAGAATTCATATTTTTTGCATAAGTTGAAACAAAATAATCAATAATTATGTTTTTATAAACAGAAATGAAGATGCATATATATACACAGACAGATGTTAATTAGCATAAACGGTTGTTTTAAAAGACAATAAGAAGAAAACCGGAGTATTCGGTAAACCTTTTTTAATATAAACAACCCACTATTTTTACCTTTTTTGTGTAAATATTAAACTAAAATGAGCGTTATTTGTTCTGTTAAAAAGAGAAAGTATTTAGAATGAGGAAATCTACGATTTGGTTACTCGCAGTTGTGATGGCATTTGCTTTTGCTGGTTTGCTTTTCCTACAGGTTAAGTACGTGAGCATCATACTCAAAAAAAGCAGCGAGCAATTCAATGAAACAGTCAAAAGAAGCCTGCACCAGGTCTCAAAAAACCTGGAGTTGGATGAAACGCAGAGATATCTGGAAGAAGATCTTAAGCGTGACGAGAGTTATTATCTGCAAAATAACCAGGATCCCCAAGAGATTGCTCAGACAATCACCCAGCAGAAACTACAAATAAAGGATGCCAACGGTAATATACTGCAAATAGATCAGCTACACAGTTTCAGTCAGAAATTCGAACCGCTGTCATCGCTGGACAAAAAACAAACGTCCAATAATATTATCAGTACGTCCCAGGATCTGCAAAAAACGCTTATGCGCCGTCTTAAATATCAGAATGCTTTGATGCAGGAAGTTTTGGTGAATATATTAAATACGGCAAACCTTAAACCGATTCAGGAGCGTGTCGATTTTAAGAAGTTGAACAATTACTTAAAATCAGAATTTATTAACAATGGTTTGAACCTGCCGTTCATATTTTTTGTTATAAACAAAGACGGGAAAACCGTGTACCAGAGTGGGGAAATAAAGAAGGAACCTATTGCGTCTGATATAATTACGTACGTATTGTTCCCGAACGATCCACCCTCAAAGCTGAATTATCTGAAAGTATACTTCCCTACAAAAGGTGACTATATTTCAAGTTCTGTAACATTTATTGTACCGTCTGTTCTTTTCTCGCTGATACTGTTGGTAACATTTATCTTTACCATATATATTGTATTCCGCCAGAAGAGACTGTCAGAAATGAAGAACGACTTTATCAACAATATGACGCACGAGCTGAAAACTCCGGTTTCCACTATCTCGCTGGCGGCACAGATGTTGAAAGACTCGGATATAACGAAAAGCCCCGATGTATTCAAACATATATCAGGCGTGATAAATGATGAAACGAAGCGATTAGGCTTCCTGGTTGAAAAAGTGCTTCAAATGTCGTTGTTCGAACGGCAGAAAGCAGCATTCAAACTGAAAGAAGTAGATGCAAACGACCTGGTGATCAGCGTAGCAAACACCTTCGTCCTGAAAGTAGAAAAGTATGATGGCTCACTCGACATTGACTTGCAGGCAACCGATTCGTCCATCTACGTAGATGAAATGCATATCACCAATGTATTGTTTAACCTGATGGACAACGCAGTGAAATACCGCCGTCCGGAAGTGCCGCTTACATTGATGGTAAGAACCTGGAACGACAACAACGGAAAGCTGCTGATCTCCGTTGAAGACAATGGTATAGGAATCAAGAAAGAATACCTTAAGAAAGTATTCGACCGCTTCTTCCGCGTACCGACAGGGAATGTACACGACGTAAAAGGTTTCGGTTTGGGACTGGCTTACGTCCGTAAGATTATCGAGGACCATAAAGGTACGATCCGTGCTGAAATGGGACCCGGAAATGTAGGAACAAAATTTATTATTACTTTACCTCTTATAAAAAGTTAGTTATGGAAGAAAAACTGAAAATCTTCTTTTGTGAAGACGACGAAAACCTGGGTATGCTATTAAGAGAATACTTACAGGCAAAAGGTTATGTAACAGATCTTTTCTCTGATGGAGAAGCTGGTTACAAAGGTTTCACCAAAGGCAAATATGATCTTTGCGTATTAGACGTGATGATGCCGAAAAAAGACGGTTTCACTCTTGCACAGGAGATCCGTTCTATAAATCCTGATATTCCAATTATTTTCCTTACTGCAAAGACGATGAAGGAAGATATTCTGGAAGGATTCAAGATCGGTGCAGACGACTATCTGACAAAACCGTTCAGCATGGAAGAACTCTTGCTTCGTATCGAAGCAATCCTTCGCCGTGTGAAAGGCAAGAAGATGAAAGACATTCCTTTCTACAAGCTGGGTAATTTCTTATTCGATACGCAGAAACAAACACTGGCTATCGGTGACAAAGTGACTAAGCTGACTACTAAAGAATGCGAACTGCTGAGCCTGTTATGTGCTCATGCTAATGAAATTCTGGAACGTAATTATGCACTGAAAACTATTTGGGTAGACGATAACTACTTCAATGCCCGTAGTATGGATGTGTATATCACTAAACTTCGTAAACTGTTGAAAGATGATCCCGGAATCGAAATCATCAACATCCACGGTAAGGGTTACAAACTGATCACTCCTTCAGGAGAAGAACAGGCCCGCGAAGAAGGTATCCAGGTACTTTAATGAACATATCCCGGAGAATAGCCGCCAAAAGCGGATTCTTCGGAAGATAAAATAAGAAAGGCATTGCTGCTCGAAAGAGTTAGCAATGCCTTTTTTATGTTGATTGAATACTTGCTCCGGAAGCAACAGTCCGAGTTAATAATCTACTGTTTTATTTTTCTTTTTCCACCAAAGGAATGTCACCAGAGTTATAACGGTGATGATACAGCCGATAGTTTGTGAAACAGTAACATCCATTCCCAGACCTTCAGGGGCAACAAAGATATAAGTCGAACAAACGGCTGTCATAAACAGGGCCGGAATCAGGGTGACGATGTACAGTTTTTTGGAACGTGTCAGGAAGACTGTCAGTGCCCAAAGAGTAAATACAGCCAACGTCTGGTTTGTCCAGGCAAAATAACGCCAGATCATATCGAAACCGTCCTTATCTTTCAGGCTATAGAGCAATATGCCGATCGCCACAATAAACAAAGGTATACAAATCACCAGACGGCTTACCATGCTTTTCTGTTCCTTATGCAGGAAGTCGGCTACAATCAAACGGGCCGAACGGAATGCCGTATCACCGGAAGTGATCGGAGCGGCAATAACTCCCAGGACAGCCAGGATACCTCCGACCGTACCGAGCCATTCTTTAGTGATGCTATCTACAATTACAGCAGCATTACTTTCTCCCATCCCGTTATTATGATAGAAATAAGTTGCAGCAGCAGCCCAGATCAGGGCAACAATACCTTCCGTAATCATCGCGCCAAAGAAGACGGGACGTCCCATCTTTTCGCTCTTGATGCAACGAGCCATCAACGGACTTTGTGTCGCATGGAACCCGGAAATAGCCCCGCAGGCAATACTTACAAACATGATCGGGAAAATAGGTAGATTCTCCGGATGCTTATTGGCTAACCCGTCCGTCAACTCAGGCAGGGGAGGATGATTCACAAACAACATCACCAGAATGCCGACTGCCATAAACAGCAGGGCTGCGGCAAACAACGGATAAATCTTTCCGATGATTTTATCAACCGGTAACAAAGTAGCCAAGATATAATAGATAAATACCACGAATATCCAGAATGTAGCATCAAGATACTCCGGTGTCAGCTTCGCCAGTAAACCGGCCGGACCGGCTACAAAAACGGCACCGACCAATATCATCAAGACCACAGTAAAGCCGCGCATGAATTGTTTGAAGTTATTTCCGAGATAACGTCCGATAATCTCCGGGAGACTTTCCCCGTTATGACGCAATGAAAGCATTCCCGCCAGGTAGTCATGGACAGCTCCGGCAAAGATCGTCCCCAGGACTATCCACAGGAAAGAAGCCGTACCGAACTTTGCGCCCATAATAGCACCGAAGATCGGACCAAGGCCGGCAATGTTCAGAAACTGAATCATAAAAACTTTCCAGGAAGACATCGGAATGTAATCGACTCCGTCCTGATGGGTGTAAGCTGGGGTTGTACGGGAAGGGTCCACCCCGAAGATACGTTCTATAAAAGAACCGTAGATAAAATAGCCGGCAATAAGAGTTGCCAGGCAGCAGATAAAGGTTATCATTATAAAGAGTTATTAGAATGTTGGTCTATTCAGAAAAGGATATTTATCGATACACAAACGGGATATCCTGATGGTTTAGTTAGTATAAGATATGAACTACCTTGTCCCCGTGCTTGACACGGGGTCGCAGAAGGACCGGCAGTATATAGGATACGGTTTGTGCCTTTGCGATCCCGTGTCAAGCACGGGAACGGGATAGCTCAATTCTTTCTAAATATCAGCTATTCAGCAAACGTTTTACCGTTTCAGAGATAGCACGTCCTTCCGCTTTACCGGCAAGGGCTTTAGAAGCTACGCCCATAACCTTGCCCATGTCTTTCGGGCCGGCAGCACCTACCTGGGCAATGATGGCCTTTACCTCAACTTCCAGTTCTTCGGCTGTCATTTGCTTCGGAAGGTAAGTTTCAAGCACTTTTACCTGCGCCAGTTCGGCTTCAGCCAGATCGGCACGACCTTGCTGAGTATAAATTTCAGCTGAGTCTTTGCCCTGTTTTACCAGCTTCTGAATAATCTTCAACGCATCGGCATCCGTCAGGGTATCGTTGGCACCCGGAGCTGTCTTAGCTTCCAGGAAGAACTTCTTTACATTTCTCAATGTTTCGAGGGCAACTTTGTCTTTTGCCTTCATTGCGTTTTTAATGTCTTCGCTGACTTTTTCAAACAAATCCATATCTAATTTCTTTTTTAAGAATTATCGGAAACTTATCACCTGCTTACCGCCCGTATCGGGTTTCTTCCCTTCGTTACGCGGCGCCGAAGGAGTCGTTGTCGCAGAAGATGAAACCGGGATCTCGGCACCCATCACTTTGGAACGGGCACGGGCAATCACTTTCGGGTCACGGTTATAGGTAGGATTATCTTCGATCAGGGCGATTAGGGCATCGTCGTCCAGTTCATCCTGATTCAACACGACCGCTTTCGCACGGGCTGCCACACGGCGCATACGCTGGCCGGAAGCTCCGTAATATTTGTCGATCAGGTCTTTTTCGGCACGTTCCTTGTTCAGGCGTTCTTCTTCCAGGCGCAGTTCCTCTTCGGTCATGCGGCCTTGCTCGATCTGACGCTTTTCGGCGATCTGAGGAATGTCTTCCATACCGAAACCGGTGGCAAGGATAGTCATTTTAACCTTTGTCCCCAACGTATTGTCGATTGCCGTACCCCAAATCACTTCGATGTCACGTCCGAAGCGTGACATAAAATCGTGTACGTCATTCATTTCTTCCATACGCAACTCAGCCTCTTCGCCAAACGATACGTTGAACAATATCTTTTTAGCATTAAACACGTCGTTGTTGTTCAGCAGCGGAGAGTTCAGAGCATCTTCTATTGCCTGGCGCACACGACCTTCCCCTTCACCGAAACCGTTACTCATAAGAGCTACGCCACCATCTTTCATAGTGGTATTGACATCGGCAAAGTCGAGGTTGATAATACCCGGAAGAGTGATGATCTCGGCAATGCTCTTAGCGGCAATGGTCAAGGTATCATCGGCTTTTCCGAAAGCATTCGTCATGGTCAGGTCGGAATATATTTCACGAAGACGTTCGTTGTTGATAACCAGCAAAGCATCTACGTTCTTACTGATCTCTTCCACCCCGTTCAACGCTTGGATGATTTTGCGTTCACCTTCAAAGACGAAGGGGATTGTAACGATACCGACCGTCAGTATTCCCATATCCTTGGCAAAACGAGCGATTACCGGAGCGGCTCCCGTTCCCGTACCACCACCCATACCGGCAGTGATAAAGACCATCTTGGTACCGTCGCTCAGCATCTTGCGGATATCTTCCATACTTTCCTCGGCAGCCATCATGGCCCGTTCGGGTTTGTTTCCGGCTCCCAGTCCCTGGGTGATGTTACGCCCCAGAGGCACTTTGACCGGCACGTCCGAGCGGTTCAGTGCCTGGTTGTCGGTGTTACACAGAACGAATGTAACATCATGTATACCTTCTTTGTACATGTGGGTAACAGCGTTACCACCACCGCCTCCAACACCAATTACTTTGATGATCTTAGGAGTATCTGTCGGATAATTGAAACTTAATATTGTGTCGTCCATTGTCTTCCGGTTTTATTACATTCGCTGTTGTTACTTTATATCGTCTTCGTCATCAAACAAACCCTTACCAAACGTGTCTATACTTTTAGTGAGGCGTCCGAACAAGCCGGGACCTTTCTTCTTCTCCGGTTTCTTCTTAGGTGGCTCAGGAGTCTTTTTAGGTTCTTCCTCAACCGGCTCTTCTTTCTTCTCCGGTATAGGATCTATCTTAGGCGGTATATAAAGGGCACAGTTTATTGCTCCTCTTGCCAGCAAACCAACAGCAACAGCATATTCGGGATTGTTGGCAATCATTTCCCCGCTTTCCACGATACCCTTACGCACGGCAGAGTAGCGCACGTCCATCTTCAGACGTTCGCGGATCACCTCCGGCAGGTTCTTCAGAGCGGCACCACCACCGGTGATGATGATACCCGCACCAAGCGAGTTTATCAGGCCGGTTGCTTCAAGGCGGGCATATACATTTTCGAGAATCTCCTTCATACGCGCCTCGATCACATTATTGAGGTCGGCGAGTTTGATCTCGCGCAATCCCATACCATCGGCAGAACTTACCTGAATGCTCAAGTCATTATCTTTCTCCATCTGGGCACTGCCGTAGGTCAGCTTTACACGTTCTGCTTCGGCTTCTACCAGATGGAGACTGGTGATATCGCGGGTAATCAAATGGCCTCCGAAAGGAATGACGGAGAGGTTCACCAGCTGTCCGGCTTTATAGACCGTCAGCGTAGTCACTCCGGCACCGAAACCGATCAGGGCACAGCCCAGGTCCTTTTCATTGTCGGTCAGCACCACATCGGCCAGGGCCAGCGGCGAAACGACAATGTCAGCAATTTCTATTCTGGCACGGTCGGCAATACTGTTGATTACATAACGTTTCAACGAAGGCCGTCCGACAATCAGCTTATAGCGAGCTTCAATCCGGGTACAGGGAATGCCAACCGGATTAGGTTCAGGTTTATCATCTAAAAAATAGGTAGGAGAAACGGCAGCCAGCACATCCAGCATATCCGGATGATAATTGCGGCATTCCTCATACAGGCCGCTGATGACCTCTTCCGTCACCACCCCGTCGGTACCCAATATCCGGGGAACGGTATGGTCGATAGAGCGCAGCGACTGCCCGCCGATGCCGACATAAACCTTTCCGATGCGGGCACCGCCAAGTTTATTTTCCAGCTTCAGGATGAGTCGTTTGATCTTATTTGCTGTTTCTTCCACATTATATACACATCCTCTTCGTATACAGGTAGCGGAGTTCTCAACTTCGTAGGCAATAATCGAGAGAGCTCCCGTCGGGCTCTTCGTTCCTACCATACCGACCATGTGAGAAGAGCCAAGGTCGATGGCTGCTATAAAGTCTGTGTATGCCATATCATCTATCTTTTAGTACAAACAATCTGATCTTTGTATTTTAAATTTATTATACTGTATTTCTCCCAACCGACTTTCGGTATGACCTTGTCATAGAAGAGCCGGAGGTTATCCAGCTTTTCCTGGAAATCGTCGAAAGTACCCAGTACAATACGGTGGTTTCCCACCCGGGGAATCAGTTCCACTTCGTTGTCAGGATGAACATAAATCTGTTCTATCTGATTATTCCAGAACTCATTCTCCTGCAAAAATAATGCAAATTTGTATAAGTCGGTTACCGCCAGCTCTTTTTCGACATATCCACTTACCAAAGGGACATCGGCGACGTAACGGAAACTGACCGGCATCGTAGTGCCGAGGTTATCCACGTAGAAGTTTCCCCGGGAGCTAATCACACGCAAGATAGGTATTTTTTGCTCAACTTCCAGCTTTATGATCCCCGAAGGTGTCTTATAGGCTTCGATACGGGCAATCATTTCGTTCTTTTTGAGTTCGGTTTCTATCCTGTCGGTGTTGATAGCATCCATAGGCTTCTTGATCGGGTTCAGATCAGCCTTTTTAAGGATCGTCACCAGATCGCTTTCGCTTACAAAATGTTTGTCGAGACTGTCTTTCACCACGACCTGAAGGTCCTGGCATACCTTATCCTGCCTCATTTCACGGAAGAAGAAGGATACAAACACGATGTAACAAAACAACAGTGTAGCGACTACTATGGAAACTATACGAATCACAATTTCTTATCCAATATTTGTTTAACAGGTTCGATCAGCCGGTCTATATCGCCGGCTCCAACCATCAATACAACTTCAAACGTATCTGCCTCCTTCTCCACCAGGTCGAGCAGTTCGCTTTTACGAATCAGCTTCTTGGCTGGGATGGTGACAGCATCGAATATGATTTCCGAAGTCACCCCCGGAATAGGCTCTTCACGTGCAGGATAAATATCCAGCAGGATCAGTTCGTCCAACAACGACAGGCTGGCGGCAAAGTCGGGAGCAAAGTCGCGTGTCCGGGTATACAGATGCGGTTGGAAGATGCCCGTTACCTTGCGTCCGGCATAAAGTTCCTTCACAGATTGGATACTGGCAGCCAGTTCAGCCGGATGATGGGCATAATCGTCGATCAGGACGATAGCATCTTTCTTCAGATGGAAGTCGAAACGGCGTTTCGGACCAGCAAAGGATGCCATGCCTTTTCTTATTTCTTCCGGAGTCACGCCGTTCAGCCAGGCAAGGGCAATAGCGGCAACCCCATTCTCTATATTTACTTTTACAGGAACACCCAACTGAATGTTGGCAATACGGATATCCGGGCCAACGAAGTCGAAGTGGATCTCACCGTTTCCGATATGGATGTTTTCAGCATAAAAATCGGCTTCTTCTGCTCCGGTATAAGTATAGAGTTTCACACCCTCTTTCAGCCGGGGCGTTACGTTGATGCCTTTCTTCATGAGCAGGCAACCGTCGGGACGGATCAGCGAGGTGAAATGTTCGAAACTTTCACGATAGGCTTCCTCTGTGCCGTAGATATCCAGATGGTCCGGGTCGGCGGCAGTGATGACAGCCATATAAGGTGTCAGCCAGTGAAAAGAGCGGTCGAACTCGTCTGCCTCGATCACGGTCAGGTCACTTTTATCGGACAACATCAGGTTACTGTCATAGTTCTTCAGGATACCTCCCAGGAAAGCATTGCAATCGACATGTGATTGTTTCAGCAGGTGGGCAAGCATGGAAGAGGTCGTTGTCTTACCATGTGTTCCGGCAATGCAAAGGCCACGCGAACAGTTGGTGATTTCGCCTAAGACACGGGCACGTTTCATGATCTCAAAACCATTCTGACAAAACCAGGCCAACTCCGTATGCGTCTCGGGAACGGCGGGCGTATAGACAACCAAAGTCTTAGCCGGGTCTTTAAAAGCATCCGGTATCAGGGAGATATTATCTTCGTAATGAATAACGGCACCTTCACGGTTCAACTGTGTGGTCAGGTCGGACGGAGTCTTATCATATCCGGCTACTTGTTTTCCTTTTGAAAGGAAGTAACGGATCAGGGCACTCATCCCGATTCCTCCGGCTCCAACAAAATAAACAGCCGTTATCGTATTTATATTCATATTGTTTTCTTTATTACTTCTCTATTATCTTTACTATCTCATCGACAATACGGTCTGCACTCTGATGCTGGGCCAACTGTTCGATATTACTACTCAACTGAGCCAGACGTTTGTCATCGTGGATAACCTCCAGGGCTTTCGTTACCAGTTGCTGTTCAGCATCTTTATCTGAAACCATGATCGCTGCATCTTTGTTTACCAAAGCCATGGCATTCTTTGTCTGATGATCTTCCGCCACGTTAGGGGAAGGAACCAGGATGACAGGTTTCTTCAATAGGCAAAGTTCAGAAATAGAACTTGCTCCGGCACGGGAGATGATCAGGTCGGCAGCCGAATAGGCATAATCCATACGGGTGATAAAGTCGGAGCACCAGATGGGCATGCCGCGATAGGCTTTCAGATGCTTGGTGGCTTCGCTGTAATAATAACGCCCAGTCTGCCAGATCACCTGCACATCGGAAGCGAACAGTTTATCCAGGTCGCCCTGTATGCTGCGGTTGATCGTGCGGGCTCCCAGGCTACCGCCGACTACCAGTATCGTTTTCTTTTCCGGAGAAAGGCCGAAGAAAGCCAGCGCTTCCTCTTTCCTGTCGGTCGCTTCTTCCAGATCCTTGCGGACAGGGTTTCCGGTAATCACAATCTTGTCGGCCGGAAAGAACTTCTCCATACCGTCGTAGGCGACACATATCTTCGATGTTTTCTTTGCCAGCAATTTATTGGTTACTCCGGCATAAGAGTTCTGCTCCTGTATCAGGGTCGGGATGCCCAGCGAAGCCGCCATCCACAACGTCGGGCCACTGGCATAGCCGCCCACTCCCACTGCAATGTCCGGACGAAACTCGCGGATCGTCTTCTTCGCCAGTCCGAGGCTTTTACGCAGACGGTTGAGCACTTTTATATTGTTGAGCAGGTGGGCACGGTCGAAACCACTCACCGGTAAACCTACTATTTCATAGCCGGCAGCCGGAACCTTTTCCATTTCCATCCGGTCTTCCGCACCTACAAATAAGATTTCCGCATCAGGAAAACGTTTCCTGAAGGTATTGGCAATGGAGATAGCCGGGAAGATGTGTCCTCCGGTTCCGCCACCACTTATTATTATACGGTACTGTTCCTTCATTCTCTTGATTTTGTCTCTGTTACTACTTCTTCTGTTTCAGGCTGTGTGTCGGGCACCCAATTGGAGATTTCTTCCTCCGTGATGGCTGGGACTGCACCGGCGCCTTCGGTTTCATCTTCTTCCGGAAGTTCATCTTCCTCATTACCCATATTGGCTCCGAAACGGCTTACACTCAGGATGATCCCGAAATAAATACAGGATATCACCGTCGAAGTACCACCACGGCTGACCAACGGCATCGGCTGACCGGTTACCGGTATCAGATTGACGGCCACCGCCATATTGGCAAGCGCCTGCACGACGATCAACAGGCCGCACCCGAGCACCAGGTATTTGGGAAAGGCTTTCTCGCACTTTCGCGCAATCATCCCGACTCGCACCAATAACATGATATAAAGCATCAGCACGAATACGCCGCCTACCACACCCAATTCTTCAATAATGATCGCATAAATAAAGTCGGAATAGGCCTGCGGAAGAAAATCTCTCTGCTGACCATGACCGGGCAACTGTCCGAACACTCCTCCGCGTGCAATCGCGATCTTCGCATGGGAGACCTGGTAATTATCGTCTGTGATCTTATATACTCCGTTCTCGTCGGTATCCGATTCATGCCCGTCGAAGAAACGCTCCAAACGTCCCTGCCAGGTACTGAAACGGTCCGGCAAATATTGGGTCACCCCTGCCGGCGTAAACCGCAGCAAAACAATAAACAAGATAAGTGCCAATATCAGGACACCCGCCAGCTTCCCCAACTTCATCAATGGCAACTGGCCGATGAACATCATCAGGAAACAGACCCCGAACAGCATAAACGCCGTCGAAAAGTTTTCCGGAAGAATCAACACACAGGTCACTCCCACCCCGATCAGTATGTATTTGAATATCTGGTCGTCGGTAAAACGACTTCGCTTACTGAGCAGGAAGGCGATAAACACAATGGAGGCCAACTTGGCAAACTCCGAAGGCTGGAACTGTATACCGAATATCTCCAGCCAGCGGTGCGCGTCGTTGGCATTGATCCCAACAAAAGGCGTGACAAGCAACATCAGCACCGAGACGGGCAGCAACAATATAAACGCCGGAAAGAACCGGCACGGGACATTGTGCAACAGCAAAACCAGCACAAACCCGCCCAGCAGGAAAGTGGCATGACGAACGATCGGCGCCCAATGATTCGCGTTCTTGTAGGCGATCGTACTCGTGGCACTGAACACCTCAACAACCGAAATCAGGCACAGGAACATGAAGATGATCCATATCACCCGGTCGCCCTTAAATAATTTACTTGCCAGATCCATTCTATACTTGTCTTTTATTCAAATTAAAACTACGGCAATCTCCGGATTCCCGATATTTATATTTCCGATGACCGGAAGAGTACTGTTCCGACCATCGGATTAACATTGTTCCACCCATCGGAAGAGCACTGTTCCGACCATCGGAAAAGCGTTATTCCGACAACCGGAAATTAAAGACTGCGTACGCAAGCCTTGAACTGGTCGCCGCGGTCTTCGTAACTCTTGAAGAGGTCGAAGCTGGCGCAGCACGGGGATAACAAGACCGTATCTCCCTTTTCTGCCAGTTTATACGCTTTGTTTACCGCTTCTTCCATTGAGCGGACATCTTCTATCTGCGCTACTTTCCCATCGAAAAAGGCATGTAGCTTGGCATTGTCGACACCCAGAAAGATCAAGGCACGTACTTTCTGTTTCACAAGTTCTTCAATCTCGGAGTAGTCGTTACCCTTATCCGTCCCGCCCAGTATCAGTACCAGCTTGGTAGTCATACTTTGCAAGGCATACCAGCAAGAGTTTACGTTTGTTGCTTTCGAATCGTTGATATAATCTACTCCGCGTACACGGGCAACCTTCTCCAGGCGGTGTTCCACCCCGGTAAAGTCACTCAGTGAAGCCCGTATATTCTCATCGTGGATATCGACCACCTTGGAGGCGATACCCGAAGCCAACGAATTGTACAGGTTATGTGTACCCGTTAATGCTAATAAGTCCTGATCCATTGTAAATGTTCCGTTTGAGGTTTCAATTACTATTTGCTTATTATCCGTATATCCCTTCACGCCGTCTTCATATGTTTCGGCGAATGGGTAAAGAGTAGCCGCAGGATGGCGCTTGGCAATCTCGCGTGCAATGATCGGGTCGTCGTTCCAGAAAATAAATGCATCTTCAGACGTCTGGTTCTGAATGATGCGGAACTTGGCGTCCACATAATTCTGCATCTCGTAATTATAACGGTCCAGATGATCGGGCGTTATATTCAGTAAGATAGCTATATCCGCTTTGAAGTCGTACATGTTATCCAACTGGAAACTGCTCAGTTCGATGACATAGACCGCATGCGGTTCTTCGGCGACCTGTAAGGCCAGGCTGTTACCGACGTTTCCTGCCAACCCGACGTCCAGTCCGGCTTCTTTCAGGATGTGGTAGGTCAGCATGGTGGTCGTTGTTTTCCCATTGCTACCGGTGATACAGATCATTTTCGAGTCGGTGTATCGTCCGGCAAATTCGATCTCGGAGATGATATGCGTCCCCTGTGCTTTCAGCTTTTGGATGATCGGAGCCTTGTCGGGTATTCCCGGGCTCTTGATGATCTCGTCGGCATTCAGAATGTCGGCTTCGGTATGCCGTCCCTCTTCCCAACGGATTCCGTGGGTGTCCAGCATCTCCTTATACTTGGGTTTGATAGACGAAAAGTCGGAAACGAACACGTCAAATCCTTTCGCTTTCGCCAATACGGCAGCACCTGCACCGCTTTCTCCTCCCCCTAATACAACAATTCTTTCCACGTTTATATATATTTATTATCTCATCTTCAATGTGACGATCGTAATAACCGCCAGAATAATACCAATCAACCAGAAGCGCACCACGATCTTCGATTCGGGCACTACATTGAACGGTTTTTGTATCAACGCCTGTATACCAGCATTCCCAGCTTTCTGGAAATGATGATGTAATGGCGTCATTTTAAATATGCGACGACCTTCGCCATACTTCTTCTTTGTATATTTAAAGTAAGCAACCTGTGCCATCACCGAAATACTTTCAGCAAGAAAAATACCACAAAGAATCGGGATAAGCAACTCTTTACGGATAATTATGGCAAACACAGCTATAATACCTCCCAGCGTCAAACTACCCGTGTCACCCATAAATACCTGTGCCGGATATGAATTATACCACAGGAAACCGACTGTCGCCCCGATAAAGGCTGCCGCAAAGACCACCAGTTCTTCCGCCCCCGGAATAAACATGATATTCAAGAAGGAAGCAAACTCGAAGTGAGACGACATATAAGCCAATATCCCCAGAGCAACCCCAATAATCGCAGAACTTCCGGCAGCCAGTCCGTCCAACCCGTCGGTTAGGTTCGCCCCGTTTGAAACGGCCGTCACCACAAAAATAGTCATCAGCACAAATACCAGCCACGCTGCTTCTTCCTTATAATCGCCCGCCCAGCTAACCAGTTGGGCATAATCAAAGTTGTTATTCTTCAGGAACGGGATCGTTGTCTTGGTCGACTTGGTTTCCACCGTATGATAATGTACTTCTTCAATTACATTATCATGGCGCACTTCCATATTCTCCTTTATCACAACATCCGGACTCATAAACAACACCAGTCCGACAATCAGTCCCAGACCGATCTGTCCGACAATCTTGAACTTGCCGTGCATCCCTTCCTTATTCTTGCGGAAGACCTTGATATAATCGTCAGCAAAACCGAGAGCACCCAGCCAGACGGTCGTCACCATCATCAGGATTACGTAAATATTGTTCAGCTTGGCGCAAAGCAATGTCGGGATCAAAATGGCAATGATAATAATGATACCTCCCATTGTCGGCGTACCTTTCTTACTCATCTGTCCTTCCAGTCCGAGATTACGCACGGTTTCACCGATCTGCAATAATTGCAAACGGTCGATGATACGGCGGCCGATCGCTGTCGAGATGAACAAAGAGAGGATCAACGCCAGTCCGGAACGGAATGATACGTACTTAAACATCCCCGCCCCAGGGAGATCCAGCTGATCCAGATAATTAAAAAGATAATACAACATAAAAACTTCGTTTTCGATTGACAGTTGACAGTTATTTGTGATGAACATTTAACTGTCAACTATCATCTGTCAATTGTCAACTATTAAATATATTTCTTATTACTTCGCGGTCATCAAAATGATGTTTCACACCTTTTACTTCCTGATAATCTTCGTGTCCCTTGCCGGCAACAAGGATCACATCGCCTTTCTTCGCCAACATGGCTGCCGTTTTGATGGCTTGCATGCGGTCGGTGATACAGAGCGTACGTTCCATATCCGCCTTGCTTAGTCCAGCCACCATATCGTTGATGATATCGTCCGGTTCCTCAAAACGAGGATTATCAGAAGTCAGGATGACCTGGTCGCTCAGCTTGGCGGCTTCCTTTGCCATCAACGGGCGTTTGCCTTTGTCACGATTTCCTCCGGCACCCACCACGGTGATGATGCGGCCTCTGCCATTCAGCACCTCATCGATACCGTTCAACACGTTTGTCAAAGCATCCGGCGTATGAGCGTAATCGACAATTGCCGTATAACCCTTCGGAGACTGTATCGTTTCAAAGCGGCCGGAAACCGAATGAAGCGTGCTTAACACAATCAGCGTCTCTTCCGGGTCTTTGCCCAAAGAAACGGCAGCCCCGTAAACAGCCAGCAGGTTGTAAGCATTGAATCGGCCTACAAAGTGGACAACTACCTCACGGCCGTTAATAATCATCTCGGTTCCTTCAAAGTGCGATTCAAGAATCTTTCCTTTGAAGTCAGCCAATGTGCGCAATGAATAGGTCAGCTTCTTTGCTGCCGTATTCTGAAGCATTACCAGGCCTGATTTGTCGTCGGCATTCGTCAGTGCGAAAGCATCAGCAGGCAGGTCATCGAAGAATTTCTTCTTGGCTTTCAGATAATTCTCTACTGTTTTATGATAATCCAGATGGTCACGTGTCAGGTTGGTAAAAATACCACCGTCGAACGAAAGACCACTGATACGTTTCTGGTCGATCGAATGGGAACTGACTTCCATAAAAGCATATTCGCATCCGGCTTCCACCATCCGTGCCATCAGGCTGTGAAGGGTGATCGGGTCGGGTGTCGTATGATCGGTCGGAATCGCTTCGCCGTCAATGTAATTGCATACAGTTGAAAGCAGGCCTACCTTATGTCCCATCTTACGGAACATTTCATATAATAAGGTAGCGATAGTCGTCTTGCCGTTCGTTCCGGTAACGCCCACCAGCGTCAGTTTATCCGAAGGATTGTCATACCAGGTCGAAACCAATTTACCCAATGCATCCGCCGAATCTTTCACCCGGATGAAAATGACATTTCTCCCGGAAGGATTTCCATTTTCTTCCGAAAGGGATGGAATTTCCTCGCAGACTACCGCTACGGCACCTTTGGCAATGGCTCCGTCGATATAAGCGTGACCGTCGACTGCCGTGCCTCTTACCGCCACGAACAAAAAGCCGTCTTCCACCTTACGGGAATCAGACTGGATACCTGCGATTTTTACATCATCTGTTCCTACGACTTCCAGTACATCCAACGTATGAATCAATTTCTTCAGTTCCATATTCTATCTGTTTACGGAGAGGTCCGGAAACCTCCCCTTTCTATTATCTTAATGTTAAGCGAATGGACTGTCCTTTGGCAATTCGTGTGCCTGCTCCCATCGACTGGGCGGAAACACGTCCCATTCCATCCAATACAACACGCAAACCGGCACTTTCAAGCAGGAAAACCGCATCTTTAGCGCCCATTCCAATCACATTCGGCACCAGGCCTTCACGGATTGTCAGGTCACGCAGATGAAGTTCTTCTTCGCCTTCTTCACGCTTTGCGACAACCCATTTTGTCTCCAGGCTGTCTGTATTTGCACTGACATCGAGTTTATCCAATACATTTTCCAGTGCCTCCAGATTCCCGTTCTTTGCTGCCGGCAATATCACAGCTAATGAATCGCGCTCCATATCACGTACATCAAACGACATATGGCTGGCATATACTTTCTCGGCAATGGCTTTTACCACGCCCCCAGACATCGTTCCACCGGACGGATAACCGATACGCGGACGGCGGATAACGACAATACAGGAATATTTCGGCTCGTCGGCCGGGAAATATCCGCAAAAAGCAACCTGGTGCCCGCTTGTACGGTAAACACCGCCCGAAGCAATCTGCGCCGTACCTGTTTTTCCGGCTATACGGATGATATCCGAATGAACGGCTTTACCGGTTCCTTTCTCTACTACGCCCAGCAACATATCTTTGATAATCTCCAGTGTTTTGTCTGAACAGATAGACGATTTCAACACCTCTGTTGAGAAACTCTGCACCGTCTTTCCGTTGTGCATAATCTCTTTAGTAAACATCGGGCGCACCATCTTTCCGCCGTTTGCAATGGCATTGAAGAATGTCAGCGTATAGATAGGCGGTATCTGCGTTTCATATCCGAAAGACATCCAGGGCAATGTTGTCTTCGACCAGTACAAGGCGGTATCGTTCGGCATACGAATCTTGGCACGTCCGGCTCCCGGGATTTCCAGGTTCAGCGGAATAGTCAAGCCCAACTTATACAAACCTTCCACATATTTGGTCGGGTTCTTTTCGTACCCTTTCAGAATAATCTTTGCCACACCGATATTCGAAGAATACCAAATAGCCTGTTCTGCCGAGATACGACCGTAACCGCCTTTATTCATATTATGGTCGGTCATACGGGCACCTTTATACATATAAATACCTTTGCCCACATCCACCGTATCGCTTGGCTGGCAGATTCCGTCTTCCAAAGCGACCATCATAGAGGCGACTTTGAAGGTCGAACCCGGCTCTATCTCATCCGCTACTGCATGGTTCTTGGTTTCAGCATAAGCGCCTTCACGGATACGGCCCATATTGGTGATCGCTTTCACCTCGCCTGTCGCCACTTCCATGACAACGGCAGTTCCGGATTCAGCGTCGATCTTCTTCAACATATCGACCAATGACTTCTCGGTTATATCCTGGATATTGATATCAATCGTAGTCCGGATATCCATGCCATCGACCGGCTCTATCTCAACAACATTCGTCCATCCGCCACCAACACGACGAACCGAACTCACTCCGGGTTCACCCCGAAGCAAAGAGTCGTACTGCAACTCCAACCCGTTCTTTCCTTTGGTCACCCCTCCGGCTTCAATCTCACCGTAAATATCTCCGATAGTACGGGATGCCAATGTCCCAAAGGGTTTCTGGCGTTGCACCATTTCCTTCGTATAGAATCCACTCTTATAACGGCTCAAACGGAGAAACGGGAATTTCTTCATCTCTTTCAGGTCGGTATAAGAAGCACGCCCCTCATAAACGGGATACTGACGGCTTTTGCTATTCAGTCCGCGAAGCAGATGCGCCTTATAACCGGCCGGCGTACGATTCTTAAATTTACGTGACAGATAAACGGCTAGCGAATCCACCCCGTTCACCTTCGAATTCCGGAACGTATCGACAGAAAATCCGTCGGCACGAAAGTCGATATAGGTATAATAACGAGGCACACTGGTTGCCATCAGCTTTCCATTGGAAGAATAGATGTTTCCACGTCCGGGTAATATCAGACGGTTCGGGCGTTTCTGGCTTTCGGCCACCTTCTCCCATTTCTCCTTCTCCACAAAAGCTGTATCAAACGTGCGAAACAATATGCCCACTGCTATAAGCCCCAATAATAGCACGACAAGAAAGTAACAGAATAATATACGGTTACTTTTCGGGGCGATTTCTATTGGTTCATTCTCTTCTGCCATATTTATTTGTATAATTCATACGGCGGAGTTTTGGCTCCTTCCAGTTCAATACCTTGTTCTTCAATCAATAATTCTACTTGCGACTGACGGCTGTTGCCCGTCAGTTCCGATGAAATAGACAATGCCTCGAAACGAATGTCGCGCAAACGTTGTTGCAGGCGGTCGATCTCCCTTAGTTTCTGCATGCAGGTGTAGCGGTTGCCGATGAAGAAAAATATCATTATCACAACAAGCACAATCATTCTTGTGTGTTTAACGATAAAATCCTCGTTCAGGATACCACCGCCCAGCACATACAAAAGAGAAAGACGTTTCTCTTTTTTCTTTGACTTTTTACGTTGTTGTTTTTCCTCCATAACTCCCTTTTTAATTGAAAATTATACGAACGCGAACCTAATTTTCAATTTGTAATTTTCAATTCTCTTTTTTTCCTTTCTTCTCCGCTATTCTTAATTTGGCGCTTCTCGAACGGGGATTTCTTTCAATCTCCTCGTCGGAAGGCACAATTACTTTATTATTTACCATACGAAATGGCGTTTGTACATTTCCGAAAAAGTCTTGTTCGCTTTTTCCTTCAAAATTTCCTGTTTTCAGGAAGTTCTTTACCAGCCTGTCTTCCAGAGAATGGTAAGTGATTACAACCAAACGTCCGCCGGGCTTTAAGACCTGGAGGGTTTGTTGCAGCATTTCTTTCAGGGCACGCATTTCGTCGTTCACTTCGATACGAAGGGCCTGGAATGCCTGTGCCAGGAACTTTTTCTCTTTGTCTTTTCCGGTAAAGGGTTTAACCAGTTCCAGAAAGTCTCCGATTGTTTCTATCTTTTTGTTTTCACGTGTCCGGACAATCAATGAGGCTAGCCTGCGGGCAACTTTCAGTTCGCCGTAAAGGTAAAAGACGTCGGCCAATGCTTCTTCCGTATAGTTGTTTACGATATCGGCAGCCGTCTGGCCGGCACGGGTGTTCATACGCATATCCAGCGCTCCGTCGAAACGGAAAGAGAAACCACGGTCTTTATCATCGAAATGATGGGAGGAAACGCCCAGGTCGGCCAATAGCCCGTCCACTTCGCCGTCTACGCCATGATAACGCATAAAATTATACAAATAACGGAAATTACTGCGAACAAACACAAAACGGGAGTCATCAGGAATATTATGTTCGGCGTCGGCATCCTGGTCAAATCCGTAAAGTTCGCCATCGCTATCCATCCGTTTCAGGATTTCGCGTGAATGTCCGCCACCTCCGAAGGTCACATCCACGTAGATACCCCCTTCTTGAATATTCAGGCCTTTCACGCTTTCATCGAGCATCACCGGTACATGATAGCAAGTCTCTTTCTCTTCCATTTTCTGTTTTACACGTTAAACTTTCCCTTAAACAAAAGCACCCTACTTCGTTGGCAACGGGCACTTTACTATATTTGTGGGTAAAATTAAACATTTATCAAATTACCTTCCAAGAAATATATGAGAAAAGTACAAAAAAGTTATCAACAGGTAAGGGAGACCTACTTTTCTCTTGATAGAAAAGTAGACAAAAGATTAAGGCTGCACCCAAACAATAGTGTGGTTCTACAATGGAACAAACAGGGAGATAAATACAATTTCCTCCCAAGAAACCGGAGTTTCCTCGGGAGGAAATCAGAGTTCCCTGCCCAGGGAATTGTAGTTTCCCAGGCAGGGAACACCAGTTTCCAAAGCAGGGAACTACGAGAAAACTGTAATAGATTAGTAATCAGTCTAGTTTAACAGAAACGATTTCTCCTTCTTTTATGGCTTTATGTAATAGTGTCTTCCCCTCGGATTTGACAGTAACTAACTGTTTTCCATTCTCACGGAGCACTTCGATATCGAATGTTGTATTAAATGCTTTTATTTTACGCAGGTTCATACTGTTCCATTCCGACGGCAAACGGGGAGTAAAAGTGAAGGATTTCAGTCCTGTCGGACGAATACCGAACATTCCTTCCGTGATGATACGCCCATATAATCCGCTTTCTGCAGAAAGATGGCGCTGACTTCCTTCCGGCCAGGCTTCGATAGCATAAGGCACGTGATCACCTAACAGGCGTTGATTGGAATAGAATTTCAAATATTCTGTTGCCTTCTCGGTTGCCCCGCAGGCATATACGCCTCTTAAAGCATAAAGGGTGGAACGGTCCCAGAATGTTTCACTTCCTGCCTGGGTTAACAAACCGTTTTCCGTCCACAGACGGGGAGAGAACAGGGCATTGATCGTACCTTCTTTGCGGTCAAAGATTCCAACAGTCAGAGGAATACAAATCCAGGAGCGAAGGATATCGTTTCCTTCATAATATTGATACGTGTCAAAGCCTTCGACTTTGGCTCCGAAATAGTTTTCCATATTTTCCCGAAGGTCTCTTGCCTGTTTTTCATAAGCACTCAATACAGAAAAAGGCTTCTTCAAATCTTTTCCCAGATAGACAGCCGAGCTCAACGCATCGTAATACAATGAAGAGGTACAAAGATTGGCTTTTCCGGCAGGAAAACGTCCTTCCAGTTCATCTGAATCAGAGGCGACCACACCTTTATCATTCAGGTTACGATGGCAATACTCCAGACACCATTCAATCAGAGGCCACAACTCTTCGGCTTCCGCCTTGTCACCTCTTGCCAGGGCATAACGGGAAGCTCCGTAAGCGACCATTGCCGCATCGCCACGGTCACCGGCCCCACCCCAAACATCAATACCTTCTGCGATGATTGAACTCGGTATCTTTTCATACTCCGGATTCATGAAACGGGCAAAATGTTTAAACGAATTAAGGGCCGAGCCATTTCCGGCTCCATATCCGAGATAAGGGAAGAAGGGATTGATATATTCGGCCTGGTCGTTTGCCCAGATAGCGGCATAATATGACTCACCGCCAGGACCGTGCATCAATCCGCCTTTGGTATCGTAAATACTTTCAGCACCACGTATTTTGGCAAAGGCAAACATGGTATTGACAACTGGGTCCGGTGTTTCGAGAATCAGGTTATTCCAAAAGCCTGCAATCAGTTCCTTCCGCTCCTGAAGTTCCTTTTCCACATCAGGTTTCAATTCTGCTTCACCGTTTTTATAGCCGGTGATAGCAGCATAAAAAACAAGTTCTTCTTTCGGCTGAAGCTGCTTGGTCGCTGCCCCGATAATTTCCGAGACTAATTTATAACTGCCGTCCACTCCTTTTTCCGGGTCTGTGTTAATCACGGCACGCGATTCGGGCACTTCCACCGTAAGAGGCGAACTACCTGTATTCCGAAGGATATACTTTTCATAAACGGCCGGTTTCGCCACCGCCGGGAAAATGATGCGTGTCAGTTCAGCCTTTGCATTACGCGATAATCCGATGGCACTTTCTACAGTCATTTTCCCATCCAGCGTAATCTTATTCACCTTTTCTCCGGATAACGATTGTCCGTTCACCGCCACCATGTCCGTTGCATTCCAGGCAAAACGACGCATCAGGCTGGCATGCGTATTGTTCGGGATAGTGCGCAACATGGGCCAAACCATACTTTTATTCAGTTCAAAAGAGCCGTCCGCATTCACCCCGTAACGGAGCACAGTCGAAACTTTCAGCCCGCTCATCTCAATATGGTCATAATGAGGGATACGGTCTTTGACATTCCAGGAGATACTGCTGTCGGGGTTGATCGACCAACGGTTTTGAGCGGAAAGAGTTCCGCCACAAACAAGAGTCCAGAATAAAAACACAAATAAAAACTTCTTCATGATACTTTATTATATAAATGGTTATTCACACATTACTTTTATTATAATTCCATTACTAATCAGAGTAACGAACATCCTTCACCGTTACAGATTCAGTATTTTTCATGTAAACAGGATGCGGACATCCCGAAATATCATTGTTGATGATCCGAACACTCTTCGCGTCTTCAACCGATATAGCATGTTCATTTACCGCTTCAATAATATTATTCCGAATAAGAATATTATTGTTTAAAAAACCCGTCTTCTCTCTTATACCGGATACAGATATACTGATTCCGGATGAAGCTCCCTGAGTTCCTTGTGCATAACCACAACCGGAAATCCAGTTATTTTCAATCAACACATTCTCCACCGGACCACTTTCACGCCAACCAGCCTCAGCTCCTAATTGAATAGCCGTTCCAGTACTATTCTGTACTACATTTTTATTGATAAGAACATTCCTGCTTTTTATCAAAAATGCCCTTGCCAAGTGACTCTTCACTGTATTATTCGTAATCCGAACAGAGGGACGACGTGTAATATTTGTCATATAATAAAGATCCGGAGAACCGATAAGCCAGTCTTTATTCAATGTCACACTCACCCTCCAGTCTACAGTAGACGTATCTACCTGCTCCACTATAAAATGTTCTTTCTCCATCAAATTACTCCTATTCACAACCAACAAAGTATCACCAACGTCCGGATAATCCAATGATAAAGCATGAAGGTCTGCATTTTGTATTTTTATTTCTACAGATCTTTTTGTTTGGGGAACAATTGTATAATAATAATTATGAATATTTGTGCAATCGTCTCCCTGCCCTCCAAATTTACAATTTTCTATCACAATTTCTCCTTTACAACTAGTAAAATGTGTTGCATCCGTATTAGTTGAAATAATCATACCAGCTTCCGGAATCACTTGCAGATTCTCTAAAGTTATATTTTCCGACAGATGTCCGACAACTCCCATACCCGGCTGACTATGAATCTTAACTCCTTCAATATAAATATCAGACGATTCCTTTATCATAATTGCAGGACGATAATGCCCGGAATGACGCAATACACAGAAATCACCTGTAGAAGGTCTGAAATCAGTATAAATCCGGATCATGTCTTTCGAAAGCAACTCTTTTCCGGAAACTCTGCCACCAGTATATAATCTCTCTCTCATAGCATCCACATAATGAACTCTGCCTGTTACATCTTTATCCAAATAAAAATACCGTTCAGGATCGATCTGCATATCAAAGCTACCTTCATTCAATTTAGTTATCTTCCCCACCGTATTAGGCGGCCTCCGATAAACAATACTCAAACCTTTTATTGTTACCTCCCGGGCCTTATCTATCGAAACAACTTCATACCATCCCTCCAATAATAATATAGCACCTTCCGCTTCCACAACCAGATTCTCCGCTCCAAACAAATCCAATGCTTTCACATAAGGGGCATCCGGTTTAAATAAGCGACCTTGTACATTCTCTCCATATACTCCGCTTATAGCCTCTCGCTCAATCTGTAATGCCAGTGAATCCCTGAAATTATACAGACCTGGCGGAAAAAACAAGACGGTAGATTTATTATCCCTACAATATTCACAAGCTTTACGAATATTCTCCGAATCATCAAGCCCATCATCCGGTATTGCTCCAAAATCCAATACACTGATCCGTTGTCCTGACTCTGCATAACAATACAACCAAGAATGGAATAAGATGATAAATAAATATATTAATCTCTTCATTTTAACTCAATTTCTATTCTGTCAAATCATATTATAGATACAAAAAAGCACTCTTAAAGAATAATCGCTTAGCTTTATTCCAAAAGAGTGCTTCTTACATATGGTTACAGCTACTTAGTAAAACTTGTAATCACCAATCTCCATTGCTTTTTATTCTTATTATCGGCCGCAGTCACCTCATAGACCATATCTGATTGAGAAAAATCTCCAACTTTCCCCAATACCGGAGCAGAACCTACAGGCGCAATCGATGCTGCAGTTGAAATAGTTGCATATCCTATTAATTTGGATAAGGAAACCTGATTTCTTACTTCTTCCGTAAATGTTCCGGAAACTTTAGGCACTGTAATAGCACATTCAATAAGTCCTTCTGCCTGATTGATTTTCGTCTGTGCAGTCAATGTTTTTACTTGTAACTTCTCGCTAATACCCTCCTGTATAGTCCAGCGATATTCAAAATTGAATGCCGTTACTTCCGCCTCTGTATAAACAGGCAGATCATCATCTAATCCTGCCGTCAGACACGATGACAAACAGATACACAAGAAAGAGAGCAATACGTACTTAATTAATATCAGTTGTTTCATATTCAATAAATTCTAATATATTCATAATTATTCCCAACCCAGATTCTGATCATCCGACAACTTTTCATTCAGAATTGTTTCATTTTTGGGTATCGGTAAAAAGTATCTTCTGGTTGTAAATTTTCTATCATTAGACGGACCTACAACCGGAACCGGTATGATCTCAAAACTTTTGCCATCAGCCGCAATCTCTATTGCTGTCGGAGGTGTATTAAGTTCTTCAATTTCATCCAATCCGTCTTCTTTTCCCCAACGGAGTAAAGACCAATATCTATCTTCTTCCTGCACCAGTTCAACACGGCGTTCCTGTTTATAATATTTCCAGGCTTGATCAAAGGAAAGAGCTGTCGACAAAGCTGGTAACTTTCCATGAGTCATTCTAACCTTATTTATATATTCAATTGCTGTAGTTGTTTCCCCCAGTCTCAACAAAGCTTCCGCATAGTCTAGATACGAACGTCCCAGACGCAAATGAATCAAATGCCAGTCTGTCGGCACGCCAGCAATGACCGATTTATCCTGATAGAGGTTCTTAATATATAAATAACCTGTTTTTGTCATATGACGGTCTTTCTCCTTATTATTCAAATAATACAAGTTTCCACCAACACGTGTTGTAATGATTGAATTAAAATATTTGACTGAGTCGTAAGCTATCGTTGAATAAAAGCGGGCATCGCGGTTCCTATAGATTGCATTACTTACATAATCGACATTCGGTTTGAAATTCTTATAGTAAGATGTTTCATCCCATGTTTTAGCATTCCCGTCGGCATCAACCACCTCATAAGCGTCAACCAAATCCTGAGACGGAGATTTATCATGCCACCCCTCAAAGTTTTCCACAGGCCATACAGCAGCCACCTCTTCCGGTATTTTTCCAGCTCCCTGGTTAGGGACAATAGATTGCATCCATGTTCCTGACATCTTTGTCGTCTCTGATAAATAATAAGTGGCCAGAATCACCTCTTTCGAACTTAACCCGGTAGAATAATCATTGAACAGTTTTCCATAATCGCTTTCCAAAGAATAAATACCCAATGCAAACAAGTCTTCACACGCTTTTTTTGCTTGCTGATAATAGTCCCTTTTCTCATTAGAATCTGTTAAAAAAGCTGCTCCCTGCAAACAAACAGCTGCTTTTAAAGCATACGCTGCACCTTTTGTCAAAGCACCAGCAGATGCAGTCACCGGCAATCCTTCCGCAGCTTCAGTCAGATCATTAATAATAAAATCATAAGTTTCTTTTATCGTTTTCGAACGAGGAAACATAAGGTCGTCATCCGGAGTCAGTACGCGATCAACGATCATCAAGCGTCCAAACAATCTGGCACGAGTATAATAAACAATACTACGGAGCATTTTAGCCTGTGCGATCAGAGGTTCCTTATCCGCTTCTTTTATATCTTCGGAAGCAGTAACCTTCTCTATAATCAGATTGCACCGGCGGATTTCACCGAATTTGTTCCAACCATAATCATTGGCATTCGTCATCAACTCGCGAACTGTTCTGACAGCAGCGCTCATCTCTGTGTTGACAACTGAATTATCACTCCAGTCATCTGCATTCTCCGTCAGCAACTTGGATACATATAAAGTCCCGTTAATAAAAGTCTGTGCTCCTTCTGCAGATCTCCACACCTTATCTTCTGAAAATTTATCCAATGGAGATTTATCCAGATCATCTGCACATGAGGCAAACAAAAGAATAAAAGTCGATAAAATTGCTATATATTTCATATTTGTTTCTTTTTAAAATCCAACATTTAATGCAACTGAGAATGTCTGTTGAACAGGATATCCCTGTCCGCTACCATCCACAACTTCAGGATCGAAATAATCTTTCACACCAGAGATAGTAAAGAGATTGGTCCCCATTACCGATAATTTCAATTTACTAATCGCATTCACATTCCTCAACAATATATTCTTGAAATCGTATCCGAACTGCAGACTCTTCAAACGGAAATAACTTGCATTTTTAATCCAGAAATCAGAAGACTGCGTATTGTTCGAACTATTAATATTCTGATAAGAAGAAGCACGGGGATAAGCCGCATCCGCATTTTCCGGAGTCCAGAAATCCAGCTGATACTTATAATTCATCTCCATAGTATTACCACCTTTCATCAAACCGCTTAATTCAACATAACGCGGTCCTGTACCCTGAAATAGTCCATACAAGAAAAAGCCTTTGTAATCCAAATTGAAATCAAAGCCATAGTTAAATGACGGGAAGAACGGTTTACCGATTCTCACTTGGTCTTCCGAATCAATTTTACCATCACCATTTACATCAATATAAGCCAGATCACCCGGTTTCAATTCCGTAGCACTCAGGAAACGAGGATTATCAAGGACATCTGCTGCACTTTGATAGATACCACTTGACTGATACGCATTTCCATAATAATTCTTTTGATGGGTTGAACGCTTTTTAGGGTTTTTCAAAGTGGCTTCCGATTCACTTTCATTTACTTCCCACAACTCATCATAAGTCGTAAAATTGAAACCCAGATCATAATTCAAATGACCGACTTTATTCTTATATCTTACCATTGCTTCATAACCAGCCCGCCGATGGATACTATTCGATTTTACTTGTGGAAGATCTTTTCCCAATGTAGTTGTATAACGATTCTGAGGAGAGATCAAGTATCCTTTCGTCTTATAATAATAATAATCGAAAGTAAAATTCAAATGATTGTTCAGGAACGCCATATCAAAACCAATATCAAATACATCTTTTGTATACCAACTCAAAGCATTCGACACCAGATTCCCTTCTGTAAAACCTGGAACAAACTCACCTCCTACAACGGCAGATTGAGAGTTATATGAATAAGTAGGAATATAACCAAAACGAGCAACTCCGGTTTCCAACCCCACTTGTCCATAAGAAGCTCTGATTTTAAAGAAATCAATAATCTGCTTATCCTTCAATGTCTTCATAAAGCCTTCTTCCGAAACAACCCATGCAACAGCACCTGATGGGAAAAATCCCCAACGCTGATCTCTTGCGAAATTATCAGAACCATCATAACGGAAGTTTCCCTCCAACAGGTACTTATCAGCATAATTATATCTCAAACGTCCCACATACCCAATACGTGCTCCCTCCTGAGCCGTTCCGGTGTTCTGCTGTGTAGATGCGTCTCCGGCAAACAACTGGTCGAAATCATTTGAAATAAAGCCATTTCTCGATGCACTGAATTCTTCATTTGTCGTATTATAATAGCTATACACTCCCTGGACTTCGAGGAAGTGTCGATCAAAAGCACGACTATATTCCACACTAGCCTCCAATGTATTATTACGCCACCAGCTATTTGTCAGTGACATTTCAGATGGGGCAGCCTCCTTCAATACCCCGGAAGGAGAATATTGGGGAGCACTGGATTTAAAATACTTTTCATTATAATTAGAATAGCGGGAGTTAGCCAAAATTTTAAACTTTAACCCTTTATCCCAAGGTAACGTCCAGGTTGCATAAAGTTGTGTGTTTAATATATTATCCGAAACCCGGTCATATCCCGATTCTTTATCCAGCCAGGCCAATGGATGAACAGAGAAAGCACTGTAAGTCCCGTCAGGATTGTAAGCCACGTCTATTGGTTTGTTATACGCCAATAAGTTTCTCCAAATCTGTGACTGACCATATGGATTCGGATTTCTCTTTTCCAAAATTGCATCCAGATTCAGCCCCACTTCCAAACCGATATTATCAAAAGAGGAAGAAACATTACTTCTGATATTATAGCGTTTAAAAGTATTGTTATGGGACTGCTTAAATAAAGATTCCTGATTTAAATAACCCAGAGAAGTATAATATTTCACACCATTTTTAGATTTACCCGACATAGACAGGTTATGCCGCATCTGAGGTGCAAAATTATTGATTGCCATTTTCAGCCAGTCATTATCCGGATAATTAGCCGGATCAGAATGGTTCAACACTTTATTGACCACATCTTCCGAGTACATGGCATAAGCTCCACGACCATCATATTCAGCCGCTTTATTGGCTGCCGTTACATATTCAACAGCATTGACCCGGTCCGGAATAATGGTCGGTCTGCTCCAATCAAAACCTGCAGTATAATCAATATTGATCTTTTCACTATTTCCTCTCTTAGTAGTGACAAGAACGATACCGTTACCAGCCTGAGCACCATATACAGCTGTTGCACTCGCATCTTTCAATACTGATATTGATTCAATATCAGAAGAAGTCAAAGCATTAAAGTCCAATGGTTCACGAATAATACCATCAATGATATAAAGAGGAGTACCACCACCGCGGATAGAAATTGTAGGAACTGTTCCACCAGGTTCTCCTCCTGTTTGCTGAACAATTACACCGGCAGCACGTCCCTGCAACGCAGCAGATGTACTTGTATATGGCAGTTCGTCTATCTTATCTGTTTTTACACTAGTTACTGAACTTACCGTTTTTCTGGTTGATGTCGAGCCATAACCAACAACGATCACTTCATCCAATTGACTGTGGCTTTCTTTTAAAACGACCTGTATTGCAGATTGATTAGTCACAGCTATTTCTTTGGATTCATATCCTATATAAGAAATAACCAATGTTGCCTTTTCAGGAACTGTTATACTAAATTTACCATTGACATCAGTAATCCCTCCTAGTGTCGGATCATTCTTTACTATAATATTAGCACCAATGATTGGTTCTCCATTCTCATCAGTCACTATCCCGGTCACAATCCGTTCATTACTAACCAAAGCGAATAATCCACTTTTACTTAATACAATCTGACGATCGCTAATAGTATAATGTATATCTGTATTTTTCAGTATATTATTCAGAATATCCGAAATGCTACTTTCATTAACAGAAACATTCACTATTTGTCCCACGTTTACAACGTCTTTATTATACAAAAAGCGGAATTCTGTTTTTTCCTCTATCTTATTCAATACATCTTCAATAGAAACATTTTTCATTTTGAGCGTCAATGAAGTTGATTGAGAATAAGATACCGAGGCAAAAACTTGCGTTAGACTTAAAGCTATAAATAACAAGCATAATCTCATAACTCGAAAAATTTTAATGGCAAAACTTAGCCTTTCGATTTTTTTATCCGAAATGGAATTCATACATTTGTTTGTTTAGTTAGAAAAATAAGGTTGACTAAAAACTTTTTAACAGCTAAACAATCAAAGGAAAGGTCTCGCACACCTTTCCTTTTTATTTAAAGCTGCTTACTCATTGATCTTAATAATTGACTACTTCATAGGCATCAGATTTTTATAGTGAACAAATAATAATTATCTTTTCATACATAACTAAGACGTCTCAGCTGTTTTTTACCACAACTGAAAAGTCATTTTTTTTATTTAAAATCAGATTTTCTTTATTCGGAAGATAAAAAGGTGATATTTTTCATCACCTTTTTCTTTTATACACTTCTATTGTTTGCTTCTCATATGCATTATTCCGGTCCTTCACCCTCTTATTCTGCTTGAAATGCAGAGGAGCACTCATTTCAAGTAAACGCAATATTTCATCCAACGATTCATATTCAAAAGTAGCACGATAAGGTGCATTAGCTAAAGAAGGATCTTTTAATTCTATATTCACATTAAAAGTTAATCCCAGGCGCTTAAAGACATACGATAATGGGTCATCCCTGAATATCATCAGTCCGTCTCTCCAGGCATACCACTTATAAGGATCAGTCTTTGCAATAAGACATTGTTTCGTGAGATTATTAAAGGAAGCTCGTTCTCCCGGAACCATAGCAACAGGTGAAGAGTTTCCGAAAGCGACATCGATCTTTCCGTTAACCATAGTAACAGCAGTAATAGAATCACTTCCATAGGCCTCCACATTAAAAGCCGTACCGGTAGCCCGGAGAGTTATCTGATCGGTTTTTACGATAAAAGGATTTTCTTTATCCGAATGCACTTCAAAATATCCTTCGCCACTCAAGAAAACATCCCGCTCGCCTTTCCGGAAAGTTAAGGGATATTTCAGGGTACTTCCACCATTCAGCCAAACATTCGTTCCATCCGGCAGACGGACTTCAGAGAAAGTACCGTGAGGTGATTTCACTTCCTGATACTCTATCGCATCATACACCCCATTATCCTTCTCTAAAAATAAATAAGTACAGATGATCAACAAAGGGATGACAAGGACAGCAGCCATACGTTGCCAATAGATAATTAATGTACGGGCGATATTCCTCCTTGTGGTTGCGATATTTGCTAAAACTTTTTTCTCGGCTTCAAATACATTAATCTCAGAGGGGGTAAAAGCGGGGTGCATCACCTGCCATATATTACGCATTTCCTGATAATATCGGTCATTATCAGGAGATTGCTTCACCCAATCATCCAGTTTACGGCGTTCTTCTGCCGTTGCTTTACCGGATAGATAAGCTGTGATAATAGGTTGTATTTGATCTTTGTCTGTCATTTTTTCTCTTTTATAGTATTTAAGACGTCCGGGGAATCATTTCCCACATGGCTTATAACTTTTTTTAGGGAATACCTATTGAAAGCAATAGCATGAAGAACTCTTTCAAATGTTTCCGTAATAATTCCAAAGTCTTACTGACACGGACTTCAACTGTCCGCTCCGATACATTCAGTTTTTCTGCTATTTCCTTGTATTTCAACCCTTCAAAGCGATTCAACACAAAAGCTTCCCTATACAACTCCGGCACCTGTTCCAAGGCATGACGCAAATGGTCATGCAAATCTGAATACAAGACATAATTTTCCGTATCGTAAGAATCAAGTACTGTATTTTCATACTCCGTCTCATACTGACGGACAATTTCAAGATGACGAAATTCATCAAAACAACTGTTACGGACAGCCTTCAACAAATAAGATTTCAAAGAAGTTTCAATCTGTATGTTTTTCCTCTCGTTCCAGAGTTTTAAAAAGATTGATTGAACAATGTCTTCACAAGAATCTTTGTCTTTTATAAAATTCCCGCAGAACAATACAAGATCGGTATAATAGGTCTGAAACAATAATGAGAAAGCCTCTTTGCTGTCTTGCTTCAAAGCAGACAAAACAAAGTACTCTTGTTGTTTATCCAGTTTTCCCATATTGATTTCAAGCATTAACACTATTTCCTGGCAGCTAAATTAATTACATTTTTTCATTTTCAACCTATTTTATCATGCAAAACAACTGCAACCAACAAAGCCCCTACGACACAAGATCGCAGAGGCTGTTTTTTCTGTATTCCTTCCTCACGGGAGAAATTACAGTAAGAACTTTATTTTATTACTTAATATTAATAACCACTTGTTCGCCTGTCACAGGATAATTGATGGATAGTCTAGGCGTTGCATGCAACACCTAGACTCCAACTCGTGGAAATTTTAGAATTTATTTTTGATTATAAATTATCTTATTTTACGATTGCCTTAACAGCAGCTTCACCTTCAACAGCTACTACAACTACACCTGCAGGAACAGAGATTGTAGCTTCGCTAGAAGTGATTACAGTGCTAGCAATTGTCTGACCAAGAACATTGCTGATAGCAACAGTCTTACCTTCAGCACCCTTAATGATAACGGCACCGTTAGTTGCAACTACTGATACTTCAGAAGCGCTGATGCTTTCATTGTCTGTTGCCATATCGTCAGCAGCACCCTTTTCGATGTTGAAGATCAAAGCAGCATCACCACCAGTCTTAGCATCATCGAAAGAAGCATCCATAGCAGACAATACCAAGCAGTTATTCTGGTTCTTGATCCATGCTGCATTCTTCGGAGCTATAGGAGCTACAGCATTTGATTCGATCAAGAATGCGCGATCTTCTTCTACTTCGTTAGCAGCCTTAGTCGGGTCGATATAACGGAATGACCAAGTGTAGTTGTGATGTTTGTCTTCCTTAACAGTAGCTTTCATGTTAATAGAAGAGATCTTCTTAGCTTCAAGAGCTTTCTTAACATCATCCATGCTCAGATCTTTAGTTGCAACAGTTGCAAATGTATTGCCCAAGATATAGATTACGCTATCCTGTTCTACAGCATCTACAAAACCTACACGAACATATTTACCGAACTTGTAAAGTTGTTTTTCTGTAACAACTTGTGTATCTGTAGAGTCAGCGAAGCTAACCAACAGTTTGTAACGGTTGAAGCCTTCTACAGCCGGAGTTGCGTGGATACAATCTTCCGGTCCACATTCTTCGCCATCAGCATTCATGTGTTTGTGGTTAGTTGCATCACAAGGAATGTTTTCAGAACCTTCGTTTACAGTTTCGCTTACATAGATTAAGTATTGCGGTTTGATATTATACTGTGCAGATTTACCAATGTTGTACGGACGAACATTGAATGACAGACCAGCTTCAGCAATATTAGCAGCACCGATACCTAAGTAGCTCATACCTTCACGCTTGAAGTTTACGTTAGTTTCGTCCATCAAGTAGTCGTTTACGTATGCTTCTTTGAACTTCAAGAGCTTAGTTGCATCTTCATTACCTTCTACAGCGCCATCCAATTTAACATTGTTGAAACGACGATACAGAGGTTGGTCAGTTAAACCGATAGAGAAAGCAGATGTTCTAACTTCATTGATAACCTGCTGTTGCAACAGGGCAGTCAAACTCTGGTCAGCAACACCGGCTTTGAAGTTGAATGAACCATCTGCGTTCACATCTTCAGCATCTACAAATGCATAATAGCAAGTAGCATCCAATTGGTTGTTTTCTTTGAAGAAGAATTCGCTTGCAGCAACTTTATCTGTGATCACGAAGTTATTTTCTTCACCTAATGCGATAACAGCTTTTTTAGTGTGGATTGTATAAGACTCTCTCTTCAACTGAGCCAAACCTTTAATTCTCTTCTTAACGTCTGCTGTTACTTTATAACCATAATCAGCTGCTACGTTACCATTAACCGGTTTGATTTCGAAATAAGTAGGAGTATCCTGCAATACATTCAATTTGTTGCTACCAGCCACCTGAGCAATGTATTTTTCCATTGTGTAAGGGTTGAAGTAGTTGAATGCATAGTTAGTAATCATCAACTCATCCTCAGTCAGATATTTGTAACCAAGATGTTCATCTCCTAAGATATTTGCATCTGTAATCTTAGTAATAACTAAAGAGTCAGCAGCAAGATCTGCACAGAAATATTTAGAAGAACCGATAGCCTGAGTAAACTGATAAGTTCCATTCAAGCTTGCATATTCACGGTTTGCAACTTCCACCGGAGAAGTAGCAGCGAAATATTCAGATGTTTTAGTTTTCAGAACAACCCACTGGTAAGCCGGCATGTGGTCAACATTCTGTTCGTCAGCGTCAACGCTCACCCATTCTTCTTTTGCGCCATCGATATGAATCGGAGATGCGTAATATTTATTAGTCTTAGCATTGCGGATGAAATATACACCGTCTTCCAAAGATACTCTGTCTGTATCGCTTTCTTTACAAGAAGTGAAACCTAATACGATATCAGTTTCTTTCTTTTCACCAATTGTTACGACACGAATTTGATCTGCTTTTACCAAATCCTGAACTGTTACATAGTTGAAATCATCATCATTATCAGTGATAGATGTAGCAGCCGTAGCAGCCCAGCTACCAGCAGTCGGTTCTTTAATGATACTCTTTACCTGAATAACCAAAGAGTCATTTGTCGGGAAATAAGTGAACAAGAACTGACCATGTCCTTCCAAATCGCTATCTTTCAACTCATCCAGATCCTCCATATAATTAAATGCAAGGAACATAGAACCTGTTGTGTTGATGAAAGCAGTATCTACGAATAAAGCTTTATCATCAGCTTTTCTTGTAATATAAACAAAACCGTCTTCTGCATCAGCAGCTAAGAAAGATTCCTGGCTAAACGGATTTTTCAAACTTGTTTTGTTTGCATCCGGAGTAAATTTTAGCGTAACGCCAGCATCTGCCTTCTGGATACCCAGCTTAGTATTGATCTGAGTTGCATTCAAAGTTACAGAATCAGCTTCAACCAAAGAGAAAGAAGTAAAAGTTCCATCAACTACTTTACTTGCTAACTCCTTCTTTAAAGTTACTGTATTATCAGCACCAACGACAAAACCAACAACAGAGTCTGTTGTAAAATAAGAATACAAAGACTTGTTAGATTGCAATGTTTCATAAGTAGAAGAAAATGCCCAGCCACTGATTTCACCACCAACTTCAGGAGCAACAGTTGTTACTGTGGCACCAACTGCAAATTCTTCCATTGTAATGGCCAGCAACGCTTCAGCACCTTTGTTTACAAAGTCAAAATAAGGTGCTTTTCCCTTATTTTCTTCTGTAACAGTAACACACCACAAAGTACTCGCTACATTGTCTGCTTCAATAGAAGGAACAGCGACCAACTTTCCGTCAGCATTAACCGACAAAAACTGATCACGAGCAGTACCATCACCTACAACCAATTGATACAAACCACTATTGGTTCCTTCAACTAAAGAAGTAACGTTGTCTGCTGCAAAAACAGATGTTGCACCTAACAATGCTACACCTGCCAAAAGAGTAGAAAACTTTTTGTTCATAATTTAAAATTTAATATTAATACTAAAGTGTAATAAGTTCAATTCACAATTGAAACGCCTCGCTTTCTTAATAAATGGCGAGTTTAAACGTTCCTTTTTTCTCGTCAACAAAAGTAAGAATTAGTTTCATACCAACCATTCTTTTTAAGATATTTTTTATCTGTCTATATGCTTTCTTATCAATCGAATAGCAAACAATGTACAAAACAGGGCCTTTCACAAACGAAAGGAAAGCCCCCCAAAAAAAATGGCGAGATTAAAGGAACGTTTTATTTCGCCACGGCTTTTTCTCAATCGCCACTTTATTAATCAACCAATTACACTCTATTTTTTCACACATTTTTTACTCAATAATATTAATGTACGGGCGTACATTAATATATAACTATATAGCTTTTCTTTCAGCACTTTACAACACATACCCAATAATCCTACTAGAACTAAGAAAAAGTACCGAATAATTAATTCTTTATATCAGGAGATTTATTACCTTTGGTACGGACTTTTAAATACGGAAGGAACACATTACAGAAAAGTAAAGCATTCCTTACATATTTGTATTCCTAACCTTACATTTATGAAAAGAAATTGTTTCATAAATAAGATTAGGGAGAAAAATCCTTAATAGTCATGACGTTAAACCTTAAATATCAGGAGGAATATGAGTATTGAATACGACTTATTTGCCAATCCCCCCAGAAATGGGGAAGAGAAGCCCACGTTACATGCCAGAGCTATCAATATCCAGACCGTCAATACCAACGAACTGGCGCGGATGATCGAGAGCATGAGCACTTTCACGACAGCCGATATCAAAGGGGCAATCAAGGCAATCAGCGATCGGTTGTACTTCTGTCTCAGTAATAGCCAGAGCGTACATCTGGAAGGGATCGGCACGTTTTCAGTGACGCTGAGATGCAAGCAGCAGGTGGAAAACAAAAAAGATATACGCTCGGCATCCATTGAGTTTAAGAACGTGGAGTTTCGTGCTGATCCGGAGTTGAAGAAACGTTTCCGGGGCGTTCGTATCGAACGGCGGGAAGGGACCAGCGAGAAAAAAAACTACAATGCCGATATCCGGCAGAAACGTATCCTGTGGTATATAAAAAACTATGGGACAATCAACCTGACGGTTGCTGCCAGCCTGAACCAATGCACGCGGCAAAAGACTAAAAAAGATCTGGAACAGCTGCTTGAAGACAATCAGATACAAAAGAGCTGGTGCGGAAAACGAGCTTTCTACACCAGGCGTTCGCCCCAACAACCAACAGCCGGCCCGTTACCTAACGACCCTACGGAATAATATGGAACTATACACCACTATCAAAATACCCAAGCCTCCTTTCCGGTTTTCCTGGCAGGAACGCATCTTACTGCTCGGTTCCTGTTTTGCGGAAAATATCGGGGCGAAGCTGGCTGAGAACAAGTTCAATGTCGATATTAATCCGTTCGGAACACTGTATAATCCGGCATCCATCGCTGCCGCATTGCGAATGCTGCTGCATCCGGAGCGGTTTACAGCAAATGATTTATTCCGGCACGAAGGCGTATATCATAGTTTTACGCACCACAGCCGTTTCTCTTCCACCTCGGAAACAGAGTGCCTGGAAAAGATTAACGACAGATTGTTTGCCTCGGCACAAGAAATCAGGAAAACCGGATATATGGTGATCACACTGGGGACTGCCTATGTCTACCGGTTGAAAAGTTCCGGCCAGGTGATAGTAAACTGCCATAAGCTACCGGAGAAAATGTTTGACCGCTCGATGCTATCCGTGGCGGAGATTGTGTCGGAATGGAAGGAGTTGTTGCTCTCCTTATGGGAGCAATGCCCGGACCTGAAGATACTTTTCACCGTCAGTCCGATACGCCACTGGAAGGACGGGGCACATGGCAATCAACTCAGTAAGGCCACTTTGCTACTGGCAGCCGATACGCTCCAGATGGCCTATCCGGAACGGATCGCTTACTTCCCCGCCTACGAAATCATGATGGATGAGCTGCGCGATTACCGCTTCTATGCAACCGACATGCTGCATCCTTCGGAACTCGCTGTTGATTATATTTGGCAACGTTTTACAGAAAATTTCTTATCCGATGAAACGAAAGGCTTTCTTAAAGAATGGGCAGAGATCCAAAAGGCTATTAATCATCGCCCGTTTCAACCCGAAAGTGAAGCCTATAAACGCTTCATCTCGCAAACTTTGTTAAAGATGGAACGAATTAACGAGAAATTTCCTTCCTTTGATAGTACAAAAGAGATGGAAATAATAAAGTCTAAACTAATGTAAAGAATGGAATACTCAATAAAAGAAATCGTCAGAATTATCGGTGCGCAGGCAAATAACTTGCAGGATAGCACCATCAGCATTTTGCTGACTGACAGTCGCCGGCTTTCTTTTCCGGAACAAAGTCTCTTCTTTGCCCTTAAGACAAAGACCAACGACGGACACAGATATATAAAGGAACTCTACAAACTACGCGTCCGCAATTTTGTAGTGAGCGAAATGCTTCCGGAGTTCGAATCGCTCGGAGAAGCAAATTTCCTGGTGGTAAAAGATACGTTGAAAGCTCTTCAGAAACTGGCTACCCATCACCGGAAACAGTTCAATATCCCGGTGATCGGCATTACAGGCAGTAACGGGAAAACGATTGTAAAGGAGTTCCTTTATCAACTATTGCACAAGGAATTCAACATTGTCCGCTCGCCGCGCAGTTACAATTCACAGTTGGGCGTGCCGCTGTCCGTCTGGCAAATAAGCGACAAGAATACGCTGGGAATCTTTGAAGCCGGCATTTCCCAACCGGATGAGATGGAAAACCTGCGCCCGATCATTTCACCGACTATCGGTGTTATTACCAATATCGGAGAAGCACATCAGGAAAATTTCATTTCTACCACGCAGAAATGCCTGGAGAAACTGACTTTGTTCAATGAATGCGAAGCCATTATATATGACGGGGATGATGCGTTTATATCCAACTGTATCGAATCGGCCTGCCTTTCACATAAGGCGATTGCCTGGAGCCGGACAGACTCGGATGCACCGCTTTATATCGAAAAGATCGAAAAGAAAGAGAAAGAAACAGTCATCCTTTGCACACTGCTCGGGCTGACTCAGAAATACGTCATTCCTTTCACCGACGATGCTTCCATCGAAAATGTGATCCATTGCCTGGCAGTAATGCTTTATCTGAAGCCGACCAGCGTAAATGATGCAAATAAATTTGCCCGGTTGGAGCCTGTCGCCATGCGTCTGGACGTGAAGCAAGGCATCAACAATTGCATGCTGATCAACGACACATACAACTCTGATATCAACTCGCTGGATATCGCCCTCGACTTCCAGCAGAGCCGCCATGTGGACAAGAACCTGAAATGTACATTGATCCTCTCCGACATCCTGCAATCAGGTACGTTGCCCAAGTCGCTTTACAAAAAAGTTGCCGACCTAGTTCGCCGTAAAAACATCGACCGGATTATCGGTATCGGACGGGATCTGAAAGAATATGGCAGTGTATTCGATATCGAAAAGGAATTCTACCTCAGCACGGATGAGTTCCTCAAATCACCGACATTCAAGAAGTTCAAAGACGAACTGATCCTGATAAAAGGCTCACGCCACTTCCACTTCGAACGTATCTCCGAGTTACTGGAAAAGAAAGTGCATGAAACGATCCTCGAAGTAAACCTGGACGCGGTTGTGCACAACTTCAACTATTACCGTTCGAAGCTGAAACCGGAAACCAAGATGGTTTGTATGGTAAAAGCGTTCGGATACGGGGCAGGTTCATACGAACTGGCTAAAACGTTACAGGAACATCGTTGCGATTACCTGGCCGTTGCCGTTGCCGATGAAGGGGCGGAACTCCGTAAAGAGGGCATCTCAATCCCTATTATCGTAATGAATCCGGAATTCAGCAGTTTCAATGTCTTGTTTGAAAACAACCTGGAGCCGGAGATATATAGCTTCCGCCTGCTGGATGCCATGATAAAGGAAACGGAACGCCGGGGGATCACCTCCTACCCGATCCATATCAAGATAGACACAGGAATGCACCGTCTGGGATTCCAACCGGATGACGTCCCGGCGATCTGTGAACGGTTGAAAGAACAAAGCGGCGTAACAGCACGTTCTGTATTCTCCCATCTGGTGGGAAGCGACTCATCCATCTTCGATGATTTCACAAAGAAACAACTGGATACATTTACTCAGGCGGCTGCCGAACTGGAAAACGGCCTGGAATATAAAGTCATCAAACATATCCTGAACTCTGCCGGCATCGAACGTTTCACGGACTATCAGATGGATATGGTCCGTCTGGGAATCGGACTATACGGTGTAAGTGCTTCCGGCATAAAAGGCCTGCGCAATGTCAGCACCCTGCGCACCACCATCCTTCAGATACAACATGTCCCGGCTGGCGACTCCATCGGTTACAGCCGCCGTACTTATGTGGACCGTGATTCGCGCATCGCCATTATCCCGATCGGTTATGCCGACGGCCTGGACCGTCATTTCAGTAACCGGGGAGGCGAAGTCTCCATCAGTGGAAAACGCTGTCCGATCGTCGGAAATATCTGTATGGATGCCTGCATGATCGACGTGACCGACACAGACGCCCAGGAAGGCGACCCGGTCATCGTCTTCGGCGAAGAACTTCCAGTAAGCGAACTATCCGACAAACTGAAAACTATACCTTACGAGATACTGACCTCAGTTTCTCCACGGGTAAAAAGAGTTTATTACAGGGAATAATTTTCCGACAAATAACAGGAGGCCCGGATGCAGAAATATGCGTCCGGGCTTTTTCTTTTAAGGGTAGTTCTCCATAAGTTATGCAGCAAAGCCGGACATAAATTGTTTATCTTGCACATTTTATGTACTTTTGTGCCGTAAATAAATTAAATAAAGGTATGAGTCATAATTTATTGAAAGGTAAAAGAGGCATTATCTTCGGTGCGCTGAACGAAATGTCGATTGCCTGGAAAGTGGCAGAAAAGGCTGTGGAAGAAGGGGCAACTATTACATTAAGTAATACGCCGGTTGCCGTACGTATGGGTGAAGTCGACGCCCTGGCTAAAAAGCTGAACGCAGAAGTGCTGCCGGCAGATGCCACTAGTGTGGAAGATCTGGAAATGGTATTCTCAAAATCAGTAGAAATACTGGGAGGAAAAATAGATTTCGTATTGCACTCTATCGGCATGAGTCCGAACGTGCGCAAAAAACGTACATACGATGACCTGGATTACGATATGCTGGGAAAGACATTGGATATATCCGCCGTCTCTTTCCACAAGATGCTCCAGGTAGCCAAAAAGCAGGATGCTATCGCCGATTGCGGTTCGGTACTTGCTTTGTCGTATGTGGCAGCACAGCGTACTTTCTTCGGTTACAACGACATGGCGGATGCCAAGAGCCTGCTGGAATCGATTGCACGCAGCTTCGGTTATATTTACGGACGCGAAAAGGGAGTACGTATCAATACGATCTCTCAGTCGCCGACCCTGACAACAGCCGGTAGCGGAGTGAAAGGTATGGATCATCTGATGGATTTCTCCAATAAGATGAGTCCGCTGGGTAATGCATCGGCCGAAGAATGTGCAAACTATTGCATCGTAATGTTCTCTGACCTGACCCGCAAGGTTACTATGCAGAACCTTTTCCACGATGGTGGCTTCTCAAGCATGGGCATGAGCCTTCGCGCCATGAACCAGTACAGCAAAGGATTAGAAGAGTTTACCGACGAGAACGGAAATATTATTTACGGCTAACCAGCCGTAAATAGCTGACAGTTATGCTAATAAAAATATACCCCGAAAATCCCAATCCGAGGGAAATAGACAAGGTTATCGACGTCCTTCGCGACGGAGGCCTGGTCATTTACCCGACCGACACAGTATATGCGATCGGCTGTGATGCACTGAATGTCCGTGCAGTTGAAAAGATCTGCCAGATGAAAGGTATCAATCCTCAAAAGAGCAACCTTTCCATCATCTGTTACGATCTTTCCAATTTGAGCGAATATGCCAAAGTAAGCAACACGGCATTTAAGCTGATGAAGAAGAACCTGCCCGGTCCTTTCACCTTCATCCTGCCGACAAGCAGCGAATTGCCGAAAATATACAAAAACAGGAAAGAAGTCGGTATCCGTGTACCGGATAACAATATTATCCGGACCTTGGTAAAGGAGCTGGGAAACCCTATTCTGACCATGTCTGTCCATGATGACGATGACGTGATCGAATATTCGACCGATCCGGAGCTGATCCATGAAAAGTATGAAAATACGGTGGACATCGTTATCGACGGTGGCTACGGTGGTTTCGAAGCCTCAACGGTTGTAGATTGTACCACGGATGAGTTTGAGATTGTACGCCAAGGGAAAGGTATATTAGAATAAAGCAAAAAGGCTTCCTGCATTGAAACAGGAAGCCTTTTTCTATTTTAGCTATCTAACAGAATCTGCAATTTAGAAGTTCCCCACATTTGCTTTATCCCACCAGACACGAGTACCACCAATATCGCCGGTAAATTTTCCACTTGAGTTTTCCTGATTCAACAGATCAATACCTTTCTGTAATTCTGCATTATTTGTATTGATTTCAATTTCAGAATAAATCAGACGGCGAATTTGTTCATCCGTATCAATTGTTCCGTTACTGCTGTTAACACGAACCGGGAACAGTTTAGGATAACCTGTACGGCGATATTCAGCCCAGGCTTCTGTAGACAACGGGAAGTTTGCCAGCCATTTTTGCGTAATGATACGCTGCAGCTTTTCTTCATTGCTTGCACCATCATTCCATTTAACCGGCACTGTATTCATTGCTTTATAACTATTTTTAGAGTCAATCGGATCTACGAAGTCAATCTGCGTTGTAGTACCATTGATGTAATTCTCGATATCTTGTTCAGATATATCAACCGTTCCATTCACATAAGCCTTTTTGTATTTCAACTCATTATTAATAGAGATACGGATACCTTCTTCATACAGATCCTTGGCATTACCACCCATACTCCAACCACGCAAAGCTCCTTCTGCACGCAGGAAATAAGCTTCTGCCACCTTCATTACCGGGAACGGAGTAGCATAAGAACAAACGACACTTGAGAAACCACCCCATTTATTCGGCTTCGAAGGTAATTCACAACCCGCACGTATGCCCAGATACTTAGTATCTACAGCTATTTTAGATCCGTCTTCGGCAGCAATTTCCTGAGTATTCTTCGTTATATACAACGGTGTACGAGGGTCCTTATAACCTTCCATAATAGTTACCAAAGATGCATTGACACCACAATCTCCCCATTCGAACATACGGGTCAATTCATTACTTAAACCCTGATCAATCAGAATATCTTTATCGGCAGAGGTCAGAACGCCACCCTGATACGCTTCTTCCGCTTTCTGTTTTGCCAACGTCGGATTCGCTTTTACAATACGCATCGCAATACGCAGTTTGAACTGGTTAGCAACCTTTATCCATAAAGAGCGGTCACCTTTGCACCAATAATCAAACTGTTGCATGTCTGCTGCGGCTGAAGTTCCATTTTTGAAACCTTCTATTGCTTCATCCAGCAAAGTGAACATACTATTATAAACACTTTCCTGTGTATCATAAGCAAAAGCCACATCATTGCCATCCAATACAGACTGATAGGCAATAGGTCCGTAGGCATCTGTCGTCATCAGCATACCGTAAACCTGGACAACACGCATAACGGCAGCATAATCTTTGATACCCTTTTCATCACAGGCATTGATCAGACGGCGGGTATTATTGAAGATATGCAGATAAAAATTCTCATACATACCGCCACAGAAACCGCGGTTCAATTTATAATCGGCATTCCCGTTACCTCCAAAGTTGTGAGGGGTCATGAAATAACCGCCAAACAGATCAACACTCAGGTTTGTCCAAAACTGGAACATATTTTGCTGCGGAGCATATACATAAGTAATCGGTTCTATGAACTGAGCCTCAAACGGCATGTTATCCGGATCGACTTCATATTTATTGGTATTCAGTTCCTCAAAATTATCAGTACAACCGACAATCATCGTGCCGCAGGCAATAGTCAGGCCCAAAGCGGCTGCATATTTGAATAATATATTTAATTTCATAGATAATCAAGATTAGAAGTTTAATTTCAGATTAAGACCAACACTACGGGAAGAAGGCAACGCAAACATATCAACCCCTTGCCAACCGTTTCCGGTACCGGCAGATACATCCGGATCCATCGGAGCATCTTTGTAGAAGAAGAACAGGTTACGGGCAATCAAAGACGCATTCAGATTCTTTCCGATACCGAAAAGGTTACGGAACGTATATCCGAAAGACAACTCACGCAAACGGACATTCGTTGCATCGTAAACATACAACTCATTAGCATACTGCGAATTGAAGTTTGTTGCACCTACTACGGAATAGAATTTCTGAGGATCAAAAGTTACTCCTTCAAACACAACACTACCATTATCGCGGGCAGCACCAGAGCGTTCGGAAACACCCCAACCATCTAATGTTGCTTCGGTCATGGACATTACTTTACCACCCACCTTTGCATCGATCAGGAATGACAAAGTGAAATCTTTATAGTGGAATGTATTGGTCCAACCCATATTTACTTTAGCATTCATATCACCGACATATTTCAGATCCTGAATACCGTCACCACCCAACTGGGGAGCACCGTTTTCAGAAACAACAGGTTTACCGTTGTCATCTCTCTTGATCTGACGAACATACAAGTCACCATAATGGCCGCCTTCCTTCAGGATCACTTTTGCTCCGCCATAATCAGCCAGAGTCAAACCGTCAGGTAGTTCATCTACTAATTCCTTAATCTCATTCTCGTTATAAGCAAAGTTGAAGTTTGTACTCCAGCTAAAATGATCGGTAAACTGATTATGCCAACCCAAGCCAATTTCAAAACCCTGGTTCTGCACATTACCGGCATTTACATAACGGTTTCTCAGACCTGTTTCCCACGGAGCTGAGATTGAGAAGAACTGGTTCTTTGTATTTGTCTTATAATATGTAAGATTCACATCCAGGCGATTCTGAAAAAATGTTCCGTCAAAACCAACTTCCAGAGAATTTGTCTTTTCAGGTTTCAATGTTTTGAACGGTGCATTTTCGGGAGGCGTCAAAGCACCCTGGTCACCCAACTCATAACGCAGATTCGTCATAAAAATAGGAACGTCATTACCAACCATTGAGTAAGAAGCACGCAACTTAAACATATTAACATTCTTGCCAAAGTCAATAAACTTATCCAGTAAAGCACTGGCACCTACTGACGGATAGAAGAAAGAAACACCATCCGTATATGCCAAAGCAGAAGACCAGTCATTACGAGCAGTTACATCCAGGAACAAACCTTCCTTATAACCGAACTGAGCAGTCGCGAATACAGAATTCAAACGTTTTTCTTTCAATGATTCAGTCGTAGTCATCCGGTAATAGTTAGCCGGAGAGAAGATATTCGGATAATAAGCACTACCGGTCGGTTTGCCATCTACAACCGAGAACTTGGAGTCACCCCAACCGATCAAATCAACACTGGAACCAGTTGTTTTCGTAAAACTGCTACCAGCCGTTACTGATAAGGTATAAGTATCTTCCCAACTTTTATTATAGCTTGCCAGAATATCCCCATACATCTGTTCACTGAAAATACGGGAATCCTTCATGGTACCCATCTGGTTACGTCCGCCTGTACTGGAAGCATATTCATTATATATCCATTTCTCATCACCACGTTCGTAACGCAAACGGCCGGTAACGGAAAGACCTTCCATAATATCATATTTAACACTACCTCCGAATTCATAACGGTTACGGTTTGAAGTCGGTTTCTGACGGTTCACCATCCAGTAAGGGTTGGAGAATTGTTCCTGGGCAACATTCGTCCAGTTCTGGACATTTGCGTTCAAAGAAGGTTTATACACCTCGTAATTATTTTTGTAATGATCCCAGTCTTCTCCTCTCGGGAACAAATAAGCACCGGTAACCGGATTACCCAGAAAACCGGCTGCTGCCTGGTTTTCAATATCCTGATTATTATAGCGGGCACTTACATCAATATGAACTTTCTTCCATAGGTGGAAACCGACTTTAGCCAACAGGTTATGACTCATATAGGTATTTTTCGGTGTTACACCGTGAGAAGCTACATTCGCATAAGAAAAATAAGAAGAGATGTGTTCATTACCACCACTCAAAGCAATTGAATTGTTGGTAGTGAAACCAGTCTGATAGAAATCTTTCGCATAATTTGGAGCAGTAGTCGACAATTTGTCCCCCCAACTGAATGTACCCTCATTGCTCATTCCGTAAGAATTCTGGAACTTAGGCAACGAAGCAACTGTTTCCACTGTTGTATTGCTCGATACATCGATCGACACTTTACCCGACGATGCCGATTTAGTAGTAATCATAATTGCACCGTTGGCAGCCACAGCACCATACAAAGCCGCCGCAGAAGCACCTTTCAGTAAAGTTATCTGAGCAATATCGTCCGGATTGATCGTAGACATGGCATCACCACCATCACGACCTCCACCATAATTACTGTTTACCTGTGAATCAGACACATTCATCATCAAAGGTACCCCGTCTACCACAATCAACGGTTGGTTGCTACCATTAATAGATTTGTTACCACGAAACAGGATCTTGGAAGCACCACCCGCACCGGTAGAGTTCGGAGTGATCTGCAAACCGGCACTCTTACCCTGTAAAGAGTTGATCATGTTTACGTTCTTAATTTCATTCAAGTCTTTGCCGCCAACAGTCTGGGCTGCATATGACAACGTTTTCGATTCGCGTTTGATACCCATGGCAGTTACAACAACTTCGCCCAATTGTTCAGAATCGGAAACCATAGAAACATTAACAACAGAACGTCCGTTAACCGGTTCTTCCACTGTTTTCATACTCAAATAAGAAAATACCAGAATTGCATTTTCACCAACTTCCAGAGAATACTTTCCATCGAAATCAGTTACGGTTCCAATAGTCGTACCCTTTTGTAGAACATTTACGCCAGCAAGAGGCTCATTCAGTTCTTTGTCCATCACAACACCGCTTACTTTTCCTTGTGCCCACAGCACATTTGTACATATCCCAATGCAGAATAGTACCAACATAACAAAGCTCTTCCTCATAAAGTCAGATTGTTTAGGTGAATTAATAATGAAAATTTCCATAACACTTTATCCTAAAGTTAAATAACAGGTTTAACATTTACATACATACAGCCAAAACAAGAACTAAGTCCTACCAGAACTTATATAGCATTGCGTTTATCCGGTTGTAAATCTATTAAATTATAACCGAAATAAGCAATAATTGTTTGAATAAAGATTATTATTTTTGTTTATATTAACACAATAATGTCGCGTTTCCCAGCACACTCGCATCAGCATTAACATTTGTTTGTAGCAAATAGACAGAGTTCTGGTAGAACTCCGTAATAAAATATTTATTTGAAACCTTCATATTCCTATTGTCTTCCAAAATGCCTACCTTTGTAATTATTACATTATTAATATAGCAATATGAACTGGACCCAATTATTATCAGGTAAACGTTTCGGAATGGAAGAATATCATGAACGTAAACATGAACGTACGGACTTCCAGCGGGATTATGACCGTTTGATCTTCTCCTCCCCCTTCCGCAGATTACAGAACAAGACGCAGGTATTTCCTTTGCCGGGCAGTATCTTTGTCCACAATCGTCTGACACATAGCCTGGAAGTTTCCTGTGTAGGTCGTTCGTTAGGTAATAATGTAGCAAAGGGATTGATGCAAAAATATCCCGACGGAAGTATTAACTTTCCGGAAATAGGTTCCATTGTTTCCGCAGCCTGCTTGGCTCACGACATGGGTAACCCGCCATTCGGACATTCCGGAGAGAGAGCTATTTCCGCTTACTTCCTGGAAGGGAACGGCAGTTATCTGGAAGATGAAATTCGTTCTGCTGGTGGCCGTTGGGAAGACTTTCTTCATTTTGAAGGCAATGCCAATGCCATGCGCCTGCTTACCCATCAGTTTATCGGCCGGAGAAAAGGCGGATTTGCTTTAACTTACAGCACATTGGCCTCTATCGTCAAATATCCTTATGCATCGGTTCATTCAGGCAAAAAAGGGAAGTTCGGTTTTTTCCAGTCGGAAGAAGAAACCTATATGCGCATAGCTACCGAATTGGGAATAAACCACAATCCTGAAGACAAGAATAAATTTGTCCGTTACCCGCTGGTTTATCTGGTAGAAGCAGCCGACGATATCTGTTATCAGATCATGGATATAGAAGATGCCTGCAAACTACATATCCTTACGACAGAAGAAGCCATTCAACTATTGCTCAACTTTTTTGAAGGAGAACGACTGGACCATATCATCCGTGTCATGAAAATGGTGGACGATACGAACGAACAGATCGCCTATCTACGCTCCTGCATCATCGGACTACTGGTAGATGAATGTTCGCGTGTCTTCCTTGAAAATGAAGACGGAATACTTGACGGAACCTATAATACTCCTTTGATAGAGCAGATAGGAGAACAAGCCAAACAAGCCTATGCCACCTGTTCAAAAACGGCTTACAAAAAGATTTACCGCGCCAAAGAAGTACTCGACATAGAACTGGCCGGTTACCATATTTTCAGCCACCTGATCGACAGCCTGACAGAAGCTGTCATGAATCAGAGCCATGCATACAGTAAATTATTGTTACAGCGCATCCCGGAACAATATGACACGAATGCACCAACCACTTATGGCAAAATACAATGTGTACTTGATTATATCTCAGGAATGACGGATGTTTATGCACTCGACCTATACCGCAAGATCACAGGAATGAGCCTTCCGGCCGTTTAATACTCTTCCCTATATTTGCTTTCTTCTTTATCTTCCAGGATACTGAGATAGCTCTTATAGCGGGACTCGCTGATATAGTGATCTTCAAGCGCTTGCAAAACAGCACACCCCGGTTCATGACGATGGCTACAGTTATTGAACCGGCAATCTTCGGAGAATTTGAATATCTCCGGAAAATAGTGGGAGATTTCAGCAGTCTCCATCTCTATGGTACCAAACCCTTTGATTCCAGGGGTATCAATCAGGTAGCCTCCTTCCGGCAGCGGGATCATTTCAGAGAAAGTTGTCGTATGCATCCCTTTATTATGATATTCGGAGATATCGCCGGTCCGGAGATTAACGCCGGGAACTAACTTATTGATAATCGTTGATTTCCCAACTCCCGAATGACCGGATAAAAGAGTTATCTTATCTTTCAGTTCCGCTTTAAGCGCATCGAGACCTTCTTCCGTTTTAGCACATAGGGTAGAACAGGGATAACCGATCGTTGTGTACAAATTAATCAGGGCGTCGAGATATTCCTTATCTTCCCCTTTATAACGGTCGATTTTATTGAAAACCAACTTTACCGGCACACCATAAGCCTCAGCTGTGGCCAGAAAACGATCGATAAAAACAGTTGTAGTAATCGGATAATTGACAGTTACGATCAGCATGGCCTGATCGAGATTGGCCGCAATAATATGCGACTGTTTAGATAAGTTGGAAGCCCGCCGGATAATATAGTTCTTACGGTCTTCTATCCTGGTAATAAACGCCGTACCTTCATTATTGATATCGATATCAACCCGGTCACCGACAGAGACAGGATTTGTGCTGCGTATCTCCTTTAAACGGAAATTTCCTTTTACCTTACTTTCCACATCACGCCCGTCATCGGTACGTACGGTATACCAGCTACCTGTATTCTTTATTACCAGTCCCTTCATATTAATTAAAAATTAAAAATTGAAAATTGAGAATTGAACAAACTACCGGACGATACGCGTCAAAGTAATTTTCAATTCTCAATTCTCAATTTTCAATTATTTATACTGTCATTATTTCTTTTTCTTTAGCAGCGTAGAGGTCATCTACTTTCTTTATAAATTTATCGTGCACCTTCTGAACTTCCGCTTCCGCATCTTTTGCCACATCTTCAGGAGTTCCGTCGGCTTTCACACTTTTCTTTATTGCCTCGATCGCATCGCGACGCGCATTACGAACACTGATTTTTGCCGTTTCGGCTTCCTGTTTGGATTGTTTAGCCAACGTGCGACGGCGTTCTTCTGTCAGAGGAGGAATCCCCAGACGGATTATTTCACCGTTATTTTCAGGAGTGATACCTACTTCCGAGTTCATGATTGCCTTTTCAATCTCTTTGATAAGCGGCTTTTCCCACGGAGTAATGATAATCGTTTTTGCATCCGGTGTATTTACCGAAGCCACGTTAGTCAGAGGAACAAGACCTCCGTAATAAGGAACCTTCACTCCGTCAAGGATCTTCGGATTAGCCTTTCCGGCACGGATATGAGCCAACTGTTCGTCAAGATAATCGATTGCGAACGTCATTTTCTCTTCTGCTGACTTTACATACTGCTTGATATCTGCCATAACTGATTGATATTTTGTTTTCTGTTTTTTTCGATAAACAAAAGTAGTAAAGTTTTTGAACCTAGCAAACAAATTACTTTTTTAGCACTATAATTCAACTGAAAGCGTAGCATAAACTTGCGGCTCCGAAGAAATCGACAAAGCAATCCAGAAAGAAAATTTGTATCATATATTATGATACTAAGATATCATATATTATAAAAATAAAATATCATATATTATGATACAGTTATATTACAATATATGATATTCTCATTACCTCATAAGAGATGCTTTATCACTTAAGCTTCGGACAAAGTAACATCAGATAGAGAACGCCCACACTCAGCACAATCACCGCCCCCAACTGCGAAGCCATTGCATCCGACAGGAAGCCCATGAAAAGGGGAAAGACAGTACCTCCGAACAGCCCCATAATCATCAGCCCGGATATCTCGTTCTTACGCTGGGGCATGGACTGGATTGCCTGCGAAAAGATGATCGAGAACACGTTCGAATTTCCGAATCCAATCAACCCTATACATATATATATGATCTCTTTGCCGTGGAACAAAGACAATCCGACCATTGCCAGCGCCATCATTGCAACGCTGATGCCAAAGAATATCTTGGCCGACATGCGACTCAGAATAAAAGCACCCAGGAAACAACCGGCCGTACGGAAGATAAAATAAAGACTGGTGGCAAACGATGCATCATGTAATCCCATTCCCAAACGCTCCATCAGGATTTTCGGAGCTGTTGTATTCGTTCCGACATCAATGCCGACATGGCACATGATGCCGATAAAACACAACAGAATAAAAGGCTTACCCAGCAAGGCAAAGCATTCTCCGAATGTCGAAGGTTTCCCTTCCGGCTTCTCTTCGTCTATCTGCGTTGCTCCCAACAAAAGGATTGTAATAACTGCAACAACCATATAAACCGGGAAAAGTATCCGCCAGCCCAGGCCGAAAGAAGGAATCGCAGCCGTTGCTCCCCACATCGCGATATAAGGAGCCAGGAAAGAAGCGATAGCCTTTACAAACTGCCCAAAAGTCAGACTGCTGGCCAACTTATCCCCACTGATGATATTCGAGAGTAACGGATTCAAAGAAGTCTGCATCAAGGCATTACCGATACCCAGCAGAGAAAAGGAAATAAGCATCAGCATATAACCATCGCCAAAGATTGGGAGCAGCAAAGAGAAAAATGTAACGAACAGGCTGAGTAATACAGTCTTCTTCCGTCCGATCCGGTTCATCAGCATTCCGGTTGGAACAGAGAAAATCAGAAACCAGAAGAATACAAGTGACGGAAAGATATTCGCCTCCGAATCTGTCAGATTCAAATCGGCCTTCACATAGTTGGAAGCAATCCCCACCAGATCCACAAATCCCATAGCGAAAAACGCCAGCATGACCGGGATCAACTTTATATATAAACCTTTTTCTTTCATGATCATTCTTTATTCGGATAAGGAGGCCATGCCCCTTCCTGTGTACAAACGAAAGCGGCCGTTTCGACAGCAAGCTGATGGGCTTCACGCAGGGATTTCCCTGTTAATATAGAATAGACAAACGCCCCGGAAAAAGAATCGCCTGCTCCTACCGTATCGACAACCTGTACTTTAGGAGTCGGGATAGTGGACTGCTCATCCGGCGAATAAATCGAACTGAAAGCGCTTCCAGCTGTCAGAATCACATATCTGAGGTTATATTTCCTCAACATCTTACGGCACACTTCCTCGTCCGTACCTTCCAGATCACACATGCTGCGAAGCAATACCAGTTCCTCGTCATTCACCTTAAAGACATTTGCTTTATGCAACAACGTTTCAATCAGCTCTTTAGAGTAATACGATTGCCGGATATTGATATCGAAGAAGCGCAACGCATCTTCACGTGCATACGACAATAAAGACAGGATCGTTTCTCTTGACGCCTGCGAACGCAAAGCCAATGTGCCATAACAAATGGCATCCGCCCTCTTTACCAGGTCGATAGATTCCTGGGTTAGAGGAATATGGTCCCAGGCAACGCCTTCAATGATTGTGTAGGTCGGAATACCATCCTTCAGTTCCACCATCACACTTCCGGTCGGATATTCTACTGTTCCCAAGCTATTGGAGATATGGTTCTTTTCCAATTCCTGAACGATTTCCGTTCCCGACAAATCATTTCCTACTGCACTGACGGCATATCCCTCAGCTCCCATTTGTGTGGCGTGATATACAAAGTTGATCGGGGCACCTCCGGCACGCTTTCCGGTTGGCAGGACATCCCAAAGGAGTTCGCCGATACCGACTACTACAGGTTTATTCTTTTCCATGATATTTCAATTTTTAAAGTGCTAATTTATAAATATTCAACGAATTTACCCGGCAGGAACCATCCTTACTGTAAAAGTTCAGACAGTTGTAAGGTTCGTTCGGGAAAACAAGATTGGTCATAGCCACCTTTCCGCCATCGAGGAAGACTTCGACAGAACATTTATCTACAAAAATCCGAAGCGTATGTTCCTGTGCCGGAGATAACGGTCCCCAGGTCGCCAAAGCAAAATCGTCCACATAATTAATGGAGTTGGCGATACGGTTATCGTGCGCTTCCTTTTCATGCGGAACGCTATTCTTTCCAAAGTCCACGATACCGCTATGCACCCTGTCCATAACCAGCTTCTTCGCATTCTGGTCCAGATAAATATCCACATACTCACCTATCCCGTTCACCAGCTGAAAGCCTGCGATACTCGATTTACCGGTTGCTACATTCATATTTATCTCGAATGCGCCATCATTTCCGGCAAACAGCGTATCTATGCTGACAGCTTTATTCGCCTCAACCGTGAAAGCAGGAATCTCGCGTGTCTCTTTCCGGAGCGATTCCAGTTCCCTGACCGGATTCACTGCCATATACACCTCTTTCCCTTCGGAATACATAGTCAATTCGCGAGGCAAAGCATTGGCACTACGATACTGCTGCGTAGGAATAATATTCGCATACTGCCAATTGCTCATCCAGGGCACGGCAATGACACGGTCGCCGGTATTGGAAAAGCAGACTGTCGCATAATGGTCTTTTCCCCAGTCCATCCATTTGACTACTTCCGGTTTCGTATCGCAGACAAACTTTGTCCCGTCGAAATCCCCGATAAAATACTGCGTAGCCGACCCTCCGAACAAACAACCCGGATTGATATTGACAATCAGCGCCCATTTCTTGATATTCAAATCCCCGTTTACCGGCAGTTGCACCATATCCGGGCATTCGAACTGACTCGGCTGCACACCGTACCCGTCACCGAAAGCACTCATATACGTCCAGTCTTTTAAATCCCTGGAAGAATAAAACCGCATTTCCTTATCGGCCGACACAATCATCACCCACTTCTTTTCCGGAGCATACCAGAACACTTTCGGATCACGGAAATCTTTCAGGCCGTCGAACGGGGTAAGGACAGGGTTCTTTTCGTATTTGGTAAACGTACGCCCGTTATCGCTACTGTGAGCCATACATTGTATCTGTCCGTTCTTATCGCTGGCGGAAGTATAGAAGGAGACGATCGAACCGGCACCGTAACCGGCCGTATTATCCTTGTCCACAACGGAACTGCCGGAAAAGATATGCCCCATCGTATCACGGGCCAAAGCAACCGGAAGATGTTCCCAATGAACCAGGTCACGGCTTACGGAATGCCCCCAATGCATATTTCCCCATACCGAACCGTAAGGATTATACTGAAAGTAAAGATGATATTCGCCATCCTTATAAACCAGTCCGTTCGCATCATTCATCCAACCATACAACGGAGTATGGTGATAAAGAGGACGGAATTTATCACGGTTGGTCGTATCGAACGTGTCGGAGAGTTTCATCTCTTTCCAGCATACGGCATCCTTCGGCGTTTTGCGGATACGGACAACCGCCTCTTTTGCTCCGGCAGGCAGTTCGAAAGGGACGAAATAATCCGTTTCCTTTTTAGCCAGACGGATATCCATATCCGTATCCGCCGGATTCCCCGTCACAAGACACACCTGCCCTTCACCGGTATGTTCTTCCACCGGCAACAAGAGGTATTTGGCCGGATTCGTAATATGGACAAACGTTAGTGTATCGCCCTGCTGCTCCAAAGTAAATCCTTCTTTAGAGGCGGACTGGCAAGCGACCAGGCTTACTGATACGGCACAGCCCATCAGAAAATTCTTACTGTTATTCAAAATCGTTGCTTTCATATGATAATAGATTAATTGTTAAAATGTAATGTTTGCACTAAATTCTACGGTGAAGGGACGGATATAGCTGCCGGCCATCCACTGCCCGTTATGCTTGGAGGCATCCTCCTTCTTATCCAGTTCGGCTCCCGAAATACTGCCGCGTGCTCCGGTCTGGTTCAGGATATTCACGACTGTCGCTCCCAGGCTAAGATACTTATTTACTTTGTAATTAACACCTCCGAATGTTTCCCAACGACCATTAAAATAATAGGCATTGTTGATATTGGCATACGTCTTGCTGAAATAACGGGCGCTCAACCAAACCCGAAAGTCTTTATAGGTGTAACTCGGATCAATCTCCAGCAGGACTTTCGGTATTTCCGTCACGATATTGCCGGTAGCATTGATACCGGCATAGCTGCCGTCCGAAAAATTCACACCTGTTTCATACTTCTTATAGGTCGGATTCTGGTAAGTAAACAGGAAGTGCAGGTCGAAACCTCTGAACAACTTGGCAATCAGGTCAGTCGTCCACCCGATAGTTTTAATATCGTAGCTGAGCGGGGCTGCGTTGATATCTTTCGAGTTATTCGGATTAATCAGGTTCAGGGTAGAGTTGTTGTTCGTCTTTCCGATATAAGAGAACAAAGACGTCAGGCTCAACCAGTTATTATTATAATAGATACCGGCACGTCCCAACGGAATGGATACTTTCTCCACATTCGGCAATTCGGACGGGGCAAAACTGGAGATGGCAGGATGCTGCGTATTATAAGTGAAATCGCCTGTAAAACCAAACTGCCCGGTCAGCTTGTAAGTCAGGGCAAACGTATAGACCTGATTGAACCAGTTATAATCGAAATCCTGCGGAGCGACGGTTCCGGTCTGTCCGTTCTTATTATAAGCCGCACCCAAATGATAGTTAGGGAAACGTCCCAATACGCTGTCATTCCTCAGATAGACCGCTGCATTCTGGCCGTGCATCTTCTGATATTCGAAGCGGGCACCGTAGTAGACATTGATTTTGTCGTTGATATCCCAATCGTGGGTAAAATAAAGGGCCAGTTTATTTTCATACCCTTTGTAATATTCGGAAGCATTCTTGTTGAAGTCGTAGTAAACGCCATCGGTATAACCTTCTTTCATCAGCCGGCTCGGATATTCTTCCACTGTATGGTCGTACATGGTGGTATTGGAGGCATAATCAATCTTATAATGCCACTGGTTCAACCCGATACGCCAGGTTCCGTTTTTATATTCGCGCGACAGTTCGGAAGTCAGGAAGGTTTCATCTATATTACCGCGATTCAGACAAGACATGCGGCTTTGCACATAGCCTTCATAAGGAGTCAGATTGCCTTCCAGGTCTTTCAGGGAATAGCCGTCTTCCGAAGTCTTCTTTTCCAGCGACATCGGCGTCTGATAGACATAAGAGCCGAGCGCATGGTCGTATTTGGCATTCACAATCCATTTCAGTCCGTTGTCCCATTTATAAGCATGATGCAGGCTAATCTGGTTGCCTTTATTCAGGGAGGCATCATAGAGGTTAGTCTTCTTCAATTCACCGGAACGCATATCCATATAAACCATCTCGCCCGTTGTCGGCAGGTAAGAACTTGTGCCCAGTTTAAAACCGGGAATCTCCTTCACACTTCCGTCGCCCACATACATAAAAGGGGCATTGGTCGCGGCATTCGAGGGCCAGCGGCTGTTGCTGTAATGATAAATGACCGACAACTCACCGCGGTCCTGATGATAACGTTTGGTGATAGCAGCTTTATAAATCTGTGTACGGTCCTGATTGGAAGCAAAACGCAGCTTGAAAGTTCCCGGGTCGAAATCCTGATAAATACTTCCGCTGTAAAACCAACCTTTTCCGGCATTACCGCTGATATTCAGGTCGATTTGCTGCTTTCCGAAATGATTCGTATTATAATTCAGTCTGCCCCGGAACTTTTCCGTCCCGAGCTGGGTATGAGAGTTTACTGCATATCCGACAGTACCGGTTGTGATAGCCGTTTCCGAAATCTTCAATAACCCGACATGCCCCAGGCTACCGTCACCACGCCAATGGGTATTTACATTATGAGGATTGGAATTGTAGACGACTGGCAAACCATTTTCGAGGACATTAACATCACCACCGGGCAGTCCGATGGATATCTCGCGGGGACCATTCGCACTGGAGGCATTCAGCATCACATTGCGGCTGTTCGTTTCATTTGATTTTTCCTTATTCACCTGAACGGTATCTTTTACCGCTTCCTGTGCATATGTTGCGGCTGACAAAGTACAGCCGGCAATTAATAAAAGGAAAGACTTCTTCATGGTAATCATGGCAACTGTTTTCATATAGAATGTTTTAATGTTGTTCTTGCTAACAAGTTTTCGGGAGCAAATGTAGAGGCACTGAAAACAATCGGATATAACAAAACGAGCCAATCCTGTCACATTCGTCACATACCCTGAAATTCATTCCAATAGTATAATATCCGTCAGATAAATGCGACAAATGTGATAGGAAAAAGAAGTTGTTTTTTTGAGGTCTCCTCAAAGCCTCCTTTGAGAGCTCGTTGAAGCAGGCTTTGAGGGACTGTTAAAGCAGGCTTTGAGACGTCCTCACAGCCTCTTGTGACCGGCACTCACAAAATGTTGCCTATTCTGATGTATTCTGATACTCTTTCGGGGTTTGGTTATAAACGGCCTTAAAGCATTTGGCAAAATAGGCGGGAGACGAAAAGCCTGTGCGGTAAGCAATCTCGTTGATATTGTATTGCTTTTGTTTCAGAAGAACGGCAGCCTTCTTTAAACGGTAGTTACGGAGAAAATCGACCGGGCTGGTTCCGGTCAGGTCTTTTATCTTACGGTGGAGATGGCCGCGCGACAAACCGAGCGTATCACTCAACTTCTCCACATTAAATTCAGAATCGGTATATATCTCTTCAATCTGTGTCAGGAACCGGCGAAGGAACAGGTCATCCATATTCTCCACCTTCTCCGGTTGCGCCATCAGCATATTACTGCTTTGCAGCTTTTTCAGAAATGCTTCGCGCAACTTTTTTTGTTCATCGAGGATACGGATTATACGGAGTTTTACAAAGTTCACATGGAAAGGCTTCTGGATATAACCGTCCGCCCCGCCCGATATGCCATACATACGCTGACGTTCATCCGACAAGGCCGTCAACAGGATAACGGGAATATGGCTGATGGCGATATCCGTTTTTATATTGCGGCAAAGTTCGAAGCCATTCATTTCCGGCATCATCACATCGGATAAGACAAGCGATATTTCATTTTCCTCCTGAAGAAGATTCAAAGCGACCTTTCCATTGGTAGCGGTAAATACGCGGAAGTTCTCCGATAATTCCTTTTCCAGGAACGCACGGACCTCATCATCGTCTTCAACAACCAAAACGGAATAAGGATATGTCTGTGCCAACAACGTTTTCTCTTCGGAATCATCCAGGTTCGAAGCATCATACGCCAAATGGGAAACAGGCAGTTCCGTGATATATTCGCCGTTCAGCTGCGTCTTATCTTTCCGAAGGCAAACGGAGAAAACGGTTCGCTGTCCGGGGACACTTTCCACTGTTACCTCTCCGTTATGCATCTTTACATATTCATGGACCAGATGCAAACCGATACCTGTCCCCACCCGGCTGTTCTCCGAATAGAAACGGTTGAAGAGATAAGGCAGATTCTCCGGTTGGATACCCGAACCATTGTCTTCGACATGTATCGTCACCCATTCGTCCGACTCTTCCAGCGCTACCCCAATCTTTCCCCCTTCGGCCGTAAACTTAAATGCATTGGATAACAAATTCACCAACACCTTCTCAATCATATCCGCATCCATCCAGATACGGCAGTTCTTCATGTCCGAGGCAAAAGTATAGGTAATATTGCGCACCTTCGCCATACTATTGAAATATGACTTCACCTCACTGCTGAACGAAACGATTTCCGTCTCACGTATCTTCAGTTTCTCCTGCTTATTCTCCACCTTCCGGAAATCCAATAGTTGATTGATGACGCGGAGTAAACGCCCCGCATTCTTATGAATCAACTCCAGGTCTGAAAGGTAGGGGGAATCGTGCAATAAGTTAAGCAACCTGTCCAACGGCCCCAATATCAGTGTTAACGGAGTACGTACTTCGTGGGATATATTGGTAAAGAACTGGAGTTTGGAGGCTGTCACCTCTTCTATCTCCGCATTCAGGGATATCAGTTTACGGCGCTGTTCTTCCTCTTTCTTATTAATCTCACGCAGTTCGCGGTTTTTAAGCCGTATCTTACGGTTAATATAGAATACATAGACCGACAAAGAAATGAAGCCAACCATCAAAAGCGTGATAACACTCAATGAATCCCGGAGAAAATTAAAACGGTTCAGCAGTTCATCCATACGGCTCCGCTGTGTCTCGATACGTTGTTGATAATTGCTCAACCGTTCAGATTGAAGCAACAAGGTCTGGGCAGCCGATTTATCAACCAAACCGCTCAACAAAGGAATATATTTATCCACCTTCTCCCCTCTAAGCAACTGCATGGCGGTCCGTATCACCTGTTCACCGCCCGTTGGATAAAGGAAAGAGACATTAATCCGTCCATCCGCCACCGCTTCCAGTCCGGCATTGGCCACGGCATCCATCCCTATAATATGTAATTCCTTACCGCGCACCGGGTCTATTGCCTGAAAATGTTCACGGGCGGCAATAGCCATCATATCGTTATGAGCATAGACAAAGTCGATGGGTTGTGAAAAGTCTATCTCTTTCAGGCGTTTGGCTGCGACATCATACCGCCAGTCGCCTTCCACGGGGCGAAAGGTTAAATCCGTCCGTTCCTGCAAGGCATCCCGAAAACCATTGTGACGTTCCTGAGCGGGAGAAGAACCCATCATTCCCCAAATTTCAAGAATAGTGGCATGAGGCGGTAAATGTTTGGCAGCATATGTTCCGGCGGCAAAACCCAGATCATAATTATTCGCTCCGACAAAGGTGGTATACTGGTTCGTGTTTACTTTGCGGTCGGTGATAATCGTTGGGATGCCTGCACGGAATGCTTCTTCGGCCACATCTGTTATCGGCGCTGACTCGAAAGGTGAAATAATCAGGACATCGACCTTTTGTGCAATCAGTTCGCGTATCTGTTCGATTTGTCGGTCGTTATCATTATCGGCATCCTTAATAAGGACTTTAATACTATCATAATTGGATGCCTCAATCCCCACCTCCCGAATCATTTGCTGCCGCCAGGCATCATCCAGCATACATTGGGAAATTCCTATCACATATTTCTTTTCCCTATCGGCACGGTCGCAACCGGCAAGCAACAGGCATAAAAGGAATAATATGGATAGGAAGTGTTTCACATTTTTCTAATTATGTACCAACGTCCCAATATTCTCGCCGCTCATCACCTTCTTCAGATTCCCGTTGGTATCCATATCAAAGACAATGATAGGCAGATTGTTTTCTTTACACATGGTAGTCGCTGTCAGGTCCATCACTTTCAGGCCACGAGTGTATATTTCATCATAAGTAATATCTGAGAACTTAGTCGCAGTCGGGTCTTTTTCCGGATCGGCTGTGTAGATGCCATCCACACGTGTACCTTTCAGCATCACATCGGCTTCAATCTCGATACCTCTTAAAGAAGAACCTGTATCGGTTGTAAAGAACGGATTACCTGTTCCGCCGGACATAATCACCACATTACCCTGTTCCAGCAATTCGATGGCACGCCATTTATTATAAAACTCACCGATCGGCTCCATCCGGATAGCAGTCAACACCTTTGCCTTTACTCCCTGTGCAACCAGCGCAGAACTCAAGGCCAAACTATTGATTACCGTTGCCAGCATCCCCATCTGATCACCTTTCACCCGATCGAACCCTTTAGACGCCCCACTCAGACCACGGAAGATATTACCTCCGCCTATGACAATGCCGATTTGGACACCCATCTCTGCAATCTCCTTGATCTGTGCTGCATACTCATTCAAACGAACTTCGTCGATACCATATTGTTTACCTCCCATCAGCGACTCACCGCTTAACTTCAGGAGAATTCTCTTGTATTGTGCCATCTTTCTGTTTTTTGATTTTTAATTGTTCTTCTGCAAAAATACAGTATTTCGATTAGCAAACAATATCGGAAGTCAATTAATCCGGTTTTATTTAATAAAACTGTATAGCCTATGTAGCAACTCTGTAATGCCGTCCCCCTACTTTTGCTACCGAAATGAAACACACTTTATTCCTTATTTTGAAAAACACTAAGAAAACAACCAAACCTTCTTCCTAACTTTAGCATTCCCCTCCCCTTTCAGCGGAAAGAGACAGGGGAATGTTACTTTACAATTTCATATATCTTTTTCACTTTTAAAGCCTGAACAATACAGCCTGACGCACTGTTTCATAAACAAAGAGACATTAAACAAAAAGAATCATTTAAAAATTAAGCAGTTATGAAAAATGTATTGATTGGTATTGCTGCCGGTATCGCTATCGGCTATGTGCTTCGCAAAATGGAAGACGACGGTAAATTCAAATGTATCCACGACGACATGAGCGAACTGGCCGACAGAGCAAAAAAGAAAATCAAAGATGTAGTCGACAAAGGTGTTAACGAAGCCGAATATATCGGTGACCGTGTCGAACATATCACCGACAAAGTCAAGAAAGGGGCAACAAATTAATAGCTATTCAAGGATTATCGCTACAATATGTCACCAATTCTGTCAAACATAGCTTAAACAAGTGACAAAAAGACAGAATTAGGCATTAAATCCAACTGGCACAAAGTTTGCTTATTGATAGCTGAACGAAGGGTTCGGAAAGAGCCCGGAGTTCAGTAAATTATTGAATGTGTAACTTAAAAATAGGAGATTTAATTATGATGCCGATCAGAAAAAATCAAAATTGGTTACCGAGTATCTTCAATGATTTCTTCGATAACGACTGGATGGAAAAAGCTAATTCAACAGCACCTGCTATCAATGTAATTGAAAGCGAAAAAGATTATAAGATTGAATTGGCTGCCCCGGGAATGACAAAGGAAGATTTCAATGTCCGTATCGACGATGACAACTGCCTGGTTGTTTCAATGGAAAAGAAAAACGAGAATAAAGACGAAAAGCATAACGGACGTTATCTACGTCGCGAATTCTCATATTCTAAATTCCAGCAGACAATGATATTGCCGGATGATGTTGACAAAGAAAAGATCAGCGCTAAAGTAGAACATGGCGTATTGACCGTAGATGTTCCTAAAAAAGCGCCTGTAGAAACGGCCAAATTACAGAGAAACATTGAGATTAAATAAGTAACCTCATCATTAAATAATGATATCCCCCGACGGAATTTCCATCGGGGGATATTTTTTATCTGGCTTCTCTCTTCGCAGGGATACTGACAGATGAACTTTATTTTATTACTTTAGTATTAATACTACCACTTGTTCGCCCGTCGCAGGTTAATTGGCAAGTAGAGGTTGTGTCAAAACGCTGGCACAACCTTTTTTTATGCACAAAGCCCAGACTTTCACAAGCCCGGGCTTTGTTATTACCCAAAGTTTTTGTATCTTTAGGCATAAAGTTTTTCATTATGGCAAAGTTACATTTTCGTCCTTACATTCCCAACCAAACAGTTCTTTTTCCCGGAAGAATTGATGAAAACATAGCAGCGAACGATCCGGTTCGCATAGTTAATACTGTTGTTGATAATCTCAATCTTGACAATTTCAAGAAGCTTTATAAAGCAACCGGTCGTTGTCCTTATCATCCTAAAATGATGCTTAAGGTGATTATCTACGCCTACATGAACAATATCTATTCGTGCCGCAAAATAGAGAAGCTTCTCCTACGTGACATTCATTATATCTGGCTTTCCGGTAATGAACATCCGGATTTTATAACCATCAACCGTTTCCGTAATCGTGTAAAAGAAGAGATAAATAATGTATTCACGCAGTTGGTTCTTGTCCTTGTCGACAAAGGTTTCATCAGCCTTGACGTAGAGTATATTGACGGTACCAAGATTGAGTCCAGAGCCAACAAATATACTTTTGTCTGGCGCAAGACAGTCGAAAAGAACCGTACAAAGCTGATGGATAAGATCCGCATTCTCCTGGAGCAGGTGGATGAAGCCATAGCCCAAGAGAACTCCGCCAAAGACACACCCGTAGAGTTCACTCCCGCCATGCTCTCAGATATAGTGAATGAACTTAAAGAGGTGCTGGAACACCAGCCTGTAACAAAGGACAAGGAACAAAAGAAAGTCATCCGGGAAAAGAAGAAACAGGTCCGGGAACTTGAGGAGTACCGTGACAAGTTGATGGAATACGACAACCATCTTGACACTCTTGGAGAACGCAACTCCTATTCCAAGACCGATCCTGATGCCACCTTCATGCGCATGAAAGAGGACGCCATGAGAAACGGACAGACCAAGCCCGGATATAATCTGCAAATAGGTACCCAGAACCAATTCCTCATAGACTTCCGACTGTTTCCCAACCCAACCGATACACTGACCCTCATACCTTTCTTCCACTCCTTTGAGCAACGCTATAACCGCTTACCGACTGTCGGTGTGGCAGACTCCGGTTACGGCTCGGAAGAAAATTACCGGTTCATGCAAGATAATGGGATAGGAGCCTTTGTTAAGTACAACTACTTCCATAAAGAACAGCGTCCCCGTTATACCCCCAATCCATTCCATGCGGAGAGTCTCTATTACAATGCGGAAGAGGATTATTACGTTTGTCCTATGGGGCAGCACATGAACCGTATAGGAACCAGGCGTGACAAAACAGCTAGCGGATACATCACCGAAAGTGCCCGGTATAAAGCACAAAGATGTGAAGGGTGTCCTTTACGTGGCAGTTGCTTTAAAGCCCGGGGGAACCGTATTATAGAAGTCAACCACCGGTTAAACCAATACAAACGGCAGGCACGGGAAAGGTTACTCTCGAAAGAAGGCATCAGGCATAGGGGAAGGCGATGTATAGAACCGGAAGCAGTTTTTGGACAAATGAAACACAACATGGCATACAAAAGGTTCCGGCATGTGGGAGAAGACAAGGTTACAATGGACTTTGCCTTCTTTGCTATAGCTTTTAATATCAAAAAGATGTGTACAAAACTACTAAAAGCAGGAAAGAGAAGGAGTACACACACTATATTTATCTTTATCAGACCACGTGTGGCTCAACATACGACGAATATTAAGCCTTATTACCTAATTACTGAAAAAATAGTCGCATAGACAAAAAAAGAGGAACGACTATTTTTAAGATAAAAAAGGAGATGTGCCTTAGTTTTGACACATTTACCCGACCGCATGGTGGTAATTTTAGAATTATCTATTATTTTACGATTGCTTTTACAGCAGCTTCGCCTTCAACAGCCACAGTCACATAACCTGCCGGAGCAGAGATAGTAGCTTCACTGGAAGTGATTACTGTATTAGCAATAGTCTGTCCAAGAACATTGCTGATAACAACTTTCTTACCTTCAGCGCCTTTAACGATTACGGCTCCGTTAGTTGCAACTACTGATACTGTTGATGTAGCAATTGTTTCGTTATCTGTTGCCATATCATCTTCTGAACCTATCTCGATATTGAATACCAATGCATTATCACCACCGGTTCTTGCATTTTCAAATGTAGATGATTTTGAATCCGACAGAACCAAACAACCGTTCTGGCTCTTCAACCAAGCACCATTGATAGGAGCAACATCCAAATCGCTTGCTTCCTTGTCTGATTCAATCAGGAATGCAACATCCAAGTTTTCTACTGTTGCAGCAGCTGCCTTATCCGGATTGATGTAACGGAATGACCAAGTATAATTCTTGTGAGCATCTTTCTTCAATTCAGATTTCAAATCAATGATATAGTCAGCGTCAATTTTAGCAGCTTTGTAAGCAGCCTTAATTTTTGCCGTATCCAAATCAGCATTAGCCAGTTCTTCAAAACCATTTGTCAAAACATACAAGCTATCACCAATATGCATAGCATCCACAAAACCGACACGAGTATAGTCACCAAACTGATACAACTTATCTGCATCTTTAGCCTTCAGAGAATCTGCGAAACTTACCAGATATTTAGCTCTTGTAAAGCCAGGTTTTGCAGGAATAGCGTGAGGACAAGTCCATTCTGTAATACCGTTCAGGTGTTCGTGATCCAGTTCACAAGGTTTAGCCGGTTCTGCAATTTTTTCACTCTGACTCACATAGATGAAATACTGCGGTTTGATCTTTCCATTAGGAGCATTATCAATTGTCGCTGTATCAACCACAAATGACAAACCAGCTTTCGGATTAACTTTATCTTCTCTTTCGATACCCAAATAGCAAACTCCTTCATTTTTGAATTTCTCATTGTTTTCATCCATCAGATATTCACCACGATAATATTCTTTGAACTTCAGAAGCTTAGCTGCATCTTCCTGGCCTTCTACAGCACCATCTAATGCAGTATTGAAACGACGATACAGAGGAGCGTTATTTTCTACAATTGCAAATGCAGAAGTTCTTGTTTCTTCCAGCACATTATCTTTCAAGATTACGCTCAGATCTTCGTCAGCCGAACCAATCTTCGTTGAATCAGTTGCTGCGACATTGATGAATGCATAGTAAGGACGAGCTGCTTCTACAGATTCAGCTTTATAGAAATTATTTTCTTTCAGATAGAACTTCTTAGCTTTAGCTTCATCAGAAGTCATTTTGTATCTGCCCTCGCTATCTAATGTAATATAAAGATTACCCTTAGAAGTCTTCACATACGGAGTGTACATAACACGTTTCAACTGTTTCAAACCTGAAATTTTAGCTTTCAATGCATTATCCACAGTAATACCATAAGGAACTTCAGCTGTTTCTTTATTCATAAAGAATGACAATTCAGCATCTTTCACATACAGGATAGAATCCCCGTTCATACCGATGAATTTATCATCAGCATATGAATGCAGATAATTGAACTTGTAAGACATTACATCCAACACCTTGTTATCCAAGTTCAAATAACCTAATTTTTCATTACCTAATGCAGCAGCTGTTACAGGCTTGATATCCAGGGAGTCAATATTATGCAGACCACCTGCAACAAACTTGTAAGCACCACCTTCTTCCTGACGTAACTGAATGCTTTGTTTTACACCGGCAAATTCACGGTTAATAAGTGTTACAGTTGACAGCTCGGCAATTTCCGAAGTTTCTTCATGATCTTTTAAGATAACCCACTGGTAAGCCGGCATGTTCATCACTTCCTGCTCAGAAGCTTTTACAGTAACCCATTTCGGAGCATTAGCCCAAGCATTTACTCCATTATCTTTCTTCGTATTATAGATAGGAACAGCCAAATACTGGTCTTTATCATTCTTGATTACATAAACACCGTTATTTTCTGATGTACGGTTTGTTGTACCTTCACCCAAGAAAAAACGAACGTTTGCAGGAGATGTACCCAAAGTAATCTCATTAGAAGCTGTTAATTTATTCAAGATAACAGTTTTATCAGACTGTGACTGATCCCAAAGAGTAGCCTTGCCGTTCACAGTTGTTGCTGTAGCACCTGTTGAACCATTTTTCTTGTTATAACCTAATACTTCAATAGCAATACTATCTTGTGTCGGATAATAAGTAAATTTAAATTTGGAAGATGCGGCCAGACGACCAGGTTGAACATTCTTTATATATTTATTACCCTGCCATGTATCAGTGACCATCTTATCTGTTCCAAACTTAACAAAATCCTGATTGTTTACAGACAAACCATCGATATAAAAAGTATCTGCCAACAGATAAGTATCTTTATAAGGATCTGCATCATTGGCATCATCAATAACCTGTAACAAAAGTCCCCCCTCAGATACATTAAAATTACCATTCTCTACATACATCTTGAAATTATCTTCATCTGTAGCAGCAGCCTGAATATCCCATGCTCGGAAAGTATTATCTGTAAATTGATTACCTAATGTGCTATTTACTCCTTTTTTCAGTTCCGGAGTTGATCCTAACTTGAAAGAATCTCCTTCCGGATCGGTAGCTAATTTGGTATTCAAGTCTTTTGCACTCAGAGTTACAGCACCTGCAGTAATAGGAGCCAGTCTCAAATGACGACCTTCCCATTTATCTCTGCTGGCATGAGCTTTTACCAAATAAACATCTTCTGAACTAGTATAACCATTGCCAGTTGCATTAGGAGTAGCAGTTGCGCCTGTTACCAAAGTAACAACAGAGTCTTTTGCAAAATAAGAAATTAAACCGCTTGTTCCGAACGGAGAAGACTGAGTTTCTGTTGAACTTTTCCATTTCCAGGAAGAAGCAGCTCCGTTCATTTTCACAAAACCATCTGCTGCTGCATAAGTTTTAGTAGCATCATACAAAGGAGCATCACCAGGATTAACCATCAAAGGTATACCTGTTCCTTTATTTACAAATGTAAAATCAGGACCAGTAGCATTGTTGCTATAAGAATACTGAATAGACCACAGTGTTGAGTTTACATCTGTTACAGCAGTAACATCTTTCAGTTTCAGTGTGTAACCATTACCATCCGGTACCATAACAAGTACTTTGCCTGCAGTAGCGTCACCTAATTGATAAAACTTGTTAGTTTCAATCTTCGTTACATCCCTTGTACCTTGGCTGATTGTTGCAGCCTGAGTAGAAGAGAACAAAGTCGAAGCCATACAAGCAATCGCCAAAGTAGAAAACTTTTTGTTCATAATCTAAATTTTAATATTAATAATAATGTTAATGAAATAGTTCTTATCCAACCTTTTACGTCCTTAGTCAAAGTATAATGACTAGAAAAAACGATCCTTTAATCTAGCCAGTATTTATAGACTATTTGATATTCGTAATCGAAAGCATTAATTTTGTACATACTTTGTTATTCTCTTGATAAGAAAGGAGATAGTTATGCAAAATTTATTTGGAAAAGAGTTGTGGTTTCAAAAGTTATAATTAATTTTGTTGACGTATTTAAAGGATCGTTTTTTTTAGTCACTACTTATTTTATATATAATTCTTATATTTCAACAGCTGAACCATATGTATATTATATTTCTTTCATAAAGAAAGTATATTATATTAATGTACACATGTACATTAATATATAGTTTTCACCGATTCAGTGTCAAAACAAAGAAAAAGTTAATATAACACTATATATCAATATATTACAAGTGACGCTGAAATATTATTCGGCATCACCTATTTTTACATAGCAAAAATAAAGCTACTCTCTAATCTATCTCCTTTATACCGGCCTACAACAGTTAACCCATTATACTATAAGAACTAAGCCCTATTGTAGTAGACTTTAACCATCTTCTTTACTAGTATTAAATATGTAAGCATATAAGTACATAAATGTAAGATCATATCTACATATATGTAAGGCTTACCTTTCTTTTTAGAAAAGCATATATTTCATATTTAGAATAAGTATGAAAAGGGCTTAATTGTACTATACTATATCCTTAAATATAATAGTGTGGCGACTTAAGCATCAATGGAGCAATAAGTGACGCTATAAAACAACAATGGTGACGCTGAATAACACCTCAGCATCACCATCATAATTCACTCTTTTATACTGAATAAGCATCCGTAATATAGCCAGTGACGCCACATTTCCGGAAACTTTATTTGTAACTACTCTTTGGGTATGAACATACTGATCCCTATCGGATAATGATCGGAAAGATAATCGTTGTCCGGACCGTTATAAATCTGCGCATCTACACAATCAGGACGCAGGCTGTCGGTTACAAATATGAAATCGATTCGCTCCTGCTGGCGGCGTAAAGCCTCTCCTTTCGGTGAACTGGTCAATATACGGGTAGGATAAGAATAACGTTGGTTATCAGGGGTGAACATATAACAAATGTCATGCAATGAAGCTGCCATAAAAGTAGAAATCACAGCATAATTCTCCAGATGTTCATCCGTCCAGGAGGCATCGAAAGGGGAATGGGCATTCATGTCACCCATCAGCAGGCAATTGGTTAACTGATTTTTATTGATGTAATCGATAATATTATCGGCTTCCTTTTTGCGTTTTAACCGATCATGAGGATTCAGATGCGTCACCAGAAAATCCATATTCAGAACTTTGCAATGTAACAGGCCGTGGCCGTAACCGTCCATCTTTCTGTCGACAACCTTGATAGGCGTTTTCGAAGTGAGTCCGACCGGATAACCGTTTTCCTTTACAATTGCGGCATAAGGGTGACCGTAAGAAGCTGCCAGTTCTTTCAGTTTGGCCTCAGTGAAGCCGCAAAGTTCGTTCAAAGCCAGTACATCGGGGGATTGTTCTTTTACCCAGGCGGTAAAACGGGCGATACGATCCTTATCCGAACCGTTGCTGAAACCATCCATGATATTGTAGGAAATGATCTTTATCTTTTGACGGTCGGTGCGCCAGTCACGTTCATAGGAACTTGAAGTCTGAGCATTCAGACCGGAAATAAAGAATAATGCAAAAAAGAAAAGAATACATTTGTTATTAGATAACTGCTTCATTGTTATTTCTGATATTAGATTAATACTATGTTATTTAGAGAAGTGCCCCCCAAAGCGCTATTTTTAAGTGTTTACCACCGACACTTCCTTGAATGCATAGAGCCTCACTTCTCCGTTATCTGTTTTCAGAATCAGGTGTCCTGTGGGTTCTATTCCCAGGATACAAGCCTGGAAGACGCCTTGTTCATCCCGGTAAGGATGAAAGCCGTTACCGCGATACAGGGCTGCCATATAAGCACTCCGAATCTCTTCCTCCTTTTCCTGAAGCAGACTGAGATAGCGGTCGTAAAGACGTTTCAGGAAACTGTTCAGGATTTCCTCCCGGTCATATTCCCGACCCGTTATCTGTACCAGTGAAACAGGGTTCAAAGCATCACTCAGAAACTCCCGCTGGTTTATATTAATACCGATGCCTATCACGGAACAATACAGGGAATGCCCCGTCAAGTCGTTCTCAATCAGCATGCCGCATATCTTCTTGTCGCGCCAGTAAATGTCGTTCGGCCACTTCACCGTTATACCGTCCACATAAGCATCAAGCGTTTCCTTTACACTCAGTGCAGCTATCTGGGAGATTAAGAACTGGCGGTTGGCCGGAAGGAAATCCGGATACAGGATAATGCTAAACATCAGATTCTTTCCCGGTTCCGACTCCCAGGTGTTTCCGACCTGGCCTCGTCCGGCTGTCTGATATTCTGTAACAACGATACTCCCTTCCGGTAAGGGTTCTTTCCCTACCAGTCCGCGGAGATAATTATTTGTAGAGGTTGTTTCTTCGAGCCGGATAATACGCGGCTGTTCATTTTCTTCATTCATCGTATGCTTCTCTTATTTTCTTCGGTAGTTTGGCTATTACCTCACGATAGGAATGACGAATCCAGTGGCGGATATCGTCGTCGGACATGTCGCGTTCCAGATAAACTCCGTTCCAGTATTTCTTATTGAAATGATAAGCTCCTTCGACTGCTGCATAACGGTCGCGCAACTCTTCCGTATAATCCGGATTACATTTCAGAGCCAAATACGGTTCCTCTCCATCCAGAGGCAAAAGGGCAAACATCTTGTTCTCCACTTTAAAGACGAGTGAGACATCATCGAAAGGAAAACATTCGGTAACGTTTTTCAACGACAAACAATATTCACGGGCTTCTTCTATATTCATACGTTTTCTCAGTTTTCTATTTTATCGGGACGGAGCGTAGAAAGCATCGTCTATATGCTCGATCCGGAAACCATCCTTCTCTTTTACCAGGGTGATGATGTCGAAACGGACCGGCAAATCCAGGTTAAAATAACGGACATAGGCATCTGCCGCCGCTACAATACGCCTGATCTTTTTATTATCGACAGCTTCTTCGGGCGAAAGGAGATAATCTTCCGAGCGGGTTTTCACCTCTACGACAACCAGATCCTTCTCCTTGACGGCAACAATATCCAGTTCGTAATGATGCCATCTCCAGTTGGTATGCAAAATCGTGTAGCCCTGACGGATCAGATAATCGCGTGCCCTTGCTTCACCATCCCTGCCTAAATCGTTTTGTTCAGCCATCTTATTAATTTGCACAAATATACTGTTTTTCTTTTTTATTTGGGCTTCCACTTGTACATTTGCACAATATGGCATTAAAACGGAAATATTCACCACCCCAACCCAATCGCCCGAGGGTGCATAAGGTTACTTTTATGCTCAACGATGAAGAGCAGAAGGCTGTTGACCGCTATCTTGCCAGATATAATATCGAAAACAAATCCCGCTGGTACCGGGAAACAATCCTTTCACATATACTCAAGACACTGGAAGAGGATTATCCTACCCTCTTCAAAGAAACAGAAATGAGAAGATGAATCCATTTAACGACGAATATTTTATGAAACAGGCGTTGGTGGAAGCACGTGCTGCCGCCGACGAAGGAGAAGTGCCCGTAGGGGCCGTTGTTGTATGTAACAATCAGATTATTGCCCGAGCCCATAACCAGACGGAGCGGCTGAACGACCCGACCGCCCATGCGGAAATGCTAGCCATAACGGCAGCCGTAGGCGTACTGGGTGCCAAGTATCTGACTAATTGCAGTCTTTATGTAACGGTAGAACCCTGTATCATGTGTGCCGGCGCCATCGGATGGTCCCAACTCAGCACCATCGTATATGGGGCAAGCGACGAGAAAAGAGGCTTTCAGCAATATGCGCCGAAGGCTTTCCATCCCAAAGCGATAGTAAAAAAGGGAGTAATGGAGAAAGAGTGTGCGGAAGAGATGCAGAAATTCTTTAAGTCACGCAGATAACGGGCAGTTATTCATCCTCTTCGTAATAATACGAATAATCAATGCCTTTCATAAATAGTTCACGGTCATTAATCTTATCAGTCAAGGCGTTCTTCAGCAGATTCTTTAGCTTTACACTGTTTGTAGAACTTTGTACCATTGCGTTCAGATAATCCTTTTTATTGATCTGACTCCAGTCAACACACTTCTTCAATCGTTTTTTAAAGATCAAATCCAGCCAGATCCGAGTACTTCGGCCGTTACCTTCCATGAATGGATGGGCAATATTCATCTCAACATATTTATCGACAATTTCTTCAAACGTATTTTCGGGCATTTCTTCAATTTGCCTTAATGTATTCCCTAAGAAATGCGATACAGCGAACTGAAAACCGCCTTTCGAAATGTTCTTTTGTCTGATTTGCCCGGCAAAATCATATAACCCGCCAAAGAGATACGCATGAATTTGCTGTAAACTTTTCGTTGTTCCGATTTCTGCTTCGCTAATAAGATTGCTTTCAAAGAATGCATACGCTTTTTTCTTACTCTGTCCGTCAATACTGTTGTCGCTATAAGTAAACCAATCGAGAAACTTTACAGCTTTGTTATTGGGAAAATGTTTCGCTAAAGCAATAATACCGTCGTAATCAAGTACGTTTGAAAGTCGCATTTTGCCATCAGGTGACTTCAACTTCAACTGGGTAGTGTCACTACCCAGTTCATTACCTTCTTTCTTTAACTTGGCCTTAAGGTATTTCCAATAATTTCGTGTTTTAGTGTAGTCATCTTGACTCGTAAGAACTGCAACAATATCCAATACGGAAAACCACCATTTGTTGTTTTCTTCGTCCCAGATTGCACGGACCTCACGATCGTCAAAAAAACGGATTGATATTTTCGTGTTATTGATCAATAACTTCTTATTTTACTTCTTCGAAATCGACATATTCGCCTTCGTCCTTAGTAAAGATCTTTTTGCGATTGGCGGCCGCATAATCTTCCTCAGCGGTATTATGCGACTGACGTTGTCCACCGGAGTAACTACTTGTCTGACGACGCTGTTCCCCTTTCTTTGCATTGCTGCTTCCGCTACCAAACAACATATTCTTAAATGTACGCAGGATAGAGAAACCCATCAGGAAGACTAACAGGATGAAGAAGAAAAACATTACAAACAAAAACTTAAACATAATATTATTCGTTACTTAGTTGGTTTATAAGAGAAACACATAGACCAGACCTCTTGTTTACTGCCTTTTGTTAAAAATAGACAAGAGGATATAGAGAAGAATTGTTCCCGCTATACCAAGCATACCGAAAAAGGCAACGAACAGGACTGCGCAACCCACTAATATATAGCGTCTTTCATTACCTTTCCATGCAACCGTCTTGATCTTTAACGAGAACATAGGGATCTCAGACACAAGCAATAAGGAAGTAGCCAACGCCACCACCAGCGTAACCACTATAAATAAGACATTATTCGCCTGGCTCAAAGGAGACAATGAATATCCGACCGAAGCCCAGAATAACGCATGTGCCGGAACCGGCATTCCGATAAATGAAGTTGTCTGCCGCTCATCAATATTGAATTTGGCAAGACGCAAACCGGAGAAAGCAGGAATCACAAAAGCCAGATAAGGAATATAACGTCCTATCTCGCCTAAAGGAAGGCTTGCCTGTCCCAGCATCGAGAATACGATCATACCGGGTGCCACTCCGAAACTCACCATATCCGACAATGAGTCCAACTCTTTTCCCATCGGAGAATAAGCCTTCAGCAAACGGGCGGCAAAGCCGTCGAAAAAATCGAACACGGCAGCAATGATGATCCATATGGCAGCCCACAAATAATTATCCTGCAAAGCCATCACAGTGGCGATGCATCCTGATACAAGACTCAAACAAGTGATTGTATTGGGGATATGCTTTCTTATATTCATTCTTTCGTATATTTTCCGGATTCTATTCGCACGGGCATTTGCTTAACCGTGCAATCGGTGTCTGATTACCGGTCACCTTCTGATCCATCTCAATCAAGACTTCGGTTCCCACCGGCAAATAAACATCTACACGCGACCCGAATTTGATAAAACCCATCTGTTCATCCACGTGACATTTTTCTCCGACCTTGGCATACGTAACAATACGCCGGGCAAGTGCTCCCGCAATCTGGCGTGCCAGTACATCCACCCCGTTCTTGGTCGTGATAACAACGGCCGAACGTTCGTTTTCAGTACTGCTCTTCGGCAAATAGGCCGCCATGAACCGTCCGTTATTATGAGAGACATGTTTCACGGTGCCGTTTACCGGAAACCAGTTGGCATGTACGTTAAACACGGACATAAAGATAGATATCTGCAAACATTTCCGGTGAAGGATCTCGTTTTCCATCACTTCCTCGATTGCTACGATCGTACCGTCGGCAGGTGCAATCACCAGACCTTCAGAGTCGTAAGGAAAACGACGAAACGGACTGCGGAAGAAATTCAGGATCAGCAGGAAAAGAATAGTCGAAACTGTCGCAACGGAATAGAACAGCACTCCCTTACCTACGGTATGGTATAATGCGACATTTACGACAAATAAAACCGTAAATAACGTAAGTAGCAGGCCTGTTCCTTCTTTATGTACTTTCATCCTTCTTCTTAAACTGCGTTTTTATTACAATTTGCAAAAGTATTCATTTTTACGGAATAACAAAACAAATAAGATGACAAATCGGTTGACATATCCCCTGATCCCATGCCTGACACAGGATCGCAGAGACACCGACCGTATCCTCTATTTAGATTTGCCGGTTCTTCAGCGACCCCGTGTCAAGCACGGGGACAGGCTACAGCCTCTATTTCTCCCAGTTCCACATACCACAGGTAACCCTCTACCATTTCATATCCCATCTGCCGGATCAGTTTCATATAATTCTTCACCTGGTTATGATATCTCTTATCCTGAATTTCACCGAATTTATAGTCGATCACCACGACTTTATCTTCCGATATCATAACCCGGTCGGGACGTTTGGACAGTCCTTTTCCGAAAAGGATATCGACTTCATTCAGCACACGGGCCGTCCCGTCATACCAAGGATGCACTTCCGGCATTTCCAGCAATTCTTCCAGCCGGACAATCAGCGACTCTGCTTCATCCTTATTAATGACACCGGCCAAACGATAACTTTCGACGGCCGCGGAGATATCTTTTTGTGTCCGTATCTGGCTGAGCACCTCGTGCATCAGGGCACCGTGCTTACGGCGGGCATTATCAAAGAAAAAGCCTTTGCCATGCAGACGAAGCTGTAAACGGTCGTCGGGGGAAATAGAGTTAATACGAGCCATCGCGATCTCCTCGGGACTGTGTCCATCCTGCTTGGCTGCTGCGGGATGCCACCAACTACCCAGTTCAAAGATCCCTTCTTTCGTATCAAAAGAAGAAGGCAATGAAACAAGCGTGTCTCCTTCCCGGGTATCCTTCACTTCCAGATACAAGCCTGCCCATAAAGCATCGGCCATGGAAGATATCTTTTCGACTTCGCCGGTCTCTTCCTTTATCTTTTTCGGACGGGGAGCAAAAACGATCAGTTCGTCTTTGGAGCGGGTGAAAGCGACATATAATGTATTCAGATTATCAATGAAAGCATGCAACCGCTCACGGAAATAGTCTTCCGCAAAAATGGTATTTCCCAGCGACTGGCTATAGCGGACAGGAACCAGATGCAGCCGGTTGAACGGTTTGGTTTCCGGTTTACACCACAGGATAACCGGTTTGCTGGGCTTATGGTCTATTTCCCAGTCACCGAACGGAATAATGACGACCTTGAATCCGAGTCCTTTCGACTTATGGACGGTAAGGATACGGATAGCATTCTGCGCATCCGGGGTAGCGATTGTTTTACGATATCCTGTCTCATCCCACCATTTCAGGAAGCGGGTCAGATCGGCACTTTCTTTTTGGGTATACTCCGATACCATATCGAGAAACGCCTGAACGAAGACCTGTTCGTTATTCTGAAATTCTCCGGAGAAAAGACGGAAAAGTCCTTCTGATATTTCATACAGTGACTGGCGGGAAAGAGTCTGCAACTCCGATGCAATCTCCGGCGGAAAAGTCAGGCCGGAAACGGTTACGGAATATGCCTCCGAGAGATTCTCGTCCTTCGTCGCTCCCTGTAAAATCCGGTAAGAGTACAAGGCTGTCTGTTCATTGATTTTATCTTCCGGATTTCTCAGATACCGCAACAGGGCAACCATAAAACGAACAGCCGGCGATCCGCTGACAAACAGGGCGTCGTCGGAGATTATGTCGTAATGATAACGGTCGGAAGGGTTTGCCTCCTTATAGGAAAGCAGCTTTTCAGCCACCATCGCCCCTTCCATATTGGTACGGACCAAAATGGCGATATCCTTCAGGGCATAACCGTTATCCTGTAATTGTTCCACCACACCGGGCAGACGGTCCAGGGCTTCTTCTTTCCAGTCTTTCTCTTCATCACCGGCAAAAAATTCTATTTTGACATGGCCGTCTTTCTGTTTGAACGGCGGCGGAACCTGTTGATAACTTTTCGTATAAGCCGACATGATCTTTGTCAGATAGGCGGCACGCTGTTCTTCACTCAGCGAAGAGGTCAGCAGGCTTTCGTTATATACGCTTTGCAAGACACCGGGGATAGCGGTAAAGAACGTATTATTAAATTCAACGATATTCCGGCAGCTGCGCCAGTTTTCCTTCAATGTTTCTTCCCGAACTTCTTCCTGCGAGAAATCGGCTTGCACCTGTTCATCCAGCAATTTCCAGTCGGAGTTGCGGAAGCGGTAGATACTTTGTTTTACGTCTCCCACAATCAGATTGGCCCGGTCGTGTGCCAGGCTTTCTTCGATCAGCGGACGGAAGTTGTTCCATTGCATGCCGCTGGTGTCCTGAAATTCATCAATCATATAATGATCGACGTGCGTACCGGTCTTTTCATAGATGAACGGGGCATCGCTGCCTCCGATCACTTTATTCAGCAGCTCGGTCGTATCGGCAATCAGCATGACATTCTTTTCCTCCCGATAGGAGGCGATCTGGCGGGAAACGTCGGTCAGGATACCCAGCGTATAATAATAACGTACGATTTCACGAGCCGTATTATAAGCGGTCAGATTAGAGAACAGGGCGATGATACGTTTGATACAATCATTCAGACCGTCTTCAAAAACACAACCGATGACCTGACGCATTCCTATCGGAGTTGTTTTGGTAAAACAGCCTTCCAGATTATCGGCTAGGCCGATAAAGGTGGCTGTCGGCTCTTTCATCTCACCTTTCGCCAGACGGTCCAGCAGGGTAAGCGGAGAACGGCTTCCTCCCTTAAAATCGGTTGTACGGATGGCATATTTATTGAGTAAGGCAAGACCGCTCTCGCCCAATCGCTTCGCTTCGGCTTCTACCGAACGGATAATACCAAAGAGTTCATTTTTATAGTTTTCGAGTGCTTCCTTATCCTCGATATCTTTGGCCACTTCTTCACTGGATGCCTTGTAGCTTTCCTTAAAAACTTCACGGCTCAGGGACATGATATCTTTACGGAGGTTCCATTCGCCTCCATTCTCTATCTTATCTTCGGCGAAACGAATCAGCCAGCCTAACAGTTCCTTGCTTTCCGGCTTTTCAAGGTCAGCCAGCAGGTTATCGACAGCTGAAGTGAGCACCAGCTCCTGGTCCATTTCAATGCCATAGCCACCCTGCAAACCTATTTCACGGGTAAAAGCACGCATAGTCTGCTGGAAGAAACGGTCGATGGTACTGATATTGAATGCAGAATAATCGTGTAGGATATCGGTTAATATCTTTTTTGCCTGTTTACGGACTTGTTCCTCGGTCAGTGCATAGGTAGCCCGCAAAGATTCCACATAATCAGACTTACGACCGGAAGAGAGGTTGTAAAGTTCCTCCACAATACGGCTTTTCATCTCATCGGTAGCCTTATTGGTAAACGTCACCGCCAAAATACGGCGATAGGCTCCCGTCCCGCCAAACAGCAAGGTCAGGTATTCACCGGTCAGCTTATGGGTTTTTCCGGCTCCCGCCGAAGCTCTGTAAACAGTCAGCATAGTTTTAATTATTAATGAGAGGTTTTAATATTGAATCTCCTCAAATAATCCGGCTCTTTACATAGCCTTCCTTTTGGAGGATTTCGAGTACTTTCTGACGCAAATCGCCCTGTACGATGATTTCTCCGTCCTTAGCGGAACCGCCTACCCCGCATTTTACCTTCAGGAATTTACCTAAAGCCTCCATATCCTCTGTCGTACCACGGAATCCGGTCACCAATGTAACGGCTTTACCACCCCGGTTCCGCTTGTCCAGCGAGATACGCAATTGTTGTTTCTCTTTGGGAAGTGTATCTTCTTCTTCCTCATCCCCTGTATTATATTGAAAATCCGGATTGGTGGAATACATCACCCCTAAACGGTCTTTCCAGTCATTATTCTTCATAATTCATTACATTTTATTTGGTTCAAAACTACAAATTAACAGCGGGATAAGCAAAAGAACGGAGAATAATACATATCTTTGCTTGAAACAGACTGATTTTCATAACTATTTTAACTATCACACTAGTTCGTATGAAAAGACTTTTTTTCATATTATCCCTTATACTACTGATTGATCGTTCCATGTATGCCCTGCCGGACGATAAGGACGGTTATATTTTAGTTATCCATTCCATCAACTTTAACGAAGTATGGACGCAAGGTATTTACGAAGCAATCAATAAGACTTTTACCCAGGAACATATAACAGTGCTTGGCGAGGAGTTATCTATCCCTGCTATAAAAGATACGACAGATGTAAATGAGAAACTGGAAATATTACGTAATAAATACCCCACCCCTCCCAAAGTCGTTGTTTGCATAGGCGATCCGGCCTGGTTGCTGTGCCGTCCCCTTTTCGATAATGAATGGAAAAATGTACCTTCCATCATCTGCCATTCGCAGGAACTGGTCCCGATAAAAATAGAATATTTACTGAAAAGAGACCTGGAAACTATCGAACATATGGCTCTTACGGAAGATGAGATAAAAGGATACAATACAACCAGACTGATCCAGCCCCTTTTCGTAAAAGAGACCATTGAAACAATAAAGAAGCTACAGCCTGAACTGAAAAAAATAATCTTTATTTGCGACAACCGCTACATTAGTTTATATACCAAACAGGAGCTTTCAAAAACAATACAGGCAAATTATCCCGAGTTAAAACTGGAAGTGTTGTCCACTCCAGCCCTCTCTACCGAAAATCTGTTGGACAGCTTAAGTATATATGACCAGAAAGCAGGTATCATCTATTACTCCTGGTTTGTCTTCAAGAGTTCCAAAGAGAATCATTACCTGATCGATAACATGCAAAAGATGACCAACAGTTTTTCCCTGCCACCAGTCTATCTTCTGGCAGACCTGAACATCGAGAACGGCAATTTTGCCGGGGGACATTATATCTCGGAAAATGATTTCAGCGAATCTGTTATTACCACCGTCCGGTTAATATGGCAAGGAACTGCAGCCCGGGATATCCAAACCCATATCGGAGGGGAACCGCACACCTATCTCAATTACCAGCATCTGCTCAATCACGGCATCGAACCGTCCCGCTTTCCACCCAACGCCATTTATTACCAGCAGCCACCGACATTCTTTCAGAAATATAAAATACATCTGTTCAGTGCATTTGCAATCATTATCCTGCTGGCAACAATTGCCGTCCTGCGCTTCCGGCTTTATATCCAAAAACTGAAACAGGAAGACGAACGTCGCGAAAAGGAAAAAGCGGAAGAGGCTAACCGGCTGAAATCTGCGTTTCTGGCAAACATGAGCCACGAAATACGCACTCCGCTCAATGCCATCGTCGGCTTCTCCAACCTGATCGCCCATTCGGAAAGTCCAGAAGACACTGCCGAATTCTGTAATATCATCGAAACCAATAACGAGCTATTGCTCCAACTGGTCAACGACATACTGGATTTATCAAAGATAGAGGCCGGTCAATTGGATTTTACCTTCTCCAACATCAATGTTTCTTCGTTATTCACCACACTGGCACAGACATTCAAAAGCCGGACAAAAGAAGAAGTAACACTGGAATGTTCAACCCCCGTACATCCCTGTTTTATCTATTCGGAAAAGACACGCCTGACACAGGTCATAACCAATTTTCTGACCAATGCCTGCAAATTCACTTTCAGAGGAACTATAAGAATGGGATATGAAGAAATAGAAGGCGGCCTGCGTTTCTATGTTTCCGACACCGGCAAAGGTATTTCCAAAGAAAACCTTCCGCACGTGTTCGAACGTTTTGCCAAATTTGACAATTTCATACAAGGTACAGGACTGGGATTATCTATCTGCCTGACAATTGTAAAACGTCTGAACGGAGAGATCGGAGTCGAATCGGAAGAGGGGAAAGGAAGTACCTTCTGGTTCACCATCCCCTGCGAAGTTCATCATAAAGACATTGTCATTTCTGAATCAAGACAGTAGCATAAGCGGCTATCCCTTCCTGGCGTCCGGTGAAACCCAGCTTTTCTGTGGTAGTCGCTTTGATGGATATATCCTCTGCATCTACTCCCATCACTTCGGCCAATGTCTGCTTCATCGCCGGGATATGCGGATTCAATTTCGGTTTTTCAGCTGCGATCGTTGCATCTATATTACCCAACGTATAGCCGGCATCACGAAGCAACTCCATTGTTTCATAGAGTAAAACTTTACTGTCAATACCTTCATACTCTTCAGCCGTATCAGGGAAATGATAACCGATATCACGCATATTGGCAGCCCCCAGCAAAGCATCACAAATGGCATGTATCAACACATCCGCATCGCTATGCCCTTGCAACCCCATTGAATGTTCGATTCGAATCCCTCCTAACCATAACTCACGGTCAGCGACAAACGCATGCACATCATAGCCGAAACCAACCCGTATCTTCATAATTTTCAGTTCTTAATATTCAATCTTCAATTATCTGAACAGGTTCTTTATCCCGTCCATATCAAACGACAGTGTGAAACGGAGTGTCTGGTCCAACGGGTTACTCTGAACGGTACTTACCAGATAGGCTGCATCCAACTGGAATACACTCATGCGGAAACCGGCTCCGACTGAGAAATACTGACGGTTACCCTTATTGGCATTCTCATAAAAATAACCTCCACGAAGAAAAAACTGCTCGTTATAACTATACTCGGCACCGATCGAGACCATCACTTCCTGCAATTCACCTTTGAAACCGTCAGGCGAATCACCGAAAGATTTGAAGATACCGGAGATACCGGATACATTATTATATTCTTCTTTTTTCTTATCGTATTCGGCTTTCTCTTCATCCGTATACCCTTCCTGCAAATAAGGCAGACTCGGAACCAGATACTTACTCAAATCCAGATACAAACCGATCCGGTTATAATCATCGATCGGATACAGCAAACCGGTACCCAGACGAAGTGTTGTCGGAATAAATTCATTATGCTCTCCCCCGTCATAAGAGATTTTAGTACCAATATTAGACACATTGAAACCGAAACTCCACAAACATTCACTGTTACCCAGAATCACATATTTCTCCAGATAACCCGCAATATCCGCAGCAAAGGCATTACCGGGCACGCGGCTTTCATCAGCCGGGTCGGTTCCCATATCCGAACGGATATAACGCATGGCCACAGCCATCGAAAAAGATTCAGACAATTTACGGCTATAACTTACATCGAAAGCCATTTCATACGGACTAACGGAATAATTACCTGTCGACTCTCCGGTAATAGGATTATAGGGTACATCTCCCAACGAGAAATAACGCAAGGAAGCACCGACAGCCTGCAAATCGCTATCTCCGATTTTATAGTAACCGGACAGATTCGCCAAAGCCACGTCGTTTACCAACTTACGCAACCAGGGAGTATATGATAAAGAAACGCCTGCCTTACTATACATAAACGCATATTTAGCAGGGTTCCAATATTGAGAGTTTATATCGGGAGTAGTCGACGCCCCGTTATCACCCATACCACCACCACGTGCATCAGGTGCAATTGATAGCGAAGGCACTGCAGTATTAACCGGAGCAAACTTAGCCTTATCACCTTCGGCGTGCAATGCCGTAAAAGTTGCCAAAAGGCTAATTACAACTATAAGTGTACTGATTTTTAATTCTTTTATCATACTATATCTGTTAAAAACGCGGTAAATAAAATTTACCCTACCAACATATAAACTGATTTTATATTACTTTATTGTGCGAGGATTATTAATTTCTTTGCGTCTGTTGCCTCTTTGGAGCCACCCGAGCTGATCGCCGCACGATAAATATACACCCCGGGACGAAGGCGTCCTCCCCGGTTATTCGTCAGATCCCAGGTTACCGTATAGGACTTGAACAGTTCGGAAGCGCCGGTCTCCTGATGCTTCCATTGCAGACGTCCCATCATATCGTACACCATGATACCGACTGTCAGCTGGCTTTCCGGACGATTATGGAACAAATGGAACTCCACCTGTTCACGTGCCGGACTGGGCGATGCCGTCAACTCCAACAGATAAGGCTTCAATCCCTCGACTACCTCAAATTCAAATTCATATGTCGTCGAATTGTTCTGTATATCCCAGACTTTAAACTCTGCGATATGGATTCCCGGCGTTAAGGCAGGGATCAGGTATTTCGCGATCCCTTCTCCGTCACTTCCCGGAATCAGTTCATAATAACTGTTCAGATTAAAGCTGAACGAAGGATCGCCGTCGATAATCAGCATCATATCATGACCGATGCTGCTACCCGTTATATTCACGCCACTCTTATCCCAAAGACGCGCCACAAAGAACGGGGTTGTATTGACCTGGTCGCCACTGACGAATGTCGAATCGTTCAGGTATAAAGCACGGATTTCAGGACCATCATAATCGTCTTCCGCGTTATCATCGGTTCCCCCGACCCGATAATTCAGATAAGCACCCTGTGCCTCCAGATTATTGGTCTCATCCGATGCGTAGAGATTCATCTTACCGAACTCATTCGAATAAGAAATATCCTTCGGCACAGTAAACGTGAAACTGAACTTTCCGGCACGAACTGAATCATTGCCGATAAAAAGTATATTCGAATAATCTGTATATTTGAATTTCGTTCCGGTCTTATTATTATCCAATGTCTCATAAGATAGGCGGCTGTCCATGACGGTCGGGTTCAGCAGACCATTAAAGCCAGTTGCAATATTTCCTCCCGGATCCAATACTTCGCCTTCCACCGTTATCTTCTGCAATGCTTTAAAATCGACCGGTTCGTCCGTTACCGGATTCCCGTTTATAGCAGTCACCCGCATCCGGTACTCCGGATAAGCCAGCTTTAATGCGGGATCGCCGATCAAAGCGAACCCCAACTTATAACGGCTGGAACCCAATGCCTGTTTGGTCGCTTTCATCACCTCACCCAACGTTAGCCGACGTCCGTTCTTTTTCTCGAACAAGTTACGGATCAAGTTGTCATTAATAGAAAAGTTAGGACTGGAATAAGCCACACGAGTCGTAGTAAACAAACCGATACCACCACTTACCTTATTCAGAAACACCTGCTCGCCGGCGGAAGTAACCGGAGCATCAAAACGGCAGAAGTCACAAGTCGCCGTAATCCACACAGGCAGACGGGTATAAGTTGATTTCGTTATATCACTTTCTGTCAATACCTTTTCATCACTCCAGGATACGGTATTACCATGACCTGTATAATTGATCAGCAACAATCCGTTCTTAAGCTGTTTCTGAAGATTCGTCTTTACATCGGGATAGGTACTTAAACCTCCGGAAAAGTCCTTTTTATAAGAATCAAAATAAATCTTATTTACCATGAACTCCGGATGACTGGTATTTATATATTCGCCCAGATCATCAGCCTGTTGAGCATGCTGTATCATGTAACCGTCCGCATTACTTCCGTCATCTGCGACAAAGCAGACGTTATTCTTCCACGATCCGGTCTCTTTATTATCCATATAGTTGATAACCTTATCCACCATATCGGTCGCCTCGGTCAATGTCCGGACAGGGAAACGTCCGATACCGATATCCACTCTGGCTGACACTAACCCCTTTCCGTTATTGCTGTCATCCAGAAAACCGAAATAGTCATCTACCACATATGATTTATCATCCAAAGATTCCTCAGTCTGATAAGTCAGCAGCATATTGTTCTTTGCCACATTCTGCCAACTTGAAGTAATGAAGCGATTGTCAAATGCCCCGTCACCGAAAAGAAGCAGATATTTGGGAGCATCGGCCTCCGAAGTCTGCCGGTCATAAAACATCTTCATAAAACGACGGTAGGCTGTCGCATCCGGGGTTCCACTGGAAAATTCATTATAAATAGCATCCGGAGAAACGACCTGGACAGTCAACCCGTCGCGGGTACGATGTGCTTCGGCCAGACGTTCTGCCTGCGAAGCCAAACCTGACTGGACGATAATAACCATATCTGTCTGCGGCAAAGCATGCAAATCCTGATTCGCCACATCGCCTATCACTTCGGGGGACGGCAATGTCTGGTTTCGCTGCACCAGGGCAAATTCCCTCAACGTTCCTGCCGGAATAGAGAAAGACAATTCGCTTCCGCTCAATTCCGTTTCCATCCGTTTCGGGTTCAACTTATCGGTCACATCAAAGACCAACGTATTCGCATTCGCATTCTGAATAACGAAACGGGAAGCGTTATTTACCGAAGCCAGGCTACGGAAAAAAGTACAGGCGCCATAGGGTTGCAGTTCACGTTTCATCTGCAAACGGATAAAGTCCAGATGTACGTTCTTATGCCCTAATTGTCCGTATCTTACATTTACTTTTACATTTGTACTTTTGTCACCTTTCCAATCGACGACCTCATATACCGAACGTGCCATAGTATACGTTTCACTACCACCCGTACTGCTATAAGAGATACTCCTTTCCAACACTTTGTTTCCATCCACGCTCATGGTCACACTTCCGTTACCACTTGTCGGCTTGGCGATAAAACGCAACGTTACCTTACCGTCATCATTGGTTATACCGGTTATACCGTTAAATGAAAAATCCCTTGAAAGGGTCATATCCATCGCTTCTCCAAAAAGCTCACGTCCTGAATTATTGACGGAAACAAGGTCTTTTTCATGCAGAAGATAATCATCATAAGTTGTCACTTTCAAAGAAGCACCGGCAGCAGACGCCACAGATTCCATTTCTTTTGTACCCGTCGCATCCGTCAGGAAGTAATAACCGTAATTGGAATAGGGATTATTGGTATGAATAAAACTTCCCGTACTTTTATCATAATCCCATTTGATAACCCCGCAACCATAGAAAAGAAAGAAATCGTCGCCACGCCAGACCGGCACGGCAGGAACATCATCAATATAAGGAGTCGAGAAATCTTCATCCAACATACAACCACCATACCCATGTACGGAAACCTTGGCAGGATCAGAGAACCCCATTCCACGCAGGTCGGCATATGTCAGTTTATAAAATCCTCTGTCTTCAACCTGTACCTTCACCCATTTGCCGGACGACAATGCGGAACTGGCTGCATATTTGCTACCATCCGCCCAGGCAGAAGTAAAAAAGCAGATACTTATTATTAATGTATATAGTATTCGTAGCATAGTCATTCATTTCCCGTTATCTCACGTGGAAATCCAAAAGCTTCCGCTCGCCGATATAGCCCTGCAAATGATCATCGATCTTAACCGGCCCTACACCCACCGGCGTACCTGTAAAAATCAAATCTCCTATCTTCAGGGTAAAGAAACGGCTCACATAAGCGATAATCTTGTCTACCGGAAAAAGCATATCCGAGGTATTTCCCTCCTGTACTTTCTGACCGTTTATATCCAGATGGAACGGGATACGGTTGATATCCCCTACTCTGTCCAATGGCACAAACGCCCCGATAACAGCCGAATTATCAAATGCTTTACTGATCTCCCAGGGTGATCCTTTCGCACGCAACTCTCTTTGCAGATCACGGGCGGTAAAATCGATACCGACTGTTACTTCATTATAGTAACGATGCGCAAAACGTTCGGCGATGTTCTTACCCAGCCGGTCTATCTTCACGACAATCTCCGTTTCATAATGTATCTCCGATGAAAAATCGGGAATGAAAAACGGTTTTCCATCCTTCAACAGGGAGGAATCGGATTTCATAAAGATAGTAGGCTCCGATAATTCTAACGAATGATGCAGCTCTTTATTGTGTTCTGCATAATTCATTCCTACTGCTATAATCTTCATTTCAGTGATTAATTGAGTTCAAGCGATTAAACATGACAGCCAGATGGGCATACATGGAAGTGTTCTGTACCACAATATGTTCCGGGACACGGATACGGAACGGGGTAAAATTCCATAAGGCTTTGATTCCTCCGGCAATGATCTGTTCGGTCACCTCCTGCGCTTTATCGACAGGCACGGTAATAACACCGATCGTCGCCCCGAATTCTTTCTGCTTGGCAGGAAAATCATCCAAATGAAATACAGGAATGCCATTGACTACCGTTCCGGCCAGTTCCTTGCGGACATCAAATCCGGCAACGATCTCCAGACCGTACTGATTCAACCCGGTGTCCTGCAATAAAGCAGCTCCCAGGCTACCAACACCAAATAAAAAGGCCTTGTGCTGCGCGGTAAAACCTAAAAAATCCTCCAACACATCCACAAGGGCACAAATATCATAGCCTACCCTGGTTTTCCCCGAAATATTTACAAACGAAAGATCTTTCGCCACCTGGCTGGGATCTACATTAATTTCTTTAGCAATCTGGGTAGATGATACAAACGTCTCTCCCTTACCTTTCATCAGTTTCAGAAAAGCAAGATACCAGGGCAATCTCCGAAGCGTCGGCTCCGGAATTTTCCAGGCTTGTTTCAAGTCATCATTAGCCATTATTTTGTACTTTATTAATGTAGCTCACAAAAGTACAATTTTTTTCTTTCCTTTTTAGTTTATAGCCGATTTTATATGTTTGGACATTACCGCATCCAATGAGCCTACATAATAAAAAGGAACATTGATCAAACGAATTGATTTTCAGACACAAATATACTGATTTGTTTCAAAACATAGGCAAAGGCACTCGCTTTTTGTTTCAAAACATAGGCAAAACACTTCACTTTTTGTTCCAAAATATAGGCAAAAAGGCTGCATACTCCAAAACGGGAATGCAGCCTTTCGTATAAAGGGTAGATTTTCGTACTTAGATTCTTTCCAACGTAGCGACAATGAAGTCCCACACTTTTTGCACTGTCGCGATGTTCACCCTTTCATCCGGTGAGTGTGGGTGCTCCAGATCCGGACCGATAGAAATCATATCCATTGTAGGATAAGATTCCTGGATGATGCCGCATTCCAGTCCGGCATGCATGACCTTTACCGAAGGTTTCTTTCCGAACAATTCCTCGTATGTCTGCTGCATTACGTTCAGAATCGGAGAATTGATGTTCGGCTGCCATCCGCCATAAGAACCGCCGTATTCCACCTTAGCTCCTGCCAAAGCAAATATACTTTCCAGGCTTGAACAAACAGAGGCCTTACGGCTCTCCGATGAACTGCGGACCAATATCTTTATTTCAATCAATTCATTGGATGATTTGACGATGGCCAGGTTGGAAGAAGATTCCACCGTTCCGGGGAAATCACTCAACATGCTGATCACACCATTCTGGCAACCTTCGATCGCATTGATAATATCATCCTGAATCTCTTCCGGAATCAGTGTGCCGGGCAGATCAGTCATATCGGCAACAAAGCTGATATTATTCTCAATGCCTTTATATTCCTCCCGGAACATATCCTGATAATCGCTCACCAGCTCCCATAAAGCCTCCACATTATCACCGGGAATGGTAACAACGGCAAATGCCTCACGCGGAATCGCATTACGCAACGAACCGCCTTCGATAGACGACAGGCGAGCCCCATAGTCGCAAACGGCCTCTTTCAGGAAACGGAACATTAATTTATTGGCATTGGCACGTCCCAAATGGATATCCACACCCGAGTGACCGCCTTTCAATCCTGTCAGGCTCAGCTTTACAGCCACATCACCTTCAGGAATATAAGTATCTTCTTTAAACTGAATCGAAATATTCAGGTCTGCACCGCCGGCACAACCGACAAACAATTCGCCTTCTTCTTCCGAATCGCAGTTAATCAATGTTTCTCCTTTCAGGAAACCGGGCTTCAAACCGAAAGCGCCATCCATTCCTTCTTCTTCATCGATCGTGAAAAGAGCTTCTATCGGTCCGTGCTTGATAGTCGTATCAGAAAGCACTGCCATAGCCAACGAAGCACCGATGCCATTGTCGGCACCCAATGTCGTTTCACGGGCTGTTACCCAGTCGCCATCTATATAAGCATCAATCGGGTCAGTCAGAAAATCATGTTTCACAGAAGAATTTTTCTGGGGAACCATATCCAGGTGAGATTGCAGGATTACAGTTTTGCGGCCTTCCATTCCGGGAGTGGCCGGTTTACGGATCAGAACGTTTCCTGCTCCATCCCGCAAAGTTTCCAATCCCAATCCTTTTCCAAAAGCTTCTACAAAACGAGTGACTGCTTCCATGTGTCCTGTCGGACGGGGGATTTGTGTGAGGTCATAGAAATAACCCCAGACATGCTGCGGGGAAAGATTCTTGATTTCTGCTGACATAGACTTAATGTTTAATTTTAAAAACTCTTATTTTATACATATAGTATCTATTCTGAAACAACGGCGGGTGTCTCTTTGTTCGTAAGCGGCAGAGCCACAATGCCGAACAGACCGCACAACACCGTCCATACCGTCTGCACCGTATGAACCACCAGGGCAAAAGCGGCAGCATCATTTTCGTTGACACCAAAGCAGACCAGCGTAGCGATCACCATGAAATGCCAGGCACCTATTCCCGCCTGTACAGGGACGGCAACCCCGATGCTACTCATGGTAAAAGCAATCAGTCCGACCGTTATTCCCAGATCACGGGTAAAGTCGAATGCATAGAACGTTATATAGAAATAACAGAAATAGCCACCCCATATCATCAATGTCTGTGCCACGAAACGTCCTTTCTGCTTCAGCAGCCAGATGCTCTTCATTCCGTCCCATACATTCAGCAACAACGCCTTTGCTTTCTGCACCAGCGTAAAGTTACTCATATATTTGAAAACAAACCAAATTCCGACCACTAAAATTACTGCACCGACGTAAATCCATATCGAATCGAACATTTTCTGAAAGCCTTCCAGCAATGCAGGGTTCTTCGCAAAGAAGCTGACAAAGAAGTCGAAATTGAAAATAAAAATCAACAAAGTAATCGATCCCACTACAATTGTATCGCTCACACGGTCGATCAGCAAGGTTCCCAGCAACTTGGTAAACGGGATCTTATCATACTTGGTGATAATACCGCAACGCCAGACTTCGCCGACACGCGGCAGCACCATATTCACGGCATAGTTTCCCAGCACGGCATAAATGATATTACTCATTTTAAAGCGCTCGCCCAATGAGGAAATCAACAACCCCCAACGCAATCCGCGAACCACATTGGCAAACAGGCCGAACAGTAAAGAAACCAATATGATATCATATCTTACCCCCTCACGGATGACACGCCATATCTCGGTGACATCCATATGACTATATAAAAACCAAAGCAGCAAACAGCCAAAAGCTAAGGGTAAAAATATCTTGACAAACGTTTGTAGGATACTCTTAAAATTCATTCTACGTAGGATACTTTAAATTATTTGTTGTATTTTTGTGCACCCGCAAAGATAAGCATTATATTTTAATACGAACATTTTACACCAAAGAACTGGATGAGATTAGTTAAGCCAAAGAAAGCATTAGGACAGCATTTCCTGAAGGATTTACAAATCGCTCAGCGTATTGCCGATACGTTGTCGGACTACAAAGATTTACCGGTTCTGGAGATCGGTCCCGGCATGGGGGTGCTTACCCAATACCTGCTGGAAGCGGGCCATGACCTGACCGTGGTGGAACTGGATATGGAATCGGTAGATTACCTGGAACAAAACTTTCCGGCGCTCGAAGGGCGTATCCTGGCAGAAGATTTCCTGCGGCTGGACCTTTCCAAACTTTTCCCCGGCCAGTTCTGTGTGATCGGGAATTATCCTTATAATATTTCCAGCCAGATATTCTTTAAAGTCCTCGACTTTAAGGAACACGTGCCCTGCTGTTCGGGGATGATCCAGAAAGAAGTGGCCGAACGTCTGGCAGCCGGACCGGGCAGCAAGACCTACGGTATCCTCAGCGTCCTGTTGCAAGCCTGGTATACGGTAGAATATCTCTTTACTGTCAGTGAATTCGTATTCGACCCGCCTCCAAAAGTGAAAAGCGCAGTCATCCGCATGGTACGGAACGACCGGAAAGAGCTGGGATGCGACGAGAAATTATTCAAAACGGTAGTCAAGACCTCTTTCAACCAACGTCGTAAGACACTCCGGAACTCGATGAAACCACTGCTGGGAAAGGATTGTCCGGACTACGCGCTGCCGGTTTTCGACAAACGGCCCGAGCAGCTCTCGGTTGAACAGTTCGTCGAACTGACACTAATTGCAGACCGGTGGCTGAAGCAGACGGGGACTATACAGAAGGAATAAAAACGGGGTTACAAACAACATGACCTATGATTGAACTGACGAAAGACTATATCGACAACCTGAAAAGTATCATCGCAGAAAAAGATGATGCCAAAGCACAGGCTTTACTTCACGATTTATATCCGGCAGATATTGCCGAACTATACCAGGAGTTGAATCTTGGGGAAGCAATCTATCTGTATTTGCTGATGGACGGCGACAAAGCCGCCGATGTCCTGATGGAACTGGATGAAGAGGACCGCCATAAATTACTGAAAGAACTACCCAACGAACTGATCGCCAAACGCTTCGTCGACAATATGGAAACCGACGACGCGGTAGACCTCATGCGTGAGTTGGACGAAGATACACAGGAAGAGATCCTTTCGCACATTGAAGACGTCGAACAGGCCGGCGACATCGTCGACCTGCTGAAATATGATGAAGATACCGCCGGTGGTTTGATGGGTACGGAAATGATCGTGGTCAACGAGAACTGGAGTATGCCTCAATGTATCGATGAAATGCGCAAACAGGCGGAAGATATGGACGAAATCTATTATGTATATGTCATAGACGACGACGAACGGCTGAAAGGCGTACTTCCCCTACAGCGACTGATCACCAACCCGTCCGTCTCGAAGATCAAGCATGTCATGAAGAAAGAGCCGATCTCGGTCCGCGAAAGCGACAGTATCGAAGAGGTTGCCGAAACGATCGAAAAATATGACCTGGTAGCCTTGCCGGTAGTAGACAGTATCGGTCGTCTGGTCGGCCGCATCACCATCGACGACGTAATGGATGAAGTCCGCGAACAGCACGAACGTGATTACCAGTTGGCATCCGGTATCTCGCAGGACGTGGAAACTTCGGATAATGTATTTACACAGACGGCCGCCCGCCTCCCCTGGTTGCTGATCGGTATGATCGGCGGACTGGCAAACTCAGTTATCCTCGGGGGGTTCGAAGGTAATCTGGCGAGTAATCCCAAAATGGCCTTGTTTATTCCCCTGATCGGCGGAACGGGGGGGAATGTCGGCATACAGTCGTCCGCCATCGTGGTACAGGGTCTGGCCAACAACTCATTGAAACAGGATAACATTCTTCCGCAGATATTAAAGGAAGGGATTGTTTCGTTGATCAATGCCAGCATCATCAGTCTGGTCGTATTCGTATATAACTTCTTTATGCTGGGCGACAAAGGGATAACGGCTTCCGTCTCTCTGAGCTTGTTTGCCGTCGTTATGTTCGCCAGTATCTTCGGTACGCTTGTCCCGATGACGCTCGACCGCCTGAAGATCGATCCGGCATTGGCAACCGGACCATTTATCACCATCACGAACGACATTATCGGGATGATGATTTATATGTTCATCTCTTCCGCATTGACATAAGGGGCGGTTCGGTAAGGGCGGTTCGCGAACCGCCCCTACGGGGATCATCCTTGTTTCTTTCTTCCCAACAGGAACCCCAGCAGATCCATAATAAATTGCAGGATCGTTTTCACCTTGTTTGTCTTCTCGCTCATACACTGTCATTATTAAGATTATACACTATGGGAACCAGCGACTGTGCAATGCTCTCCAACATCTTGCAATAGGCCGCCCGGTTATCCCCGTTCACTTCACTGATATACCTGCTGTAAGCAATCTCACGGGCATACGCCCGGGGATAATGACTCACAGCTGCCGCCTGCTTATAGACCGTCGCTATCAGGCGGGCAAAATCCAGGAAACTGTTTTCAGGACTGTCGTAACGGCGAAACAGCAGACCGTCCGGTTTATCCAGATCAGTCTTGCCGCCATGCCAGTAAGCATTGGCTACACCATACCCCGTTAGTCCGAAAAAGTTATTGTAGCAGGTAGCCAGGGAACTCTCTCCCCAGCCGGTTTCGATAGCAGACTGAGCCAGGATCACTACCGGGTTCAATCCGTACAACTCACCCGCCATACGTGCGGCGGGGAGGTACTTACGGGTAAATGAATACTTATCCATACACAAAGGTTACAGAGATCATTCAATTTCAGGACGATCACTTCCACCGTCCGGTGTGGCAGGTTTCGATTCTTCGAGCTTGAAACGCTCGCTCTTGGCCGTCAGGATCAACTCACGCAACTTAGGACCGGGACGGAAGCGAAGGCGGGCGCGATACAACATATTCGAAGAGAACTCCTCAGCAGTCACACTCCCCGAACTGGTCTGCAACAGCTGGAAGGTACCCAGCTCGCCACACTGCACTACCTCCCCGCGGGCCAGGAACAGGAGCAGGAATTTGATCACACGGTCTATCACCACCTTCACATCACCGCTCGAAGCAGTGGAACTCTCTGCCACGATTTCGCACAACTCATCGAAGGAACACGTCCCCGTCGCCCGGGTCTGCGCATAGTAGAGTTTCTCTTTCCCCACCTCTACATTTTTACTAAGGTTCTTCCTCTGAACCAAATGAAACTGTAATGCCATACTTTATTCTTTTTAGTTGATTATTAATTACATATCAAAGATACGGCAAGCACCTACCCACTTTGTAGACAGCGGTGATGTGGTGTGACGAAACGACATTTTATTTCCGATAAATATTGTAGAACCGCATTGAAATAATTTGGCAAATCCATTGATTATTCGTATCTTAGATAGCACAAAAGCAATCTAACAATGAAACAAACAACCTTCGAAATACGAGCCTACGGAGTAGGTGAGCTGGCAGAGCTTTACAGCCCTCAAATGAGTCACAGAGGAGCGATTATGCAACTTTGGCGGTGGATCAATTATCATGGCGTACTGAAAGCGAAACTGCTTGAACTGGGCTTCCGTCCCGGCATACGAAGCTTTACGCCCCGCCAGGTAAAATGTATTGTCGAACATCTGGGAGAGCCTTGAAGAAAAAGATAAGTGCCGCAGCTGTTTTTACCGGCTGCCGCACCCATTTCCGGTGGCTGCCGCAGTAAAATAAAATAGCTGCGGCAGCCAATCTGTCCGGGGGGGCGGATGGGGGCAGCAAAAAGAGGGTTTTGAAAACTTTATAATAAGACGTTCCTTGTTCCTTCTACGATCAGATCGTAGAAGGAACAAGGAACACACTATACAGAAGTTTCCCAAAATGCCTTTTTGCCGCCCCCATCCGCCCCCGATCCTTAAAACGGAAGTGTTGGCTCAGGAGGTTCTTCCCCGTTATTATCCTCTCCGTCAGGCTGTTCCTCTCCATCTACCGGATCATACCCGAATCCCTTACGGCGGGCTTCTATCTGGTCATTCGTCAGTTCAATGACGGCAAAAAGACGCTTCCCATGTCTCTTTTGCGACTCAAAACCGGCACCTTTTAACACTTTTCCCAGTTGATTTACGCTCATTGTGGTCACGGAATAGCGTGTTCGTTCCGCTATTTTGGACATGATTTCACTGGTGGAGAGCAAAATATACGCCTCGAAACGCACCGGTTTACGAAAATACGTGAAAAGCAATTCCGCTTCGGGACTCGATTGCTGGAAAGGTTCGTTGTTCTCGTTTATCTCCGTAATATCCTGGTCGGCAAACCAATAACGGAACCCCTGTTTATAAAGCGCCAGCGCCTGAGCATAAATGGCGGTATGGTCTATCCCGGAAGTATAATCGATGCGGAGCGTTTCAAAACAAAGGAAACGGCGCGAACCGGTACGGTCGGTCAGTATCTGGCTGTCGTTCACCGTAGCGGCAAACGAAGCACGGCGCACGAACGTCTCCGCATTGCGGGCATACGGGCGGCGTTCAAGGATAGAGTCTTTCGTGATCAACGCCTTCAACTGGTTCAACTCCACGCGGCTCTGTCCCGACAGCTCATCGAGGATGATCAGGAAACAATCGCTCATCAGCAACGACGAGTCTTTTGCCGTAGGATCGAGATTGCCCGAATAGACATAGTTTCTAAGTGCGGGAGGCACCAGGTTACGCAACCAGGTAGTCTTGCCCAATCCCTGCGCTCCGCTCAGCAACAAGACCGTATGGTTTGCCTTTTGCTCGTTGATGGCACAGGCCACAACGGCCACCAGCCATTTCTTCAGGCACTTCCCCCAATATTCGGGGCAGGTGGTGTCGACAGTGGCGGCCAACTGCCCGATAGCGTCCGTCTTCCCGTCCCAGGCAGGCAGGTTTTCGAAGTAAGACCGGAATGGATTGTATTCGGGACTGAAATCGGAATGGATCACCGAACGCAGGTCAGACACACGGCAAAACACATCCGCTTTCTGCAAGGCACACCAGACTGAGTTTTCCCAATAATCGGTGACAGGCTGATAAGCATCGTGTTTCGTCAGGCTCCGATACTCCACTATACGCCGGACGATATTGCGGCGAAGCTTGAAACTTTTGTTTAGAAACTCCTGTATCTGAACGACAAAACTATCCCCACGATGCGAACGAAGCGCCGTTTTCCCCGCACCATGCTCCTCCGTATGCATATAAGCGCTATCCACAGCTTGCAGGCACTCTTCAGCCGGCAGGTCGGTAAAGGTTTTACAGGCATACTTCACAACTTCTTCTTTGGCCACTCCCAGACGGTTGCAGTTGGCGGCAAAGAGATGGACGTAATTGTTGCGATTGCCCTCGGCATAAGCATACTTTCGGGTTGTCTGCTTACGGGCGGAAGAAATCAGTTGCATGACATCTTTTCCGATAACGGCTTCTATCGCCGGCAGATCGCCGGGCAAAGTGCCCTCTCCTCTCAGCCAGGGTTCGAAACGGGGGGAGAGATAAAGTTGCGGATCGTACGAAACAATACAGAGACGCCCGGCATCGCTTCCCGAAGTATCGGCTTTAGTACCCAGCAGACGTTGATACCAGTCTTTCACCCGCTTGTAGATAGCCGGATGATTCTGAGGCACCAGTTCAAGTCCGACCACCGGGTAAACAATGACTTTGATGCCATGCCCGCGCGGACTGATCCAGCAGGCCACCGTATAGACAGCCTCACGCACCAGAGCGAGCAGGTGGGGTAAATCCTCTTTTTTCAAGTCATCAAAATCGAGGATAATCAATGGATTGTAGGCAGTCATATATTCTACAAGGCGTTGCCCGCGATAGGTCGCGGAAATTGTTATAGCCGGCAATGCTTTTTTCAGCATATCGGCCGCTTCGAGATCCCCCTTGTCCATACAGGCACGGATACGGTTAATAGACGTGGCATATTTGCCATTCCGGATATCAGAAAGGACGTCTATCAGGTTGACGTCGCCCATACAGGTTTTAAACCGGGCAAACACAGTTACTTTTATCATACCAGTTCGTTTAAAATTGAGGTTATTATTACTGCTTTCAAGGTCGGCAATTCTTTACAAAGGGGCCCGTTATTTTCTCTTTTATTATGATAAACACGGGCCCTGTAAATTCAAGCACTTATCCGGGGAGATCGTCATCCCGGTGATTGTCGAGATATTCCTGTACGACATTCGTCAGTCTGCCCAACGCCAGGTAGTCTTTCTCCGGATCATAGCGTATATGAAAGACCGAGTCGAGCGAACGGAGGAAGGGTTGCACATCGTGCCGTCCGTTCACCGTCCATTTGCGGCTCATCAGCAAAGGGCCGATCAGTTCCACGAAATCGGCCGTCAGTCCGTTGAAGACGATAGGTTCTTCCGCTATCATATCTTCTTCCCAAACGGCATGTTCCAGCAAGTGTGCCAGTTTGTTACATTGTTTTTTCACTTCCCGAAGTTCACCTTCGAGCTGCTCGCAGCGGAGCCTCAATTCTTGTGCCGCCTCTGTCAAAAGGCCGGCTTCCAGTTTTTTTTCATTTGGATTGTTTTTTTATTAGTGATTGACTGGTTGTTGGTTCAGAGTTTATCAGATTTGAACTATTTGTGTCTCTTTAATGGGGCTTTGCCCCATGCCGCAGGCTCTCTTTTGCCGTCAGTTTCAACTGACGGATAGATAATCTTTCCGGTTTTTCCGGATTCCTCTGTGGGTTTCAACCCCTTTCCGGATATTATATTATGAAAGGGGATAAATCCCACAGAAGAAGAGGCTTTGCCTCTTGTATTTAAAACCGTTGGTTGAAACCAACGGCAAAAGAGAGCCTGCGGCACGAGGCGAGCCTCGTTGAAAGTCGATACAATCTGTCCCCTTGCGATCCCGTGTCAAGCACGGGAACGGGATAGTTCAATTATTTCTAACAACGAAGCCCCGGAGGAAATCCCCCGGGGCTTGTTTTTGTCTGCCTTCGCTCTTCACAGAGATCGAACAGAAGAACTTTATTTCATTACTTTAGTATTAATATTGACCACTCGTTCGCCCTCACGGGGTAATTATCATTGTCCGAAAACAAGACACGCAGTCAAAATCTATTGATTATAAATAGTTTCTTATTTTACGATTGCTTTAACAGCAGCTTCGCCTTCGATAGCTACAGTTACATAACCTGCAGGAGCAGTGATTGTAACTTCGTCGGAAGTAAGAACTGTGTTGGCAATTGTCTGACCAAGTACGTTGCTGATAGTAACTTTCTTGCCCTGTGCACCCTTAACAATTACAGCACCATTAGTTGCTACTACGCTGATTGCAGAAGTACCGATAGTTTCGTTCTCTGTCGGAGTTGTAGCATTTTCAAAGTCAAATGTGAACGGAGTAGCCTGGTTGATACCTTCGTTGATTGCATCATCAGAACCTTCATGGTTACCGTTCTTGTTTGCTTTCTGAGCTAATACGGCAACACCGTCTTCTTCCTTCAACCAAGCAGCTGTTTCACCCTTGAATGCACCATAACCTGTTGCAGCTGTTTCGATATAGAACTGATTTTCTACAGCTGAACCGTCACCTTCGAAACCAACTCTTCTCAAAGCAAATGCAGCTTTGTTAGCATCGTCAGCCTTAGTTACATCAATTACAGCCAGGAATACTTCGTTATCCTTGAAATATTTCGGATTGATATATTTGTGACCATCCTGTTCGATAGCGATAACAGTCTTGCTGTCTTTCTTTTCCCATGCTTTCAAACCTAATGTATAGTCAGATTTCAGGATATACAGCTTATCTCCTTTATGGATTGCTTCTACAAATGCCAAACGAGTTTTGTTGTTATGTTTGAAGATGCTGGCATTCTGGAGCTTATTGATGTTTTCATACAGGTCAACTGAATCCTGCAAGTTGATCATGAAACGACCAGCCAGGTAACCATCATAAGATTCTTCGTGTCCGCAAGAAGGATTCAATCCGTGAGGAGCTTCGATATTACCGTCTTTACAGAATGTGTAAGCAGGTACGCTATCCGGATCAACAACAAACATATACAACGGTCTGTAATCATCTTTCTTTGCAAGGTCGATATATACAGACGGAGCTTCCGGAGTTACATTCTTCGGCTGAACACCTACGAAATTCATACCTTTACCTGCTGAGTAAACAGAACCAGCATCTTCATACAAGAATGCCTGATACGGTTCTTTCTGGATATTAGCAGGAACATAAACCTGTTCGTCAGCCAACTGTACATAGATATGACTCTTAACCGGTTTGATATCGAAGATTGTAGTAGTCGTTGTACCCATTGATGTGCACAGATCATCCACTTTCATTTCATTGCTGATCGGTTGACGACGTAATACCTGCAGAGCTTCACCTTTTGCATTTGTGAGGATCATTGCATAATAATGAGCGCCATTTGCATGTGCATCTTCTTTGAATGCAAACCAAGCCATTGTCAAAGAAGGATCGCTTGTAACATCTTCTTCGTATTTAGCTACAAACTTATGATTCTGATCCAATGCGATATACTTGTAATCGTTATCGATCTGGTTAGCATCTTTAATCTTCAGTCTGTAGATAGTCTTCGTCCAACCGTTTGCCGTAACAGATGTTGCGTTATCCAACTGGAATTCCAATTGTTCTTTAGCAATTGTCAATGTGTCATTTACATCTGCTGTCAGGAACATTTCATTGTTCAAACCATCAATCAGGTTGAATACGTAAGTTGTATCGGTAACTTGTTTGCCGCTCAGGTCCAGATAACCTCTTGTAGCATCTTTTACGTCATCGAAATAGATTGTATCGCCACAGTTCAGGAAGTTATAAGCTGCACCATGCTGGCTCAGACCTTCCAGATAATTTACATTAGCATCTTTTGTATGATCGATAAAGTAATATTTACCGGCAACAACATTACCTTCAGCATCTTTCACATTGTAAAGCTGACCTGTAAATGCTACATTTGCAAATTCGCGGTTAGTAATGCTTACGCGCGGAGTTTCATTGTCTTGAGGAGCAGTTCTGTTATCACATCCCAGTTGTTTAACCACCCACTGAGTTGCAGGCATATGATTGAAGTCCTGTTCGTTTTCTTTTACATCATAATACATATGTCCGGCAAAATCGGAAACGATATATGAACCGTCTACTCTCTTTTCACCCTGGCTAGCTGCTTTTGCTGTAGACAAACGAACAAAGTAAGTACCGTCCACTTTTGAAGCACGAGCCAAATAAGAGTAATCGTGATCGAAACCGATACGGATCAGCATATCAGCCTGCTTGTTAGTTACATAAGCCTTACCATTTCCTTTTGAATTAATAGCCAGACCAGCATTAGCGAATGCACCTCCCTGATAAGTACGGGCACGGCCAACTGTAGGAACGACAGAACCATCAGACAAATAAGCGATTGTGATTGCAACCGGTTCGTTTTCGGCTTTCTTTACACCTGTATTATCTGCAGCTGTCATAGCACCTGTACCGCGGGCTTTACCTTCGTTTACAGAGTTATAGAACTGCTTAGTTGTAGCACTTGCCAATGATGTTGCAGTCCATGCAGTACCTGCCTGGTATTCAGCTACAGACATAGAAGAAGCATTCCACGGTTCGATAACCAAGCTATCCTGAGTCGGGAAATAAGTGAACTTAAAGATAGAACGAGCATTATATGCAGTCAGTTTTGTATAATCAGGAGCCGGAGCATTCACCAATTTCAGGTTGGGGCTCTTTTCCGGATTCAACTTATTTGCTTCATAAGCTTCTGTTGATACCATCAATACAGAATCAGGTTCAGTAATTGCAGCCTTCTTTACTCGCAATGCGATATTGAAACCTGCATAATCGGAGATATTTACATTACCTTCCAATCCGGAATAATCATGTTCTTCCGCAACATATCCTTTTTCTCTTACGAAATAATCATAATCAGCAGCAAGTTCCACTTCGTCTTTTGTTCCTGAATTGAATACATCAAAGATTGCCTTATTCCAATTATCTCCGGCAACACTATTACCGTATTCCCATGAACCATCAGCATCGATCATGCTATTGATATCATTAGCAGAAAGAACTTTAGCACCAGCTACAACCGGTGTCAAAGCAATTACATTCTGGTCTGCCATGTTTACACCGGCATCTGCATCTGAATATTCAACAGCAACAACGTCACCAGATGCATTCTGAGCTAAAGCAATTACTTTTTTAGAATTCGTATCATGTACAAAAGCCCATAATTTCTGTGCATCAAATGTACCAGTTGTTTTTTCTGCGATATTATACCAAGTCCATCTGTCGATACAACCGTCTACTAATGTTTTCTCTACAGCACCTGAGATCTTTGAATCAGCAGTAAGAGTTCCTCCTGCAACAGCATTCTTATGATCAAATGTCAGAGGATAGCCTGTTTCTTTATTGATGAATCTGAAGTTAACACCGTTAGAAGCATCTTCCTGCACATCGATTTTCCACAATGAAGAGGTTAATTTTGCGCCTATTTCTTGTGTTTCGTCAATGCTTACTACCTTTAAATACAATTTACCAGTTTTATAATCTCTAGCCTGCACAAGAACCTTCGGAGTTCTGATATACGCATTTTCGCCAAGTACATCAGTCTCTGCATTTTCATTTACCACCAATTGGTAGTACTTGTTTGAATCAAATTTATTGATTTTAGTAACAGCAATCTGATCCAAGCTTGCTGCAGTTACATCTTGGGTGCGAAACGGTACTTCCCAATCACTCTTATTCGCATGCTGAGCACTTGCGACAGTAATTGATCCTACCAATAACGCTCCCGTCATCAAAGTAGAAAACTTTTTGTTCATAATCTTTCGTTTAATATTAATAATAGTGTTATTTAAAAAGTCTTTTAACCTCAGATCAGGAACGTTTCTAAGAGCAGATGACTAGAGAAAACGTTCCTTTTTTCTAGTCATTGTTTTTTGCCCATTTTGTCTTTGTGGTCAAAAGGATGATTTTCGTACTAGTTTTGCTATTCTGTTGATAAGAAAGGATATAGGAAAGGAAAAAATATTTTGAAAAAGATTGGAGGATTAAAAGAATGTAGTAACTTTGCTGGCGAGAAAAAAGGAACGTTAAAATTAGTCATTCACTTTTTATAATCCATCCCTTATTATTCAACAGTTTATCTATTATTTTCTCCTCTCTTCATATACATAAATATGTACCCACGCGCATTTCATAATACACTGTGTTCCAACACCTACTTTTTCAGTTTTTTGCCGAGAATTGTTAAAAGATAGGATTTAGCCTGTTTTAGGGGGAATAAGCGGGGGATTTTCATTCATACAAAAAAGGCTATCGTTTGAAACGACAGCCCCATCATTATTTTTAGAAAGGTTTTTACAGATTATTGATTTCTTCTCCAGGTTTATTCATATTCTTTTGATCCAAAGGCTACAGTATAAACATTTCTTCCAATACATCAATCAGGCTTTCTCTTTCATCTTCGTTCAATACACCTGCTTGCTTTCCTATCCTCAATTTATCGACAGTCCGAATCTGGTCGGTGGCTATCATACCCTCTTTTCCGTCTAAAGTACACTTCACCCGCCAAGGATAAGGAGTGAGTGTCGATGTCAAGGGAATAATTATAACCGTATTCAAATGGCGGTTCAACTCATCCGGTGATACGACAACTGCCGGCCTAATTTTATTAATCTCACTTCCTTTTGTCGGGTTAAAGTCGACCCAATAGATACCAAATCTTTCTACCATTCCAGTCCCTCCATCTTCTCATCCTCTAATATATCCGGCATAATCAGGTTATCATCTCCGGCTGCATGCATCTGTGATGCGGCAGCTTCCCAATTCCTACGTGGGACAGGCTTGATAATAATACTGTTGTTCCTATGTGTGATTGTTACCGGATCTTTAGCCGACAAATTCAAGCGCTTTAGAATACTAGCCGGTAATATAACGCCCATACTGTTTCCGATTTGTACGATATTTCTTTCCATACTACCACATGTTATAACATTTATACTACACAAATATAGTAATAAAGATATCTAGTTATAACATAACCCTGTTAAAGGTTGTTATCTAGCAGCCTCATTCAACAAGTATTTATGTTAAATTGCTATGTTGTAGAACACATTTCCTGCAAAGCTGTTATCTTTGCAGTGTCTATTTAAACAGTAAAGAGATATGCTAAAACAAGCATTTTACATTCTGTTCTTCTATTTTACCGGAGAGTTTATCAGCTCCTTTATCGACGGTTTCATTCCGGGAAGCGTGATCGGTATGATATTGTTATTCCTGGCATTGGTCTTTAAGCTGGTAAAGCCTGCCAACGTAAAAAAACTATCCACGATCCTCACTGAAAACATGGGGTTGTTCTTCCTTCCCGCAGGCGTCGGGCTTATGACGTCGCTGGGAGTCATATCACAATATTGGGCAGTTATTCTTACTGCCTCCGTGGTCAGTACAATCCTGGTGATAGCGAGTGTCGCACTTATCCAACAAAAACTCGGCAAGGAGGTCGGAAGCAATGAATAACCTCGCGCAATCGGAAGTATTTTCACTCACATTGGTGATCGGTACTTATATGGCGGCATTAGCTTTGTATAAGAAAACCCGTATCAGCCTGCTGCACCCGCTGTTGACATCTATCCTCGTTATTATTGCCGTACTGAAAATGATGGGAATCGAATATGAGTCTTTCCAGCGGGGAAGCCATCTGATCCATTTCTTGCTGGGACCATCGGTTGTCGCATTAGGATTTGTCTTATACGAACAGATGCAATACCTGAAAGGAAATGTGATCTCTATCCTCACCTCCGTATTCGTCGGAGCCATTATCGGCATCGTGAGCGTGATCGTGATCGGCGACCTGATGGGAGCCGACCAGGCATTGATCGCCACCCTCCAACCGAAATCCGTTACAACTCCTATCGCTATGGGTATTGCCGAAAAGGCCGGAGGAATGCCTTCGTTAACAGCCGTTATCGTTGTAGCAGTAGGTATATTCGGCAGTATTGTCGGCCCGTTCGTGATGAAAGTATTAGGTATTGAAAGCCGGATCGCCAAAGGGCTGGCATTGGGCGCATCATCACATGGACTGGGAACTTCCGTTGCCATACAGATCGGAGCTGTCGAAGGTGCACTGAGCGGACTGGCTATCGGCTTAATGGGAATTATGACCGCCATTCTGGTCCCGGTAATCAGTTTTATCATTTCCCTGTTTTAGGATAACACCTTCTTCTGTGCCTTCTGAAATCATATCAGACTGATTTGCAACCTATTTCTGAATAAAAACATAGGCATATATTGGTACTTTAAGAGGAAAACACTACTTTTGTACCCGAAAATGACCGAAGACAATTCAAAAAAACATTATAAATAAAAATATTCATATGATTAATTCACAAGACATTAAAAAAGGGACTTGTATACGTTTGGACGGTAAACTCTATTTCTGTGTAGACTTTCTTCACGTAAAACCGGGAAAAGGTAACACAATTATGCGTACTACATTGAAAGACGTAGTAAAAGGAGGCCAGATCGAACGCCGCTTCAATATCGGTGAAAAACTGGAAGATGTACGTGTAGAACGTCGTCCTTACCAATATACTTATGCAGAAGGCGAACATTACCACTTCATGAATCAGGAAACATTCGATGACGTAATCATCGACAAAGACTTGATTAACGGAGTAGATTTCATGATCGAAGGTCAGATTGTGGAAGTTGTTTCCGATGCATCTACAGATACTGTTCTTTTTGCTGACATGCCTACCAAAGTACAGTTGAAAGTAACTTATACCGAACCGGGTGTAAAAGGCGATACTGCTACAAACACATTGAAACCGGCTACCGTGGAATCTGGTGCAGAAGTTCGTGTTCCGTTATTCATCAATGAAGGCGAAATCATCGAAATCAACACAACAGACGGTTCTTACGTAGGACGTATCCGTGAATAATATTTATATATTGTAAGGGCGGTTTTATGAACTGCCCTTCTATTTTTTCTTATCCAAAACATATTGCTATGAAAATAAAAGAATGGGCAGCAGAAGACCGCCCGCGCGAAAAAATGTTACTCAAAGGTGTCGCCTCTCTCAGTGATGCCGAACTTTTAGCCATCCTCATTAGTTCGGGTAACAGCAATGAAACAGCCGTACAATTGTCGCAGCGTATCCTCAACACGGCAGACAATAATCTGAATGCATTGGCAAAACTGACAATCCGGGAACTGATCTCCGGCTTCAAAGGTATTGGTGAAGCGAAAGCGATCACAATATGCGCTGCACTCGAGCTCGGCAAACGCCGCAACCTGTCCGATCCGGTCCTGAGCCAGTCGATCCGAAGTAGCCACGACGCCTACTCTTTGTTTCACCCCTTGCTCTGCGATTTACCTCACGAAGAATTATGGATTGCCCTGACAAACCGGGCCGGAAAAGTGACCGGCAAAACCCGGATCAGCCAGGGAGGAACGGCCGAAACCTCCGCCGACCTGCGTATCATACTGAAAACGGCTATCAATGCACTGGCTGCCGGTATTATTCTCTGCCATAATCATCCTTCGGGAAACACTCACCCGAGTTCGCAGGATGACTCCCTGACCAAACGCCTGCATAAGGCCGCCGAATTACTTGAAATAAACTTATTAGACCATATTATCCTTGCCGACGGCAGCTACTTCAGCTATGCAGACGAAGGACGACTGGGGTTGTAAACATTTTATCTTTTCTATGGTTTACTATATAGAAGATATTAATGTATATTTGCATTCAAATTAAAAGAAGATGAACAACGAATTCCTCCAAACAGAAGAAGCGATTGTCGCCATGCTGAAAACGGTATATGATCCGGAAATACCGGTCAACGTATTCGATCTCGGCCTGATTTACAAAGTAGATATAGACGACGAAAAGAACGTCCGCATAGATATGACCCTGACGGCTCCGAATTGCCCGGCCGCCGATTTTATTCTGGAAGATGTCCGCATGAAAGTGGAATCGGTAGATGGGGTGAACAACGTGGAAGTCAACCTCGTATTCGAACCGGAATGGGATAAGGATATGATGTCGGAAGAAGCGAAACTCGAACTAGGTTTCCTATGAATACATCCCGGAAGAAAATATATTTTGCCTCGGACGCCCATCTGGGCGCCCGTTTTCATAAAGACCCGCTGGCCGTTGAGAAAAAGTTGGTGCGTTGGCTCGACAGCATCAAAGACGAAGCTATGGCAATCTATTTTCTGGGAGATATGTTCGACTACTGGTACGAATATAAATATGTAGTACCCAAAGGATTTACCCGTTTCCTCGGCAAGCTGGCCGAATTATCGGACAGCGGCATCGAAATCCATATTTTTATCGGTAACCACGACATCTGGATGTTCGATTACCTGCCCAATGAAATCGGTGCAGTGATCCATCGGGACGTATTGACGACCGATCTGCTGGGCAAGCGTTTCTTTCTTGGCCATGGCGACGAAGTGGACTACCGCAGCAAAGCCTTCCGCTTTATCCGTGCCCTTTTCCGTAACAAATTCTGCCAGTGGCTTTATGCCGGCATTCATCCCCGCTGGACTTTCGGTTTTGCCCTCGGTTGGTCACTGAGTAGCCGTAAAAGCGGACTGGAAAAAGAAAATGCACTCGAATATAAAGGTGAGTCAGCTGAATATCTGGTTCTATTCGCTAAAGACTATCTGAAAACACATCCGGATATCAATTTCTTTATTTTCGGCCATCGTCATATCATGCTCGACCTGATGCTTTCACGCTCCTCCCGCCTGCTGATCGCCGGCGACTGGATGACACTCTTTTCTTATATCGTATGGGATGGCGAGAATCTGTTCCTTGAACAGTTCGAAATAATTGAAGATTAAAAAAACTGCCCCAACCGGTGTCAGAGCAGTCTAAACACTAATCCTGTGTTTTGTAAGCTGTGAGGATTAGTTATTATTAACCGGATGCAAGTTACACAGTTTTCTCTAATTATAGACAAAAACAAGAGGATTATTTTTCCGAAGTCTTACCGGATAGCACAAAATCGCGTATCAGGCCAATGATTACCAACAAATAAAAAATAGTCATCGGTACTCCCAGATAATGAATCAATGTCTCGTTGAGCGAAGTACAAAGTGCATAAGAAAAGAAAGAGACAATAGGAATCCCCACTGCATAATAGAATTTCCGGGGGAAATACAACATATAAACAACAGCCAGCAAATCACCCGCATACATATATCGTTCATGCATTCCTGGCAAAATAAAAGGAAAAATCACAGCCGAAAGCAATGCCAACCGGACCAAATACTCGTTCGTCAAATTAACCGGACGTTTCCAGGCCAGATATCCACCTCCTATTAACGCGAACAAAAAAGTAAACAGTATTCCTATCCATTTTACCGGTTCGTAGTAATCATTGCTGATCCACATATAAATATTGGGAAACTGTAAAGAAAGTTCCTCATAATGCGAAGACTGTTTTATAAACACAGACAACAAATCCACCAACGGCCGACCGGCTATATAAGAAGGAAGAACCGATACCAGATAAACAGCAGGAATCAACAAAAAATAATACCATTTAATCCTGTTCCTCAGTAACAAAACAAAGAAAAAAGGAAAGAGAAGTACAGCCTGTAATTTAAAGGAAAAAGAAATCCCCAGAAACAAAACGGAAAGAAGCGAGCGCTTCTTCATCACAAAATAAATACTCCCCAACAGGAAAGAGACATAAATAGAGTCGCATTGAGCCCAGTAAGAACTATTAATCAGGACTGTCGGAAGAAGCGGCACCACGGCAAACGCACACCATCTCACCCAATTTTCCTTATATTTCTGATAAGCAATCGCTCCCACAAACCAGGCAGCCACATATTCAAAAAGAACAGACAACAATTTAATCCCCACTAAAGGAGCTACCCCAAGCTTAGCTATCAGTAATAAAAAATACAGATAAGCCGGTGTGTAATTAGCAAACGGATAACGGAAAGCCTCAAAATAACCGTTCGACTTGATAAATTCCACCCACGGCAGAAGGAAAAAAGTATAATCCCCCGGTTGAGGGTAAAAAGGAAGCATACATAATTTTACTACTATGCCGAACAAAATCAACAAAGCCAGAAACTTTTTGTTTCTGAAAAGAGAAAACAAAAAAGAGATAATTTTCTGCATAATAGTAGTCTTTAATGAAAAGACCGGAGAAAAGCTTTTACACCCTTCCTCGGTCTTTATCAATTACCAATATTTATTTACCTAATATATCCATTGTATCGGAAGCAATCATATACTCTTCGTCAGTCGGCACAACGATAATTGTTACCTTACTGTCCGGAGTGCTGATCACCATTTCTTCACCACGCATACCTTCGTTCTTTTCAACGTCGATCTTCATGCCCATGAATTCCATGTTTTCACATACAACACGACGAGTAGCCCATTGGTTTTCACCTACACCACCAGTCCATACCAGGATATCGCAACCACCCATAGCAGCAGCATATGCACCGATATATTTCTTGATGCGGTAGTTATAGATGTTCAATGCCATGATAGCGCGTTTATCTCCTTCGGCAACAGCAGCTTCGATTTCACGCATATCGGAAGAAATACCGGAAAGTCCCTGTACACCGCTCTGTTTGTTGATCAGATCGGACAAACCTTTGGCATCCAGTTTTTCCTTATCCATGATGAATGTAAGTGCGCCGGCATCTACATCACCACAACGGGTTCCCATCAGCAAACCTTCTACCGGAGTCAGTCCCATAGAAGAATCTATACTCTTACCGTTTTTAACAGCTGCGATAGAACCACCGTTACCTACGTGAGCCGTAATGATACGCTGTTCTTCATAAGGAACACCCAGGATATCGCAAGCACGTTTTGATACATAGCGATGACTGGTTCCGTGGAAGCCATAACGACGGATACCATATTTCTTATACAGAGAATAAGGCAGACCGTACATATAAGCATAATCCGGCATTGTCTGATGGAAAGCAGTGTCGAACACACCCACCTGACGGATTCCCGGGATCAATGCGCTCATGGCACGGATACCTTTCAGGTTTGGCGGGTTATGAAGCGGTGCCAGATCAATACACTCAACCATTTTACCGATCACTTCCGGAGTAATTTCCACACTACTGCTGAATGCTTCACCACCGTGTACCACACGATGACCTACAGCATCAATTTCGTTAAACGACTTGATACAGCCGTATTTATCGTCAGTCAGCACACTCAGGATGAACTCGATAGCTGCATTGTGTTCAGGCATTTCTTTTTCGAGAATCACTTTCTTGCCATCCGGCTGAGTGAATTTCAGGAAAGAACCCGGCAAACCCAGTTTCTCTACGCCGCCCTGTGCCAGTACTTCGTGTGTGTCCATATTGAACAGCTTGTACTTAACAGACGAGCTTCCGCAATTTAATACTAATATCTTCATATCTTTCTTGTTGTGTCTTTTTATTTTTTAGCAGCTTTTAAGCCGATAGACTGGTTGCTGGCGATAGCAACCATCTTATAAATATCATCTACTGAACAACCGCGTGACAGGTCGTTAACAGGAGCAGCCATACCCTGAAGGATCGGGCCTACAGCTTCTGCGTCACCCAGACGCTGAACCAGTTTATAAGCAATATTACCTACTTCCAGTGTCGGAAATACCAGTACGTTAGCCTTTCCTGCCACTTCGCTGCCCGGAGCCTTCAATGAAGCAACCGATTCTACCAAAGCTGCATCCGACTGCAATTCGCCGTCGATCTTCAGTTCCGGAGCCATTTCTTTCGCCAGACGGGTAGCCTCAACTACTTTGTCTACCATTTCGTGAGAAGCACTGCCTTTCGTAGAGAAGCTCAACATAGCCACACGCGGTTCAACACCTACGATATCGCGGGCTGTTGCTGCTGTTGCTACAGCGATACTTGCCAGTTCCGGAGCAGTAGGATTCGGCATTACGGCACAGTCGGCAAAAACCAAAAGACCTTCTTTACCGTATTCCGGTTTCTTTGTAAACATAAGGAATGCACCTGATACGCAACTCATGCCCGGAGCAGTCTTGATGATCTGCAAAGCAGGACGAAGCACGTTACCTGTCGTATTCTGCGCACCGGCAATTTCACCGTCGGCATCACCGGCCTTGATCATCAGGCAGGCAAGGAATAAAGGATCTTCTACCATAACGGCTGCCTTTTCAGGAGTCATACCTTTTTTCTGGCGCAATTGGAAAAGCAGGTCGGCGTAAGCGGCTTTCTTTTCATGATTTTTGGGGTCAACAATAGTAGCCTGTCCGATGTGGTTCAGACCGTAGTTTGCTGCCAAAGAAGAAATCTCGGCAGGATTTCCGATCAAAATGATGTCAGCAACTCCATCGGCCAATAAACGGTCGGCGGCTTTTAATGTTCTTTCTTCTGTTCCTTCGGGAAGAACAATGCGCTGCTTGTCAGCTTTAGCGCGTGCAATAATCTCTTGCATTAAATCCATAGCGGAAGATATTTTTATAGAATTTAGTAATTGCTACTGTTTGCGGGTACAAAAGTAGACAAAATGCAACATAGAGTTTGCAAAAAGTGCAAAAGAATTGCATCCCGACCTGCCACTTTCAGAACATTTAACAGTAATTCACTACTTCACGCTCTCCGGAAAGGATTTGCTGGAGTTCTTCGGCTGAGATATTGATCGCCAACTTGCCGTTATGAGCCACAGATATCTTGCCGCGTTCTTCCGATACGATAATAATCAAAGCATCCGTATCCAGCGACATTCCCAGTGCCGAACGATGACGCAAACCCAGGTCTTTCGGCAGATTGGCGTTCTGCGCAACCGGCAGGATACAGCCGGCCGCCTTGATCCTTCCGTCTGCTATGATCATGGCACCATCATGCAAAGGACTATTCTTAAAAAAGATATTTTCAATCAGACGGGCATTCACATCAGCATTGAACATTTCGCCGGTATGTTCATAAACCGACAGGTCCACATCTTGTTGGATAACGATCAGGGCACCGGTCTTTTTACGCGCCATATTCATACAGGCCAGAACCACCGGAGCGACAAACTTACCTTCACTCTCCTTATCCGCTCCTCTTTTTGAAAACAGTTTCCCCAGAAACTTCCAGCCGCGGTGCGAACCGAGGGCCAGCAGGAAACGCCTGATTTCATCCTGAAACAAAATAACCAGTACGACAAAACCGACACTGATAAACTTATCCAGTATGGCGCCCATCAAACGCATTTCCAACACCTGCGAAACCAGGATCCATACAACAATAAACGAAACGACCCCGCTAAAGATTGCCAGCGTGCCCGAACTTTTCATCAGTTTGTATGTCTGATAAAGGAAGAAGGCTACCAGCAGTACATCGATCAGGTCTTTTATTCCGAAATGCATCCACATAATTTAATTGAAAATTGAAAATTGAGAATTGAAAATTACGGATGAACGTGATCTTCGACTTTCAATTTGGTTATTATTTTAACTGTTTCTACAGCAGCTTTCACATCATGAACGCGGAGAATATCAGTGCCGTTCATTAGGGCAAAAGCATTCAGCACCGTAGTTCCGTTCAGGCTGTCGGCAGGCGTTCCTCCCAGGAAACGGTAGATCATACTTTTGCGGGATATACCGACTAAAAGGGGAAGATCGAACACGCCGAACTCCTGTAAACGATTCATCAAAAGGTAATTCTGATCGACCGTTTTACTGAAACCGAACCCTGGGTCAAGGATAATATCGTTTACCCCCAGCAAACGAAGTTCACGTACTTTCGATGCGAAATACAGCATGATCTCTTCCATCATATCCGTATAATCGGTATGCTGCTGCATTGTCTGGGGAGTTCCGCGCATATGCATCATAATATAAGGAACATTCAGTCCGGCAACAGTACCGAACATAGCCGGATCCAATTCGCCGCCCGATATATCGTTTATGATGGCAACACCATAATCCTCCACACATTTACGGGCCACATCAGCGCGAAATGTATCGACCGATACGACAGCCTCCGGATAATGTGCGTTCAATATCTTTAAGGCAAAAGCCAGCCGTTCCATCTCTTCTTCCGGCGAAACCTCCTCTGCATCGGAACGGGACGAATATCCGCCGATATCGATGATCTGACCGCCTTCCGACAATATAGCCTGTATGCGTTCTTCAATATCTGCTTCCGTTTGTTTACGGCTTCCGGCATAAAAAGAATCGGGGGTAACATTCAGAATCCCCATCACTACCGGGGTAGAGAGCGACATGAGTGTTCCCTTAATATTGAGCGTTTTATCTGACATTCCAATTTTATATTTCCAGCAAAGATACACGATTCTCACTGAAATCTTCCCTCTTCATTCCTCATTCTTCATTTAATTACTACTTTTGCTCTCCAATAATCAGCAAACGAAAGAAAGCTATGAGTATTTCAGAACTGTATGAATTATTTATACACCATCCGAAAATAACGACAGACAGTCGCAATTGTCCGCGTGGTTCTATCTTTTTCGCCCTGAAAGGGGAAAGATTTGACGGAAACCAATACGCAGAAAAAGCACTGGCTACAGGTTGCTCTTATGCCGTGATCGATAACCCGGACTATGTCACAGGCGAACGCACCATCCTGGTCGACAATGTATTGACAGCCTTACAACAGTTGGCTCACCGCCATCGTAAAGTATTAGGTATTCCCATTATCGGTATTACCGGAACAAATGGGAAAACGACCACCAAAGAATTACTGGCGGCCGTATTATCCACCAAGTTCAACCTGCTTTATACCGAAGGCAACCTGAACAATCATATCGGTGTTCCCCTGACCCTGCTTCGACTGACACACGATCATGAGATGGCAGTTATCGAAATGGGTGCCAGTCATCCGGGCGATATCAAAAAACTGGTAGAAATCGTTTTGCCGAACTACGGAATCATTACCAACGTCGGACGCGCCCACCTGGAAGGTTTCGGTTCCTTTGAGGGTGTAATAAAAACAAAAGGGGAATTGTATGACTATATCCGCCGCACAAAGGGAAAGATATTTATAAAGAAAGAAAATAAAGACCTCCAGGGGATCGCTAAAGGGATCGAACAAATCACTTACGGGGCAGACGATACTTCGTTCGCTTCAGGTCATGTGATCAGCTGTAGCCCGTTCCTCACTTTCGACTGGAAACAACAGGGGAAAATTCATACTGTAGATACGCATCTGATCGGGGCATATAATCTGGATAATGTGCTTGCCGCCGTCGCCATAGGCCGTTACTTTAAAATTCCGGCAGAACGCATCAGCCGCGCCATTGCCGCTTACGAGCCGACAAACAACCGGTCGCAGTTAAAAGAGACAGCAAGCAACACCTTACTGATCGATGCTTACAACGCAAACCCCAGCAGCATGAAAGTCGCGTTAGAGAACTTTACAGCCATGCCGGTATCCCCTAAAGCCGTCATTTTGGGTGACATGCGTGAACTGGGGCCGGCTAGCGACGAATTGCATGCCGAAGCGATAGAAGAAATCAAAGCCGGAAAATTCGATAAAGTATTCCTCTGCGGAGAACATTTCCAAAAAGCAGGCAAAGACTTTGACACCTATGCCACAACAGAGGAATTGATCGACGCATTAAAAGCCAACCCGTTAAAAGGATACCATATCCTGATCAAAGGTTCACACGGGATGGCATTGGAAAAGACAATAGAAGTTCTGTAATAACTGTCTGTCCTGTTTGCTTGCCGACAATTGTCGGCAGGCCTGCTCACAATTATCGACAGGTTTGCTCATAATTGTCGACAAGCCTGTCCATAATTATCGGTAGCCAATATGATCAAGTAGTTCCTTCCTCCTGATTATCCATAAACAATACCTTCTTCAGCTTCTGATACAGGAAAGACAATACGAGCAGGATAACTCCCAGCATGATAAATACAATGATCTTACCAACCGTCGGTAGTAACCACAGATCGACAACAGGAAAATCAATAAGATAATCTTAATTTAATGAACGCAACTAAGATACGGATTAATTTAAATTACAGGCTATCCATAATCCTTCTTTGTTTCTCAAAAAACAAAATACGCTGTTGTTCACCACTGACCGATATCATGGTAGAGGCTTTCAGCAATGACTGAAGCCAGTTACGGACAATCTCATAGGCCTTTTCGTCCTGCGAAACAACCGTATTCAAAATAAATGCCCGAATGATGCTGATCCGGAAATTCTGTGAATCCAAATAACTATAACTGGCATCAAAATTAATATTCGAAATATAAAACAAAACCGGATTACCAGTCTCATTATATACCCCACGGGTTGCCATTAATTCCATATTATCGAGGAAACGGAGTAAATCCTGTTTTAAAAGACGGACATTTTCAGTATCTATCAGATGGATACTGCGGCAATATAATATATCATTCACTATGTATTGAAAAATCAACGGATCCCAGATATAAGTAGTCTTCCCAATATGTTTCGATTCCGCCGCAGTTATCCGCTGAACCTCCAACAGTTTCTCCGAAGGTTCTATATCGCAGAAATGAACCGCCCTATCCGAATGGCCATACTGATTATACCATTTACAGAGATAAAAACGGGTTATATAATCGTAATCAAGTAAGAAAGTGGTAGGAAGCACGTTCATACACTCCACCCCGCAGGAAGACGGATCGGTGCCAGCTTCCCGCAACCGTTCGTTATACATTTCCCACATTTTAAAATCATCCTCTATCGGTTCCACATACTCCACCAGACTCAGCTGATAAGGACGACTCTTTGCCGCACATCCTCCGACCAGATTATCCAACGAGACCCCAAACTTATTGCAGATCGCAGCTATCTCTGCAAAAGAAAAAGCCACATCGCCCCTCATACGGCGGTACACAGCTTCTCTTTCTATACACAGTAAATCAACCAAAGCATTGGTCAGGGTCGCTTTATGTGGCATTTTCTCTCTGATCGCGCTGATAAACTTTTCGTAAATCAGGTCTTTACTCATAATAACAATTTTAATGATTGCCAGTAGACAAAAATAATAAAAATAAAGAACCATTCCTACCAATACTCATTTTTGACTACTTTTGTATATTTATAAACAATATAATAATATGCACGATCTTTGTTGTATAGGTCATATCACACTGGATAAAATTGTGACCCCTAAAAATACAGTACACATGGCGGGAGGAACCGCTTTTTACTTCTCCCATGCAATCAAACATTTCAACGACATCGATTATTCGTTGATCACGGCTTTAGCCGAATCGGAGATGAAAGAGGTTGATAAGTTACGATCGGAAGGAATCGATGTGGCGGTTATGCCCAGCAAACATTCCGTTTATTTCGAGAACATCTACGGAGAGAACCAGGATAACCGCACGCAGCGGGTTCTGGCGAAAGCAGACCCGTTCACAGTCGATTATCTGAAAGATATACAGGCCAAGATCATTCATCTGGGAAGTCTGCTAGCCGACGATTTCTCACTGGATGTCGTGAAGTACATGGCTGAAAAAGGACTCGTATCCGCCGACTCTCAAGGTTATCTGCGCGAAGTCCGTGATAAGAAAGTCTACGCTGTGGACTGGACAGAAAAGGAAGAAGCATTAAAATATATCCATTTCCTGAAAGCGAACGAGCACGAAATGGAAGTGCTCACAGGCCACGACGATGTTGTCGGTGCTGCATTGAAAATGTATGAATGGGGAGTAAAAGAAGTACTGATCACGTTGGGCAGCCTGGGCTCTGTTATATACGATGGAAAGACATTCCATAAAATACCGGCCTACAAACCCAGAGAAGTGGTTGATGCCACCGGCTGCGGCGACACTTATATGACCGGTTACCTGTATCAGCGTGCCAAAGGTGCTTCCATAGATGAAGCTGGCCGCTTTGCCGCCGCCATGTCCACCATCAAGATCGAAGCCTCCGGTCCCTTCAGCGGAAGCAAAGAAGATGTCATCCATTGCATGGAGACGGCGGAACAGAAGTTTCCGGAAATTTAGACGAGCCTGTAAAATTCCCCATATTTTTTTATTGTGTGGGGAATTTTCCCCAACTAGAAAGGGGAATAATCCCCATTGCAATGGGGAAAATAGAATTATCTAAACGCCTTGCTGAACGTGGTCATCAACAGAATACAAAGTCCCAGCAAGCCGACCACCATATAAGCATATTCCATATTGAAAGCCTGCGAGATAGCTCCGATCAGTAATGGTGCGACAAGCGAACCGATAAAACTGATACTTGATAGAATGGTAAGCGCAATCCCTACCGGTGTTTTTGACTTTGCCCCGACAAGGCTATAAATAGTTGGAACCATACTCGAAATTCCCAGTCCGACCAACATGAATCCGAATGAGTTGACAATCACCTTCAAGGCCATCGAATCAACTGTACTGCCCAATAAGGCAGAAGTAAAGAACCCGATAAAAATAAAAGCACCGGACAACTGCAACACCCGCTGCTTTCCCCATATCCGGTACGCATAATTAGCCAGGAAGCGACCGACAGTCATCATCACCATAAACACCAGAAAGCCTATCTGCAAAGATTTAGGTACCTGCAAAACCGATTCAAAATAGATACCGCTCCAGTCAAACATCGCACTCTCAACCACCAAAGCGAACAAACCGACCAGCCCCAACTTAATCAGCAACATCTCCGGTCTCTTTATATATTGCCATTTCTCCGACTTATCTTCTACAGCTTCCTCCTTCACTTCCGCTGTAGATACATCATCCTGTAAATACCTGCGGCTCACCATGGTAAGCAACAGTATCAATGCAGCGATCAACGTAAAATGCCAAAACGGAGTAACATCCGAAACGATCATGATAAAACCGATCAACGCCCCCAGACAGGCAGCCAGACTCCATCCCCCATGAAAAGAAGCCATGATCGTCCGCCCGTAAAGCCGCTCTATCCCGATCCCCTGTATATTCAACGATATATCACACAGATTCCAGAACACACCGAAACAAAACAGAAACACCCCAAGCATATAAATATTCAATGCCGTCCCAATCGCAAATAGAGAAAGGGCATATCCCATAATACTGATCTGCACCATAATACGACTTCCCAGCTTCGACACCAGATAACCCGCCAGCGGAATCGCCACAAACTTCCCCACCGGAATCATAAACAGCACAATCCCCCAATACAGGGCATCATTCACCGTAAAGATCTCCTTAATATCAGGAATACGACTTGCCCAACTTGAAAAGCAAAGCCCCTGAGCAAGAAAAAAGGAAAGAACCGCAAAACGTATATGTTCTTTCGAATAAGCTACATGGTTATTAGAATCCATTTCATCAGATATTTATTGAACAGACAAATATACTCATAAGAACAGGAAATAACAGAAAAAAAGGTATGTTTGTACAAAATCCGAAAGACATGAAAACCAGAATGCTAATTATTTTCCTGTTGTTTTTCTGCAAAACTTTACTTTCAGGACAAACTATTGCAGAACGAATAATGCCTCCCGAAGGATATGTCCGAACAGAGGTAGCAGCAAATTCTTTTGCTTCATATCTCCGTCGGCTACCTCTGCAACCGGAAGGAAGCAAAGTTTTGCTTTATAATGGAGAGACAAAGCGTAATCAGCTGCCTGCTTATGCCGTCGTCGACCTGGATATCGGGAAACGTGACCTTCAGCAGTGTGCCGATGCCGTTATCCGGTTGAGGGCAGAATATCTTTACGGACAGAAACAGTATGCAGCCATCCACTTCAATTTCACAAACGGATTCAATGCCGAATATACCAAATGGGCAAAAGGCAACCGTATCCGTGTGAACGGCAATACAGTGTCATGGTATCCATCCAAAGGCGAAGATTATTCCTATAAAACATTCCGTTCCTATCTGGATATGGTATTTTCCTATGCAGGAACAGCCTCCCTATCGAAAGAACTGGCTCCGGTCAACTACCTGGAGATGAAGATAGGTGACGTATTTATCCAGGGCGGTCACCCGGGGCATGCCGTTATTGTCGTCGATATGGCCGTTCACCCAAAGACAAAAAAGAAAGTATTCCTGCTGGCACAAAGTTATATGCCTGCCCAGCATATCCATATACTGACCAATCCGGTAAACAGGAAGAAATCCCCCTGGTACGAACTGAGCGACTCGGATGATGGAAAGGTCTACACCCCGGAATGGATCTTCAATAAAAAAGATCTGAAACAATTCAAATAAAAAAACGTTTCAAAAGTTACTACATATCAACGCCTTACATTTAAATATATTATTTTTCTCATTTATTATTCAATAAAGATGCAGCCTTTTTACAACTTCTACCATCTTATTAGTCGTACATAATTTATTAACACTAAAATAAAAGAAAAATGAAGAAGACGTTGAAATGGTCGCTTATGATGATGTTAGCAGTAGTTGGTTTAACTTTTGCTTCTTGCAGTGATGATGATGACACTCCAACAGTAGGAACTGTAGAAGATGTTAACGGCGAATTTACAGGGAAGATGACTTATGCAGAATCTAAGGCAGAGGCAGAAGCTGATCCTACTGCTACAGAATTAGAACTGAAAGTAGCAAATGATTCTATTCAGTTTGAGAAATTCCCTTATCAAGCATTAGTAGTAGCAATCTTGGGTAGTGAAGAAGCTGCAAAACCTATTATTACAGAGATTGGCGATTCTCTGAATTACAAAATAAACTATACAGCAACAATGAATACTGCAAAAGATTCAGTTGTCATGACATTAGATCCGAAGCCATTGAAAATCTCTATCGAAAAATTGAATATGGAAGTTGAAGTAATCATTGAAGCACCCAACAAGGCTTCTTATGCAATCAAAGATAAAAATCTGAAATTCGACATAAAAGCAGCCAACGTAAAAGTAGGTGGAACAGACTTCCCTGGTTGGACTCCGATGGACTTGTCTTTCGATATGAAGAAGAAATAAGACTAATTCTATCCAATATAAACGGAGGATGTTTCATTGAAAGCATTCTCCGTTTTTGTATTCCAACAACAGGTCCTATATAATATATGTATAGCGCGTCAAACTTTTCTCACCTTCTTTCCGCAACAGATTACTATCAACCGCCTCTTTTAAGTCCCTGCTGGCCGTAGCTGTTGATAACTCTTTAAAATATCTCAGATAGTCTTTACGGGTAAAAGAAGCATCTGCTATATAATCCTTAAACAAAGCAATTCTGTCACGCCCCGTAAGTGTTACATTCTGCGATTGCAGTAATTCTTCGAGCGACTCTTCTACTATTCTCAGCATAAATTCAACAAAGATAGTAGACTCCCCTTGTCTGTCAGCAACAGCCAAAATCCGATAATACTCTTCCTGATTTTCTTTAATGAGAGACTCTACCGGCAAATATTCAAACACCGGATTATACTTCATCAAAATAACACTTTGCCACAAACGTCCCATTCTTCCGTTTCCATCAAGAAACGGATGGATAAATTCAAACTCATAATGGAAAACACAACTCTTGACAAGCAATATTTCATCATCATTCTCCAAATAACCAAACAAGTCATTCAACAGCGATTTAACAAGAGTCCCTGAGGGAGCGACATGTGCCAGCTGTTTTCCTTTCATGATGCCAACTGATTTATTCCTCAGCCTCCCAGCGTTTTCTACCAGACCATCCATCAATATCCGGTGTGCCTCACATAAGGATTCTATGCTAAAAGGATCAAAAAGGCCAATATTTTCATAAACACGAATTGCATTTTTCACTTCGGTTATATCTTTTAATGGAGCTATTACACGTTTCTTTTCCAATAAAGCCGTAACCTGATCGAAAGTTAACGTATTTCCTTCAATAACAAGAGAAGAATGAATTGTGCGTATCCTGTTCCTTTTTCTTAGTTCAGTAGGAGGCCTATGCAAACGGGCAGCTTTAATTTCACCCAGTTTTTCTGAAATTGAAGCGACTTTAGCCAATATATAAGGTGTTATTTTATAAAGAGGTTTCATTGTGATAGTATCATTTGATAGTATCAAAGATAAGAAATATATTTATATAAACATAAAAAATCTCCTTCCGGTATGCGAATTAACATGTAACCGGAAGGAGATTCTTATATTCAACAATCTTTTCAGGATTGGTCTGCTACAATTTCTCTTTCAAATAATGCCCTGTATAAGACTCCGGGCACAAGGCCACCTCTTCCGGCGTTCCGGCACAAACCAGATAACCGCCGGCGTTACCTCCTTCCGGTCCTAAATCAATCAGGTAGTCAGCACATTTGATCACGTCCATGTTATGTTCAATGATCACTACCGTATGCCCTTTATCGATCAATGCATTAAATGCTTTCAGCAGGGTCTTTATATCATGGAAGTGCAAACCCGTAGTCGGTTCGTCGAATACGAACAAAGTCGGCTGCTGCTTTTCCTGCCCCAGGTAATAGGCCAACTTCACACGTTGGTTCTCACCGCCGGACAAAGTCGAAGAAGTCTGTCCCAGTTTGATATAACCCAGGCCGACATCCTGCAACGGCTTCAACCTTTTGACGATCTTCTTTTCCTGCGAACCGGTATGTGCTTCGAAGAACTCGATTGCCTGGTTGACAGTCATTTCCAGCATATCATAGATATTCACACCATGATATTCCACATCCAGCACATCCTGTTTGAAACGCTTTCCATGGCAGCTTTCGCATTCCAACGTGATATCCGCCATAAACTGCATTTCCACCGTGATACGGCCGTCCCCTTTACATTCTTCACAGCGTCCGCCTTCCTTATTAAAAGAGAAATAGGCAGACGTATATCCCAGCTGTTTCGCCAGTGGCTGTTCACCGAACAGTTTACGGATCTCGTCGTAAGCACCGATATAAGTCACCGGATTCGAACGCGAACTCTTACCGATCGAGTTCTGGTCGACAAACTCGATACCCTGTATCATCTTCATATCACCTTCCAGGCCGGAACAATCCACCATCAGCCGGGCCGCATCATCCAGATAATGCTTTACCCCTTCATAAAAGATATCCCGCACCAGCGAACTCTTTCCCGAACCGCTGACACCGGTAACAACCGTCATCACGTTCAACGGAAATTTCACATCTACCCCTTTCAGGTTATTCTTACGGGCCCCTTTCACCTCTATATAATTATTCCACAGGCGCCGGAAAGCGGGGACTTCAATCTTATCTTCACCGGTCAGATAACGGACCGTATAACTGTCGCTGCTGGTTTGCAGGTTATTCACATCCCCCTGGTAGACCACTTCGCCACCCAAACGTCCTGCCTTCGGACCTATATCTATAATATAATCGGCTGAACGGATAATATCCTCGTCATGTTCCACCACAACCACCGTATTACCCAACGCCTGTAACTGGCGCAACACCTTTATCAGCAAATCGGTATCTCGCGAATGCAACCCGATACTCGGCTCATCCAATATATATAAGGAACCGACCAGGCTGCTGCCCAACGAAGTCGCCAGGTTGATACGCTGGCTTTCACCACCCGACAACGAAGCCGAAAGACGGTCGAGCGTCAGATACCCCAACCCGACATCCAACAGGAACTGCAAGCGGTTCATAATCTCCGTCAACAAACGTTTTGCCACGGCCGCATCCGTTTCGTCCAGCACCAGGTTGTCAAAAAAGGCTTTTGCTTCCGTGATAGGCAATGCCACCAGTTCAGCTATATTCTTACCGCCTACTTTCACATAGAGCGCTTCCGGTTTCAGGCGGGCCCCTTTACAGGAAGGACAGGTCGTCTTTCCCCGATAGCGAGCCTGCATGACACGGTATTGTATTTTATAAAGATTCTCTTCCACAAACTTGAAAAAGTCGTCGATGCCGTGCAAGCCGCGGGCACCATGCCACAACAGGTCTTTTTCCTTCTGCGTCAGGTCGTAATACGGACGATGTATCGGGAAGTTGTATTTCTCGCTCTTGGCGATAAACTCCTTCAACCACTCTCCCATCACTTCGCCTTTCCAGCAGACTACCGCCCCCTGAAAGACCGACAAGCTCTTATCCGGCACCACCAGGTTCTCATCAATACCCAGCACTTTTCCGAATCCTTCACAGACCGGACAGGCTCCCAGCGGATTGTTAAAGCTGAACATCATATCGGTCGGTTCGATAAACGTGATACCGTCCGCTTCAAATTTCTTGGAATATTCTTTTACCACCGTCCCTTCGGCAGCATAGATACGGATAATACAGGTATCATGCCCTTCAAAGAACGCCGTTTCCGCCGAATCGGCCAGACGGCTTTTCAATGTCTTATCGTCCGAAACCGTCAAACGGTCGACCAGCAATTCAATAGTGGGAGAACCGAGCAATGCCTCATCCGCCAACACTTCCTGGATACGGTAAGCCGTGTCGTTGATTGACAAACGGGTATATCCTTCTTTCTGTAAAATCTCCAGCTGCTCCTTCATGCCGCGGCCTTCCGGTAGAACTACCGGGGCAAACACGGCAAAGCGGGTACCGGCCGGATATGCCAGAACCTCCTTCACGATGTCTTTCACCTGATGCTTTTTCACTTCCATCCCCGACACAGGCGAAATCGTCTTGCCTATCCGGGCATAAAGCAGCCGCAGGTATTCATATATTTCGGTAGATGTACCCACTGTCGAACGCGGATTGCGGGTATTCACCTTCTGCTCGATCGCAATAGCGGGCGGAATGCCTTTAATATAGTCGCACTCCGGCTTGCTCATACGCCCCAAAAACTGGCGGGCATAAGAAGAAAGACTCTCCACATAGCGGCGCTGTCCTTCGGCATATAACGTATCGAAAGCAAGGGAGGATTTTCCGCTGCCGGATAATCCGGTTATCACGACCAGTTTGTCGCGCGGGATCTCTACATCAATATTCTTCAGGTTATTAACACGAGCCCCTTTGATAAATATAGCATTATTTTCAGACATAAATCTTTTCCTAATAAGGATACAAAAATAGCAAAAAGAAACGAGAACCTGAATTTAGTACAGAGGTATTCGGGTTTGTTATTATTTATTATCTATTATCTTTGAACCGGATAAGAGACTTTCGCATATCTATCTGAATTACATTTTTTAATCTACGGAAACAGGATCGTTTTTTACCATTTTTTTAGCTCGGAAATAACTTCGATAATTACTGAATCCAGCATGAATAACAATCTCCATCAAAGATATTTTTTGCTTTCTTTGTACAGCCTCCGCCTGTAATCTTTCAACTTCCTTCAATCGGTAATTATTAATAAAACGATTGAAATTCATCTCATACTCTCTATTTATAAATGCTGATATATAAGTTCTGTTGGAGAAAAGATCCTTGGCCATGTCGGTTATTTTGAATTCCGGGTTTAGATAAGGTTTCTTATCCTCTAAATACTTCTCGACTCGCTCCCGCCCCAATTGCGCATAATTCCCCAACGCAGTCATTTCCTTTTCTTTGGCAGTAACAGGTTCGATAATCACATAATTCTCCGAAAGAATATTCAGGCACAGCACAATATGAGTAAAAACTGCCGGCAACGTTGTAAATATCCAAATAAACCCCAACTTATTGAATAGCCCGATACCCAATATCAATCCGGCTATCGGCAAGGTTTGCAGCAGGACCCTGAAAATAATGATAAAGGATAGCCAATCCAGCGACATCCGGTAAATATCAGCGGAATAATCAGTTACCTGACGTTTATAGGATTTTATGCGAAGCAAGCTCAATACAGAATATAAAATACTCAGCAAAATACAGACGATAAACGTAATGTCGACAATCGCGCTTGTCAGGCTTACTTCATTATCATAAATAGCAGTCCATCGTTGCTGGAACGGCACTATAAAGGCAATCACACAAATAGTTACAGTCAAACACGACGGAAGGATGAAATGGTATACTGGAAAACGCCTCTGCTCGCCTATTCCCGTAATAATATAGGTAATCAGGTACAGAAATATGGGAATAAAACTGAACGAGGAAAAGAAAACAGGTTGGTATGTTATAAAAGCGTCGCGGGCGACAGAATGCATAACCAGTCCACTCCAGTACAACATTATCAAACAGTATACAGTGATTATGCTGTAATGTATTTTCCGATTGATTGTATTGGAAGAACGAGTTATGTCGAGCGAAATCATGATTAAGCCGACCGCAGCGCTTACCACAGGTATTGAAAAAACTATTGCACGTCCGATATCTTGATTCATCCTTTTTTATTTATTGGTGATTCCTTGTCAGTCTGTTCTTTATATGTATTTTCCAATTGAATCGCACGCTGGAAATGCCTAGAGTCTTTGAACCCCGCCATGGTCATTACCTGATACGGATTTTTTTGTTCATTCGAAGGATGCGCTATCAGAGTCTGGTATTCCCTAATCCGACATTGGTTCAGGTAACGCCTGAAATTCACCCCATAAGTTTGATTGACAAAATTGGACATCACGGTACGGTTCACCCCCATCGCCTCGGCCATGTCAGTCAATTTGAAATCAGGATCGAGGAATGGTTTTTGTTGAGACAAATAGTTTTCGAACGCCGTCCTGTTCAATTGTCCGCGGGTGTCATCCGGCACAGGGTACTGTTTGGCGATCAAACCGTTGTTCCCGGTCTCATTTTCATTGCCTGAAAACAAATCAAAGGTCTTGTAAGAGAGATATTGCCTACGGATAACCTGATATGTAAGCAAGATTTCCTGAGCCATAATGCATAACGCGTTCAACCGAATAAGCCATTGACTTGCCCCGACCAACGAAGGCAAAAAAGCAATTAGAAATATAACGATGGAAAGTATAGAAAGCATGAAAAACATAATGAGCCAACGCGATGATTTAATACTGACATATTTTCGATCCGTATCGGCCATTTGAAGTACCGTCTGCCTATAATACCGCAGCAATAACAGGCCAGTCGGAACAATATAAGCTATTGCAGTGATAAACCGCAGTAAAGAACTGGATATAAAAAGCTCCGTATAGCGCTCAAATAACGACAGTCTGGTAAAAAGTCCTCCCTCGGGAGGTGACATCCAAGCTGTCGTTATCAGGATAATTGCCAATGTGGGTACCGGCCAAATGTAATTCAGTACGGGAAAGTTTCTCTTTTTCCCTAAATAGGCCAAGTAATAAACGATATTGTAAAACAATATGGGAATATAAATATACGACAGGGCAAAAGGAATATCGACCGGAAGGAATATCGGATCGTCAGAGAGCACATGCCATAAAGCAGATGACCACCATACGGCTATCAGGATACAATAAATGCTTACAACCCGCCTTAATTTCCTTTCGGCAAGATTGCGATAATTCCATATCAATAATAAAGTAAAGACCGAACATATGGCCGAACAAAATATCGGTAAAATATAGGTCATCAAGTTGCTGTATGTGACAAATGCTCCCATGTCAATCGAATTCAAATTATTTTTCTCGAGTGTGTGTTTCTGCTGGCTTTTTCCGATGCACTTAAATTGCTTAGGCAGACAGTCATAAACTCACTGACATTACGGTATACAAAGATAGCCTTTTTTACTGCACTTATTTGTATTACAACTGTTAATAATGACTCCGCGCACTTCTAAAATGAGTCAGACTTTGATGATTTGACATGCCCGTTACAAAATTGCAGCTTGTGTAAAATGGTCATTACGATTTTGCCGATATGATTTATACGTTTTGACACTATGCGATAACAAATACGCCGTTCCTTTGTGCAAAACAAAAATAAAGAAAGCGAGGTCACCGAAACTGACCTCTTGAGACTGTCTATGCAAGAACAGACTATAAAATTTACAACGGAATAATTAACTATAGCCATAAAATATGTACAATGGAATTATAAAACGAATATTGGTCCTGCTGGTAGTTGCCACCGCCGGCATGATGCAGGATACCAAAGCCCAGAACGTGGCTGTCAAGAGTAATGTTCTGGCAGATGCTTTCCTGAATCCGAATTTGGGAATAGAGATCAGACTCGCACCTAAATGGACTTTGGACGCTACGGGACAGTTCAACGCATGGACACTCTCGCACAACCGGCGCTGGAAACACTGGGCCGTTCAACCTGAGGTCAGATACTGGTTCTGCGACCACTTCTCAGGGCACTTCGTAGGTGCTCACATCCATGGCGGACAGTATAACATCGGAGGTTTTGACGGAAAAATCAACTTTCTCGGAACGGATGCCCGCAAGCTGAAAGATACCCGTTATCAGGGCTGGTTCGTCGGCGCAGGTATCGCTTACGGTTATACGTGGATACTGGGGCGGCATTGGAACCTTGAGGCGGAAATAGGCTTTGGTTATTCCTATACACGCTATGACCGCTTCCAGTGTGCCGGGTGCGGCAGAAAGTTAGAAACGGACAAGCCGCACCACTATGTGGGGCCGACGAAAGCGGCAATCAACCTTGTTTATGTATTTTAATCGTGTGCAAAGATGAAAAAGACAATATATATCCTATCAGCCCTTTTGGGCATGGTTACGGTAACGGAAGCACAAACTGCAATCGACTTGCGGAAACAGGACATCGTGGACGGTGTTTCCGTGGAGAATCTAAAAATAGAACGCAACGGCGGGTACATCGCCATAGACATGCTTTGGGATTTGTCAGGGCTTGACGTAGACGATAATCGTGCCGTACTTCTTACACCATGGCTAGTCAATGGCAACGACTCGCTCGACCTGCAACCGATAGGGGTTTACGGCAGGCGCCGTTACTACTTCTATGTACGCAATGGCGAAAGCATGCTATCGGGCAAGAATGAAAAGAGCTATAAGGCCTCGGAAAAACCCGATACCCTCAAATACCACCATATGGTACCATACGCCGAATGGATGAACGGAGCCGTGCTGTCGCTTCGTCGTGACGACTACGGGTGTTGCAACACGTTGTTGGCAGAGCGGAATGACACGCTCGGACGACACACCGAAGCGTTTTTCCCCGAACTGGTATATATACGTCCGCAAGGGCAGATCGAAAAACAGGATTCACTCGAAGGTTCGGCGTTCATCGACTTCCCGGTGAATCAAACAGTGATTTATCCGGATTATCGACACAACACCGCCGAACTTGGGAAAATACAGTCATCGATAGACTCCGTGCAAGGCGACATGGACATAACCATTACTTCGGTATGGCTGAAAGGTTACGCTTCACCCGAAAGTCCTTATGCACATAACAAAGAGTTGGCTATCGGACGTACGGCAGCATTGAAGAAATTCATACAACAACTCTACCAGTTTGAAGACGAGGTAATAACGACTGACTACGAACCGGAGGATTGGGTAGGATTGCGCCACTACGTGGAACAGTCAGACCTTGAACATCGCACAGAAATGATTGCTTTGATAGACGGCAATTTGGAACCGGATGCCAAAGAGCTGAAAATAAAACAGACCTATCCGGCGGAATATCGCTTCCTGTTACAGAACTGTTATCCGGCGTTGCGCCACACTGACTACCGCATAGTCTACACTATCCGCAGTTACAGCGACGTGGAGGATATAAGGCGAATCATACGTGAACGGCCGCAGAAACTGAACCTGAATGAGTTCTACCTCGTCGCACAGGAGTATGAACCCGGTACGGATGAGTTCACTGAAGTGTTCGAGACAGCGGTACGCATGTTCCCGGATGACACCATCGCCAACCTGAACGCCGCCAACGCTGCCATGCGCCGTGGCGACCTCACGGCCGCAAAGCGTTACCTTGCCAAAACGGACAATTCGCCCGAGGCTGTTTATGCCCGAGGTGCACTGGCCATCCGGCAAAAAGATTACAACAGTGCCCGACGTTACTTGAACGAGGCGAAATCTCTCGGATCAGAACAGGCCGGCATCACGCTTGAACAGCTTGAAAAAGGGAAACATTAAGGATAAACGAGATAATATATTATTAACAAAATTAGATTACAAACATTTATGAAGATGAATAAATTATTTTTAGGTATGTTCGTATGCATCGCATTGTGTGCATGCTCGAACGACGAATCAGGAATTATTCCGGATGATACACCGAATGCCTTCACAGGAGACGAGGCGTACATCAATATCCGCCTCGCTGATGCAGGTTCACTTACAAAGGCGCAAGAAGGTGGCTTTGAGTACGGAATAAACGAACAGTCTGTAAAAAACGCCTACTTCTACTTTTACGATGCAGACGGTGTATTCGTGACACAAGGTAATGCTTGGGGAGGTGGCAACGCCTCAACGACTGCCCCTGCCGGAAACATTGAATTTGTGAGCAACAACGTCGTTGTACTGAAAGGACTGGACAAAAAGACTATCCTAAATATATGGTAACAGTGCTCAACAAACCGACCAACTTCGTGTATGGAAAAACACTCGACGAAATGCAAACAGTGCTTGCAGACAATAACGCGGAAGGTATTTATTATCCGGAAACGACCAATAACGTCACAACCAATTACTTTACCATGAGCACTACGAGCTACACCGAAACCAATCGGACAAAATATTTCGTGACGGAAGTTAAAGAGGAAAATTTCTCTCTTGAACCGATAACAGATGTGAGTGCCATTAGCAATGCAGTGACTGTATATGTGGAGCGTCTGGCTGCCAAAGTAACCTTGAATGTATCCGATGAACTTCCAAAGGATGTAAATGGGCGTTATCCGATAAAAGTCACTGTAGCAGGCGAAGACAACCCAGCCGGAAGCGGTAATATCGCTTCGGAAGAGCTTTATGTGGAATTGCTTGGATGGAAATTGAACGCCACAGCGAAGAAATCGTACATGATTAAGAACATAGATGCAACTTGGACGGATAATGACTTGGGCTTTACATGGAACAGATGGACCGATCACCGCAGCCATTGGGGTAAGTCGTTCAACTACGGTTTGTCCGGCTATCCTGAAAATGCGGCGGGAGTTCCCGCCAATTCCACATATCTGAATTATGTCGATTTGGAAAGCGACTTAACCGCATTGGGAACCCCTGCCTATTGCGCCGAGAACACCAACACAAACACCATCGTGACTGGCAACTTTCCTTCTACCGTTACGAGTGTCCTGTTGAAAGCCAATATATGCGATGCAAGCGGCAATGCACTCGACCTCGTACGTTACAATGGTGTACTTTTCAAACAAGACTCCTTCCTCGAATATGTGCTCAACGTACTGAAGACGAAAAACCAACTGAACATGTGGTATGAAGACGGTCAAGACGATGGAGGTAATACAAAATATACACAGATTGGTAAAGAGTATGTGAAATTGGAGAATATGGGCGACGGAAAAGTAAAAGTGGTATTTACGAATGAGAATGAAACCTCATTATATACAGAGGACGGCGCCAACAGTTCGGATCAAATCATCGCCGCTCTTAACGAAAATCTGGCCGCTGCTTCAGCAGATGCCATCGCTTACAACGGTGGATCGATGTACTACAATATACCTATCGAACACCTCAACAATGGCGATGTCGCAAACGGGACTATTCCGGAAGCCAAATACGGTGTGGTGCGCAATCACCACTATGTAGTCACCATTGACAAATTGGAAAATATAGGCAAGGGGATTTTTGACGAAGACGAAAAAATCGTTCCCGGCGAAGATCCGGACGGTGACACTTATTACGTTGGCGCGAAAATCAATATCCTTTCCTGGAAGATTGTCAGCCAAAATGTGGAACTTTAATTTTTCTTGAAACAATCTTTATCTTATAAAACAACCATTCCATGAGGAATAAACCCCACATGGAATGGCTTTAGAAAAGCGCTTCCGCTCCGGCGCAAAGAGAGGACGGAACCGGAAAGGGCGCATCTGCCATTTCCCACCGAAAATGAAAATCCCCTGCGGTATTTTCCGCAGCATACATATATAAAATAAATAATATAAATCAAATGAATATACGATCTTACATAAGAAAAATAAACGTCAAGTCGATGGCGGTCATCGCTTGCACCTCGATGCTATATGCCTGCGACAGCTTAATCTATGACGATGAGGGCGACTGCTCGGTAAACTACCGTGTGAAATTCCGCTACGATTACAACATGAAGTTTGCCGACGCCTTTGCCCACGAAGTGAACGTAGTGACACTTTACCTGCTCGATGTCGACGGCAAGGTGGTTTGGCAACGTACCGAACAGGGAGAATCCCTTGCGGCTGATGATTATGCCATGACCATAGATGTAGAACCAGGCGAATACGAGCTGCTCGCTTGGTGTGGCACAACTGACAAAGGTTCTTTCTCAAGACCTGCAACAACCGTCGGCAGAGAACTGACCTGCACGCTTGACAGGCAATACGATGCCGGAAACAAGGCATTCGTCAACGAAGATCTCGACCGCTTATTCCATGGGCGACTGCCGGAACAGACGTTCGGTGAAACCGAAGGTACGTACACTTATACCGTACCATTGGTGAAAAACACCAACAACGTCCGAGTGGTGTTACAACACCTCTCGGGAGAGGCTGTGGACAAAGATAAGTTCGTCTTCACCATCACCGATACTAACGGAAGCATGGACTGGGACAACACATTGCTACCCGACGAGCCGGTGACTTTCTTCGCATGGCATACCGACGCCGGGGAAGCAGGCATAGACTCCCAGTCCGAAGAAATACAGACTGTGTCTCGCGCCATTTTCAGCGCAGCCATAGCCGAACTGACCATACCACGTCTTGTAAAAGGACAGAAAACACAGCTCACCGTGACCAACAAGGAAACAGGAAAACCAGTTTTCTCCATTCCTCTTATCGACTATGCCTTGCTTGTGAAAGGTTTCTATAACCGGGATATGGACGACCAGGAATATCTCGATAGGCAGGACGTATACGACATGGTGTTCTTCCTCGATAAAGGTGACCGTTGGCTCGATGCCTACATTTACATCAACTCTTGGAAGGTGGTGCTGCAAAACAGCGAATTATAATAAAAGGAATGCGAATGAAAAATGTGGTAAAACATATCATCACGGGGACTCTGATGCTCCTTGCGTTGTGGAGTACCTCGTGTAGCCATGAAACGGAAGTTTTCGGCATATCCGAAAAAGAAACAGCTCTCAGCATCGGCTTCAGATTGCCCACAAGAAGCCTGGAGACCGGTGAAGGCTATGAAGTTGGCGAAACCTATGAAAACTACATAGACATAGAGAACAACAACTACAGGATTTATTTCTTCACCTTCAACAATAAGCTCATCGCTCGTTTTGAGCCGGACGGTTTCGTAGTAACTGAAAAAAGCGATTACAGGGATTATAGTGTACTTGGCAAAGCACCCGCCGCTTTGGCCAATCACAAAAACTTCAAAATGGTCGTGCTTGCCAACTGGCCGCAATATGGCGACGATACGATGAAGACCGGAGAAACGTTGCTTTCGGATATCTGCAATGCCGATTGGGGGCAGTTCGATAGTTTTTCTTCTTTCGAGTTGAAACCGGAACGACTGATTCCTTTCTATGGTGTCCATGAATACAACAATATAGAGTTCAAGTCAGGAGAGGTTACATTGTTACCTGAGCCTGTCACTCTACTCCGTGCCGTGGCAAAGGTGGAGATAATCCTCAAGACAGATGACTATTTTGACTTATCGATCAGTGAGGTAAAGGTTCGCCGCTATAATAAAAAAGGATATTGTGCCCCCAAAGATATTTTTTCACAGGACGACTACGACCACGGTGGTGAGTGGAGCAGCGATTACGTTAGCGGCTTGCACCTCGTGAGAAATAGCAACGATACGGAAGAAAAAATACAAAATTTCCGCTTTGCAAGCCGGTGGGTTGGTACTGACGGAAATAAATATGAGAAATGGATTGCCTACCTGACCGAATACCAAAATATTGACGCAGGCGACAAATACGCGTGCATTGAAGTAAGGCTCGATGCCCAGACCGGTGAGGACGAACCGTATAAAGTCTATTTCGCAAATTACGATGAGAGTGGAAAGACAGATAATAAGGACAATACCAAGCGTTTCGACATCAACCGAAACATCCTCTACCGTTTCACCATCACCGTCCGCGACAACAGGCTCACCGTGAACGTGCAAGAATGGAAATATACTTATGATAATGAATATACTTTTGACTGATATGAAACATTACTTTTTAATCATACTTCTATTGGTAACCATCGTAATGGGAGGTTGCACAGAAGAACTGCAACTGGAGACAAGTGGAACAAACGGGGCAGGTCTTGATGAAGGTGAACTGACGGAAGCCGTATTGAATTTGTCCGTCAATACATTTGCCGTTGAAGCACAAGCAAAAACAAGGGCGTCTCTACCAAGCGACACACCAGAAAAAGAGACTTCGGAAGAAAAAGAGATACATAACATCTGGGTGTTCCAGTACGATGCGACAACCAAAGAACTGCTGATAAAGCCGCGTTACTATACCATCGCCGATCAGGCAATGTTACAAGACCTACCCGTATATCTGAAAGCCGGAGTTCCGTCCATTGTATATGTCGTAACCAACACGAGCTATGACAACTGGGCCAACGATGGCACGGATGCTTCATGGCAAAAGTTCAAAAAATTGGAACAACTGAAGAAACAGACCCTCCCTACCGCTTTCCCTTTACGATCGATAGATAAGGTATCGATACCAATGGACGAAGCAAGCGAAGATGTGGAAGTAACGACAGGTATTAAGGTCACAGTACCGGTTACACGTATGTATGCCAAACTCAAAGTAAAGGTAGAGATGCTGAAAGCAGAAATGAAACTCAACAACGTCAACGTAAGGCAAATTCCGAATATTTGCCGGGTAGAGACATTGGCCGGCGACGGAAATGGAGAGCCAATGGATGCGGTTCCATTTCCTGTCGGAACGACATTCAGTTCTATAGCCTTTGCCGCCTCGGATTTGGAAAAGAACGAAGATAAAGAATGGGCTGTTTTCTATCTCCCGGAAAACCTGCAAGGAGAAATAGATACCCAAGGCGGTAACAAGTCTGATGCAGCTCCTTCCAATGCACTAGTAGTAGATGTCACCACCGAAATCGGTGGTGAAAGGTATCTCTATGCAGCTTATCCCGGAGGAAACTCATTCAATAATTTTAATATACAACGTAATCAAGTTTACCGTATGACGGTGACTGTCACGGGAGAGAAAGGTCAAAACAATCCATCATCCAACTGTTTTGTTATAAAACCAAACGATTTCCTCTCTTTTGAGCCTTATTACCGTGTAGAGACAGGAGGCGGGTATAATTTTGCAGACTATTTAAACCCTCATGACGAAAATCTGAAAATAGCCCGTGTCGGCATTATCTGGCAAACCAAAGACTGCATCGGTGATAATACGAATGGAACGTTGGTACAACTCGGTGAGAACACAGGCGACATTCATCAGAAAATCTATGTTAGAACGCAAAAGAAAGGTAATGCCTTAATCGGTGCTTACAATAGCAAGGGAGACATTATATGGTCTTGGCACATCTGGGTTACAGACCATGAACCGGACAATCTCGGTAAAGCTGTCACTTATTACACATACGACTGGGACAATAATGGTATACATCCTGAGAAACCGCGTATTCAAGGCTATGCTGTCATGTCATGCAACCTCGGTGCATTGGCAGAGGATCAGAAAGGTATAGGAAGTGGTCTTCATAGGTATCCGGATGAAATGACGCAAGCCTTCGGCATGCTGTATCAATGGGGACGAAAGGACCCGTTCCCACCTTTACGCTATATTACAAATACACATCAGGATTATAACGACGAGCACACAGATCTGCATTATGACAACTCCAACCAAATTGAAGTACATAAGACATCCCTTACCGATGAAAACAAGCTGTTCCATTCGGTAATCGGAAGCACTCTGACCGGGGCTGTCAGACACGCCATCGCCAATCCTACTGTTTTTATCTGTGGAACGAACGATGCTTACCGAGGCGAAAGTTATACACAAACAAAGAGTAACTATTTTAATGATGGAGACTGGTGTCCAACAGGAGAAAGCGACAACAAACTTTGGGGTGGACTGGAACCCGCCTCCGATGGAATGAAGGCCTACACAATTAACCAGAATAATAATGTACATATATACGATAATTACGGAACAGAAAAATCCATTTTCGATCCCTGTCCCACAGGCTGGAGAGTAGCTTCGGGTGAATTGTGGCTCGAATTTACAAATACAGGACTTAATCCGGAATCTATGAGCGGTATCAATTATGACAACAAATATCCGAACGGATATGGAATAAACATGTATATGCAAAAATGGAAAGATGGTCCGACATCTTATTTCCCGACACAAGGGACACGTGTGGGCGATGGAGGAGGTTTTCGTACAAACAGTTGCGGGAACTACCATAATGCAACCACGGACACGGACAACCGAGTGAACATTTTACATATCCATATGGATTATAACCTGTTCCATATATTCGAATACCAATTCTATTTTTATTATGTAAAGTCAGTCGCAGGACCAATCCGTTGTGTACGCGATTCGAAATGAAACAGCCCTCTTCTACCTCCTGCGCTCAGTCTCACTTTTATTTATTATCTTTGCCGCAGGAAATGAAGAAAGTGTTACAATAATCTCAAACCAGACAATATTCATGAACAATCAGTATATCCGCCTGCTTCTGGCAGTGGTCCTTTGTGTAGTTACCTCCTGTTCGACTACACGCCAACTCCCTGTCCGCGAGACAGAAGGAAAAGACAAACGGGAATTCAGGGGAGCCTGGATACAGACAGCTTTTCAGGGAGAATATAAGGATATGACTCCCGCCCAGCTACGGAAAGATTTCGTGCGTAAGTTGAATTACCTGCAATCCTGCGGTATCAACGCCATCATCTTCCAGGTCCGTCCCGAAGCCGACGCTTTCTATAAATCGGACATCGAACCCTGGAGCCGTTTCTATACCGGACAACAGGGCGTCGCTCCGGCAGGCAATTTCGACGTGATGGAATTTCTGATCGACGAATGCCACAAACGGAATATGGAGTTCCATGCCTGGCTGAACCCTTACCGCGCCAGCACGGCAGGCAACACCCGTTTTGCCGATTCACATATTTATAACAAACATCCGGAATGGTTCGTTACCTATAATAAACAGATTCTGTTCGACCCGGGACTGCCCGAAAGCCGCCAGTTCATTAATAAGGTAGTACGCGACATTGTCAGCCGTTACGATGTGGACGCCATCCATATGGACGACTATTTCTACCCCTATCCGGCAGCCGGCATGCCTTTCCCCGACGATAAGAGTTTCCAGAAATACGGACTGAACAAAGGATACACCAATGCACAGCGCAGTGACTGGCGCCGGGAAAACGTGAACACGCTGATCCGCGAACTGAAACGGACCATCCTGCTCACCAAACCCTGGGTGCGCTTCGGCATCAGCCCGTTCGGTATCTACCGTAACAAGAAAAGCACACCCGACGGTTCCGGCAGCGACACCAACGGCCTGCAAAACTACGACGACCTCTATGCCGACATCCTCCACTGGGTGAAAGAAGGCTGGATAGATTACAACATGCCTCAGATATATTGGGAAATAGACCATCCGGCAGCCGACTATATCACCCTGATCCAATGGTGGAATAAGAACGCAACCCTCGAAGGTCCCCATCTCTATATCGGTCAGGACGTGGCACGCACCATGAAAGCCAGCCAACTGACCCGCAAAATGCGTTACGAACGCGCCCTGTCGAAAGTCAAAGGCAACTGCTTCTGGCCCGCCAACGAACTGCTATGGAATAATAAAGGTGTAGCCGACAGCCTGAAAAGGAACTACCACCGTTATCCGGCACTGATCCCGGCCTATACTCATATGCACAACCGGGCACCGCAGGAGGTGAAAAAACTGAAAAAAGAATGGACCGCCGACGGTTATATGCTGCACTGGAAGGCCGAACAAAGCCCGACAAACCCGGAGTTAGCCTCTTACTTTGTCGTTTACCGCTTCGAAGATAAAGAACCGATCGACCTCAGTAATCCGGCTAAAATCGTAAAAATCACCCGTAACACAAGATATTTAATGCCTTATGATAACGGAAAGAAAAAATATCGCTATATTGTGACCGCCGTAGACCGTTTTCATAACGAGAATACGGGAAAAAGTATAAAGGTAAAATTATAATGACCGTCTATGTTCTCTCCGGACCTTAGATACAGTAAATTTACGGATTGTGGCTCCTGTTCCGAATACAGGAGAAACATCTTTAAATATCGTTCCTATCCCAAAGGACTTATCATCCCACGGGAACGTTGTTTGCAGAATACATTGTATTTTCTGCTGAAAGGTTCCGTGCAGGTCAATAGCGAAGAACATCCCAATACCATTTTCAGTGCAGGGCAGTTCATCCTGCAACCGATCGGCTCGAAGGTCGAATTCAAGATCCTCGAAACCGCCGAATGTATCCTGTACCTGTTTGAACGCCCGATCAATATCTGCAACGAACGTTTCAACAAAGGGGCCAGCATAGCAGAGACCTCCCGTATCGAACCGATTGTAATGAATATGTGTCCGCCGTTGCAGTATTTCGTGGAAGGGGTACGGATGTACCTGAACGACGACCTACTGTGCGCCAGTTTCCTGAATGCCAAACGGACGGAGCTGGTCTACCTTCTCAATTGCTACTATACATTAAAGGAACTCGCCGCTTTCTACTCGCCGATCTACCGGTACAGCAAAAGTTTCCGTTACTTCGTCATGCAGAATTATATGAAGGCGAAAGATGTGGAAGCCTTCGCCCAGATGGGAGGCTACAGCACACCTACTTTCCGCCGCCTGTTTAAAGAGACATTCGGCGAACCCGCTTACCAGTGGATGCTGAAAAAGAAATGTGAAGACATCCAGAACGACTTAACCACTACCGAAATGTCTATTTCAGAGATCAGCTACAAATACGGTTTCGAATCGCTTTCCAACTTTTCCCACTTCTGTCGGACCAATTTCGGCATGTCTCCCCGTGCACTTCGCAATAAGAAAGACGAATAACCAGTAAAAATCAACAACTTTCGCAGTTTTTACAACTTATTGAATAGAAAAAGCAATTTTACGTCTGCTTTTTCCCGATACATTTGCGTCAGAAACAAGAAGAATTGACTTTCAACGCATATTAAATGATGATAAGAAGTGAACTAGGTTGCTCGTGCGGAATCGCAGTCTGTATATTAATGATCATTACATGTTTCATTAAATGCAGTTCGGAAGAAAAGCCAGAGCAGTCTTCCTACGGTTTCATCTGGTATTCGTTGAAATGGGAACAGGCCATAAGCGGCTATGAGAGTCCGAAGAAAGTTCGTTATTGCTTTTATCCTTTGGAAAAGGGTGCAATGATACAGATCGAGAGTGACACAAGCGGTCTGAAGTTCACACTGCCACCGGATACATACCGTTTACTGGTTTTCAATTGCGATGCCGACAACATCCAGTTCCGCAATATGAATTCATTTGAGACGGCAGAAGCATTTATCCCGGAGACGAAAGCGGCCGGGGGCACGACATCGGGACGCATTCCTTTATATGGAATAGCCATCAACAACCTGGAAGTGGAAGCCAACGACGGAGCAAATAATAAACGTGAGTTCAGTCCGGCTTCATTGATCCGCGAAGTAACGCTCGACATAAAAGTCGAGGGTATGGAGTATATAAAAGAATGCAAAGGGCAGCTGACAGGCGTACCTGCCGCTTTCAACCTGAGCAAACAAGAGATCGTACCGGACAAAACAACAACAGTTAACTTTGAAACAACAACTTCAGCGGAAGGTATAAAAACAAATGTATTGATATTAGGCACTCCCCCCAAACAAGGAACACCCCCACCTGCCCTCCCTAAAAACGAAGTACAGCTGGATTTCACCCTCAATGACGGAAGTACCACCACTTCCACCCTCGACCTGGGCAACTCGATCGGAGAAACGGAAGGAAACAAAGTAAATGTAGACGTATCCGTAACGGTAGAAAAAGACGCCTCCTTCACTGTCACAATCAACAAGTGGGAAGTCTCTGCCGGCGATGACATGATCATCGAATGAATTGAATGATAAGTAATAAGCAACGAATAAAACAACAACAATTAAATTTTTATAATTATGAAAACATTAGTATTAAGTATGATTTCAATTGCTGCAACAGTTGCAGCAATGACCGCTTGTACAAGCGAAGGTGACCCAATAGATAATATTGATAATGGACAACCGGTGGAGATACAGTTGAATGCAGGGATTGGGAGTATTACGACAAAAACTCCTATAACCAGCGATGATCAAGGTAAATTGTCCAGCGCTTTACCAGGTATCCAATTCGTAAAAGCAGCAGACATTGCAGAATCTCCTGCATGGGGAGATGTAAGTAAAGTTGCATCTACTGCAGAAATAAAAGCCGATGATATCTCAACAGGTAAAATCTCATTCAATACACCACTCTACTACAATGTCGATCCTACTCTCAAATCATGGTTAATTGGCTACTATCCAGTAGCGGAAGTAGAACCTGATGCTTCGACAAACAAAGGTAAATTACAATGGACAATAACAGGGAAAGAAGATATTTTATTATCAGCAGAAGTTTCAGGCAATAAAAGTAAAGACGAACAAATTAAATCCATAACATTCAATCACCAATTGCTCCAGATGCAATTTAAATTTGTTGCAGAGGATCCAGCAGCTATTGACACTTGGGGAAATGCCATTAGAAGCATTGCTATTAAAACAAAAGCTTCAGGTACACTTGCTAATTTACCATCCACTATAACATGTACATTATCATCTACTCCTTCATTAGCTTGGAGTAACCCAGCAGAACTAACAGCTTATGCAGTCACAGATGGAACATATAGCGACAATAAAATCACAGAAGCAAGTCCTATAACTCTAACTGAAACTGAAACTTTAGGTGGATACATAATGGTGCAACCTCTAACAGCAACAACTGATTATACTCTTGCAATTACGACAAACAAATCAACGGCAGAGGTTCCTATTACTTTAGGAGCTGCCCCTGCTGCAGGAAAAGCATATGAAATCATACTTACATTTAAAGCGAGTACTATAGCTACTACTGCAACCATTACAAAATGGGAAACAGTTACAGGAGGAACAGGAACGGTTCAATAATAGTAATATATACTGAAGACAAAATTAGAGTGTTTAAAAATATTTATATTGCATTACAAAACAATTATTACTTTTTTAAACACTCTCACTCTCTATTAATTTACTATCGTAGTATTACATGAAAAATTCATCTTCATACCTTTTGGCCCTCATTCTCATCCTAACCGGATGCAGCAATGAAATCGGGATAGAAGAGGAACCTCATCCGATAAACGAAGTTCCTGTTCCCATCCTGATTATGCCAAAAGGGATTGATGCTACAACTAAGGCATTAGTAGATGTATTCACAAATGATAATATTAATGAAATAGGTATTTACGGAACAAGTAGTACAAAAGTTATTTACAACGGAATCTCTCCCAGCCAGATAGGGAGCAATCAGGAATTAATCTTTACGAATCCATCATTGGTTTATCCGACAGATGGAAATTCAATCACTTTAGCCGGATATTATCCGCGCCAATCAAAAGGTACAGCCTATACAATCAATAATAACTCTTTAGAGTTCACATTGACCGGTGAAGAAGATTTAATGCATGCCGCTCCAATCAATGCCGGAAACAAAAAAACGCCGGAAGCTGTCAACCTAAACTTCACCCACAAACTAACTAATGTAAAATTCAACCTGGTAAACGGAACAGAAAATATATTGCCTGACGGAAATATATCCATTACAACCGATGCCCCCAATAGCGGAAGTCTGGATCTGTCGAATGGCATAGTAACAATCGACCAAACTTCCACAACAACATTCACATTATCGACCGACATCAATGCAAACACAATGGCTAGCAAAGAGACAATATCCGTAAACGGAAATCTATTGCTATTCCCTGAACTAGCCTACACCTTCAAACTAAAGATTGGCGATCAATCTTATAATATACAGATAGACACAACCAACTCACCAGCATGGGAAGAAGGCATTTCCTATCTGTTGACAATCACAATCAAGAAATTAAACACTCTAAAATCATTCACTAAATCGGACAACAAAGCCGAATCGTCATCCGATTCTTTCGTTCAAGGCAATATCATACAAATAAAATAATGACAAAATGAAAAATATAAAGTTATTACTCTCTGTTCTATTCTTTGCGACTTTCAGTTGCAACAATGATGGCGATGTTATAAAATCAACCGATGGTCAAGGGAGTATTATACGCTTTGGAGGTAATATTATTATGACGAAAGCAATTGTCGACAATACAGCTTTTCCCGACAACTCCCAGGTCGGGATATTGGGTTGGGGATATAATAAAAACAATTCCGGAGGAAATATGACTCTCCGCAAGGACCTCAACAACTCTCCCTACACCAAAACCACCGGTAGCAATGAATTTACCTGCGATACCCATGCCCATTACCCCATCAACCCCGACACCTTACTAAACTTTTACGCTTATTACCCTTACACCGAAGCAGCGACAGCCGCTCCGTTAAGTATCCCCTTTGACCTGAAGAAACAAGACGACATCATGTGGGCAACTCCCGTACTGGACCGAGATAAAACAACAAGTAATGAACCCGTCAACCTCTCTTTCAACCATATCCTTTCCGCCATTACGCTTAAATTCAAGAAAGCGGATGATATTAAGGAAGAGATGATCCTGCAAAGCATTTCGATGGAGGACTATCCGTCAACCATACAACTGAACATACAAACCGGCAAGCTAAGTGCCGCTCCCTCAACTACGCCTTATACACTTATCGACAACCTGAATAAAGAAATAACTCCGAATGAAGAGACAATCGTTACCAACTATCTTCTTTACCCGGTAGAGAAACCTGTTTTCATTGTCCGGATGAGTAACAAAGATTACCGCATCGAATCGACAAAAGCATTCGAAGGAGGAAAAAAACAAACCTACTCTTTCACCATACAAGCCCAGGACATCAGCATCTCAGGCAGTATCAATCCTTGGCTGGACGGTGGCACCAGCGATGAAACAGTTTATTTCTAAGCATCATTTTTTACACACTCCAGAGTCACCCAACAATAAAACTCCTGGAGTCCATGTATTTATCAGATATGAGCTATCCGATTATCGACCGGTTGTACCTGGCTCCCCTCTGGAGAGGGGGAAGGGGGTGAATTCTAAGTCCTCTCCAAACAATATCTATAAAATCTTACCCAAGTTTACGAACATTAACGTATCCTTGGGTAAGTTCGTATATAGACATAATTACTCTTCAGAAGTGTATAGCTACTTCCTAAACCTAAGATGTTTTCGAAATTAAGGGCCTTTTTATTATACGACTAATGTTACAAATGGAGTCTGTCTTCGTATCACAGCAAAAGACCTTGCTATGATTTTGGCTCTTACAGCATTGATTACAGATGCTTTATGTTTCCCCTCCGCTATTTTCCTTTTATAATATGCTTTCATCTGCGGATCCCAAGAGATGGCAGTAATAGCTGCCCGGGTAAGGTACACTTTTACTTCTTTGTTAGCCAATGGAGAAGTCTGCGTTTTTCCCCGTATGGAAATACCTGAAGTATGTTCAAAGGGAGCAACCCCGCAATAACAAGCAAACTTCCTTGGGTTGTCAAATCTTTGAAAATTGTTAGTAACACACAGTAATACAATGGCATTGATTATCCCTACACCTTTTATACTTCTTAATAACAAGTAGTTTGTGCAAAGAGAACAACTAGCGGCTATTAGTTGCTCCATAGCCTCTTCCACCTGCAGGATCTTTTCTTTTATCGACTTGAGCTGCTCTTCCAAAAAAGAAATGGAGTCTGTCACATCAGCCAACTTGGCCATCTGGGAGAATGTTTCCAATAACTTTATGCTTGATACTTTTTGCTTGACCAAATTGTCACGTATAATAATCCATCCCCGCAGTCTCACCAAGTCTTTGTCAGGCAATTTGTATAACTCTAGTTTTCGATAGTGTAATACCGCATAGTTCGCTATTCTTTTAGCGTCAATGCGGTCATTTTTGCCTCGTTGCAAGCCTATGGACTTCTTGATGGTCAACGGGCAAACCAAAGCTAGGGAAAAACCCATAGAGGCACTGGAAACAGATAACTCTGTGACATAACTTCCCATGTTTTCAGCACAGAACAAGAGTTTGGATAAAGAGAGATGATAACCTGCTATCCAATCTAATAAAGATTGGATCCCTTCTGAAGTGTTATCAAAAGACTTGTGAGACAACTCTTTTTCGTCCGCAGACATTAAGGATGCATCGAAAGTTTTTTTCCCTACATCAAGACCTACAAAATGAGAATAATTCATAACTTTGTATTTACAGTATTAAACATGAAGGAGAAACAGCTAATACATTTATTAGGTCGTGAGCCTACAATTCTAACTGGCTAGGTTCTCCAATTAAGAGAGTTGCAGTCTGATTCAGCCCATAGTCATTTAAGACTAGTGTCAAAGTTAGTTCACTGCAACTCTTCTTTTCAAATATACACTTATATTTTTATTGGGATATTTAATACTGCAAATGTAAATGTGTCATATCCTCACCTATAGAACTTGCCTTATCACAGCCATTTAGCCATTTCAGGTTTATTTGCCGTCTGCTTCAGCTGACGGTTTACAAGTTGTTTCTCTCTTTTGGCTTCAGCCACATTTCTCTTAGATAGAGACCTGTAAAAAATGTGACTAAAGTCCAGAGAAATAGATTATTTACCAATCCGTCAGCTAAAGCAGACGGCAAATAAACCTATAACAAAGTCTGTTTTTATTGACTGGCTTTAACACACCCCCTGCCCCCTCTCCAGAGGGGAGCCAGTTACAACCAGTCGCCATAACAACAAACTAAATAGCTCAATTATTTCTATATTGGAATTTCATAATAATGTTTCGTCAAATCCACTATCATACTATCACATTTTCACATAATACACATATAATCAATGTATTATTCTATGATAGTTCCCATTTTTAACTATCATAATACTGTCATAAAACTATCATTCGGACTATATTTTAACTAAACATACATTGTTCTAGGACCTAAAAGAGACTTTATAAATAGGGTATATCGCACTTATATATCGCTTTTCCTCCTATATGTTTTGGTAAAACATATAGACTAATCTCACAGGAATACATACTTTTTGTTCTCAAGATGCCCTTTTCAGCCTGTTTTACACCCGGATATTGACTATGCCCAGACCCGGGTCTCAATATTGTCTACACCCGGGTCTCGAACAACATAAGTAACTACTTCTCTGAAAATAAGTCATATACTTCAGTAAAATAAGAAGCATGTATTGGGTTTCAGGACAAGATAATGATAGTTGCATGATAGGTAAATGACAGTTGAAAACAGGAACTATCATAGAATAACATATTGATTATATGCATATTATATAAAATATGATAGTATGATAGTTCTTTTATATCTGTGATGGTTCTGAGAAACGCCTTGCATCTATTTAATAGCTGTGTTCATAAGTATCTGAGTCTATCCTCTCAAGATCTTCATTAAAACCCTGATGAATACAAAGATAAAAGGCCTCACCCGGAGAGTGAAGCCTTATTTCGTAAAACTTTTTCAGGAAAAACTATTTTTCCTGCCCCTGACGAATATACAAACGATCGGTCAAAACATTCGTATAAGTCTGAACCGGGATATCATCGTAATCTGTCAGTTCGCCGAGAAGGATCAACTCTGCATTCTCCATCCACGGACGGAAAGAAATCTCTTTTTTATAGTTTACCTCCTGCAACAAAGTAGGAGCACTATTCAATACAACATAAGCATCTCCGTCGGCCACCTGTTTACCTTGAAAAGCAATCGTGCGCTCATACATTTTATGTTTATTCGCCCCGTTGATACGGATGGGTGACAAACGAAGCAGGTAATTGTCCTTGCGCAAAACGGGAGTCAGTATCAATGTCTGATAACGTCCGACAGACAGGCCGCTCAATAAAATATCCATATCCAGTTTTAAAAGGTTACCTTCTACCTCTGCCTTATTCTGTTTGATATTAATCAGGCCGTTATAAGTAGTAGCCGGAGCTTCCGTCTGTGACTGTGCCTGAACCGGGAACAGCAGTGCGACCAGCAGAAAAATAAATATATAGACCGGAGTTTTCATCGTTCACTTATTTAATTATATATACAATACTGACACCGAGTTTAGTCGGTCCGAAATAGTTATTACGGTATTTATAAGCCGGTTCCTTATCCGCAGGGTAAGCCGACTTGTCATACTCAAAATGCAGGAAGCCGACTCCCGCCGAAAACTCGATGTTCCAATGCGGAGAAAGATACAACTGATATCCGTAAGAGATACCGCCGCCATAGGCATTGCCGTCGTAAGCAAAATCCTTTTTCATTACCGACATGAAATTCACATGAGACATATCGTAGTCCATATAAACGCCATGAACTCCGAAATAATGGCCGTTAAACTTTTCATGCAGCCAGTAACGGGCCTCGGGTTGCACCATCCAATGCTTCCACGACTTGTCGCTCGCAACATCCCAGCCATTATAATTGCCGGAGATATCCAGCGACCAGTGTCGGTTGAAAGCAACTTCGGCACCCAGGTTCACCGTTGCAGTTGCATCATACAAAATATTAGACTTGACTGCCACAGTCTGCGCTTTCGCTCCCCACCCGATACCGCACAACAACAGTGCGATGAATAATACTTTTTTCATATCAGTGTCTTTTCTCTACATGCTTTAAAATCTATTAGCACACAAAGATAGAAAAAAGAAATATAAAACATTAGAGACAACCAAATTATACGTAACTTTGTAATTTAAATAATAAGGCATGAGAATCAAATATATTATATATAGCGTTTTGTTCGCGCTATTACTGGGAAGTTGCAGTAAAGAAGACATCGAGATAAAAGGACCAGCCAAACGAACAGTACTTGCTTATATGATTGCCAGTACCAATCTTGGTAGCGATATACGTGCCAATATCAGACAAATGATGACAGTAGCCTCCAACAAAGCACTCAACGGAGGAAATCTGGTTGTATACTATTCGGAAAGCAAAAGCAGATCTTATTTGTTCCAGATAAAAGAAGACAAGAAAGGGAATATAGTAACAGACACCGTCCGTTTTTACGAAAACCAAAGTGCTATCCTGCCGGAAACCATGCACAAGATGATCAAGGAAACAACAGAATTGTTTCCAGCAGAAAGTTATGGTCTGGTATTATCCAGCCACGGCACATCGTGGTTGCCGGGTAATTTCAGTTCTTTACGTTCTTTCGGGGAAGAAGACGGCCAATATATGGAAATAACTGAAATGAACGAGGCGCTGGAAGGCTTTCATTTCGACTTCATGTTGTTTGATGCTTGTTATATGAGCGGCATTGAATGTGCTTATGAGTTGAAAGACAAAACGGATTATCTCCTGGGATCGCCGACCGAAGTCCTTGCCCGTGGATTTCCTTATGAAGATTTCCTGCCTGCCTTGTTTAAAGACAAAGCCGATCTGGAAGCTGTTACCAAAAGTTTTTATGAATACTACAGCAATAACGATTATGCTCCATACGGCACAGTATCTCTGATAAAGACAAGCGAATTGAACGAATTGGCACAAATTGTCAATGAGATATTAAAAGACAAAACAGAAGAGGATATTTATGCTCTTCCTTTGTCGAATATGCAGATTTTGGAATACCTGACTTACAGCAGTCCTCATATGCTTTATGATTTCGATGATTTTATCAAATATTTAGCAAGCGACGAACAGTATCAACGTTTTATCGCTTGTATGGAAAAAGCGGTCATCAGCAAATATGCAACACCTTATTCATACTATGCGGCATTATTGGGGGCAAGAAAAATCGAGCATTTCTCCGGCCTGTCGGTCTTCGTGCCCCAACCCTCTCTGACGAAGTTGTCAGACTGGTACAAGCAGCTTGCCTGGTATAAGGCGGTTTATTAACTAAAAAATAAAAGTAGCTGTGAAGGGACTATGGTTAAAGTCTCCTCATAGCTACTTTCATCATATTAGAGACTCGCAATATTATTCAACTTTTTGCGTATATCTTCCCAGGTTACCTTATTCTGCTTTTTCGAAGCTTCGATCATCTTCTTTTCATAAGCTAGTTTAGGTATTTCAACTTTGGCAAATTCGATCAACAACTCAGTACCTTTCACCACATTATTCCAATCTTCTTCACGCTCTTCCGGCGACATTGCTTCTATTCGCTTTTTATCTTCTTCTGAAAAAAGACGACGTTCTTCTTCATCCATATCCATAAAGCGCACGAAATCATCATACATTTTCTGTGTTGGAAACAAGTTCCGATATTCCGGATGTGAATTCAAATATTCTATATTATCCATAGATTATTCCTCCTTTTGTTTTAGTAAAGTATTATACCAATCTAAAATGACATCGATATTTTTCATAACCATGTCTTTCTCCTGACCTGAACGATTATTTATCAAGCTGGAATACCTCATAAATAGTCCTTTCAAAAGTTCTTTCTTTGCTTCAAATTCATCTTCTTTCATAGGCATTACATTATTTTGATTAATACTCTATGCCCATTGGAGATATTACAAAGGTAAAGCATCCAAACATCTTCAACAAACATAAAGCGATTTATTAATAAACTACTTATCCACATTCTTTTACCGGACAAGGAATACCTGTTTATATCTTTTTACTGTGCCGCTGGTATGATACAATTCGGCATAGAAGATATAAACACCTGTCTGTAGTTGCTTCCCGGACAGGGCATAACCGTCCCAAGTTAATTTTCCAGTCAAACCCAGCAATTCGTGATTAGCAATTTGTGCGACACGCTGACCGGCAATATTGAAGACAAAAGCACGGCAGTTATATCCCGGCTGGTCCAGATAATAGGATATAGTATAATGGCCGGCACTTTCATCCCACTGCGGTGTCTTGATGCCGGTCGGTTCATCCGGAGTATCCGGATCATCGGGCAGGGAAATATCCGATTGTGAATTAGGATAACCGGGAGTACCATAACCCACTGTAGCAGATGCAGAAGTCCAGTTCGAAGGCGATTGCGTTCCCGCATCGGGATCGATCCGTTCCAGAGAGACACCTTTCTGATCCTTTATTGAAGAGGCATGCCATTTGGAGGTATAGGAAACTTCATCTATCACCGTTCCGTCTTTGCTCCGGAACAGGACAAGCGTAGAAGAAGTATTCGCCAATATTGGAAGTTTAGGGACTTCAAACAGTGAAGACGGGGACTGGATTGTGTAAAAATCGGTAACGCCCTCCAGGTTCTTCGTCAACAACACATAACCATCCGCCTCGATTGTTGCAGTAACGGAGGATAACGGGTAACGGGTATTCAATGTTCCATCGGCTTTCCTGACCGCGACCGATAAACCTGATACCGGCAAGGCACGATCGGAACGGTTGTACAACTCGATATATTCGCTACCACCGGCAAAAGGGTTGGGAAGAAGTTCGTTAAAAACAAACTCTCCCGGTTCGACGGTAATATCCGGAAGAGACGGATCGTCGGGGGTATCCGGCTCGTCGGGGTCGTCAGGTGTAACAGGTTTATCCGGTTCATTGGGTTTTTCCTCACCTTTACCGGACGAGTTAACAGAGCCGGGAGTTCCGCCACGCGGATCGGAAGAGAGGTGCCAACCGGACGAAGAACGTTCCCAGGATTTGGCAGAGGTGGCTTTTTCATAAGTTACTTCATCGATGATAACACCGGATGGAGTCTTCAAGGCTAAATGTTGCCCGGCATCATTTAAAGCATAAAATTTTTCGATTGGTATAGCGACACCATCACCGCTGTAATCTATATTACTATTATATAACAAGGCATATTCATGAGGTGGTAATACAACATCAGGTAATATTTTACGTTTATTCCCATTCCAAAGTTCTAATTCGTTTAATGAAAATATACGATCTGTCAGATTATATAGTTCTACATATTCGAAGAAGGGACCGTCGCCAGGTTTAGCCATAATTTCATTAATGACAATTGCTTTTGAACCAGAAGGCTCCTCATCCCCCTCTCCTTCTTCCTCCACTGTTACTTTCTCTGAATAACCGCCAAGTGTATTTCCATTCTCATCCATTACGCCGGAATAGGAAATTGTATAAATCTCTCCTGTCTTCATTTCTGCCGGATAATGAGTATTTACAATCTTCCGACTTTCATCAGCATATACAATATGGTCAGCATTCCCTATGTTGGAAACAGAAAATGTAGCCTGCTCCGTTTTAACCGGAAGATCAAACACAAATTGCAAATCAGAGAGAGTCAAAGGTTCAATTGACAACAGTTTAGGCAAAGTGATATCGGGTTTTGAAGGATCGTCAGGTTCTTCAGCCGGATGCAAAGGCGTTTCCGTCAGCTCATGACGGACCAAAATATTATCAAAATAGAAAAACATGTTTTTAAGGGACTTAGCCTTGCAATAACAAATGATATTAAGACTACCGGAATCACGGATATCCTTCAAATTTTTATCATCCAACTCTCCTTCTTTTATATAATAATCTTCATCAGACATTCGAGTATAAAGAGTCCAACGGTTACATTCTTCCAAAACCAGCTTAATATGAACCATTCTCCCATCCATCCGACGAGAACCTTTAATCAATCGCTGCGCATTCCCTTTTGGAGGCCATTTATAAAAAGATACATTATCATCATTACTTCCAACTTGAATATAATACAATAAATCACTTGGTTTATCAGTTCTATATAAATAAATACATGCTTTATTAAAATTAGACGGTTTAAATGCTAATGTAATATCCATCTCCCACTCCATTGTCCGACCAAAAAGAATTGGTGTATGAAACGGATAATTACCGGTCAGACCAGAGCCGTCGAACGCCAATTGTCTCTCCTCATTAATTACATATCTACTAGAATCATCAATCCACGGATTATTCGAATCGATCTCCGGACCATCAAATGTTTCTGTAAACTGTGCGAATGCACAAACAGGAAGCAATACAAGGATAAAAAGAATAAATTGTTTCATAGTTATATAGTTTTGTTATAAAATTATCTATCTTTGCACGCTAATAGCTTACAACTATTATTGTGTTCGATTTTGGATGCGGTAAAGTTATAACAATTTTTTTATATTACAATTTAATTAGTGCTCAAAATGAAAGTAGCAATTGTTGGCGTGAGTGGTGCTGTAGGACAAGAGTTCCTGCGCGTGCTCGACGAAAGAAACTTCCCAATGGATGAGCTGGTGCTTTTTGGCTCATCTCGTAGTGCCGGACGTGTTTATACCTTCCGTGGTAAACAGTACACCGTTAAGGAGCTTAAGCATAACGACGACTTTAAGGGAATCGATGTTGCTTTTGTTTCGGCCGGTGGCGGTACATCTATCGAATTTGCAGAAACCATTACCAAACACGGTACTGTAATGATCGATAACTCCAGCGCATTCCGTATGGATAACGATGTGCCTTTGGTAGTTCCTGAAGTGAACCCGGAAGATGCACTGAATCGTCCGCGCGGTATCATTGCCAATCCGAACTGTACTACCATCCAGATGGTCGTTGCATTGAAGGCAATCGAAAAGGTATCGCACATTAAACGTGCACATGTATCAACTTATCAGGCAGCCAGCGGTGCGGGTGCAACAGCTATGGCCGAACTGATCAAGCAGTACGAACAACTGTTGAAGGGCGAAGAACCTACTGTAGAAAAATTCGCTTATCAGCTGGCCTACAACGTGATTCCTCATGTTGATGTGTTCACTGAAAACGGTTATACAAAAGAAGAAATGAAGATGTATAACGAAACACGCAAGATCATGCACTCCGATATCGAAGTAAGTGCTACTTGTGTTCGTGTTCCGGTTATGCGTGCCCATAGCGAAGCAACCTGGATTGAAACAGAACGTCCTATCAGCGTAGAAGAAGCACGCAAGGCTTTTGCTGAAGGCGAAGGAATCATCCTGCAGGACGATCCGGCAAACAAGGACTATCCGATGCCACTATTCGTTGCAGATAAAGAACCGGTTTACGTTGGCCGTATCCGCAAGGATATCAGCAACCCGAACGGTCTGACATTCTGGACTGTAAGCGACCAGATCAAGAAAGGCGCTGCCCTGAACGCTGTTCAGATTGCCGAATACCTGATCAAGGTGAAGAATATAGGATAATAATCTTACAATCTTTCTATATAGAAAGGGACGGTCTGTTGGAGATCGTCCCTTTCGTTTTTTATCATGTTTATCTTTCATGAACGATAAAACAAATGCTATTTTATCTTTTATAATCGACAAAATAGGACTACATTTGTCTTGTACAAAAGATAAAATAGCATGGAAAAGAATGTAATAAAGTCTCTAATCATTGAATATCAGCAATTCGTTGAGAAAATAACACTGATTGAACGAGATATTCATTTATCAGATCAGCTAAACTATGTATTTGTTGGTCTTCGTCGTGCAGGTAAATCTTATCTGATGTATCAACAAATACAACATTTGTTGAGAGAAGGACACTCAATAGAAGAAATTCTTTATTTCAATTTTGAAGATGATCGCCTGATAAACCTAAGCGTTGAAGATCTCGATCTTATAAAAGTTTGTTATGAAGAGCTTTATGCACATCGTCCTATCTTCTTTCTGGATGAAGTTCAGATTGTGACGCATTGGGAGAAGTTTGCCCGTCGGCTAACAGATCTGAAATATCGGGTGTATATTACCGGAAGCAACGCCAAAATGTTAAGCAGTGAGATTGCAACAACACTTGGCGGCAGGTTTATTATACAGAATGTATATCCTTTTTCATTTCGGGAATATCTAAAAGCCAATGACATAACTGTTGAACCAGCCTGGTATTTCAAAAACCGCACGGAAATAGTTCGTTCATTCTCTGATTATTTTTATTTTGGCGGATTACCGGAATTAGAATTGATAGAAGAGATAGAAAAGCGCCAATGGTTAAGCAATTTATTCAATAAGATATTTTTTGGTGATTTGATAACACGCTATTCTATCCGAAACGATTTAGCCATGAAAGTCCTGATCCGTAAGTTGGCGGAAAGCGTAAAACAACCCTCTTCATTCAACCGGTTGTCAAACATCGTTTCATCCACAGGAGTCAAAGTCACCACAGATACCGTTATCGATTATCTGGAGTTTTTGCAAGCAACATGGTTGATATTTTCTATTGAGAATTATGCCAGTAAATTAGTAGAGAAAGTATCCAATCAGAAATACTATTTCATCGACAATGGCCTGTTGAATCTATTTCTGATAGACCCGGAAACCTCACTGCTAGAAAATTTGGTAGCTATCAGCCTAAAAAAGAAATACGAAGAAGAACTTTACTTTTATCATCAGAACATTGAAGTCGACTTTTATATACCGACAAAGAATCTGGCTGTACAGGTATCATATAGCCTGAAAGAAGAGGCAACACGCAAACGCGAAATAACAGCGTTATTAAAAATAGCCAAAGTCATGGATGTTGACAAACTACTCATCATTACTCACGATGAAGAAGAAATGATTGTGGAAGACGGAAAAGAGATCGCTGTTGTTCCGATTTGGAAATGGCTACTTGAACAGGACAGTCTGTTGGAAAACAGGTAATGCCGACAGACGCCCGGAAGGAATGGATTAGCCTCCTGAACGAACCGACGAAGCCAAATGTAGAGTCAGCAAAATGCCAAAGTTTATTCATATCACATCTGTGATACAAAAGAAACTCAACTGTGATACAAACGGAATCCATCTGTGATATGAAAGGAACACAGATGTGATATGCATTAATCTGTGTTCCCAAAGTAGTTATCCGTATCTGTTCACCCCATTTTCCAGGTTTCCGTCACATTCCTTCAGCATAATAGCTTTCAGTTCTTCCGCTTTCTCCGGATATTTATCAATCACGTTCTTGCGCTCCTGCGGATCGTCAGACAAGTTGTACAACTCATAAACGCCTTGTTTCCTGTAATAACGGAGTTTCCAGCCATCGTTCATAACAATGCCCGGTCCGAGATTGGAGCCATATACGACATACCGTTTCGGATCTGTTTGCTTCCCATTCAGCAAAGTAGGCAGGAAAGAGATACCGTCTTTCTTTACCGGGAGCGAAACGTTTAGCAGATCAGCCATCGTAGACAGGAAGTCGTAATTGGAAACCAATTCCTTGCTTTTCACGCCGGCCGGTATCAATCCTTCACCGTAAAAGATCAGCGGGATATGTACGCCGCCATCCAGATTACTCCGTTTCAGTCCGGCCATACCGGCATTCCCGTTAAAAATATCGCCTGCCAGGTCGCTGTAATATTTATCTGTATAGTCATCAAACAATTGACCGGTTCGCAGGTTCTTATAAGGTTTTTCGCATCTTCCTTTCTGCGAATAATAAATCTCATGCCCGTTATCGGCAGCAAAGACTATAATCGTATTCTTATCCAACCCGAGATCACGAAGCTCATTCATAATTATCCCCACATGATCATCCAGCAACTTAATCATAGAAGCATATTCTTTTTCTATTGGTGTTAACTCAGGGTTGGCCGCCAACTCCGGATGAACGGCCGGAATAGCTACCGGACCATGCGGCAACTGGGTCGGATGAAACAGGAAAAAAGGTTTATCCTTATTCTCACGGATAAAAGACAGCATCTTATCCAGAAAAAGGTCCTGCGAATAAACAGCTTTACCATTTCTTTCCCATCGCTCCCGCAAAGTCTCATCTGTTTCATTTTCCGTACTCTTTCCACAGTTCGGATGAGTATTCCCGTCAATCGTTACAATCTCACCGTTGTCAAACAGAAACGGCGGATAAAAACCATGGCAACGTACATGATCGAGATAACCGTAATAATAATCCCACCCATGTTCCTTCATCTGTTTGCGGGTAGCCGTAAAACCCCATTCCAGCTTTCCGATCTCGGCGGTTACATAACCGGCTTTCTTAAATACCTGCGGAAGATAATAGTCGCCTTCCCCTAGAAGAATATCCCCATCGTCTATCTCTTTCTCAAGAGCCGGAATCAATGAGAGGTTATCAGTCGGAGGAATAAACTGCCCTCCCTTCGATATCATCCATTTATCCGGATGGCAATCGTGATAACCGGTCAGCAGAGAGGCTCTTGCCGGAGCCGACAACATACAACCGTATGCATTATCGAAAGAAGTCCCCCGGGTAACCATTGCATCAATATGAGGTGTCGTAAAATGCCGCTGACCATAAGCCGACAGCATACCTTTTCCCATATCGTCGGCATAGATATAGATAACATTAGGTTTAACCGGCTGCTGCGCCTGTACATAATCGGATATGGAAACGCCTGCCAGAGACAAAACCGCTACAAATGAAGAGGAGAGAGTTTTATTCATAAATCGATCTTTAAAGCTATAGTATTGCGCCAAAGATACAAATTTACCTGTTAACTTTCACTTCATAAGGCATATCAACCGAAGTTTTCCCTGCCAACAGATAAAGCTGTTTTCCGAGAGTAAACCGTATAATAACCGTGATTTTCCTGTTCTATTATTTAAGGTAAACAGAATGGATAAGAATTCTTTCATCAGAAATCTTACCCATTTCATATGCAATCAATGATGGAACAAACGTACCCCTGTAAACGCCATCGTTATGCCATATTTATCACAAGTATCGATCACATGGTCGTCACGGACGGAACCGCCTGCTTGTGCGATATATTCGACACCGCTTTTGTGAGCACGTTCGATGTTGTCACCGAAGGGGAAGAAAGCATCTGAGCCCAATGCTACCCCTTTCAGGGTGTCCAGCCAGGCACGTTTCTCTTCGCGAGTCAGCACTTCCGTTTTTTCGGTGAAGAACTGTTGCCAGATACCGTCAGCCAAAACATCTTCGTGGTCATCGCTGATATATACGTCGATTGTATTATCGCGGTCGGCACGACGGATCTTTTCGATCCAGGGCAGGTTCATTACTTTCGGATGCTGGCGGAGATACCAGATGTCGGCTTTGTTTCCGGCCAAACGGGTACAATGGATACGGCTCTGCTGACCGGCACCGATACCGATAGCCTGTCCGTCTTTTGTATAGCAGACAGAATTACTCTGCGTATATTTTAATGTAATAAGGGCAATGATAAGATCGCGTTTGGCAGCTTCGGAAAATTCCTTATTCTGAGTCGGGATATTTGTCAGCAGGCTTTCGTCTAGTTTAATCTCGTTACGTCCCTGTTCGAAAGTGATACCGAACACATCTTTATGTTCGATCGGAGCCGGCTTATAAGACGGATCGATCTTAATCACGTTATACGTTCCTTTTCGTTTGTTCTTCAGAATTTCTAAGGCTTCCGGGGTATAACCGGGAGCGATGATACCGTCGGAAACTTCACGGTTGATCAGGCGGGCAGTAGCTTCGTCGCAAGTATCGCTCAAAGCGATAAAATCGCCGTAAGAAGACATGCGGTCTGCACCACGGGCACGGGCATAAGCGGTTGCCAAAGGAGTAAGAGGCAGGTCGTCTACAAAATAAATTTTCTTCAGGGTATCGCTCATCTCGATTCCCACAGCGGCACCCGCCGGACTGACATGCTTAAAAGATGCGGCAGCCGGTAGTCCGGTAGCCTCTTTTAGTTCTTTCACCAATTGCCAGCTATTGAAAGCGTCCATGAAATTGATATATCCGGGACGGCCGTTCAATACCTCTATAGGCAATTCCCCCTGCTGCATAAAAATGCGCGACGGCTTCTGGTTGGGGTTACAGCCGTACTTCAGTTCTAAAGAGTTTTTGTTTTCTGTGCTCATATTGCTTGTTATATATGATTCTATCTCATCTCTGCCATTCCTTCTTCAAGGGTATGAGGAGTATAGCCTAATTCACGTTTTGCTTTTTCGATGCTCAGTCCGCTGAAACGGGGACGCGGAGTCGCTTCGTTCATTTCTTCGGTGGTGACCGGGATAATCAATGAACGGTCCAGCTTGAAATAATCGGCAACACGGTAAGCGATATCGGCTATCGAAAGGCATTCACCTCCACAAATATGCCAGGTACCGTTTAGAGAAACATGCATCAGTTTTTCTACTCCGATAGCGATATCCTCTACCCAAGTCGGTGTACGGTACTGATCGGAAACGACCCGTATCTGCTGACCAGCTTCCAGGCGGTTCTTTACCAGTTGCAAAATATTGCCATGTTGCCCCGGCAATGCTTTTCCGTAGACAACGACCACGCGGACATTCGCATAATTACTGCAATTGGCAGCCACGGCCAATTCTCCCTGATATTTCGACAGGCCATAATAATTCACCGGAGCCGGAATATCTTCCTCGATGTATAAAGAACGATTCTTTCCGTCAAAGACAAAATCGGTCGACAGATGAATAAAACGGCTACCTTCCTGTTCACAGCAACGCGCCATATTTTCAACGGCAAGTACATTGGCGGCATGCGCCTCTTCATGATGGGACTCACAATAATCGGGTACGGAAAGTGCGGAAGCATTTATCACGACATCAGGACGCATCTCCCCGATCAATCGCCCGATGGCCGGATGATCGTTGATATCCGCCTGAACGAAACGGGTATTACTCTCCGGCTGAATATCTTTATGCAGGGAGCATCCTGTCAGTTCATACCCACCACACAGGGACAGATGTTGCAAGATGCGTCTGCCTGTAAAGCCGTTTGCTCCAATTATCAGCGTTTTCATCAGAATGAATATATTAATACACCTAATATACGGTGATTGGTTACTGAATGGGTATCACGAATACGTCCGTCGGCAAGTGTACGGTCGCCATACCAGGCCAGAGACGGGCTGTACTCCACTCCTAGTTTCCAGTGAGGCAACACATACGACAGTTGCAAATTAGTGGTAAAGACCTGATCCACATCGAGTCCCACTCCATAAGTCGGTCCGACAATATCCTTGCCTGCCCCCAGGTTTTTCAAATACCCTACAAACAATCCGGGTTGCCATTTCTTGCCATACACCACGTTCAACCAGGTCATTGAATGACGGTAAGACGTATACTCCTGTTCGCCGGTACGTTTGTCTATACTGCTGACGCCATAACCACCCAGCATACAGAGATGAGCCAGATTCTCTCCCATAATCGTCTTTGCCGAAATCTTCCAGTTATCATCCGTATAACGGGCATGCGCCTCGACAGAAACGGAGGTAACACGCTCTTTTACCTTATAAGTCTTATCACCGACTTCGGATTTTATACGTGGTGCCAACGAAATAAGATCGGCACCAATACCCACCATCCAATTGTTGGTTTTATAATCGACACCGGCATAAAATTCCGGTACACAACTATTCTTTATATATTCCTCGCTCTTTCCGTTCGGTCCGGTAGACAGATACTGCAACTGCCAGATAGCCGCCCCCGTCAGGCTCCACCCCTGATTGGTATAACGATAGCGAAGCATCGGGTTACGGCTGAACGGCTGGAAAGGTGCTCCGGTGGAAAGGTTCAACATTTGTGGAAAGATATCACCGAATAATGGGTGCCAGGTCTGTCCGATCAGGACAGCCGATTTTCCCCAATCCAGATTTACATAGGCATGCCGCACACGAATCATGGCAAAGTTACTTCCCGAACCACGGAAATCCACTTCCAATTTAGCGGTTGTCTTAGCTTTGCCAACACTCGGTCCTGCCACATCAATCCCCAAGCGGGAATACAACAGGTAAAAGCTACCGTTTGCCGTAGCATTCAAATCATTACCATCTGCATCCGGAGAGATATCTTTCGGATAGAGATGAAACAAACCGTCTACTATCTCGGAATTGGCCCGGGAATTATAGAACAAGTCACCACGAACCTGTCCGTAAAACTTATACGAAAAATTCTTCTTCTGTGCATAACCGGACGTTACAGCTAACAATCCGGCCAATAAAAACATACCTAGTCTCGTTCTCATTTAAAAGCGTTCAAAGTTAGAAATAATACATAACCAATCCCAATATGCGGTGATTGGTTATGGCGTGAGTGTTTCCCACTTTACCGTTCTTCTGGTCGATCGTTCCATACCAGGCCGTTGCCGGAGAATATTCCAGTCCGATCTGCCAGTGAGGCAGATTATAAGAAAAATTCATATTTACCGTCAGCAACTGATCGATATCCAGTCCCATTCCGTAAACTGTTTTCGAGGCTGTCAGCTCATCATCCGTCCCCAGGTTCTTGGTGTATCCCAGGAATAGTCCCGTTTTCCATTTCGTGCCATAGGTGAAATTCGCCCAGGTTGTCGAATGACGGAAAGGAGTATATTCCTGCTCGCCGGTCTTCGGATCGACAGAACTAATGCCATAGCCGCCGATCAGGGCCGTCTGGTCCAGACAGGAAGCCATCAGGCTTTTGGCTGCAAAGGTATAATTACGGCCGGTATATTTCAAGTGAGCTTCGTATGAATATGTCGTCATACGCTCATTTACTTTATATACTTTGTCATTTATCTCAGAAGTCGTACGGGGTTTTAAAGAAATAAGGTGAATACCGGCTCCTGCCAGCCAGCCATTGCCGGACGTATAATCGGCTCCTACATAAAACTCCGGCACACAACTATTCTTTATATAATCTTCGCTCATCCCTTTCGGACCGCTCGACGTGTATTGCAACTGCCATATAGCCGAAGCGGTTAGTTTTACATTACCTGCCTTGTATTGATAACGAATCTGCGGACTGCGGTTGAAAGGTTGGAAAGGTGCGCCTGTCGACAGATTCAACATATCCGGAAATACGGAACCGAATAACGGATGCCAGGTATGACCGATCAATACATTACTCTTATCCCAATCCAACGCTACCCATGCCTGGCGGATACGCAACATAGTCGTACTTCCCGAAAAGCCGCCGAAGTCAGTCTCCAGACAAGCTGAAGTACGAGCCGAGCCGACATTCGGGCCGGTCACACTCAATCCCAGGCGGGAAGTGAACGTATAAAAACTACCGTTGGGAGTCGCATTCAAGTCTTTCCCGTCAGCATCCGGTTTTTCATCCAAAGGGAAAAGGTAGAAGTTTCCGTCTACCGGAGCCATATTTGCACGGGTGTTGTAGAACAGGTCACCACGTACAAAACCATAAAACTTGTAAGTGAAGTTTTTCTTCTGGGCAGTTGCGGAAAACAAAGTCAGCATACTTACCAATAGCAGAGCCAGCTTTTTCATCGTTGTCGTTTGTTATCTATTTGTCTAGTTTGAAGGCGCAAAGGTATATATTTTTGTTTATTCAATTTGAAGAACGAAATATTATTTGTTACTTTGCTTCCAAGTTGTAAGCCTGAAAGGCCAAAATGATTAATAATGTAAACTACATAAAGAATTATGAGTACTAAAAAGTTTTTATTGGAGGAGAAAGACATACCTACAGCCTGGTATAACATTGTGGCTGACATGAAGAACAAACCACTTCCTATTTTAAATCCGCAGACAAAGCAACCGTTGAAGGAAGAAGACTTGTATCCTTTATTTTCCAAAGGTGCTTCACACCAGGAAATGAACACGACAGATGCATGGATTGAAATACCGGAAGAAGTTCGCGAATTATATAAGGTATGGCGTCCGACTCCGCTGGTTCGTGCTTACGGACTGGAGAAGATGCTGGATACTCCTGCACATATCTACTTTAAGAACGAAAGCGTCAGCCCGATCGGTTCGCATAAACTGAACTCGGCTATCGCACAGGCTTACTACTGCAAACAGGAGGGTATTACCAATATCACTACGGAAACAGGTGCCGGACAATGGGGTGCCGCCCTATCCTATGCCGCCAAGGCTTTCGGCCTGGAACTGGCTGTATATATGGTAAAGGTCAGCTATCATCAGAAACCTTATCGCCGCTCTATCATGCAGACATTCGGTGCACAAGTGATCGCCTCTCCGAGTATGAGTACGAAAGCGGGACGTAAGATTCTGACCGACCATCCCAACTATCAGGGTAGCCTGGGTACAGCTATTTCGGAAGCGGTAGAACTGGCAATGCAAACTCCGAACTGCAAATATACATTAGGTAGCGTATTGAACCACGTCATGCTGCATCAGACTGTAATCGGCCTGGAAGCAGAAAAGCAGATGGAAATGGCCGGCGAATATCCGGACGTTGTAATCGGTTGCTTCGGTGGCGGTTCAAACTTCTCCGGTATTACATTCCCCTTCCTGCGCCATAAACTGACAGAAGGAAAAGATGTACGTGTTATTGCCGCCGAACCAGCTTCCTGCCCGAAATTGACACGCGGACAGTTCCAGTATGACTTCGGTGACGAAGCCGGCTACACACCGCTCATCCCGATGTTCACGTTAGGACATAATTTTGCCCCGGCAAATATCCACGCAGGTGGTCTACGTTACCACGGCGCCGGTTCTATTGTCAGCCAGTTGATGAAAGATGGTTTAATGAGCGCATACGATGTAAAACAGTTGGATACATTCCAGGCAGCCACCCTATTTGCCCAGGCGGAAGGTATCATTCCGGCTCCGGAATCATCACACGCTATTGCCGTTGCTATCCGCGAAGCATTGGAAGCGAAAGAAGAAGGTAAAGCCCGTACGATCCTGTTCAACCTGTCCGGTCACGGATTGATCGACATGGCTGCTTACGACCAGTATCTGGCCGGCGACCTGACAAACTACGAAGTAACAGATGAGGAAGTTGCTAACAATTTGTCAGAATTGGAAAAGATCATCAAATAAGAGGACTATTTACCAAAATAAAAGTGGCGCTAATAACAGGGACTCACGTCTTTTGTTATTCGCGCCACTTTCGTGTGTGTCTATGAATGTTTTAAAATAGGTATTATGAGAAAATTTCCTCATAATTGGTTGCCGGAACAAGCATTTTCTGTGTGTTCAGGCTATAATCTTTCTTCTTTTTGTCCCACATTCCGTATTCGGAAGTGATATTTCCGTCTTCATTATACTGATATGTAATCAGATAATAAGGATCCCATGTCTCTTTTGCCTGATTCCAGCGGTACGCTTTTTTCTCAGCGACTTTGCCGTTATCATTGTAGGCGAATTCATATTTCACCTGTTTGTTCAAAAGCCCTTTTTCCTGTAGGAATATTACTTTTGAAACGATCTTTCCGTTCTCTTCCTTCGTATCATACAGATAGTTTCTGGGAGAAGCGGCACTCATTGCCAGACCGCAAACGAACAAAACAACAAATGACAAAATTTCTTTTCTTAAAATTGAAGCTTTCATAAATATATTACTTATAAGATTTACTTTCAAATTGCGTGCAAATGAACACAGTTTTCGGGTAATAACCAAATATATTCTGACATATTGATAGCATAATAGCCTTATTTAACTATTTCAAACCACAACCCAACACATACAAAACAGCACAAAGCTTACAATTTATAAGAAAAACGATTTACAACATCAAAATAACATTGTTTTCAGTCTCTATTTTCTTAATAAGCCAAAAGAAAAAGCCAACTTACTTACGAATTGACACTAATAGTTTTTCTCATCATCAGCTGCATTATTCAGAACTAAATATACACTCACGATTGTTATTTAGAAATAAAAGAAGGATATTAGCATCCAAATTAAATCGGTATATCATGGAGAGAAATATTTTTAAACTGGAAAATGACCAATTGAAAGAGATTGCTCTTTCATTGCGACAGAAAGTAGAAGAAGGTCTGGCAAAAGACGGCCAGGAGATACAATGTATCCCGACATTCATCACCCCTAAAAGTACAAACATAAACGGTAAAGCCCTCGTTCTCGACCTGGGCGGTACGAATTACCGGGTGGCAACAGTCAACTTTAATAACGACAAACCGACTATCCATCCTGAAAACGGCTGGAAAAAAGATCTGTCAGTAATGAAAACTCCCGGCTTCACCCGTAACGAACTGTTCAAGGAACTGGCTGACCCTATCGGAGAGATCAAGCGGGAACAGGAAATGCCGATCGGTTATTGCTTCTCGTACGCAGCCGAATCGCTTCCCGACGGGGATGCCCGGTTGTTGCACTGGACAAAGGGAGTGCATATCAAAGAAATGCTCGGACAGCCGGTAGGGAAACCTCTGCTCGACTATCTGAATGACAGAAATACCCCCGGGTTTACAAGTATAAAGGTTCTTAATGATACAGTAGCCAGCCTGTTCGCCGGACTTACCGACAGTAGTTATGACGCCTATATCGGACTTATAGTCGGAACGGGAACCAATATGGCGACCTTTATTCCTGCCGAAAAGATTACAAAATTACCCTCTTCCGTACAGGCACACGGGCTAATCCCTGTCAATCTGGAATCAGGAAACTTCCATCCCCCTTATCTGACAACTGTCGACGACACGGTCGATGCCTGCTCCGACAGCCATGGCATGCAACGTTTTGAGAAAGCCGTCTCCGGCATGTATTTGGGAGAGATATTGAAATCGACCTTTCCGCTGGATGAATTCGAAGAAAAGTTTGATGCGCAGAAGCTGACGACTATCATGAATTATCCGGATATTCATAAAGATAAATATGTACAGGTTGCCCACTGGATATATAACCGTTCTGCACAATTGGTAGCTGCTTCGCTCGCAGGACTGGTCTCTTTATTAGTTTCTTATAATAAAGATATCAAAAAAGTATGCCTGGTAGCCGAAGGAAGTATGTTCTGGAGTATTAACAGGAAAGATAAAGATTACAATGTGCTCGTAATGGAAGAACTGGAAAAGTTACTGAATGAGCTTGGAATAGGCGATGTGAAAGTTCATGTGAACAAAATGAATAATGCGAATCTGATAGGGACGGCTATTGCGGCATTGTCTTGATAAGAAAACGAGGGTATATCAATCAGTTGAAATACCCTCGCTATTCTTTATACTCTTCCTAAAAATTCATCCACCGTATAATTCAGGAAATTATTAAACGGCAGTAACTCCTCGAATCGCTTTAAGGTCTGATCCATCCAGTCGTCCGCCATAAAGAACTCGTCCGGCAAGTTGGCCGCAAAACAGAAATCTTTATGCTTCATAATCTCGTCATATTTGAAATCGGTCGGATAACCGGCCGGCATACGCTTCAGAACCTCCCCTTCCATCACCGGGAAGGCTTCCTTAAAGGATGGCTTTTCAATGATACCGACAAACTCGTCGATGTGATCGTAAATATCCTGGCGAAGCATTTTCAATAATTTAGGCGGAGGACACCATACGCCACCGGACAGCATACAGGCACCCGGTTCGAGATGGATATAATATCCGCCCCGCTCGCTGGCACGTCCGCCCTGGGCCATATAAGCTGCAAAATGAACCTTATAAGGTGTCTTGTCCGGCGAGAAACGCAGATCGCGGTAGATGCGAAACTGGCAATCCTTCGATTCCAGGCCTGCTACCTGCGGATCGAACAGGGCAATCCGGTTGATTACTTCCTGCACTTCGTCGATAAATCCTTTGTGCAGGACATCGAAGCGGTCCTTGTTTGCCTGAAACCACTCCCGGTTGTTGTTTACGCTTAATTCCTTCAGGAATTGTATAATCTCTTTATTCATATTGTCTGTCTGTTTTACCCACAAAGATAGAGAATAATATCATTCATTCTTCCAGTTTCTGTCGGTACGGAAAGGAGCGACCGGCAAACCTTCCCTGCTGAACAGGTTGCCGATGGTCGCATCATCGAAACAATAGTGCACCACGACAGGCTTCTTCACTTTGGAAGAGGTTACAACGACCGTATTATCTTTGATCCGGACTTTGGCAGGCACAAAGACACCATCTTCGCCGGCTATCATGAACCCGGTAATTTCCTTATCTTTACACATCAAACCGTTACCGGCATGCAGGAAAGAGATGACAACTTTGTTCTTATCGATGGTCATACTTTCAAACAGAGGGCTTTCATATCCGGAATCGAGCCGGCCGTATATCTTGCCCAATGCCATATTCGCCAGACGTTGTCCTACACTTTGCTTATCGGTCGGATGGATATTCTTTACATCTGCCACACAATCTGAAACAGCGACCATCCCGGCCCCCGGAACCGTACGGGCCACCCATTCCTGATGCTCGCGAACCAAAGCAGCGCCATTATCGCCGGCATTATAGGTAAACGGTGCGATCTGCACCAGATAGAACGGAAAGTCTTTTTTGAAACTCTTACGCCAGCTCTCGACCATCGTTTTCAGCAGGATTCCATACGAATCCGGATGATCGCGGTTGGATTCGCCCTGATACCAGATAGCGCCGGCAAGGGCATAAGGCACGACCGGACTAATCATCTGATTATACAGTACACCCGGCTCTACGGGCCACCAGGGATATGTTTTATCGGGCATTACATCACGTATCCGGGGATTGTTCATTACCTGTTCTTCGGGGACCCATACCTCGGCCGGAGTACCTCCCCAGGCAGATACGATCAGGCCGACAGGGACATTCAGGTCTTTTTGCAAGTCACGTCCAAAGAAGTAAGCTATAGCGCTGGTACTCTTCATTCTGTCAGGGGTACAGGGTGCCCACGATGCTTCGCAATTATTCTGCGGGGTTGCAGCCCCGCGTTTGGGAATATGGAAGAAACGGATATTCGTATAATTGGCGGCGGCGACCTCTTCTTCGCTGTTGTCGATACCGTGCATCGGAGTCCATTCCATATTGGACTGGCCGCTACACAGCCATACTTCGCCCAGCATGACATCTTTCAGTTCGCGGGTACCATCGCCCAGGACCGATAAGGTATAAGGACCGCCCGCCCCGATCGTTTTCAGGGTGGTATCCCAGGTTCCGTCCGAACGGACGACAGTCGTTGCCGTATCCTGCGGAGCCCAGCTTCCGACAACTTTGATTGTAGCACTTGCAGATCCCCAGCCCCACACGGGCACTTCACTTTTCTGCTGTAACACCATATGGTCGGTAAAAACAGCCGGCAGACTAACCTGTGCCTGCATACCGACAATCAGAAGGGACAGACCGGCGGCTATCCCTGTAATTCGTGTAAGTTTCATGTATCTCTTTGTATTTGATTGATTAACGGATAACAAATGTACAACAAAAACTAGAACGAGAATCCCAGATTCAAATAAAATTGAAGGCTGGTGTTTTGATTGGACATGCTGAAAGTCGCGCTTAGCGGTCCCGCAATGCTGTTATACGCATATCCGAGACTTCCGCCCCACACGTTTTTCCCTTTCAGCAGGTGGAAGAAGTCATCATGATGAATCGCATAATTACCGATCAGGGAAATATAGTTATTCCCTGCAATACGCTGACGAAAATGCAAGCGGGCAACGGCTACTGAGTTGTCGAAGATCTCCATCCGGTTGATTCCGGCAAACGGCAGCTGCTGGGGCACATACCGTCCTTCCACCTCGCCCCCGACTGCATTCAGGAAAGGATAAGCCAGATTACCACCGATCAGTACGCGGCCATACAGAGAAGGCAGGATACTGAAATGGGAAGTAACAGGTATGACAGAAGTGAAATTCAGACCGACCGCAGAGAACGGTGCATGCCCGTTATAACTGACGAAATTGTCCGTATAAAAAGAATAGTCCGCTTTCAGGGAAACGCCTTTGGTCGGGAAATACCGCTTATCGAACGTCTCCAGATGTGCCATAGCGAAATAACTGATAAAACCTTCCGGCTTTACCTCGTATTGGTTATTATCACCGGTATAGAGAAAGGAATTATAATCATAATATTCATAACGCAATCCCAGCTTGAACTTAAAATTCAGCCAGTTCATATCCGAATAGCCGAACTCGGCAAAATGATGGGTATAGCTGGTATTGAATGTTTTATCGCCTTTCTTGTAGATATCCAGATCCTGGTAAGTGAACTGGTAGGCCAGGTTCAGGTTGCGCAAAGGATTCCTTTCGATGGCATAATCCAGGCGGGCAAACGAAGTCTTCCCCCCGACACGCCCGGTAAATCCCAGCTTCGAATGGTTGCGGGCCCGGTGATCGAAAGTGGCATTCACCAAGACGCCGATGACCTCTTCCGAATCGAAACGCACACCCAGGTTCACAGAGCTGACTGATTTTTTTTGTGCCGTCAGCACCAAATTCTGCTGTTGCTCGCCGGTCAGCATATAATCTACATTCGAATAGGCATTGGAGCCGATCAGCACAGACATGGCATGATGGAGTTCGTGCAACGTGATCCGGCTGTTTTCCCGCAAACCACTGATCTTCATCAACCACTTTTCGTCCCTCGGATCGGTACCGACAAAGGAGATCGTCCGGATATAGAAACTGTCGGTAGGCAGCGCGGGGTAAGATTTCCGGACATGTCCATGCTCTTCCGGACAGGAATCTTCCGCTATTCCTATTTTCTCTTTCAGTGCAATGATCTCATCCCAATGGGCATAGGCTTCCTGCTCTCCGCGACGGATCAGCGTATCGAGTGCAACCGTACTAAAGCTGGCGGCATTATAAGAGGTCATATTCGGGCGGAGCAACAGGTCGGTCTGCTCCTTATTACGTGCATATTTATCATGTCCGTGTAAGGCGATAATCTGCCCGATCACATCACCGGGACTGTTCAGCTTGTCAAGCGTCTTCAAATCACTGGTACCCAGGTCTACACCGATAATCACGTCGGCGCCCATCTCCCGGGCGACATCTACCGGGAAGTTATCGTTCAACCCGCCGTCTATCAGCACCATACTATCCAGTCGGACAGGGGTAAACACTGCCGGAATCGCCATACTGGCACGCATCGCCAGCGGCAGGCTGCCTTTACGGAACACATAATCCTTCCCATCGACTGCATCCACAGCGACACAGGCAAAAGGTATATTGAAGTTTCTGAAATCTACGGAATCATGATAACCGATCGTCAGGTTGGAAAAGAGGTTCATCAGGTTCTGTCCTTTTATCATCCCCTGGATGACACGGTCTTTCTTATCTTTCCCAAAAGGCAGGGAAAGAATGTATCGTTCGGAGTTTTCCTTTTCCGGAAAGGTAAGGCTGCTTCGTTTGATCCGGTCGCTGAGCAGCATGGTCCAGTCTTGCTCCAACACCATCGTATCTATTTCCGCCGGCGTATACCCGATGGCATATAAACCACCGACAATGGCGCCCATACTCGTACCCGCCACATAATCAATCGGAATACCGGCTTCCTCCAATACTTTCAACACCCCAATATGAGCTACACCTTTTGCACCCCCGCCGCCTAATACAACTCCAACCTTCTTCCGTTGAGCTGTCAGGGAAGGCAAAGCGACCAGTAACATCAGCAAAAAGCAAAGTAACTTTTTCATCTGCACACTATTTACGGCAAATGTAGTTCGTTTACGCTAAAGATGCAAACGAATCGGAGTTTACTGCATTTACTATACCAGATTCATAATTTATCATACGGGAGGAAACGCAATGAGATAAATAAAACACGAAGTAAGCAACAGACTCTCCGATAAATGTATTAAATTTGAAGCCTATTTCTCACCTTAAGAAGAAAAACTCATATGCAAAAATCAGCATTCTGTCTATTACTATGCTGCTTGACATTTCAAAGCTATGCGACAGTAGATTTACTGAAAGGCTATCAGTATGCCTCAGAACAAGCGCCGAAAGGGAACGAGTGGGAATCACCCGAGAACCTTGCGCTGAACAAAGAACAACCCCGTGCCTGGTTCTTCTCCTTCCAGAATCTGGAGAGTGCCCGGAAAGTATTACCGGAAAACAGTGCCTACTGGCAATCTCTGAACAGAGATTGGAAATTCAATTGGGCCCGTACGCCCGAAGAACGTCCGAAGGATTTCTATCAACCCTCCTTCGATGTATCAGGCTGGGACAATATCCCCGTGCCATCCAGTTGGAACATTGTCGGTCTTCAGAAAGACGGGACACAGAAGTATGGTACCCCTATTTACGTGAACCAACCGGTTATCTTCCAGCACAAAGTGGCTGTCGACGACTGGCGGGGAGGCGTGATGCGTACCCCACCGGAAAACTGGACGACCTTTAAAGACCGTAACGAAGTCGGCTCTTACCGTCGTGAGTTCACCATCCCGGAAGACTGGGACGGACGCAATGTATTTATCAGTTTCGACGGAGTAGATTCCTTTTTCTACTTATGGATTAACGGCCATTATGTAGGTTTTTCCAAAAACTCCCGTAATGCAGCCAATTTCAACATTACTCCTTATCTTCAAAAAGGAAAGAACATTGTGGCAGCCGAAGTGTATCGCAGTTCCGACGGCTCGTTCCTCGAAGCACAGGATATGTTCCGTCTACCGGGTATCTTCCGGACCGTTGCGCTCTATTCGACACCGAAAGTGCATTTCCGCGATTTGGTGGTGACACCCGATCTGGATGCAACATATACCGACGGTTCGCTGACCGTCAAGGCAGACATTCGTAACCTCGATAAAAAAGCAATCAAGAATTATAAAGTGTATTATTCGCTTTATGCCAATAAACTCTATTCAGACGAAAATACACTTGTCGATGGATTCTTATCGCCTGTCATCGAACGGATCAACCCGGATGAAACAACGGAGAACCTGATGACCATCAAAGTGAAAGCGCCCAATAAATGGTCGGCCGAACAGCCCTACCGCTATACACTGGTTGCCGAACTGAAAGATAAAAAGAATAAAACGATTGATATGGTTTCCACCACTGTAGGTTTCCGCAAGGTAGAAATCAAGGATACACCGGCATCTGAAGACGAGTTCGGACTGGCCGGACGTTACTATTACGTAAACGGCAAGACTGTCAAACTAAAAGGTGTGAACCGTCACGAAAGTAATCCGTCCGTAGGCCATGCCATCACACGCAAAATGATGGAAGACGAAGTGATGCTGATGAAACGCGCCAATATAAACCACGTTCGTAACTCACATTATCCGGATGATCCGTACTGGTATTACCTGTGTAACAAATATGGTCTTTATCTGGAAGATGAAGCCAATATCGAATCGCACGAATATTACTATGGCCAGGCCTCCCTGTCCCACCCGAAAGAATGGCGGGATGCACATGTGGCACGTGTCATGGAAATGGTAAACGCCCATATCAACCATCCGTCTATCGTGATCTGGTCGTTGGGGAATGAAGCCGGTCCGGGACACAACTTCGTAGAGGCCTACGATGCTTTAAAGAAAGCAGACCTGTCACGTCCCGTTCAGTACGAGCGCAACAATAAAATCGTAGATATGGGTTCCAACCAGTATCCGTCTATCTCTTGGGTGCGCGGTGCCGTGAAAGGCGATTATGACATCAAGTATCCGTTCCATATCTCAGAATATGCCCATTCGATGGGGAATGCCTGCGGTAACCTGGTTGATTACTGGGATGCAATGGAGTCGACCAACTTCTTCTGTGGTGGCGCCATCTGGGACTGGGTGGACCAGTCTCTTTACAACTATACCTCCGACGGCAAACGCTACCTGGCTTATGGCGGTGACTTCGGCGATACGCCCAACGACGGTCAATTCGTAATGAACGGTATCGTGTTCGGCGACCTGGAACCGAAACCGCAGTATTATGAAGTGAAAAAGGTATACCAGCATATCGGCGTCACAGAAGTCGATGCACAGAAAGGCCTTTTCGAGCTATTCAATAAATACTATTTCAACGATCTGTCCGATTACGATGTGAAATGGTCGCTTTATGAAAACGGCAAAGAAGTGGAAAGCGGCTCCCTGAATCCGGGTAAGGTTTCACCACGTAAACGTGTGCAGGTAGCCATTCCTTATACGTACAGCCAACTGAAAGCGGACAACGAATATTTCGTTAAAGTTCAGTTTCTGCTGAAAGAGGATAAACCCTGGGCCCCCAAAGGTTATGTAATGGCAGAAGAACAACTTCCAGTCAAAGCATCTGTGGGCAAACCTGCCATCAACGAAGTGGCAAATGCCTCAGCAGGAGAACTGTCTCTCAAAAAACAGTCGGACGCACGCTTCTCTACGATCAAAGGAGATAACTTCAATGTCACATTCGACAATGAAAGCGGTACGATCTATAATCTGAATTATGGTGGCGAAACAATCATTGCCGACGGTAACGGTCCGAAACTGGATGCTTTCCGTGCCTTCACGAACAACGATAACTGGTTCTACGGAAGCTGGTTCGAAAACGGCTTGCATAATCTGAAACATAAAGCTACCGCGTCCAAAGTGATCAAGCGGAAAGACGGTTCCATGGTATTGTTCTACACCGTAGAATCGCAGGCTCCCAATGCAGCCAAGATACTGGGCGGAACATCCAGCGGCAAGAACAAAGTGGAAGAACTGACCGATAAAGCCTTCGGCGAAGACGACTTCAAGTTCACGACCGACCAGGCATGGACCATCTACCGTGACGGTTCCATCGAACTGCAAGCCAGCATCACCTCCAACAATTCAAGTCTGGTACTGCCACGTTTAGGCTACCGGATGATCGTTCCTCAGCGTTATAAAAACTATACATACTACGGACGTGGTCCGGTTGAAAACTATGCCGATCGTAAAGCCGGACAGTTTATCGAACAATATAAATCGACCGTAGCCGACCAGTTCGTGAACTTCCCGAAACCGCAGGATATGGGTAATCACGAAGATGTGCGCTGGTGTGCACTGACCGACAAGGCCGGCAAGGGAGCTCTCTTTGTGGCAACCAACCGCCTTTCTACTTCTGCTTTGCAATATTCCGCACTCGATATGACATTGGCCGGACATCCTTATCAGTTACCGAAGGCCGGTGACACTTATCTGCATCTTGATCTTGCCGTTACAGGTTTGGGAGGTAACAGTTGCGGACAAGGTGGCCCATTGATTCATGACCGTGTATTTGCCGGACAGAACAATATCGGCTTTATCATCCGCCCGGCCACACAAGACCTGTCGGCTGCCGCACAGGTATCGGCCGCCGGTGAGATTCCTTTCTCCATCACCCGTTCCCGTGTAGGTATGGTTGAATTATCATCTATTGATAAGGATGCTGTCTTCTGCTACACGATCGGCAAAGAGAAAAAAGCGAAAGAATATACCGGAGCTATCCCGATGCGCGAAGGCGGAACAATCACTGCCTGGTTAAAGAACAATCCGGAGATCAAGTCGACAAAGACTTTCAATAAGTTGGAAAGCATCCAGACAGAGGTTATCTACGCCAGCAGCGAAGAGGTTGGCGAAGGCGATGCCAAACACCTGGTAGACGGCGATCCGAATACGATCTGGCACAGTATGTATTCTGTCACAGTAGCCAAATATCCACACTGGGTAGATCTGGATGCCGGCGAAGAGAAAGCATTCAAAGGCTTTATCTATATGCCTCGCAAAGACAGCAACAATGGTAATATCAAAGAATATTCCATCCAGGTCAGCTCCGATGGCAAGAATTGGGGTGAGCCTGTCTGCAAAGGCCAGTTCGCGAATAATCGGGACGAAAAGAAAGTCCTCTTCGACAAACCGGTAAAAGGACGTTACATCCGTTTCACCGCACTGAGTTCACAGAACGGACAGGATTTCGCAACGGGAGCGGAACTGACTATTTTAAGTGAATAAGAGATTTGTATCTTAGGATGTCTCTATAAGGGCGGGCTTTTGCCCGCCTTTTTTAATAATTGCCCTAGCAGCAATCAGCCTTACTGAATAAAGATTTGCCTCTATTTGGAAAATCAGGAAAAATCCTGTTTCTTTGTAAAAAGGTTATATCAATGAGTAACATAAGAGACAAAGTGGAATTTATAGCGGCTATGATTGATGCGTTTGCACAACGGAATAGCTTAAATAAGCAGCAAGCTTACCGTTATATCCGCCGTTTTCACGGGATTGACTTCCTGGAGCAGCACTATGAGGCTATCCATACGCTCGATTTTAAAGAAGCTCTTTCTTATCTGACACTTTATTGCCAACGCCAGGGAGGGGCTATCGCATGATACTTTACCATGGTTCCAATGTCATTATAGAAAATATAGATTTAACTCGCTCTAAACCTAACAAGGATTTTGGGAAAGGTTTCTATTTGTCTTCGGATGAAGAACAAGCTTTTCATATGGCCGCTCTTAAATCTGCTATTTTAGGTGGAGAACCGATAGTGACTCGTTACGAGTTTGATGAAACCTATCTTCACGGAACTGATCTATCAGTGAAAATATTCAGTTCATATACAGAGGAATGGGCGCAGTTTGTGTTTGCAAATAGAAATAGTAAAAATGGAAATGCCGTATTTCAATATGATATCGTTTATGGACCGATAGCAAATGATAAGGTTGGTTTACAGATCAAGAAATTAGAAGATAAATCTATTGATATACAAGAAATTCTCCATCGATTAAAATATATGAAAGGAATTACTTTCCAGTATTATTTCGGAACTGAAAAATCAATTCATTTACTAAGAAGATTATGACAGACTTTGATTATATGGTTGAATCGGTTACGGCAGACTTAGTTGTCTTACTGATGGAACGTTTGGGGATGGATTTACAAACCGCATTGGATACGGTTTATACATCGGATACCTTCGCTAAATTGTCCAACCCGGCTACGGAGTTGTATTATCAAAGTCCATATTATATTTACTCTTATCTCGAAACCGAAATAAGAACAGGCGTGATGGGATAAGGTATTATCTCGTCATAGTGAAGCCGGACAGGGGTCGGCTGTTCACTTAAACAAGTTATTAGTAGCGGAACAATAATAGTAATCAGTATTATTTTTTCATTGTAACGATTATCAAAACAGGGTTATCATCTTCTTTCAGGTTCTGTAAAGCTTTATGTTCCAACAAAGCAGGATCTTTTTTTGCCAGTTCCAGAATATCCGTTGCCTCCCACAGATTAATAACCACATCGTCCGTTGTCTGGATATTCGGATAAAAAGGTAACCGGCTATTCATATCATTTTTTATGTATCCGCCTTTTACATTATAACTACTTTTCCCTTTTTTATCGTATACGACCAGCTTGCGTCCTTTGATACGATCTTCAAATTTCCAGGGAGAATAAGGAACGAAAACCGAACGGGTGGTTTCCACCATATTAGGACGCCAGTAAGGAGCTGAGACTTCATTAAAGCGCTCCCAGTTTCCATCCAATACTTCAAACCGGTACTTATCGGGCAATCTATACTTTCCCATGTCAAGGATATAACGCGGTATAAGCTTATCCTTCTTTACAGTAAAAACGGTATCATTATAAAACTATTTCAGACAGGTGTTTCCGGCAAACTGATACAAGTATCTGTCATAAGGGTCTGTATTATAAAACGTCATTCCGCTCGGGACAGTAAACTGATCGTATTGCGGGAAAGTATTTATCTGTTCTCCTTTCATATTAGACAAAACAATCTTCTCTCTTTTCTTTCCGTTACCATTATATACATAAGAAACATACGTATCTTGCCCCAACAGTTCTAATTGCCACACCATCGGGAACCGGGCTTCCCTCAAAGATTTACCTTCCGACGAGAAAACCAGTACTTTTCCATTAGTTAATAAATGGATTTGCTTCTGTACTCTATCAACAGCGACATAGCGGATATTTGCATATTCACCGGGACCTTGCCCTTTACGGGAAACAGAGCAAACAAATTTACCGTCATCGGAAAATTGAAGCAGTCCCATATCACAAGGAATATAAATATCATGTCCGATCATCTGTATAGCACCTGCTTTCACTTTTGAGAGTAAACAATTCTTCGTTGTTTCCAACGGTACTATTTTCACATCCGCTGCAATCTGGCTCAAGACTAGTTCTTTCGTTGTATTTAAAGCTGTTTCAAACGGTATTTTAACAGGGGATACATCTTGTGCATCCATATCATAGTAACTACTTAAAAGCAGCAACATAAACAAAAATAAGTTTTTCTTTTTCATAATGCCCTTGATTTAAAGTCGTGATTCAATCTCTCTTCAAATAAACAATCATCAATACCGGATTATCATCCTCTTTGAGATTTTTCAGTTGTTCATATTCCAGGATAGAAGGATCATCTTCCGCCAACTCCATCACCTCGGGTGCTTCAAGATAATAAAGCAATACATCATCCGAAATGCGGGTCTCCGGATAGAAAGGTAAACTACCCTGCATATCATTTATGATACGATTGTTTTTCACCTTATAGCAAGCGCCTTTCTTCTTATCGTACATGGCCAGACGGGGTAACTCATCTTTGTTGGTAACATCCCAGGAGGTATAAGGGAGAAATACCCATTGAGACGTTTCATGGAAATCCGGTCGCAGATAGGCTTGTGCCGGTTCTGAATAGGCTTGCCAATTTCCTTCCAGAACTTCAAAACGCCTTTCTTTCGGTATCTTATACTTTCCCAAATCCAGGATATAGCGGGGTTCAAGCCGTTCCGGGGTAACCGTAAAGACCGTATCATTATAATACTCTTTACAACAGGCTTCTTCCCTGAAAGAATAGAGATAACGGTCGTAATACCCCCACAAATAATAATTCAACCCATTGGCAATCGTAAACTGATCATATTGAGGAAAAGTATTCAGTGTCTCTCCCTGCCGGTCAACCAGGACAAGCCGGTCTTTCTTCTGGCCGGTATTGTTATAAATGTAGCCGACGTATGCACTATCTCCCAACAAAGTAAACTGCCAACAGAAAGGTATTTTAGACTCTCCTACATAGTCACCGCCTATTGTATAGGTAAGAATCCTTCCGTTATCCATTATATAAATTTGTTTCAGCCTGTCGTTAGCCGCTATAAACCGGATTATGCTGTATTCTCCCGGTCCTTGTCCCCGCTTGACTACCGAACGGACAAACTTTCCGTCATCTGTAAACTGCAATAACCCTTCGCTACATGGAATAAACAGGTTATGATCTACCATCTGTATCATACCCTGAGATACTTTGGCAACCAGACATTCGGGCTTTGTTTCCAACGGCACGACCTTTACTTCCCTGGCAATTTCACTCAACCGGACTTCCTGTTCCGTATCAATGCCCTTGGCAAAGGAGATTGTTATCGGATATTCAGGCACTTCCGATATATTTTCAACCGGCTGATCACCGGACTTCTTTCCTCCGCATGAGAGCAACAAAAGGGAAAATCCCCCTAAAAGCAAGTGTTTGATAGTTTTCATATTTGTGTATTTTGTTATTTATCTTTCAATAGAATGACCTGTATTACTTGATTATCGTCTTCTCGCAGGTTCGTCAAGAGATCTTTCAGAGAACCTTTGGCATTTTCAGGCTTTACTTTCTCCAAAAGAACAGAAGCAGAGACAACACCGATCATCTTATTGTTTTTGACAAAACGTGGAAAGATAGGACAACCACCTTCCATATCATCGGTAAAACCATCCCATTCGGCTTTCGGGGAACGGACACGGCAAACAGTTTCTTTCCCTTTGTCATACCAGGCTAAACAGCGACCTTGTCCCTGTGCATACTCCACACCTATCGCATGGGTTATCTCAAAGACATTGAAGAAACTGAATTTCTTTTCAGCGGCTTTATTGGGAAGGTTGGTTCCCGTATTCGTTTTCTTGTCTATAGCGATGATAGCATCATCTTCACCCGATAATTTTTCATATTGCGAAAGATCCAGTTTATATGCCGGAATTCTTTTTTTCCCTTCCAAGCGAAAGATTGTCGTTTCTAAAGGATTTTTATAATAGGTATTTTCCTGATAATCATAAAGAATACCATAACTGAAGATAATCCCCGGATAACGGACTCCTTGTTCCGGTCTGAAATGGTAGCTATACAATTCCTTTCCTTTAGTATTGTACACGAACAATTCTTTGCCTCTTTTGTCCTTCGTATACAGGTACTCATTGGTTATCCCAAACAGATTTCCGGTTTTATCTCTATAAGTAGTCATCGATCCACGTTGAGTATTGATGTCATACAAATATTTACCCTCAAAAGAATAGACCAGCACCTTGCCTTTTCTAAAATCAGATATAAAAATCTGTTTTGCATCTTCATCATAAGTAACAGCCAGAATAGATTTCGCATATTCCCCCGGCCCCTCTCCTGCCTTTCCTATCTTACGAATAAATTTACCTTCCGGCGTAAACTGGAACAGATTAACAAAATCACAGACAAACAGATAGTCACCGGCAAAAGTCACATTCAAAATATCTTTATCCAGCAACGATTCCGCTGTCGTTTCCAACGGAATATATTTCACTCCGGAAGCGACCTCACTTAACTTTATTTCTTTCTGTTCATCTACTCCTTCGGCAAAAGCAATCTTCTTTTGCGCCATAGCCGGACAAAAAAACAAAGCAAGTAATAATATTCCTATAATTCTGACGTGTTTTCCCATATCTATTTTAGTTTAAAGGTTATATTTCATTTTCTGTCATTGGCATCCTCTATCGGCCGGTTTTTCCTTCGATATGGATGCCATTTGCCGAATCCCTTGCTGCTATCTCTTTTTTCTTATTTTTCTTTTCATATTCCTTCATGGCAGCTTTCATATCTTCACGACGTTTCCGTTCGAGGTCTGAAGGCTCTGGAAGTTGGTTGATAACGTTTTGTAAATCGGTCATGGTTAGTTTACTCTTTTTACCATCGGGAGCCAGCATTGTGAGTTCAGTAATATTACGGAAGAAAGCCTCCTGATATAAGTCTTCAAAGAAATAACGAAAGCCAAACAAGTTCTCTTTAGATTCTTTCCGCTTCATCATTTCAGTCATGTAAGTGTATTTACTGAAAAGGGTTTTCTGTAACAACTTCCTCATCCTTAAACATTTCCGACTCCCTTAGCCAGTAGTGCTTATTGATTTCATATAGTAAATTCAACTGTGTCGGATCTTTCTTCCATGCTTCATAATAGACTTTCTCCGCTTCATTGAAACGACCGTCCCGTTCGAGTGTACTTCCTCTGAAAGAGGCCAATAGATTGACATAAAACTTCTTTGGTTTCATACACTCTTCTGCCTGGTCAAATAATTGATAGGCACGTTTGCGGTCATAGGTTTTACCCAATGTAGCTCCGTACAACAAGACTGTTTCCACGTCTGTCGAATCTATTTCGTAAGCCAGCTCCAACGGTTCCACGGCATCTATTGCATGGCCGGACATATAGCGGGAGGCACCTGCATATTTCAGATTGATAAAAGACGAATCACCTTCCGCTAACAGGCCGCTGTAAACGGTATCCGCTTTCAAATAATTTTTAGTCATATACAAAGCCATTCCCTGGCTTTGCCGAATCGGCCGGTTATCGGGATTATAGTACAAGGCGGTATCACAGACCTGTAAAGCAGTTTTTCCATCTCCTTTCCATAATAATGAATTAATCAGGGAAGAGGCCACACGGATATTCTCCGGATTGATTTCCATAGCACGGGTATACAGTTCCAAAGCAATCAGCATATTCATACCGCCTTTTTTCATATGGCAATCCGCCAAACCGGCCAGAATAGTCGGATTATCACTCTCGTAGGATGCTAAAGTCCGGTAATGATCCATCGATTTATCATAATCACCCAACTGATAATAAAGACGTGCCAACTGATTATTGGCGTAAAAATTCAGACTATCCGATTCCAGCACTTTTCCATAGCAACGTTTGGCTTCCGTAATCTTACCATAATTAATTGCAGCACGGGCAAGTGCATTCAAAGCATCCACATTCGTTGTATCCATTGACAAACAATATTGAAAACAGGTATAGGCTTCCTTATACCGGAACATTCCCTCATAAGCCTGACCGATAGCCGACATAGTCGTATAACTGGCCGAATCGGCTGCCGTAAGACTGTCCGCCCGAGCCAACACTTCCGGGAATTGTTTTCTGTTCACCAACTCCTGTAAAGAAAGGTTTTGCGCCTGTGCAACAAAAGAAAGAATACTGAAAAAAAGGACAATAGTATATTTCATCATAAACTCTTTTAATTTTCCTATTTAGCTCTACTTAAAATGAACGACCATCAGGACCGGGTTGTCATCTTCTTTCAATCCTTTCAACTGCGGATGTTCCAGAATAGAGGAATCTTTATCAGCCTGTTCTAATATATCCGAAGGAGTCCATATACTTAACAACAAATTATCACCTATTGAAGTATAAGGTATAAAAGGTAATTTCCCTTCCAGATCATTCTTGATTATATTGCCGGCGACTTTAAAGCAAGCCTGAGTATTCTTCTCATATATAAGTATTTCTTCCAAGCGGCTTTTTTCTCCTGCCCAATGGCTATAAGGCATAAAAAGGAAAGAGTCCGTTTCCATCACATTGACGCGAAGATAAGAAGAGGCTATCTTTGTAAATTTATTTTGATCGCCTCTTTGATTTTCCCACCGGGCTTCCAGCGGCATGGCATATTTGCCCAACTGAATAACGTATCTGGGCTGTAATTCATTCTCCGTAACAGTATATAAGGTATCACAATAATAATCTTTAAAACATAAATGATTATCATAATGAAACAGATAGCGGTCATTACTTCCCATCATCATATATGTAACCCCTTTTTCTATTGTAAACAGATCATGTCGGGGAAAAACTTTTACCTTATCGCCGGCTTGATTGAACAAGAGAATGCGGTCCTTCATTTGTCCGGAACTATTATAGATGAATGAAGCCAAAATACTGTCATTCAATATCGCTGCATATCTCACTTCGGGTAGAGGTATACTCTTTAAGTAATCACCGGTTAATGAGTATACGTTCACTTTTCCATTATCCAACAAATAAATCAGTTCATTCTCGCGGTCAACATCTAAAGATAAGACAAGGCTATATTCACCGGGACCTTGTCCTTGACGACCGATTCGACGGACAAATTTACCCTTACCATCAAACATATAAACGCCCCGGCTACATGGAATAATATAATTACCGGCTATATATTGAATATACCCTCTATAATTGGATAACAAACAATCAGCTTTTGTTTCAAGCGGAATATACTCGACTTTTTCTGCTATCTGGCTTAGAGAAACTTCACGCTCATTCTCTATCCCCATCTCAAAAGGGACAGTTATCGGAAATTCGGTTCCATGTTGTTCTTCCTCTAAAACAACTGTCTTTTCAGTCGACTGCTTTCCTCCGCATGCGCCCAATAACATACAGGTTATGACTAAATTATAGATACTCCATTTATTCATAATCGGATTATTTTAAAGTTATTACCTGTATAACGGAATTGATATAATTAGTCTATCCGTACTTATTTAGTTATTCCGACTTTTGCTCTTCTTTCTTTTGACTGTCAAGATACTTTTGAGCAGCTTTCATTCCTGCTTTAAACGCTTCCGAGTTCTCGTCAAGAGGCTCCGATTTTGTACTTCCGACTCCGTTTTCTTTCCTCTTTTTAAACACTTCTTCCATCTGTTGATAATGTTTTCTTTCTACCTCCGGAAGTTGCGAGATATCCGGCAACCGGTCTATTATAGACTTTAAGTCTTCAGCCGATATCTTACTTTTCTTATTGTCCGGGGCAATCATCACCAGTTCTGTCTTATTCGTAAAGAAAGCATCTTCATACAGATATTGCAGTATAGAACGATAGCGCTGGAATCCCTGCATTTTCTTTCCGGTCAGAAAATATTCTCTCAGGAATGTAACCTTGGCAAACAAAGCCCTGCCCAAATCTTCTGCCGATTTATACTCCGGTCCCCAGTTGGAATACTCCCGTTCAATACGGAACAATAAGTCCAGCCGGTCCTTATTGGCAAGCCAGGCTTTATAAAGCAACCCTTCAGCTTCACGCTGACGCCCATCTTTGAACAAAGTCTCTGAACGGGAAGTCAACAACATATTCACCAATGCTTCATTCGGCTGCATCAACTTTTCTGCCTGATCGAACAACAGGAAGGCCCGTTTACGGTCATATGTTTTACCTAAAGCAGCACCCAACAACAGGTTCGTTTCTACATCCGTCGTATCTTTCCCATACGCCCATTCCAGCAGATCGATCGCATCCATGGCACGTCCGGCCAGATAACGCGAAGCACCCCCATATTTTAATGTAAGGAAAGAGGTATCGCCTTCTGCAAACAATTCTCCATATAACGTATCAGCCTGGGCATACTGTTTATTCATATAAAATCCCATAGCCTTACTGCGACGCAACGCATGATTTCCAGGATTATAAAACAACGCCGTATCACAAATGGATAATCCGTCCTGTATATTCGGACCTCCCATCCGGTATAGGCAATTCACCAAAGCACTGGCCAATCCGGCATTTTCACGGTTAACATTATAAGCCTGAAAATAGCAGATCGTAGCTGCCGGGATGGCATTCATTTTCATATAGCAATCAGCTATATTCCGGTAAATAACAGGATTTACCTTTGTCGTATCCTGATCGCGCAACACATTGAACTGCAACACGGCATTCTCATAATCGCCAATCTGGGAATACAGGCGGGCTAATTGATAATTAGCATAGAAATCGGTACTGTCGCTTTCGAGTACTTTCCGAAAACAATCCTGGGCTACGGAAGCTTTTCCCAGGTTCATAGCTACCCGGGCAACGGAACTTAAGGCATCGACATTCGTCGTATCCATTTGCAGACAATGCTGATAACACCGGTAAGCCTCATTATATTCCAATACACCTTCGTAAGCCTGGCCGATAGCCGACATAGTAACATAATCAGCAGAATCTGCCGGAGTAAGACTATCGGCCAGGGCGATCACTTCTGTGAACTTCTTTTTATTGAGTAGTTCCTGAAATGAAAGACTCTGTGCCTGCCCCATAAGGGACAGGACACTGAGAAGAAGCAAAACAGTATATTTGTGCATCATCTGCTCTATGTTTTAGTGATTACTGCAATGTGAAAGTAACAGGCATAGTATATTTTACACGAACCGCTTTTCCCCGTTGCGTACCGGGAGTCCATTTAGGCATTGCACTAACGATACGCAGCGCTTCCCTATCCAGAGAAGGATCAACACCACTAATCACTTCAGCATCTGTGACCGAACCATCCTGATTTATAATAAATGAACAAACGACCTTTCCCTGGATACCATTTTCCTGTGCAATGACCGGATATTGCAACGTCTTTGAAATAAATTCATTGATTGCTTTTTCACCGCCCGGGAACTGTGGCATCTTTTCCACTATTGCAAATACCTGGCCGGAAGTATCGGCTGATTTCTGTTCGCCATATCCTACAACAGTGATTCCATTATCACTCTCTCCAGCAGGAAGAGGTGTTGGTTTATTGTCCTCTTTTCCTTGCAAACGGAAAGTCACCGGCACCGTATACTTCACACTGACCTCTTTCCCCTTTTGCATACCCGGTTTCCATTTAGGCATCATGGATATTACCCTGGTAGCCTCCAGGTCCAGCAACGGATCAACCCCGCGAATGACCTCGATATTCCGGATTACTCCATCTTTACCCACCACAAACGAACAGGTTACACGTCCCTGAATACCATTTTGCTGAGCGATTACCGGATATTTAATACTCTTTGCCAAAAATTGCAGTAAGGCACCTTGTCCGCCCGGAAATTCAGGCATCACTTCCACGACTGTGAAAACCAGATCCGAGGGGTCTGTAGATATCTGAGGTGACATAGGAGGAGGGGGAGGAGCAGACTGCGATCCCTGTGCACTTCCATCCGAGTACAACTGTACTTTCAACTTACCCTGCACATCCTTCACTGCGACTTCTTTCGCCTTCATACCCGGGAAAGAGAAGCGGAGAACAGCATTCTTTGTCGTTTCCAGCACAAAATAACCTTCCGTATCCGTAATGGTACCAACATTAGTACCCTTTACAATCACATTCGCGCCGATAACCGGCCCGTTAAAATCGTCAATTACCTGACCTGACACTTTCACATCATCCTCCGAAAGCACACTTATTTCAGTCGCTTCCTTTACCCCGGCAACAGCTTCAGCTGCGATTTCTCCCGTGATACGGGCAACCGCCTCAATGTTGCTCAACAGCATCAAAAATGCTGCTAGAGGGATGAATATCAGATATTTTGTTCTTCCGATCCCGTGGGATCTCTTTTTGTTCATCATACTGATTCTGTTTTTTAGATGTAATACGTTAAAACTATTATATAATGTTGCTGCAGCCTGATAATGGTGGGCAAGGCCTAACAGATGGTACTGATAGCTCTTGCAGTCGTATCCGGATTGGATAACGGTATTGTCTGCCAGGTATTCCAGGTTATGACGCACTTCGCGTTTCAAAAGCCACGCAAAGGGATTCACCCAACATATGACGGTAATCAGCTCGCAAATCATCACATCTACCGAATGCCACTGGAAAACATGGGTACATTCGTGTGTAAGTATCTCATCTATTTCTTTCTCCGAATGGCTTTCCGGATGTATGAAGATCATTTTGAAGAATGAAAAAGGTCCGGCAGGCTTATCCAGCCGGTAGACTGGTACGCCGTGTATAACAGTCCGTCTACTCCGGTAAGCCAGCAGCAGGATACTGCTTAACTGAATAAAAAAACGGACAAATAAAAGAGCCATGACACCCCAGTACATATATGAACTTGCCGAAAGCAGGATTCCTTTCCAGTCTGTTTTAACAACGACCTCTGGGGTTACTGTCATCTCCGGCAATATAGCCGAGTAAATCTGTATCACCTCCGTCATCGGCTCCTGTTCCTTCACCCAGTCCTGAATATTCAACAATGGGTAAAGCAACGCCAAACCAAAGAAAGCAAGGAGGGAAGCCCTGCGCAACTTAAAGAATGTGTCCTTATAAAAGAGCAGACGGTAGAAGGCGTAAAAGAGTACAAAGGCTACATTCACCTTCAGAAAGTAGGCAAATTCCGGTGTCATGGTAATAAGGTGTTAAAAGGTTTATTCTTTTCCTTTTTCTATCAAATCGATGATGTCTTTCAAATCTTCTGCCGAAATCTTCTGATCTTTGGCAAAGAAAGAAACCATTTCTTTGTATGAATCTTCAAAGTAGTTACGAACAACACCGCTCATAAAGGTACGTTTATATTCACTCTCCGGGATCAGCGGAGTGTATTCATACGTATTTCCATAGCGTTTGTTCTTCACGTACTTCTTACGTTCCAGATTTTTTACAATAGAAGCAAGTGTTGTATAAGGCGGCCTCGGATCGTCATACTTAGCCAGTATATCTTTAACGAAACAAGGCCCAATCTGCCAAATCAAGCGCATTACTTCTTCTTCCTGCATTGTTAATTTTTCCATGATCCCTATTTATTTACGATTATATCGCAAATCTACGAAATTATCGTATATCTGCAAATAGAAACAAGTTAAGAAGTATTAAAGATTAATACAAACGATTTCCTTTCGGTTCCAATCAATGTATCCGATAAATCTCGTTTAAAACGAATCCTACACCCGTTTTAAACAAGATTTCGCCCGTTTTAAACGAAATATATCCTATTTTTCTGTTGAATGCCGATTCTCTTCTTTCCATTTATCCCGCATCTTCATCCGCTTAATTTGCAGATAGCGCAGCAGAAGAATGACGAAGAAGGATACTCCCATTACCGAGAAATACTGTACCCAGTCCGGATCGGGCTGTTTTCCGGGCCATCCCCATACACTCATCACAATCAGATAGATCACCAGAACGCCAGTTGTAATATTAATCTTCTTCATACGGCTTTTTTATTGTTTTGAACAGACAAAGATACAAGATAGTTTATTCTTTCATTGGGTCAGAACGCATTTGTGTTGGGCATGATAATGACCTGCCTCCACATTTATTATATAGAATCCTGCCGGTAAAGAAAGTGGAAGGGTTGAAGAACCCGGTGATACCGAATGGACAGACACCACACGTCCGGTAAAATCAGATACCCGCACAGTTCCAGTCGACGGCAAATCTGACAGATAAAGTATCTTTCCTTTCAAATAGCATTTCTTCTCTGTTCCTGAAAATGCAGAATTATGAACAGCCACTTCTTCCGGCTCTATAGCCGCTACAGAAAAAGGAAAACCTGTTTTCAGACGAACTGCATTTGTTGACAATGCAGCAGCCGTCAATTTAATCTCCGTATCTGCCGATGCTTTGACAAAGAAAGCCGAGAAAGGAGGAAGTACATACTCGCTGCCTATCGGATAGGACTCGTAGGTATTTCCATCATATATATAAATATTTCCATCCAGCGCCGGATTTGCTGATATCTGCGACAATGAGATAGGAGAAGGCAATGGATTTCCACAAAGATACCAACCCTCATGCGCTTTGTCCGTATTTCCGGCAGATGCCGCATAGACCGGAACAGATGCCGTTTTACCAAAACTTTCAGGAATATCGTTCCCTGCGGTTGAAAAGGTCAACGTATTATCGGATGCAGCTGCATCCAAAGCGACCAGATAACCTTTTCCTTTTTCAAAGACAAGACCATCGGATAGTTCCTCCGGGGAAAGCACCGTCCAGTTACCCGTCGCGTCATTGCTTTGGGCACGCTTCTTCCCGTCATAAACTTGCACGTACAGAAAATCACCTTTACCGGAAAAGGTTTTATCTTTCAACTGAAAACGTTTATCTATATCATTCAGATAGACATCAAAGGGGAAAGAGAGGAAATACCATTTACCTTTTTCCGGAAATGTATAACGGACTTCCAATTGCTTGTTAACCGTCAGTTTACCAGCCACTGTTAGTAAATTGTCAGTAGTTGTCAGCGCTCTGTCAGTGTTTGTCAGTGGATTGTCAGTGCTATAGAGAACAAGCTTATCCACGATGAAATGGCCTTTTTCTGTAATATGCAGACTACCGTTACCCAACAGGGCCTGCTCACACTGCACGGTAGAATTAATTTTTGCCTCACCACTGATCAGGGCACTTCGATGACGCAAGGGAGGAAGGTGAGACCAACGAACGGAATCATTCCAGTTGCCATTTCCGGAAAAAAGGGAATATTGGCGGATTGAGCCATAACTATACGCACTATCAATTTGAAAATACCCGTTTTTAGAACCATTGACAGGATCTGAAGCAGTCAGAGCTAAATAATAAGCATCATATCCTAACCTTCTGGAAAAATGTGACTGATTGGGATATTTGGGATCAGGACATAAAACACCTTTTCGCTTTGCTCCTAAAGTATTACTATATACGGCATATAAAGTATCCCCAGGGACTAAAGAATGAACCGTAATTCCCACAACTATATATACATTCTTATAACATGACAATAAATTTTTCTCAAAAATGACAGAGGAAGACAAGGGCATTTTCAACGTTTTCTGATCATTAGAAATGATAGCACCACCACCTAGAGTATAACTCCAATTATCATGCTCCGATGATGTGAACAACTGCCAGCGGAACGTATCCACCACCGACGGATTCGCACCACTTTCTACAAAACTGCTCCACGTTTCGGGATTTGTTACCTGTGCCTGAACAGACACCATACTTGTTAGAACCATAGTTCCGGCAAGAATATGCCGAAACATACGTAAATGTTTCTTTTTCATAGCTAAACTATTTTAGTCGTTATTGTGTTTGCAAATATAAAGAAATAATTGAAATGATTATCTTTGCCGCATGAAAGAATTTATTATATCAGAAGCACTGACAGAAAAAGCGGTGCTCGTTGGTTTGATTACCCCCGAGCAAAACGAACAGAAAGTTAAAGAATATCTGGACGAACTGGCATTTCTTGCCGATACGGCCGGAGCCGAAGCCGTCAAAAAGTTTTATCAGAAACTGGACTACCCGAATCCCGTCACATTCGTCGGTACCGGTAAATTACAGGAGATAAAAGAGTACGTGATCGAAAATGAAATCGGACTGGTTATTTTCGATGACGAACTCTCGCCTAAACAGCTTCGCAATATCGAAAAAGAACTTCAGGTGAAGATACTCGACCGCACCAGCCTGATCCTCGATATATTTGCCAGCCGTGCACAGACTGCCAACGCAAAGACACAGGTCGAACTGGCACAATACAAATATATGTTGCCTCGCCTGACTCGCCTGTGGACTCACCTGGAACGTCAGCGTGGTGGTGTCGGCATGCGTGGCCCGGGTGAAACCCAGCTGGAAACCGATAAGCGTATCATTCTGGATAAAATAGCCAAGTTGAAACGTGACCTGGTGGATATCGACAAGCAAAAGAGCGTGCAACGGAAAAACCGTGGCAAGATGGTCCGCGTCGCCCTGGTCGGATACACCAATGTCGGTAAATCAACATTGATGAACCAACTGAGCAAAAGCGATGTGTTTGCCGAAAACAAGCTGTTCGCCACACTCGACACGACAGTAAGAAAGGTAATCGTTGAAAACCTACCGTTCCTGTTGTCAGACACTGTTGGTTTTATCCGCAAATTGCCCACCGAACTGGTCGAATCGTTCAAGTCAACCCTCGACGAAGTGCGCGAAGCCGACCTGCTGGTTCATGTGGTAGATATCTCCCACCCGACTTTCGAAGAACAGATCGAAGTGGTGAACAAGACTCTGGCTGAAATCGACAAGACCGAAAAGCCGATGATCATGGTCTTCAACAAAATCGACGCATTCACCTTCGTCCCGAAAGACGAAGACGACCTGACTCCGCGGAAACGGGAAAATATCGACCTGGACGAGCTGAAACGCACCTGGATGAATAAGTTGCAGGATAACTGCATCTTTATCTCCGCCAAGGAACGTACCAACATAGATGCGTTGAAAGCATTATTATATGAACGGGTAAAACAGATACATATCACCCGTTTCCCATACAATGACTTTCTCTTCCAGCAATACGACGAAGAATAAAGCAATAGAAATACAAACAAGTTGACCAATGGAAAAAATCAGAAACCTACAACCCGAAGAGATTGCGGTATTGCAATCTCAGGGTTGTTATGCCGAAAACTGGGGACAGGTGCTAGTCCCTTTATCCTTCGAGACCAGATATATCCATCATGTACATTTCTCAGGCACAGTTATTTTAGGACATTTCGAGAAAGAGTTTACCCTCCCCGGCGGAATAAGAAAACATAGCGGACTCAGAAATACAACACTGCATAATTGCATGCTGGGCGATAATATCCTGATCGAGAACACCCACAATTACATTGCCAACTACCGTATCAAAGACAACTGTTATATAGAAAATGTCAACGTGATGGTCATGGAAGGAGAAAGTACGTTCGGCAACAACGTACAGGTTTCAGTGCTGAACGAGACCGGAGGCCGCGAAGTCCCCATCTACAATCAGCTTTCCGCCCCATTGGCTTATGTAATCGCACTTTACCGCCACCGTCCGATACTGATCGAACGGCTACAGGAAATGATTGCAGATTATACCAAAAGCATCACCTCCGACTACGGGACGATCGGAGAGAACGTAAAGATAATCAATGCCGGGACAATCCGCAATGTAAACATAGGCCAACATGCTACCATCGAAAACTGTACACGCCTGGAAAACGGGACTGTGAACAGTAATGAAGAAGCCCCTGTATATATCGGTGACAGCGTGATCGCCCAGGATTTTATCATCTCTTCAGGTGCGGTAATAGCCGATGCGGCAAAGATCATCCGTTGCTTCATCGGACAGGCCTGCCACGTGACACATAATTTTTCGGCACACGACTCCCTGCTGTTCAGCAACTGTTCTTTTGAAAACGGGGAGGCCTGTGCCATCTTCGCCGGACCGTTCACGGTATCCATGCACAAGAGCAGCCTCCTGATTGCCGGCATGTATTCGTTCCTGAACGCCGGAAGCGGTTCGAACCAAAGCAATCATATGTATAAGTTAGGCCCGATTCACCAAGGCATTGTCGAAAGAGGTTCCAAGACGACCAGCGACTCTTATATACTTTGGCCGGCACGTATCGGTGCTTTTTCATTAATCATGGGCCGACATCACCATCACAGTGACACGTCCGATATGCCTTTCTCCTATTTGATTGAAAAAGACGACGAGACTTATCTGGTGCCGGGCATCAATCTGCGAAGTGTCGGTACCATCCGTGACGCTCAGAAATGGCCGAGACGTGATAAACGAACCGACACGAACAAACTGGATATGATCAACTACAATCTGTTGAGTCCCTACACCATCCAGAAAATGATAAAAGCGGTCGGTATTCTAAAGAATCTACAAAGCCTTGTCGGCGAAACTTCCGAAATATATTACTATCAGAATGCCCGTATTAAAGGCTCTTCCTTACAGAATGCACTGAAACTATACGGAATGGCAATTAATAAATTTCTCGGTAATTCTCTGATAAAAAGACTGGAAGGCACACAGTTCCAGAACATAGAAGAAGTCCGCAAACAACTGACCCCAACCGCCCAAGAAGGAACCGGCGAATGGGTTGACCTGTCCGGACTGATCCTTCCGAAAGATCAATTAAACGGTTTGATAGAAGATATCGAGAGCCACCGGATAAATTCTTTGGAAAAGATTAATGCCTTCTTCCAATACCAACATAATTCATATTATGAAATAGAATGGACATGGGCTTATCAGAAAATAGAAGAATACTACGGAATCAAGCTAGGTGAGATCACCCCCGAAAAGATCATCGAACTGGTTGAAATCTGGAAATCGTCCGTCATCGGACTGGACGAAATGCTGTACAAAGATGCCCGCAAAGAGTTCTCCCTTACCTCAATGACAGGCTTCGGCGTAGACGGCACACGCAAAGAAAAAGAAGAGGACTTCGAAGTCGTACGCGGTGCTTTCGAACAAAACCCGTTCGTCACAGCCGTAAAAGAACATATCAGCACCAAACGGGCACTGGGAGATGAACTGATCGGAAGGATAGAAAAGCTAATATAATAGTAGTAAAAGTTCGTATCATATATTATGAGAATATAATCTCACATATTATGCGAATCAAATATCATATATTATACGAATCTATTCTCATAATATATGATACATCTCATTCCCGCCGACGGCTCCGGGGATGGTGTTCCAGTATTTCCTTCCTGAGAAACTGCCGGTCGATATGTGTATAAATCTCGGTAGTCGTTATCTTCTCATGTCCCAGCATCTCCTGGATGGCCCGCAGGTTGGCACCGCCTTCCAGCAAATGGGTCGCAAAAGAATGCCGGAACGTATGCGGACTGACATTTTTATGAACGCCTGCCATCTCCGTCTGCTGCTTGATAATATGAAAAACCATGATACGGGAAAGAGCCGTACCCCGGCGACTCAGGAATAAGATATCTTCGAATCCTTTTTTCACCACCATCAGATTACGATCCAGCAGATAATTCTTTATCTCCCGGATAGCCGTCTCAGAAATCGGAACCAGGCGTTGCTTGCTTCCTTTACCTTCCACCCTGATAAAACCTTCATCAAAATAAACATCCGAATAACGCAAAGAGATCAACTCGGAAACACGCAGGCCGCAGCTATACAACACCTCCAGCATAGCCCGATTGCGCTGCCCTTCCGGCAAAGAAAGGTCTATCGTATCCAATATATCATTTATCTCATTGACCGTCAACACTTCGGGTAGCTTCAATCCGATCTTGGGCGATTCCAACAATTCTGTCGGGTCGGCTGTTATATACTCGTCGAGTAAAAGAAAGCGGTAGAACGATTTTATACCGGATATGATGCGGGCCTGCGAACGCGGATGGATTCCTATATCACGTAACTGGGCTACGAACTGCTGTAAATCCTGATAAGAGATCGTTGCAAAGTCTTTCCCTTCACTTTCCACGAAGCGAATGAGTTTGTCCAGGTCAGTCAGGTAAGCTTCTATCGAATTGGCAGATAGAGACTTTTCCAGCCGGAGCCAGGTCTTATATTTGTCGATTATATTATTTCCTTGTTGCATTGTACACAGGCAATTATGTATGTATCAAATAAAATCATTACCTTTGCCGGATATTTTCAGCCCGTACCAGGTGGTGCAAAGGTAATAAAGTTACAGCAAATGAAGAAGATTCAGATTATTAACGGTCCTAATCTTAACCTGTTGGGCAAACGCGAGCCAACAGTATATGGTAATGCTTCTTTCGAAGGTTATCTGGACGAATTACGCGCCCGGTATCCCCAATGCGAAATTGCTTACTTTCAGAGTAATATAGAAGGCGAAATGATTGACAAAATCCATGAAACGGGTTTTGAATACGATGGGATTATAATGAATGCGGGAGCATATACACATACATCCATCGCATTGCACGACGCCATAAAAGCAGTGACTACCCCGGTTATAGAAGTACATATTTCAAATGTACATGCACGCGAATCATTCCGTCATGTATCGATGATCTCTGCTGCCTGCAAAGGGGTTATACTGGGATTCGGTCTGGATTCATACCGGCTGGCGCTCGAAGCGCTTATGCAGCAGCCAACTGCCAACGACTAAAAAGTAAATAATAGGTTATAATATTTAAGGTATATGTTAAAGCATACGAAGATTGTTGCTACAATTTCTGATCAACGTTGTGATGTGGAATTTGTCCGCTCACTGTACAATGCAGGAATGAATGTTGTGCGCCTGAATACGGCCCACATGATGGAAGAAGGTTTAAACCGTGTTGTTACAAATGTACGCGAAGTATCCGACCGCATCGGTATATTGATGGATACCAAAGGCCCGGAAGTACGTACCACTACGGCAAAAGAGCCAATACCTTTTACAACCGGCGACACCGTTAAGATAATCGGTGATCCGGAAAAAGAGACAACCCGTGATTGCATTTATGTTTCATACAAAAACTTTGTCGGCGACCTGACCATCGGCAGCGATGTCCTGATCGACGACGGCGACCTGGAACTGAAAGTCATCGAGAAACAGGATGATTATCTGCTCTGTGAAGTGCAGAACGACGCTACATTAGGAAGCCGCAAAAGCGTGAACGTCCCCGGTGTACGCATCAACCTCCCTTCACTGACAGAGAAAGACCGTAAAAATATTCTTTGGGCGATTGAAAACGAACTGGATTTCATTGCTCACTCTTTCGTAAGAAACAAACAGGATGTATTGGATATACAACAGATCCTGGACGAACATAAAAGTCCGATCAAGATCATTGCCAAGATCGAAAACCAGGAAGGTGTCGACAATATCGATGAAATCCTGGAAGTAGCTTACGGTATCATGATCGCCCGCGGTGACCTGGGTATCGAAGTTCCGGCCGAAAAGATTCCGGGAATCCAGCGTGTACTGATCCGCAAATGCGTGGAAGTGAAAAAGCCGGTGATCGTTGCGACCCAGATGCTTCACTCCATGATCAAGAATCCGCGCCCTACCCGTGCGGAAGTAACCGATATCGCCAACGCAATCTACTATCGTACAGACGCATTGATGCTTAGCGGTGAAACAGCTTACGGTAAATATCCGTTGGAAGCAGTCCAGACAATGACCAAAGTTGCCCGCGAAGCTGAAAAGACCAAGCTAGCTGCCAACGACATCCGCGTACCTATCGAAGGTAACGACCTGGACGTCACTTCATTCCTGGCAAAACAAGCGGTAAAATCCTCCAACAAACTACATGTAAAGGCAATCATCACCGACAGCCACACCGGCCGCACGGCCCGTTACCTGGCCGCTTTCCGTGGTACATCAACGGTATTTGCCATCTGCTATAACCCGCGTGTAACCCGCATGCTTTCTCTGTCATATGGCGTATGGGCCGTATATCAGCCGTGGGACGACAGCCGTCGCGGTTATTTCTACAGCGCACTGAACGAATTGATTAAGAGCGGACGTATCACCCGTAACGACATGGTTGCTTACCTGAGCGGTAGCTTCGGTGAAGGTGGCGGCACGACATTCCTCGAAATCAACAACGTTGGAAAAGTGTTGGATGCCGGAAGTAAATATTCACTCCCGACCTTTAAGGAATAAATAAAATAAAACAGGAAAAGGTGTCGCAAAAGTCGGTAAAACGCTTTTGCTACATCTTTTTTCGTATATTTGATGTAGTCTGAAGGTATTTAATTGACTACAAATAGATTAAAAGAAACTCGCATGAGAATGGGCAACGGATAAGAAATTGGTAAAGTGCTTTGATACACTATATTTCTCATGCTGTCAAACAACTCTTATTTGTTTGCAAATATAATATTATTGCAGGTAATAATCAAAAATAACGAGGTTTATTTTCATTTTTACCTGCTGATATTTGTTCCGGATTATCAGATGCGATATATTTGTAATTAGGATTCGTACCGTGTTCCAAGCGGTTCATAAGTAACGACTTGCGGAGTTTTGGCAACAAGGGGATGCGGCTCCGTTTTATAGAAATGACTTATGCAAACCGACTTATCCATTTACAACAGTCTTCGCCCTTCCTTTATAGAAGGCGTTCACGCCGTGAAGTTCAATGCTTTGTCGGCGGTCATATCGCGTTACCGGGATTATGCCCGCAGTTCCGAACAAATAAAAGCGTACTCGGGAGATTCTCTGCTGATGCGGGACATCGCCTCCTTGCTTGACGAAGCACCCCGTCCCATAACGAGGGAATACCAGGATTTCACCCCGTTCCTGCTTCTTCTGATGCTTTCGGAGGAATTTCATGTCGTCCATTACGTCGAGCGTCTTGTAACGTGGTATTTCGGCTACTGTTGTGTCGATGAACTGCGGACGGTTTGCACCATTCTGTCCGAGTGTTCCTACCCGCATCACGACACGCTGCGGCTGCGGTTCAAGAATTACCTGCGTGAAGCCCGTAAGACATTGGGTATGCCCGTTGAATGTAACGCTGCTGTCATGCTGAAAATGCTCGACGCCTCTTATGAACATCTCACTCCCGCCGATGTCGGGGAGTTCGAGGAGCTGTTGCACCTGGGGGACGATTACGAGTTCATCTCCCGTGTCAAATCGAATTATCTTGCCTCGGATAACGTCACGGAACTCGCCGGGGTTTGCGGGTATTCCAGCACGATTACCTTCCGCCGGCGTTTCCAGCGGGTTTTCGGCTGCTCGGCCTCCTCGTGGTTACGTCAGCGCCGTATCGAACGTATCGGGGAGTTGTTGCGGACGACACACTACACGTTGCAGGAAATAGCCTACATGTGCGGTTTCTCCGCCCAATCCCACTTTACGGACTTTTGCAAGCGGAATATGGGGAGCAATCCCACTTCCATCCGCCAGGAAGGTCGGATCTGACATTAAAATCGGCTCCGTGATAAAAAAACGAAGAGAAAGATAAAAATCGTAATCCGCCGGTTTTTCGATTCGCTAACTTTATACGCGAAAGTAACAAGACGGATTATGATTGCATTTATAGAAAAATTAAACAGCGAAGTCCTGCGGAGTATCGAACGTATCGAATCGCGGGATACCGACGTGTTGAAAAAGTCGCTTGAAGCGTCACGTGTCCTGGGAGAAGCGTTCGACCGTTTGAAACAATATATCATCGGCTACCGTTTTCAAAACGATGACGAGGAAATAAAGTTCTTCAAAGAAATCAAACCCCGTCTTTTTTGCCGTCTGATCTATTACCGCAAGCTCTACAATATCGAGATGAACCGTCCGGTAGGAAGTATCGAGGCACAACGGGAGTACCTGGACGCCCATGTTCGGGCCATCAACGCGTACACGCAGAAACGCCTCGACTTTATCCGCTATTTCCGCAGCGGCGCTACACACCTGGACAGCCTCTATTTCCTGCGCGGGCAGACCGACACGGAGCAATACCTGGAAACCTTCTACTATGAACTCGACCCGCAGTTTTCGACAAACGCGGATTTCAAGGTGGCGAAAATCCTGGCCAACGATATGTTGTCGGTTTATCTTATGGGCGAATTGGAATCACTGGAGAGCACGAACCTCCGGAACATGGTTCTGCCATTGCCTGACGTGCGTCCGACATGGCAGGACTCGAAGACGGATCTGACGGAACTTATTTACCTGCTCGACAGTAAAGGCTGTTTCGGCAATGTGCCACTCACGCAACTTGCCAGCTACATTTCCAACGCTTTCAACGTACACCTCGACATGAACCTTTCGAGGACATTCTGCGATATGAAAATCCGAAACAACCCGACACCGTGGCTTGACAAGGCGAAAGAGGCCCTGCTTAAACGTATGCAGACGTGGAAGCGAAACAAGAAAAACGGCAATTCCGAGTAGAACATGAACCGGTAAAGCACTCTATTTCTTATAGAAGCACTGATAATCAGCGTTGTATATAACAAAAGAACCGAGGTCGGTTTTCCCCCGTAACTCTCGAAAGGAACTTTCCCGAACGCCCGTATTTGCACCCGTATAAGGAGCCGATACGGGTGTTCCGTTGTAGCCCCGTCCGGATTAGAACACCGTTAAGCGTTGAATCACAGTATGCTATCGCATTTCTGCCAATAAAAATACCGAGTACGGGCCGCGGATTTCGGTAAAAAACACTGCCTTCTTCACCGCATGAACCGTTGAGAATCAGTTCACTGCAAATTATCAAAAAAAAGTCGTACCGACCTCGTTTTAAGCTGTCCATATAAGCCCGACCTTTGTAACAGACTAAAAAACAAAGGAGTATGAAAATCATAGTGATCGGTTCGCGAGCCTATAACGAGCTTGTCGGGCGTATAGAGAAAATAGAGGCTGCAATCGCCTCTCTCCCTGAAAAGGGGCGTGCATGGAATAAGGAGTATATAAACGACGAATGGATGGACGGCGAGCAGGTCTGCCGTTACCTGGGCATCAGCGGGCGTACCCTTCAACGCCTCCGCTCGGATCACGTGATCACCTATTCGGCCATCAACCGGAAGCTGTATTATTCCCTCACGGAAATCCGCCGTGTGCTGAAGGAGCGTTCCGTGCGGCGCAAAAACCGACCAAAGGAGTAGGCCATGTTTCTGGATAAGGAATATTTCGACGGATGGATGCAGCGGCTCTCGGAACGGCTGGAACGTATTGAGAAGCTGTGCGCGGGGGATGTGGAGCAACCGCTTTCCATCCTGCCTGACGGGGAGCGTCTTCTGGACAATTACGACCTGTGCCGTATGCTCAATATCAGCAAGCGCACACTCCAGCGTTACCGCACCTCGGGAGAGCTGCCTTACGAGATGATCTATCACAAGACCTTCTACCGGGAATCGGACGTCCTGCGGTTCATCGAGCGTAACTTCAGTAATTTCCGCAAGCTGAAAAAGGATCGTCCTGCCGGTTCCGGTTAGGCCCTGTCCCGAGAGTCCGGCGTCATGGAAAAACGCGGAGATACATGGAATAAGGCACGACAAGGCGGTACAACCGTTCGATATTTGCCGTAAAATCAGTATGTTTGCACTTGGAAGCCTATATAATAATGAACAATGAAAGAAACAGATAAAATATATCCTGCCGACAAAGGGGAGGAAGAGCTACTGCATAACGTGCGCCATATCTTGCAGGAAGCGCGCGCGAAGGTGATACATCATGTCAATTCGACCCTCGTGAGGGCTTACTGGCAGGTAGGGAAATATATAGTGGAGTACGAGCAGCAGGGAACCGGCCGTGCCGGATATGGCAAGGCTGTCATCAACACCCTTTCCAGGCGGCTCGTGGCGGAGTTCGGAAACGGGTTCACGGCCACCAACCTGCGGTACATGAGGCAGTTTTACCAGTGCTACCCGAAATATCACACGCTGTGTGATAAATTGAGCTGGTCGCATTGCCGCACGCTTCTCAAGGTGTCGGGCGATGCCGCCCGTGATTTTTACCTGCACGAGTGCGTCAAGGAAAACTGGAGTGTCCGGCAGCTCGACCGCCAAATCAACACGCTTTTCTATGACCGCCTGCTGGCCAGCCGAGACAAGAAAGCCGTGAAAGAGGAGATTTCCCGTACCGAACCCGGGCGTGTCGAACCCAAAGAGATCATCCGCGACCCGTATATCCTGGAGTTTCTCGGTATCCCCCAGGGAGAGCATTTTCTGGAAACCGATCTGGAGCAACTGCTCATCAGCCGCTTGCAGCGCTTGATGCTCGAACTCGGGAAAGGCTTCGCCTTCGTCGCGCGACAGAAGCGTATCTCCTTCGACGACAAGCATTTCTACATCGACCTGGTCTTTTACAATTACCTGGCCCGCTGTTTCGTTTTAATAGACCTTAAATCCGGGGAGCTGACCCATCAGGATTTGGGGCAGATGCAGATGTATGTCAATTACTACACCCGTGAGTTGATGAATCCCGGGGATAACCCTCCGGTGGGTATCGTCCTCTGCGCGGAGAAAAACGACGCGGTCGTCCGTTATACGCTGCCCGAAGATGAAAAGCAGGTCTTCGCCGCCCAGTACATGACCTATCTTCCCACGCAGGAGGAGCTGCAAACACTCTTGCAGGAAGTGTGACAACAACGCTCATGGGCATATGAAAAAAGCCGACGGAAATCTGTACTTCCGTCGGCTTTTCGCTTACATCTTAATCCCTTTCTTTGCGGGGCCGTTCTCCGGCGGGCTGCCCACGCCCGCGATCACGATGCGCCCCCCGGAGGCGTCGGCAATCTGCCGCAGCCGGGAAGGAATACGGGCCGCCGTGTTGTCTTCCTTCGGGAGCTCTTCCGCCGTGTCATGCCGTTCCCGGCACACGTCGTTATCCTCCTCCGCCTCCTTTCCCTCGCTCTCTTCTATCGGTTTGAGGCTTTGCTGTATCCTGCGGTCTATTTCCGTCAGGTCAGTTTTCAGGGCCGTCAGTTCGGGCTCCTTGCGCCAGGAACTTTCCACCACTTCCCGCAGGACGGGAATATCTTTCTCCAGTTCCTCGTTCTTTTTCCGGAATTTTTCCAGTGTCGGCTCGATGGTCGCGAGCGCGTGGATGAAGTTCATCGCCGCCAGTCGCGGGTCGGAGGCGATATTCCCGTAGTTATACTGGTATAGATAATCCCCTTCACCCCGGACATAAAAACGGTTCTGCACCAGGTCGAGCCCGTCTTTCCCGGTCGTTTCGCTCTGGACGAGCAGTTCGAACCCGTAGAGGCTCCCGATGGGTTCGAGCCTGTCGAGCGTGCGTGCCGTTTCGGCGATACGGTTGAGCTGTTTCCCGATGAGCTTGGGGTCGGAGGTTTCCAGCCCGTTCAGTTTCACGGGATTGCGGTACGAGCCGTCCTCGTTGAACTCGACGCGGGCCTTGAAGTGTTCCAGATCCTTGCCGATACGCCGTATCAGGTCGTTGTTCTTCTCTATCTTCTCCGTGATCTGCTCCAGCTTGTAGCGGCTCGATGATTTGCCGCGCACGAATGCCTGGCGTTCGCTTTCGAGCGTGGCGATCTTCTTCTCCAGGCGGGCCTTGTCCAGCAGGTCTGTATTTCCCGAGAGGACGGCTACATACTCGGAAAAATTCATGCCGCTTTTCTCGTCGATGGCCCCCTCGTCGATGGTACGGCTTCCCATGTTGTTGGTCTTGAGCTGGCGGATGAACAGTTGCTTGTTGTGCAACAGCCCGAACTTGTAGGCGTCGAGCGACTTCTCGACGGCGTATAATATCACGTCCACCTTGTTGTCGGCATGGAGTTTGGCGATCTCGTTCCCGGTGCGTATTCCCCGCCCGTCGCGCTGCTCCAGGTCGCTGGGACGCCAGGGGCAGTCCAGGTGGTGTATCGCCACGCAGCGTTTCTGCGCGTTCACTCCCGTCCCGAGCATCTCGGTCGATCCGAAGAGTACGCGGATTTTTCCGGCGTTCATACCGGCGATCATCTCCTTGCGCGCTTTTTCCGAGGTCGCCTCCTGGATGAACCGCACCTCGCTTTGGGGTATGCCGTAATCCTCCGCGAGTTTACGCCGTATCTCGGAATAGACGTTCCACCCCGCTCCGGGTTTGTAGGTTCCCAGGTCGGAGAATACGAACTGCGTACCTTTGTACGCCTCGAAACGGCGGTAGTAACCGGCAATCATACGGGCGCAGTGGCTCGCCTTGTTGTCCACGTGGTCGCTGTATAGTTCGGGGTCTATCATACGCATATCGAGCGACATCTTGCGGGCGTAGTCTGTGGCAATGAGCATTTTCGCCTTTTCCTCCCGCTCCGAGAGCGGTAGGCGGCCCAGGAGCGTGGCATCGCCCGATTTGGCGAACTGCACCAGCCGTTCTATGAACTCCGTCTGCTGGGGTGTCGGCGGGATATTGTGCAATATCTCGTTCTTTTGCGGTCGGTCGATCCCTATATCCTCCGCCGAGCGGTAATCTGTAATCTCGGAGTAGAACATGGCCAGTTCGGGAACCTTGATGAAATATCGGAACCGTTCTTTCTGCACGACCTCGTTGGTCACGGAAAACTCGTAGTCGATGGTTTTCTTGGCAAATATGGCCGCCCAGGCATCGAAGGTGCGGATATTCTGACGCTCCAGTTCCTTCGGGCGCAGGTACTTGAAAAGCAGGTACAGTTCCGTGAGCGAGTTGGAGATGGTCGTTCCCGAGAGGAACGTCGCCCCCAGGTCGCGGCCCGTGCGCTGCTGTATGGTACGCAGCGCGAAAAGCATGTTGAGCGCCCGCTGCGACCCCTCGGGATTTCCGAGGCCCGCCACCCGGTCATGCCGGGTCGTGAAAGTCAGGTTCTTGAATTTGTGGCTCTCGTCCACGTAGAGGTGGTCGATACCCATGAGGCGGAAGTCCACGGCGTCGTCCTTGCGTGTTTCCAGCGCGTGCGCCACCTTCTGCAACTTGGCTTCCAGGTTGGCCTTGCGTTTCTGACACCCTTTCATCATGGCGCGGGAAACGTCCCTGCCTTGTGCTTTGAGCACTTCGAGGTTCTCCTCCACACAGTCCAGCTCGGCCTGCAATATCTCCTGCTGTATCTCCGGGGACTGGGGTATCATGCCGAACTGTTCGTGCGAGAGGATCACGACGTCCCAGTCGTTGTTGCGTATCTCCCGGAAGATGCGCTCACGCTTCCGGGGCGTGAAATCCTCCTTGCCCGGGTAGAGGACTTTGGCCATCGGGTAAGCGGTGCAGAACGTCCGGGCTATTTCATGGATGTTGGCTTTCAGCCCGATAATCATGGGTTTATTGGCCAGCCCGAGGCGTTTCTTCTCGTAGGCCCCGCAGCACATGATAAGGGTCTTTCCGCCGCCCACCTCGTGGTCGATTATCCCGCCGCCGAGCAGTTTGTCCATCCATATCGCGTCCTTCTGGCTGTCATACAGTTTGTCGATTCCCAGCCCCTTGAGGTCGAGGTCGGGGAATTCCTGGTGCGTCCCGTCGTACTTCGGGCGCACGTAACAGTTGAAAGTACGGTTATAGAGGTCTGTCAGGCGGTCTTTGAAGTCGGACGACTGCTCGCGCAGCCATTCGGGGAAAGCACCCCGGATCTCGTCTATCTTGCTGTTGGCGAGCTGTATGGCCTCCCCGTCACGCACTTTGACCTCCCGCCGTTCTCCGTCCACCCATTTGAGGACGGTCTTGGTGATGTCGGGCGAAGTGTTTTGCAGGGCGTGTTTCAAAAGGTGCAGGCCGTTGTACTTACGGGTCTGCGCGCTGACGGCATACTGCTCCGTGATCTTCACGTTCGTCGCTTCCGCCTTCACGCCGTACTCGTCTAGGTTGGAGGCGAAGGTGATCTTCACCTCCGTATCGAAGAGCGAGGAGGCGAAACGCTCGTAAACACCTTTTGGAATCCACCGTTCGCCCAGGTTGAAATCCAGGTCGTCGAAAGCGATGGGTTTGGGCGTCGCCTCGCGCAGAGCCTCCAGCGATTCCCGGGCCGGGGCGTGGTCGGGATTCTCCCGCAGGAACGCCTCGATCCGTTCGGCTTTCCCGATGACATTGCCGGCGATGAACTTGTCGGCAACCTCGTAGCCGTCCGTTTCCGGGTTGTAATAGATACGTCCTTTCAGTTCCCCGAGTATTCCCTCCACGGTAGTTCCCGTGAGCGAGGCCATGTAGTGCGGTTCCACCCGGCCGTACTTGTTCAGGCTGGCCACAAGGGCCTCCGAAGCGTCGTCGGCGTGCGTGATCTCATCGGGATTGAAGGCCACGGGACGCTCGAAGATGTCGGCTTTGCGTGCCTTGCCGTCGATGTAACGCTCCAGCGACAGAATCTCCGTCCCCCGCGCGTCCATCTTGATCAGGTCGAGGTTGCGTTTGTCATTGAGCCGTCCGAAGCGTTCGGTGAAATTGTCGTAAAGCCGGTTGAGCATCTCCCGCAGGGCGGGGTTCGCCGTCAGCGTTTCCGCCTCGTTGTTATAAAGGTGGTAATAGGCATCGCGTATCTCGATATACATGGAGGCTTTCGTCCGTTGTGCAGGCGTGAGTTCCAGCGGGTGGAACATGGGTTGCAGGGATTCAGTCTCCCGCAGGTAGCCGACCCGGTTTTGTCCGTCCGTGACGAGTGTTCCCTCGCGGAAATAGGGGGCGACCTCCCCCTCGAACGGTCGGGGTTTCATATCCGCCTCCCGTATCTGCGGCATTTCTTTACCGGGTTCTTCCTCCTCTGGATTGTCCGGCGTGTCGAACAGGCCGCCCGTTCTCGGCGTACCGGCGGCTTGTTTCCGTTTGCCTTTCGGGGCTTCCGTCGGGGGGCGTACCGCCTGCCGTTCCCGCTGTTCCGGGGTTTCCTGCTGCCGGGCGCTTTGTCGGCGCAATTCCGCCCTCCGTTCCGGGGTAAGCGACATCATCATCTCGTAAAAGCCGTTGATCGGCGGGTTGTCCTCCCAGTTCAGGGAGGCATACAAGTCTTCGGGATCACGCTCCGGTGGCGTCGTTTTCGGCATTTCGCTCTTCTGTTCCTCCGGAGAGGAGGCCGGGGCGAATAATGAGGGTTGTCGGGGCGTCTTCCGCTTTGCTCCCCGGCGGCTGTTCCTTTTCTTGGATATACCGAGTTCTGCCTGCCGCCGCTCCTCGGCGCTGAAGCCGAACAGATCGTAGAGCGTCAGCAACGGTTCCTGCTGCACATTTACCGGTTCGGCAGCTTGGGTGGCAGGTACGGGAGCCGCCGTTTCCACCGTGTCGAAAAGCGACCCGGCGAAGCCCTCCCGCGGTTTCGGTTCCGTTATTCCGCCCACGTGCTGCACGGGAGTATCTGCCATGCCGAAATCTTCGGGTTTCGGCGGGTGCTGCTCCCACAAGCGATTCTCCCGCTCTTTCGACCAGGCCCCGAAGTCGGCCAGATCCTCCCCGGTCGGTTCTCCGGCGGGTGTGGCAGCAGAATCCGGTAACACTTGTCCGGGTTTGTTTTCGATTCGGGTAATCTCCCCGGTTTCGGTATCGACATGGTAGCCCTGTGCCGCCATTTCGGCGACGACGCGGCGTTTTTCCTCCTCTTCCCGCTGCTGCTGAAGGTTACGGGCATCGGCGATAATCTCCTTGACGATTTCTCCGGCAAGGCGGGGCTCGTGTCTTTCGGCACGCTGGCGTTCCGCCTGACGGGGACGGGACAATTCCCGCTCCGGTGTACCGGGTGTCTGTTCCGGAGCATGTTCCAGGCAATAACTCTCGTTGAAATGCCGGTTGAAATCCTCCGAGAGCATACGCCGCATCTCCCGGTCGATGCCGTCCACGCCCTCCGCGTGGGTGAACTCCATCGCCGGTTTGCCGTAGGGGTCTTTGCCTACTTTGGCCTCGGTATGGATCACCCTGTCGAACGACTGGAAAAGGTTGTTTATCCGGATGCCGTTCGACAGCTTGCGGGATTCGATGAAATCCCGCTGCCGTTCGGACAGTTCCCCCGTGGCGGCTTTCTTTTGCAGGATAACCAGGTCGCTGCCGACCTCCGTCCCCGCGTGTTCTGTAAAGAGGTTGTTCGGCAGCCGGATGGCCGATACGGGCTCGCAGCGGTTCATCAGCCACTCGCGCACGGGGCGTCCCTGCTCGGCGTTCAATACTCCCTGCGAGGTGATGAATGCCACCAGGCCGCCCTCGCGTACCATATCGACGGACTTCATGAAAAAATAGTTGTGCAGCGCCCGTGTGCCTTGCCGCCGCACGGGGTCGGTATGGGTGGAGAAGAACGGGTCGAAGAGCGCCACGTCCCCGAAAGGGATGTTGCTCACGGCCACGTCGTAGTAACCGGCGTATTTGGGTTCGATGCGCTCGAATCCCTGTACCCGCACCCGTTTTTCGGGGTGCAGGTGCTTCAGGATCAACCCCGTGGCGGGGTCTTTCTCGAAGCAGGTGATCTCCGCATAGGGGGCGTGGAAATCCACGGCACTGACGAAAACCCCCGTTCCCGCACTGGGGTCAAGAATACGTTTGGGGACGATCCGCGTGTCCCATATCGCCTCCACGATGGCGTCTGCCACTTTCGGGGGCGTGTAAAAAGCCGTCAGGACGGAGTTCTTGATCCCGTCCATGTAGCGCTTGTATTCCCGTTCGTCGGGGGTGTTCGCCCTGATGACCTCGTGCAACTCGGCCACGAGCGTTGCCATGCCGTCCTTGTCCGGTTTCCCGGTGGGGTTTTCCAGCACTTCCTTGATGGCGCCGAAGCCGCTGTATGCGCCGAGTGTCCTTTCTTCTTCGGGAGTCGGCGCCCGCCGTTCCCTGTCGAGCGTGAAGGCCGTCTTCAGCGCGTCGATATTCTGGCGGAGGTGGGTTTTCTTATTGAATGCCATCTTCGAGAAGTATTTGGACGGTTCCCGTCAGTTCGGTATAGAACAGTTCGTAGTCGGGCGTGTCGGCGAAGTCGTCCGTGAGGTCGTACTTCTCCAGCACCCCGCGGCAGAGGGGCAGCAGGCGTAGAGCCGCCTGCCGGGCGGTATCCTCGGGAATCTCCGCCTCGAATTCCCTCCAGAGGATGTTTACCAGCGTGTTGTAGGGTGAAAAGTGCAGTCCGCGGCAGAGTTCCTCGCGGGCAATTTCTTCGGCCTCGATGTGGTTGCAGCCCGAACGGATCGCCTCGCTGTACGCTTGGGCGGCGCTGTCGGCCCGCTCGGCGATGAACTCACTTTCGGCGATGAGTTCCGGGTGGCTGTCCTTGAGGTAGGATAGTAACGAAAGTCCGTAATAGGACAATTCCCCCGTGGGGGTATGGTGTTGCTTGTCTGGCATGATAAGAATTTTTAGTGGTCGTTGATAATCGGGGAAGAGAAAGGCGCCCCGGGTTCCCACCCGAAGCGCCGACCACTGAAAAAATCCTTATCAAACAAGCGTATCTCGTTATGACAGGTCTTTTCCAGTGGCAAAGGTAACGATTATTTCCGTTTGTTCCTCTTTCCCTGCCTGGGAGTATCGCGCGGTTCGAAAACGAACGAGGTCTTGAACTGGTCATCGAGCGTGAGGGCCGCGTCGAACGTTCCGCCGCCGTTTTTGACGAATCCCCGGATCGTGCCGGTTTTGCCTTTGGTCAGCAGTTCCGCGAGCTGCTTGTCGGTCAGCTCCTTGCGGCCCACGGTTCTCCATACGGTCAGGCCGCAATCGGGATTCTGACACTTGGCGAGTTTGGGATAGAACACCACGGGCCTGCCGCAACGCGGGCAGGCTGTGTCACTCTCCGCGCCGTCGATTCTTGCTTCCAGCAGTTCTTTGGCGATTTGCGAGGTGAAGACCTCGATACCGCGATGGAACGTCGGGGCGTCCATCTCCCCGGTGGCGATCTTCGAGAGGGCCAGTTCCCAGCCGCCCGTCATGGCGACATCGGCAATCTTCTTGTCCCTGACCACGGCATACACGGCCAGTCCCTTGTCCGTGGGTACAAGCGACTTTTTCTCTCGCCTGACATACTCGCGGGCAAAGAGCGTTTCGATGATGGCGGCACGGGTGGCGGGCGTGCCGATGCCGGCATCTTTCATCGCCTCGCGTTCGGCCTCGTCGGACAGTTCGCGTCCGGCGGTTTCCATCGCCGCCAGCAGGCTCGATTCCGTGTGAAGGGGGCGCGGCCGGGTCTGTTTCTGTTCCGTGCCGCATCCTTTGACGGGCAGCTCGTCGCCTTGCACGATGTCGGGAAGGAGGGTCATGTCCTCCTCTTTCTCTTCGACAGGTTCATTCAGGACGGCCCGCCAGCCCGTCTCGACCATGATACTGCCGCGGGCCGTGAAATCATGTCCCGCGCTTTGCAGGGTAAGGAAAGTGTTTTCTTTCACGCAGGCCCCGGAAAAGGTTTCGAGCATCCGCCCCGCGACCATCTCATAGACGATGCGGTGGTCGGCATCCAGTTCGGAGGGGAGGTTCTCGGTGGGAAGCAGCGCGTGGTGGTCGGCGATCTTTTCGTTGTCCACGCTTCGGCGGGAGAGAGATGCGGTATCCATCCTGCCCGCGTATTCCGCGAAACGGGGATAGCGTGTCATGTTCCCGATGAGTGCCGGAATCTCCTCGGCCACATCTTCCGATATATAGCGTGAGCCGGTACGGGGATAAGTGATGAACTTCTTCTCGTAAAGCGACTGGGCGATGTCGAGCGTTTTTTCTGCCGAAAAACCATACCGGCTGTTGGCCTCTTTTTGGAGTGTCGTCAGGTCGTACAAGAGAGGCGGCTGTTCCCTGGCCTCCTTGCGCTCCACGTTCACGACGCGTACCGTTCGGACGCCGATAACCTCGGCGCGGGCTGCTTCCGCCTTCTCCCTGCCGTCGAATTTCTCCGTGGAGAGGACGGTGAACTCCGTGCCCTCCTTTGCCGTGGAGAGCTTCAGCCGGAAATAGGTGGCGGGCTTGAACGCCTTGTTCTCCAGGTAACGGGAGCAGATGATCGCCAGCGTGGGGGTCTGCACCCGTCCGAGCGACCAGACGCCCCGCCCGGCAGCCACGGCAAGCGCTTGCGAGGCGTTGATACCGACGATCCAGTCGGCTTCGCTGCGGGCTTTGGCCGAGAGGTAAAGGTTGTCGTATTCGTTGCCGGGGCGGAGGTGTTGTAACCCCTCGCGGATGGCCCGGTCGGTCAGGCTGCTGATCCATAACCGCACGAAAGGGGTGCGGCATTCCAGGTAAGAGTAGATGTAGCGGAAGATCAGCTCCCCTTCACGCCCCGCGTCGGTCGCGACGATGATGCGCTCGGCCATGCCGAACAATTCCCGGAGAATACCGAGCTGCTTCACGACACCCGGGTCGGCCTTATACTCTTTACCCTCCCGAACCTGCCGGGGCAGGAGGATGAACGATGATGGCAGGATAGGCAGGTTTTCCCGGCGGAAACCCGCGATGCCGTACTGTTGGGGCATTGCCAGCCCGACCAGGTGGCCGAAGGCCCAGGTTACGGCGTAGCCGTTTCCCTCGATAAAACCGTCTTTACGGTTCGTGGCTCCCACGATGGCGGCGATCTCACGCGCCACCGAGGGCTTTTCTGCGATAATTACTTGCATGATGATTCGGATTTTTCAGTGGTTGTTTTCTTGTAGTTCTTCTTCTTTCTCTTTTTCCGGACGGGCGATCAGCCGGCGGTCGTAATAGACATGGTTGCCGTTCCCGTCGTAATACTGCCGTCCGTCGTCCGCCTCCTCCGGGGGGCTGCGTTTACCCGGCCGGAGGTACAAGGCGGCCAGCGCCGCGATCAGGAGCGGCATGGCTCCGGCCTGCATGTAGAACCATTTCATACGTTATACCTTGACACCTTTGGAGTTGCTCTTTTTGCTGCTGCGGTAATTTTTCTTCTGCGTCGGGGTGGCTTCCTGCTGTCCCTGCTTGAGCGGCTCTTTCACACCTTTGACCGCTTCGACGGTCTTGCCCTCGGAATTGACGGCGACCTGGGTACGGCTTTCAACGGCGGGTTTGACCTCCGCTCCCTGCCGTTTCGCACGGTCGGGATTCCAGCGGAAGAAGTCCATCTTGTTACGCTCGAAGTTGGGCTTGACCCAGGCGTTGAACGGCTCACCCTGCCCGTCCTTGACCATGCCCTTGATGTAGAAAGCCTTGACATCCGCCCGCTTGGAGGGATCATTCACCGCTTCCGTCCACTGGTCATAAGCCTCTTTGGGCACGGAGGCTTTGAGGATTGTCCGGTGAATCGTGAGCGTGGGCTGTCGTTCGGAGGCCGTAGTTTCCTGCCGTCCGTTTTTCTCGGCGGCCTTCTGACGGTAAATCTCCTTGTTCTCCTGGGCGTAGCGGTTGCGATCCAAACCGTCGTAGGTAAAGGAATAGTTACGTTCGGCCGCGTCGATTTGGATATAGGCATCCCGCTTATAACCCGCGCGGGTGGTATATCCTTCGAGCAACACCTTGCCGCCGCCGTAGAAATCCATCTGCTTGCCTTCCGAGAGGTCGGCCTCCTTGATGCGGGCACGTTTTTCGAGTAACGAAACGGGCATGGGTTCCAGCGTGTTCGTCCATTTGTCTATCGACACGTAGCAGGGCGTGAGCTTGCCCGGCTCCAGCTCCAGGTCGATCACTTTCCCGGCGTGGCGGGTGTTCATCAGGTTCGTTTTCGCCTCCTCGTCGAGCAGCACCCCGTGGAAGGGGGCGTCGAGGTCGGGTCGTTCCTGCCAGTAATGCGGCACGACGCGCAGCGAGCCGTCCGCCTGCTCTTCGAGCGACACGCGCCCTTTGGTGGAAACACGCATCCCGTTCTCCAGTTCGGGGTTCATCTCCACCAGCCCGTTGGATTTATGTCCGTAAGACATGGCTTTCAGGTGCGGCTCGATGTCCTCCATGCGGATACCTTTCTTCTCCATATCCGCCAGGTCTATCTTCGTGACGTCCAGCGGCTCGAACTGCCGCTGCTCCTGCGTCTGGAGCCGTTCGGAGGGGTCGATACGGTAATTTTCCAGAATCTCCGGGTCGAAGTCGATGCGGATAAGTTTGTTCAGGGCATTCTCCGTCATGACGAAGATACCCGTGTGGACGGGGTTCTGGGCCTGTTCCATGAACTTTTTGAAGAAGGCTTCGAGGGCTGAATCCTGCGTGTTCACGTTCAGCAGGCTCGCCACGTTCTGATCCGTGGGGTCGGCGGTCTGGATATTGCCGTCCTGATCCACGCCGGTAACGGCTTGTAGTCGTCCGTCGTCGGCATTCTGAACGAGCATGACTTGTTTAGCGTCGTTCTTTACGTTTTCGTCCATAATTACGAGTGTTTTTAGTTAGCACCAATAGCGATGCGGGAACGAAAGTAAGGGGAACCGGCTGAACGTAAAAGAGTTGGAAAGGCTATGGAAGCATCGGGCACAGAAGTGGCCGCTTGTGGCGCAGGGCAGAGGAAATCGGAGAAACGGAGTGCCGGGAAGGACGGATTTGGCAGAGGGTATTTTCGTGGCTCCTCACCTTATTTGTCAGGTAGTCGGGATCTATTGTTAAATGTCAATAAAGCGCATGGATAACCCGTGTTTTTTTATAAATTTGCGAAAACGGGTTTCAATATCCGACAAAACGTGAGGCATGGAAATATATACCCCAAAAACCAAGATCAAACTTTCTCCGGTGATAAGAAACGGGAGAGAATTTGTCGAAGTGACTTTCGGTAATGACAATGACATCCGCTTGTCGCTGTCGAAGGAAGAAAACGTACTGCTTGTCGGCGGCAGGGCTTATCTGCCGGCAGAAGATTTCGTGCTTGCCGAGTTCTTCGACCGCTATGTAAAAATGGCGTTTATAGACTATTCTGCCATCAAGGAAACCGCACCCCGTAAAGAGGAAGACAAACGGCCGCCACTGCCGGAAGGCTATCTGGAAAAACTTCAGCAAGTGCGTTACAGTGACCATACCGTAAGGGTATATACCTCCTATTTCCGCGATTTCCAACAGCATTTCGAGGGGCGTAAGATTGAAACGGTTACTCCCGGCGAGATAAACGACTACCTGCTGTATCTCATCCACGAGAAAAACATATCCTCCTGCCAGCAAAACCAGCGTATCAACGCCATCAAGTTCTATTACGAGAAAGTTCTCGGTCAGGAACGGCGGTGTTACAAGGTGAACCGTGCCAAACGGGAGAAGACGCTGCCCGACGTGTTGAGCAAGGAGGAAATAAAGAAAATACTCGACGTGACGGTGACAGACCTGCGTTTCTTCTGTATGTTCTCCATACTCTATTCCGCAGGGTTGCGCATCAGCGAACTGCTGGAACTGAAACCCGGCGACATCAACGAATCCCGCTCCCTGATACGGGTGCGGCAGGGTAAAGGGAAAAAAGACCGCTACACCCTGCTGTCAAGACCGTTGATGAAAAAGCTGACGGAATATAACAGACTATACAAACCGAAAGTGTGGCTTTTTGAACACAGACCGGGAGAACCTTTCACCGAGAGTATCGTGTCGAAACGGCTGAAGGCAGCGGCCCGGGAAGCGGGAATCACGAAACGGATTTATCCGCACCTGCTGCGCCATTCGTTCGCCACTCACCTGCTGGAGCAGGGAACCGACATCAAGATAGTGAAAGAGCTTATGGGACATAACAATATCAAGACGACAGAAAGGTATGTCCACATAGCCGACACTTTCAAAAGCAATATCAAAAGCCCGTTGGACGATCTGTTGATGGAGGAAGACGAGGTCTGATACTTAAAGAAAATAACAGCCAAATCGGCTGATAGTATAACATTATTCTTCAAAAGAATTGGATATGAATAAAGGAAATACCATAGAAGATTTTTTTTGTAAGCAATTCATTAAGTCTGGTTATCAAGACCGTTTCTTTTTTGAACTGTCATCAAACAAAAAAAGAGTAAAAGCTATTAGTCGAATTTGTCATAATATGATGGATATTATAAATGAGAATAAGATTGTCGAGGTCTATAATTCTACGGATTTAATCCATTTGACAGATAGACTTCGTGAATTATCTAAAGAGAAAGAAGGATATTGCATCGGTTTTTTTGAGCTGGATCAAAAATGGGCAGATATATCAGAGGCTATAAATGCAGGAATACAGTCGAATTTTGGCTTTGCCATAATATTGTCTGATGGAATTGCTTGTATATGTGAAGAAACCGGTATAACCAATAGAAGAGCTGTAATATTACACTCCATATCCAAATTGAAAGAATAACAAGCGGCTCAACCTCCCCTTAAAGGTCGGTTAGCTGCCAAACATTATAATAAATAAAAATCAAAGCATTATGGCAAAATATGAGTTGGGGGCAATTTATAAAATTAATGGTCGAAATGGTGAATTATATTATGTAAGACTTTTGACAAACGAATGTTATGGCGTTTTTTCATCATTAGAAGGCGAACTGAATGAAGAGACATTTGCCCAAACCCATTATCGTCTCTATTTTAGCTGTAACTCTTTTCCTATAAAACGAGGTATATGGGGAAAAGTCGTATCATCTCCAGACAGTACAGATATTGCACGGTGGCAACGCCCTCAATATTTAGCTAATTTTGCTAATTTCAACATGAAATTATTTCTTGATCAATGCAGAGTTTTTCATGAAGATGGGAACCTTTATCAATGTGAAAGTAAAGAGGAGTTTATTAGATTAGTAAAATCTGGTAAGATTTTATTTTGTTTTAATACTTATAAAATTATACCAGACTTTCTAATGAGGTATTACAAGGATTTCCCCAATAGCTATATTGTAAATAAAGATTTTATCCATAGTGGAACTTTAGAATACCAAAAAGAACAAACAAATGTATTAAAAGAATTAGGCTTTGATATTGGAAACTTATTATAACAAGCGGCTGAACATTCCTATAAAGGTTAGTTAGCCACCAAACATTATTCTTCAAAAGAATTGGATATGAATAAAGGAAATACCATAGAAGATTTTTTTTGTAAGCAATTCATTAAGTCTGGTTATCAAGACCGTTTCTTTTTTGAACTGTCATCAAACAAAAAAAGAGTAAAAGCTATTAGTCGAATTTGTCATAATATGATGGATATTATAAATGAGAATAAGATTGTCGAGGTCTATAATTCTACGGATTTAATCCATTTGACAGATAGACTTCGTGAATTATCTAAAGAGAAAGAAGGATATTGCATCGGTTTTTTTGAGCTGGATCAAAAATGGGCAGATATATCAGAGGCTATAAATGCAGGAATACAGTCGAATTTTGGCTTTGCCATAATATTGTCTGATGGAATTGCTTGTATATGTGAAGAAACCGGTATAACCAATAGAAGAGCTGTAATATTACACTCCATATCCAAATTGAAAGAATAACAAGCGGCTCAACCTCCCCTTAAAGGTCGGTTAGCTGCCAAACATTACCCACAAAAGAATAAAGAAAATGGAAACAGGAAAAGAATTGTTTGAATCAATAATGAACTCTTGCCCCAGAAAGAAGGTGGTGAGTTTGTGTAAGAAATTAATAAAGAAATGTTCTTTTAATAGTGGCGAGGATGCCCGAAATTTATGCAGCCTTGGCTATCGTCTTTTCATATATGGACATATTGATGAAGCTCTCGCAGTTTCTCGCTATACGCATAATGTTCCTTTTCCGGGTAGAGGAGTGTTTAACGTCTGGACTTTTATACTATGCCTATGGGGACTTGAGGTGTTTATCCTAAAAGCGCAAGGAAAATATGAAGAAGCTGATGTAAGAATAAAATCAATCGATCATATTCATGCACAACCGCTTGCTGACGAAAGCGCAGAAAAAAGTAGAAAAGACGCAGACGAATTGTATCTTACGTTTACTTATCCTGATGTATTGCGCCGTAAGAATATTGAAGAAGATTCACATTACGCTAATGAATGTCGTTTTACAGCCCTTTTCAAAATGATAGGATATGGCGCAACAGGGTTATATCCAAATCTATCAGCACATTGGGAAGAATTACAGCAGGACATAAATAACTATGTTTCCATTCTCTCAAAAGAAAAATGAATTACGAACTATATTAAAAAATGCGGAAAAAGAGTAATAATATCGGAGAATGGTTCCTACTAAGGTCTGTTGGAGACGAATCCGTCGATATACTCTTTATCGTGCGCGACAACAGCAAAAGCCTGCCTGATGAGCTTGTTTGCGACAGCGATCATAGCGAGTTTTCCCGATTTTCCGTTTTGCCTGAGCCTCGTATAGGTCTCTTTGCATTGGGCATTGAACCTACTGGCAGGCCAAGCGGCGATATAGAGAAGTCCTCTAGTGTATGCGTCTCCGTTTCGGTTGATATGCCCTTTGATGTTTACCGAAGTTCCGGACTGTTCGTAAGTGGGACAAATTCCGAGATACCGGGACACCTGCTTGGCATTTTGGAAGTAGGTAAAGCCTCCAGTAGTGATGATGAGCGCCGTGGCAAGCGTTATGCCTATCCCTTTGATGGTCGTCAGCAGCGCGAGTTGTCGGCTGAACTCCACTTCGACAAGATCCGTGAGTTCCGCCTGGAGCCTGTCACGCTTCTTTTCAAGGAACTTGATAGTTTCGTCTACGGTATGAGTTGCACCTTTGTCCGGGACAGGCAGACATGCAAGAGAGCCACGAAGGTTCGACATGGCGGTAATCTGCTTAGTAAGTTGGCGAATGACGGTTCTTTTCTGTCGGAGCCGCAGGATGGCCTCTCCCTGTACCTTGAAAGGACGCGGGTTCATCTTCTCTCCGTACAAGGTAATGAGTCGTGCATCGCTCTTATCGGTCTTGACCGTAGAGAGCAAGGCTTTGGCGAAGTTCTTTACCTTCAGCGGATTCTCCATGCTGACAGTAATTCCGGCGACATTGAGCATATACAGCAGCAAGGCGCTGTAATTCCCTGTCGCCTCCATAACACAGTGGATACTGCCGTCTTTGGGGAGAGTCCCGATAAACTGTCTGATACCAGCGGTCGTGTTGTTAAAAGTACGGATCTCCCCGCCTTTGTCGGAGGAGTAAGCTACCACGAATGTAGCCTTGCTCACGTCGATTCCAATGTACCTCATGGCCGTTCATTTTTTGGTTTTAACGACATCGCTTACATCTTGGTCCTTCATTGCGAATACGGGCTCAGACACCTTACGAACTATCCGGATTCTGATGTAAAGAGTATGGGGTCAGAACATAATTCCCGGTTTAGAAAACCAATGAGAGATCGGACTTATTCCATACTCTGATGTCTTAACTATTCAAATTTAATTAACTATTTGAATCAGTAGTTGAAAATAAGGTATAAAAATGCGATGGCTACCTTTCCCATCGTATGAATTAGCAGTCCGCAAGTAGAGCGGCACTTTGAAGCTCTTTGAATATTTGTTTTTTCGTTCAGCCAACTGAATAGCGCTTCAATGGGTTCCCTGACAGATGAAACGGCTTGAGAATAAATGTCATCAGCGGCCTTGCTTCTCTGCTTCTCTTCTTCAGGAGCCCCTTTGATTGACTTGACGGGAGCGTAGAACTCATTGGCCTTATCGCGTCTTTCCTGCTCCCAGTAGTCATTGCTTCGGTATATCTTGTCAGCGAAGATCTTCTTGTTGAAAAGATCCGGCATGCATTCGCTCTGGAAGACCTTCAGGTCATTCTCGGAGGCAGGAGAGAGCGCTATCTGGCACGGATGAGGAAGATGCCCTTTCCTGCGATATCCTACCATGTGAAGCTTTAGTCCATGATAGTACAGGTTCTTGGTGGAACAGTATCCTTTGTCAGCGATATCTCTGGCGACCTTGCCTGTACGGTTTCTTCCGCAGCATGTGATTATCGGCATCGAGTCAACAATCACGGTATCATCCTGACAGTCAGAAGGCCTGAACATCCTTAATAACTGCGAGGACAGTTCCCTAACAGCACCGGCCATCCTGTTGAGACGGTAATTGAATGTCTGATAGGACACCAGGTTCGGGAACCAGTCGCGCAAGTACTCTTTAGCGAAGTTGTGAATATCCTTGATGAGGGTGTACTTCTGCTCATGACCGACAAAGAAATAAATCGTGAGGATTTCCTCGTCGGAGAACAACGGTTTCGAATTATTGCTGTATCTTTGGCAATGGTATTTGAGGCTTTGTTCGTACATATCGCAGATATACATATAGATTTTTATTAGTCTATACTCTTTGTCCTTGGGAATCATAACAAGCAAAAAATAGGGGTATTTTTTACTTTAAATTACTGATTTTCAAGGATTTTACAAGTATTTCCATCCCTTAATTTTCAAATATTTACAACTAATTCCGAGGCTTAAATGACCTCGGTTAAACTTATAAATCACAGCAGTTCAACTGCTGATTGGAATTAACTAATTACAAATATACAATGTGGGTAACAAGTGGCTTAACCTCCCCTGAAAAGGTCGGTTAGCCACCAAACATTAGCAACTTTACAAACTAAAAAGAATATGAGTGACCAAATAATTTTTGATGTTGACGGACTTATAGAAGCTCAAATCCGTCAGAGAGATAAAGACTACGCAAAAGTCTGTTGTCAGAACTTATTAAACTACGCATACGGAAAGGGGCTTTTGTGTGATAATCCATGTGATAATGAAGGAAACCTAATCATGCCTTCAATTATTAAGGAAAGTTCTTTAACAGAAATTGGTAAACATATTTTTGTTGAATTGCTATTTAAGTGGTTTGCATACACAGATAATGAAAGTGGAAAAATTGACAGAAAAAATAACATCAAAATGTTAGAGAAGTATTACAATCAACTTTTACAAAAGATTGATAGAAAATAGGTTGCTAACAAACAGATGAAACATTGAAGGCGGTTTATCTGCCGGACATTACTAACAAGGAAAAAATAATATGTGTCAATACAAATCAATATGCAATCCTATAATAGAGCTTACAACACTTTTACAGAGTTGTGGCTTCACAATAGAAAAACAAGAACTTAAAGATTGGCATTTCAATGAGTTTGAGATTGTGATGAAAGGAAAGAAATTACAACTTCCAATGATAGATATAGAAGGTATAGAACAACATAGCGACAATATATATTGTTGCAAATGTCATTGGTCTGTTGTAAAACTAATAATGAATTGACACAATAAAATGTTAGTAACAAGCGGCTTAACCTCCCCTGAAAGGTCGGTTAGCCACCAAACATTATCGTTTAATATGGTAAGTAGAAAAGAAACAGTAAAAAGTTGTTGTGTGAATATACTTGATGATGTAAAAAGAATATTAGCGCAACCTTTTGAATGTAGGAAGACTTCTCTTCCTGATGGTGCATTACATAATGTACAAAAAGAATTGGAAAATATGATTAATGCGATTGATAAAGATATTTACTCGTTTACACCAAGTTATGGCAAATATCTAATAGATTGTTGGCTTGGAGATGAATTAGTAGATAAACTTCTTGATGTTTCTTGTCAATATGAAAAACTAATTAAGTTGAAATAAACGATAGCATACGGATTAATCTTCCAAAGGTCGATTATCCAACAAACATTATCGGTCTAAAAATTAAAATATGGATAGTAAACTTCAATTATTCGCTAAAGTGTTATTAAAAGAACACTATGATGAATTTTTAGAAATGATTCAGTTGTTCAATATAGATAAGAGAACCTTTGTCCTTCAACATAGGAAAATGTTTGAAAAGGGATGGTACGATACAAGCTCTGAAGACAATGAATTTAGTGAAGTAGATATTATGCTTTGTTTTGCTATAGTTTCTCACAGAATGGCAGTTATTGATTGGAGTGGTGAAGAATATTCAGGGCAGGTTAAGCGTTCCATTACGATGATGTTAAAGAATTATGGGATAGAACGTTTCTTATGGAACACTAAAAAGTTTGAGGATTCTTTGGATTGGGACAAAATTCGCCGAGGTGACTATTTGCCTTTGTTGTTCCAAGCTATGAACAAGCAACTTAACAGAGGCGGTTATTCCATTGTGTTTTGTGATACAAAATCGGATTGTTTTCGTTATGCAATATTACCAACTGCCGAGTTTGTGCAATTTGAGAATACGGAATTAGATGATTATCTGACAATCATTAGTCCTAAGATTTACAATATATATCTTGCAGACAAGGGAAATGAATTGCCTAAAATTATGCTGTACTTAAAAAAGAAATTTTCTGTTCCACTAAGTGAAATCAAGGAATTTTGTTCAAGAGATAAAATTTTACTTGGAATAGGGAACTCTATAATTGTGGATGAATATCGAAAAGAAATTGAACAACTTGGAGGCAAGATTGAAACAGAAGAAATAGACCGATAACAAACAGCAAACCGATTGAATAAGCGGAACGCTGCCGAACATTAGCAACCCCAAAAAGATGAAAATGATTGGAGAAACTATAAGAACTGAATTTGAAGCATTGAAAAATGACTTTGAAACCATAAGGCAACAAATAGAAGACGATGTTGTCAGGACTGAGTTGTATAAGGGCGAGTTTTATGAACTTACTCCATATTCCTATCAGCGTAATGGTTGCAAACAAGGAAAACCTGTAAAGCGTCCTGATACAATAAAAAGCACCAAAAATCTTTGTATCTACGGATTTAATAACCAAAATCAAATCGTAGAAGTTAAGGTTGGTTGTTCTATTGAAAATCAGTTTTATCACACTTTCCTGTATTATACAGACAATCTTGTGAAAAGTATTCTATACGATAATGGAAAACATTTGATGAATGTATGCCATTACTTTTTTGAGGGCGGAAAGCTGAAACGGTCACAGTTATGTGGTAGGTATGGTTGCCGTGAAGAGAATTATATCTATAAAGAAAATGCTTTGACACATATTGAAGTCAAACAATATGATATTGAGGGTAATAGTGGTAATGATTTAATTCATATATTCCAATATCAAGACGATGGGGCTTTAGAAAGTATTACCAAATCATTTCCAAATGGATATTCTGAAATAATCTATAAAACGAAAAGAGGTTGCTAACAAGCGGCTTAACTACCCCTGAAAGGTCGGTTAGCCACCAAACATTAATATTAAAAGGAAACACTATGATACCTGATAAATTGAAAGATGATTTTAATTCATTGAGAAATATGTTTGATGAATTGAAAAGAGAAATTGATAAGAATGTTGTAAGGGAAGAGAATTACAAAGGTGAGTTCTACGAAATATCCCCTTATTCTTATCAAAGAAACAGGTTTAAGCAAGGGAAAATAGTTGGAAATGTAACTTCTCTCAAAACAACTAATAACCTATTTACTTATTATTTCGATGTAAAAAATCAAATTATAGAAATCCGAGAGGGCTTGGAACTTAAAAATCAATTCTATTACACCTTTTTCATTTATGAAAAGGAACTCATGAAAACTATTGCATATGATAATAGCAAACGTATTGTGAATGTCCGATATTATCTATATGGAAGTAATGGTAAAATAGAGAAAATGTATTCAAAGGGTTCTCGTGGAAGTAGAGAAGAAACATATTTTTATGAAAATGACCGCCTACAAAAAATAGTTATAAGACAATTTGATAGAAATGATATTGAACAGGATACGTTACAACATTCATTTGATTATAAGTCTAATGGAGAATTAAAATCTATTATTCTTTCGACAGAATTATATTCTGAAACAATCTATCAGGAAACATAAATTTAATATTAACAAGCCGGGATAACGGACTAACGCCGTTCCCCGTCAAACCATTATCAATTACAGTACGACAATATGAACTTTTACTTAATAGGTAGTTTAGAAGGATTTAACGATTTACGTTTTCCAAATGTGGAAGATTGGCAAAATTGTATGGGACATGCTGAAGGTTTACTAAAGCAGTGGAATCCTCCTGAGATGGAATATATATGGAAAAAAAGTAATAGACATAAACATTTTGATTTATCACAATTTTGTAATCCTCTATTAACTATTAGCGACAAAGCATTAAGTATTTTAGAAAATATTCTTATCAAAAATGGAGAAATTCTTGATATAAAGTCGCCAAAAGGTTTTTATTTTTTTCATTGTACCAATATAATAGATGCTTTGATTGAAAAAGAATCAGATATAGTGTGGTTAGATAAAGAAAGAGGATGGGTGAGTTGTATAAATAAATTTGTGTTGGATAAAAATAAAATCCAAGAGCAAACTATTTTCAGACTTCCGAATGTAAATTGTCGCTATACTTTTTATGGGGAGGAATTTAAGAACCTTGTATTGAAACATCATCTTCAAGGAATACATTTTGATAGATACGAAACTATTATTATAAAATGAATGATTGTTTTAAAGTTTGTAGTTAAAGTATTGATAACACGCACATCAATCACTTAAACAGTGATTATCTGCATCCTATTAAACATTAGAAAATGAGAACACCAATCATAATCCTGTTATTTGTAATCCTGCTTGCCGCAAGCTGCGGAGAGCCTCCCATGCCGCCGTCGGACGAGGAAATGATACGCCATTTCACCACGCACGAGGTGGCGTTCCGTAAGGTGTACGAAATCATGGCAGAGAGTTCAGAAGGTAGTTTTCACTACCCGCCGCTTTCTCCGGAAGAGGTCATTATACTTGATTCAACAGAACAAAGCGATACATTCCATAAAACGAATGACGAACAAGACATTCCGGTATATGGACTGTTGAAGCCGGAGCGAATCCTACTCGACTCCTTGTTATCAGAGATTGGATGCGGTTTTATCCTTGTTGATCGCAGGGAATGGGGAACGGCAGATTCGGTATATGTGAGCCTTGTTATGCCGTACTACTCCCACGGCATCGTGGATGCGGGAACGTCCAAGAGTTTCGTTTACGATCCCGGATTGAGAAGCCGTCGGAATATCCGTATCACCGAATATGGCGACCTGAACGAGATCTACCGCAGGACGTACAACGACACCACGCTTTACAAACCCATCAAGGGAAACTGGTACATCGAGTTAGACCATTCGATATAACGGCCCGGAGTTCGTATCAAAGCTTGTTTCACTTTTTGTCAAGAAGATACATCATAAAGCAGATAATGGCTATCGCAAGGAAAAATAACAGAACCGCAAGGAGTTCGTTAAACCTGCACTTGGCATAGTGAGACATCACTGCTTTGCCTCGCCATTTGTAAATCCTGCTGACGAGCGACATAACGGCAAATGTGACAATGCTAAAAACGACACATGGCAACAATGCCGACACACCTGGAAAAAGCCGGATAGTAACAGTCATCATAGGGAATATCAAAAGAGCGAAGATATAAATCGAGAGCATCATTTCGCCATCGACCCTGCCTGTTCGTCTTGCTTGTTCCAATTTCTCCCCCATCCACCAGAGGTAGTCCCAGAGATAGAACCGTTGCTTATTCTCCTGCCGTTTCATCATGCCCAATGTATAAATCCGAGGTGGAACATCAGCGCTACATTTGCCACGATCAGGGCGATAGCGATAAGAACTATTTTGGCGAGCTTCCTGCCGGGATGTTTCATCTTCCCGTAATGTTCACGGAGCGCTTCACGCCGTCCGGCTGTATAGCGTAGCTTGCAGAATAAATCGGGAAGAAAGCAGAGAGGAATCACTATGGCCAAACCAATCATCCAGCCGAAAAGGCGCAATATCGGCGGAACCCCAAGCGGTATGAGTAGGACGAAGAGCCAGCACCAAAACAGTAGCATACGTCCGTTGAGATTGGTACGCTCCCTTTCGTGCCATATCTCGGCTACATACCACATATAGTCGATGAAGCAGATCCGGTATTTGCGATTGTCCTTTTCCATACCGTTATCTCCATACAAAGAAACCAACCAATATAAGTATAATCAGAACGCTGACCAACACAATCTGAACCCTGCGGCGTGTTTCAGGCTTGCAATCGTCAAATAACCACAGTTTGCTGTTAAACTGCCAATGACACGCCCATTTCCAACGGAACAGCAACCCTGCAAGCCATAGGGCAAGCAACCCGACACCAAACAGCAACCCGTATTTCGGGTGAGCCTGCAACCACTCGAAAAACGCTTCCGCCTTGCTGTTCATTGCTTCGTATATATCGGTAACTGTCATACTTATAATTAAAAGGATTCCGAACACAAAAATAATGTTTTCTGTTCACATAATCACTACTTTATGCTCCAAAACACCGGCTGTGCGGTTATAAAACCAAGAAACAGCCCCCGTTAAGGTAACGGAGGGTGTTTGCGGGGGTGTTTGTGTTCATTTAGTTCTGTTCCGGCAGGAGCTTGCAAAGCACCGGGTCGTTCTTGATACGTTCCAGTTCCTCGGCGACGATGCGGCCGGCCTCTGCCTTGATACGTTCGTAGTTTTCCTGCACGACCTGTTTCATGTGATCCGTCCCGTTCTCGTCCGTGAAATCGGTAATTTGTGGTATCTTCTTGTACCGGGCCGTTTCCGCTTTCACTTTTTCGTTGTCCACGACAATCTCGCAGTGGAAAATCTTCTGCTCGATACGTTCGTCGAAATTGTCCGCCACGGCCCCGACGAACATTCCCTGCGTGAGCGTCGAGATCTTCGAGGCCGGGATCAGGCTGTCCAGCTGCGTGGATATGGATGTCGATTTGTCGCTGCGGCTCAACGTCATGCTCTGCCGCTTCTGCAATACCTTACCGAACCGTTCCGAGAGTGTCTTGGCCGTTTCACCTACGACCTGCCCGGAGAAGATGTTGCCCACCGTGTTCATCACGACGGCGGCCTCCTTGTCCCCGTAGTCCCTCTTCAACTGTGAAAAATCCTGGAAGCACAGCAGCACGGCGACCTTGTTGCTTCTGGCCGTGGCGATCAGGTTGTCGAGTCCCTTGAAGTAGATTGTCGGCAACTCGTCGATGATGATGCCCGATTTGAGCTGGCCTTTCTTATTTATGAGCTTGACAATCCGGGAATTATACAATCCCAAAGCCGCTCCGTAAATGTTTTGCCTGTCGGGATTGTTCCCCACGCAGAGTATCTTGGGATCGTCCGGGTTGTTGATGTCGAGCGTGAAATCGTCGCCCGACATGACCCAATATAGCTGGGGCGAAATCATGCGGGAAAGCGGAATTTTGGCCGATGCTATCTGGCCCTGGAGCTGGTCTTGAGCGCCTCCGAGCCAGGCATCCATAAAGGGGCTGAGGTAGTTTTCGAGTTCCGGGTAGGATGTCAGAATCGGGAAAATATCCTCGTACCGCTTGTTCAGGAACTCGATGGCGTGCGGGAAGGTACAATACCGCCCGTTGTCGTAGATGCGCAGGAACCAGATCACGGCCGCAAAAAGGATAATGGGGCTTTCCACAAAAAAATCGCCCTGCTTCTGCACCCAGCTTCGGTTCAGGTTGAGCATGATGGTATAGGCGCTCTCGTAGGCGTCCGAAATATCGGTCATGAAGTCCGGGTGAATGGGGTTACAGCGGTGCGAGCGGCGCGGGTCGTCGAAATTTATGACGTAGAAAGTCGGGATTTTCTTGTAACCTTTCTGGTGATTCAGCAGGTGGTTGTAAGCGATTTCCGAAAGATCGGGAAACTTGTAGTCATAGATGTATTGGGTATAGCCCTTTTCGATTTGCTGTTTAATGAACTGGTTTACAACACAATAACTCTTCCCGCTGCCCGGGCTTCCCATGCAGATGCAAGCCCTTTGCGGGTTTACGACATTGGCGAACCCGTTGTTCCACTGTTTGTTATAGTAAAATTTCGTCGGCAGATTTATGGAGTACTCGTTCTCGATCAGGCGTGTTTCCTGCTGGAATGATTCGTTCTCGTTGTTGAAAGGGTCATCCATGAGATTGTTCTTCAGCAGGCGGGACATCCACACGCCGCCCATCAAGAGGCAGATATACCCGGCCGATAGGGTCAGTATGTAGAAAGCCGCGTTCGCCATCGCCGTCAGCGGCAAGTCCAGCAGCCACCAGTTGAAGAAGAACAGCACGCCTCCCGTGGCCAGCGATGCCGTGATTTTCCGCCAGGTAATTTTCTCCTCTTTTACTCCTTTTGTCCCGAGGCATGAAAGGGCGAGGAACACGACGGCGAAAAGTTTCGTCCATAGTATATTCCGGAACAGCCCCGCGGTGCGGTCGAAGTTCAGCAGAATCCTATCGACCACGCCGATATTGATTCCCCATTCCCGTATCTGCCCGTAACAGAACCAGTAGATGTTGATAACCACGAACAAGATACTCAATGCCCGCATGAAATCCATTGTTTTTGCAAGACCCCGAAGGTCGTCTTCCTGTTGCATAACCGTAAAATTTAATAAATGAATGATAATTGAGATGTTATACTTTCCTCCGTCGTGAGGTATTCCGCTTCCGTTGCCCGTCCCGTCCGGCAGGCGCTTGTTTCGGGGACAAGTCCCTCGTGTTTTCCCCGGGATTCCGTTTCCCGCCGAAGCGCAGCTCGAAGGCGTTGGCCGAGTATGCCTTTCCCAGCCGTGATCCGTTCACGACCGTCCGTGTTTCGTGGTCAATGAACGTCACTCCCACGATGCGGCCGTTTTCGTTGCGTCGTATGTAGAGATCCACCCGGGCTCCCCGCAGGCGTTCGCGCAGTTCTTCCTCCGTGGGTTCTCCCCGAAGCGCTTTATCGACCCGGCCACGGATTTGCCTCCTCGTGTCGTCCTTCCCGAACCGTTCGGCGTTGCGCTCCATGTGCCGTTCCAGCCCGTCATACCCGACCTCTTTACCGAACAGTGAGGATTTGAGCGGCGCGGCCACTGCCTTGTCCCCGTTCTCGTCCAGCAGCGTGTAGAGCAATCCCCGGTAGGGGGTTCCGTTCCGCTCTCCCCGGACTTCCTCTATACCTATATTATATAAGGACAACAATGCCCGGAACTCGCCGAGGGTCTGGAAGCGGTATGTCGCCACGGCCGGTTTTATTACCGCTGCCACCTGGCGTTTCAGGTCGCCCCGCGTGTAATCGGCGGGGACGATCCCTTGCCCTTTCTCCCGCCTTCTCCCTTTGGCGGGATGCAGTCCGTACTCCCGTTCCAGTTCCTCGGTAACGGCCACGCTGCGTTCGTTGCGCCTGCTGTCGTTTATCTTGCGCCCGTCCTGGGCCACCTGCACCGACACGATATGGATATGCTCCCGTCCGATGTCGGTATGCTTGAATACGATATAAGGTTGTCCTCCCCAGCCCATGCGCTCCATGTAGGCCCCGGCTATCTCCGCGAGTTGCCCGTCGTCGAGGCGGTCTTCGGGAGCCGGGTTGAGCGACACGTGCACGACGGGTTTTTCCGTCCGGTAGTGCGAGGGCATCCAGCGCAGGAGGTCTTCTGCCGTCGCGGCCACGTTGAAGCGCCCATCCGCCGGCTCCCTCACGATGTGGGTCAGCAGCACCTTCCCGTCGCCCCGATCGACTTTCTCCTGGTTGTACGCCAGCGCGCCGTACACGTCTTTTCCGGTGGTGATATTGGCTACCATCGCTGTTTGAACTCTTCGGAGAGCGACACGACCTGCTGCCCGACGGCCGCCAGTTCACGTGTCGCTCTCTCCAGTTTATAGAGCAGCGCGAGTGTTTTCTTCTCGGAAAAATGCGCGTGCAGCTCCTTCACCACCTGGTTGTAATTCGTTCCCACGGCACGGAATTGGGCGTGGAAAGCGGTCAGCTTCGCCACGTATTCGAGCGTTCCCCGGTCGGTCTTTACCACCCGGAACGCCTCGTTGAACACTCTCGCTTTGATAAAAGCGGCTTTGGACAATAGCCCGGACTGCTCGTAAAGGTCGAGGAAACGGGCATGTTCCACGGCTGAAAAGTTTACCGAAAAGCGGTAAACGGCCGGGTCGTTTTTCGCGGGTCGTCCCCCTTTGCCCCCTCGGGGCTTTCTGTTCTTTTCCATCGCATCGAAATTTTAAGGAGAGGCCAGGGCCCCACCGGTTCCTGAAAATTCCGATCCCTTCGCGGCTTGCCGCCCTTCTGAAAAGCACCGACTCCGGAGGTGCTTTCTCCCCCTTGCGGGCAAGCTGTTTTCTGCTGCAAAACGAGAATCGTGCAGCAGAAAACACAGCTTGCTATTTGCCCTTTGCAAATACCTTCTGCCCGCTCGCGGACAGAACATTGAAAGAGCCGCCGTAAAACGGGGCAAGGACGGCTTCATTAGCGTCGGGATCGTTCACGAGGCAAAGATACCGACCTATTCAATCGCTTGTACTACAAGTGATTACGCCACTTGCGTCCACTTTGATGCCACACGCGGCCATAGCGGAAAAAGAGCATACAACCCGTGTTTTTAAGGGTTTACTTTGCACGTGAGAACGGATACGGGCAATGACACATCCTCCTGTCCGCACACGTGCGGACGGATGCAGAAAACACCGTGTGCAGAGGAAAAAGCGGGTCTTTGTCCGGATAAGCAAATGCGGTTGCGCATGAGTATAAAATCGGACACGCGCCCATGCACCGGCATACCGGCGTAACAGCCTGCCAGCGCACCAGCATATATGCGTGCCGGCATACCTGCATAAAATCTCATGCCGTCACTTGCCCGGATACGTGAAGAGATGAACGATTACCCGATTGTATAACTAAAAACGCATGGAACAATGAAAGAGAAAACGAAATTCGTGGCCTTCTCCACCCAGAAAGGCGGAGCGGGTAAAACCACCCTCACGGTGCTGGCAGCTTCTTACCTGCACTATGTAAAGGGTTTCAATGTCGCGGTCATCGACTGCGATTATCCCCAACACTCCATCGTGGAGATGCGGGAACGTGACCTGAAGCTTGCCCTCGAAGACGAACATTACAAGAGGTTAGCTTACGAACAATTCACCCGGCTTCAAAAGAAAGCCTATCCCGTCGTGGAAAGCAACACGAAAGAGGCGTTGGCCGATGCCGACTACCTCCTGCCGCAAGGTGATTTCGATTATGTGTTCTTCGACCTTCCCGGTACGATCAATAACGAGGATCTGATTCATTCCCTGGCCGGAATGGATTATCTCGTCGCCCCGATCAGTGCCGACCGGGTTGTCATGGAAAGCACCCTGAATTACGCGGTTGTGGTAAAAGAGCATATCATGGGCCGCGAGAAGTCCCGGATGAAAGGGCTGTATATGCTATGGAACATGGTGGACGGACGTGAAAAAACAGAGTTATATCAGGTTTACGAGGCGGTAATGAAAGAGCTGGATCTTCCTGTTCTGAAGACCTTCCTGCCTGACACCAAGCGTTTTCGTCGTGAGCAGAACGCCAGCCGTCGCTCTGTCTTCCGCTCCACGCTCTTCCCGGCAGACCGTTCTTTGATCCGGGGCAGCAACCTGGATAAACTCGTGGATGAATTGATCGAACTGTTAAAGTAGGATCTCATGAGCGGAAAAGAACATGACGACGGTTTGGACGCTTCCTTCATCATCAGCCAGGCCAAAAGCCGAAACCGGCCATTACATCCTTACACGCCGGAAAAAGAGGAGGAGGCATCGGCTCTATCGGAACCGTCCGGCGAGGCCGCCTCCTCGTCGGCTACGAAAGAGGAGGGACGCCGCCGAAGAGGGAAAGGCCAGGATTACGAGCGTCTTTTTATCCGGAACGCCCCCTCCAATACCCGAAGCGGCAAAACGGTGTATATCCGCAAGGAGTTTCACGAGCGTATAACCCGGATAGTGCAGGTTATCGGTAAGAACGAACTCTCGCTGTATAGCTACCTGGACAATGTGCTGGAGCAGCATTTCGCGACCTATCAGGAGGAAATTTCGGAACTCTACAAGAAACGGAACTCCGATATTTTTTAGTTATGAACCCAATATTTACAACCCATTAAAAACAATCCATCATGTCAGACAAAGCAATTATTTTATCTGTTATCCTGGCGGCCGTCCTTTGCGTCGCCGTGCCCTTCATCTTCCGCGTGTGCCGCTACCGGCGCAGGATGAAAACCCTTATCGTCCCCGACGGCCCTTCGGGGGAGGTCGCCGTGGGGACTGTCCCCACCCCCGAGGCCGAGTACCTGGCCCGTTACATCTGCCTGCTGCGGCTGCCTTTCGCCGGTAACAAGCACGTGAAGATACGTCCGTCGTATCACGAGCGTATCCGCGAGATCACCCGTGTCATCGGTCGTGGCGACGTGACGATCACGGCCTACGTGGACAAGGTTCTCAAGGCGCACCTGGACGATAACCGGGAAACCATCGAGCGGCTTTTCGAGGAGCGTGAGGCCGTGGCCTCCCGGCAACCCAAAGCGGAGGAGCGATGAACGGGGCGTTGTGGCTGCTGCCCCTCTTTGCCGTGGGGTATGCCTTGTGGGCGTTTTTCCGCCTGCGGCGGATGGAACGTAACGAACCGGCAGACGGGATCGTTGCCGAAGACACGCCCTGCCGGCAGGAGATCATCGGCAGGAGCCGCTTTGTCCTCGACTTGCGCCACTCCCGGCCACAAGCTGCCGTAGAATCTGAAACTGAAAAAGTTACGGAAAAAGCCGATATATTTGTGCCCACGAATGTACCCGAACACCCCCGGCAGATTCCGCCGGAAGACCTGGATGAAGTGTTCGGTGTCGCTCCCGAGGGGGAGCCTAACGAACCTCTGGAAATCGACTTTCCGCTGTACGATGAATCTTTCCCGGATGCGGACGCGGAGGAGCCGGATTATGACGAGGATGAAGACGACACCGAAGAGCTGCCCCTTTTGGGCCGCTCGCTTGCCCAGGGGGTTAGTTTTGAACAGATGGGCGAAGCCTACCGCCACGTGGTACACGATCCACCTTCAACAGACGAGCAAAGGGAGGAAACGGGACGTGTCCTCCTGGGCCTGAAACAGACCGACATGTTCGAGGTCATCGTTTCGGGCTGCCCCGACGGGAACGACAGGGTAAAATCCCTGATCGACACCTACCTCTCGGCTTTTCACCGGCGTATGTCCGAGAGGTCTGCGGAAAGCCCATCTCCGCAGGGTTCGGTTCCCACGGGTTTCGACGTCCGTGAGTTTGTTTAACCCCATAATGACATCACGATGAAAGAAAAAGACTACGGGTAGCGCGTGAGGCTATCCTCGAACCACTGAAAAAAAACGAATCAAGAAGTTTAACCCGGTGCGGGGCCTATCCATCCCCGCGCCACAATTCAAACATTATCGAGTTATGAGAAAGAACAAGATTCTTCTTCCGGCGGCATTTCTCTTTGCCGCCATCTCCTCCGCTTTCGCGCAGGGCAACGGCATCGCCGGCATTACGGAGGCTACCAACATGGTAACCAGCTACTTCGACCCCGGCACGAAACTCGTGTACGCTGTGGGGGCTGTGGTCGGCCTTATCGGGGGCATCAAGGTCTATAACAAGTTTTCGAGCGGCGACCCCGACACGTCGAAGACCGCCGCGAGCTGGTTCGGCGCGTGTATTTTCCTGATTGTCGCCGCGACGATCCTACGCTCTTTCTTCTTGTAGTCCAACCTGTCATGCAAATAATTATGGAATATGGAATCAACAAGGGAATCGGCAAGAGCGTGGAGTTCCGGGGCCTGAAGGCGCAGTACCTCTTCATCTTCGCGGGCGGCCTGCTGGCCGTCTTCGTGGTGTTCGTCATCCTCTACATGGCAGGGGTCGATCAGTGGGTATGTATCGCTTTCGGCGTTGCGGCGGCTTCGGTGCTGGTCTGGCTTACCTTCCGCCTGAACACCCGTTACGGGGAACACGGGCTGATGAAGCTGCTCGCCGCGCGCCGGCATCCCCGCTACCTGCTCAACCGCAAGTCCCTGCGCCGGTTGCTGAAAAGAAAGGGGGGCCGCGTATGAGAAACCTCTTGAAAGCCACCACGCTGGAAAGCAAGTTCCCGCTCCTGGCCGTGGAAGGCGGTTGTATCATCAGCAAGGACGCGGACATAACGGTCGTCTATCGGGTCGAACTCCCGGAGCTGTTCACCGTCACGTCCGCCGAGTACGAGGCGATCCACGCCGCCTGGTGCAAGGCCCTGAAGGTCTTGCCCGAATACAGCGTGGTACACAAGCAGGACTGGTTCATCCGCGAGCGTTACCGCCCGGCCACGGGCGAGGGGGACATGAGTTTCCTCTCCCGCAGTTACGAGCGGCATTTCAACGAGCGTCCGTTCCTGACCCACGCCTGCTTCCTCTACCTGACGAAAACGACGAGGGAGCGTATGCACATGCGTTCAGACTTCTCGACCCTCTGCCGGGGCAACATCATTCCCAAAGAGGTAAACCGGGAATCGGCGACAAAATTCCTGGAGGCGGCGGAACAGTTCGAGCGTATTCTGAACGATTCGGGTTTCTTGGCCCTTGTCCGCCTCACGGGGGACGAGATCACGGGTACGGCGGATTGTCCGGGCCTGCTGGAGCGGTACTTTTCCCTCTCGCTCTCGGAGACGACTTCTCTTCAGGACATCGAGCTGGGGGCCGAGGTTCTGCGCGTGGGCAACAAACGGGTGTGCCTGCACACGCTCTCGGACACGGAAGACCTGCCGGGGCGCGTGGGTACGGACACCCGTTACGAGCGTCTTTCCACCGACCGTTCGGACTGCCTGCTCTCGTTCGCGGCCCCCGTGGGGCTTCTGCTTTCCTGCGACCACCTTTACAACCAGTACGTGTTCCTGGAAGACAGCGACGAAAACCTGCGTATGTTCGAGAAACGTGCGCGTAACATGCAGTCCCTTTCCCGCTACTCCCGCGGGAACCAGATAAACAAGGAGTGGATCGACCAGTATCTCAACGAGGCGCACTCGTTCGGTCTTCAATCCGTCCGGGCCCATTTCAACGTGCTGGCCTGGTCGGACGACGTGCAGGAGCTCCGGCATATCCGCAATGATGTGGGCAGCCAGCTCGCTCTGATGGAGTGCCGCCCGCGCCACAACACCGTGGATGCCGCCACGCTCTACTGGGCGGGTATGCCGGGTAATGCGGGGGATTTCCCCGCCGAGGAATCGTTCTACACGTTCATCGAGCCCGCGGTCTGTTTCTTCACGGAGGAAACCAACTATAAATCCTCGTCCAGTCCTTTCGGCATCAAGCTGTGCGACCGCATAAGCGGCAGGCCCCTGCACCTGGACATCTCGGACGAACCGATGAAAAAAGGGATCATTACCAACAGGAATAAATTCGTGTTAGGCGGCTCGGGGTCAGGCAAGTCATTCTTTATGAATCATTTAGTCCGCCAATACTGGGAGCAGGGCACGCATGTCGTGCTGGTGGATACCGGTAACAGCTACCAGGGTCTTTGCGAGCTGATCCGGCGTAAGACCAAAGGTGAGGACGGCGTGTATTTTACCTATACCGAGGAACATCCCATCAGTTTCAACCCGTTCTACACCGACGACTACTATTTCGACGTGGAGAAGAAGGACAGCATCAAGACGCTGCTGCTGACACTCTGGAAAACCGAGGACGACAAGATCACGAAGACCGAGAGCGGCGAGCTGGGCAGTGCCGTGAACGCCTATATCGAGCGTATCCGCGCCGACCGGAATATCGTGCCGTGTTTTGACAGTTTCTACGAGTACCTGCGGGACGACTACCGCCGCGAGCTGGAGGAGCGGGAGATCCGGGTCAGCCGCGAGGATTTCAACATCGACAACATGCTCATCACCCTGCGGCAGTATTATAAGGGCGGACGCTACGACTTCCTTCTGAACTCCCGGGCCAACATCGACCTGCTCTCGAAGCGCTTCGTGGTCTTCGAGGTGGATTCCATCAAGGAAAACAAGGAGCTTTTTCCCGTGGTCACCATCATCATCATGGAGGCTTTCATAAACAAGATGAGACGGCTCAAGGGGGTACGCAAACAGCTCATCGTCGAGGAGGCCTGGAAGGCGCTCTCTACGGCCAATATGGCTGAATATCTGCGTTATATGTATAAAACCGTCCGCAAATACTACGGTGAGGCCATCGTTGTGACGCAGGAGGTCGAGGACATCATTTCCAGCCCGGTGGTCAAGGAGGCGATCATCAACAACTCGGACTGCAAGATCCTGCTCGACCAGCGCAAGTTCATGAACCGTTTCGACGCGATTCAGTCCTTGTTGGGGCTGACCGACAAGGAGAAGGCGCAGATTCTCTCGATCAACCAGTCCAACGACCCTTCCCGTAAATACAAGGAGGTCTGGATCGGTCTGGGCGGCGTTCAGTCGGCGGTCTATGCCACGGAGGTCAGCGTCCCGGAGTACCTGGCCTACACGACCGAGGAAACGGAGAAAGTGGAGGTACAGCGGCTTGCCGGGGAGCTGGGCGGTGATATGGAACTGGCGATCAGGCAGCTCGCCGAGGGCAAACGTTAAAGGGAGGGCAGGCCATGTATCGCAAGTGTATCGGATCAGACCCCACGGCGGCGCGTTTGGACTTCGCGCTGTACGAGGTGGCGGGCGAGTGGGAAAGCCGCTCGGGTTCTCCCCGGGTTCGCATCTACCGCAACCCGGGACGCCGGGGCGGCGGTTTTTACGTGGAGGTGTCCTACAAGGACGGGACACGCTTCTCCCGTCCCGTGAGGAAGTATTGGGGAGGTATCCGTTACTTCGACCTCTACGGGTATGTCGCCCTGGCCTACGATGCGGGGCGCGAGGTGCTCCAGCTCTCCGCCTACGGGGATTATTACCGGGCGTCGGAATGACCGCCCAAGTATTCACGAATTAAATAATGAAAAGGATGAAACGATTGATTTTAACGCTGTTCGTGGGGCTTCTTTGCTTCACGTACCAGGCAAAAGCGCAGTGGACGGTCATCGACCCGTCGAACCTCGTTCAGAACATCAAGAGCGCGGTTCAAAGCTCGACCACGGCGACCAACATGGTCAAGTCGCTGCAAGAGAGTATCAAGATTTATAACCAGAGCAAGGCTTACTACGACGCCCTCAAATCGGTGCATAACATCATCAAGGATGCCCGGAAGGTGAAGCTGACACTCGAAATGGTCAGCGAGATCACGGAAATCTACACCTCGGGATTCAACCGTATGGTTTCAGACCCGAACTTCACGGTGGACGAGCTGGCGGCGATCTCGGCGGGTTACGCCCGGCTGCTGGAGGAGGGCGGCGCGCTGGTGACGGAACTCAAGACGGTCATAACCGGCGGCAACGGCCTCTCGCTCTCGGACAAGGAGCGGATGGACGTGGTGGATCAGGTTTACACGAAGATGCTGGAGTACCGCAACCTCACGCGCTATTACACGCGCAAGACCATCTCCGTGTCCTTCATCCGCAGCCGCGAAAAGGGCGACGCGCACCGGGTGCTGGCACTTTACGGGAACCCGAACGACAGATATTGGTAACCTGAAAACGGAGGCAGTCATGGATTTCGACAATTTACACCAGGTTCTCCGGAACCTGTATCAGGAGATGATGCCGCTATGCGGCGACATGATCGGGGTGGCGAAAGGTATCGCCGGCCTGGGTGCGCTCTTTTACGTGGCTTACCGGGTATGGAAGGCACTGGCCAATGCGGAGCCTATCGACGTGTTCCCGCTCCTGCGGCCTTTCGCCATCGGCTTGTGCGTGATGTTCTTTCCCACCGTGGTTCTGGGGACGATCAACGCCGTGATGTCGCCCGTGGTGCAGGGCACGCACGCCATACTGGAGGGGCAGACATTGGATTTGCAGGCATACCAGCAACAGAAGGACGATTTGGAAGCCGAGGCCCGCAGGCGCGAGGGCAAGGCTTGGTTAGTGGACGACGAGGTGTATGAACAACGGCTTGCGGATATGGGTATCACGGATTTGGGCGAGATTATCAGCATGTGGGCCGAACGCACGTGGTACGACATCAAGGCCGGTTTCCGGCAGCTTGTCCGGGACTTCTTCGAGTTGTTGTTCAACGCCGCGGGGCTTACTATCGACACGCTGCGGACATTCTTTTTAGTCGTGCTGTCGATTCTGGGGCCCTTGTCGTTCGCCCTCTCCATTTACGACGGCTTTCACTCGACGCTCGCGAGCTGGATTTCCCGCTATATCAGCGTGTACCTTTGGCTTCCCATCGCCGACCTGTTCTCCGCGGTGCTGGCCAAGATCCAGACGTTGATGCTCCAGGCGGACGTCCTGGCCCTGCAAGACCCCAACTACATTCCCGACAGCGGCAGCGGTGTCTATATTATCTTTTTGATTATAGGTATCATAGGCTATTTCACGATCCCCACCGTTGCCGAGTGGGTGATCCAGTCGGGCGGAGCCGGCGGGGCTATGGGCGGTATCAACAAGGCCGGGGCATTCGCCACGGGTGTCGCTGGCGGTATCGCCGGCAACATGATCGGCCGCACGTTCGGGCGTCGCGGCGGTGGCGGTTCCTCCTCCGGTAACGGCGGCGTTGGCGGCCCGGCTTCGGGCAGTGCCCCCAACGGGCGCAACCTGGCAACACAAGGTAACAATAATCATTCATAACAATTTGGACAATGGAATTCAAGTCATTAAAAAACATCGAAACAAGTTTCAGGCAGATTCGGCTTTTCGGTATCGTGTTCCTCTGCCTGTGCGCGCTGGTATCCGTGTTCAGCGTGGTCGCGAGCTTCCGTTTCGCCGAAAAGCAGCGCGAGAAGATCTACGTCCTGGACGGGGGCAAGTCGCTGATGCTGGCGCTCTCGCAGGATTTGAGCCAGAACCGCCCCGTGGAGGCGCGCGAACATATCCGGCGTTTTCACGAGTTGTTCTTCACCCTCTCGCCCGACCGTGCGGCCATCGAGAGCAACATCAACCGCGCGCTGTTCCTGGTCGATAAGAGCGCCTTCGCCTATTACCAGGACATGCAGGAGAAAGGTTACTACAACCGTGTGGTGTCGGGGAACATCAGCCAGCGTATCGAGGTGGACTCCGTGGTGTGCGACTTCAACGCCTATCCCTACCGGGCCATGACCTATGCCCGGCAAATGATTGTCCGCGAGAGCAACATCACCGAGCGTTCGCTGGTCACGCGCTGCGAGCTGATCAACTCGGGGCGTTCGGACAATAACCCGCAGGGTTTCATCATGGAGAAATTCGAGATTCTGGAGAACCGCGATTTACGTACATTAAAAAGATAAGGTTATGGCAAAGAAGAGAATAAAGGCTTTCGGGGAGTGGGTCGAAGACCACCTGCGCCGCGCTTGCGGGGCGCTCTCGCCCGATAAGCGGATTATCGTGATCCTCACGCTGCTCTTGTTCTTTTCCGTCTTGTCGCTCTACTTTACCGTGTCTTCCATCTACCGCTTCGGCAAGGGAGCCGGGGAACGGATGCAGATACGGCATATCGAGCGGCTGGAGCTGGAATTAAGACAACGGCAGGAGGCCGACAGTGTAAAACATCTAAAAGATTTCAATTATGACGACGAACGAAAAACAGAATAAACAGCCGGAGGCGGGGAAAAAGGAACTCACGCCCCGGCAGATACAGATGCGGAAGAAGATGGTGGTCTTCCCGCTCTTTTTCCTGGCCTTTGCCGGGTGCATGTGGCTGATCTTCTCCCCCGGCGAAAAAGAACGGGAGGAGCCTTCGGCGGGTTTCAACACGGAGCTGCCGACCCCGGAATCGGAGGGTATCCTCTCGGACAAGCGTGATGCCTACGTGCAGGAGGAGATGCGGCGCAGGGAGCGGGAAAAGATGCGCTCCTTGCAGGATTTCGCGTTCGGGATGGAGGACGAGGAGGAAGAGCCCGTCATGCCCGCTGCCGTGCCGGATAAGTCTTCCGGCCCTGCCGGCGGTTCGTCGGGAGCTTTCCGGACTTCCCGTGCCGCCTATGCCGACATCAACCGCCAGTTAGGCAGTTTCTACGAGGACACCGCCGGTGAAACGGGGGAAGAGCGCGAGATGCAGGCCCGCATCGAGGAACTGGAACGCCGCCTGGAAGAACAGCAGGCGCAGAAAACGGCCCAGGAGGAGCAGGTGGCGCTGCTGGAGAAGTCCTACGAGATCGCCGCCCGCTACATGAATGGCGGTCAAGCCCCTGAAGCCCCGCGTCAGAAAGCCTCCGTTTCCGGCAAGGCTTCCGTGCAGCCCGTGCGCCAGGTGCGCCGTAACATCGTGTCGCTGCTCGCCGCCCCGCTGCCCGATTCGGTCTTCGCCCGTGAGTTCGTCAAGCCCCGGAACTGGGGTTTCAACACGGTGGGGAGCGACCTTCGCGAGCCCGAGCGCAACAGTATCCGTGCCGCCGTGCAGCAAACCGTGACGCTCACCGATGGCGGGGAGGTTACTTTCCGGCTGCTGGAACCGATGATGGCGGGAGAGCTGCTCATCCCCTCGGGTACGCCCGTAACGGGGGCGGCGAGGATCAACGGCGAACGGCTGACGGTCAAGGTCAGCGCTGTCCAGCACGGCGGGGCGGTCGTTCCGGTCGATCTGTCGGTCTATGACACGAACGGCAACGAGGGTATTCCCGTGCCGGGGTCGGAAGAACTCAATGCCGTGAAGGAGATCGCCGCCAATATGGGTGCGGGCATGGGCAGCAGTATCACGATCACGGACGATGCCGGTTCGCAACTGCTCTCCGACCTGGGGCGCAGCGCCATCCAGGGCGTGTCGCAATACGTGAGCAAGAAGATGCGCTCGGTCAAGGTCACGCTCAAGGCCGGTTACAGCGTCCTGCTGCTCCCGCCCCTTCAATAAGGGTACAAACGACGTACTTCCGTACACCACTGAAAAAATCCATTTTTATCAACAATCAAAAAATTATCGAGTATGAAAAAGATTCTTCTGGCACTCGCTTTTATCGGGTGCATGTTCGCTGCCCACGCGCAGGAAAAGCCCTCCACGGGCGATTTGTACGACGGTCTTACCCGTCCGCTGACCTTCAACCGGGTTATCCCGCCCTACGCGCTGGAGGTGACGTTCAGCAAGACCGTTCATGTGATTTTCCCCTCGGCCATCCGTTACGTCGATCTGGGGTCTTCGGATCTTCTGGCGGCGAAAGCCGACGGCACGGAAAACGTGCTGCGTGTAAAGGCGGCCCTGCGTGATTTCTCGCGCGAGAGCAACCTTTCGGTCATTACCGAGGACGGGGCCTATTACAGCTTCAATGTCAAGTATGCCGACGAGCCGGTGAAACTGTCGGTCGAGATGGCGGACTTCCTGCATGGCGGGGAGGCGGTAAACCGCCCCAATAATGCGCTGGACATCTATTTGCAGGAGTTGGGATGCGAATCTCCGCTGCTGGTCAAACTGATCATGCAGTCCATTTACAAGAATGACCGCCGCGAGATCAAGCATATCGGTTGCAAGCGTTTCGGGGTACAATACCTCCTCAAAGGTATCTACGTGCATAACGACCTGCTTTATTTCCACCTCCAACTGAAAAACTCCTCCAACGTGCCTTTCAACGTGGACTACCTGACGTTCAAGATTACGGACAAGAAGGTGGCCAAACGCACGGCCATCCAGGAGCAGGTCGTATGGCCCGTGCGGGCGTACAACAACGTGCAGGTCATCGGCGGCAAGCGTACCGAGCGCATGGTCTTCACGCTCCCGAAGTTCACGCTGGCCGACGACAAGCAGCTGGTCGTGGAACTGCACGAGCAGCAGGGCGGGCGACACCAGACTTTCACGGTGGAGAATGCCGACCTGGTGCGCGCACGTGTTATCAACGAGTTAAAGGTAAAGTGATATGAAACGGGCGATATTCATTCTCACGCTGGGGTTATGCCTCCTCCTTTCGGACGGGGCGCACGCCCAGCGTGCCCTGCCCGCCATGCGCGGGCTGGAAATACGGGGAGGCATGACCGACGGCTTCTATACCCGGGACAGCCGCAGCGAAACGGGCTACTGGTTCGGGCTGGCCATGAGCCGCTACGCGAAGAATGCCGACAAGTGGGTGTTCGGCGCGGAGTTCCTGAACCGTTATTACCCCTACAAGTCGGAACGTATCCCTGTGGCGCAGTTCACTGCCGAGGGCGGTTACTATTACAAGTTCCTCGCCGACCCGTCCAGGACTTTTTTCTTCTACCTCGGCGGCTCGGCGCTGGCCGGTTACGAGAGTGTGAACCGGGGCGAAAGGCGGCTCTATGACGGCTCTACGCTCCGCCACCGCGACCGTTTCCTCTATGGCGGGGCCGTCACGCTGGAGGTCGATGCGTACCTGACCGACAGGATTATCCTCTCGCTGACGGGGCGTGAGCGTATCCTATGGGGCACTACAACGGGACATTTCCACGCGCAGTTCGGCCTGGGCGTGAAATTCATAATCCATTAAACTTGCAAGCGACATGAAAAAGATGAAAAAGATATTGGCCCTGGCGGTCTGGATCGCCGCCCTGGGTCTTTTATGCGCATCCTGCGACAACGGGCTGGATATACAGCAGGCGTACACGTTCTCTCTGGAAACGATGCCCGTTCAGAAGCGAATCTCCGTTGGTGAAACCGCTGAAATCCGCTGCACGCTCGTGCGGGAGGGGAGATATGACGGCGCGCGTTACACGATCCGCTATTTCCAGCCCGACGGGCGCGGTGAGTTGAGGATGGACGACGGTACGGTGTTCCTGCCCAACGACCGCTATCCGCTCGACCGTGAGGTGTTCCGCCTCTATTACACATCGCGCAGCGATGACCAGCAGACCATCGACGTCTATGTCGAGGACAACACGGGTCAGGTCGTGAAGACCTCCTTCACGTTCCAGAGCGAGAACGGGACGGAGGAAACGGAACGATAACGGAATATGTCTAACCAAGAGAAGCGCCCGTCACCCGGGCGCTTTCCATAAATACTGAAAACCATGACAGAGCAAGAGAGAATAGATATAGCCTATCTCGATACGGGGGTGTACGAGAACCCGTGGCGCGAGAACCTTTTCGAGACGCTGCCCGAGGATCGGAAAACGGCGGAAGTCTGCCGTTTCGCCATCAAGAAATCGGCTTTCAACATCGAGTTCGTTCCCGAAGCGATGAAAACGCCGGAACTTTGTCTTGCCGCGGCCGGCCACCGGGGCGAAACACTGAAATTCGTCCCTGACCGTCTGAAGACACCGAAAATGTGCCGTGCCGCCGTCGATAGCAACAGCTACGCGCTGTATTACGTTCCGGAGGGGTTGAAGCCCCCCGAACTGTGCATGACGGCCGTGAAGCGCAACGGTCTGGTGCTGGAGGCCGTCCCCGGGGAATTGAGGACGCCGCAAATATGCCGTGCGGCGTTGAAAGCGGTGGACAGTGCCGATTACAAGATACTCCCTTACATTCCGTATCCCGATATATGCCTGGAAGGGCTGAAAAAATTCGGGATGTCGTTCGTGGACAAGTTCGAGATTTTCGCCTCCATTGCCCCGGAGGTCATGACCGGGGAACTGGCCCTTCACGGCGTGGGGATGGACGCGTCCTGCCTTTCGCTCGTGCCGGTGGAACTGCGCACGGAGGCAGTCTGCCTGCGTGCCGTCAGCGGGGACGGCATCCTGCTCCATGAAGTGCCGGAGGAATTACGCACGGAACGGGTCTGCGAGGCCGCCGTGTCCTCGAACTACCTGGCACTGGAGTACGTTCCGAAACATCTGAAAACCGACCGTCTGTGCGGGATGGCGCTGGAGCGCGATCCCCTGGCCATCCGCTTTTTCAACCCCGAACAGCTCACGCCGGAGGTCTGCAACCGGGCGTTGGCCCGTACCGACGACCTGCGTGTCCTCCGCTATATCCCCTTCGAGGAGATACACCTGAAAGTGTTGGGGTTCTATTGCACGAATTACGATAAGACCTTCGATTTTTTGGAGAACATGAACCCCTGGTTCCTCACGCCGAGGGTGGCCCGGGAAATTTTCGCCCTGGAGCCGGAGCTGTTCTACAACCTTCCCGACCACGCCAAGAACGAGGAGATGTGCCGCCGGGCCGTCTGGCACGACGGGAGCTACCTGCAATATGTCCCCGAGAAGTGGAAAACGCCGGAGTTGTGCATGGAGGCCATACGGCGCAGTCCCTATGCCATCGCCCACCTGCCCGAGAGCATGAAAAGCCCGGATCTATACATGAGCCTAGTGCGGGAGAACCCGCAAAACCTGAAAGGCGTCCCCCGCGAAGCCCGGACGCCGGAGATGAGCCGGGAGGCTTTCGAGCGTACCTACGGGAAGGACAAAACCGATTTCTCGGTTATCAGCGCGTTGAGCGACCCCGCCCTGGTCTTGCAGGTGTTCCGCGAGCAGGACGACCCGCAGCAGATACACCGGTTGATGAGTGTCCTGCACCTGAACCGCCGGCTTGTAACGGAGGAGGTGGCGTTGGAGGCCGTTCGCAAGGATGCGGGGGTGCTGTACGACATTCCCCAGAGGGCCATCACGCCGCTCGTGGCCGATACGGCCGTGCGGGGCGACCCGAGGATGATCCAGTGGGTTCCGAGGGAGCTTCGCACGGCGGATCTGTGCCTCTATGCCGAGGCCGCCCATCCCGAGTTGCGGGTTTACGTTCCCGACGAAATAGCAAAGGGACGTAATATCTACTCGTTCCACCGTCAGGTGGACGCGAAATTGCGGCAGCCGCTCGAATACGAACAATACAAGACCCTCTACTCGGGCGGCGCGGTGCGTGTGAACAACGTGTGGACGTCGGTTGCGGGTGAGATTGACTGCTGCGAGGTGCGTTACGACCGTAAGACGGAGAAACTCAAACTGCGGATCGTCGAACCGCCCAGGGAGAAGAAGGCGCAGCCGAAGGTCGCGCCCCGCAAACCCGCCCGGGGGCCGAAATTGTAGGACGGCGGGTAGTTCTTTGGCAGGAAGGTTGTTAAAAATCGCACGTGTTGTCGCCGATACCCGAATGAAATCGTTATATTTGCAATCGAATCCTCCGGCGGCGTGCCGCCGGGCGATTTACATACGGAAGGAACACATTATGGTGGGGCATTGAAAACAGCCAAATTTTAATCCGCTCGCAAAATAATGGGTAGTTCTCTTCTTCATCGTCGTGTCTATATGCGTCAAGCGTATGCGATAGCGGCGTGGGGAGAAATTATCTATCGAGTGGATGGGTGCTTGGCTGTACCTCAATGCCGGTATTTAACGTATTCTCACGCCTTTTTCGTATGGTATTTGTCTGAACCTAAAGAAAAGCGATATGGAAACGAAATCGACAAATGAGGTAAAGGGTGATTACGACCGGGTATCGGCGAGTGAATGCCTGGGGTCGCTAATCGAGTTGCACGGGATTGTCATGGAAGACGATCTGTTCGTCATTCCCGATGCGGATGGCACGGCAGTATTATACAATGACGGGAAGATACGTTTTGACGAGATCGCCGACATCGAGGTCGGCTCGGTGTTTGTGGGCATCCTGCTCCGCAACGGCTATCTGTTCTACCTTTCCCGTACCGAACCGCTCAAGACGTGCATATACACGCATGGCGGGTGGGGTTCAATCTCTGAAATTTCTCCCCGTGGCATTGCCGGACATATCGGGCGTGAACTGCACGGGAAGCTGGGCGACCATACGGCGGTCGATTGACGGGAAACAAAAAAATCGGACGGTTGTGTACTGCACCCCAAAAGTTGGACACTTTTGGGGTGTTTTTTATGAAATATAATTATGAGATTCGTTTAAAGGCCGTAAAACTGGTACTCGAAGGCGGACTTTCGGTTAGGGAAGCCGGATGTCACTTGGGCTGTGGCCGCTCGCAAGTTCACTTGTGGGTAACATTATTCGAGCGCCATGGCCTTGCCGGCCTTAAGCTGCGCCACGGTAGCTACAGTGCAGAATTTAAGTTGTCAGTTTTGAAGCATATGCACCAAAATCATCTATCTTTGCTGGAGACAGCAGTGCATTTCGGCATTCCGGGCCCTTTTGTTATTCGTCAATGGGAGCGGCTCTATCAAAACCAAGGTGCTGAAGGCCTGCGGCGTAAACCGCAAAGAAGGAGGCCGGCCATGAGTAAATCGAAGACTAAAAAAGTCAAACTCAAAACGACTCCGCACGAAGAGTTGCTTAAGGAACTGGAGTATCTTCGTGCCGAGAATGCTTACTTAAAAAAATTGCAGGCCTTAGTCGAGGAGCGCATTGTCCGCGAGAGCGGGAAAGAGCCCAAGCCATCGAAGGACTAAGGCCGCAGTGCCGGCTTTCAGTATTGCTCAAAGCCGCAGGGATGGCGCGAAGCACATTTTATTATCACTTCAGAAAATCAAAACAACCCGATAAATATGCTCGCGAAAAAGAGAGTATTATAAGGTTATATCACGAACATAAGGGGCGTTATGGTTATCGGCGCATTACCGTTGAAATGAATAAGATCGGATATGCGATAAATCACAAAACCGTACTTAAGCTGATGAATATTTGCGGGATAAAAAGTCAGGTCAGGCTCCGTAAATACTGTTCATACAAAGGACAGATCGGACGGATAGCGCCCAATCTTCTGCAACGCGACTTTGCAGCCGAAAAACCGAATCAGAAGTGGGTTACTGACCTTACGGAATTTTCGGTTTGCGGCGTAAAGTTATATCTATCGCCGATTATGGACTTATATAACCGGGAGATTATTAGCTATAAAATAGCTGAACGCCCTAACTTTATGCAGATCATGAAGATGCTGGACGATGCGTTTGCCAGAATACCGGATTCTCCGGGTATTGTCTTGCATTCCGACCAGGGCTGGCAGTATCAGATGAAGCAGTATCAGCTCCGTTTAAGACAGAAAGGTATTACACAGAGCATGTCGCGCAAGGGTAACTGTCTGGATAACGCTGCTATGGAAAGTTTCTTTGGATTATTGAAGTCCGAATTATTATATTTGCAAAAATTCTCATCCATAGACCATTTCCGAAAAGAATTGGAAGAATATATCGACTACTACAATAACAAGCGGATAAAGAAATACTTAAACAACATGAGCCCGGTACAATACCGAACTCATGCCATCTAAACAAATACTAATCCGTCCAATATTTGGGGTGCACTTCATTGTCGTCCGATTTTTTTCGCGTCGTATTTTCACGGCCGTTGCCTGCCGTGTTCCCGTTTCCGCCTTTGCAGGGCGAGCAGTTGCCGCAACATGTAGGCATGGTTTTCCCCCACGGTATGCCCCGAGGGCATCAGGTAGGGACTTGCGAGGCACTCCCGGCATTGGCGTACCGCCTCTTTTAAGTCGGTAACGGTTATTTCCGCTCCCGTGATGTCTTTAATCTTTGTTTCCATTCTTGTCCTGTTTTTTTGGTTCGTACCAACTGTCCCGGTAATTTTCTCCCACGAGCGAGAAAATTCCGCTCATGCCGCTTTCAGCGGCGAAATTTTTGGCTTCCCATATACCGGAAAACTCTCCCAGCAGCCGGTAGCCGATGAATAATTTGTACTTGCGCATGATTTTATCGTTTTTCCAGGTTGATAATCGGTGTGTTCTTTTGCAGCCATTCCTTCACGCTGTCCATGTTGTATTCGGATGTGATAACCGCCGTTCGGTCGTCGATTTCGGTGAAGCGCGTAGTTTCATACCCGTCGATCCACTGCTTCAGCGTGGCAACGCCCCACACCTGCGGGTCGTCGAACATGGTGTTGAGCCGCCCGATACCCTCGCCGAAGGTTACGAGCAGCGTTTCATAGGAGATTTCCTTGTTTACTTCATTCGTTTTCATATTCTCGCTTTTTACGGGCGGCTTTTGCCGCCCCGAAATTTTTTAATCAGACAAGTTCCACTCTAACCCTGCTCATGTTCGCCCAGAACACGCCGTTGCAGTAGTAGGCGTAGCCGTTATGCCAGTTGCTCCTGCGGCGTATCACGTCCTGCTCGGGTGGTCGTATCTCGATACTCGTGGTGTAGATGTTGTGTCCCACGGTAATGACGAGGTTGCACCTTCGCCATATCTCGGAATGGGTTTTGAACCCGTTTTTCCCCTCGACGAGCGCAAGGGCCGTCTTGACTGCTTCCCGAACTTCCCAATCCCACTCCCCGAAGGGTTTGAGCGGGCGTGCCATGTAGCTTTTATAGATGATTTTCATTGTTATATTTTTTTTTGTAGGGCGGCTTTCGCCGCCCCGATTTTATAATTCGACAATCCTTTCCACTCTGCCGTACAACATGGAGCGTATGCTCGTCTTGTCCACGCCCTTGTATTCCGTGTAATGCCCGTACTGCTTTACCACGAATGTTTTCAGTACATCGACAAAGTTGAAACGATACCCTAAAAGCGGAATGGAGTCCTTGAAATAGGTGTTATGGTTTACCTCACGGGTAATCCAGTCTTTCTCCTCACGGGTGAGCGTTCCCCCGTCATTGAGCCGTTTGCGTAATATGTACGCTTTTGAGCCTGCAAGGCTTTCGAGTGCGGGAACGTCCCACGACACGAATTTATATGCTATTTGGTTCATTCTATTTTGTTTTTGCGGGCGGCTTTCGCCGCCCCGATTTTTATGCTGTCATTCGTTTCCGTATAAGGGACATGTTCCCCTTCATCAGTTTCAGTATTTGCCCGTGGTATGGGGTATTCTTGTTACACACGCCACGGCTCTGCACGACCTCCATGCGTTTTAGGGACACCTCTATCGTTTCGATACGTTTGCCGTCGATTGTGGCCGAGAGTATGAGCGAGTCGGCTTTCAGATAGTATTCGTTGGTAAACACGCAATGGTGCATGGCCTCGCCCTCCTGCCGTATGGCTTCAACGCTGTCCAATACCTTGATGCAGATTTCCCCGTCGGAAAACTCCACTCCGAAAAACCGCCCTTTGGCTTCGACAAACGAGGCTTCCTGTTCCAACGCCTTGCGCCGTTCCTCCTGCCGCCGTTCCATTTGCATGTGCCGCCGTTTTTTTGCCATGTAGAGGTCATGCGCTGCGGGCAGGTCTGCGGGACACACGAAATGGGCGTTATGCAGGTCTTTCCCGAAAAATCGCAGCAGGTCGATGTAGTCGCACCATTCCGTCGGTTTCCCGATAGCGTACCCGTTACGGATGGCGATACGGATGGCCGGCCAATAGTCTGCGATATTGCGGGAGGAACGGGCGAAAAATCGCACGAGTGCCGTTTGTCCCGCTTTAAGCAGCGTTTCGGCCTTGTTCTCCGAGAGCAGCAGGTGGATAAGGTCGAAAGGGGTTACATCGGGGAGTTGTTTACCGTAGCCGCTTCGGCGCAGTTCGGGGATAAGCCGTTGTCGGGGATAGATGCGTGTGGGCGTGATGTTGTATTTCCCGTCGTTCTCCGCCCGCAGTTCCAATGCGCTCGACCAACTCCACCCGTGAACGAAGAAGCCCATCGGGCGCAGCCGTGCGAAGGTTGCGGAGCGTCCGTCGGGGGCAATCCACCGCTGTACGGCTTCGATATGGGTGTAAACGGGCGTCTGTCCCACTTTCGCCCAACACTCGATATAGACGAAGCGCAGGACTTGAAAACCCTTGCAGCGGGTTACGATGCACAAATACTCGTAATCGTTGAACTTGCGGCGCAGGGTGGTTTCCACTTTCAGCGGGGTGTGGCAGTGCGGACACTCGCACCCTAACAGATTGTCCGTGAGTTCTCCGTTTTCGCTCTGCCACGTGTGGCCGCACTCGGTGCAGGTGATAAGTCCTTTCGGCGTGCGGCGTCCGATATGCTCGATGCAGTTCTTGTACCCCCATTCGATTTGTGCGGGGGTAAGCGGCGGCAGGTGTTTACTTGCCGCCACAACGCTCTGTTGGAATTTTGTTCTCGGTTTCATAACTAAAATAGACTGGGCATTAGTTTGTTATCTTCGATTTTCTTGGGTTTGGACTTGGCTTTCGCCAACTTGGCGTAGGCTTCGCTCTCGGCCTTCCGTATGGCGTTCCGCCGTGCCTCGGCTTTTTCCTCCTCGGTCAGTTCAACGGTGTGATTGACCACTACCTTGCAACTGACGGGTTTGCCGATGTCGATGTCCTCCTCGTCGTAATAGTGGAGTGCCATAGAGTATATTTCCTCGTCGGCAAACCCGTTGCAACCGCTCTGCCGTACTTGGTTGATGATGAAAGTGCAGCAATCGTCAATGTTCTTTTTCGGGTTGGCGTATCGGGGTGCGAAAAGTTCGTCCTCCCGTGCCCGTGCGTCGAGATAGTTCTGTATCGTCAGTTTGAAATAATCTGTTCCTTGTGCCATGATTTTTTGGTATTGTGGGGCGGCGAGCCGCCCCGTGTTCAACATTTATTCGTCCTTTCCGAGAAGCCGCCGCACCTCGTCCTCTTTGGTCTTTTGGAAAATCCATCCCGCTCTCTTCTGCCCGTCATGCGTCAGCCGTGCGTTGAAGCGTCCCCCGAGTGCGTGAAGGGCGTCCTTGACGGGCTTGGTGTCCCCGAATACGGCTATCGCCTTCTCGGAATAGTCCACGATGATAAACCCGCCTTGCACGCTCGTTTCAGTGCGTTCCGCCCGTTTTTCGTCTTTCGGCTCGGGCAGACATATATTCTCCTCGTTTCCTGCGATATATGCCAGCCTGTCGATGTACCCTTCACGTGTGTAGTGGGTCAGTTTGCAGACACTCCACCCGTATTTCGGACTTTTGCCGAGCGTGAAAACGGGATAGCGGTGTTCGTTCTTGGGGTCGTATTCGGAGAGGTGCGCCGTTTGCGGGAAATTGGCCGCCGCCTTTCTCAACTCCCCGAAGCCGTTGCGGGAGGTGGCCGAAAAGCCGAGAATGACGGTACGCACGCTTCGGGTGGTCGAACACTCGTAAGAGGGGTCAGTGTATTCCGTTTCGTTGAGTTCGGCGATGATTACGCCCTGCACCCCTTCGGGCATGATGCGGCGTAACCTCTGCGCTCCTATTTCCGCTATGCGGTCATGCTCGGCTTTCTCTTTGGCGGCGGCGATGGCTTGCGCCGTGGCTTGCTCTTCCGCCTGCCCCACGAGCAAAGCCACCTCGAAAGCGTCCATGAACTCGGGGTTCACGTCGTCGTAGTACCTGCCGATACCGAATGTTTGCGAGAGGGGTCGCAGAATGTCCGTTTGGCTGATTTCCTTTGTTTCGGTATCGACCATGTGGTACACGTAGCCACGGGCGGTGTGTTCCACCTTGTAAACGACGTAACGCTTTCTGCTCGCACCCGCACCGATACCGATGATTACCTGGTTTTCCTTGACTACCTGCACCCGTGTGTCCGTGGTAGTCGCTCCGAATAATGAAATGTACTTTGTCATACCTGTAATAATTTAGAAGATGTGAGTGAATAGGAAATAGAAAAAGCCGGTTAGAGCCACGAGAGAAACAAGGCAGGAGAAAATGCCCCGCAGGATGTCATAACAGAACGTGAAGCCCAAAACGACCCAAATAAAGTCGATACCCCACACGTGGAAGCCCAAAGCCACCGCCCCGACCTTTACCGCCAACCCGACCTTTGCCTTTATGCCAAGTGGAAGGTTGGAGGATTTCTGTTTCCATTTATTTTTCTCTTCGTTTCTCATAACCTTTGACTTTTTTTTTATGCCGTAGCGGAGCCGGTATGGATGGAATCTGTTTCGGTAGCATCAAAAGGTGTCGGGGATAGCTGCTGCAAGATTTTGTCGGAAAATACGCTCGCCCGCAGGGAAAGAGGAAGATTTTGCGGCAAACCGCCCCGCGGCCCGATCTTGCAGCAGCGTGAGCCCCGTAACTACCTTTGCTACTGACAACAGATTTCCATACCGCGCTCCGCGGCATGAAAAAAAGAGAGGAAAAGGTTATGGGAGAGAAACGGGGAGAAAACGATATGCCGTGAACGCTCGCGAAAGTCGGTTCACGGCTCACCCTGCATGGAATGATAAATCGCCCGCGAACATTTCCTTTCACGGGCGATTGGCGTATCGGAGCGTGCCGATCCCGTATCGGCGGAGGATCGTTTCCGCCGGACGTGGCGCCACTCGCTGCCACTTTTAAGACGGATACGTCCATATACCACTGGCTGATAACAAGATACTGTTCATTTGTGTACTTTTGGGCATCCGGGAAACAAAAAATGAAACAGAACATGGAAATAATAAGTATGGACGTGAAGGCTTTCGACGCGCTGGCAGGGCACGTGGAAGCCATTGAAAGAAAAGCCGAGGCGTTATGCCGCAGGCAGGAGGACGTGAGTTTGAAAAAATGGCTGGACAACCAGGATGTCTGTGACGTGCTGGGGATATCGAAACGTACCCTGCAAACCTACCGGGAGAAAGGGTTGCTGCCTTTCAGCCGCATCCGTCACAAAATCTTCTACAAACCGGAAGATGTCGGGAAACTGCTGCAATCGTCGCACTATCCTAATACCGCCGCGTTATGAGCCATTATTTCATCGACAAGCACGATCCGCGTGTGGCGGATCTCTTCCGGCGTTTGGAAAAGGCCGGCAAGGCACTGGATAAACTGGAATCCTCCGGAGGCCGGACACTCAAGGGAGAGCGGTTCGTCACCGACGAGGAATTGTCCCGGCTGCTGAAAATCAGCAGGCGTACATTGCAGGAATACCGCACGGCGCGGATCATTCCCTATTATTTGATTCAGGGCAAGGTACTATACATGGAATCCGAGATACAGAAATTTCTGGAAGATTCCCGGAAGAAATGTATCGGGGGACAGGAATGGGTATAAAAGAAGAACGGCCATCACGGCCGTTCTTCTTTTTCAGTTCAATATCGTGTTCATGCCGGGGAGCTGCCAGACGACGGCGGTCGTCGTGGCCCTTCGGACAAGCCACCGTCGGAAGGCTTCGGCATTCCCGGATTTTAAGCGGAAAGCCAGCGCGGCGATCATTTCGAGCGAATACAGCTCGACAATACCGCCGTCACGGTTGCGCTCCCGGCGGTAAACCCGCTCCTCACGGAGTATGCCGCTTTTGAGTATGGAGCGGATGTTGCTCCCCACGGCAGGAACGAAGACTCCGAACAGGTCGGCAATCTGGTGGCGCGTGAGCCATACACGGTTCTCCGGCGTGTGGATTTCCACCCGCCCGTTTTCAATGCTGATAGGTTCTCTTGTCGTCATAGTCATACAAATTTATCAATTTTTGTTATACTGTTCAACCGTTTACCGTTATAATATCTGCCGTTTCCGGTTCGTCCTCCTCGTAGAGATTTATTTTCCGGCCTTTGGTCTGTTCTTTCAGACGTTTCATGTCCTCGTCCACCTTGCGGTCGGTCACTTTGGCGTAAATCTGCGTGGTGGAAATGCTCTTGTGTCCCATCATGCGGCTGACAGTTTCGATAGGCACACCCAGCGAGAGCGTGATATGTGTCCCGAAATTGTGCCTCGCCTTGTGAAAGGTCATGTCGAAGCCGTATGTCCGTCCCAGTTCTCTGGTGAGCTTGATGAGATACCCCCGGCAATAGAGGTTGAAAATCCTGTCGCTTTTACGCTCGTGGCGGTATTTCTCGATGATCTGCAACGGCACGTTCAGCAGGCGGATGGCCGAGGGCGTTTCGGTCTTCTGGCGCCGGATGTGTATCCAGTACGTTCCGTCGTCCGACTGCGTGATGTCTTTTTCGGACAAGCGTTTCAGGTCGGCGTAGGACAACCCCGTGAAGGTAGCGAAGAGAAACCAGTCCCGCACCCGCTGGAGGTTGGGTTTACCGACGGGAGTTTCCATCAGTTTTTTGAGGTCTTCGAGTTTCAAATGGCGGCTCTTGCGCCGGGGCAGTTCCGGGTGCAGCTTCCCGTAAGGGTCGCGCCGGAGTGTACCCTGACTGACAGCCCGCTTGGTCATTTTTTTCAACCGGTAAAGATGCTCGTGTACTGTCTTGGGTTTCATTTCACGATCTGTACGCAGGAATATTTCAAAATCATCGTAGAACTCCCGGTCAAGGCTCCGCAACGCTACATCCTCCTTTTCCTTCCTTTTTTTCACGAAGGAGGCTAAAATATTATAGGAGTTCTCGTAACTTTCATAAGTTTCTTCCTTGCGATCCACGCCGACACGCTTGCGGAACTCCTCGTTATGCTCGCGGAACAAGGCAAGGAGGGTGAACGGTTTCTGCCCGATTCCTTCCACGGCGTTTTTGACCAGCTCGGCCGTCACGAAACCGAGGCTTTTACGAATATGACGGTAATGTCCGGTGATTTTTTCGGTCAGTTTCTCTATTGCCTGGTTTACCGTTCGGGCGTTCTCGCTTCGTCCGTTCGCCCTTTTGGTTTCCGGATTCCAAAGCGATGGATCGACAAACGCGTTGATATTGATCGGGGCCGACTTGGCGTCGATGCTTACCTTGCATAACAATTTACATGTTCCGTCCTTGCGGACTTTCGTGCGGTTGATGTAGAACAGCAGGGAGAACGTGCTGCGGCGTTTTATCTCTTTATTATTCGTTTCCATAATCGTTGTGAATTTGATTGTCAATGATAGATTAAATAGCTACGGAGAAGCGGCCGGCAATCTTTTCCTCTAAAGACCGGGTATCCATGTCGATCTTGTCATCGGTCACTTTGGCGTAAATCTGCGTCGTGGAAATGCGGCTATGCCCCAGCATTTTACTGACGGTTTCAAGCGGGACACCATGCGAAAGCGTGATCTCGGTGGCGTAGGTATGGCGTCCGCAGTGAAAGACGAGTTTCCGTTCAATTCCACAAATGGCGGCAATACGTTTCAGTGTCCGGTTGAGTTCGTTGTTGCTGTACATCGGCAGCAGTTTTCCTTCCGGGGCCATATCCCGGTACTTGTCGAGGATGAGCAACGGTATGTCGAGCAACGGCACTTCATAGTCGATTTTCGTCTTCTTGCGGGCGGTCTTGATCCATACCTCACCGTCCTCGGCCACTTCCAGATCCTCCGTCGTCAGGCGGCACATGTCCCCGTAAGGGATACCCGTGTAGCAGGAGAAGAGGAACAGGTCGCGGATATGGTAGAGTTTCGGGTCGTGCAGGGGTGTGGTCATCAGCCGTTGTAACTCTGCGGCGGTAAGGTATTTCTGTTCCCGCTCGGGATGTTCGGCTTCATACCCCGCGAACGGGTCGGCAGTGATAATCCCTTCCGCGATGGCTTCCCCGACAATCGTGTTCAACCGTGTGACAAGCAACACGATAGTTCCCAGGGCAAAGCGGCGCTCCGTGCGTAGGTAGAGGTCATAGTTGTCGATGAATGAACGGTTCAGGGCCGTGAAAGGAACATCCGACAACTTGTATTTCTCCTGGATGAAAGCAGCCACACAGTTACAAGCATAGCGGTAAGATTGTGCTGTTCCCTTTTCCCGGTTCACGCCGACACGTTTTTCGAAATGTTCGATGAACGTCCGGAAATAACCCAACAGGGTTTCCTGCCCGAAAGCCGTCCCCAACAACAGATTCCTTATTTCTTCAGCCGTTACATTCTCACGGGTGGCTGACAGTTCGTCATAAATGGAAATGGCTGAAGCTCGCAAATCGTCCAGTTGCCGGTTGATTTCCCGCGCGGCGTTACTTTTACCCGTGGCACGTCCGGATGCCCACAGTGCAGCGGGTACGGACATTTTCGCACTAAAAGCCGCTTCTGAAAATTTGCCGACAACAAGTTTCGCCATGACCGGGCAATGTCCCTCGTCATTCATTTCGCTCTTTTTGAGGTAGAACGTAACCGTTACATCCGTCTGTTTCATAACTCTATTTTTTTATGTTGCAAAATTACTTGATATATAGCTATTTACAGTTATGAAAATTATAGCGGAACAAAGAATAAAACCCCGGATGCCGGTAACATAACCTGTATTTCCATGAAAAACGGAAAAAAACGGTTATCTTTACGGGCAAAATATAGGGTTCTTTGCATGGTGAACGGTAAAACCGCAGGTGGTCAAGCGTTATTTTGCCGGATTATCCGGGGCTAAAAAAGGCAACGGATAAGTAGCAAATCTTTCTCTTAACCTTTCATTATCCTGCATTTTAGCGATTTGGAAAGGTATAGAAGAATTTGGCTTAACTCTCCTCAATACCAAACACTTACTTTATTTATCCAAATTTTGCCGTTTTTTTGCGAGTTCTTCGTATATTTGAAGCATAAACATTCTTTACTTAAATGACATTAGACGAATACATTCTCGATCACAGCGACGAAGAAGGCGCATTGTTATCCGCGTTAAACCGCGATGCCAATGTCAATCTCTTGCGTCCCCGTATGCTGTCCGGTCATCTGCAAGGACGGATACTGAAAATGTTTTGTCGCATGCTTCGTCCCCGCCGTGTATTGGAAATAGGGACCTACACCGGTTACGCCACGCTCTGCCTGGCCGAAGGAACCGAAAACGATGCCTTGATCCATACACTCGAGATCAATGATGAAATGGAAGATTTCATCATGAAATATCTCTCACGCTCTCCCCTGAAAGATAAAATAAAGCTGCATATAGGCGATGCGATGAAAATCATACCGGAACTGGACGAAACATTCGACCTGGTATTTATCGATGCCGACAAACGCTTGTATTCCGACTATTACGATCTGGTATTTCCCAAAGTGCGTCCGGGAGGCCTGATTCTGGCCGATAACACCCTGTGGGATGGTAAAGTTTTGGAAAAACCTCACCCGTCAGATAAACAAACCATCGGGATACTTAGTTTTAATGATAAAATAAAAGAAGACCCCCGGGTGGAGAAAGTGATCCTTCCGCTTCGCGACGGTCTGACAATGATATGGAAAAAATAAATTGATAACGATATGGAAAGTACAAGACTGAACAAGATAGGTCGTCTGATCCAGAAAGAATTGGGCGATATTTTCCAGAAACAGACCCAGGGAATGCCGGGTATATTGATTTCTGTAAGTGCGGTACGCGTCAGCCCCGACCTGGGCGTTGCCAAAGCATACCTGAGCATCTTCCCTTCCGAAAAAGGGAAAGAGTTACTGGAATCGATCCGTGCAAATACCAAAGCGATCCGTTTCGATTTGGGCAAACGCATAGGAAAACAGGTCCGCATCATCCCGGAACTGAGTTTCTTCATTGACGATTCGCTGGATTATATTGAAAATATAGACAAACTGTTACAGAAATAAGAGAATCAAGCGTTGAACCTTTCGTTTTATATAGCCCGGCGGTACCTCTTTTCGAAGAAATCCCACAATGCCATCAATATTATTTCGATGGTATGTGTCTGCGGTGTAGTCATTGCTACCACCGCAGTTGTTTGTGCACTGTCGGTCTATAACGGGTTCAATGACCTGGTAGCAGATATGTTCAGCAGTTTCGACCCGGAGTTGAAGATTTCTCCCCGTACCGGGAAAGTATTCGACCCGACAACTGCCGAATTCCAACAGGTAAAACAATTACCTGATATAGCCTATTTCGGAGAAGTTCTTCAGGATAATGCATTGATACGCTATCACGACCGCCAGGACGTGGCAATAATCAAAGGGGTGGACGACAACTTCAGCCATCTGACCCAGATAGACAGCGTACTGATAGACGGCAGCTTCATCCTGAAAGACGAAGTAACCGATTATGCCATTCTCGGAGTCGGACTGTCATCCAAACTGGGAGCCAAACCAGGATTCGCTTCTCCGCTGGAGATTTATGTCCCCAAACGGAATGAAAAAGTCAACTTATCCAACCCGGCTTCTTCATTCAGTCAGGAATATGCCTATATAGGCGGAGTCTTTATGATTAACCAGCAGGTATACGACGAAGGATACATGATACTCCCCCTTTCACTGGTACGTGAGTTATATAAATACGACAAGGAAGTAACCTCCATCGAACTGAAAATTGCTGACGGAGCCAATATCTCTTCAGTCAAAAAACAGCTCAAATCCATCCTGGGTGACCGGTTTATCATACAAGACCGTTACGAACAACAGGAAGCGTCCTTCAAAATGATGCAAGTAGAAAAATGGATCACTTATCTGATACTTTCATTTATCCTGACAATCGCCTTGTTCAACGTAGTCGGTTCGCTGTCTATGCTGATGATAGAAAAGAAAGATGACGTACATACCCTTCGGAATATGGGGGCTGACAATAAACTTATCCGTCGTATCTTTCTATTTGAAGGCTGGATGATCTCCGGATTCGGAGCTCTGATAGGGGTTGTGATCGGTCTGGCATTGTGCTTTTTACAACGACAATTCGGATTGATTAAATTAGGACAAACAGCAGGTGCTTTTATTATCGACGCATATCCGGTGCGGGTGATGCTCACTGATGTCCTGATTGCATTTATTACGGTAGCGGCCATTGGATTCATGGCCGCCTGGTATCCCGTACATTATCTGGGAAAGAAATGGTTTAATTAAATTCTTTCCCGTATTTTATCTGTGCATCTGCCACAAACTGCTTGATACGCTGTTCGTCATCTTTTTTGCAGATAAGCAATACATTTCCCGATTCAGCCACGATGCAATCTTCAACGCCCTGAATCACAGCCAGTCTTTTTGAATTACCTACGGCAATTACATTTCCTGAACTTTCATAAAGCAATGCATTACTATTCTTCAATACAGCATTATTATTTTCATCTTTCGGAGCCAAATCAAACAAGGACCCCCAGGTACCCAAGTCTGCCCAACCGAAATCAGTACATAACATATACACATTATCCGCCTTCTCCATAATACCGTAGTCAATGGAAATCTTCAGGCAATAAGGGAAGTTCTCATGTATAAACTCACGTTCGTTTTCCGTATTGAACTTATCCTTACCCAGGTCAAACCGAACGGCAATATCCGGAAGATATTTGGCAAAAGCTTCCAGAATTGTATTTACGTTCCATACAAACAGACCTGAATTCCAGAAAAACTCACCGCTTTCATAAAAGACTTTTGCCAATTCCAGATTCGGTTTCTCCGTAAAAGTCTTCACCTTGGTAAATTCTCCCAGCATGGAATCGCTGCTCTGGATATAACCATAACCTGTTTCAGGACGACTCGGTTTGATACCCAACGTAACCAATGCATTATTGTTCTTTACAAAATCCAATCCTTTCTGAACGTCTTTCAGAAATATATCTTCTTTCAGGATCAGATGATCGGAAGGGGCAACAACAATATTGGCATTCGGATTACATGCTCTTATATGGTAAGCAGCGTAAGCAATACAAGGAGCTGTATTTCTACGTGCCGGTTCCAGCAGGATCTGGTCTTCTTTCAATTCGGGCAACTGTTCTTTAATCAAGTCGGCGTAAGCTTCGTTAGTAACGATAAAAATATTTTCTACCGGGATGATTTTGGAAAAACGATCGAAAGTCATTTGCAACAGGGAACGTCCGGTCCCGAAAAAATCTAAGAATTGTTTTGGATAACTTTCTCTGCTAAAAGGCCAGAAGCGACTGCCAATCCCTCCACCCATGATAACGCAATAATTATCTTTCATGATACACAGGTTGTTTTTTAATTATACTCTTACAAAGTTAACGAAATAATCCGGTATTTATTCTCCTATCTTATATTATTCCCCGAAAGCTATAGATAATTTGAAAAAAAATCGCTGAACGCTTGCACAAATAAAAAATATGCGTACCTTTGCAACGCATTAGCAAAAAAGCAAATGCCCAGATGGCGGAATTGGTAGACGCGCTGGTCTCAAACACCAGTGGATTCACTTCCATGCCGGTTCGATCCCGGCTCTGGGTACACTACTTTAAATTAAGTTCCTGATTATCTATAGATAGTCAGGACTTTTTATTTTAGTGCGGAATGAATTACGGAACGTTTGATACTTATTAACTTCGGTATAGAGCTAAATTGACTACATCACTTATCAAATGCTAATACGTATATCTGTTTTTCCGAATCATCGCCAAATGCTTCTTCTTCAAAACTCCCAAACTTATGGATAATCTCAAATCCAACCCCTTCCAGATAGGAGTCTAATTCTTGAGGAAAAAACAATCTCATATCCAGATTTTGAATTGAATGAAACTCACCATTTATATAGTAATGCCATTCTATGCGATTAATTTGAGTTGCGTTTTCATAACGCATTGTCTGCTTTATCAAGACTTCCCTCCCATCATCAGTTGTATATGCTGCAATTTCCTGTTGTTCCTTTTCACCTTCAACAATATATTGAATATTAGGGTTAAAGCAATCTAACAGAAATAAACCTCCGTCTTTAAGATGATTTTTAACGACATTAAATACCTCAAATAAATCTTCATTTTTATATAAATGATGAATTGAATTAAATGGAATAAAAATAAAGTCAAATTTTTCATGCAAATCTAACGTTCTAATATCCGCTTTAATGAAATTAATCTCTACTCCTGCTTCAGAAGCTTTTGCCTTTGCTTGTTCAAGCATGGATGAAGTGTAATCGACTCCACAAATATTGTATCCATCCTTTGCAATTGGAAGCGTAAGTCTGCCTGTTCCACAACAAAGTTCAAGTATTTTAGCATCCCTATTTTTCGGCAGCCACTTTTTGTAAAACTGCAAATCGGATAGGAAGGTATTTAATCCATCATAAATACTTGCGTCATAAATCAAATCGCCCACCTTGTAATCTGTATTCATTCTGTTCTTTAAATTATATTTTTTGTGTATGGCCTCAGGTTAGTCTGTTTCCAATAAGACAAAATTAATATCTTTTTCTCTTCATGACATTAACCTTGCAAGTAATAAGTTCCATAACAAATCACAGCAATATCAAAAAGATAAAAAATTCCAGTTATCTGATAGGTAGATTTGGAAAGTTCCCATGATTTTATTTGATTATCAAAATGATATTTTATGTATATGGAGGATAAGCTATACAGTGGGGTGGAATGTCGATTCATTTTTATGGAATTCTCGCGAGGTTTCCTCTGCTGTCTTTGTTCTGATTTATGTCATATTTTTAGCGTAATGATATGTATTGCTTATGTTTTTGGACAATATACTGCATGCATATCTATTATTATTGGTATTTTGACATTTATCGCTTACCTGGATAAATGGTTGTTCTGGAAACAAAAAGCGCTTTAAAACATATAATTTCCTCTCTTAAAAGTACCGATTGACATCTTGCACCACTATGAATTAACATATATTTGCAATAGATTTCTACTACAATAAAAAGACATCTCGTTTAAAATGAAAAAAATCTCGTTTTAAACGAAGTTCATATTTGTTTATAGCAAAATAAAAAGTTGATATAAAACGCCCATCACGTTAATAAATGTATATACACCTCTTCCAGAATGACTGATTGAAAAATAAGCACGTTCTTATTCAGTGACATTTTCTATCATAATGTTTGCATATATCTTATTCGTCTGTCTTTTTGTCGTTTCATAAAACAAATTACAATTATAGAAAACCATTCTCTTTTCTTTTAAAAAAGCTTTGACATCGATCGCACATAATACACTTATCAGCCGCTAAAAAAATATTAAAGACTTCTGTTGTGCTTCTTTCAGGCCAATATTGATATTTACACTTTATCACTTATTCATAGTGCTAAAAACATTTTGAACATCTTTTTGTGTCTATTCCAAGATATTTTCGGGAATTGCTGGTGTGGTATTAAGTATTCCCACTATCGTATAATTTGTATCATCTATCGTGGTTTTTAAAATTGGTTCTTCTATACCCACACTTCTGCTGAGAGTTTCATGTACAAGAGCTTTCCAATCCACACCTAAACAAACTTGTATCATATTGATGACAATATTGCTACTTGTTTCTCCGTCAAGAAGTTCAAATCTCAGACTGTGAGGAGTGTGTGCTATAGCTGCATCAGTAAAATTCCCATTTATGTCCGAAGCATAATTTAATGTTAAATAAGGTATACCATACGTATTTGATGAGTTACCTATACCATATTCTATCTTGACTGAGAATTCGTATGTTCCTTTTGCTATCAGAGTATTAGTGGCTCCTGTTCCAGAACCTGTGTTTCGGAAGAAATAACAATCTTTTGCTTCATTATTTATCAAATAGACTAATGTTCCCTGTGAAAGTGCCGGATGATTGCTATTTTTTATCGCATAAGCTAAATAAGAGTCTGTTACTTTTATTTTCAATCCAACCTCCTCATTAACAATATTGTCTTTTATGGTAACGGTGGTTTCTCCTTTTTGTTTCGGGATGATAACTAAATTTCCCATATCTATCGAACTTGACAAATCCACAGACACATCCAAGATCTCTGTTTTTTCAACAGTTACAGAATAATTCCTGTTGCCACCTCTAATGGATATAGATTGTTTTCCTAATAATGGAACCTCGTAATACTCTTTTTCAAACGATAGAGCGTATATTTCTTTTTTCTCATCATCATCACTTCCGCAACTACCAAATCCCATAGCCGAAAAAAATAGCAACAGTATTTTGAACAAAGTCTTTATATTCATGTTTTCTTTATGAATTTAGTCTATAGATTACAAATATACTTATTTCCTGAGATCTAGAAAGTAATATACTTTTTATTGAGAAGGATTTCAAGTGCTGTGCCCGGCAAAGCTGCTTTTTACTCATCCCTCAACGCTCTAACCGGGTTTCCGGAGGCTGCCTTGAAGCTATGCCAACTGACAGTTAATAACGTTATACCGACAACAATTAATAGAGACATAATATATGTCCAGACGCTAAAACTCGCCCGATAAACAAAGCTTTGCATCCATTGATTAAGCAACCACCAGGTCACAGGTACTGCAATTACAAAAGCTATCCCGATCCAAATAATAAACTGGCGGTCGAGTAACTTTATAATCTGCCACGTAGTTGATCCGTTCACCTTTCGGATTCCGATCTCTTTTGTACGTTGTTCGATAGCGTACAGCGTCATACCGAAAAGTCCGAAACACATAAGCAGGATACTGATAACCGAATACATCATCAACAAATCGGACAATTCGAAAAGTTTCTTGTTATTACCCAAAACTTTATCATACAAGCTCTCATGTTCAAGGTAATTCCCAGGATAAAGCTGATCCCATTCCTTATAAATTTGTTTGATAACCGAAGCATTTCCGGGAGCTATGCGGACTTTTAAATCAGTTCCATCCCTGGCAAAACCAATAATACCTTTATCGACAGGAGTTTCAAGGCTATTAGGAATATATAGCTTAAAATAATCTTCAACAACCCCGGCAATAACATGATCATCACCAAAAGGAGGACGGTCCTTCAACCGGGGTTCGTATTCTTTTATAAGACTCCCGACAGGCAGTTCTCCATCCGGAAACAGGCTCTGAGCCCAGGTACGGTTCAGATAAACCGGATGCGGATACCTTTCTATCGCTTCTTTCCAGGGCAGACCTTTCAATAGCTTATAGCCCATAACTTCCATTATTTCTTCATCACCATCCTCTGAAGTATAAGATTCATATGTACCATCCGGCGAAAACTCACCGAGAGGCCATTCATATATGGGATTACTTAATGCCACCGCCTGTATGCCCGAAAGAGAACCGATATTTTCTTTAAGTCGTAACATAGATGTCTTGTTATCTCCGACTGAAAAAATATAAATACCTTTATAATTTTCTGCTTTATCATATAAAAGTGAGATTTGCCGCCGTACGGAAATATTACCGATTATCAGAATAAATGAAATAACGAACTGAACGATAGCCAGCGAGGTAATGATACGCCCTTTTGCTTTTCCCCGGTAGAAATTGTTATACATGGAAATCGACATTTTCGGCAAACGCCGGCTCATATACAAAGCAGGAATACACGCCAATAAAAGAATAAACCCGAATGTAACCGGCAGCATCTGACTACTATACAGAAAATTAACCGGAACCTGAATAGACATGATACGATTCATTATCCCCAGCAGGTCGAATTGTATCAGTTGTGCAATCAGGAAACCGAAACCAACAGTCATAAATGTATCAGCAAATAATTGCATGCTCAATTGTCCGCTTCCTGCCCCCATCAGTTTCTGTATATGCAGGGAGTATAACTGTTTAAATACACGTGAAAAGCTTAGATTAACATAATTGAAACAAGCTATGACCAATATCAGAATAGCTGAAAAAAGAGCAATAAACAGTAATGTCGTATTTGGTTTCTTCAACGATGACGGGAGCGTTACCGTATCAAAACAAGCCTGTTGAATAGTGAGGAGTTCATTCTCAAAATCCTGACCATCACTTCTCTGAAGAGCCAAACGCCCTGTTTTAGCCTGTAAGTCGGGAACGGAGACATTCTTTTTCAGCAGAAAGAAGTTTAATCCGGAAGAGGGATCGCCAAAGAATAAAGCATCAAAGCCGAAAGCAGCCTGGCTATTATTTTTTACCACAGCAGAAACAGTAAAAGTCAATAACCCTTTTTCATCCCCGAAATCACCAGGGCCGAATAGTATCTGAACCGTTTGTCCTATCGGGTCACTCTCTCCGAACAAACGTTTAGAAAAAGATTCTGTCAGGACTATCCGATCCGGTCCCACCTGGGTATCCGCAAAACTCCCCCTTACAATTTCCTGAGGAAAGAATGAAAGAAAAGTACTATCCGACTCTATTACTTTTATCTCTTTGAAGAAATTCTCTCCGGCTTTACAATAGGTAACCATGAAATAAGGATGCACCCGGCACGCCTTATCCAATTCCGGGACACGTTCAAGTAACAAGGAAGTGATATCCCATGAGACCGTATTGAAAGCAGTCATTCCTGCCCCCGAAATCGTTTGTTTAACCACAACCATCCTATCCTTGTTCGGATTCTCCTGTTCTATATTATATTCATGGATAACAAAAGCAGCCAATAAGTTGGTACAGGCGATACCTACTGCCAAGCTGAGGATAGAGATTACAGTAAATGTTTTATTACGCAACCAACTCCGAAATATAAGTTTGAATGATATGTTCCCCATAATATTTCTATTTTGGGCCAAAACTAATCAGTCTCTGTCTGCCTGACAACAAAAATAGCATTCCTTTGTAACAACAAAATAAAATCGTCTAAATTTTAGACAATTCAGGGAAGTGGCTGCCCATAAATCAGAGGTTCAGTCGAAAGCTGAGTATTTTGAATGTATCGTGTTGGTTTAAATTGTACTTTTGCAATATAAGGATATCTTAAATTATTTTCATGAACTATAAAGCACAAATAGATACTGTCCTTCATTATATAAACTCACAAATACAGAAAGATTGGTCAGCAGAAGCGGACAATGCTTTCAATAATGCAACATCTATTGCCCAACTGGCAGATATTGCTTGTTTGTCTAAACGTAATTTTCAGTTGATGTTCAAATCTTATATGAAGGAAACAGTAAAACAATATGTGAATCGGCTTCGGACTGAATACGGATTGTATCTACTGAAGAAAAACGTCCTTTCCCAAAAAGAAATTGCCGAACACATCGGATGGGCAAACGAGACTGCTTTTTATAATGCATTCAAAAAGAAGTTTACACAATCTCCGGCAAAATATAAAGTCGAAAAGTTTGAGAAACTGCATACTACCGATATTGAGTGTTATCAAATAGATTATACTCTCATAGAACTACCCGAAACACCAATTATCTTTTTCCTTTATCAAGGAAGTTATGTTGATTATATTTCTGAACTCTTTGAAGAAGACAGCTGGAACAAACTCTATGAATATGCCGAACAGAATCATCTACTCCCCTCAAAAGAAGAGTATTGGGGTATCTGCTATGACGATTGTGACATAACAGCAGATGAAAAGTGTAGATTCTATGCCGGATTAACTGTTAACGATTTACCCCCAATAAAAATAACCGATGAGATAAAAACGATGTATTTACCTAAAACCAATTATGCCGTTTATACACATAAGGGCCCTTATGATAAACTTGAATCTTTCTATAACGCCATTTTACAGCAAATACCTAAAGGATATGATTTAAGCGAAGGTTTAATTTTAGAACGGTATCTAAACAGTATAGCAGAAACTTCGGTGGAGGAACTGCTAACCGAAGTTCTGCTACCAGTTATCCCAAACTTACTCTAATGAAAAATTCCACAAAAGATTATTTTTTTCTTCAAAGTCAGAAGTCACCTTATACCTTCGTTGCTTTTTTACCCCCAATTTTCTTTGCTCTATTATCTCTGCAGAAGTATTCTGTAAAACAATTTCATTAGCAGAATCGTCTTCTCCCACCATCTTATCATGATCCTCAGCTTTCAATCCCATTATCTTCAAGACAGTATTAGGGCTCCCGTTTTTTGCTCCAACAATATTGAAATCAGAATCCCACACACTTCTAATTAGAAAACTTACAGGAACACCTTCATGACCAACAACTATATCAAACCGAGTATATGTATCATCTACATTACTAGAACTTAAATAGATACGAAATCCTTTTTTGTTTTGAACTTCTGTTTGTTCCTTGTATTTAGATGTTTTATAAATAAAATTAGTTCTATACCAATCATGAGCATCATCTCCGATTCCACCATAATATATCTCCAACATTCTAATAATATACTTATGGTTTCGGATACATAAAGTTGAGCCTAACAGAGATTGAGCCAATGCTTCAACCGCCTGTATTGAAACTTTTTTAGCATTAACATCACCTATAAAGTTTCCATTCTCATCTATAAGATTTTTTATTTCATCAAAATAACAAGTCATAATTTCATTTTTTAGTTATTAATTCAAAGTACTAACAAAAATACCTCTTCACTAAGAGTTATGCCCAAATATACACATGTTGCTTTAGAAATCAACAATTTATTCAAAAAAAACTACACAATTATAATATCCTGTATCCTGAAAGATACCGAAGCTAACTTTCAGGATTATTCCTCCGCTTCATTTCTTTAAGTATCTTCTTTTGATTTTTAGTAATTTTACTTGTTCCATTTATCCAACGCTGAAGCTTTACTCCAATCCAGAATAAACCTACAAACACTAATATGAAAATAATTAACTCTTTCATGTCTTCACTTTTTACAAGGTTATACATTCGTTTTCACAGACTTTCATTTTTATATTCCACGTAATACAATTAAGTACCCCACCATCTAATGCAATTTCATTGGAATTTATGGGAATTACCTCACAATGAGGAAATAAATCTTTCGTATAATCAAGTGCTATTTCATCCATATTTAAACCAAATTGAGGGAACAGTATATAATCTTCAAGCTGCATAAAGTTGATATAAATTCCTTTAGCAGTACAATCTCCATCATCGTTCTTTTCATCTACGAATTCTGCAGGAAACGGGATAATATTTAAATTTGTATTTTCCAGTGCTTTATTCATCTTAGCTTGCCAACTCTTACTTTCACTGGAATAATCAGCAACCAATAAGTCTGTATCGTTCATAAATCAGACCATTCCATCTGCATGTCCTGTCATTTCATACGGAGCTTGAGGTATAAAATAAACATTCCCCACACCAAGTTCTTTTTTAATTATGTTTTTAATCGCATCTTTATTGAACTTTGGATTGTCTTTCAAGACCTTTTCTGTAAGAATAACACAAGTACCAGATTTCACAATATTACCTCCATCAATAACTAAATCAATCTTTTTAGCATTCATCTTCTGATTGACTCTAACTTCGGAGGGGATTGTCAATTTAGAGATATATTTTGGTGAAAGATAATAATCGGGAAAATAATCAAATTGAACAAAGTCATTTATATCCGTTTGAACGGGCATATAGTCCCTACACCAAATATCACGGGTATACTCTATGAAACTATATCCGTTTCTTTTATTAACGAACTGAAATATACAAAGTTGGTTTCTTTATCTGTAATCATATTATCTAGTTTTATAATACAAAATTAGACAGACCGAAAAAAGAAAAGCTACTCAAAAGTGCAAAAGCTAATCACTTCCCGTATCTTTAATATCGGTTTGATAGAAATCATCTAAACTTTAGACAATTCCGGAATGTGATTGCCAATAAACCATACGTTCAACTAAAACTTGAGTACTTTGCATTTACCTTGTCGGTTTAAATTGTACTTTTGTGACAAAGGATATGTTGAATCGCAGATTACATCGGATCATTATCGGAGGAATAACAGGAATCGTGTTATTCTCACTCATAGGTGCCTGGCTTTTAATCAGCCGGACTTCCCTATTCTTTGCTTTTATCTGCATCTGTATGATCATAGCTTTGGCTATTATGCTGATAAGGAAAATGGACAAGACAAACCGCCAGCTAGAAAGTTTCTTCAGCGCAATCAATAACAACGATTTCAACGCCCACTTCACAGAAAAAGGGGACGATAAATTCCTGAACGGGTTATTCCGGGTGATGAACCGGATTATCACACAATTTGAAAACAATCATACCGAATTAGAGGAACGGCGATTCTATTACGAGAGTATCATTCGGGTATTGACACATGAAATCAGAAACTCCATTACACCGATAGCCTCTTTGTCAGCCGACCTGATTAAATATAATAATGAATACGGAAAAGAAGGAACAATTGACGGACTGCAAACCATTAACCAGCAGGTGCAGCAGCTGAATATTTTCCTGAATGCCTATCACCGGTTAACACACCTGCCTGACCCGGTCAAAGCAAAAGTTCAAATCAGTTCTTTGTTCGACAAGCTTGAACGGTTATTGAGTTCGGAACAAGGCAGTGAGAATATCCGTTATATTTCACCGGAAAACATAGAAATCTTACTGGATCAAAACTTAATAACACTGGCACTCATTAATCTTATCCGCAACGCCTTACAGGCCACCGCAAATAACCCAGAGCCACAAATCAGGGTTGAGTCAGGAAAAGAAGCTACCTTTTCATTCATACAAGTAACTGATAACGGGGAAGGCATTCCGGAAAACCGACTGGAAGATATCTTCACTCCCTTTTATTCCACCAAAAAAGAAGGAAGCGGAATAGGACTGCCACTATCCCGCCGCATTATGCAACTCCACGGCGGAGAACTTATTGTGACCTCAGAGCCGGGAGAAGGAACAGTGTTCCGCATGACATTCCCCGGCTTTTGAGACCTGTCAAAATCATACTAAACCTTTAAATTGACTAAAAAGACCTAGTTACATTTGGATAGCAGAATGTTATTCGTAGTTTTGCGAACAACAAACAGTAAAGGAATAATGAAAACAAAACAATATACAAAAGAACAAGAGCAGATTGCCCGTTTTGCTAAAGCGATAGGACATCCGGCACGGATGGCTATTCTTAATTTTTTAGCCAAACAGGACAGTTGTTTTTTTGGGACATCCACGAAGAACTACCAATTGCTAAAGCTACTGTTTCACAACACTTAAAAGAATTAAAAGATGCCGGATTAATCCAGGGAGAAATAGAAACTCCTAAAGTCAGGTATTGTATCAACCGGGAAAATTGGGAACTTGCCCGCAATTTATTTGCTGCTTTATGGAATAATTGTAATTCTACGAATACATCGTGCTGTGAATAACAGCACCTTTTTTTGAGAATATTGTTCGTGTTTTTACGAACTAATACTAATAGATTTAATTTAACATAGAGAGAATATGAAAGAGAATCAGGATTTAAAAGAATTGGTAAAACAGCGTTATAACGAACTAGCATTAGATTCCGATACGCTAAAAGGTTGCTGCTGCGGCAAATCCCCGGCAACCCCATCAAAGAAAGTATTCACTATAATGAGTGAAGACTATAAAAACCTAAAGGGATATGAACCCGATGCTGACTTAGGAGTTGGATGTGGATTACCCACCCAATATGCCAACATCAAAAAGGGGGACACCGTTATCGATTTGGGTTCAGGAGCAGGAAATGATTGTTTTATAGCCCGCTCGGAGGTTGGTGAAAGCGGCAAAGTCATCGGCATTGATTTTGCTCCTCAAATGATAGCTAAAGCACGAGCCAATGCACTCAAGCGGGGATATACGAATATTGAATTTTTAGAAGGAGATATTGAAAATATGCCTTTACGGGACAATACAGCAGATGTGATTGTCAGCAACTGTGTATTAAACCTGCTTCCTCAAAAAAATATTATTTTCAAAGAAATCTACCGTGTATTAAAACCGGGCGGACATTTTTGCATCTCTGATGTCGTACTGAATGGGATATTCCCCAAAGAGTTTACCGACAATGCTGCTATGTATGCAGGCTGTATCGCTAGTGCCATTCAAAAAGAAGACTATTTAGCAGAGATAGAAAAAGTGAATTTCACAAATATCCGTGTGGAAAGGACTAAGACAGTAATTATCCCCGATGAAGTACTATATGAACATTTGGATGAAAATACAATTCAGAAATATAAATCAGGAAATGTCGGAATCTACTCAATTACGGTAACAGGAGAGAAACAATAGATAATCTAATAGTTTTAACCTTATATAGATAACGGTTATCAGAGTTAATCAAATCTCTCTCTAGCTGTTATCTACAAAGGTTAAAATGACCATTCTTAAATATAAATTGTAGTCATTCAACTCTCTTTATCTTCTGTTTTCTTCAACAAATAAAAGCAACTTGTACTAAAGAAGTTTCTCAGATACGGAATGGAAGAAAGAACTCTACCCAGCTTTCGCGGTGATAATCCGAACTTAACCTCATAATGCGGATTTATAAAAAATAATTGCTGGTCAACAATCTGATAACCCGCCTGTTTTACAAGATTCCGGAACATTTCAATGGTACATTTCGTTTCTTTAATACTCAGCAACTCCTTTATTGTATCTTCTTCTTCACCGCCTGTATCCAGTATCCATTTATATAAAACCCGTGGAAGCAAATGTATGAAAGGAAGATGCGAAACAACCCTGCCCCGTGCTATCTGCTGATGTCCGCCAAACGGCATCTGCCAGGCAGGGAAGGCGATAAAGATCACACCACCAGCCGACAGATAACGTTTCATACCGGACAGGAATTGAGATTTATCATTGATATGTTCAATCACATCGTGTATCAGGATAAGCGGAAAATGCTTTTCCAGGTCTTTTAATCGGAAAATATCAGATGCGATAAAGGTCCCTTTCTGATTTCTTCGGGCGAAGAATGTTCGAGCCTGCTCTATTCGTAAAGTGGCAATATCCACTCCGACTATTTCACAACCTGACTCGGCAAAAGGGAGCAGATTACCTCCTTCGCCACATCCTACTTCCAAAACTTTCTCCGGAAGGTCACCCACTATTTGCTTTATATATGGAATATAATATTTCCGAGTCGTTTGTGCCTGTTCTTCAAAATAACGGTCACGGTTGATATGTCGTTCCTGCATCTCTTTCCTGTTTTTAAATATCTATAAGTATGATATTCTTTCAGGCAAAAGACTGCGTGGTTAAATCATTTTATTGAAACTTATTGTTTTTCCCTACCAACTGAAACGTAAGCCGACAGGAACCGTGAATGTCACCGGGTGCTCTTTCCGGATAGTACGCAACCCGCTTCCGTCAGGAATATAATAATTGACAGTAGGCTCTATATAGAGACTGATGCGGGGAGTGAAATGATATTGTACACCTGTACTGGCATTAATCGACCATTGTAGAGGTACATTCAACGACTGACAGCCCATACTCATAGGTATGCTGTCCGTAATATGAGAAGTTTGAAGCGTCCCTTTTAACGGAATATCAAGTTGCATACCCACTGTCGAGTAAAGCGAGAAATTCCTGAAATTACCCCAGCGATAAGAGACACGGAAAGGGATTCCTAGATAATGGATTTTTTGTGTTTCCTGAATACGGAAATCATTACCTGTGGTAAAGTCGGATTTCAGGAAAGTATATTGCAAGCCCGTTTCAAGGCTCCAGCGTTCGTTTAATTTTTTATTTGCCGAAAGCCCAATGGTAACAGGGGAATAGTGGTGTTGACTTTCTACAATATCTCCCTGATTGTTTTTTGCGATATTCATTATCGTAACTGAATCGCCCAAAGTACCTTCCTGATAACGGGCATTCAGGTAAGTGTAATAATCCTCCCAGGTGCTTACCTGCTGAGGAAGATCAGCCCCTACTCCACTGTCAGAATGGGGAGTAGCAATCAGTTTGTATATATTCTGAGCTAGTTGCGGACCTAACGAACCTGCCAGCATAAACTTCCACGCTCCTGCTTTCTTTTTACGTTGCACGGAGACAAAACTTCCTTCCGGACACAAACCGGAGATAGTCGCACTTGGCAAATCAGAAATAAACAACGGCTTATCAACAGGTGGCACACTTATCGTAATATTCCCGGCAGGTAAGATAGGCGGAACTTTTCCTGCATCCGCCAGCGGTGGCGCACTAATCAGTTCTGGTAATTGTGAACGTTCTCCCGTACCGGAACGAACCTCCTGTTCCTGTGAATCGGTCTGCTTGTCTTCCTCCCTTTTTTCAGCTTTCGGTTGACGTACCGCTATCTTAGGCTGATGGCTTTGTTGTTTCTTTTTCCAGGGCAGATAATTGTAGAATAGCGGGATAAGAAGCAGCAGCAACATTATAATAACCAGGCGACAATCGACAATCATCTTTTTCAGCAACGCTTTCGCACGATGCAATTGCGAAGATGATGAGTGAGGAGCTATATGCAACAAGTCACCTATCTCTTTATGAGGCAACCCTTCAAGCACCGCCAGCTTGAACACCTTCGAATAACCTTCGGGAAGCCCTTCCACCAATTCCATCAACTGGTCATACGATACCAAATCAGCCATGAAAGGACTTTCCGCAGGTTCATCTTCTTCAGACACATCAGACAGAGGAATGGTATTAACCATATTGTTTTGACTGAGATAATGAAGTGCGATATTCTTCATCACGACTCCCATCCAGCTTTCCAGCCTCTCAGGATTACGCAATGAGCCGATGGAAGTAAAGATAACAATGAAACCGTCATGCAGCAGGTCTTGTGCAATTTGTCTGTCGGGCACATAACGAAGGCATATCTTCATCATCTTTCCCGAATAAGTTTTATAAAGCTGGTTTAATGCCTGCTCATCACCTTTTTTGCACAAATCTACGAAGTCCTCTCTGTCCATGTCCCACAACATCATATAACTATGATGCGCTAATATGGAAAAGACTGCATGGAGTCTATGCTTTTAACACTATAATTTTGATACCTTTGTACACTCTGACTAAAACAGCAGAGCCACAAGAAGATAATCATGAGAAAATTCATCACACTCATTATATCCGGATTAATCTTTATTTCCTGTTGTCCTATATCATACGGACAAGAAGTAAGTATTTCTGAAAACCTCAAAATAATAAAGTTAACAGAACATACTTACCTGCATACGAGCAAGGACAATAATGGTATTATATTTATTAATAAAGGAGAGGCTATCATTGTTTCCACACCGGAAACAGAGATAGAAACCAAAAATCTTATTAATTGGGTTAAAAACCAAAAACTAGAAATAATAGGATATGTTATAGACCGGTGGCATCCCGATGCTATGGGTGGAATCAATGCAGTAAATAGTTACGGCATAAAAACATTTGCAAATGAACTCACCCGAAAGATATGTAAAGAGAAAAATTTACCTGTTCCTCAAACAGGGTTCAATCCAAAGTTGGAGCTAACCGTTGGTGGAGAGAAAGTTATCGCACATTACCTGGGAGCAGCACATACTGAAGATGGCATTGTCGTATGGATCCCTAAAGATAAGGTCTTATTTGGGGGGAATGAAGTGAGAAGTATCGGAGGTTGGTATGGCAATATAGGTGATGCTAATCTAAAAGAATGGTCAAATACAATACTAAAAGTGAAAGAAAATTACGGAACCGCAAAGATCGTAATTCCCGGGCACGGAAAATATGGAGGTATCGAGTTACTTGATTATACAATTAATATATACAAACCTAGTAAATGGGGGCATATTTTAAAAACAAACCAAATACAAGCACAACCTGTATTCAATGATTATGATGATATATTTGAAGTTGCACAATCAGATTCCATCGTAGGGAATAAACGCTATTTAAAGAATGCCGTCGTTTTTGTCAATCACAGTAAAAAATACCTGAAAGTGACCTCTCCGGAGATTATACATAGTGTAGATGATAAAATGATTTTTTCAGATTCCGGTTACCTACAAATATTCAACAAAGAAACAAATGAGTTGATTGAAGAATTGTATTATAAGCAACTCTATGTAAATTTGAGAGAGGATGAAGTTGAATGGACAATTATAATAAAAGAAGCAATAAGATGAGAACAATATATTTACTCCTGATTTTTACTTTTTATATCTGCGGGTATATCAACTCACAGTCAAAGTCCAGAGCAGACTATGATTACCTGGTATACTTACCTAAAGATTATTCCAGGCAAACCAGAAATTATCCTCTTGTAATCTATCTTCATGGAGGATCGCATAAAGGGAATGATTTAAACAAATTGAAGGAGTACGGATTGCCTTATTTAGTGGATCAGGGTAATGATTTCGATTTTATTATTGTATCGCCCCAATGTCCCGATAATAAATATTGGTCTTCGGATAATTGGTTTGAACCGTTATATGAAAAAATAATAGCAAAATATAGGATCAATCCCGATAAAGTATACCTCACCGGAATAAGTATGGGAGGATACGGTACATATATCGTTGCAATGGATCATCCTGATAAGTTTGCAGCAATAGTACCCTTATGTGGAGGTTGTAATGACAGCGATACAACTCGTATATGTAATCTCAAAAATATTCCAATATGGGCGTTTCATGGAACTGCCGATAATTTGATACCTATCACAGAAACAGAACGAATTGTAAACACATTAGATAAATGTGAAGGAAAAATTAAGTTTACAAAATTAGAAGGTGAAGGACATGGCATACAGTATCTTTACGAAAAGCATCCTCAAATATATGAATGGATGCTTAAGCAAAGTCGATCCAATAATCCGCAAAAACAAACGTCAGGCGTTAACTAAAGATTCTGCTTGTAATTCCATTACAGCCTCCATCGCCTGCCCAGCTTTCTCCTTCTGAATAAATATATGGTCGTGATAATAAGCCGCTACAACATTAGCACTGATATCTTTTGATGCTAGTTTTGTGGCTATGGCAGCGGTTAATCCCACGGCATTGAGACTTGAATGAACTGTGAGTGATATTAATTTATAGACAGTATCAAAACGGATACCGTTCGATGACGCATCATCTGTTGTAATAATTAATGTCAATCCCTCTTTTTCCCGAAAAGTACCAATCAGGGTTAAATCCGTTATTGCCTCCATAGAGAGGGGATTATCAAACGTACAGAATACAAATTCCCTACTATCTAATTCCGGTTTCATAGAAGACAATAATATCTTCAAATCCTCAATTCCTGCCATAAGTTTATTCATTAGTTTATAGTATACTCACAACAAATATAATACTCTTACGGAAAGAAACATGAGAAAGATACTCAAATAGATGGATGTTAAAGCAAATTCGTTAAAGTAATACAAAAACGCGTTGAATACTATGTACCGAACAGACGAATATGTATTTTCGTACCCAAATTCAGCTGTACATTATTGCATGGCATTTACGCAACATACGATTTATACTGTCAAAGCACGGGCAATCTGTATCATCATGTTATTCCTGGTGTTACTCGATGTATTCGGATACGTTGTGCCCAATTATGATACACATACAGCAGACCAGACGGAAATTTCCAACCAAGCGGAAGATACCGATGAGCCGGGTAATACGGACGAACTGTTTTACCGCAACGGGAGCCGTCCCGTTCATCCCCTGATTCCGGTTTGTTCCGTACCGCTTCCCGACCTGTTCACACAGCTGGTTCATATCGATTACTATATACCCGTTAACAACAGGCCTGCCCCACGGCAGATACATTCCTTGTTCTGTACGTTCCTTATTTAGTACACAGCCATATTCTTTCACCGGACGAAAGCATAATATCATATATTATAAGACTGCTGTATCATATATTATGATACTCCGTTCGCATATATTATAATATTCTTGTATCATATATTATGATACTACCACCGTATGCAAACTCTCCGGCCCCGCCCATAAGACATTTAAATAATAAACTAAAACAGTATCATTTTCATGAACGAAATAATAATAATCATTTCACTTATCCTATTGAACGGCATATTTGCCATGTCTGAAATCGCATTAATCTCCGCCCGCAAATCGAGCCTGAACACTGACGCAAAGAAAGGCAGTAAAGCGGCCAAACTGGCCCTAAAACTGGCAAATGAGCCGGATCGTTTCCTCTCGACCATTCAAATCGGCATCACACTGATCGGTATCCTGACCGGTATCTATTCCGGTGCAGCTTTGACGGACGACTTCTCGGTTATCCTGAAGAATTGGGGAGTATCCCCTCTTTACGCATCCCTCATTGCCCAGGGGTTGATTGTTGTAGCCGTCACTTACCTGACCTTAATATTCGGCGAACTTGTTCCTAAAAGAATCGGTTTGAGTATTGCAGAAAAAGCTTCCAAAGTTGTTGCCCGCCCGATGTATATCTTATCGCTGGCAGCCGCCCCGTTTGTATGGCTGCTGTCGAAAAGCACTTCCTGCATGTTCAATCTGCTGGGCATAAAGGACTCGGATAATAAGGTGACGGAAGAAGAAATCAAATCGATCGTACAGGAAGGAAAGGAAGGCGGAGAAGTACAGGAAGTAGAGCAGGACATCGTCGAACGTGTTTTCATCCTGGGCGACCTGAAGGTCAGTTCCATTATGACACAGCGGAATGATATCATCTGGCTGGACCTGGATATGGATAAGAAGCAAGTGAAAAAGACTATCGAACAGGACTTATATGAAATGTATCCGGTGACCGGTAAGAAAAAGGGAGACGTGGAAGGGGTCATCTTTCTGAAAGACCTGGTTCTCCATCTGGATACACCTGATTTCAATCTGGAATGTATCGTCCGCCCGGCTTTCTATTTCCATGAGAACATGAGTGTATATAAAGTGCTTGAAGAAATGAAAGAACAGGGAATAAGCCGCGCTCTTATATGCGATGAATTCGGTATGTGCCAGGGAATTATAACACTCAGGGATATTCTGGAAGCCTTGTTAGGCACCATCAACGATACGCAGAAGGAACCGGAGATTATCCAACGGAGCAACAACGACGGCTGGTTGGTCGACGGACAGTGTTCTTTTTATGATTTCCTATCTTATTTCGATAAAGAAGATTTATATGAAAGATGTAACTATCATACGGTAGGAGGATTATTGCTGGAACAGTTGGGACATATCCCCCAATCCGGGGAACAAGCCGAATGGAACAACTTCCGCTTCGAAATTGTTGATATGGATGGAGCCAGAATAGATAAAATACTGGTTCAGGTACCCAACGATAATAATGCATAAAATACCCTATGGACTTTTCAGATCTGATCCAATGGTGCCTGGAACACCTCAGCTACTGGGTGATTTTAATCCTCATGATACTTGAAAACTCGCTGGTCCCGCTACCATCCGAGTTGATTGTCACACCTGCCGCCTACAAGGCGGCAAACGGTGAGATGAATATTTTCCTCGTGATACTTTTCACAACCTTGGGAGCGCTCATCGGGGCGTTAATCAATTACCATCTCGCCCTCTTCGTCGGCAGGCCCATCGTCTATAAATTTGCCGACAGCCGTTTCGGCCATCTGCTCGGCATAAACCGGCAAAAGATAGAGTATGTGGAGGCATTCTTCCTGAAACACGGCAAGATATCGACTTTCTTCGGAAGGTTAATACCGGCCGTGCGACAGTTCATTTCCATCCCTGCCGGACTGGCACGAATGCGGCTTCCCGCCTTCATCCTGTTCACAACACTCGGTTCGGCCATCTGGAACAGTATCCTGGTGCTGCTCGGATATTATCTGGCACAGATACTACCGGAAGACCGGTTGCTGGAAGAACTGGAGAGATACAGCAGGGAAATAAGCTATGTTTTTGTGGCATTGGTAACACTCGCCCTCATTACCTGGTATCTGAAAAGGAAACTAAAAGCATGTCGATAAAACCCTCGCTACACGTAAAGAAAAATATACGGCCGAAGCACGGGAGAACTTCTCCGGGAATATTTTCGTCCCTGAGGATATGGAGATAATCAAATTATAAAACCGGCAACGATCATTTATTCAAAAGTCCCGCCCTGTTCAGCCACTTACCGACTGACGGGGCTTCGTATTTTCTCATTTTATCCAGCAGGTCTTCTATATTGTCGCTGACCAGAAGCATTTCCCTGTTTTCTTTTCGGAGGAATCCTCTGTCGACCATTGTATCGACCAATGCCAGAAGGGCATCATAGAATCCGTCTACGTTCAAAAGAGCTACAGGTTTCCGGTGAAGACCTAACTGGGCCCAGGTCAGCATCTCAAAAAATTCTTCGAGTGTACCGAAACCTCCCGGAAGGGCAATGACACCATCAGAGAGTTCATTCATTTTCGCTTTCCTCTGATGCATGGTATCGACCATCACAAGTTCCGTCAGATTCAAATTGGCAATCTCCACTTTCTTCAAAAAAGCAGGTAAGACCCCGATGGCTTTGCCTCCATTTTCCATGACTCCGTTGGCAACAGTACCCATCAATCCCACATTGGCCCCGCCATAAACCAATTCAATGTTTTGAACGGCCAACGTCTTTCCCAATTCGTAAGCCTGTTCTTCAAATATCCGCTCTGTCCCACGGCTTGAACCGCAAAAGACGGCGATTCTCCTGATTACTTTCTTCTCTGCATCACTATTTTGTAACATACGTATATATTTCGTTTGTATCTGTTTATCCGGTCATCGAACAACTTACAAAGATAAACTTTTTCCGGCAGCCTTTTCTATAGTTAATGTAACCAGGAACTATTCCTCTGCTCTACAACTAAACGAAATACTATTAAGCGAATGATCCGTATAATCGGACAAACTGAATTCAACGGGATAAATACAGTCTTTCTCCTTTAAAATAGCCTCTTTATAGGCATTTACGACATCCAAACCACCTTTTTGGGTCTGTACATTCTTGTCTTTATCAAAATAGACATAGCAAACATCTACCGCAGAAAGGATATTCGTTTCTTCCTGAGACAGAGATTCACCGGCTATTACTTTATTTATCGCCAATCGGACATCACGCGAATCTATATCCGACTCTACGACCAACAATCCTATCCTACCATAACTCACAGAAGCGACATATGAAACGCCTCTCCCTTTATCAACCTCCTTCAACTCTTCTTTTATAAGTTTTTCAGGACGATCCATGTCCAGCGTGAAAAGGATTTGTTTGAATGAATAAATCAGTCCGTACTTTCTTGGCATTTCTTTCTCTAAAAAAGAAACACCCGACACAGCCTCATCCAGCTTTACTCCCAGATTAATCATACCTGCCATGTATAACTGTTTATGGCTATAGAAATCAAACGTCCCATTGTCTATCTCAAAAGAGACATTCTGATCAGACATATTTTCCATGATTTGCCGGGCAAATGTATCCTGCTCTTTCTGAGAAGGAACATAAGTCTTTACAACTTCTTCAACAGCAGCAGATGTCGAAATGGTTATGGGATTGAATGTATATCCGGTAAATTCAGGGATATTAATATTTGATTGGGCATTATGACTCACAAGATTACCCAAATAAATTTTATCCTGAATAGCGGGATTTATGAACATACTGTTAGTCCATGCATTGCACCAACTCAGATCGCCCGTAAATTCCAGTTGTTTAAAAGAAAAAATAGGCAATCCCGGGGATATAGCGATATCACGAAGACCTGACTGATTGACTTCCAAAACCCTTTGTCCGAACTCTCCTGAAAACACGACCTTAGCCTGTCTCCCGTCAGGGCTGCGATTCTCTGCTATGTTAATGGTTATTTCTGTTGATTCATCTCCGGAGGAAGGGGTAATGGAGATCCATTTAGGAACAATATATACTTCCCACGGTCTATTGGTGGTTAACTTTATAGTTTGTGTTCCTGCAAAACAACCCACATCCATGGGGTTTCTACTAAACTCAAGAAAAGGATCCACCTCCTTCAAACCCAATTGTTCCACTTCCAACGTCTCCGTTGCTTTTCCATGGGAAAATTGCAGAGAAGCCTTTCTTCGTTCAACCCCTTTATTTTCTGCCACCTTGATAGTTACCATGCCATAACCATCGCCCGATGTAGGACTGGCCGAGATCCAATCCGGAATATCCTGAATCTCCCACAGACCATTCGCCATAAGATCTATGCACTCTTCCCCTCCTTCCTGATTTATTAAGAGAGAAGTTGTATACAATTCGAGCGTATCTTTTTCTCTTTCCAGCTTACTACAGGAAATGGATATTGTCAGTAGGAAAAGATTGATTATTAAAAATAGAAACGGTCTGTTATTCATTGTTCCAAGAATTTATACATCACATAGATAAACAGGCGGCAAGTTATAAAAATATTTTGAGAAACATGATCTGACAGTAAAATATCAACAAATTATAACCTTTTCCATCAAAATCATAGAAAGGCCTCCCATTTTTTCTTTCGAAACGATATGGTAACCTACTTTTTCATACAAATGTAAGGTATTGGGCGTTTCCTCTCCGGTAAACAACACTAATTTACGGCAAGCCGGAAAATACTTTTCAATTTCATACATCAGGGCCTTACCGATTCCCTGATTCTGATATCCGGGATGCACAATCAATTTACCGACATGGCAAACATCATTGCTATCTACATACCCCCGGACCAATATTGCAATCCACGGGTATGGTCGTTGTGCCCATGGGACAAAGCGATTACAGAGACCTGTGCCAGGTCTATCCCCAACGCCTTTGCATTACGGATGTAAACATCCGAATAACCGGTATCGAGCAACAAACCGGTTTCACCGTCTTCTATATAATAACAGACTGCCGGCTCCCCCAGATAATACTGATCTATATATGTATTATTATCTACCAATACCGTTAGTTTCATAAATTTCTCAATTAAAAATTATAAAAGGCCTTATATCTCTCCCCGGCCTCTTCCAATGATTCTTTATTTAAATCCGGACATTCGATGAAGAAGGATGTTTCAAACGAAATTCCACCTTTCTTTTTTACTTTTTTCCAGTTACCGACAATCTGCCCGTTATATAAAATGACCGGATAAAATATTCCGAAATTATTAAAGGCCTTCGGATGGTGTTCTTTATCCATCGCAGCGGTACGATCTTTGTAACTGATAAGATATTCATCAAAAGGAGGCATAAAATGTAATACATTGCTAGCCCTGAACTTTTTGTCCCACAGCTGATGGAGAAACAATTCCTGCGAGGCAAATTTCTCTTTATTCAATTCACCGTCGATTGCAGCAATTGCCTGACGTGCCTCTGCCACAGGTAAGCCCGACCACCAGACAAAATCACTCAGGCTGGCCGGCGAATGGCTTCTGAAATATTTTCTCGCAAGCAAAGCCAATGCTTCCTCCTTATGTAATTCTTTAACCTTAGGAGCACGTTCTTCCAATAGAGCATAGGTCGCCTTTTCTTTTCTATCTGCTCCGCTGCATATAATACCTTCCTGTTCTGCCCGTGTGAAAAGATAACCTAATTTAGGAGAATCAGGCATAATACCAGCCTTCACAATCTCATCTTCCAATTCTTGTTTTGTAAGATGGTTATTACCCTCCAATACCTTTTGAAACAAATCATTCGCTTTGGTGTAGGTACTTTCAGGAATATCCACTCCGTTACCTTTAGCAAAGGAGTTGCACGCTGCTATGATCCGTTGCGACGATAACTTCAGCATCCAACGGATATCTTCCGCTGCTACCAGATGCCAGGTGGGACGCATCACATGAGTCCGCAGAATATTTCCCCGCTGATACGCATCGTTAATAGTCTGTAATGTAGCTGATTTCAGCCGTATTCCCAGCGCCCACTTAACCATTCTATACTCCTGTGCCTGGACAGCTCCCATCCAGGAAACCAAATCCTTGGGATCTTTAAATTCCGGACGAACTAATTGCTGACTTCGCAAACGGATATCGGTGAGCATCTTACTCATATTTTTTGAAGTTATACTTATTACGCAATAGCTGTTGCTCATCCGCATCCAACGATATGAAATAAGCTTTCCAACCCGGACAATAATCAATGTGCCAACGCCAGAAACGACCTAATAACGACCGTGGATTTTTTTCAAATTTCGCCCGTATCGGGCATTTGCTGCAATTGTGTCCCATGATATTTTATTGATTAATATTTCTACAAATATAATTATTGTTTTCAGAATTGCACTTTTAATCTGTTTATCCTGTTTGTTTTCCTAATTCTTTCTATTTTTGTGACCAGTATTCTTCGGGGCAGGGCGTAACTCCCTACCGGCGGTGACAGTCCGCGACTCCTCTGCAAAACAGAGGACTGACCTGGTGGAAATCCGGGACCGACAGTTAAAGTCTGGATGAGAGAAGAAGACAATAACGATAGTACGACAATTCTACCGGCATAGTCATTATGCAGGAAAAATGTTGTATATAGTATTCCCTCCTGCCCTGTAGCAATATGTTAACGATTTAACAACTACTTAAATTACAGGGTTTGAAAATGAAAACGATCAAAGATTTCGGTGTTGACTACAAAGAACGTGTAGAAAAGGCGATCAGCTGTTTACAGGCAGGAAAAGGTATTCTGCTGGTCGATGACGAGAACAGGGAAAACGAAGGAGATATTATCTATTCCGCAGAAAAGATGACAGTAAAAGACATGGCTTTGATGATCCGTGAATGCAGCGGCATCGTATGCCTGTGCCTCACTTCCGAAAAATGCAGATCACTCGGTTTGCATCAGATGGTAGACGACAACACCAGTAAGAACCAGACAGCATTCACCATCTCGATAGAAGCCAAAGAAGGGGTAACCACCGGAGTCTCGGCTGCCGACAGGATACAAACGATAAAAACGGCAATTGCCCTAGGTGCCAAACCGGAGGACTTATCCCATCCGGGACATGTTTTCCCCTTGCAAGCCAGAGATAACGGCGTTTTAGAACGAAGGGGCCACACCGAAGGAAGCGTAGACCTGGTGAAACTCGCCGGTCTGGGAGACACAGCCGTTTTATGCGAACTGACAAATGAAGACGGGACAATGGCACGCATGCCGGAAATCATTAATTTTGCAAAAAAACACGGGATGACAGTCGTCTCAGTCGACGACATATGCCGATTCAGGACAGAGGCTTAGTTTCGCAAAACAGCAAGGACCTTCACAAGCCCTTGCTGTCACCATCAATTATGTTGAATACCTCAATCTTCTGTAATAACAGAAAATTCAGCAATTCCAACACGTTTAGCATTATCCACTATTCGTGTTGCCTTAAAGATTAATTTTTGACCTTTCACAGGCTCGAAACGTATTTCCTGTTCTATCGGATTGTTTTTGATATTCGAAAATTCACCGGAAGCAACTATTTTACCATCTACCAGTAGCTGATAATTGGAGATATGACCACTCGCATCACGCCCTTGATTCGGAGTATAAACAAAACCTTTGATCACATGCGGTTCAGCCAGTTCAATCGCCAACTCATTTTTACCTTCCGGCAGATAATAAGTCGAATAACCGTTCCCGTCAAAGAGCAAAGACGTACGATCATCGACAGGGTTTACAACTTTATAATCAGTAGCCGGAAGATCGAAATATCGCATGCCGACCGGTCCCGTTTTACCCGATTGAGGATCGCAAGTAATGGCTTTTACGGTTCCTTTTGTATCCCATATAAACGGTGTCTCATATTTTGCAGATTGGGCAGTCGGTTCCGTTCCATCCGTCGTATAATAAATATCGGCACCTTCACTTTCTGTTCCGATGCGTACTTCGTTTTTGGCATTACGCATAATATAGGGTTGTTCTAACAATGGAGGGGCCAGGAAAGCCTCCACATTATTGATACACAACGGACCTTTCGATTCTGTAAAACTTATACAGAGGGCATCCGCCGGAGTTGTTTTAAAACGAACGATACGTTTATACCCGATCGTCGAAAGCGTATCGGCAGTTTCAACAGGCATCCATTTCCCGTCTTTCTCTACTTCCAACGTAAAAGCACAAACACGTTGCCCCAACGGGATATATTCCTGTATCAGCACCCGGTTCAGAGATGTTCCGGCAGGTAACGGGAATGTCAACGTCCCGGTTGTCACGCCATCAGAGGTAGCCCAATAAGAATCCCAGTTACCATCTGTTACATTGCCAGCTTTATACGTTCCACCACGGGTTTCACTGGCTCTCGGTTTGATATCTTTCAGTAAATTATCTTTCAAGTCTGCCGTGATGGTGTGAAACCAGTCGACAGCGCGTGCCGAATCGACCGGATGAATCTGTCCGCTCAAAGCGACCGGGAAATTCAACAGGAAATTGGCATTATGCCCGACACTGCGATAATAAAGATCCACCAGATTAGGAACGGTACGAACCTGATGGTCTTCGCGATGATGATAAAACCATCCCGGACGAATAGAGACATCGCATTCTCCCGGCAGCCATTTATCACCGTCTTTCATTCCCCACTGGGCCTGGCTGTAATGTTCTTCTTTATCGTATGAATAAGGAGCCCAGTTCGTTTCGCCCGCCCAGCCCGACTCATTACCGATCCAGCGGATATCCGGAACGGTTCCACCAAAGATCATGGCATCCGGATGCTTGGATTTAATCATTTCGCGGGCCGTCTCATAGCCGTAATATGCTTTCGGGTTAATAGAACGGCTTTCGTCGGCACCGCCGTACCATCCGTTTCCGCCATTCGCCCCATCGAACCAGAATTCGAACAGCGGACCATAATTGGAAATCAATTCGTTGATCTGTTCATGATAAGTTTTCTGATAACCTTCCCGTCCGTACTCGGCATTATGGCGATCCCAGGGAGAGAGATAAAGGCCGAATTTCAGCCCGTATTTCTTACAGGCATCCGACAGTTCACGGACCATATCGCCTTTTCCATCTTTATAGGGAGAATTTGAAATATTATAATCGACCGTTTTTGTAGGCCACAGACAGAAACCGTCATGATGTTTGGCCGTCAGTATCACCCCTTTCAGTCCGGCCGCCTTAATGACACGCACCCACTGTTCGCAATCCAGATCGGTCGGATTGAATGTTCCGGCAGGCGTATTCCCATATCCCCATTCCAGATCATTGAACGTATTCAGTCCGAAATGTACAAAAGCATAATTTTCCATTTTCTGCCAGGCAACTTGTTCCGGAGTCGGAACAGGCAAAATAGGAGCTGGTGGTTCCGCGTCTTTACAAGACAAGAATGTACAAGCACAAAGGCCAACAATTAATATATTACTTGCATTCATAGTATTTTCATGATTTAAAAGAGACAAAAAGGGACTGCATGATACAGCCCCTTTCACTATTATTTATCCCATCCCGGATTTTGAGGAAGCAAATTCGGATTTCGCTGTAGTTCTGCTGTAGGAATCGGACGTAAATATAAACGATCATCCCACGTACGGCTCTTTCCGGTTTCATAAGAATAATCTTCATTCGTATAATTAGGATATACGATTGCATATTTACCATCTTTTTCAGGTTGGCGCTTACCCACATACGTTTTTATGTTATCACAAATCTTTCGGCTTTCCACCGCATCAGGTCATCCCAACGACGTCCTTCACCGGCCAGTTCAACACGGCGTTCACGACGGATTTCCTGCAACAGCGGGGAAAGTTCGTATCCCCACTTGGTCCAGTTCGGATCGGTAAAACCAACATTTGTTGTCAAATGAGGCATACCAACACGGTCACGCAGCACATTAATCGTTTTATCAAGATCTGCCTGTGAGATTGTACCCAATTCAGCTTTAGCCTCAGCGTTTATCAACAAAGTTTCAGCATAACGATAAGCTATTCCATCGTACGTATTATTATTCGCTTCAAATGCTTTATCAGTCGGAATAAAATATTTGATAGACTTATAACCGGTATAACAATATTGATCGATAAACTTAGATTCCTCTGTTATAAACGTACTGTCATTTGTCAACACGGTTACACGAGTCGGGAAATCCCAAGTCAGAACAGTTTGTTTCAAACGGGGATCCCTGTCTGCCGTTTCGTTACGCATATTGTCATCTCCTTTATAATAAGAGCTTAACGAGATAGGCTTTCCATCCTTACACAAATAGCCTTCCATGAAATCCTTGGAAAAACCGGTATTAGCTTCCCATAAAGTACGGCTCATGCCATGTTTTCTTTTTCCATCCAGAAAAGTTACCGGAAGAATTGCTTCTTTAAGACTAGATTTATCTTCTATTACGAACATTTCATAATAATCTTTTTCCGGTTTTCCCGTATTATAAATTTCATACCGCCCGCTGTTAATAATTGCATCGGTTTCGTCGGCTGCTAACTTCAAAAGACGTTCAGCCTTGTCCTGCCATCCCAGCTCGGTATGATATCTGTAATAAGTAGCTTCATGCAAACAAGTCCTGGCTTTTAAATGACGGGCAACATCTTTACCGATACGCCCGGCAGCCGGTTTTTCGGGTAACCATTGAATGGCAAAATCAAAGTCTTCTATGATTTTATCCATTATCTCATACCGTTTGAGTTTCGCATCATACAATTCCGGAGAATCAGTGCCCAGTTCTTTATCAACCCAGGGAAGATCACCAAAAGTTCTCATCAATCCGGCATATTGCAGAGCCCTGAAAAATCGATTTTCACCCACATATTTATTTATATCCGCTTCAGAACCGACCACTGTCTTATAATGTGTCATAAAATAATTAGTCAGACGAATCGGTTCCCATGCACCTTTACTCCAGTTACACCAGGAAGATGCTTCAGGTGTAGGTGTGGTATACTGTCCCCAGAAATACTGGCTTATACCGTTAGGTACCTGGTCGTCACTTTCCCCATCAGCAATAGAGGTCACGCCACTAGGCAGCCAACTATAAAAATTGTTCACATAAGCTTCCAAGTCACTCGGTGTATTCCAGAACGTTTTATCATTGATACTCTGCGGAGAACGTTCCAGAAATGAGTCGTTACACGCCGTTAATGAGAGCACGGCTGCCACTCCGATATATACTATTATTTGTTTCATAATCCTTTATTTTTAGAAAGTTAGATTTAAACCGAAAGAGCAAGCGCGTTGCATCGGATACTTATAGGGGTCATCCAATTCCGGATCGAATCCTTCAGGAGTATTTGAAATGGTAAAGAGATTTTCTCCTGTAAAATAAACACGTAATTTTTCAATAGAAAACTTCGATGTAAATTCTTTCGGCAACGTATAACCGATACTCAAAGATTTCAAACGACAATAAGCTGCATTCAACAAATAACGAGTCTGGTTCTGCCCTATAGCCGAACCGCCATTAAAACGGGGAACGGGGAATAAAGCACCTGTATTGTCTTTTGACCAATAATCCGTATTATAACCGGAAGGAACATTCCATTCACTGGAATAACCATTACGGAAAGGTAATCCCGGCATCATTATATCGCGCTTAGCCACCCCTTGGAAGAATACGGAGAAGTCCACGCCTTTCCAGTCTGCTCCCAAGTTAATACCATAATGGAAACGTGGAGTCGAGTTACCGATTATCTTTTTATCACCCGGATTATCAACAGTGTTGTCACCCCAATCGATCACTCCGTTGCCATCCAGATCTGCAAAACGAATATCCCCCGGTATCAACTGAATACCACCGGATACTTTATCCTGAGTAGGTGCACCGGCTATTTCCTCCGGACTCTGGAACAATCCCGCTGTTTCATATCCCCAGATCTCACCTTGTTTTTGACCTACATAAGAGTTGCTGAGGCTCCTTTCTATATTGTCAAACTTTGTTACTTCACTCTGATAATCAGATAAGTTAAAACCAACATTATAATGTATGCCATTAGGTAACTGATCATTCCAGCTTATTTCGAATTCCCAACCTTTCGTCAGTGACTCTGCTGCATTTTCCAAAGGTTCGTTGGCACCTAGAACACCCGGTAAGATTTTTCCAGCCGAAAGAATATCAGACGTACGTCTCTGATAATAGTCGAACGCACCCTTCAAGCGGCTATTTACCATGTTGAAATCAAGACCGATATTCCATTGGGTAACGGTTTCCCAGGTAATAGACTGGCTCACCAGACCGCCCGGTCCAACAGCCTGCGGCTGGTTGCTCCCCATAATCCAACCGATCTGTCCGGTTCCATAATTGGATAAGTAAGCATACCATCCGTTATCCAATGCCTGGTTACCCAAACTACCATAGGAACCTCTTAACTTCAATTCATCAAAGAAACTATTGGTCATACTTTTAAACCAGGCTTCTTCCGACAATTTCCATCCCACAGAAAAAGAGGGATTAAAAGCGGAACGGTCATGTTTCGGGAATTTGGAAGAAAGGTCATAACGCCCGTTAAATTCCATCAAATAGCGATCGGCAAATGTATAGTTCACACGGAAGAAACCGCTACGGGTAGCCCAGGAATCCTCGCCATTACTCACATATTTTTCTCCGGTAGCAGCATTCATCGAAGGTATATCATTCGCAATCAGAGCTTCGCGACTGGCACTAAAACTACGTGTATGTTTACTTTCCTGGTTATAACCGAGCATCACTTTAAAATAATGCTGTCCCAGTGTCTTTTCATAATCTCCGAAGAAATTGAATGCATTATACGTATCATTCTTTTGCGATTCGGCTACAGAGTTCGGATTTGTCCAGGTAAATATCTGAAGGAATTGTCCGTCCGCACCGTATTCATTAAATGATTTCATATGGAATTTATTATGCTCGGCATAATAATTAAACGTATAATCCATATTCACATTCATACCTTCGATCGGCGTTAATTTCAATGCAACCGTATTCCAGAAGTCATTCTTATCCGTCTTACGGCCACCATTTGAAAGAACTGCCGGGAAATTGGTAAAATTACCCTGACCGGCCCAATTCCCATCCGGATGCTTCACCGGCATGATCGGACGCGTATCGCCTCCCATAAAGTTATCGCCATGCGTCTTGTCCTGATTCAACCCCGACAAACTCGTACGGTTATAAGTTGTCTTCATTGATAAATGCAACCAGTCATTAACATCATAATTAATGTTATTCATGATATTAAACTTCTTGAAATCTTCATTTCCGTATTTCAATAAAGAGCCTTGATTCAGATATCCCAGAGAGGTATAATAAGTAGCTTTTTTTGTACCGCCACTGATATTCACACCATAATTTTGTACCGGATAAGTCTTTTTATACATCTCTTCCATCCAGTCTGTATTACCACAATAGGAATAACGGGTACCGTTTTTACTTAAATTCGGATTTGAAGAAACATAAACAGGAGAATTATTGACAGGATCATTATAATATGCCTGAACATGTTCCATAAATTCTTCATCAAACTCTGAATAAAGCGCACGCCCGGAGGTGTTATATTCTGCCGTATTCATCCAGTTCACCCACTCCATAGAATTCATATAAGTAGGACGGGTAGTCGGACCGTTAAAAGAAACGGATGCATCAAAAGAAACCTGCGTTGGCTGATCTTTGCGGCCTCCTTTAGTCGTGATAAGTACAACACCGTAAGCGGCACGTGTACCGTAAATAGCAGCAGAAGCGGCATCCTTCAATACAGAAACTGATTTTACGTCCTGAGGATTAATCAAGTTCGGATCCATTTCCACACCATCCACCAAGACCAACGGGCTACTACCGCTTAATGCCGTCGTACCACGAATGTTGAAAGAAGAACCTGTACCCGGGCGGCCACTGGTCGTCACATTCAAATTAGGAATGGCCCCCTGCAAACCTTGTCCCAGGTTGACGATAGGACGATCTTCGAGGACCTTACTATCTATTGCAGACACGGCACCGGTCAAATTGGCTTTTTTCACAGTAGCATAACCAACCACCACCACTTCATCCAAGGCTTTGGAATCTTCTTTCAGTACAATCTTCAAGGCTGTTTGTCCCGTGTAGGTGATTTCCTGCGTAACAAACCCAATGTAGGAGACCTGAATGACATCACCCTTTTTCACATTTTCCAATGTAAAGTTACCATCCATATCGGTAACATTTCCATTTGTAGTTCCTTTCACTAGTACAGTAGCTCCGGTAATAGGACCTAAGGCATCTTCTACCACACCACTAACTTTCCCGCTTTGCTGGGAAACGCTAACACTTTGCTTTTCAGGTGCAATCTCAGCAAAAGCACCAACAGGAACAACTAAGGCCCCCGATAGCAAAATTAGACTTACTAACTTAGTTTTTTTCAGCATAAAGTTATAATTTAAAGAATACATCTTTTATAAAAAGAGCGACAGTCGTACAGGTAAGTAGAAATATTCACTCTCCGGCAATAGAACTGGACGCACTTTTCATAGTCATTTGCTTGTCATTATTTATATAAGTTCTGAAAGAACTCTGTCAGCCCATTCTCGTATTTCCATTCAAAAACTGGTTTTTATTTCAGTGAGTAAAAAATAGTAAGATGTAGTATGAAATTTCTTACTCTTTTATAGTGATTTTTACGCACACATCAATCTTATTTGTTAAAATTGAATTAGAATACAACATTTTTACATAATTATATCATGATTAAATAAATATTTCAATATATTTGCAAAGGAAAAACAGAGTTCTTTCAGAACTTAAATCATCTTACAACTATCACACCAATTCATATAAACAGAGATAATCAAGGTTTCTTCGCATAGGCCAACAGGTTACGCCAGATAAGGTCATTCTTCCCTCTAAAAATTTTCAATATATAAATTTCAAACATAATTAACGGTTACATATTATCTATTTCACTTTAATGCGATACGTTTTTTGAGAAAATATTAATAACAACAACGCTCGCAATAATCAATCCTACCCCCAGATTACCCTATGGTAGTTTCAAAAGATAATATAGATTGACTAGTAGATGTCAGTCATCATTCGGGATGTATTACGACAAGTATATAATAAATGAATCCCCATACCCTCTTTTTCAATTTGATGCATTTAGCATCAATAATCTATTATATTGATCCATTTATAAACATTTTCATATCAGCCACATTACGCAAGACAACCAAAGCAGAGGGACTTGCTATACAATATTTAACACTTAATTCATCAAAGCCAAATTCAAATCACCGTTTTAAATAAATTGCAAGTTCGTTTAAAACGAGATTTTTTTCATTTTAAATGAATTGGAGATTTATTTAAGAGAAAATTTTTGTTAAATTCGGTCGAAGAGACCTCTTTTCAGAGTCTTTTTACCCTCAAAACACATGTTTTACAGCAGATTATTTTTCCAGACGGAGACAAATATCGTATCAGATTCAAACAACACATTCACACAGATAGTTCATATTCAATATCAAAATCCAACAATATTAGCACAATGCAGACCAAAAGACAGGCGCAACAAACAAAAACCGACATAAAGATATACAAACATTGCTCATAAGAGCAATAAAAAAGGACATGCTTGAGTAAGGACACATACAGTCCACTGGCAACAGGGTTAATTTGACATTTTGACAAACAACATTTACCCTATAAATCAATAAACGGAAATTTACGGGCTTTCTCCATTAGCTCATATGAAAGTCGCCCGGCATCTTCTGTCTACGAATTCCATGCTTACTTCCCTCCGATTTTGATCTATGTGAAGAATGATTTTACTTTAATTCGTTACCTTTGCGGCAAATAACAGACTTTTACCATGATAAGCCCATTGACATCGCTCCGTTTTTTATTTGCATTAATGGTTTTCGGAGCACATATTTACACTATCGATCCCTATTTCGACCATTTGTTCTATAAAGAAGGATTTGTGGGTGTAAACTTCTTTTTTATTCTTAGCGGATTCATTATCGCTTATACCTATCGCGACAGGCTTCTTGAACAAAAGTCTACATTGCGGGAATTTTGGGTGGCTCGTATCGCACGCATCTATCCGCTCCATTTACTGACACTTGGCATATCGGTTTGTGTGGGTGGATATATATCGGGGGATCTTATTGACTGGATCAAACATTTTGTTGCCAATCTATTTCTTCTCCAACCGTTTATACCTGCTGCCGATTATTTCTTTTCATTCAACAGCCCGTCATGGAGTTTGGGATGCGAACAATTATTTTATTTCCTGTTTCCTTTTATTATCGGATGCCTGGGCAAAAAGAACCGGATTCTTTACCTTGTCGGGGTTCTGGTTATCGCAATCCCAATAGCTATGTACTTCACAATGGATCAAGATATAAAAGCGATATGGTATGTAAATCCGCTTACCCGTTTACCGGATTTTCTGATCGGAATGCTATTGTTCCACCTGTATGATAAATTCAAACAGAAAGAATGGACTTATAAACAGGCTTCGGTCTACGAAACAGCCGTTGTCCTGCTTTTCCTTCTTTTTTATCTGCCTGCGGGAGAATATATTCCCAAAGTATTTCGTTATTCCTGTTACTACTGGTTGCCTATCAGTCTGTTGCTGTATGTTTTTGCACATCAGAAAGGATATATATCACGTCTTTTATCCAATAAATATCTTGTTATTGGAGGTGAAATCAGTTTCAGTTTTTACCTGATACATCTCTTCATAATAGAAGGATATAACTGGATAATCCGTAGCTACGATCTCCATATCCCGTATCAACTGGGGATACCCGTCATATTAATTATCGTGACCGGACTAAGCCTGCTGTCATATTACTATTTTGAAAAGCCGGCAAACAAATTGGTAAAGAATTTATTAAACAAAAAATAATAATCGACATGCAACAAACTCCAACTTCCAAAATTCCCCGTATCGAGGTGGTAGATGCTTTACGAGGCTTTGCCGTTCTGGCAATTATTCTGGTTCATAACCTGGAACATTTTATCTTTCCGGTATATCCGGATGCGGCCAGCCAACCAGAATGGCTGAACATTCTGAATGAAGGCGTCTTCAGCGTCACCTTCTCGCTGTTTGCCGGGAAAGCATACGCTATTTTTGCTTTATTATTCGGCTTTACATTTTATATCCAATATACCAACCAACAGAAAAAAGGGAAAGACTTCGGTTACCGTTTCCTCTGGCGATTGCTTCTGCTGGTAGGTTTTGCCACATTGAATGCCGCCTTCTTCCCGGCAGGTGATGTGTTACTGTTGTTCTGCGTAGTGGGAATATTCCTTTTTCTGGTACGTAAATGGAGTGATAAAGCGGTCCTTATCACGGCAATCATTCTTTTATTGCAGCCTGTCGAATGGTTCCATTATATCGCCAGCCTGTTCAATCCTGAATATACGCTGCCGAATCTGGGCGTCGGAGAGATGTACGGCGAAGTAGCCGCTTACACCAAAGAAGGTGATTTTTGGAAATTCATCCTCGGCAACGTGACACTCGGACAAAAGGCCAGCCTGTTCTGGGCAATCGGTGCCGGTCGCTTCCTGCAAACAGCCGGCCTGTTCATGCTCGGATTGCTTATCGGCAGAAAACAATTATTTGTTACTTCCGACACGAATACCCGCTTCTGGGTAAAAGCCCTGATCATTTCTGCGATTGTATTCGGTCCGCTCTACCAGTTGAAGGTCATGTTATACGATAACAGTGATGCGGATATGATCAAAAATACGGTAGGTGTAATTCTGGATATGTGGCAAAAGTTTGCCTTCACAGTTGTACTGGTTGCCTCTTTCGTTTTATTATATCAGAAAGATTCATTCAAGAAACTGACTACCTCATTACGTTTCTACGGAAAGATGAGTTTGACAAACTATATCTCCCAATCCATAATGGGAGCAATCATCTATTTCCCGTTCGGTTTATACCTGGCTCCTTATTGCGGATATACCGTCAGTCTGCTGATCGGTTTCATCCTGTTCCTGTTGCAGGTAAGTTTCTGTAAATGGTGGCTGAAAGGACATAAACAAGGCCCGCTGGAAAGCCTATGGCACAAACTGACCTGGATCAATTCAAAATAAACGAAACCGAGATCAGTTTTAACTAAGATTTAAAAATAAATACTTTCAAAGAACCAAAATAATATAAAGGGAGGTCGGAGCAGATAGCCGGTCTCCCATTGGGATAGGATTAAAGGTAACAAAAGAAGAAGCATTTCTATTGAATAAATCTGGCAAGTAAAGATAGGAAAGTCGGATTTATGTATATCTTTATCGTCGATATAACCATATATGAAAAGCGAATCTGAGATATATTCTTTTAATCAGTTGTATGCTGATTACAAAAGTCGTTTTGTCCATTTTGCCAATACATACGTCAGTGATAGTATGATAGCAGAAGATATTGCGATCGAAAGCTTGATGTATTATTGGGAAAATAGAAGAAATCTTGCACCCGATTCAAATATACAAGCTTACATCCTGACCACTATCAAACATAAATGTCTGAATTATTTACAGCGCTTACGTATGCAGGAAGAAATAGTCGAATATCTAAAGGATTGCGATACCTGGGAATTAAACCTACGTATTGCTACTCTGGAAGCCTGTGATCCGGAAAAACTGTTTTCCGACGAATTGCAAACTCTTGTAGACAAAGCATTAGAAACATTACCGGAACAGACACGCGATATCTTTATCCGTAGCCGTTACAACAACCAAAGCCATAAGGATATTGCAGAAGCCCTGGGTGTTTCGACAAAAACTGTAGAATTTCATATAACCAAGGCCCTTAAAGTCCTGCGCGTCGCCTTAAAGGACTATTTCCCATTATTGGCATTCATTCCTAAATTATTTTATTGATTATTTACCAGCCCTTTTACGAGTCCATTTTTTAACCCTGAAATTTTTTTTCAAAAAAGTCACATTTTTCGTTAGGGATATTCCTGGCTTATTTGCTTTATAGATAGAAACGAAAAAAATGGAAAAAGATACATTATACAAATTCTTTGACGGCAAAGCTTCTCAAGAAGAGAAAAAAGCAGTCCGTGCCTGGTTGGAAGCCACTCCACAAAACGAGAAAAGGCTTTTCAGGGAACGCGAATTTTTCGATGCGATGATCCTGTCAGGCAAAACGCGGACAGCCACCTCAAAGAAAAAATCCCGCCCATTCTATCTGGCTATTATGCAGGAAGCCATGAAGGTTGTTGCTATCTTTGCCATTGTCATTACTTGCGGAATCTATTTCTATCAATCGGAAATCAGGAAGATTAGCCAAAGTATAAGTACAATCACCGTACCAGCTGGCCAACGTGTAAACCTGGCTTTGCCGGATGGCACAAGCGTTTGGTTAAATGCTCGTTCCAAAATGAGTTATCCTGCTGCTTTTACAGGTGATAAGCGAGAAATAACTCTGGATGGGGAAGCCTATTTTGAGGTTAGCCATAATACAGAAAAACCGTTTGTTGTACAGACTTCAAAATGTAATGTGGAAGTGTTGGGCACGAAATTCAATGTCGAGGCATATAGCGATTCGGAAGACTTCAATGCTGCGTTGATGGAAGGATCGGTGAAGGTTATAAATAATAAAAATCCATCGGGAACAGTCCTGCTGTCTCCTAATTATATGGCTTCTTTAAAGAATGGCAAATTGTCTGCTTCCCCAATATCGGACTTTGATATCTTTCGTTGGAAAGAAGGACTAATCTGCTTTCGTAATATGAATTTTGAACAACTGATGTTACGTTTTGAGAAATGTTATGGAATACGGATCGTTGTAGAGAACAAGAACCTTATTAAATATGTATGTAGTGGTAAATTTCGTATTTCAGATGGGATAGATAACGCGTTACGTATTTTGCAGAAAGATGCGAAATATTCTTTTGAACGGAACAAAGACGAGTCCGTCATTTATATTAAATGATGTCTAACTTTAAATAGATTGCCTATGATAGCTTAGTTAACCTTTTCATAAAAATGCCGACCAGTGTCCCCACACTCATCGGCATTCTACTAACACAATTATTTAAACTGTATTAATAATTTTGATATACAAAGATATGAATAAAGAATCTTTGCCGGATATTCTTTTGATTAAAAGATTCCGACGTAAACAATTTTTTAGAATCATGAAAATAACCACTCTATTATTATTCATGTTCATCTTTTGTCTTCATGCAGAAAATTCTAACTCACAGAATATCAGTGTGACGATTCAAGAGAATGATGCCAGACTTGAAAATGTCTTAAATGAAATCGAGAAACAAACTGACTACTTATTCATATATAATAAGTACGTGAACGTTAATCGGAAAGTATCAATAGATCTTAACAAATCTTCTTTGGAAGAAGCTCTCAAAAACTTGTTTGACGGAACAAATGTAAAATATTCGTTTGATGGTTCGTACATATTACTTACCCCAAAAAATGATGCGCCAAACAAGACTATATTATCGAACGCACAGCAAAAGGATCTTATTTCAGGTAAGGTTACAGATAATCACGGCGAAACAATTGTAGGAGCAAATGTTGTTGTCAAAGGAAGTACATCCGTAGGGACCATTACCGATATCAATGGGAATTTTTCCATACAAGTACCTGATAAAGCAGTTTTGATAGTATCGTATATCGGCTATTTATCGCAGGAGGTAGAAATAAAGGGCCAACGTCCTATACGTGTTGTTTTAACAGAAGACACACAAGCCTTGGAAGAAGTGGTCGTAATTGGTTATGGGACGGCAAAACGCCGTGACTTAACAGGTGCCATAGCAAGCGTAAAAGCAGAAAAAATGGAAGTGGAAGCACCTCGTGATATTACCGACCTTATGCGTGGAACAGCTGCAGGTTTGAATGTCGGAATGTCTACTTCGGCAAAAGGCGACTTAACACCTCAAATCCGTGGTGTAAATACATTAACTGCCGGATCAAGTCCAACGATTGTTGTGGACGGAGTTATTTATTATGGTTCTTTGTCCGACATAAATACAAATGATGTTGTGAGCATTGATGTTTTGAAAGATGCAAGTTCTGCTGCCGTGTATGGTTCACAGGCAGCTAATGGCGTTATTGTTATCACAACTAAAAAAGGCAAAGGAAAATCTGATGGCTCCGCTACTGTTACATTCAATGCTAATGTAGGGTTTGTCCAATCTGCAAATCAAATGCCAATATTGGATGGCAAAAAATATTTAAAGTACAGACAGGATTATCAAATGGGAAATAGTTCAAGTGATTACCTGACGAAATTTCCAGAGATTTATACTAATCCTTTCGAGTTGAATGGTACAGGTGTCAATCCTTTGGATTGGTATAATTATAATCAAAAAACACCGGTGTCTTCTGTCTCAGATGAGGATCTGACACGCGCATGGCTTTCCAGGTTGCAACTTTACACTCCTGAAATAGATAATTATTTAGCAGGAATAGAGACAAACTGGGCAGATCTTGTTCTTCACAAAGGTTTGCAACAAGATTATACAGTCAGTGTTTCCAACCGGACGGATAAAGTAAATTATCACTGGTCACTGGGCTATGTGGACCGGGATGGTATCATCGTAGGAGACAATTATAAGAATCTTCGCACCCGCTTGAATCTTGATTCTAAAATAACAAACTTTTTAACAATAGGGATGAATGCGAATTTTGCTATCCGGGATGAAAGTTCACAGCCTGCAGACTGGAAAGCAATGGCAAAAAATTCACCCTACGCATCCAACAATTTAGATGATCCCGAAAGTTTGTATCGCTATTATGTAGCAGGAGATAATTCAACTACGAATCCTTTGTATGCACGTGAATACAGAGACCAAAGTCAAAAGTATTATTCATTGAATGCCAACTTATATGCAAAGGTTCAATTACCTTTTGGCATCGAATATCAGTTGAATTATACACCTTATTTACAATGGTATCATAAATTCTACCATCAGTACGCGGACAGCGAGGTGGAAACTAAAGGGGGAACCTCCGAACGTCAGCATGATATTAAGTCCCATTGGACCGTTGATAATATTTTGCGATGGAAAAAAGAATTCAATAAGACACACAATTTAGAATTAACATTGTTGGCTAATGCAGAGAAAAAGGAAACCTGGTCAACGATTGCTGCAACATATGGTTTTAACCCAAGCGATGTTTTAGGATATCATAATTTATCATCAGGATTAAACCCTACAAACCAAAGCTCCGATACCTATTGGACCGGAGATGCCCTAATGGCACGTGTTTTTTATTCTTTTCAAAATAAATATATGCTGACGGCTTCAGTCCGTCGAGACGGTTATTCTGCATTCGGCATCAATAATAAGCGAGCTACTTTCCCCTCTGTTGCATTAGGCTATGTCTTTACATCAGAGAAATTTATGGAAAATACAAATCATTGGCTAAATTATGGTAAACTGCGTTTTTCCTGGGGGCAAAATGGCAATCGTGATATTGGACAATATGCCGCATTATCAAATATGAAGACAAACCCTCTGACTTATATCGGACCGGACGGAACCGTTTATACTTCCACGTATATTTACGTGAATACAATGGCTAATAACAATTTGCGCTGGGAACGGACTGAATCCTACAATTTAGGGTTGGATTTTTCTTTATTCAATGATATTATCGGTGGTTCATTGGAAGTTTACTCCGGTACAACAAAAGATTTGCTTGTAGAACGTTCTTTGCCTAGCATTACAGGTTTCTCAAATGTTACTGCAAATCTGGGAAAATTGAGAAATAAAGGATTAGAACTGACCTTGAATGCAAATATTTTCAGAGAGGCTAATTTTGAATGGTCTGCATCTTCTACATTTTCTATGAACAGAAGAAAGATTGTTGCACTTTATGGAGATAAAGAGAATGTATCGGACGAAAATGGCAATATAATTGGCCAAAAAGAATCGGATGACCCGACAAACGGATGGTTTATCGGTCAGGATCCCGACCGTATATGGGCGTATGACCGTATAGGAGTATGGCAATTAGGAGAAGAAGAAGCTGCTGCTGTTTATGGCTGTAAACCGGGTGACTTTAAATACAAAGATCAAAATGGAGATGGCGTTATGAACACGGAAGATAAGGTTTTCCAAGGATATAAGACACCTCGCTATCGTTGGTCAATGAGAAATGATTTTACAATACGTAAAAATTTTACAGTATCTTTTACGATGTACTCTTATTTTGGTCATTATGGCGCTTTCGATGAAGCCGCAAATTATAACAGTGGTGCACCTTACAAATTCTCATCTTATGATATGCCACGTTGGACAAAAGACAACCCGACTAATGATTACGCAAGAATCAGTTCTTATAATGCAGGAACAAACTGGGTGAAAAAATCTTTTTTGCGTTTGGACAATATTTCTGTTTCGTATAATGTTCCTAAGACTTTCTTACAGAAGTTTGCCATTCAAAACATGAGATTTACCGTCACTGCCCGTAACGTTGCAGTTTGGTCTCCTCATTGGACATTCTGGGATCCGGAAAATGGCAGTTTGTCTCCGAGATCGTTCAATTTAGGTATAAACTTTACTTTATAACTTCAAATATAACACATCATGAAAATTAATAGATATAAAACAAGGCTCTTGGTTTGTGCCATGATTTCCTTTTTGGGATGCAATGACGGTTGGTTGGAAACAAAACCGTTATCAATTTATACACCGGAAAATTCATATATTGATGCTGCTGGTTTTGAATCTGCTTTAGGAGCATGTATGCGGAATATTGTCAGTGAATTTTATGGTGACGGAGCACCTATTGTAACTGAAATGATACAATCAGATATCTGTGTAGACGGAACAACGAATAAGACCGGACCACAACAAGACATGGACCAGGCTCTTCTTCCCAGTGCAAAATTGACAGGAATAGACTATACGCAGGTCGGATGGTTTTGGACTTACACTTACAATGTCGTTAAATACTGTAATACTGTAATTTCGCGCATAGATGATATTGAATGGCAAAAACCGGAAGACCGTAATCATGTGTTAGGTTCTGCTTTTTTTCACCGGGCTTATCGTTACTACAGAGCTGTACACCAATTTGGGGATGTTCCTTTCTTAGAAGAAGAACTTACAGAACCTAAAACGGATTTTTATTCGAGTGACAGATGGAGTATTTTAGAACGCTTATATTCGGATATGGAGTTCGCTTATAAATGGGTACGGACCGGAGCAGAACGGGGAAAAGTAAATAAAGATGCCTGCGGCGTTCTACTGATGAAAATATGTATGAGTCTAGGGAAATTTGACCGGGCCATTGAAATCGGTAATGAGATTACTGCCAATCATCCGCTAATGACAGAACGTTTTACATCGAACAAGAATAAGGCACGAACTAACTTAATGCATGATTTGCATAGCGTAGAAGCCAAATTAGACATGAGTAATACGGAAGGGATCTTTTATACGTCTTCTTATCCGGATATAGATGGTTCTGTCCGTATTTATACGATGAGATGCGGAGTTCCTTCCTGGAATACGGGAGGTCAGGGAACTGTAACTCCGGATGGAAAAACTGGTACAGCTTGGAATGTGTCGACTATAGCAGATGATGTACGGGAAGATCCGGATCTGGATATTAATCGTGTGTACGGACGTGGTACAGGAAAAGCGAGACCGACCAATTATTTCCAATATGAAATTTGGGGTGAAAAAGAAAAAAATGATTTAAGAGGAGTTTATAATCGCGATAGCTGGAGGCGAACAGAAGATTTGAAATACAACAATCCGGATTTAAAAAAATCAGGAAACTCCTGGTACAGGAAAAATTTACAGAAAAATGCGAATATCAGTGTAAACGATTCCATCATGTGTTGGTTTCAATGGCCTCACTATAAATTGTTTGTTCCGGAAAAGGAAACGGTTACACAGTGGTATGGAGGTGAGACTCCCTGGTATATCTATCGATCTGCAGAAGTATATTTAATGCTGGGAGAATGCTATTACTGGAAAGACCAAAAGGCTCAGGCAGCAAATATGTTAAACATAGTACGTGCTCGTGCTGGTGCCGAGCCATTGACGGCTGCCGATATTAATATAGGAGAAATATTGAACGAACGTGCCAGAGAGTTGTATTATGAAGAATTACGCCATGTCGAGTTAGTGCGCATAGCATATACTTATGCAAAATTTGGTAAAACATGCGAAGTTTTTAACCGTACATATTCATTGGAAAATCTTTCTGGCCCCGGAGGAATAGGTGCTAATATAAAGGAATCAGGAGTTAATTTCTGGTGGGACTGGGTTATGGCTAAAAATAATTTTTACAGAGAACGTGTAACCACTTCATGGTACACATATCAAATAAGCGTTCATCATATTTTATGGCCAATTCCTGAAGAAGCGATCGTGTCGAATGTAAACGGAGTGATCAATCAGAATATTGGATATCCCGGAGCAGAGAAAAATGTCGCTTTGTTAACCGTCGATCCTGTATCCCCTCAAACAGAAGGTTATTAATAATCCGGTATAGAGATGAAGATCAAATACATATTACTAATCGTAAATCTACTAAGCTTTTGTTTTAATAGTTTAGGGCAACAGTTTGTGAATTTGGATGCGAAAGCTACCGAAGCAACCTTTATTTACACAAAAGCGAACGGATATAAAGGGATATGGTATAGGAATCAGCTTTCCAATAACGAGTATATATATAAATACAGTGGAGGAATGGCTGTATATCCTGCTAATCACAGACCTTTTGCGATATATTCTCTAGAAGCAGAAAAAAGTTTTTTCTGCTTCGGAGGAACTGATAGGGATAATATTTCTTTGTTACATAATGTGTCGTATTTTGATCACAAAACAAAAATGCTGGCAAATCCGACAACAATATTAAACAAAGAGACAACGGACGCTCACGATAATCCGGTCATTTCAATGGATGAACAGGGATATATCTGGATATTTTCAACCTCTCACGGCGTTACCAGACCATCGTATATCCATAAAAGCAGAAAACCTTATGACATAGAAACCTTCGATTTAATCCAGGCTACGGAAAAGGTGAATGGCAAAGATGTTCCATTTAATAACTTTTCATATATGCAGATATGGTATATAAAAGGGAAAGGCTTTTTAGGATTGTTCACAAAATATAAAGGCGGGGTTGGTGATCGTGTGATCGGATATAATACAAGTCGGGATGGTATAAAATGGAATGAATGGAAAGTTATTGCCCATATAGATAAAGGGCACTATCAAATATCAGCAGAAAAAGACGGAAAAATAGGAGTAGCATTCGATTTTCATCCCGCAGGAAAAGGATTGAATTATAGAACAAATCTATACTATATAGAGACTGATGATTTTGGTAAGAGTTGGCATTTGGCAAATGGGGAAAAAATTCAGTTACCATTTGATCAGATTCAAAATCCAGCTTTGATAAAAGACTATACAATTCTGAAGAAAAACTGTTATATCCTTGATATAGCATTTGATAAACGAAATCGCCCGATGGTTCTCACTATTTCCAGTAAGGGATACCAACCCGGTCCGGAAAATGATCCTCGAAGCTGGGAGTTTTTCCATTATGACGGAAATAAATGGAATAACACGGAACTTACAACATCTGATAGTAATTACGATATGGGATCTGTCTATTCAGATAATGACTTGATCCGGATAATTGCACCGACAGAAAAAGGACCTCAGGTATATAATCCAGGAGGAGAAATAGCTGTTTGGGAAAGTGATGATAACGGGATCAGTTGGAAATTGAAACGGCAATTGACAGTTGGAAGCACGAAAAACCATACTTACGTAAGAAGTCCTAAAAACTGCCATCCGGATTTCTATGCTATCTGGGCAGACGGGCATGGAAGGCAGCCTTCCCAATCAGATCTTCACTTCTGTGATAAGAATGGGCGTGTTTTTAAGATGCCACGCGATTTTAATACAAATGCTATCAACCCTATAGAAGTAAATATAGACTTAACCTCTTTTCCAGAAGGGTTTTCTCCTCAGGAAGTAGGTAACAAGTTGAGCAAACATTTTATTTCCAGCCCACATTTTCTTCATGGCAAAAAATGGATTCATTATGCTGAAGTATGTACCTGGTTAGGGGCATTACGTTATGCACAAGTGGCCGCAGACAATGAATTGCTCAATATGTTGAAAAAACGTTTCGACCGTTTACTTTCAACAGAGAAATTCTACCTACCCCCTAAAAACCATGTAGATTTGAACATGTTTGGGTGTTTACCTCTGGAATTCTACCGAGTTACTGATAATAAGGATTATTACGATCTCGGACTATCTTATGCTGATACACAATGGGAGCTGCCTCCGGAAGCGAAAGACGAAGAAAAAGCCTGGACACAAAAAGGATATTCCTGGCAAACTCGTCTTTGGATCGACGATATGTTTATGATCACTATTTTGCAAAATCAGGCATATCGCGTAACCGGTGACGAAAAATATATAAATCGTGCTGCAAAAGAGATGGTCTATTATCTGAATGAATTACAGCGTACTAATGGTCTGTTCTATCATGCTCCTGATATCCCGTATTTTTGGTCACGCGGAAATGGATGGGTAGCAGCCGGCATGACCGAGCTACTAAAAGTTTTACCGGAAAATAATCCGGATAGAAAACGGATATTTGACGGATACGTAAATATGATGAGTACTTTGAAAAAATATCAAAGAAGAGACGGAATGTGGAATCAGTTGATCGACCAGGCCGATTGCTGGGCTGAGACTTCCGGATCAGCGATGTTCATTTATGCAATTATTACAGGCATTAAAAAAGGATGGTTGGATCGAACCGAATATACACCGATCGCCCGCAAAGCATGGTTAGCGCTAGTTCCTTACATTAATGGCGAAGGAGATGTTACGGAAGTTTGTGTGGGAACTAATAAGAAAAATGATAAACAGTATTATTATGATCGTCCCCGTGCAATTGGTGATTATCATGGCCAGGCTCCTTATTTATGGTGTGCCGCTGCTCTTCTGGAAAAATAACTGTTTTCAGTATTTAATTAAACATATTAATACATTATTAAGATGAAAAAGATATTATTGTTTCTCTTTTTATTCGTTTTTTATTCTCTTTCTGCACAGAAGAAAGGTGAATATAATAACTATAAAATAGACGGATATCGACCCATATGGTTCGATTTAGGGCAAAAGTCCGAATATGGTTCTAAATACTCCGGTGGTTTGGGAACCTACACAGTCAAACATAATCCTATGGCAATATATTCTCCTGAGACAAACAAAACATTTTTTGTTTTCGGAGGAACGATCGATAAAAAAGAAAGATATTTGCTTTGCATGATAGGTTGTTATGATCATACAACCGGGAAAGTGTGTAAGCCAACGGTCGTATATGATAAGCAGGGAGTAGATGACCCACACGACAATCCTGCCCTTTTGATTGATAAGGAAGGGTATTTGTGGGTCTATATCGCCGGCAGGGGAAACCATCGTCCCGGATTTATATATAAAAGTCTGAAGCCTTACGACGTTTCTAAATTCGAATCGACCGGCTTTGAAGACATAATGGCTTATCCCCAACCCCGACTGGTTGAAAATAAAGGACATTTCATGTTTTGTACCCGTTATGACGGCGTACGAAGATTGTTCTACAGGACTTCACCGGATGGATTAAACTGGAGTGACTACCATCAGATCGCATCCATTATTCCGGAAGGTGAAAGCAAGTCCGGCCATTATCAGATTACAGGTCAATATGGGAACAAGTTAGTAACGACCTTTAATCGTCATAAAAACGGAGATTGCGATACCCGTACAAATATGTATTATTTAGAAACTACAGATTTCGGAAAGACCTGGACTTTAGCAGATGGTACACCAATTAAATTGCCGATAGTAGATAAAGATAGTCCTTGCCGGGTTATAGATGCCGAATCAAAGGGGCAAAATCTTTATATTAAAGATGTCAATTTTGATAAGAAAGGAAATGCAATTGTATTATACCTGACCAGTTATGGTCATTTGCCCGGTCCTAAGCATGGTCCCCGTGAATGGTTTGTCGCTCACTGGACCGGGAAAGAATGGGTACAATATCCAATCACAACATCAACCCATAATTATGATTCCGGAAGTCTTTACGTAGAAGGAAATCTTTGGAGAGTCATTGCTCCGACCGCAGCAGGCCCTCAACACTGGGGTACAGGGGGAGAAGTAGAATCCTGGATAAGTACAAATGCAGGGAAAACCTGGAAAAAGGAACATATATATACGAAAAACAGCCCGCGTAATCATTCTTATATGCGTCGTCCGGTAAATGCAACAGACCCGTTCTATACATATTGGGCAGATGGGAATCCTGATTGTCTGAGTATATCGAATTTTTATTTCGCCGATTCAAAAGGAAATGTTTTTCGTTTACCTTACAATATGAAAGAGGAATGGGAAAGACCTGAACATGTCGATTATACCTCTAATCTCTCGCCACAGGATTTTCAAAACTATGCGTATCTTTTTGAAAATAATTATATCAAGAAGATGATGGTCAAAACAACAGACTGGCAATTGGCACACCCCCGGCACGGACAAACGGACTGGACAAACGGTGCTTTTTATGCAGGGGTATATGCAGCATGGGAAACAACAGGCTCTAAAAAAATATATAATGCAATGATGGCAGTGGGAAATGATTCTACTCACTGGAAACCAGGTAAACGTTGGTTCCATGCCGATGATATCGCAATCAGCCAAATGTACATTGATTTATATCGCAAGGAAAAACGTCCTGAAATGTTAAATGCGACTATTGAGGCACTGGATCGTTTCTTAAAAGAACCTTATCCTACTTCCGGGAAAAAAGATATCATAAAATGGTGGTGGTGCGATGCATTATTTATGGCACCTCCTACTTTAATTAAATTGGGAATTGTCACGAATAATAACTCATATCTGGAATATAATGATAAATGCTTCAAAGAATGTTATGACCTACTGTACAATAAGAAAGAACATCTCTTTGCTCGTGATCTGGGATATGTCGTAAAAGGAAATAAAGAAGACAGAGTTGAAGCCAATGGCAAATTAATATTTTGGGGACGCGGTAATGGCTGGGTTATGGGAGGTCTGGTCCGGATTTTACAGGAATTACCGGCCAATTACCCGCAGAGAAGTTTTTATGAACAATTATTTAAGGAAATGGCAATTCGTATTGTCTCCTTACAACAGGCTGACGGTTTATGGAGGGCAAGCCTTCTTGATCCGGAATCTTATCCGGGAGGAGAGGTCAGCGGTTCCGGATTTTTGTGCTATGCTTTGGCGTGGGGTGTTAATAATGGTCTGTTAAAAGAAGAGTTGTACATAAATGCCGCTAAAAAAGCATGGATTGGACTGAATAAATGTGTAAATGAAGAAGGACGGGTTGGCTGGGTACAACCTATCGGTGCAGACCCCAGGAAAAACTTTTCAGCGGATAGCTGGGAAGTCTATGGCACAGGAGCTTTCTTATTGGCAGGAAGTGAAGTAATACATTTACCTAAATAAAGAATTTCACTTCTTAGCAGAAATGAGCTATCCTGTCGTCAACCTCACTTGGTTATTACAGGCTCATTTGTGGAATACAATAATTCTATTAAACTAAAGGAAAAAAGTTGTTTTTGAGGTTGTGTCAAAACGCTGGCACAACCTTTTTTTATGCACAAAGCCCAGACTTTCACAAGCCCGGGCTTTGTTATTACCCAAAGTTTTTGTATCTTTAGGCATAAAGTTTTTCATTATGGCAAAGTTACATTTTCGTCCTTACATTCCCAACCAAACAGTTCTTTTTCCCGGAAGAATTGATGAAAACATAGCAGCGAACGATCCGGTTCGCATAGTTAATACTGTTGTTGATAATCTCAATCTTGACAATTTCAAGAAGCTTTATAAAGCAACCGGTCGTTGTCCTTATCATCCTAAAATGATGCTTAAGGTGATTATCTACGCCTACATGAACAATATCTATTCGTGCCGCAAAATAGAGAAGCTTCTCCTACGTGACATTCATTATATCTGGCTTTCCGGTAATGAACATCCGGATTTTATAACCATCAACCGTTTCCGTAATCGTGTAAAAGAAGAGATAAATAATGTATTCACGCAGTTGGTTCTTGTCCTTGTCGACAAAGGTTTCATCAGCCTTGACGTAGAGTATATTGACGGTACCAAGATTGAGTCCAGAGCCAACAAATATACTTTTGTCTGGCGCAAGACAGTCGAAAAGAACCGTACAAAGCTGATGGATAAGATCCGCATTCTCCTGGAGCAGGTGGATGAAGCCATAGCCCAAGAGAACTCCGCCAAAGACACACCCGTAGAGTTCACTCCCGCCATGCTCTCAGATATAGTGAATGAACTTAAAGAGGTGCTGGAACACCAGCCTGTAACAAAGGACAAGGAACAAAAGAAAGTCATCCGGGAAAAGAAGAAACAGGTCCGGGAACTTGAGGAGTACCGTGACAAGTTGATGGAATACGACAACCATCTTGACACTCTTGGAGAACGCAACTCCTATTCCAAGACCGATCCTGATGCCACCTTCATGCGCATGAAAGAGGACGCCATGAGAAACGGACAGACCAAGCCCGGATATAATCTGCAAATAGGTACCCAGAACCAATTCCTCATAGACTTCCGACTGTTTCCCAACCCAACCGATACACTGACCCTCATACCTTTCTTCCACTCCTTTGAGCAACGCTATAACCGCTTACCGACTGTCGGTGTGGCAGACTCCGGTTACGGCTCGGAAGAAAATTACCGGTTCATGCAAGATAATGGGATAGGAGCCTTTGTTAAGTACAACTACTTCCATAAAGAACAGCGTCCCCGTTATACCCCCAATCCATTCCATGCGGAGAGTCTCTATTACAATGCGGAAGAGGATTATTACGTTTGTCCTATGGGGCAGCACATGAACCGTATAGGAACCAGGCGTGACAAAACAGCTAGCGGATACATCACCGAAAGTGCCCGGTATAAAGCACAAAGATGTGAAGGGTGTCCTTTACGTGGCAGTTGCTTTAAAGCCCGGGGGAACCGTATTATAGAAGTCAACCACCGGTTAAACCAATACAAACGGCAGGCACGGGAAAGGTTACTCTCGAAAGAAGGCATCAGGCATAGGGGAAGGCGATGTATAGAACCGGAAGCAGTTTTTGGACAAATGAAACACAACATGGCATACAAAAGGTTCCGGCATGTGGGAGAAGACAAGGTTACAATGGACTTTGCCTTCTTTGCTATAGCTTTTAATATCAAAAAGATGTGTACAAAACTACTAAAAGCAGGAAAGAGAAGGAGTACACACACTATATTTATCTTTATCAGACCACGTGTGGCTCAACATACGACGAATATTAAGCCTTATTACCTAATTACTGAAAAAATAGTCGCATAGACAAAAAAAGAGGAACGACTATTTTTAAGATAAAAAAGGAGATGTGCCTTAGTTTTGACACATTTACAAAAATATTTATGAGGGCCTCGAAAACATTTATGACGCCCTCGTGAACAAAAATCTACCTGTTCATCTCATACAATAATTCAATTATTTCTTTTCATTCAATAACTTTTCCAGTAAAGCAACCTTTTCTTTTTCATTACCCATCATCCGTTCATATAAGGATGTATTCTCTTTGGTCAGTTCGATGATTTTTTCAACAGGATGAATTATTCTGTTATCATTACTCAAATCCGAAATCGATTAATGATTGACAACATAAACAAGATATACCCGTTTTTATTCCATTTTATACAAATGTTTTCGCACACACATATTAGGAAATTAAATATAAACTACTACTTTTGCACTGGAATATAAAAGTTTATGCCATGGATAAAAAAGTAATCACCTTTGGAGAGATAATGCTCAGACTGGCCACACCAGATTATCTCCGTTTCAATCAGACAAATCAATTGAATGCTACCTTCGGAGGTGGCGAAGCTAACGTTGCCGTATCGCTGGCAAATTATGGGATCGACACAGAGTTCGTAACCCGTTTGCCGAAAAATGATATTGCTCGTGCCTGTGTTATGGATTTACGTAAATATGATGTCGGAACCTCCCACATCGTTTACGGAGGCGACCGTCTGGGTATCTACTTCCTGGAAACAGGAGCCGTAGCCCGTGCCAGCAAAGTTGTTTACGACCGTGCCCATTCTTCTATTGCTGAAATAGAAGCAGGAATGATCAACTGGGAAGAAGTGCTGAAAGATGCCTCCTGGTTCCACTGGACCGGTATCACTCCGGCTATCTCACAAGGTGCTGCCGACGCTTGTCTGGAAGCTATCCAGGCTGCCAATAAACTGGGTGTACCTGTATCCTGCGACCTGAATTATCGTAAAAACCTCTGGAAATACGGCAAAAAGGCTTCTGAAGTAATGCCTGAACTGGTTGCCGGTTGCGATGTGATTCTGGGAAATGAAGAAGATGCAGAGAAAGTATTCGGTATCAAACCGGAGGGCTTCGACGTTGCACAGACTGAAGGCCAGGTAAATGCAGCTGAATTCGAATCGGTTTGCACACAATTGATGGAAAAATTCCCACGTGCAAAGAAAGTAATCATCACTTTGCGTGGTTCTATCAATGCCAATCATAATACATGGGGCGGTGTTCTGTATGCCGACGGTAAATTATATCAGTCACGCCGTTACGATATTACTCATATCGTCGACCGCGTTGGTGGCGGCGACTCTTTCATGGGGGGCCTGATCTACGGTTTGCTGACTTATACTACAGACGACCAGAAAGCACTCGACTTCGCTGTCGCTGCTTCCTGCCTGAAGCACACCATCTACGGTGACTTCAACCAGGTAACTGTCGACGAAGTGGAAAAACTGATGGAAGGCGACGGATCGGGAAGAGTGTCGAGGTAATTGAAAATTGAGAATTGAAAATTAAAGAGAAAGATGGCTAGATTTAGTAAAATGCAGGTATTGGATGCGATGATCAGCACCGGGATGGTACCTGTTTATTATAATAAAGATATAGAAACGGCTAAACAAGTATTAAAGGCTTGTTATGATGGCGGAGTACGTGCATTTGAATTTACCAATCGCGGAGACTTCGCCCATGAAGTATTTGCCGAACTGGTAAAATATGCTGCGGTAGAATGTCCTGAAATGGTTTTAGGTATCGGTTCTATCGTCGATCCGGCTACGGCTGCCCTGTTCCTGCAACTGGGTGCCAACTTCGTTGTCGGCCCGTTGTTCAATCCGGAAATTGCGAAGGTATGTAACCGCCGCCTGGTTCCTTACACACCGGGATGCGGATCTGTTTCGGAAATAGGATTTGCACAGGAAGTGGGATGTGATTTGTGTAAAGTATTCCCGGCCGGGAATGTGGGTGGTCCTTCTTTTGTCAAGAATATCAAAGCACCGATGCCATGGTCTATGATTATGGCTACAGGAGCGGTCGAACCGACAGAAGAGAACTTGTCGGCCTGGTTCAAGGCTGGCGTTACTTGTGTAGGAATGGGTTCCAACCTGTTCCCTAAAGAAGCCATTGCAGCCAAAGACTGGAATGCCATCACTGCTCTTTGCAGCAACGCATTAAGCATCATCAAAAAATACCGTTGATATATGAAACCTTTTCTTGATTCAGATTTCCTGCTACAGACAGAGACAGCCCAAAAACTGTATCACGAACATGCAGCAAAGATGCCGATCATTGACTATCATTGTCACCTGATCCCGCAGCAGATAGCCGACAACTACCAGTTTGCCGACCTGACAGAGATTTGGTTGGGCGGAGACCATTACAAATGGCGTGCCATGCGTGCAAACGGTGTTCCCGAAGAGTATATCACCGGCGACAAACCGACATTCGAGAAATTCCAGAAATGGGCGGATACCTTGCAACATGCTATGCGCAACCCGCTTTACCACTGGACTCACCTGGAACTGAGCCGCATATTCGGTGTCGACAAGGTGTTGAATCCTTCAACTGCACGTGAAATATACGACGAATGTACCGCCAAACTGCAAACCCCGGAATTTCGTGCGCAGGCCATCATGGAACGCATGAATGTGGAAGTTGTTTGTACGACTGACGATCCGGTCGATTCATTGGAATACCATAAAGCGATCCGTAACACATCGTTGAAGACGAAAGTTCTTCCTACCTGGCGTCCGGACAAGGCGATGGCTATCGAAAATGTAGCTGTTTACAATGAATACCTGACCAAGCTGGAAGCTGCTTCCGGCATGTCGATCCTTTCATTCAAAGACTTGTTAGCGGCTTTACAGAAACGTCATGACTTCTTTGAATCTGTCGGTTGCCGCGTATCGGATCATGGTTTGAGTACATTCTACGCAACTCCTTATACCAATGCCGAGATAGAAGCTATCTTCATGAAAGCCCGAATGAATAAGGCATTGACCGGCGAAGAGATCGACAAGTTCCGCTCTGCCATGTTGTATGAACTGGCTGTTATGGATGCCCGCAGCAACTGGGCACAACAATTCCATATCGGTCCGACACGTAACAACAATGCCCGCATGTTCAAAAAGCTGGGTCCGGATACCGGATACGATGCTATCGGCGACCTGGAAGTGGCAGAACCGATGGTTCGTTTCCTCAGCCGTCTGGAAGAAGAAGGAGCATTAACTAAAACGATATTCTACAACCTGAACCCGAAAGACAGTGCCGTAATGATGACTACGGCTTACAGCTTCAACGACGGTTCGCTGCCGGGCAAAATGCAGTATGGCGCCGGCTGGTGGTTCCTGGATCAGATCCATGGCATGGAAGACCAGATGAACACGCTGTCCGATCTGGGCCTGCTGAGCCGTTTTGTCGGAATGCTGACCGATTCACGCAGTTTCCTGTCTTATCCGCGTCACGAATACTTCCGCCGTATCCTTTGCAATATGCTGGGTAAAGAAGTGGAAAACGGCGAATTGCCTGTTTCTGAAATTCCTTTCATCGGTAAGATGGTAGAGGATATCAGTTATAAGAATGCGAAAGAATATTTTGGATTTTAATAAAAAAGAAGTACGCCAATCGAATTTTCTTTTGGCGTACTTCACTAATCTAGTACTATGAAAAACGATCACTTGCCATAAATATACACTTCTGCAATGTTAGTAAAAGGTTCACGGTTACTATCCGGCAAGAGAATCTTCATGTAACGGCCCCGGTTTGTATCTATTGATGCGGGAACAGGCAATTCCAAACTATCACCATCACCGAACACTCCAGTTACCAACTGAATCCAATCTGTAGCGTTGGCATCCGGACTATTTCCTATATAAATTTCAACACTTTTCGTATCGGTGGTACCAGGACGGCGATAAACTTCTATTTTCGACATTTCTTTCGATGATTCCATATCTATCACAGCCCAATGCGGCAGAGGTGTATTTCCATCCGTATAATTGGAATGCCACCAGGTATCCAGTTTGTCATCAATGATCGCATCTTTCCCACCGCCGTCACTAGCAGTTTCGTCGGAAACGGTTACCGTCCATCCGCTACGATCGAACTTGTATTCGGCAGGGAAAGCCTCATCATACTTACTCCATGCCGTATAAAAAGTATCGATTGACTCTTCTTCCGGAATAAATAAAGAACGGAACTCAAACTCTTCACCCGCCTTGGCATCCGGACAGAATGTCGTATATTCTGCCGACGACATCCGGATAATACTTTCCGTACCATCATTTTTTACGTATCTGACTTCATTGGCTAATAAGCCTTCTGCAGCAGAATACCATTCCACCGAACCGCCTTTGTCCGTAAGTGAAATATCCTTTATACGACGGTCCATTAGGGAAACCTGATAATTCTCACCATAGGAAGTTCCAAAATCTGTTACAGACAAAGAACGATGGTCGAAATTATCCACCAGTTGTACTGTGAATGTATATGACTTCTCTTCCATGTTATCCAATACGACCTCGATGCTGTCATAGCTTGAATTAAAGGATACCGGAATAAGCAATGAATCCAATCCGTCGTTCCAATACAGATTTACCGATTTCACATTTGGAGAATTATATGTCCTGCAAAAAAACAGAATACGCTCTTTTCCCGCAATAAACGCAATTGAATCCGGTTTAGGAGCATAAATGATCTCTCCGCCTTCAATATACTCTTTATGCACATCCATAAAATCTTCACAGGAAGTAATCAGGAGAGTGCATGCTATAAATACTAATAAACTATATATTCTTTTCATGGTTTATATATTCTTTTTTAATTTATACTATTCAACCACTTCCCCATACAGATCCACCTCTGCCGGATGAGTAAAGGCAGAACCACCCCAGGTACTCAATATCTTAAGACGGATATAGCGTATCGGTTCCTGTGACAATTCAAAAGCAAATTCATATCCTTCTTCAGCAGCCGTAATATCTTCATCCGTCACTGTTCCGCTCGGAGATCCGGAAGGTTTGACAACCAGACAATCCATCACTTTTTCCCATTCACTCCAGTCACCGCTCTGCGAAGGTGTTCCCGTCCCTTTGAACACATACACCTCGAAATCCAACGGATTTCCCCAGTTATAATACGAATCGGAATATTTACGCTGGAACATCACAACACGGCTGGGTTTCGCAATACATCCCAGATCGATGGTAAATGCGGCAGGCATGGAATTGGATGCCGAATGGCCGAAAGTATCATGGTCGTCGTCGATCAGATAGCTGTCCATCCCCTCCCAATTGGTAAAGCTGGCATCAGAACCCAATTTCATAACGACCATTTTCTTTTTATTCAGTTTTTCTTCGAAAAGCGGTGTTATCTGACCTTCCGAAGGGAAAATAGTATCGGAAGCGTTGTCAAAGTTATCCCGCATGATCATCCCGAAATAACGAGGCTCGGCTTTATAGCCGCGCAAACTATAACGGTTCGAATCAGCTTCCGAAGTCATAATACGCATAGTCTGCATTTGCCCCAGCGAATCCTGTGCAAGAAACTCCATCGTCAAGGGAGCTTTGTCTTCATTCCGCCAGTTATATTGGGCACCGCCAAAATCCTGTACGATCGATATTGTCTTGATGGCTTTACTCAAAGAAGACTCCAATGGAGTAAAAGTCACTTCCACAGGATCCGACAATTCCTGAGCACGATTGATCACATAAATATTCGCTTTATTCGGGATAGTATCGTTATATCCTTCTATTTTGATCTTGTTCTCATAAAAAGAAGCAACTCTTTCCGTCTCTTTTCCATTCGTAAGCGTATAAACGGCTTTTACAGCCAGGATATCTTCCGAATTGGGAATGCGGTAGGAAACGACGGCACCACCGGCTATCGGTTCCACATTTACATCGGTCACCACTCCGGGTTTTCCCAGACTTCCGGTTATAGGTTCCAGTGTCTTTTCCGAACAAGAGCAAAGCAATAGAACCGAAGTCAGTATACTGAAATAATATTTCGTTTTCATAATTCTGTATTACATTATTAATTACCACCCCGGATTCTGTACCAATTGCGGATTATTCACAATATCAGACTCTGGTATCGGGGCAAAATAGTTTTTATAAGTAAATGACTGCGTATAGACCGTAGTCAAAGTATAATAATCCACGACCTCTTTGGCATTGACATTCCAACCCTGTATCAGACGGTTCTGCTCTTTCTGGGCTGTTTTCCAGCGGCGGCTGTCCCAATAATAAACACCTTCACAAGCCAGTTCGATTTTACGCTCACGCTGAATGATCTCACGCATGCCGACTTTCGTAGACGGTTTATTAGCCTGATTCGAATATTTCTGCCAGCTTTCCACCACTCCTTTCAAACCGGCACGTTCACGTACCATGTCCACATACTTATAAACTTCCGCGTCGGGAGCATCTTTCGATTCATTCAAAGCTTCGGCGCATAGTAAGAGAAGGTCGGCAAAACGCATATCCGGAAAAGCATAGTTTTCCCAGCTGATATCATTGGCATTACGGAAACTGGAATTGATCGAAACCAACTTTTTGGGCCAATAACCTGTCGCATTATAATTACCCGGATTGGCTACCGAAGAAAATTCACCGAACCGATTTTTGGGATATAGACATTCCGCATCGTCATCCGGTACGTTCTTATATGAGTTCCCATACCATTTACCACGGTCAAAACCTAATGTCGAATAAAAACGAGGCTCACGGTCAAAATTCATAGCGGCAGTCTGCTCACCTTTCTGAATATAATATTTATGATCCTCGTCTCCGGTCCGCACATTGAAGCGATTCGAATAATCATATTCTTTGTCTTCCTCAATAGGAACACCATTTTTAGAATAAAACTGTTCGACCGTCGCCATCGACACACTCATACGTGTTCCATAGTTTAAAGAGGTTGCCTGCTCCAGATAACAGATGCATTCTCCCTGCAAACCACTATTTACCGGATAAGAAGAATTTCCCCATACCAACTCACAATTCCAGCGGTCACTTACAGAACCACGCAATGTCTGTACCAATTGAGTTTCATCCGAAAGAGTTTTAGTAGCAATATAATCGGAAATCTGGTACAGACGGATACCAGCACTCTCACAAATATCGACAGCCTCTTTACAAGCCTCCGCAGCCTTTTGCCAACGTGTTTCATCATACGTCTGATTAAAGAACGGTTCCCCGTTATAATTACGGAAACTGTTATAATCCGTATTCCCGTTAAACAACGGGCTGGCCCAATAGACTAAAACTTTTGCTTTCAACATATAAGCTGCCGGACGGGCAAAACGGCCTAATTCACTAGTCTGGTTTTCAATCACCAAAGGAAGCGGATCGCCTTCTATTACTTCATCCAATAATTCCAGGATATAGGCAAAGCAATCATCGACTTTTTCACGATATACCCTGACACCTTGTGTTGATTCGTTCACCGGTATATTTTCACGCAAAGGACAGATAGGGCCGTAATAGGTCAGCAAGTAAAAGTGCATATAGGCTTTAATCAGTTTAACTTCTGCAATCATACGCTTAATTTCGTACTGGTTCAGATCTTTTACACCAACAATTCCTTCCATAAAAGTATTACACTCACGAATACCTGCATACAAAGAACGGATCATGCTACCTGTACCACCCCAATAATTGATCAAAGCACTGGTAGGACTATCGGTTCCCAGCCCGAATTTCATACCACCGGAAGTACTCCCTTCTTTATTAAAGATCATCTCTAACGATCCGAATATCCCCGGATTCTCATTCCATCCGGCCGACTTTGGCATTCCCCAATAACAGGTAGCCAGATATTGTTCAGCTGTATACCGGTCTGAAAAGGCATTATCCAATGTCGGAACATTGTCCGGAACAACATCCAGATAATTACAGGAGGCTATTGAAAAAGCCGTACATATATATATTAAATATTGATATATCGATTTCATATTTTCCGTTTTATTAAATTAGAATCCTAAATTAAGTCCCACATTGATCACACGTTGAACAGGATAACCTAATCCGTTACCTGCCATTTCAGGATCCCATAGTTTAAATTTGCTCCAACAAAGCAAATTAGTTCCACTCACATAAAAACGTAAGTTCTGAACCTTGAACTTCTTCACCAAATTTTTGGGTACAGTATAACCTATTTCCACAGATTTCAATCGAAGAAAAGTAGCATCCTGCATAAACCAGGTACTTGTCTGATTGTTATTTTCAACTGACTGATTTGCCAAACGAGGCCAGAAAGCATAAGGATTCCTGTTATTTTCCGACCAATAGCTATTAGCTATCACATCCAGCACTGCATTTTGTCCCAGCAAACCATCTTCACCATTCTCTCCGGCATCTCCATCTAAAAACGGAGTGATCTTTTTAAGATCCAGCCAGAAAGACTGGCGCCCCGATCCCTGAAAAAAGAAAGAGGCATCGAGTCCTTTGTAACCTACTGACAGACCGAAACCATAATTAATCTCCGGGGTTGTCGGATAACCGATAGGAACTTTATCCAATTCCGAAATTTTACCGTCACCGTTTACATCACGATATTTAATATCACCCGCCATATATTCACCGAATTGGGTAGGAGAATTTTTTACTTCTTCTTCATCAACAAACAAACGTTCTGCTATATATCCCCATGTCTGTCCCAACGATTTGCCAACTTTCGACAACCAAGGAGTTTCACTGTAATCCGGTTCTTCCCATTCCACAGCCTCGCTCGTTGCATACGTAAACGTTCCGCGTCCTGTGATCCATAAATCTTTATTGAAACTCTTCTCATAGTTCAGTTCCATATCCACACCTTTACCTTTCGCCTTTCCTAAATTAGCCTTTACATCAGGAATGATCCCCATTGTATTCGGGATTATACGGTTCAGCAAAATATTTTCCCGCCGTTCTGTGAAATATTCAACATTGGCTGAAAGCCCAAATACCGTACGCATTTCTGCTCCCACATTCAATTTATAGGATTTTTCCCATCCAATCTCATCATTGGCATAACGGTCTACAATAATTCCCCCCGGATTGTAATTCAATTGAGTACCCCAATTCACATTCCGGTCACTGCTATTCAATGTTACTTGCGACAGATAATAGAACCGGTCATTACCATCTCCAATCTGATCCTGGCCTGTCAAACCGTAAGAGGCCTTAAACTTAAACTGGTCAAACACTGTCGTCAGAGGTTCGAAAAAGCTTTCTTTTGAGAGCATCCAGCCACCGGCTACAGAAGGAAAGAATCCCCAACGATTATTTTTGGAAAAACGTTCCGAACCATTATATCCAAAAACGAACTCACCGAAATAACGCCCGTCATAATTATAGGCTGCACGTCCGGCTAACCCCATATTACGCCCGGGTAAAGACAATTGAAGATTATCGGCTATACCCGTCTTTTTACTTTGCATTGTATAAACTAACAAAGCATTTACCCCATGTTTGTCAAAATTACGGGTGTATTCTGCTGCTCCTTCCAGATAAAAATTCGTATTTACATATCTATTTCCCGGATTATAATTAATCCATTCCGTACCGGTAGCCGGATTCAAACGATTCAGTTTATAAGTATTATTCTGAAGATTATAAGATGATATATTATAAAAGAAAGGAGAATAAGCACGGTCTACCGAATATTCAGAATAACGGTCTATATTGATCTTTGCACGGATAGCAAGTCCTTCGGTCAACATATCCAACTTCTGCTTACCTTCGAATTGAACCAGCATCGTATTCTTACTATAATCATTATACCCCTTCAATGCCTGTGCATACGGGTTTACATAATTACCGGCACCATAGTTACCGAATAAGATATGCTTGGAATATGCGTACTGTTCATCCGGTTCATAATAAGGTTTGAATAATACGGGATTGGCCATCATCACTTCCTTGTACATAAAAGAACCGCCGCCGATAGGTCCTGTATATTCATCAAACGTTCCGCTCATACGCAATACCAACTCCGTTGTTTTTGTCAGGTTGATATTGATATTCGAACGGATCGAATATTTCATCAGGCTGATATTAGAATTAAAATTATTTCTTTTATCGACTTTCATGTTACCATTGTCTTTCGAGACATTGGCAGCCACATAATAACGGGCAACCGTTCCACCACCGCTAAGGCTCAGATTGGCACGCTGGTTGGAGATCACATCGTTGAACATGGTATCATACCAGTCCGTTGTCGGGAAAATATTCGGATATAATCCACGTTCGGTCATCGTTATTTTTTCTTCCGAATACAAAGCCAATCCCAGTGGGTCACGGGTTTTAATCGCTTCATTCTGCATCCGCATATAAGTAACAGGATCGGTCTGGCTGATTTTTTTGGTCGGAGATGAGAAAGAGTTTTCCACACGGGCGTTAATGGTTACTTTTCCTTCTCTACCTTCTTTCGTTGTAACAGAGATTACGCCATTCGCTCCGCGTGCACCGTATAATGCCGTAGCCGTAGCATCTTTCATGATCGAAAAACTGGCAATATCATCTGTATTCAAACGTGCCAGGTCATCCGTACTCAATTCAATACCGTCGATCAGGATAAGCGGATCTTTCTTTGCCTCAGCACCAAAAGTCGTAATACCACGGATAAAGAAACTGGCGTTATCCTGTCCCGGCTCACCACTTGTTTGATAAGAGATCAATCCGGCAACACGACCGGCAAAAGCCGTTGTCAGGTTACTGCTCGGGATTTTTAACTCCGTCGGTTTCACAGTCGTAATGGCGGATACCACACTTTCTTTTTTCTGTTTGGCGAAAGCGACTACGGTTACTTCTTCCAACTCATCCGTTTTTGCTTCCATTACAATATTCAGGAATTTCTGTCCGGTATACTTTATTTCCTTAGTTTCCATACCGATATACGAAACAACCAGGGTACTATCATCAAACTCAAAGTTACCATCCATATCGGCAATAACCCCTTTCGTACTACCTTTTATCTGCACCGTAGCACCAGGTAAAGGATCTCCTCCCGTATCCGAGATTTTACCTTTGAATTTCGACGATTGTTGAACTTTGGCTACCACGGGAAATACTTCAGCCCGAAGGTCTCGACAGGGTAGTCCCACAACTGTTAATAAAAATGCCGGTAATATCCATCCATATGAATATTTTCCAGGCTTCGTGCTTTGAATCTTCTGAGGCTGACAGCATTGACCGCTACACCTCTTTCGCAATCTAATCATTACACTTGCTAATTTAAGGTTAATAAACAAAAACAGGTCTAAGAATTATTTAATATGAACAGTCATTTTATCATCATAGTTCTTGGAGAACTATGGCTATACGATAAGTTGCTATGTATTACATACATAGGCAAATTAATTGATAAATAAGGACACTAATAGAAAAGATTGATAAATTACAAGAAGACTCAAATTGGTTAAATATAGTTATATTACCATCTTAGGTTTTGTATTTATTTCCATTTTTATATAATTTTGTTTTCACAATGTGATATAGTCTTTAAATGAAATAGTTCTCCAAGAACTAATATCCGGAAAAATATTCTTTACCTTACCAATATCCTCTCCAATAGTAACTAGATAAGAACAAAAGAAGATCATTTCTATCCGATATTTACAATAAATCTATTCAGCATTCACCGAAAGACCATCTACTGTCTACCAAAAGTACGAAATCATCCGACAAATATGCTCTAATGGGTATGTAAAACAATTTCTGAATCTTTCCATACGAAATCGAACACGCCATAATGAACATAAAAAATAGATTTGCAGCAGATAAAAACGTAAATTAATAAACAACAAACATTATGAACAGAATACAATTTCAACAAAGATTACTCGGATTACAGGATCACATGATGAATTTCGCTATCAAGCTAACAGCAAACAGGGATGACGCTCTGGATCTGTTGCAAGATACTACACTGAAAGTGTTGGACAATCAGGAAAAATTTGTAGACAATGTTAATTTTACAGGTTGGGTTATGACCGTAATGCGCAATCTTTTCATTAATAACTATCATAAGATTGTACGTGAACAGACTGTAGTAGATCAAAATACTGATTTGTACAACTTAAACATAACCAATGACTCCATCTCAGGTTCTCCAGACAAGGTTTATCAAATTCAGGAGATCACAAAAGCTGTTGCAGAATTGAACGATGAAGTAAAAATCCCATTTTCCTTATTTTTAAATGGATATAAATATCATGAAATTGCAGAACAACTAAATCTCCCTTTGGGGACAGTAAAAAGCCGTATTTTTTTCGCACGCAAAGAATTACAGCAAAAGCTGAAAGACTACCAATATGCATAAGAAAAACTGTTTTGTCATGGCAGACTCGAGCCATGACAAAGCTCATCACCTCTTACGTGCTGCCGCCTCTTTCGCTTTTTGCGCTTCGCGGCGGGCTTTTTCTTTTGCTTTCAGTGTTTCTTTATACTTTTTTTCCTTCTGTTTGCGCTCTTTTTCCTTTTGTTTGAGCCTTTCCTTGTATTCGCGCTCTTTTTGTTTGCGAAGTTCTTCACGGGCTTTCTGCTTCGCTTTACGGTCGGCTTCGGCCTGTTTCAACTTGTTCTTACGATCCTGTTCAAGTTGCTTTTCACGGTCGGCTTTCGCTTTCAGAAGGGCTTTCTCTTCTTCTTCCTGTTTCTTCAACAGGTCAGCACGTTCCTTGGCTTTCTGCTCCTGCAATTCTTTCTCGGCTTTCTGTTGTGCTTCGAATGCCTTGCGGTCAGCTTCCTTACGGGCTTCTTCGGCTGCGGCTTCGCGTTTGCGGATTGCTTCTATTTCTTTTAATGTAAGCTCTTTCCGTTCTTCCGGTGCCTGCACGGCAGGGACAGTATCCTGAGGAGAAGCAACCGCAACAGTATCAGAAACAGCCGGCTGTACGGAAACCGTATCGACAGGAGCTTCAATTGCCGGAACATTGGCAACAGTATCCGGGACAGATATCTCCGGAATGACAGTATCTTTCGGAGCAACCTGTTCTACTGGTTTTTCAGCTTCTTCTTTCTTTTCTTCCTCGGCTTCTTTTCTACGTACCGACTTGATTTCTTTTGCCGGGGATTCATCTTCCGGTTGAACTGCTTCGCCCGGTTGATCTTCGCCCGGAAGTTCTGCTTCAGTTTCAGCTTCGGCTTCTTTCACTTTTTCTTCTTCCACCAGCATACGATTCTTCCAACGTGTTGCCAATTCCGGGGCTTTACCGCCAAAGTTTTCTTCAAAGAAGTTGATATATTCTTCCAGTGTCTTACCTCGCATCAATGTCTCGTAATTGTCCTCGGAGATCGGAAGGATAGCAACATTTTTATCCAGAGCCTGAGCGTAACCATCTTTACCATAAATCATTTTATAGTATTGCAGGATTTCTTCAATACCTGTAAAGCCGATGATGTTCAGCATTGACATCGGGCCTGCTTCTTCAAAAGCCAAATCAAACTCCTTCACCATAAAGTTGGCAAAGTTGTAAGCTGCCACGGCAAACAGCAACTGGTTTTTATCCACACTTCCGGTCGGATACATCAGGATCATACGGTAAGGAGTATTCGGCTCGGCAGTAAATGTACGAGCAGAGTCGGCTGCCGACAAAGAACCGTCTTCACCCAGACCAAAACGCAGGTTCCAGGTCATACCGGTCACGCTGCCTTGCATCAAGGTACGGCCGCGAAGGATACCTTTCAGCATCTCACCTGCCAGTTCCGTCACATCGGCTGTCGGATATTTCTCTACTAACGCTTTCAGGGCCGTTTTGAAACCTTCGGCATCACCGGCTTGTACATAAGTCAACGCATCCAGGAACATAAATTTCGGCATCAGGGTTGCCAACGGATATTTAACACTGACATCGCGGAAATTCCGACGCACGGTAACGGTATCGCTTGCCAGATAACTATTATAGGTCTGTTGATAGATCGAATCCTGTACGGAATCCATCATACGTATATTATATTCATAATTCGGGTCAGAGATGGCAATCGTATAATCCTCATTCGGGAAGGCATTGATCATCTTCGTCTTGTACTCGGCAGCCAAAGAGGTATTACCCGTACGGAGCGCCATCAGATAGACCTGGTAATAACTCTCCAAGCGGTGCGAATTATCCGGAAAACGACGTTCCAGTTCTTCAAAAGCCTCGATCGACAAAGGCAAATCCTCCAGTTTATCTTTATAGATCATCGCCATATTATACAATCCGTCCTCAATAATTATATTCGAGGCATCCACATCTTCCTGCGTGAAAGGTAACTGCTGCAAATAATATTCGCGTGATTTCGGGTCATCGGCAGCAACCTCCGGCAAACCGGCCTCCAGCGAATCGGCCGGCAAAGGCTGACCGTCCGGTCCGACGGCTCCGGCTGTTGTCTCCGCCAGTTCACCCTCTTCCAGAGCATCTTCGTTGAAGGTCGACATTTCTTTTTTACGCCGACGCCAGTTATCTTCCAGTGTACGACGTCCCCACTTGCGTTGGAACTGTGCCTTACCCTGCGATACGGTCGAAGGATTATAGAAGTAAAAAGAAGTCCCACCCGATGCAGTCGGGAGAACGATACCGCCAGTTTCCGTTCCGGGACGGTTTATACCCGTTCCTTTGGCAGCCTGGTCAGCCAGATAAGCCTCTTTCTCAGCCAAAGCCTTGGCCTCTTCTTCTTCTTTCTTTACCTGTTCTATGATCTTGTCGATGACAGCCAAACGTTCCGTCTCCGGCATTTTTGCCAGGGTCTGTAAGCTATCCTGCAAATGGACAGCTTCCACATGTACGACCAGCTCGTCCAGGACTGCCGAAAGTTTCGACACACGCTTAAAGTCTTTGTATTCTTTCTGGATACCGGACAATGCGCCACTGAAACAGGGCTGAGCCTTTACATAATCACGCATGGTGAAATAGATATCGCCCAGTTTGATCTGGCAGATAGCTTTCTCCAGTCCGTTCTGTGTGCTCTTTTCGATACCCAATTCATAATTCTTTATGGCATTTGCCGTATCTTCCCGGTTCAGGTAAACATTTCCGAGGGCATAATAAACCTGATCCAGATAATCCTTATTCTTATCGCTCTTCGCCATGCGTTGAAGCATCTTGACTACCTTCTGATAGTTAGCGCCTGAGAACACTTCCGTCTGACGGATACGGGCTGCAAATTCAAGTTCATAGGGAGGACTGGCTTTGGCTACTTCGTTGAACATTTTATAGGCAAGGCCGTCCTGTTCCTGCGCAGCATAGATTTGCCCCAGCAGGTATTTCATACGGGTACGCTGAAGTTTGCTTTTTTCCGATTTGATTGCCGTCTTAAAATAAGGGATAGCTTCTTCATACTGTTTGCTCTTGACCAGATAATCGGCATAAACAGCGGCATACTGATTCAGGTTCTTGCGGGGTATTCCATTAGTATTCAGCTTACCCAAAATATCTTCGGACTCATAGAACCAATCCATTTCCGAATAACAACGGGCCTGCCACAAACGGGCTTCGGCCACTACTTCCTCGTCATGGGAATAATGGCGGGCAATATAAGAAAAAGTGGCAGAGGCTTGCAAGAAATCAGCATTATAGAACTGTCCCTGCCCGATCAGCAGCCAACATTTCTTCAGGAAAGGGTTATATTCTTCCTGTTCCTGCAAAGCACGTTGTTTGGGATCGTTACGCCAACCCGGTTTCTTTGCCGGCTTGGCTTTGATGGAATGAAGTTTTATGGCTTTATTGCCTTTCTCGATGGCGCGGTCGAAGGGACCGCCGGTTTCCTTTTTATCTTTCGGCTGTGCACTGATCGGATACATGTGGATCATTTCGGAATAACTTTCCTTGTAGCCTGTCTCCATAGATTTCAGGGCTTCATCAAAAGAAGTCTTTCCGTTATAATAGATATTGTATCTGGATGTAAAGGAATGGTAGAACCGGCTTGCTTTGGTGTTTTTCTTCGTACTGCACGACCAAAGCAAGAGAACTACGAATATCGAAATTATATAGTAAAAACCTTTCTTCACGTATTATGTGCACTCTTTATCATATAATAAACTGAGAAGAGCCTGTTTTATTGCCTCTTCGTAAAGAATAATACTCCTTTCAGGATCAAAAAGACCAGCACCAGCACCAGGATGATAAAAGCTCCCGACGGTACATTCAGGAAATAAGACAGAACCAGCCCCACCACACAACTTAGAAAGCCAAGGACAATACTCCCCCAAATGATCTTCTTAAAGTCGGAAGTGAACAGATTCACTGTAATTTGCGGCAAAGTCAGCAAACTCATCAGCAACATAATACCGACCAGGCGTATGGAAAGGACAATAGTCAGGGCAATAAAGAACATCATCATATATTCGATCCACTTTACATGGATATGCTGCGTCTTGGCAAAGTCGCTATCGAAAGCGACATAGACTATCTCCCGCAGATAGAGGGAAAAGACTGCGATCAGTACCACCGCTAAAGCAGCTATCCAGATAATATCGGACAAGGAGATCGTCAGGATATTACCGAACAAATAGGCAGACAGATTGGGAGCATAACCGGGAGTAAGAAATATGAAAATCACTCCGAGCGCCATTCCAAGCGCCCAAACACCGGCAATTGCCGAATCTTCACGCACATCCTGTGTCTTACTCGCCCATTCCACCCCGAAAGCGGAAAGAACGGAAAAGACCATTGCCATCAAGATCGGGTTTGTACCCAGATAAAAGCCAAGCCCCAAACCACCGAAAGAGGCATGAGTTATACCGCCACTGATAAACACCAGACGGCGTGCGACAACGTATGTCCCGACAATACCACAGGTGATGGCTGTTAACAAGCTGCCCAGCAAAGCATGTTGAAAAAAAGTATATTGTAATAGATCCATATTCATTCCATATGATGGTTCGTCTTATTTGTGCAATCTTATCCTTATATCCGATACGAGGTACAGAAAGTTTCACTATAAAGAAACAACTGTTTCACCATATAGAAACAAGTGTTTCATTAGGTAGAAACAATCTTTATGTCAAACACTGGTTGACGTTCTCTACCGTTTAATGTATTCTTCTCTCACCGACAATAAGAAATGCTTCATCCTTCAGTGCATCCGGCAGGTTCACGCCACGAAGTTGCAGGCTACGGAGCCACCCGGCCACCTCTTCCGACTGCAGGGTATAAAGTACCTCGCGGAACTCATCGACGGCATCCTCTTCATACTCATCTCCCTCCAGCCCCCGGAAACGATCCAGTTCCTCGTCATCATAATATTCAATCTTTTTGCTGACGGCAGCCAACAGACTGTCACGCTCACAAGTCTCATGCTGGCCACAGCATTCTTCGGGAATTTCACGCGCTTCAGGTATCTCGCTGATCTCCCCGCGTTCCAGCATCTGCTGTAATTTTTTATTCCTGAAATAACCGGCTATGGCAGCAATAACGCCAAGCACGATAATACCAATGATAATGTACCACATGTTAATTTTCAATTAAAGCAAATCCTGCTTTGCGCAAGTCTTCCCAATAGGCAGGATAACTCTTTGTCACCACTTCTGGATCAGCCACTTTAAGACCTTTCGGCAATACCAGCGCAGCCGGGGCAAATGCCATTGCCATCCGATGGTCTTCATATGTGGCAATAATCGGATCAGCTTCCGGTTCGCAACGTTCCCCATTCCATTCCAGAATACTGTCGTTGCTGTCGGTCAACAGATAGCCGAGTTTACGAAGTTCCGTTTTCAAAGCTTCGATACGGTCGGTTTCTTTTATCTTCAGCGATTGCAATCCGGTGAAGCGGAAGGGGATATTTAGTAACACGCAGGTGACAACAAATGTTTGCGCCAAATCGGGTTCGTTGACAAAATTGTAGATCAACTTTTTTGTCACATTTCCGTTATATTTCAGCACGACGCCCCGGTCTGTAAAGGCCGTACCAACACCCAGTTGAGCAAATAGTTTTGCTCCGGCGGCATCTCCTTGCAGGCTGTTCTTAAAAAGGCCCAGCAGTTCTATTTCGGCATTTTTCGACAAAGCCATGATTGCATACCAGTAAGAAGCGGCACTCCAATCCGACTCCACGGTAAAACGGATCGGTTTATATTCCTGGGGAAGAATCTTGATGGTTTGTCCGTTCCAGGTAGCTTTCACCCCAAACTGTTCCATCAATTGTAACGTCAGATTGATATAAGGACGGGAGATGATATTTCCTTCCAGATGTAATGTCAATCCCTTTTCCATCAAAGGAGCGATCATTAACAAAGCTGAAATATATTGTGAACTGACACCTCCTGCCAGAGAGATCTCGCCTCCTTGCAACGCACTTCCAAAGATACGCAAAGGGGGATAACCTTCCTTCTCCATATATTCGATACGGGCGCCCAACGAGTTCAATGCATCGACCAGCAGTTTGATCGGGCGATTCTTCATCCGCTCCGTTCCGGTGATCGTCCATTCACCGATAATCTTGGAAAGGAATGCCGTCAGGAAGCGCATCGCCGTCCCAGCAGCTTTTATATCGAAATCACAGCTGTTAGAATTTAATGCCTTAACCATCACTTCCGTATCATCGCAGTCGGAAAGGTTCTGTATATCATACGGACTATAACTTAGTGCATTCAATATCAAAGCACGGTTACTAATGCTCTTGGAAGCAGGAAGTTGCACAGAAGCCCGAAGTCTTTCTTTCGGGGCCTTTATCAGATATTTCATTGCTTTTGTCTGTTCGTTTTAAACTGATGACAAAAGTACGGAAATTTCCGGATAGTTAGGTGGTATTTTCATGAATAGGATTATTCACTTATTATACATTTGACTCCGCCCCCCAAAAAGAAAGTGTTGCAAACCCTTCTCCCATCCCGACGGACAAGGCAGTTATTTTGCAACACTTTCATCATACATTCAGAGAAAGATCACTCGATCTCCGGACGGTCTTCACCGCCTCCTTCTTCAGGAGTTGTCTCGGGTGCGCCATTCAATTCCATCCAAAAGATGTTGTCGCTGATAAGCGAGCGGTTCATCGTCTTACTACCGCTGTTTTTCGTGGCTTCAGGAATGAAACGGACACGAACGCCAGCTATTTGCGAAACACTCACCTTGTCTGCCGATTCGACCCCGTTACCTCCCGCAGTAAGGGTGTAATAGAAAGTGCCCAGCCCGTCAAGCTTTACGGTACGTCCTTGTGACATGTAATCAGCCAGCACGCCTGCCAGTTCCATGAGAACAGCATAGGTGTCGGCACGGCTCACAGTCGATATCTGTGCCAAACGGTCAGATACCTCTTTTGTTGTCACGGGTTTACCGACAGTAACGGACTTCGGATACCACTTCCCATTAATCTTCTGTTGAATTTTTTTGAAAAAAGCCATACAGTTCAGATTTAAGTTATTTCTGATGCCTCCCCAAAAGGGAAAATGACTGGTGACGGACCTGGCATGGTCTAGTGACGGACCTGACGCCCTCAGGTGACGGACCTAACATAGCTCGATGCCGGACATTTGTTATTTCCCTCCGGAAAGTATCAAAGTAATTCCATATGTCGGAGTTCCCGCGCCATCTCCGGCTTAGCGTGTCGTGTTAGGATGAAGGATGACCTTTCCTTTTAATTCTAACGACGAATATGAATCGTCATTTCACAGAGTTCTGTACAAGTTTACCTTTGATTCCAAAGTCATCTATGACTAACATACCATTTCCCTGTTTAACAATGACAATATAAAAATCTGTACAGTCCGGTGTTGTAAAACAAACATTACACTTCCCAGTCCGATTCAAGTCATAAGAGAATATTTGTTCTCCTGTTAATAATGATTTACCAACCACTTTATAAACATTCCTATTATCGACTTTATAATTAAACTCAATTTCATAATTTTGTTTCGGAGCAAAACAAATCATTGCAGGAGACGTACGATACACTTCTCCGTTTTTTTCACGCCACGTAATTAGTGACCACTCTCCATGAATCGTATTATCCGTATAAACATCATGTCTCTGTGACAAATGCGTTGTAAAAGCACCTGGTTGACAAGGAATAAAAGGTCCCCATCCTTCATCAACATGTTCGAAGTCTTCAAAATAGTTAAATCCAGCCTTTTCAGCATGTAAGCACTCAACCAAACGGACATCATCAAACCAAACAGCGACTGTATCGTTAGCTGCCATTCCCCCCTTCAAAGACAAAATAATATCATTTCTATTCGCCGGTAAACGGAATGGCACCTTCAATCGTTGCCAGGTTGTCCTAAATCGATCCGTATTATCCGTATAATTTTTAACTTTACTTTCTGAAATAGGAACTTGTTCATTTAGCTCTTTGCCGCTCTGTACCACCAGTATAGCATTTTTTTCACCAATAACATTCACCCAAACAGAAGCAATATACTCTTTTCCTGGTGTAAGTCCGTTTATTATCTGGCTTACACCAGCAGGTTCTTTCCCTTTTATTTCAAGATAGGCCTGCCCATAATCCGTTTCTTTAACTGCAAGTAACGCACTATCTCCCTGCACTTTCCAATTTTCAAAAGACCGGCTGTCAAAACCTGTATCTTTCACTAGACCACCTTCACTCCAAAGCATTTCAGGCAACTGTTTCATTTCCTGTTTATAAAGAACGTACCCTTTGTCTGGTTGAGCCTCTATTTCAACGAGTCCTCCACGAACAGTCAGCGATTCTATAAATCTACGCCCCTTACCACCCAACTCATACAAGTAAACAGTACTTTGCTCCTTCCATGAAAATGGTAATTGCCAGATTGTTTTTCCACCACGCACATTATAATGATAAATCTTTTCTTCCGTAACAGGGTTCCAGGGGATAAATACACAATCTCCCGACATAATTGTCAGTTCTCCTCTTTTGATAACAGTACCTGTCTTTTTATCACCGACAGCGACCAGGTTGCCTTCCAGGACTGCCCGAGCCGTATCCAGTTGTAGTACCGGATAATGCATCAGATAACGATAGGGTAATTGTTTGATAAAAAAATTACGAATTACGCCATTAAAGTCTCGTCCTTTCTGCCACCCCATAAAACCGATTTCCGCCCCCCGGCTGTATCCGCCAAGCAAAGCCGGATGAGCAGCATAACCGTCCCGATACTGGTGATGGATAAAACGGTGTATCAGGCTTTTCGAGCTTGGGTTATAATGAATCCAAGTTGCTTCTTTGTCGAATACATCCGGGTCTTCTGTCCAGGTTGCCCAACCGTTGCGGGTGAATAAACGGGCTGTCTCGTGTGCCAACCAACGATGTTCGCGGTAGGTATCGATATAAATAAAGACAGATCGGGTATATCTTCTTTCAATTGGTTTAAGCGTTGTTCGAATGTCCCGGCAAGCACATCCGCTTCTTTATTGATAAAATAAGACTGGTCGAGCCAGCTCCAGGCAGGCATATCCGTTACGATCCGGTCATTGAAAGCCTTTGCTTCGGGATAGGATTCGCTGTGGTTGATGTGAACGCCGATATGTGCGTTATATTTCCGGGCTTCTTTTGCCAGAAAGGCCAAATCCTTTTTCCCTCCTGCCCGCTCGTTATAATTGCCGGCATAATCGGGATGAGCACTGTCGTGTCCTTCGCTCTGATATCCTTTCAGTTCGAGCATTTGCCCGAACCCGTCGGTTGCCAGATAGAACTTTTTAATGTTATCCAGCTGACGCAGGAAAGGATATTGGGCACAACTGGCAAAATTCATTGTAATGGTGGCATACGAATTATGAAGCATATCGACGCCGAATGGTTTAGGATATATCTCCTGAAGTGCAATCGCTCCGTCTTGCCAGTCGACTCTGTTATCCAAGTTACGGTCATTGGCCAGTATCACTTTGATGTAAGGTAAGGGCAGTATTTTTCCGTCATATCCGCGGTAAATCCATTCGTTTCCCCATATCCCTGTGACGATCGAATCGGCGATTTGTACGGATCGGTACAGAAACTGGCGGTTGTTATAGATAGAATTGCTTTCAAGCGTGGCTGCCAGCTTATCGGTGTTTAATAATAATATGGAGCCGTATTGCGAAGTACTGTCGGCAGCCTTGTCTTTTAAAGGATAAAATGTGTCGGAACGGACATTGTTGGCAATCGACAAGCAACCATCCGGAGATGCGTTGGATATAGATACTAAATTGTGGTCGGGAAAAGCCAACGTTCTAACCTTAAAGTCACCCTTTTCTTTTATATCTGTTACGGATAATTGCAGGACATTGTCTTTTACTTCGCAACAGACTTGAAGGTCTACTGCTATTTCTTTAATCTTCAAGGTATAAAGAACCCGGTTTGCTTCCGTCTTTCCAGTCACAGAAGGCCGGTAAGTATCGCCATTGATTGTTATCGTTTTTACGTCGAACGGCTGTCCGCCCAATTGCGAATGATCTTTTTTCCAGATATAGGACCGAACAGAAGGAAAGTCTTTATTCAACAGGACATCCATGCAGGAGGAAGATAATGTATAGTAGCTTTTCTTCTTAGCTGGAACGTTTGCGACTTCCTCTACCGTGCGACAAACCACATTCGATATCTGAACGTTTCCTTTATCGTGCACCCGGAAACCGATCTGTCCGGCAGACAAAGAAAGCTCAGGTATATATTGATGGACGATCTGTTCTCCATCTACATAGACTGTCAGGGTGCGGCCTATGCAATTAACTTTAATATGCCGCCGGTGGTGTGCATACAATTTGGATATATCGTGAGCGATCTCTTTCTTGCCTTTCGGTGTGCCTATGTACCAACGGGCAAAACCCAGATTGTCAGTAGCTTTGTCGCATCCAACATACACCCAATCGTTTTCATTTACATAACGGAACAACATTCCGACTTGTGCGTATGAGTTCTGAGGGATCAGATCAAACTCTACCGTGCTGTTGACAGCGGAAAAATCTTTTATCAATACCAGACTATCCGTTTTTGCGTTCAGCCGATAGACATGCGAAGAAGCTCTCTCCTCACTGCCGGAAGACGAAGATGCTAAAGAAACTGCGGAGATGAGACATACAGCCGCGATCGTAATAATTTTATTCATTGACAATAAGTTTTATATTCAATTATACCTAGTACAAATCATTTATTGACATCAGGAATCAGCCGGCACTCGGCATGAACGGGGGAGCCGGTGTAACGACCCGTCCTGACCTTCATGCGAAGCTGATAACAGTTGTTTGACAACTTATTTACATTATTCCCTTCTAAAGGAATAGATGTTTCTATCAGAATCTCCTGAAGCTCAGTGTTCATTAACCCGTCGGTAACGGATACAGATACCCTATCATCTATATACTCAACCAGCAGAGCACAGGGAGACGACACTTTCAAATATCCCCTGGAGCTTTTTATTCTTGCTCCTTCTTTATAAAAGACGGCACCTATCTTATTTCCGTTATAGCTTTCTGCTGCCTGAACCTGTCGGGTATTTGATAATACGCGTGGCATTTGATCGGCAGCGGCCTCATTGCATGCTACGGTATAAGCGTAAGATGCATCTTTCGGACTTCTTCCATGATTGATATATATATGGAATATATCTTCCTCCGTTTCTGGCAACTTGTTGGCAACACTCATCGATTGCCAATGTGTCTTCTTCTTTTCATGTTTTATGAGGACTTCTCCTTTAGTATGTTTTTCCAATACTTTATAATAAAATCCGTTATTCAGTACAGTACTTCCTTTTCTAAAATCGGATGCCAGCTCTGTTTGATCTATTGTTGTAACAATATCACCTTCTTGCTCCGGCATTTTATTTTCTATGCCACATCCCATTGCCAGGAAGAGGTCGTCGAACATAAAATAGCTTTTATAGGCTTTGATACCAAATGCCGAGGGGTTAGGATCGCTATAGGGTGAGATCGTATCGTGCGGCCAACCTACATCTCTCTTCTCGAATATAAAGCCTCCGGCAAAAGAATTACCTCCGCTGGTTGCTCCGGCGGCAAACGGATGCTTACTGTTGTAGCCTTTCCAGTTTTCTATCGGCACTAAGGGTTTCGGTGAGAGGCGGGATGTTGTTCCTGGCCAGGCACGCAAATTGAAGGCGCCCATTACTCTTCGATGTTCATAGCCGTCTCTGGAAAAGAGGGTGGTTCCGTCGCAGGTAAAGATATTGAATGCAGCCGCCATTGTGTTGGCACTTTCGAGGCCACTTACACGGTTGGATGCCATGTTAACCAGCATATAGTATTGGTCAGTCTTCTTTATTATATCGTCATTGTTGAAGAAATAGCGGGAGCCGGAATAGTATTGGTTCCATTTCCCGGGCATGTCGATCCGGAAACGCCGGGCATTGTCGAGAAATAGGCTAAACTCTTCTTTTACTTCGGGCGTTAAGAGGTCGGGATATTGTTCTAACAGCATCTCTATTATCCTGGCAGAAGGAATCAGACGGCGGTAATCGGCAGACCGACCGTTCTTTTGTGCGGTAAAGGGATGGACCAGCCGGTTCATATTACCTCGGTCCACTACCGGGGGGACATATCCTTTATAATAGTAATAGGATGATCCGCGTAGATAATCTTTCAGTACGTCTATCTGTTCCTGTTTTACTTCGAGTGGCAGCGGGTAGCGGCACTCTTTCATTATTTTGAGGATACGAAGCGATCCTCTTGTCCCGTCGATCGGGTATCCCCATACGAGGCATTGCCTTCCATGCCCCCAGCCAGCTCCGTCGGCGGTGATTCCTTCCTGCCAGAAATCATCCTGAATAGTTGCCTGCGATACGGAGGACAGAGATCTGACTGCGATCTCTCCCACTACATCTGCCATTTCGGGTGATGATAGCTGCGCTGCCGTTTCCAGCAACGGGCGATAATCCGTTGCATTTCCTCCGACCCACCAGACATGTTTCCTGAAACGCTCCACGTCTATTACATCTTTGTCGGTTTCATCCATGCGTGCAGGTACGGTCCAGCATTGCAGGGATAGTTTGCCCAGTATTTTATTTCCTTCGATGAACAAGGAGTCCCGGACTTGTCCGTTTTCAATACAGGTCATCAGATTAAATAAGGAATAGTAGGTTTGATAGGATATAGTAGGTATCGCGAAACAAGAGGCATGCCACCTGGAGGCAACGTTCAGCCGATCTGTCTCCAATTTCCCGTAATGCCGTATCGCTTCAAAGAGGGTTCGCACCTGCGTGTCGGAGGCAGACATTTCTTTATTTCCATAACACGCGGCAATCGCCCTGATACGCCCCAGGGCCTGAAGGGTCAGGGATGATATGAAAGGTTGTTTATCTTCTTGAGCGGCATAACGGTTTTGCGTAATTGTTTTTTCTTTGGGTATCAGGTCGGTAAATTGTCCCTTTTCATTCAGAAGAGCGGTATACTTTTTTACTGAATCTTCCAATATGCGTGTCTCCTTATTCCGCTTTTCGGCATAAAAGAGGCAGATATTGTGCAGAGCTTCCTGCTTGGTGGCGGGTTGTGCTCCTGCTAAAAAACAACTCAGAAAGAGTAATCCTACTATATATATTTTCATTATTATCCTGTATATGTTATATAACTCAATCAATTAAATAGGCCGGTATGCCTTAGATGCTACAAGGGTGTGACGAAAGCCGCTTCTCCTCATGGCTAGCATGGGAGGGGTAGTTTCGGCACACCCTATTTGTACGTTCCAGAGAATCACTTTATCGAAATAAAGAGATCATCGGGTAAGAAAGTGCGATCACTCGATTACCGGGTGGTCGCCTTCATCAGGACCAGGAGTTTCTTCGACTTTGCCGTTCCACTCCATCCAGAAGATGTTGTCGCTGACAAGTGTGCGGTTCATCGACCGGCTACCACTATTCTTCGTAGCTTCGGGGATGAAACGAACGCGAACGCCGGTGATCTGCGATGCATTCACCTTGTCGGCCGAGTCGACTCCGTTGCCACTTGCTGTGATAGTGTAGTAGAAGGTACCTAAACTATCGATCTTTACACTGCGCCCTTGTGCCATATAGTCGGCTAATACGCCAGCCAGATCCATAAGAACAGCGTAGACATCGGCACGGCTCACGGTAGATATCTGTGCCAAACGATCGGCGACCTCTTTCGTAGTCACGGGTTTGCCAACGGTAACTGCCGCGGATACCACTTGTTACTCATCCTCTTGAAAAATCGCTTAAAAAATGCCATACTAGTGTTTTTTTAAGTATATCCATTATATCCTGTCTGAAAATGTAGTTCAGAGATACCGACCTCACCTACCTAGTAGGTCGTCTTTATCTCCATAAATCAAATACATTTAGATCCAGAAAACATCAGATTTATTATTACCGGAGTTCCCGCACCATCTCCTGCTTATCGTGTCGTGTTTAGAATAAAGGATGACCTTTCCTTTTGCTTGTATTCATTCCAGTAGATATGATCTGTTCAATAGCCAGTTATTAGCTATATCATTTTAAAGTCAGAAGAAGATAATTCTACTCTCTTATTAGAAGAAAAATCAATCACCTTTACTGCATCTTTATACCGTATTGATACTGAGCCTTTCCCTTTAACAGAGCGAATCACAGCTTTAGTCAGCTTTCCATCGGTCCACTGCATGTCAACTTCATATCCTCCCCGGGCACGGAGGCCGGTTACTTTACCTTTCGGGTAAACGGCTGGCAAGGCTGGCAACAGACTGATTTCACCGGCATGGCTTTGCAATAACATTTCGGCAATAGTAGCCGTAATCCCGAGGTTACCGTCTATTTCCCAAAACTTAGTAAACTTGCAGGTAAAATTAGGATAGAGCGCCATAGCAAAATGACGGTTGATTACTTTCATCGCACTGTCTCCCTCTTCAAAACGAGCCCAATACATAGAAGGGAACACTCCTGTCCAACTGCCGCTATTATACGACATTCCCGGTTGCCTGTTTATAATTGTTTTCTTGAATGCCTCAGCCAATTCGGGAGTACCTCGCAGAGTGATCAAATTGCCGGCAGCGAATCCCCAGCCGTGCCCCACCTGTCCGTTATGGGGGTAAGCCGGTTTCCAGTCATCATTCCATTCCTGTAATTCTCCCGTGCTCGGACTAATCCGCATAGGCGGCAGCTTTGTATATACTTCTTTTATCTCTGCAATAGCTGGATCATTAGAGTCGATAATTTCGGCCGCCTTCATGGTGTTTTGCATGAGCGAACGGATAATCTGCATATCCTGTGCCGATCCCATGCAAGCCCAGCCTTTAAAACCGGCAGGATCGATATAACTGTTTTCAAACGATTCCGAAGGATTAGTTACTAAATAACCATCTTTATCCGGTTGTAGGCAATCTACATAAAATAGAGAAGCATCCCTCAAAAGGTCAAAGTTTTCATTCAGAAAATCCTTATCTTGCGTAAATTGATAATGTTCCCAGATATGATGACATAGCCACGCACCACCAATCTGAAATATAGCCCATAGCCCTGAGCCGCCTACCGGCCAGGTTGTACGCCAGAGATCAATATTATGATGGGCCATCCAGCCACGTGAATTGTATAGGTTACGAGCCGTTTTAGCCCCATCGATAGACGATTCGCGTATCAGGTCAAACAGCGGCTGATGTAATTCCGAAAGGTTTACTACCTCTGCCGGCCAGTAATTGATTTGTGTATTGCAATTAATGGTCCAATTGGAGCTCCATCCCGGTTGTAAAGCATCGTTCCAAATGCCCTGCAAGTTAGCCGGCTGTGATCCTGGACGCGACGACGAGATCAGCAGATAACGCCCGAACTGGAAATACAGCCCTGCAAACGAGAAGTCTTGTTGTTTAGCATAGTTCCGAATCCTTTCATTGATCGGCGAAGATGCTTGTTCTTCATATCCCAAATCTATACTCACCCGCCCGAATAAGGCGGAATAATCGTTAACATGAGCTTTCAGTAATTTGGAGAATGATTTTCCCTTTATCTTTTTCGTATAATCCCGGCATAGCCTCTTTTCATCTTTCCCCTCTTTATAAGGGTCTTTGTCGAAGCCGTTAAAGCTGGTTGCTGCAACAAAACAAATTGTTACTTCATCGGCACCGGAAACCTTCAGCTTATTATCTGCCGCTCCAACCTTTCCTCCTTTGTTATCAACCACCAACCGGCCTTGAAATCTCATGCCATGTCCTTCTTGATAGGTAGGTAGGGAAAACCCGTTATACTCGGGATTCACATTTTGAGGGGCTTGTCCATCAATAATGACCTGCTGAGCGGCTTCATCTATCCTTACCGTATGATTAACCTTACTGCTTAATGTTGCATCAAAGGTTATACTCCTGGGCTTCTCTGATTTAATGCGCATCACAATCGTCTGGTCAGGATAAGAAGCAAATATTTCCCTGACAAAACCAACTCCTCCTTGTCTGTAGGAAACAGTGACTATTCCACGGTTCATATCCAGTTCCCGGTGATAGTCTGTAAAATCGCCTGACGGAAAATCCAATACAATGTCGGTCAATGGCATATAACTTTGATTGTTAGGTCCCAGCATCTTCGAGTTTATCAGCTTTTGCGCTTCGCTATGTTTTTGATCTATAAGCAACTGGCGAATCTCGGGAAGATATTGGGCTGCCCCGGGGTTTTGCACATTACGCGGTTCTCCCGACCAGAACGTATCGTCATTCGTCTGTATCCGTTCCTGTTTTATTCCACCCCATACCATACCTCCTAACCGGCCATTACCGATTGGAATGGCTTCGTTCCAGTTTTCAGCTGGCTTATTCATGTGGAAGATCGATGTATGAGGAACAGTTTTCGGCTTTCCTGAAAAAGCTACAGCAGAAGAGGTAAACATCAACAATAGGATACCGCCAATAAGTTTATTCATATTCAATGTTTATATTTATTTTCGTCATTACAAATAATAATATAAAGGAAGAGAATGATTAAAAGAGTTTTTTGTAACACTCTCTTCCTTCATCATTTAGAAAGCTGATAGATTATAAACTATCTCCCAAAAGCATAAACTTCAGAAATAGCTACATAAGGAGGATTATAACTTTCTTCCATTATCATTTTTATATATCTGGCCTTTTGTGGTTTTGTGAAATCAAAAATTGAACTCTTATCTGTTTTCAGACAATGCATCGTTCCTATTTCAACAAAAGACTCATCATCCTCATTCGTTTCAGCAACCAAAATTCGGGCAGATTTAAACGTCATACGAGCAGGATCTTGAAATACCTGTAACTGGTATAAATCAAATTCCTCTGCCATATCGATTACGATAGTATGAGGGAAAGGAGCTGGGGGTGAAGGAGTCCATTTACTATGCCAAAGAGAGTTAACATTTCCATCTAGAATATTCGTTATAGGATAAGTATCTTCTTTCTGAGATGAAACAAAAGGAATTGTCCAGTTTCCCCTGTTTATCTTTTCTACTAATGGGAATCGGCCTTTGTCTTCAACTTCAAAAATATCAATCGCGTTCTCTTCTGGTTTATAGTAACTCTTTATAGTAAAATCTCCTCCAAAAGTATAATTATCTATTGTTATAGATGTAACATCAGGTTCTACTCTTACAGTATTATCTTTTCCATTATTATCAGTATATAGCACTTCTGAATAATAACAGTTATCTACAGAACCGATAGTCAATGTAGCAACATTGTTTTCAATATCGACACTACGTGCCGAACGTGGTATTAATGATGAAATGTATTTATCACCATATACTTTTCCGATTACCTCCTGTGGAATGGAAGGAAATCCCTTTTCCCCCATTTGAATCAGATCAAAAACATATTCCCCTTCATTTTCAAAAGGTAACTCTACACTTGCATATCCATTAATCAAACTTTCTTTATCTATCGGATAAATAAGAGAATCTGCCCCCATATTCCAGAAGATCTTACAACTTTCAATGCGAACATCCTTACCGACTTTCCAGGTCAGTTTTACACGGTACAACCCACCGTCACATGTTACCGAATCAGGTCTCCCGATATAATTAATTTCACCTCTATCGAGATATTCTTCGATTATATCATTCATTCCAGAACAAGACGCTAAGGTTACAAATGAAACCAGCATTATAATGTTAACAATATATTTCATAACCATTTATTGATTTTATATTTACTTTTTATCGCTTCCCCAGAAAGTGATTTCACGGTAATTAACTTCCAGACCACCGCTCCATGTTTCATACTGTTCAAACCGCAGATAACGTACAGGAGGAAGTCCCAAATCAAACACAAACTCATGTCCGGCAAGCGCTACTTCCTTATCCTCGTTAGTAATTTGATCTCCAATTCCAGAGGGTTTGATTATTTCAAATTCGCCCATTAAAACCCAATCTTTATGATAATTATCTCCATCAAAATAGTCAAGAGTCATATTGGCCGGATCAATATGATCTGTTCCATAGATTTTCCACTTTTTAGGACTATAATGTCTATATTCATAATCGAGTCGCTGATAAACCTTATATCGACTTAACTTAGATGAAGCCCCCAAATCTATTGTATATCTGATAGGAGCCGGTTTTCCTGCGTTACCACCTATTGTAGACCATCCAAGATTATCTAATTTATCATCAAATAAACGCCTAAAAGCCCAACTATCATTTATTTCAGAGACGTTATCGCCAGGCAGTTTCCCTTGTTTGAATTTCGTTTTATCTAATTGTATTTCATATAATGGAGTAAATTTCGCAAGTACTGTATCAGAATAGTTATCCCATTTATCACGAAAACAAACCCCAAACGTCCTTTCAGTATCATCAAAACCTCTTAATGAATAGAGCCCGTTTTCCTGTTTAGTATAGAGAATTTCTGCTGTCTCCATTTCTCCCGTAAGAAAGTCCTCTGCAAGCAAATAAACCGCAAGTTCTGTACCCGATTCGTTTTCCCATTTTAATTGTACACCACCGAAATCTTCTCTCATAGACACACTTTCGGTTACTGCAATAACTGGTGGTGTTAATGGGGTGAACGATACTTTTATTGGGGCCGATTTCACAAAACTTCGAGTCACCGTATACAGATCGACTGTTTGTAACTCTGTATTACCGAATCCTTCTAATTTCAATTCATTCGAATAAATTGACACTTCGGTATTTACGGGCTTGCCGTTCAAAGTATACTCGGCTCTTACACTCAGCAAATCCGCATCATCCGGCAAATCATAAGAAATGATCGCACCACCGGGAATCGGAACTATCGTTGGATTTTTTATACTTTGAGGTTGATTATCATTTGTAGGAGGTTGTCCGACAAATGACTCGCTACAACTTATCATAATCAGTTGTAACAACAATAAATAAACTATCTTTTTCATAATATATCCATTATTTATATACAAATGTTTTACCATCCATAGTTTTGAATCAGGTTACTATTCACATTAAGCGACGATTTTTTTATCGGGAAGAAGTAATCCTTTGTTGCGAAAATCGGATAAGCAAGAACCGTTTCTTTATAATACTCATCTTCTGTTTCCCCATTGACATTCCAGCCCCTGATCGGGCGATTGCGATAATCATCAGCCTCACACCAGCGAAGGATATCCCAGTGGGTTTCCCCTTCAAATGCAAGTTCTATCAAACGTTCCTGATGAATGATCGCCCGACGCCCTTGCTGAGTGTTGATTTTTCCTGAATTAGTTGAATATTTACTCCAACTAGCTTCTACTCCTTCCAAACCGGAACGTTCTCTAACAGGGTCAATCCACTGGAAAATTTCTGATTTTTCAGCACCAGCCTCATTCAATGCTTCTGCATACATCAGATAAATATCTGCCAAACGTATAATCGGAAAAGAATAACGTTTCCTGGAAAAAGAGCTATTACTAACCACAGATTCCGGATTAACTAACTTCTTTGGTGTATATCCGGTAAGAGAATAACAATCTGTACCTAACTGACCACCGATTTGCTTCCGTTTCATTTGACCATAGGTAATTGAAGAACTATTATCGTCGACAACACCATTACCCCAAATGATACAACCGTCAAAAATAAGCGAAGCATAATAGCGATATTCACGATCAATATTCAATTTTGCAGTAGTATAACCTTCCTTTAATAAATACTTTTCGCTATCTCCAGCAACTTCCGTTTTATAACGATTATCATACCGTCCATTTTCCAGCCATTGTTTATCTTCTGAAATCGGAACTCCCCGCCGGGTATAAAAACGTTCTACAACATCTAAAGTTGGAGCAATTGTTGCAATAACTGTATTATTACTAGCCTCACTACTTCTGGTTCTAATCATACACGCTCCTTGTATAGGACTGTCACTTATGGTCGTTCCCCATATTATTTCAGGATTCCATTTTTCCGTTATAGCATAACGCAAATTCAACTTATAACGAGTTATATCAGATACCGGAAGAAAACCTTGATAAGTATAGAGTTTATGACCAGCTTCATGCGCACAGTCAATTGCATCCTTACAAGCTTTAGCAGCTTCATCCCAACGATTTTCATCATATTCCGGGAACAGACAAACTCCACGATTGTCTACTAAATTCTTATAGCGGTCATTTCCATTGAATAACGGACTTGCCATCGTCATCTTTACCTTTGCTTTCAGAGCCAAAGCCATCGGTTTAGTAATCCGTCCCATTTCCTCAATTTCATTTGTAATGACTTCCGGTAAATCTCCAGATGCTTCGTCAAGCAATTCACAGATATAATCAGCGACTTCATTTACGGGCTCCCGATATACTTTCACTTGTTCTGGAGTTGACGAAACAGGAAGATTGGTTTTAATAACAGGAATCGGTCCATACATGCGAAATAAAAAGAAATGATAAAAAGCTTTCAAGAACTTAGCTTCTGCTGTCCAACGACGGTTTTCATACTCTTCCAGATCAACTACTTTATGTATATTTTCCAGAAAAATATTACAGTCACGTATAGCAATAAATAAGTTTTTTCCACCTTTGTCTCCATCCCAATAATTCAGTAGAGGTGTGTTTGAGTTCTGTAATCCGCGAGCAACATCGAAAGCCGTATGATCTTTCCCAAACCAATAATTATCCCCAGACAATACCATCCAGGATTCGCCACTCATCAGGGAGACATTGTTACCACGCGATAACTGATCTACCGGCATATAAGAATAACAGGTAAAAAGATAAGTTTCTGCACTATTCCGATCACTGAAAGCATGATCTATAGTTGGCATATTATCAGGAATAACATCCAAATAGTCACTACATGCCGTCAATAGTAGGAATAAACTACAAACAATTACATTATATATTGATTTCATCTTATTATAAATTAGAGGTTTATATTTATACCAATATTAAATACCCGTTGAATAGGATAACCTAATCCATTTCCAGCCATTTCAATATCCCACATCTTGAAGCTACTCAGGCAAAATAAATTCGTACCACTTAAATAAAGCCGTAAGACATCCAACCCGACTTTATCTGTCCATTTCTTTGGCAATGTGTATCCTAATTCTACCGATTTGAGACGCAAAAAAGAACCGTCACGCATAAACCAGGTACTCGTCTGCGTATTATTGTCAATTATTCTGTCCGATAAACGAGGCCAAAACGCATGGGCATTTCTATTACTTTCCGACCAATAACTATCAGCTATTGCCTGAAGCAAAGCCGTTTGACCACCTTTATCATCAACAACAAACGGAGAAATTGTTTTTGGATCAATCCAAAATGACGATCGGGCAGACCCTTGAAAAAAGGCAGAAAAGTCCAAACCTTTATAGCCTAAAGAAAAACCAAATCCATATATGATTTCGGGATTAGTAGGATAACCTATAGGAACTTCATCATCCTCATCTATAATCCCGTCTTGATTGATATCCTTGTATTTAATATCACCAGCCATATACTCTCCAAACTGTTGTTTTGGCGAATTTCGTACATCTTCTTCATCAACAAATAATCGCTCGGCAATATATCCGTATTTCTGAGATATTTTATTGCCAGTCCATTTACGCCAGGGAGTATTTGTATAATCCGGTTCTTCATAAAGATCTAGTTTACTCGTTGCATAAGTAAAATTTCCGCGCACTGACAACCAAAAATCTTTATTGAATGACTGAGAATAATCCACTGACATATCATATCCCATAGCCGAACTTTTACCTACATTAGAACTTGGACTTGCCTGCAATCCCATAGTAGAAGGAATAAAGACTCGTTCCTGCAAAATATTTTTACGTTTCTCTCTAAAGAAATCACCTTGAATCTCCAACTTGTCAAATAGGCTAATTTCAAAACCATAATTCTGTTTGTAAGCAGTTTCCCAAGTGATAAAAGGATCTTCATAACGTGATATCGACACTCCCGGACGGTTGTATCCGAAATCAGTACCAAAATTATATCCTCTGCCGCTATCATTCAACTTGACATTTGATAAGAAGAAGAAGCGGTCTTCCTCTTTTCCTATCTCATCGTTACCAACCATACCATACGTCGCTTTCAACTTAAGTTTAGTGATATATTTTTTCAACGGTTCAAAAAAACTTTCATTGGAAATCATATACCCAACTCCTCCCGACGGGAAAAAACCATAACGTTCTTTCTTACTAAAACGTTCCGAACCGTTATAACCGAAATTAAATTCTGCAAAATACTTGCTGTCGTATGCATAAGTAGCACGGCCAGCTAATCCAACATTCCTATAGGGCAACGAAGCCTGAAGTGACCCGGCATTACTAATACGCGATTCACGGGTCGTAAACACCATTAAACCACTAACATTATGAACATCAGAAAATTCGTTATTATATTGAAGGGCACCTTCAAAGTAAGTTGTACTACTGATCTTTTTCGTTCCTTCACTATAAGAAAGCCATTCTGAACCTTTTAGCGGATTCAATGTTTGAAGTATGTATTCATCCTTTGCTTGATCATAACCGGCAAGTTCATAATAGAAGGGATTATAAGAACGTGACAATTCAGATGTGGAATAGCGCGAAGTATTAAACAAAACCCTGGCTGACAATCCTTTAATCAAGAAACTAAAATCTTGTTTCAATTCTAACTGAGCAAGAATCTGGGTAGTGGAATTTTCCTTGTACCCTTTGACCATATCAGCATACGGGTTAATATATTTTCCACCATCAGCATTACCAAAAAGGATGTGTTGAGTGAATATATTTCCTTTATCCGGAGTATAAAATGCAGGAAATAACACTGGGTTTGTTTTCATAATTTTATTATATACTCCTGATCCACCTTCAAGCGGACCGGAATAATCATCAAATGTTCCATGCATGCGCACAATCATTTCTGTAGTTTTAGTCAAATCAATATTTACATTTGAACGTAACAGGTATTTTTTCAAATCAATATTATTGTTGAAATTATTACGTTTATCCATTCGTAAATTACCATTATCCTGGCTGAAAGAAGCAGCAACATAGTATCTAGCCACTTTTCCTCCACCACTAATATTGATATTTGCACGATGATTTATCGTATTATCTTTCATCAACAAATTATACCAATCTGTTGCGGGATAAACATTAGGATTACCAATCCCTGTCATGGCAATTTTCTTGTTAGAGTAAGGTAATACCCCCAAGGGATCTCGCGTTCTTACCGCTTCATTATGTAAAAGCATGTAATCCAATGGATTTACCAACTCCACTCTCTCGGCGGGAGTAGACAATGAAGTTTCATAGCGGAATGAAAGTTTAGCCTTACCTTCTTTACCTTCTTTTGTTGTAACTAAAATAACACCATTTGCACCTCGAGCACCATACAGAGCTGTGGCATTTGCATCTTTCATAATAGAAAAACTGGCAATATCATCAACATTCAACCGAGCTAAATCCTGTGAGGTAAATTCTACTCCATCAATCAGAATAAGAGGATCTGCTTTCCCAGTCCCAAAGGTTGTCACCCCGCGCACAAAAAAGTCTGCATTATCCTGACCTGGTTCTCCACTTCGTTGATAAGAGATGATTCCGGACATTCTTCCAGCCAAAGCTGTTGTCAAATTACTACTAGGCACTTTCAGATCTGAAGGTTTTACCGTTGTAATAGAAGCTAATACACTTTCCTTTTTCTGCTTAGCAAACGCAACAACAGTCACTTCCTCTAATTCGTCTGTTTTCTCTTTTAATGTAATAAACAACTGCTTTTTATTAGCTACCGCTACTTCTTGGTCTTGCATGCCCAGATAAGTAAATATCAATATATCAGCATCTTTAACATCGATGGAGAAAGTTCCATCGATGTCAGTTGTTACACCACGTGGCGTACCTTTCACCTGGATAGCAACGCCTGGCAAAGGTTCCCCTAGTTCATCCATTACTTTACCGGTGATCTTTTTTTGCTGCTGAGCAGCAGAAAGTGTGATAGCTGTTTTTTCTTCTCCGCTCTTTTTAGTTATATAGATCTGCTTATCAACAATATTATAAGTATTGTCGGTTCCTTCAAACAGTTTGTCTAATATTTTATCGACTGTTTGTTGCTTTACATTGATTTTAACTCGTTTGTTAGCATCTACCACTCCTTCATAATAGAAAATGACGAATTCACTGTTTCGTTCAATCTCTTTGAAGACTTCTTTCAGAGTTTTATTGGTAAGATTTAAGGAAATCTGAGTCTTTTGTGAATAGGCTGGTTTTGCTGAAAAATCAACTGCCCAACAAGATGCCGCCATCAGACATGCGACTATAACACATTTTAATCTTCTGAATTCACGTATTCTAACGTTATTTATTCGTTTGTTTTCCATACATTTGTATTGATTTTTGATTTAACTGGAAAGAATTCTGCTAAAATTCTTTCTTTTAAATTTACGACCGGATAATACCCACTATTATCCGGTTTTGTTTTTCAATGCTTATTTATGTCATAATCTTTTATTTTTTTAAGGTTTAACATTAACTGATATATACTCACTCTCTATTGTAAAATTGACCGGCATGGTCGACTCAAGCCCTGTCAATACTTTTACCATATCGTCACCCAGATTCAGCGAGCCGGAGCAACGTAATGCTCCTACTTCGGGATCATAGGTAATTATTTTGCCATAATAATTGGACAGCTTATCCAGAACAATGGAGAATTGTTCATTATCAAATGTGTAATATCCGTCTTTCCAGGAAATATAGTTTTCTACATTTACTTTCTTTATATCGGTAGTTCCTTTTTCGTAAGTCAGCCGATCGGAAGGCTTCAAAACGGATTCGACACGGTTGTCTGTGCGTACATTTACTTTTCCTGAAACAAGAACCACAGAAACATCCTGACCGGCTTCATAAGCCGAAACATTAAATTTCGTTCCTAATACGCGGATATCCATTTTCTTGGATTTAACGGTAAACGGACGTTTCTTATTCGGGCTAACTTCAATATAGATTTCGCCATCTACATATATTTCGCGTTTCGTATCTTCAAAAGTAACCGGATAGACAACCCGGGTGTTTGCATTCACCCATATTCGTGAACCGTCGGCCAATTCCAAGAAGGAACGTTTCGCGACCGGTACGATGAGTTGGTTGTAAATGGGGTCATTTTTTTTATTCACTGTAGCGGTATTTTGGGAAGTTTCCACCTTTTGTGTGTTAATATGTAATTCGCCTTGCTTGCTATATTGCAAACGTGGATCTTCTTCCTCTATAGTCACTTTTTTCTCATCGGCTAGAATCAACTGGACAGTTTCTACCGGATGTGCGGGTTTTTGTACTTTCTCGATTGCAGTCAGGTTGTCATTCGCATAAAAACCGGTATAATAATATCCTCCCACTGCTAATAACAAAGCTGCCACAGCCGCCACTGAGGAATACCAATATCTGAAGAATCGTTTTTTATTATTAGTCTGGCAAATCTCTTTCCAAAGCAAGTCTTTGTCATCAGACGAGAAAGCCCGCTTACGATAAGGAATGGAAAGGAGGATGCCACTCGCAATCATAACTTCTTTAGCAAGAGCTTCATTTTCTTTCTTCAGTTCTTCCCAAAAAGATTGCGATTCAGGTGTAGGACTGGAAAATGATTTCAGAAAGAAGTCATCTTCCAAAAGCTCTTCTGCGGAATAATTTGTATAATCTTTTTCTTGCATTCAAATTGTATTAAATAGGTTTCCCTATAATGAATACAATCGAGCAGAAAAATTATACTCAACAAAAACATTCTTTTTTACACAAAAAGAAAAAAATAATAATTAATGGCAATGACTCCCTTATTCTTTTTAGAGAGCGCTGGATAGTATTTTGCACCGACTGGTAATTCATTCCCGTAAGAACAGCTATTTCTTCTATGGACAATTCTTCTATGTAGCTATAATAGATTATTTCCCGTTGCCGATCGGTCAGCAGGCTAAGCACTGTGCGTATAGTTTTCTGCATTTCGTCCTGATTTAACGCTGTTGTCACTTGGTCTTCGGCACCAGGGTCAATGTATTCATTATCCTCCAGGTCGATTTTATCAAAAAAGAGTTCTCTCTTTAATAGATTGTACAAACGATTTTTCAGGCAAGTAAACAAATAGAATTTGATATTGGCTTCTGCCTTCAAATGTTGTCTATCACTATGCAATTTCACAAAAACATCATGGATCGCATCCTTAACAAGATTCCCATCTGTGGTGAACTGAATACCATACCGAAACAATACATCTGCATATTTCCTGTATATAATCTCGAAACAGGCATCATTACCGTTTATGAAATTCATCCAAAGATCATTATCCGATGTTTTATGATTTTCTAATAGCATATTTTCTTTTCTCCTCTTTCTTCTTCTCTAAATGAGTTCTTAATTGTATAAAAACTTTTGAATCCAATAATCCCCTGACTGGATAATAAATAAAAAGAGGCGTGAGGACTGTTGATATATCTAACATTGAGGCCTTCGACTGCCCTAACCATTGATATAAACAACAGCTCACACCCTTTTATTTTGAATATTCCTATATGTAAAAACACAGGGATACAACAAAAACAAGCATGTGAGCGTTCGCTGTCTACTATCCAAGGTTATGAAAGTGTCGAAGTTCCAATGTTAGGATAATATCATAAAAACGCTTCTCGTAATTAATCCAATCATTTTATGACAGAATTTTACCAAAGATTGGATTACAAAAGTAGATAGAAGACTTTGGTTTCACAAATTATAATATACTTTTTTTCACCTATTACAATGAAGATGAAAGTCAATGTATCTGATTCCGATCAAAAAAAGAAAGTGTTGCAAGCACTTCTCCCGTCCCAACGGACAAAGCAGTTACTTTGCAACACTTTCATCATACATTCAAGGAAAGATCACTCGATCTCCGGACGGTCTTCACCGCCTCCTTCTTCAGGAGTTGTCTCGGGTGCGCCGTTCAATTCCATCCAAAAGATGTTGTTGCTGATAAGCGAACGGTTCATCGTCTTACTACCGCTGTTTTTCGTGGCTTCAGGAATGAAACGAACACGTACACCGGTGATCTGCGATGCATTCACCTTATCTGCCGAGTCAGCTCCATTGCCGTTAGAGGTACAGGTGTAGTAGAAAGTACCCAGACCATCGATCTTCACGCTGCGTCCCTGTGCCATATAATCGGCCAAAACGCCTGCCAGATCCGTCAAGACAGCATAGACGTCAGCACGACTCACGGTAGAAATCTGCGACAGGCAATCGGCTACCTCTTTCGTCGTTACGGGTTTGCCCACGGTAACTGCCTGCGGATGCCACTTGCCACCCATTTTTTTAAGAACCTTTTTAAAGAATGCCATAATTGAACATTTTTAAAAGCCTCCCCTTACTCTCTGCACATACAACAAGTCTGAGGATCGGTATAGCGACCTATAAGAAGTCACCATGTCACCTATAAGAAGTCACGATGCCACCTAAGATTAGTGGCATTACCGCCCTACAGAACTGTTCCAATACATCAAGTAACGGGATAAATCTGATTACCGGAGTTCCCACGCCATCTCCGACTTAGCGTGTCGTGTTTAAATTCAGTCATTTTGTATTTCGTATTTACTTTTTATTACAGGAGCTTCCATAACTGCTTTCCGAAGGTTATAGGGATTAATATTTACTTTTCCTTTTACCAATTCGGGAACATTATAAGAAGTCAGACAATAAATATAAAAGTCTGGGTTCTCCTGAGGCAAAAGAAACGGTTTGGAAGCCTTCCCGGCATCATTGATTTGTGTAAACCAAGGGTACGTATAATATCCGTCATTCCGACGACTACTAAATACCACCCATCCACCCACAGACGACCAGGAATGAAAACTATCCACATCCTCCGAGTTTATCTCGTCTAGCGTCCTATGTGTCTTATTTTTTAAATCATATAAAGCCAAATCAGATGATTTATGATAATTGGAAAACGAACCGTATTCCACCTCCGTATAAAGCAAAAAACGTCCGCAGGGAGAGACTCTCGGATGTAACATACTTTTATTAATCCGGGAAGCTGACACTAATGTATCCACCGTTTCCCCAAATTCCATTTTATCCGCATCAAAACGAATCGCACAAAGAGATAATTTTAAATCACTCTTATATTTAGGAACCTGAACAGCTTTACCCCCGCAATAAATCAAGGTTCTACCATCGGGCGTAAACACAGGATAATTATTATGCAATGAATCTGCAAATAGTTCCGGAATTGTATAACTTTTCTTGTCTTTCAAATCATATACTATCACATCCGACCCCAAGTCAAAGACCTCTATGGGAGTCTTCCCTTCATAAAAAATTTGTCGCGTCTGACTAACAGAAAAAGCAATGTAGTTGCCCGACGGATGCCAAAAAGGATATCCGGCGGCCTGTGACATTTCTCCCGCCTGAGTATTCACTTTCTCTATTTCTCCATGTCGGATAAAATAAGTCCCCGGATTTTTCTGACGTGAATGAAACAGCATCTGATCCGGATCATTCTGACAAAAAGAATGGCAGTTTATACAGCCGGTTTCCGATTTCATATTATCGATTAAAACTTCATCATTAAAGTTTGTCAAATTCCGCTGGTTAATCGACATAGTATTAGTAGTTGTATACCCTGGTTCTATTTTTCGATAAACCAGTACCGGATCAATTGGAGCAATCGACACCTCCCAGTCAAACGGAACGTATTGATATGTCTTTCCATCCCATTCGGCTTTCAATGTCACCGATATATGACCTCCTTTAGCCTTTTCAAGCCATTGTTTCCACTTCTTTTCCGGGAAAATAATCTTTTCTTCTCCTGTAAGTACCCAACTCTCGTCAGAAAACCGCAACACAGCCTCAACTCGCTCAGGGCGACCAGTCACTTTAAAGTTCAACGGGGCAATATTGTAGGGTATGACAATATCGGTATAATCGGGAAACAACTGGGGTTTCTGCGACAGTTCCTCAGTTATATCCTTGGATACGGATTGACACGAAATGCATACCCATACCAATAAACAGAAATAACAATACCTATTTATGAACATCGACAGATTCATAAAAATAAAAGTAACTGGATTTATAATCATTATTCATTACCAAATAACCGGATATCGTATTTAGCGGACGTTTTCCCTGAGTACAATACTCTTTGAAACGCGCCAATACGCCTTCATCATAGTTTATCTTTAATTTCCGGTCTTCACTGATTTTATTCCCTCGCTCATAGATTAAAATTCCTTCCTGACACAGGATCGGGATTTCCGAGTTCGGAGAAAAATCCAATTTATAGCGGACCATCCTAGCCACCCAATCAACCTTTTTCTCCAGTAATGCCAAATTCCAAGCATATTCCAAAGCCAATGTTTCAAATGGTAATTGGATAGCTAGGTTTGTTATATTTTCTAATGGCCTGTTCATGCCTATTTGGAAACCATATGAAGGAAGCATCTTCCGGAAACGAATGATCCAATCGACCTGTTCCAGATCTGGATCATGTTTCATCCGGTTCAACAAATCGACAGCCCAGCGATTATACATCACCGTTTTTTTCAATATACGCAGAAGTTTTATTGCCAAATCATTTTCCCGATAAATCAAATGGATCATCGCCAAGCGTTTAAGATGATAAGGGTTCACCCCCGTATCCAACATCGACATGGCTTCAGTCGAGAACACCTGACTAGCCCGAAAACAACCTAAGTTCCAATAGATATCGCTCAAACGAGTTTTCGAAACATACGATTGCTCACCCGCTGAAACCAATGACTTCGAATAAGGGAATCCATCCCGAAACAAGGCATTACTCAATTGTCCGGTTTGTGCCAATGCCATATAATAATAATTCAAGGTTCTAGAGTTCAGTTTTTCGGCATCACATATACTACCCAGCAATTTATTCCAATCACCTTGTTGCATTAGGTAAAACAATTTCATCTCAAACTCCCTGGTACGGTCGGTATTCACATGACAAGCATATACGGCCAACAGAAGATAACCGGAGGCAACAAAGAGATAACCGCGTGAACAACGTAATAAAAAGATACAACCGACAAAAGAAGTCATATAAATCAGATACCAAGGATACCAATCCAATTCCCATTCAGCAACAAACACTTCTTCCATCGGGAAACAATATTGGAGCAATAAAGTCGTGAACAATGCTGAAAAGGCAAAAAGAGAACAAAGAGAGATCAGGTAAGAATAATTTCTCATTCCTTTCAGATACTCATAAACAAATATATACAAACAAGCTACAAACGCTGCTTCTTTACAAATATACCAAAGAATACAAGCAAGGCAATAACTGAACAAAACACGTATGCGCTTATCGGATAGTCCGATATAAAGACGGCAACAGATAAAAGAAATCAATAAAGTTAGATCTTTCGACAAGGGATAATCGGAGAAACTATGTAGAGACCAAACAAATGTCGTCGAATATAAAAAAGATAAAAGAATGCGGTAACGAGATTCTGTAAAAGGTTTTAACAACATATTTATCAGAAGTCCCAAGAGAAAAGCCAGACTTATCAAGACTCCGATTCCGAAATACCTAATCACATAAAATTGTACCAGAAAAGAGGCTAGATAATCTACAATTCCTTGTATCCGAGGAAGAAAAGAGGTGAAAAAATCAGTTGTTGCTAAAAAATAACCAACCTGTCCAGATAAAATAATCCGGTAAGATTGGGTATAAAAGAGATATGTTACCATACCTACGAATAGAAACAGGACAAATAATATGTCCACAACCTTCCTGTTCATAATGAATTCACTTTAGAAGAAAGGAGGGTATGTTGTACCCCAACACACCTCTCCTTACATTCAACATGTTTATCTACAAGTTATAAAGACTACTTATTCAGGAAAATCCCTTGAATCTTCTTTCGTATTAAAGCTATCCGGTGAATTAGCCGCCGGCTTATATATTGTATAATACGTAAATGAAGATCCGCTTTGGACATTCTGAATGATATCTTCCAAGACCGTAGCCAATACCTCACGAACCTGCTGCTGACCGGTTGCATCGGTATAAGTCAACACACATTTCTCCGCACCATCATTTGCCGCGCCCCAGGTTATCAATATATTACCATCTTCCGTCTTCGAAATGTTTTCAATATGACGGTTAGGTAAGGTATTCCGATAATCTTCACCGCAAGCTCTACCTGTTGCTTCAAACGGAAGTGAACGATTTCCATATTTATCAAAACTGACGATTTGGAACAAGTATTCCCGTTCCGGCAGATTTTCAATCATAAGAGAGAATTCACCAACTTGTCCGCCGACATTGAAATCAATGGAATCCGTATAAGCATTCCAATAAATACGAAGCTTCTCAATACGTTGGGCATTAATAAATAATTCCATCTTAACACGACCGTTACCCGGACCGACAGATGCACTATCCACTTTCGCCGCATAAATAGTTTCGCCTTCTTCCAGAAAACCAATATGTAAAGCGTCCATATCATCACAAGACGTAGAAAATACCCCAACACAAAAAATCAGGAGGGGAATAATATATTTTACTATCATATTTCTATACATTTAATAATAACCTTACTTATCCTCACCAACCTGTCCATAGACCTCTATTTCAGACATATGGAAAAAGTCACCATTAGACCAAGTTTGCAAAGCATGCAAACGGAGATAACGAACCTTAGGTTTACTTGGGTCACAAACGAACTCTTCACCCGCTTCGGCCCATTGCCTGTCTTCATCGGATATCTGCCCTAATGGTAATCCGGAAGGCTTAGTACTCTTACAATCCATCATCAAAGTCCAGACCGAAGGATCATTCAAATTTTCAGCATCTGAGGTTCCCCAGATTTCAAAATGTTCCAAATTTCCATGTTTATAAATCCAGTCACCCAAACGTTGCCATACTTTGATACGGCTGATCTTCCCAGTCACACCTAAATCGAATGTAATCCATTGCGGCCAAACACCTGACCCATTAGCTGTATGAAATCCGTTACCGTCACTTTTCGTCCCATCAAACAAGTTTGCGAGAACCCATCCCCAAGCCGAAGGTTGGTCGCCTTCAATAGACATACCTGTGATTTTTGTTCGATCAAATTGTTCCTCAAACAGAGGTGAGATGGTCGTTTCCAAAGCTTCACTTACATTTCCCCAACGATCCTGTATATAAATCTTAAAATCTTTCGGATCAGTATCCATTCCACGAGTCGCGGCACTACCTTCTACCACCGTACTATAGTAAGCATCGATCCGGTTGAACTCATTGTTATTATCTTTTTGTTCCAAAATAACAGAAATTTCAGATCGCCCGGGATTATCCCAATAGGCATGTACACCACCAAAGTCGGCAATCAACTTTAAAGTACGTCCGATCGTAACAACAGGAGCCTCCAGTGGCTTCACGGTCACTTTTACAGGTGACGATTCATTCAGACTACGATCTATTGCTACCAGTTCCACGATACGTTCATCTTCCGTGCCGAAACCCTCGATCTTAAGAGTATCCACAAATAAGGAAGCTTTCACTTCACTTGAAACACCTGATTTCAATTCATAATTAGCTTTTACACAAAGCAGATCTTCATCGTCCGGCAAAGTATATTTCAAAATAGCACCACCCGGAATATTAGTAACTTCTACATTGCTGACAGGTTGCGGAGCGACAGAATCTGTTTTAACAAACGTACGTTCCTCTTCCGAACATGCAATCAGAAGCAAAACGGAAAGTATATATAATAAATTCTTTTTCATTGTCCCATTTATTATGATTACTAATTACCAACTTACCAATCAAAATTCTGAACCAGATTCGAATTTATCGAAATCTCTTTTTCATTGATCGGCCAGAAATAATCTCTTACTGAAAACTCAACAGGAGTCTGGGCCACTGAAGTCACTGTGTAGAAGAGATCTTGAGTATCTCCCTGAATGACATTCCATCCTTTTGGCTGTTCATTAAGATCCTGAATTCTCTTCCAGCGTCTGAGATCCCAGAAATGTTGTCCCTCAAAAACCAATTCGATTTCACGTTCATGCTGTATAATTTCCCGTAAGCCTTCTTTGGTTGCAACTTTAGAAAGAGAAATGGAATATTTAGTCCAGGAAGCCTGAACTCCTTCCAAACCGGCGCGTTCACGAATCATATCTACATATTTATATACTTCACCGCTCGGACCGCTATATTCATTCAGTGCTTCAGCATACAACAAATACAGATCTGCCATACGCATGATCGGGAATGGATAATACTCTATACTATAATCGTTCGCCGTCATAGCATCTTTAAAACTATGCATTTTCTTAGCTCCGTATCCTGTAACAGAGAATGCCTCGGAAGCAGAAGCAACTCCTGAATATTCTTTCGCACAAAATTCGCAATGTTTTACATTGTCCGGAAACTTATTATAACCGTTACCGAAATAGATACCTCGGTCAAAACCTATATTTGCATAGAATCGGGGTTCACGATTATAATGTAGATTAACAGTCTTCTGCCCCTCCTTTACATAATACTTTTCAGCACCGGAAGAGACTTCCGGACGAATTTCGTAACGTTGGCTATACCAGTTGTTCTGTACCCAGTCTCTATCTTCATTGATAGGTACGCCATGGGATGAATAGAATTTTTCAACCGTATTCAATGTTGGGGCCCACTCGGTACGAACTACTGTTCCCATTTCTGCACCAACACGCAAAACACGGGATTGACATCGTTGAACAAATGAATATTGGTCATTATTAGTACTCCCCCAAATCAGTTCACAATTCCAACGATCACAAATAGCCTGACGTAAAGTGGTTTGCAATTTGAAGGTATCGTTCTGCGTACTCAACAGTGGATCTACACTCGTATAAAGCCGTTTATTCTGTGCATGAGCCATATCAATCGCCTCCAAACAAGCATCTGCTGCTTTTTTCCATTTTTCAGGATCATACGTTTGAGGGAATAATTGTACTCCGCGATTATCGACCAAAGAGGCATAATCCGTATTTCCATTAAACAATGGACTTGCAGCATATGCCAGAACTCTAGCTTTCATTGCTTTAGCCACCAGATTATATACTCGTCCGGCTTCAGTGCCTTCCACCAAGTCGTCATTAGAAGGAAGACCTGCAGCCGCTTCATCCAGCAGATTTACTATATAATCAACAACATTATCTACCGGTTCACGATATACTTTTACCTCTTCCGGAGTAGCCGATACCGGCAGATTGACATCCATAATAGGTATAGGACCATACATTCGGAACAAATAAAAATGATAATAGGCTTTCAGGAATTTTACTTCTGCTATCCAACGGTCACGTTCATACGAAGGTAAATCTGTTACTTTATCCACATTCTCAAGAAATATATTACAGTCACGAATACCATCCCACAAAGCCGGAATGACAAAGGAATCCCCTGATTTAGCTCCGCTCCAGAAGTTCATATAAGGATCATTCACTTTCTGCATGCCACGAGCTATATAACGCCCGGCAGAATTAATATAAGAATGGCACCAAACTTCATCTGTAGCAGCAATCGCCGGGTCCCACGAGAAATCGCCATGCCTCGGGCGATAGCTATAACAAGTATATAAATACTTTTCACATGCTGTACGATTACGGAATGCATAATCAATTGTCGCCATATTATCCGGAACAATATCCAAATAATTACAAGAGATACATTCCAGTAATACGATACAGAACAGTAAGCTTTTTAATAATATATTTTTCATCATCTTATTTACATTTTAGAATGACAACTGAACTCCGGCATTAAATACTCTCTGGATAGGATATCCCAAACCATTTCCACCCATTTCCGGATCCCACAATTTAAATTTAGAGAAAGTCAGCAAGTTGGTTCCGCTTAAATAGAAACGTAAATCACTTATATGGGCTTTATCAATAATATGCTTCGGAATACGATAACCGAATTCCAATGATTTCAATCGCAAAAATCCGCCATTCTGCATAAACCATGTAGATTTCTTATTGTTATTTTCAACTACGGATGTAGACAGACGCGGCCACAATGCTTGTGTATTACGATCAGCTTCCGACCAATGGCTATCGGCATACGCTTGCAACAATGCACTTTGGTTTCCAATAAATGGGGAAGTTTTTTCTACATCAATCCAAAACGATTCCCTTGCCAATCCTTGGAAGAAACAAGAAAGGTCAAAATCTTTATATCCCATAGAAAAACCAAAACCGTACACAATTTCAGGACTGGTAGGATAACCGATAGCTGCCTGATCTAAATCCGTTATTTTCCCGTCACCGTTCAAATCCTTATATTTAATATCTCCAGCCATATAATTACCAAACTGAACCGGAGAGTTGCGGATATCTTCTTCATCAATGAATAAGCGTTCAGCAACATAGCCATATTCTTGAGCCAACGAATGACCGATACGTGATTTCCAAGGCGTACTACTATAATCTGGTTCTTCATATACTAAAAACTCACTAGTTGCATACGTGAAATTAGCACGCCCCGTAATCCATAAATCTTTATTGATCGAGTGATTATAATCAAGCGACATATCAATACCATGGCTCTTTGCTTCTCCAACATTTGCTCTCAAACTACTTTGAAGCCCCATCGTCTCCGGTATGGCAGCACGATCCATCAAAATATTCCAACGCTTTTCCGTGAAATAATCTGCCTGGATTTCAATTTTGTCAAATAAGCCTAATTCAATACCATAATTGGCCTTACGTGCAATTTCCCAAGTGATGTCTTCATTCGGATAACGACTAATGGAAATTCCGCTCAACCCACGCCCCCCTCTATTACCTAACGTACCGAAAGATGAGCCCAGATATGAGTTATTCATATTCACATTAGATAAATAGAAGAAGCGGTCGTCTTCACTACCGATTGCATCATTACCAACTAAACCATAAGTTGCTTTCAATTTTAACTTGGTCACTGTCTTTTTCAAAGCCTCAGGGAAAAAATTTTCATTGGAAATGAACCAACCTAAACCTCCGGAAGGAAAGAAACCAAAACGTTCTTTTTTTGCAAAACGTTCAGAACCGTTATACCCAAAGTTAAATTCAGCGAAATAACGTCCGTCGTAAGCATAAGTATAACGTCCTGCCAAACTGATATTTCGTGAAGGTAATGACTTTTGTAGGTCACTTTCATTTCCATTCTTCGATTCCCTCATCGTGAAAACCAACAAGCCGCCAACATTATGTTTTTCATGGAAAATACGATTCCAGTTCAATGCACTTTCAAAATAAAGAGCAGAATTAACCTTTTTTTCTCCCGGCACATAATTCAAATATTCCGTGCCGCTCTGTTCATTCAATATATTCAGTTTGTAAGTATCTGAGGCCTTGTCGTACATACCTGCTGAATAATAAAAAGGATTATAAGCACGTTTTACTTCAAAGTATGAATAACGACTCGTATTAAACAATCCCCTCAAAGAAAGACCTTCGGTTATGAAATCCAATTTTTGCTCCAATTCAAACTGGGCAAACATATTGGAAGTCGAATATTCTTTATACCCTTTTACCATCTCTGCATACGGATTCATATATTGTGCCTTATCTGCATTACCAAATAAAACATGTTGAGTATATTTATTCGCTTCATCAGGCAAATAATAGGGCGGAAACAACGCCGGATTGGCATTCATCACTTTCTTATACAAATCATCTCCGCCATCCAACGGACCACTATAATCGTCAAAAGTACCCTGCAAACGAACCTTTGCTGTTGTTGTAGGTGTTACTTTAATATTTACGTTGGAACGTAAAATATAACGATTCAAATTGACATTATTATTAAAGTTACTTACACCGTCTACTTTCTGATTTCCTTTATCTGAGTTATAAGTTCCTGTGATATAATAACTTGCAACTTTACCACCACCACTTAAGTTGAAATTCAAGCGACGACTATGAGCCTGTTTTTTAAACATAATATCATACCAATCATTAGCCGGGTAAACATACGGATTTCCTCCGGCAATCGTATTATCGATTTTCTGTTGTGAATACATAGTTGCTCCCAGTGGGTCACGTGTTTTAATGGCCTCATTGTGCAGCTTCATATATGTTACCGCATCTGCCAAATCAACCATACTTGTAGGGGTTGTGATAGACTCTTCATAACGGACATTCAGTCTGGCTTTTCCTTCAACACCTTCTTTCGTTGTAACCAAAATAACGCCATTTGCTCCACGCGAACCATACAGGGCTGTTGCTGCAGCATCTTTCATAATATTAAAACTGGCAATGTCATCTGGCTGGATTTTTGACAAATCTGAAGAAGATATTTCATTATTATCCAACAATACCAATGGATCTTTTTTATAACCGAATGTTGTTACACCGCGAACGAAGAATTCTGCATTGTCTTGTCCAGGTTCTCCACTTCTCTGATAAGCAATCAAGCCGGAAATACGACCAGCCAAAGATGTTGTCAAGTTACTACTGGGAACTTTTAAATCAGTAGGTTTAACGGAAGTAATAGAAGAAATAACCGATTCTTTTTTCTGCTTGGCAAAAGCAACAACAGTAACCTCTTCCAATTCGTCAACTTTAGGTTTCAATGTAACATTCAGTTCTTTTTTACCTATAACAGGAATTGTTTGCGTTTCCATTCCTAAATAAGTAAAGACCAATTTGTCTGATTCTTTTACTTCTATAGAATATGTCCCATCAACATCGGTAGTTACCCCCCTCGGCGTTCCTACAACCTGAATAGCAACTCCAGGCAAAGGTTCACCTAAATCATCTGTCACTACTCCACTGATTTTTTTCTGTTGTTGCATTGGAGCAGGAATAAGAGCCATTCCTGCTTTTTTGACTTTATTATCTGTAATAGTAGATTTTTCATCAGCTCCAGTGGCAAAAGCCGAATCTGCCAAAACAAATAAAAATGTCGTAAAAACGAATATAGGAAGGGATCTTTTAGCTACCATCCCTATTTCAATTCTTTTTTTATTCATAATAATTACTTAGTTTAAGAGTTTTAACCAGTTTTACATTTGGTTTAATCTTACGTGAACCGAATAATTGTGTAAACATTATCCGTTTTTAGCATACTGTCCTTTTCTTTATATCATAGGCATTAAATTTAGGTTTACAAATTCTTTTATATTCATTAATACTATAGCTATATCTCATCCACCTTCAATTCGTATTGAGATTAGAGATAAGGTCAAACAAAAGTTAATCCAAATATCAAACGACTATTCATAAGTCTAAACCATAAAAATCATCACCTTTGCAATCTATTATTGCATACTTATAAAAAAAGTCTCTGAACCATAGTCTTTGTAGAACTATGGTTCAGAGACAATAATTATTTCGAGATAATCAGTAAATTGCGTCAAAAATATGCAGACAAAACTCAACAAACGTTTTGTTAAAGGTTAAAACTTCACCTTTTACCCCTCTATTATTAGTTTAATATCGGATTTTGCAAAAAAAAGAACGGATTTTTTAAACGATTTTATCGGATGTTTTTCTATTTTTGCAAAAAGATACGTAGTTCTACAAAAACTATGATCATTATTTAACTAATCATCAATCCCTGCCTATATATATTGAATCACATTTTATTCTTTAACAGACGGAGGAAACAGTGCTTTCGTTATTTTCCGACGTACAAGTCAAACAGAAAGTACACCCCCAAAAAGCATTGTTTTTTTTTATATTTTCACATCATCAACTTCATTTATTATTAAACTCTTTCACCGCATCAAACATCGCGATAATATTCTCCGGCGGAACATCCGGAAGTATATTGTGCACGGTATTAAAGACAAAACCACTTCCGGACGACATGATCTCCAGACGCTCCAGGACTTGTTCACGAACTTGAGCCGGTGTGCCGTTGTTCAGTGTGCCGACGGTTTCTACACCACCGCCCCAGAAAGTACAATCCTGTCCGAACTCTTTTTTCAGAAATTCGGGAGACATATCTACGGCATTGGTTTGTACCGGGTTGAAAACTTCAATTCCTGCCTCGATCATATGGGGCATCAATGAAGAGATAGAACCGCAGGAATGGATAAAGGTATGCATCTGACTATGAGATTTTACATAATCACATAACTGTTTATGACGGGGTTTGAAAAGGGTTTTATAAGTATCCGGATCCATGAACGGACCGGTTGTCATCCCGAGATCATCCCCGAAGCGGATAATGTCAACTATATCGCCGACCGAAGCACAGACCTTTTCAAGTGTTGCCAGGTGACGTTCCAGTAACTCATCCAATACACGTTCCACCTGATCCGGATCACAAAGCAGGTCCATCAAGAAATTATCCATCCGGCGCAGGAATGTTCCCCATTCAAAAAGATTGCAACCGCAAACGATCATCAACGCTTTATCCGTTGTCTCCCGCAAATGCAAGGCATTTGTTCTCAACTGTTCCCAAAAACCGTCATCAGCAGCATGATCCCAGGGACTGTGCACATAACGCGACCACAGGACACGTCCCATCTCTTCATCCAGACCGTCGTAACTATCAGGATAGCCATCCACGTAAGGGAAATAGGACTGGTCGAAGAATGTGGCACCTTTCGGCATCATTGCTAACAGGCGTTTACCATCGGTATCATAACAATGCCAGGAACCGTTGGGTTGTTCTACAGGATTAAACCAGGCGGGATACAGGGCTTTATCGCCATTAGCCAGTATTGTCTCCTGCCAGTCGGACGGACTCACATTAAACGTACGGCCGATATCGAGGACATCAATACCGAACTGATCGATAATCGACAGATCCGGCTGTGCCAGTTGCTGTACCACATCGTAAATCTGAACCGGGAGGTCGGTACGCCCCAGATATTTTAATAAATTGGAATAGGCAATTGCCGAAATACCCGAACTGGGAGTTGCTCCCATATCGACCGGAACACGGTCAGGCTCTTTATGAGCTATAGCTGATAAAACACGTTCTCTTGAAGTCATAATTTTCAATTCTCAATTTTCAATTTTCAATCATCCTCACTCTCCGCCACTCATTCCTATAATGAAAGAGGCAGCAACCAATACGACCAGTCCGGCATACATCCATGCTTTTGTCTTTGTATCCGTAGCCTTCCATTCGCCCCGGTACAATCCCCAAAGGGTAGCAAAGACAATGGTCAGCGACATCAATATCCCCCAGGCCGTAAACGAAAACTCTCCCATCCGGCTTTTCCCCATACCGTAAAAGATAAAGTTGACAAACCAAAGAAAACCCGCCAATCCGCAATACAGATAGTTGCTTGAAACAGCGATATCCTTTGTCTTTACAAAGACTTTCAGGTTATTATTCTTTTTCGACAGGAACAAGCACCAAATCGCAGTCGCCCAAAAAGAACCACCGAACAATACGAAAAAGACAGGTAACGTCTGGAATAGCGGATCGATACCCGAAGCGACCAAAGCAGATGAAATCCCCGTACCCTGTTCTATACCCAGGGCTTGCGAAGCACCGGTTATTCCGACAAAGAAAACCAGCACCAGTCCTTTTCCGAAATTAAGTTCCGGGTTCGCTTCCGGTCCGGCACCTTTATCTTTCCGGTAACCGGCATATCCACTCAAAGCAATACCGACTGCGGCAATCAGCAAACCGGCTATCAACATAGTCCCCCCGGATTGTTGCAAGAGAATATTCAAACGCCCGTCGATAGCCGGAGGAATGATCGTTCCCAGTATCATCATCAATCCCAAAGAAAGCGAGAAGCCTAACGAAAGCCCCAGATAACGCAGGGAAAGTCCGAAGGTAAGATTACAAATACCGTAGATGATCCCCAGTAAAAAGATCCATCCCAACGTCTGTGCCGGGACACCGGACAGCACATTCATAAAGCCCGGACAAAAAACATAGCATGCCACCAACGGCACGATCACATAAGCAAACAAACTATATATCAGCCAATAGTTTTCCCACGCCCAGTTACGGGCCTTTCCAAAAGGGATCGAGAAACTTCCCGACGAAAATGCTCCGATAGCTATCAGCCCAATTCCGAATAATAATTCAAATGTCATAACTCTTAATGTTTTTTTCTTCTAATATTCCGATACGCACAAGAGGCACTGTTACAGATATCACAGCCATAAGGTCGCTTTCTGACCTCATCCCCTATTCCTATAATTCCGCTAACCGATTTGATCGGCTGCATCAGACAAGATTCATTGATAGTAATCCCGGTCGGGTGGTCGCCGATATAGGCAAACAGATCGCGCTGCCCTGACAGTGCCCATTCGCAATAGCCCGGACTGTAACGGTTCGTGATCTTCTTTCCCTGTTCTGTCATATCTTCTTCCAAATACTGCTGCACTTTATCCATTGCATTTTCAACGGTCGCCGAGCCGATCGACTCGACAACGAATGCCTCCAGAAAATCACCGTTCTGCTGATAAGCTTGTGACAACCCGGTAAAAATTTTCCCTGCCGTACAAAGAAATAAAGCTATCCGGCCGGATCCTTTCATATAACCGCTAATCTTACGCCCTGTATGCAAATACCCTGCAGAACAAGCGACTATTCCTTCTCTCATATTTACTTCCGGACAATCCAGTACGCGGTATCCGCCGATAATCTCTTTCGAATCTTTCAATTCGTCAAAGGTTTTCTCCACAATCTCCGAGACGAGTGCATAACTCTCTGAATCCGGGATTTGGAGGTACTCCATCAATACCGGTATTTCCGGACGAACCTCTTCAAACGAAAATGTGTATGACCGGAACATCATTTCCCTGTATTAAAATCGGCTATTGCCTGATAGAAGGCTTTGATATTTGCATCCGGGACCAAAGGCGGCATATCACAACCGGAAGAGATAACAAAGTTTTTATACTGCGATGTCTTTGACAACAAATCAGCAGTAATCCGGTACACCTCTTCCGATGTGGCCTGTTTCAGAATGCCGACAGGGTCGATGTTTCCCATCACGATGAGGTCTGACGGGCATTGTTCCAGCGTCTCAACCATATTTACGGCATTTCCGAAATGTAAAGCTGCAGCGCCGGAATCAATCATTGCCTGGGTACATTGTCCTTTATTTCCGCAATTATGTAAGATCACAGCAAAGTTCTCATCCTGTACCGCCTCCACTATCTGCCGGACATAAACGGTCGAATATTCCTGACAGTCTTCATTGGAAAGTAATCCGGCAGCCGGTTCGGCCATGATCACACCTGTTGCGCCGATCGCTTTCAGCTCCCGGCAATAAGCTGTAATATAAGCTGTACATTTATCCAACAGCGTTTTTACCACATCCGGTTCGATATAAATACCGACCATAATCTCAGACATATCATAGAGTCTTCCCGCTAATGAGAAAGGACCGATACAGCCGGACAGGACAGGTTTGTCTTTTATGTTTTCCACTGCCAGGCGGTTCGCTTTCAGATATTCCGGCATCCGGCCTGCAGACAAAGAAGGGACCTGCAGGCTATTCACGGTTTCTTCGTCATACACCAGACGCCCGGTAACACTGGGTACCTCGTGTTCCGGCATACTGATCGCACAACCAAAAGCCTCCGCCTCGACAGTCAAATCCATAATGACGGTACAAGCCGTTGTAGGATAGGTTTCCGTCACCTGTTTGATTGCCTGATAATGAACCTCGCCGTCCGTAACGGCATCGATCACTTTTTTCCCGATCGCTTCAATTCCGGGATGGGTCATGATAGGGATAGCGATCCGCTTGTCGCTATCCTGTAATTGCTCGATAAACTTATTCATACGCTATCAGGCTACGATTGATTCCAACCAGTTGATATTATCCTGCGGATCACGGGCATAAGCATCCGCCCCGATCTTTTGAGCAAATTCCGCATTCAACGGTGCGCCACCGACAACCACTTTAGTTTCGGGATATTTTGCACGTATAGTGGCGATCATCGGTTGCATATTACTCATGGTAGTAGTCAGCAAGGCAGACATACCGCAGACAGCTCCGGGATGTTCGTCCAATGCCTGGATATATTTCTCGGCCGGCACATCCGTCCCCAGGTCGATCACTTCCCAACCGGAGCCTTCCACCATCATGCCTGTCAGGTTCTTGCCGATATCGTGCAAGTCCCCCATAACGGTACCGATAACAAATACACCTTTCCGTTTGATCTCGCCATTCTGAAAAAAAGGTTTCAGGTGCTTCATGGCACTGTTCATCGCTTTAGCCGATAACAACATTTGAGGTACGAATATCTTCCCTTCCGTAAACTTATTGCCAACCCGGTTCATTGCCGGGATCAGGGCGTCATTCAGTACGGATTGAGGAGATAAGCCGTTCTCCAATGCTGCCCGGGTCAATTCGTCAGCACCCGGTTGTCCTTTCATTGCCGGTGGATAGGGCGATGCAAGACTGATCTTGCCGAATTCCACGCATTCGCCAAGTTTAATAATAATGTCGTTCATGTTCAATAATATTTAAAGCCTATTCTATTTATATGCTATTCAGTCTGTATGGAAAACCTCTTCCATAGCAGCCCACCATTCGCCGGGAGCACGGTTCTCTACCGGTTGCTGGCAAGGGTCGGTGAGCTTCCACCATTCCTGTGTGGTCGGATCGGCAGCCATTCGCTGCATATCCTTTTCATAATCATTTCCGATATATTCATAATAACTATACAGCATTCCGTCTTTGTAATAAATGGAGTAATTGCGGATATTACACTCACTGATCATAGCCAGCACCGCCGGCCATACAGCAGCATGCAATTTCTTATATTCCTCCAGTTTTTCAGGCTTTACGCCGATAACACTTCCATAACGTTTCATATTTTTCTGTTTATTAGATTAAGTATGAGCAAAAATAGCAGAAGTAAAAGAGTTGAAGTTTTCATTTTGCGTGGTTCTTTTGACTGTTTCCGAGATTTGAAGAATTACTTAGTTCATAAAGGACTAAGTCACTTTATATCTAACAGAGAAATTATATGGAAGACGGACGATCTGAATTGGTCATAAAATATCTGCAAGGGCAACTGGATACACAGGATATAAATGATTTTTACACCTGGGTGAATGAGAATGTCGAAAATAAAAAGGTATTCTTTGAAATCAAAGCGGTCTATGATGCCTGCTATACCAATAGAATGCAGAATGATATGGAAGGAAGTTGGGATCGCCTTCTGAAGAAGAGAAAGGTGTTTTATCCACGTAAGAAAAGCAGATGGCTGCAATTGGGTAATTATGCAGCAGTCTCTTTTATAACAGTATGTCTTACCTCTTTATTTCTGACTTTCAATAAGGATGAAGACAAAATAGCGACCCGATATATCGGTGGGGACGGTTTGGATGCTGATGTCGTCGAATTACCGGATGGAACACAGGTTTGTCTGGGATCGAAGACTGTCTTTCATTATGAAAATGATTATGGTCGAAAAGAGAGAACCGTCTACCTGGAAGGTGAAGCTTATTTTGAAGTAGCAAAAGATAAAGACAAACCCTTTATCGTAAAGACAAAGGAACAGAATATCGAAGCCCTGGGAACAAAATTCAATGTTACAGCTTACGCTTCCGACTCACTGCTCACTACAACCCTGCTGGAAGGAGCCGTTCGTCTGAAGACAGAGAATATTCTACATCAAACCATACTGAAACCTAATCAGCAGTTTATTTACAACCGGAATACACATGCTGGTGATGTCAGGAATGTGGATGCCAAACAGTTCACATCCTGGACTACCGGTTATTATTATTTTCCGGAACAAAGCCTGGAAGCCATACTTTACCGGCTAAGTCATGTTTATGGAGTACAATTTACCGTCACGTCCGAAGCTCTGAACAAACGAACTTTTACCGGAACTTTTTACCGGGGACAAAGTATAAAAGATATCATGGAAATCGTCAATCTTTCTATTCCAATCAAATATAGGATTGACGACCGTCATATAACCGTTTCTGAAATATAAATAATAGCTAATCTTAAAAATGTATTAATATGAGCGAGTAAAGAGGTAAAAAAGAAAAGAAGAGAAAATCTTGCCGGATTCTCTCTTCTAAAACGTGTGATTCAATTAAACTCCCATTGCCGTGGGATTATGTTTAATCTTAAAACATTCAAAAGTATGAATAATCAACGTATAGTTGTTTCTGTAAATCTGAAAAGAACTATAAAAATTATGAAATTAACCGTGTTAATGCTAACCGTTTGCTTGTCGCAAATGGTCGCCGCAACTTATGCGCAAACAACAAAACTAAATGTTTCCGCCAAAGAGGAGACATTAGAAAATGTGTTAAAACAAATAGAAAAACAATCAGAGTTCTTGTTTTTCTATAATCTGGAAGAGGTCAATAAAAATGAAAAGATCTCGATCAGAAAAAAGAATGCCAATATCCAGGACGTTTTGGATGCCATTGCCACCAAAACAGGCCTGAGATATACGATCAAAGACCGTCACATTGTGCTGACTACAGAACATGTTTCAAATGCTGCTATTTCACAACAATCACAGAAGGTAACAGGTGTTGTCAGTGATCTTATGGGACCGGTTGCCGGAGCCAATGTGATTCAGAAAGGAACAACCAATGGCACGACTACCGATCTCGACGGTAAATTCTCTATCGAAGTACCAGCCAATGCAACATTGCAGATTTCTTTTATCGGCTATATTTCACAGGATATTGCCGTAAAAGGACAGAGTGTTATTAATGTAACATTGAAAGAAGATTCACAGGCGCTGGAAGAAGTTGTCGTTGTCGGTTACGGTACGATGAAGAAGAAAGACCTGACTGGCGCTGTTGCTTCTGTTAAAATGGACGATGCCCCCGTCGGTACGGTTTCAACCATCAGTCATGCGCTAGCTGGTAAGGCTGCCGGTTTGCAGGTAAGTACGATCAGTGCACAGCCGGGAGGTCAGTCTACTTTCCGTATCCGCGGTGCTGCCTCTTCAGACAAGGCTGGGAATGATCCGCTGATCATTATCGATGGTTTTCCAGTGAGCGATCCGGGATCATTGGACAGCGGAAACCAATATAAGGATGGAAATAAGGATAATATCCTGTCTTCAATTAACCCGAACGATATAGAATCTATCGAAGTACTGAAGGATGCAAGTTCTACTGCTATTTATGGTGCACGTGCCGGTAACGGTGTGATTATCGTAACGACGAAACGAGGTAAAAGTGGTGCGGCAAAAGTACAGTATTCCGGTTCTGCATCTGTTCAGGATATTTCAAAGTCTTATGAAATGTTGGATGCTTCAGGCTTTATGCAAGCGACAAACGATTACAGAAAAGAGCTTTGGCTGCGTACGAATGGCGTGGGCATTTATGGTGGTAAATCCGAATCAGAAGTGGCTTCACCTTTTGTTCCGGATTATACTGCTGAACAAATTGCCAATCCTGCATATAACACAAATTGGTTTGACGAAATCTCCCGATTGGGATTCCAAACTTCACATAATTTATCCATTACCGGCGGTAATGAGAATACGAAATATCTGGTTTCCGGTAACTATTTCAAACAAGACGGTGTAATTAAAAATAATGCCATGGAGCGTTATTCTGCACGTGTAAATCTGGATCAGAAACTGAGTAAATATGTAAAGATGGGAGTAAACCTGAATGTATCCCGTAACCAATATGATAATATTCCTCTGGGAAATGGGCAGAATGAAAATGCAGGTATCCTGGTTTCGGCCGCTCAGTTTAATCCAACATTGCCTGTACGCGATGAAAACGGTGAATACTCAATGAATCAGGACGCCTCTTTCCTTCCCAACCCAGTTTCTTTATTGGATATTACAGATAAGACAACTAAAGAAAGATTACTAGGTACGGTTTTCTTTGAAGTTCGTCCGATTCAGGATTTATTGTTGAAAGCTAATTTCGGTATCGACCGTAACTATCAGAAACGTAAACAATACATGCCTACAACAACGTTGTATGGAGCAAGAGAAAATGGTTCGGGTTATATAGCACAGGCTGATAACTCAGACTATCTGATGGAATTAACAGCTAACTATACTAAACAATTTGGTGATCATAATTTAAATGCATTGGTTGGTCATTCTTACCAGTTGTTTGATTATGAATTTCTGTCAGGAAAGAGCAATGACTTCATTACAGATGGTTTCTTATATAATAATCTGGGAGCAGGCAATGCAAAACGTCCGACTGTAGGTTCAAGTGCAACAAAATCACGCATGGCCTCATTTTTTGGTCGCGTGAACTATTCATTCAAAGATCGTTATTTATTGACTGCCACTCTTCGTGCGGATGGTTCCTCTAACTTTGCAGACGGAAACCGCTGGGGGTATTTTCCTTCTGTTGCTGCCGGATGGAGATTTACGGAAGAAGAATTCCTGAAGTCTTTGACAAATATCTTATCAAACGGTAAATTACGTTTGAGCTATGGTGAAACAGGTAATGCCAATGTGGGTGACAAAGCATATAGCTACTATAAAGTGGGTAATAATAATTTCTTTGGCGGTAGTGCAGTTAATGGTGTTTACCTGGATCAGATGGGTAACAATGAACTTACCTGGGAAACGACACGTGAATGGAACCTTGGTCTGGATTTAGGTTTTCTGAACGGTCGTATTAATGTAACAGCTGAATATTTCCACAAAGTAATATCAGACCTGTTAAACGAACGGACTCTGTTATCTTACAACGAAGTGAATAAAATTATAGCTAACGTAGGTAAAACTCAAAGCCAGGGTTTTGAATTTACACTCAATACTACCAATATCCGTAACAATAATTTTGAATGGACTTCCGATCTGACATTCTCTTTATACCGGGACAAATGGAAAGAACGCGATCCGAACTGGAAGCCGAGTGCATACAGCGAATACAACGGTTATATCCGTTCTTATGCCGGTTATCTGTCAGATGGCCTGGTACAACCGGGTGAAAAGATCGACCACATGCCAGGAGCTCTTCCCGGACAAGTAAAAATTAAAGATATCAACGGATATGTTTACAATGAAGACGGTTCGATTAAAGTTGATGAACACGGTATTCCAATGAAGACCGGTAAACCTGACGGCAAACTGGATGATGCTGATAAAGTGATTTATGGTTCTGCCGACCCTGGGTATCTGTTTGGTTTTAACAATACATTTCGTTATAAAAACTTTGATCTGAATGTTTATTTCTACGGACAATTTGATAAATTATCAGCCGGTAGCTATAAGAAAACCTGGATTAGTAATAACGTCAATGACTTACGCCGTGGTTACAACCAACCGGTTTCAGTAGGCGATATTTGGAGTTCAACGAATCCTAACGGCACATTGCCTGGTTATTTCCAAACTGAAAGCGCTTACGGAACGGGGGATTATTATTACGAAAAGACCTGGTTTATCCGTTGTCGCAATATTACGTTAGGCTATAATATACCGATCAAGACCAGCAAGCACATCTTATCTAATGTCCGCGTATATTTTGATGTGAACAACCCGTTTGTTATCACGCCGTATACAGGACTTGACCCGGAAACTGACATTTCAAGTTCAGAAAGTACTCCTTCAAGTCTGCAATGGGCTTATCCGAATGTCCGTACTTACAGCTTTGGTTTGGATATTACATTCTAATTTATTAATCAATAAAAGAAGATATAAGATCATGAAGAAATTATTATATACATTAATGTGCTGCTGCTGTACATTAATCTCATGTACTGATCTGGAGCCGGAAAGATATGATGCCATCAACCCCGGATTTTTCCCAAAAACAGAGAAAGATGCGGAAGCATTGATCACAGGCGGAGTTTACGCCCCTTTTCGTTGCGATAACTATAGTGGTATCTTCAACGTGGCAACCGGTGTACAGATTATCGGAGATATGTCGACCGATCTGGCTGTTTGTTGTTGGGTGAATGATGCATGGATTCCTTTGACCAGTCACAACTGGACACCCAATCACCAGTATTCGACAATAAACTACACCAATTATGCCAAATATCTGGGGACAATGACATTGACGCTTGAACGCATTTCCGGTGTGGAAATGGCAGATAATGTGAAAGCACGTATGAATGCCGAAATCCATATGGGACGTGGTTGGCTAGCCTTCCTCTTATATGATTTCTATGGTCCCATGCCAATACCTACACTTGAACAGCTAAATAACCCGTTGGCAGAAGAGATCATTCCCCGGGCAAGCCAGGAAGAAATGACAACATTTATCGAAACAGAATTAAAATCAGCACTGGAAGGCCTTCCTACCCGCGCTTCTGCATTCGGACGTTTTGATAAAGGTCTAGCATATACAGTCCTGATGAAATTCTACATGCACGAAAAGAACTGGGCAAAAGCTGTTGAATGTGGTCGTGAGTTGATGAAAGCCGACTACGGATACGGATTAATGGATTCCTACCAGTCTATTTTCACCCTGGAAAACGAACAGAATAAAGAAATCATCTTTGCCTGCACCGAAGAAAGAGGTACCCAACTGGAATTATGGCACGACCATTGCCTGCCGGGCAACTATCCCTGTAAGAACAATTCTATCCAGCGTTGGGACGGCTTCAAGGTTCCCTGGCCTTTCTATCGCACATTTGACAAGAACGATGATCGTCTATCCGTATTGGTTGGCGAATATATGGGTAACGACGGCGTATTATTCAATGAAGAATCTGATATTATAAAACATGGTAATACCTATTCAGGCGCGGTTCCTGTGAAATATGGCGAAGATCCGGAATCAACAGGTGATGGCAGCCAGATCGATTGGATCGTTTATCGCTACGCAGATGTGCTGACTTTGCTTTCAGAAGCAATCGTCCGCCAGGGAAATTCGGTAACACAAGAAGCTGTCGATTTGTTAAATCAAATACGTGTACGAGCTAAATTGTCTCCATATACTATGGGAGACATAAAAGGCGTCGATGATTTTCTGGATAAGATGCTTCAGGAACGCGGTCACGAATTTTGGTGGGAAGGAAATCGCCGTGCAGACCTGATTCGACATGGTAAATTCATCCAGAACGCGATCGACCGTGGTTCAACGACGACGAAACCCGAATTTGTTCTCTTCCCGTTGCCACAGGCTGTCATCAACGAGGGGAAAGGAATTATTATCCAGAACCCCGGATATTAATTCGTTCCTCCAAATAAAAAAACTATATTTGCATTTTTAAGAAAAGGCCGCTTTTAACTGCGGCCTTTTTTCTCTAATAAAACTAAATATCATGAAACACTTGTTTTACACATTTCTCTCCGGTTTACTTTTTATAAGTAATATACTACCTTCCAATGCTCAGGACTATCCTCCCAACCCGTTGGAAAAAGAAGGATACCGCTTAATTTTCCATGATGAATTTGATGGTAAAGAAATTAATACCGATAAATGGATTCCGGAGTATTTGCCGTCATGGCCTAAAGACAGATCCGTTTGTACCCCGACTTATGAAATGAAGAATGGTATTATCAGACTTATCATTGACAAGAACTCAAAGAATGAATTTGATAACGGTATGTATATTTCCGGTTTCATGAGTGCCAGTCGTACCGGGCTGCATCATTATGACCCAAAGAAAAAAGCACTTCACCAGATAAAAACCGAAGCAACTCAGATCAATCAGTACGGATATTACGAAATGCGTGCCAAGATGCAGGATGGCGGAGGTGTTCATTGTGCCTGGTGGCTCATCGGTTTCGAAGACGATCCGAATCAAAGTTGTGAAATCGATATATTCGAAATACTGGGAACTGATGTCAATCGCATTTGGGCAACAGTACATAGCTGGAAAGATTCTACCATTCAATATCATACGGAACATCCGTGGTTTGCCAATAAAAAATTGGCAGAAGAATTCCATATATATGGCTTCGACTGGACACCGGAAGGTGTCACTGTTTATGTCGATGGCATACAGGTTATGAAACATAAAGCAGCGATTACCTATCCGCTCATCCAAATCATTTCTTTTTATGATAACCGGAAAGCCAAAGATGGTTGGACAGGTACTTATGATCCAACCATTCCCTATCCTAAAAGTTTTGATATCGACTACATTCGTATGTACAAAAAAATACCGGAAGGATACAAGAGCATTCCGGAGAATGATTTGTGCATTACCTCTATCGAACCTGCCTGTTTACAAGTTGCCGAAGGGAAAGCTACTTTACGGAATATTGACGGGCACATTACCCGCGAATTGTTATATACACCTTCGTTTGTCAATGTACATTATAATGACGGTACTACAACTCAACAATTTGTGGAATGGGAACCTTTAAATAAGGAAGCCTTTGAAAAAGTTCAAAAAGAAGGAACTGTTATTGTAGATGGCCAGATCAAAGGATTACCGGAGTCATTATTGAAAGGGCAAAAAGCTACGTTAATCATCACTATCAAATAAGATTAATTCTATGAAAATAATTCATCTCTTATGTTTACTATTCATCGCGGTGATAGCCAAAGCTGCATCACCCGTCGAGGCTTTGTTGGAACGCATTGACAAAGGAGCTTCCGGTAAATTCATTATCGAACAGATCAAATCCCCGGTCGATTTTTTCGAACTGGATCAGAAAGGAAACAAAGTCGTCATCCGTGGAAATAACCCGGTAAATATAGCGGTAGGATTAAACTGGTATCTGAAATATCATGCCGGAATCCATCTTTCCTGGAATGGCATGCAAGCCAAGCTTCCGGAAGTTTTACCAGCTGTCGTCCGAAAGGAACGTCATGAAACAGATATGAAATATCGCTACGATTTCAATTATTGCACCTATTCATATACCATGGCTTTCTGGGATTGGGAACGTTGGGAAAAGGAAATCGACTGGATGGCTCTGCATGGAATCAACCTGCCGCTTGCCATGGTCGGGACGGACGGCGTCTGGTATAATGTACTTAAAAAGTTAGGATACAATAAAGACGAAATCAACGAGTTTATTGCCGGCCCCGGTTTTCAGGCCTGGTGGCTGATGAATAATCTGGAAGGCTGGGGTGGACCGAATCCCGACAGCTGGTACAAACAGCAGATCACCCTGCAACAGCGTATTGTAAAACGGATGCGCGAATACGGCATTGAACCCGTCTTCCCCGGTTATTCGGGAATGGTTCCTCACAATGCAAAAGAAAAACTGGGACTGAATGTTTCCGACCCCGGACTATGGTGTGGTTACCACCGCCCTGCATTCCTGCAACCGACAGATCCCCGCTTCCAGGAAATAGCCTCCCTGTATTATAAAGAGCTGAACAAACTCTACGGCAAAGCTAACTTCTACAGCATGGATCCCTTCCATGAAGGTGGAAGCGTAGCCGGAGTAGACTTGGATGCCGCGGGAAAAGCAATTATGCAGGCTATGAAGAAAAACAATCCGAAAGCCGTATGGGTGGCACAAGCTTGGCAGGCAAATCCACGCTCTCAAATGATTGAGAATCTGAAAGCCGACGATATGATTGTTCTCGACCTGTTTTCCGAAAGCCGCCCGCAATGGGGTGATCCCGAATCTACCTGGCATCGCAAAGACGGTTTCGGCCAGCACGACTGGATTTATTGCATGTTGCTGAACTACGGCGGCAATGTAGGTCTGCACGGCAAGATGGCGCACGTGATCGACGAATACTATAAAGCCAAAGAAAGCTCTTTCGGCAAAACATTGCGTGGTGTAGGAATGACAATGGAAGGAAGCGAAAATAATCCGGTCATGTTCGAACTGTTGACGGAACTCCCCTGGCGCCCGGTACATTTCGATAAAAATGAGTGGCTTAAAAACTACACGGTAGCCCGTTACGGAAAAGCGAACCCAACCGTGCAGGAGGCCTGGATTCTCCTAAGCAATTCCATTTATAATTGTCCGCCGGAAAATACGCAACAGGGTACTCACGAATCTATTTTCTGTGCCCGCCCTTCCGATCATCCTTATCTGGTATCGAGTTGGTCTGAAATGAGTGACTATTACAATCCGGATGACGTTATTCGTGCCGCAGCCATGATGGTTTCCGTAGCTGACCAGTTTACAGGTAATAATAATTTTGAATACGATCTGGTAGACATCGTCCGCCAGGCCATTGCCGAAAAAGGTCGTTTGGTGGAAAAAGTAGTGGAAGCCTCCTTTGCCTCCGGTGATAAACAGCTTTACAATACAGCTGCCAACCGTTTTCTGCAACTTCTCCTGTTACAGGATGAGTTGCTGGGAACCCGTCCAGAATTTAAAGTCGGAAATTGGATCGCCCGGGCCCGCTCTCTCGGAAATACCCCGGAAGAAAAAGACCTGTATGAATGGAATGCCCGTGTACAGATCACGACTTGGGGGAACCGCAATGCTGCCGATAAAGGCGGTTTGCGTGATTATGCCCATAAAGGATGGAACGGTATCCTGAAAGACTTCTATTACATGAGATGGAAAACATGGTTCGACTATCAGAACGAATTACTGGATGGCAAAAAGCCGACTGCAATCGATTTCTACGCATTGGAAGAACCCTGGACAAAATTGACGGATTCTTATTCATCCGAACCGGAGGGTGATTGTATTTCGACTGTAAAACGTATATTCAAAGAAGTATTTAACTAGAAATATATTTTGAGAAAAATCCCCGGGAACTATATTAATTCTCGGGGATCTGTTTTTATTTAATCTTTTCAAACCAGGGTAACCTTTCCAGCGGAACTTCTATCTCTATCGTTTTAGGGCCACGGAACTTTTTACCGGTATCGTCTTTCCATTGCCCTTTGGGCAACATTACTTTGCGTTTATGTCCTTTTGTCACGATGGGAGCTACTAAATATTTATCACCCAGCATGAACTGATCTTTGCAGTCGATAAATCCCTGATGTGGGAAAGCATATTCCATATGGCGGAGAATTGGTTCACCGGTCTCTGCAGAATGACGAGCCTGTTCCAAAATGTAACCACCCATTTTCTCATGCAAATGAGCGTAATCACGGCAAATAGCCAGGTGTTTTTCATCCAGGATACGCCAGGGCGCAACGGAGAACTGCATCATCGGCATCAGTGTATGTACCTGACAGGAACGAACAATCAACTCCTGGTCCAGCTTTGTCTGGTCTACTCCCAGGAAAGAACCGAACTGGCCTCCGCCGATCATGTCAGGGCAAGCATAAGCGTACCCTAATAATCCGGCAGCAATCATATCAGGAATCAGGAGTCCTACTGCATTCCAGGAATAATCCTTATCTCCCAGACGTTGTACTAAAGCCTGTCCACCCATTTTCCAACCGGCACGGTATTCATTGAACGGAAAGTCCAACCCGATTTTGGCCCAGTATTCACACATATCCACGGAGGTTGCAGCCTTGTCATAGAATTCTAAAGTCGGATCATTATAATGACCGATGTCACCGGCATCAAACTTAAATCCGTCTACTCCATATTGTTCCTGCATATTGCGCAATTGTTTTTTCAAATGCTCCGCGGCAGCAGGATTACTTAAATCATAACAAGCACTATAACCGTTCCACCAGGGGATAATTGCAGCTTGTTTAGTCCCTTTCTTTTTGATCAAATAGCCTTTTTGTTGTAATTCCCTGAACTCAGGACTGTCAGGGCTTACAAACGGACAAATCCATAGCATGATGCGGAATCCGTCTTTATGTAACCGATCGATCATTCCTTTCGGATCGGGGAAACGCTCCGGTTTGAAATCAAAATTACCGTAATATTTCTGCCAGTTGTCGTCTACCATGAAAACACCGACCGGAAAATTATTCTTCATTATGTTATCAGCATATTTCAATATATCTTCCTGATTCTGATTGTACATCAGTTCAATCCAGGTATTGTATTGAGGCATGGAAAAAAATAATGAATCCGGTAACTGTCCGGAAGGAGGAAAATGTTTTGTAGAGGCTGCCATATAAGCATCTTTCAACGTATTTCCAGCCAATATCGGTTCCAGGCTTTCATAATCTGAAAAGATTTGCAGATTTCCATTCTCTAGTTTGAAAGAGAAAGGCTTGTTACTCCAGATATATCTTCCTTCAGAAGATAAAAGAAGAGGAACATTCTGATTATTCAGATTTTCAGAAGCAAGATCGAATAAGCGGATATCGTCTTTAAAAGGCATCTGGGACCCGAGGGCAACTATGCCTCCCCACCATTTTTCACCTTTTAAGGATGTGATTTTTGATTCGTATTTACTTTCTGCCCAGCATGATAATGTAAAAAATGCTGCCAGAAAAAATAGAAGAAGTGTTTTCCTTGAATGCATAGCGTTATTATTAAAAGTTTTATTCGAATACTTCTACAAAGATACATTTTACGGTTGGAATATAGTCCTTTTCCGATTTTGCAGAATAAAAATTATTATGAAAGAATATTTGTGTATCATAACGAAAAAGAGAGGTATTCAGCGTATGTGAACAATATTTACTATGATAAAATAAAAAAATCTTTATGCAGTATTATTGATTTCTAACAATACTGCACAAAGATCTTATAGAATCAATAGTTACTGATAAGCGTACTATCAATAACCCGGATTCTGGATAACAGTACCCTTACTTTCATTAATAATGGACTGGGGTAACGGCATCAGGTTCATGTAATCCTGAGCGGTTACAGATCCTCTGTATTTACGGGCGTATTCAATGTATTTACCATGACGGATCAAGTCTGTACGGCGGGCACCTTCAAACCATAGTTCATGACCACGTTCTTCCAGTACTTTTTCCAGAAAATCATCGACACCTTTGATATCGGAGAGATTATAGGTAGAAATACCAGCACGCGAACGTACCATATTTAATAAGCTGACAGCTTCTTGCGTCACAGCATTACTATTACGGACAATAGCCTCCGATAATAAAGTAATTACATCTGCATAACGATATACGATCCAGTCTATCTGGCTTTCTTCACCGGTTGCTGCAGGGTCTTCTCCGTATTTAACCGGCATCGCTCCTGTTTGTAATACAGTACCCGGATTTTCTTTATTATAAAGTTTACCATCTGTCCCAACAAATTCACCGACCAACACTTCTAATCGTTTATCGTTTTTATCGAATGTTTCATAAAAGTCCCATAAAACGCGATAACCACCCCATTTCTGGATGCTTTCATTCTTTGTCGGATACTGACTGGAGAGAACATGAGCCTGCCAAAGTTGCTGATTTACACTGCTGCTACAGATCGCAGCCCAGATCGTTTCAATATTTCCTTCATTTTCCAAAGTGAAAATATCCTTGTAATTATTCATCAGTCCATATCCATATTCCGGTTTCATCAATTCCCGTCCGCATTCTTCTGCTTTTGCCCAGTTATTTTCATGCATATACAGTTTCATTAATACTGTATAAGCCAGACCTCTGGTAAAACGTCCGTAGTTGCTATCAGATGATTTGTAAGTTGCAGGTAACACCTCTATCGCTGCTTTCAGATCATTCTCAATGAATGCGACCATATCTTCTTTGGATACGCGGGATATAATTATTTCCCCTAACGGATTATTCAACTGTTCCAATGTCGGTATCTGAATGGGACCATAAAAATCGTATAATATATAAGCTAACCATCCCCGACCACAGAGGACTTCAGCCTCTAATCGTTTTTTAGCTTCATCTTTCATTTCGATATTTGATATACGATCTAGAGCTAATGTCATTTTCCCAATATAGTTGATATAATCTTTATAGATTTTTGTTGGGCAGTCGGATGATGGAGTAAAATTTACTTCCAATAAATCAGGCCAGTAAACATCATTCCACTGACAATAACCTATATCAGTCGTCATTTCTCCAATAACATGAATGCCACCGTTAGCTGCTGTGAAAAGACCGCTATACCAACTTGAACGAAAGGGGGCGTAAGCGGCAGCTGTAACTAATGCATTGGCATCATTTTCGTTAACGGGGAAGATATTCGGATTAATCACATCATACATTTCTGATTCCAGATTTGTACAAGAGGGTAAAAATGCGGTTGTTGTCAACGACAAGGATAATATATATAGTAACTTGTTCATATTATACTCAATTTAGATTTTAATTAAAATGTTATATCTAATCCAAGGCTGAAACTCCTAACGTTCGGATAAGCCCATACGGAATTGTCTGTTTCCAGGTCAAGCCCTTTGTAGGGAGTAATTGTGAACGGATTATTGATATCTGCATACACACGGATATTAGATAAAACTTTCTTTGACTGTTTCATCGGTATCGTATATCCTAAAGTAATGTTACGGCAACGGATGAACCAACTTTTTTCAAGATAGTAGTCACCAATCTTACCCGTACTTGTGCTTCCTGCAGAAACCGGACTCTTATCCTGAAAGTATCCCGGACGAGTTGCCGAAGTATTATCGTGAGACCATACATCTTTAGATGAAACAGGCATATTGTACCCCCGGTACATATTTACAATACCTGTCATACCATCAGCTCCGGTTAACCACAAGTCTTTATAAGAACCTATATTCCATAGGGCAAACTGTCCGTAGAAATAGATATTGAAATCAAAATTCTTATAACGTAACGTATTGTTGAATCCTATCATATATCCAGGATCTTTACTGCCATAAATAACCATATCTGCTTCATCAATCTTCCCATCAGGTTTACCACTTTTTACCGGAATACCGTATTTATCAACTTTTAGTGTACCGTCTTCATTATATACATAACCATCCAAATCCTTGATCTTTACCTGACCAGGTACTGAGCCTGCCATCCAGTCTACAGTTTCTCCTTCCTGGATTAAGCCATCGGACATGTATCCGAAATAGTAACGGATCGGTGCATCGTACTGTGAATAAGCTGCCGGTTTCCATGACGCATCACGAGTTTTCCATTTATCACGATAAAAAGAGAATGTAAAATCCGAATTCCAACTAAAATCTTTTGTATCAATATTCTTGGTATTAATTGTCAATTCAAATCCTTGACTTTGCGTTTCACCTATATTAGCGGCAATTTTGCTTACTTCATTATAAGATAATAATGTGCGTTCGCTCAGCAGATCTGATACGACTTTATGATAGTATTCAGCCGTTACATTCAAACGGTTATTGAAGAAACCTAAATCCAAACCGACATTCCATTCAGTAGTAGTTTCCCATTTCAGGTCAGGATTACCCATTTGGTCCAGATAAACACCGACTGACTCAGTTCCTCCAAATTCATTATTATTGCCGGTTTTGTAATAGGAAATCGCCTTATTACCAATATTGGAATTACCGGTCTGACCATAGCTCAGACGTAATTTACCATTCGATAGTACGTTTGTTAACGGACGCATAAATTCTTCTTCAGTAAATCTCCAACCTAAAGCAACAGATGGGAAATAACCCCAACGGTTATTTTGGGCAAAGTTGGAAGCCCCATCGGCACGTAATGTGGCTGTCAGTAAGTAACGATCTTTGAAAGAATAATTTACGCGACCGAAGAAAGACGCCATTTCATCTTTGGATGCAGAAGAACCAACACTAGGCTTCGGATAAGCTCCTGCTCCCAGATTATTGTATAAGAAACCGTCAATAAGAAACTGACTGTTTCCTGCTGATAAAGATTCATCAGTGAAACGCTGAAAAGAATAACCGACTAGTGCATTCAAATTGTGATTACCAAATTGTTTTGCATAGTTGGCAGTTAATTCTAACAGATAATCTGATTTATCATACTGGGCAATATCTGCTTGCCCGTCTTTTTTAGCTCCATAAAGAGTTGTTTTAGGCAAATACACCTTGTGTTTCTGATAATTACGATCAATGCCAAGATTCGCTTTTAAAGTCAAATCTTTGATAGGCTTTACTTCTATAAAAGAAGTAGCCAGTAATCTTTCCTTGGTCGTTTTGTCTGTTATGTCAAGTAATGAAACCGGATTCGGTAAAAATGCAGCTTCGTCATTTAAAATATATTCGCCGTTTTCATCTCTAATGCCTAGAATTGGATTAAACTGAGCTGCAGCCACCATGATACTGGCATTTTCATTTTGTCCGGAACCTAATGGGACATTGTTCATCTGATTTCTTGACAATGTCAGATTTACACCGACTTTTACATATTTGCTGATTACCTGTTCCAGATTCATGCGACCTGTATAACGTTCCATATCATTATTCTTCACTACTCCGTTTTGCTTGAAGAAGTTACCGGATATTAAATACTTTGTCATATCAGTTCCACCATTAATTGAAATATTATGTTGGGTCTGAAAACCTGTACGGGTAATTTCATCAAACCAATTTGTATCATTTGTTGGATTACTAATCTGAGCATCTGTATAACGTGGGGTATAAGTAGAAGAGGCTTCCGATTCATTTTTTCCTCCATAAATACCTATTTTATTATCCTTCATCCATTGTTCGTATTGATAGCAATTAGACTGGATCATAAAATCTTTTGCATCCAGCATATCGTAAGAATTAGCGAGGGTTTGAACACTGGCTGTTCCTGAATATGTAACAGTGGGAGCACCGGTCTTACCTTTTTTAGTAGTTATAATGATTACACCGTTACCTGCACGTGCACCATAAATAGCGGTAGAGCTTGCATCCTTCAATACTTCGATAGACTCGATATCATTCGGATTTATAGAAGCCAGGATATTATCGGTTGTTCCGCTTGAATATTTTCCTGTTTTGATTTTATCCTCATTAGGAGTACTTATGGGAAAACCATCGATAATAATCAACGGATCATTACTTGCATTAACAGAGGCAGCACCGCGAATACGGAAATTTGTACCTCCACTAGGTTGTGCACTTACAGCGCTCACCTGCAAACCGGCAGCTTTTCCGGCCAGGGCATGGCTGATAGTCGAAACAGTTCCCACCGGTGCGTCATCCATTTTGACAGAAGCAACAGCACCTGTCAGGTCTTTTTTCTTCATCGTGCCATAACCGACGACAACAACCTCCTCCAGTGCTTGTGTATCTTCTTTCAATAATACATCAATTATACTTTTACCCTTTACTGCTATATCTTGTTGGATATATCCTATAAAAGATATTTGCAATACGGCATTTTCCGGAACCTCGATCGAATAATTACCGTTTACATCGGTAGTTGTTCCGTTGGTTGTCCCTTTTTGGATAATGTTTGCTCCTGCAATCGGTCCAAAAGTATCATTCACTGTACCGGTTATTTTGCGGTTTTGTTGTATTATGCCTGTTACAGGTGATGATATTTCTGTCGTTAATACTATATGGCGATCTTTAATGGTATATTTCAAACCTGTTTTAGTGGCGATAGCATCCAGAACATCCTGGATATTTGCATTTTTCTTTGTAATAGAGATTTTCTCATTTTTGTTTATCTCTTCCAGATTATAGAAAAACAGGAATTCAGACTGTTTTTCTATTTGTTTCAGTACATATTCCAGTGTCTCATTTTTAATAGAAAGACTCAATTTGGTGGTTTGTGCATAAGTTGCTGCTACCATTTGTGATAGACAAACAATAAGCATTAACACGGTTAGCTTCATAATTTTAATAGTTCTTTTCAGGTTTACAGAAACAACTATACGTTGATAATTCATACTTTTGATTGTTTTAAGATTAAACACATTTTCCACGGCAATGGAAGTTTAATTGAATCACATACTTTAGAAAAGAATATCCGGCAAGATATTTTTTCCCTTCTTTTTTAATTACTTACGTTATCCACTCATACTATTGAATTTAAAAGTTAACTACTCTTATAACTTATCTTTCCGAAATCGTCACATGATGGTCGTCAATCTTATATTTGACCGGAATAGATAAATTTATTATTTCCATAATATCTTTAATACTCTGTCCCCGATAGAAAGTTCCGGTGAAAGTACGCTTATTCAATGTCTTAGAACTTACAGCAAACTCTACACCATAAACGTGACTAAGACGATCTAAAATTGCTTTTAGACTTTGTTCATGAAAATAATAATAACCGGAAGTCCACGATACAAATTGCCGGGCATCCACTTTTCGAAGGATAGCAGATTCTGTATTCCGGTTATATACAAACTGCTGGTTGGATTCCAATATCGTTTGTTTAGCAATATGCATTGTTGTCAGACGAACTGATCCTTCCAGCAACGTAGTGATTGTCATAGAATCCATTGGATAAGCCATTACATTGAACTTGGTTCCAAGGGCTTCGATATCCTGTTCTTTTGTCTTTACAATAAAAGGTTTATTCTTTTGTTTGGCGACTTCAAAATATGCCTCACCTTCCAGATATACAATACGTTTATCTTTTTCAAAATTCTTATCATAATGGAAAGTCGTTTTTGAGCCAAGACTAACATGTGTACCATCTGGTAACTCTATTACATCTGCCTCCAGGCCGTCACCTCCTATATACTTAGAATATAAAGTCTTGTCGTCATCACGGATAAATAAAAAGAAAACAGAACTAATCGCCACAGCTATCAGGGCCACCGCTGCATAGCTACTTATTTGGTACCAAAGATTGAACCGGCGAGTTTGTGAATTTTTCTTTTTATTAAGCAAACGCTGCCAGCTGGAAGCCGTATCCAGCGGTTTTCCTAAAAACAGACCGGCATCATACATTGCTTTGATTTCAAAGAATGTCTCTTTGTTGGAGGCACTCTCATTCACCCAATCGTAAAAAAGGTCTGTTTCTTCTTTGGAAAGATTACCTTGCAAGTAACCTATAACTAACTCTGTATAATCATGTTCCATACTATTCCCCTGTAATTCGTCGTCTTTAGTGACTTAGTCCTTTATGAACTTATAACGAATGGGACATGAAAAGTACTCACACGAAAACAAACTTTTTTTAAAATAAAAAAATGCCCCCTTTTAAATCAAGGTAAAAAGATAAAAGAATAAATGAGAACAGTGCTTACGGAGGTAAAGCAAGGAACGATACAATTGGTTCTCTACCGTACGGACAGATAAACCCAGCTGTTCAGCGATCTCAGCAGCTTTCATTCCTTTCAGATAAGAGAGACGGAATATTTCCTGGCTTCGTTCTGGTAATTCCGCCACTTTCTTCATTAGAAGCTCTAACAAATCTTTCCGCATGAAAAGTTCGTCGGACGATTCGAAATAATCCAATTCTTCCAATTTTAGCTGTACAGCACGGTGGTCAAGTATCTCCTGCTCCATGTTAGAACGACGCAGATGGTCGATGCAGGCATTACGCACAGCTACAAAAAGAATCCTTTTCAAATCGTCATCAGGAAGAAGGAAAACCTGCTTATCCCATAATTTCAGGAAAACATCATGCACAATATCCTCTGCAAAGAATCCGGAGACAAACTTGCCCGCAAAACGAAGCAACATAGGCGCATATTCCATATATATGCGCTGATAACAATTTGTCGTCTGATCTTTTACTTCCATTTTGCAAACTTATTAAAAATCTCGGAAAACGCCCTGTCCCAACTCTATTTTAACGCTATACCCTTTATAAAACACCTATATGCATCTGCCGAAAAAATTATTGAATCCTCCAATCTGTACACTAATCGGGGCAATAGCAACCATCCATCAAAATATTCAACTACAGGAATTAAAATTCAAAGGCAGCAAGCAACTAAAAGATAAAATATCTGTTAAAGCCCCCATAGTAAACAATAAAATAGGATAAAAACAGAATAATACCATACCCAAACAAGCTGTTTATAACTACTAAAACCTATCTTTAGCCTTATAAATTAACGAAAGGATAACATTTAAAACATTCCGATATGAAAAAACAAACAGTCATCCTATTCTTACTTCTGGGTCTCAGCCATACAGCATTCGCCCAACGCGTCATTGAAAACCCTGCTTATGAATTTAAAAGCACAGGTATCAATACAATCACTCAAATAGAGCGAAACAAAGAAAACACACGAGTACAAGTACATTGCGAATTTATTCCCCACTGGTGGATTTCTTTCGACAGTACTACTTATATCAAAGATGCGGATACCGGAAAGAAATATTTTCCGATCGGAATCGAAGGAACCGAGTTCGGTAAAAAAACATTTATGCCTGATTCCGGCGACTCCACATTTGTCCTGATCTTTCCTCCTTTCGATAAAAAAATGAAGAAATTCGATTATATCGAATCAGATACGGGAGAAGGTTCAATCTTCGGAATCTCACTGAAAAAAACAAAAGATCAGAAGAAGAAACCGGTGGAAGAAAGCATATACGGGACATGGGAAGATATGGAAAAGCAGCTGGCAGCAGAAGCTGATCCGTCGACCGGTTACGGAACCGACTTCTTCCGGAAAGACACAGCCCATTTACGCGGTTTTCTAAAAGGATACGATCCCAGAGCCGGCTTCAGTACCGGCATGATTTATACTGGTAACGAACTAACCCGCGAAGACTATCCGACTGTCATACAAATCCATCCTGACGGACGTTTCGAGGCTGACTTTCTTTTAAATCATCCCTGGGAAGGTTATATCTCTTTCAAAAGGACTTCCATTCCATTTTATATCGAACCGGGAGAAACCTTATTTATTTCTCTCGACTGGGAAGACTTCCTGATGGCAGACCGATATCGCGATCGCCGGTATGAGTTTAAAAACATAGATTTCAAAGGAGCCTCAGCCGGAATAAACAAAGAACTTAACAAGTTTAAAGTGAATACTTTCAATTATCGGAATTTCGAAAAGCAACTAAAAACCCTTGCCCCGGCGGAATTTAAACAACAGCAATTGAACGCTTTGAAAGAGGCTGATAACTCACTGGCAGAAAAGCTGAAACAAAATGCTGTTTCAATCAAAGGCCAGCAATTACTGAAAAATAAAATACTTCTATCATTTTACGGAGCTTTGTTTGACTATGTTATGACACGAAGGTATTACGCCTCTCAGGACTCTACCAATGAAATCCTGAAACAACCGATTCCGAATGATTATTATAACTTCCTTCCGAAGATAAATAGTAACGACAAAAGTTTACTTGTCTCGAATATGTTCAGTTCTTTCATCAACCGTTATGAATATATGGGACCTTTCAACAACGCAGATATGACATTCACCCCCGAGAATAAGCTTGAAATGTTTAGCAAGGGATGGTTACGCAAAGATTCTGTCTTACGGAATGAATTGCAAGTCACGCCCGGTCTGCTGTTTGAGATTGCAAAAACCCGTTCGCTGAATTATGCACTAGAGATGCTTACACCCAAAGAAGGACATTTGCTGGCTGAAGAAATAAACAACAGTATCTCAGAGCCTTTCCTGAAAGAAGAAACGATGCGTATGTATGCCAAGAAATTTCCGGAAGGAGAAAAACAAGCCTATAAACTTCCGGAAGGGAAGGCCACGGATATTTTCCGTAAAATGACAGACCCGCACAAAGGAAAATTCGTTTTAGTCGACTTTTGGGCTACTACCTGCGGACCTTGTATTTACGGCATTAAACATATGCAGCCACTAAGAGACAAATATAAAGGAAGTCCGGACCTCGCCTTTGTCTATATTACAGATACAGGCGGTTCTCCGGAAGAGTCTTACAATAAATTTATTTCGGAAAATGATATGGGTGACAACCTGTTCCGTTTGCCGGAAGATGAATACAACTATCTGCGTCAACTATTCAAATTCAATGGCATACCTCGTTATGTCATGCTGGATCGGGATGGGAATGTGGTCGACGATAATTTCCCCGGACACAACGCAGAGTATGAAATACAACAACTATTCCCAGATAAAAAGTAACCATCTCAAAAGAGTTCATCCTCATTGAATATACCTGTTAAGAGGGTTTATCAGAGGTACTATTTATCAGAGATAGATAATGCAAATCTTATCAGATATGAATTTGCCCTTTCCCCATGCCTATGGGGATTTTTCCCCACAAGCATGGGGAATACGCCCCACCAGTATGGGGAAAATTCCCCACGCTAATAAAAACGTGGGGAATTTCTTACAGGAAAAATAGAGGAGAATATTCTATTTTAAATCAACTTGACAGAGATACCTTATTTTTCAATATCCAACCGTAATCACATGAACAGAAGGACTATCCAGCACAACAGTGGTTGTCGTTCCTGTTTCTGCATTAAAACAACGGATTGTATCTTTCTCCGTATTCTGTACGGTTACTTTCCAACTGTTACCTTCTTTGTTTATGCTTAAAATATCCGTCGTATTACTACCGGGATTAATCGCTAAACCGTTAGCGCAATGAACAGTTTCGATATGATAACGTCTGACATCAACAGGGAATTTCTTTCCGTTATAAACGAAGGTTGCCGTATGTTGCTGTTCAGCACTTTGCCAGTCGGTGTTCAACAAATAAATTGTGCGATGGTCTTTGTTATCCCAAACTGTGAAACCTACAGACGGAGCAGATTCAATCCAACCGAAGGGAAGTTCCTTGTTCACGGTTTCCGTAGCTAACTCACGCATTGTTTCTTCATACTGGCTTCTCAAAGACGATTCTGCCGGATAAGCAGCCTGCGGGAAGTAGATGATCTTTCCTGATCCGAACGGGATAACGGTCTTTCCATTCAAAGACTTGTAGTTATCGCCCAACATTTCACGGATAACCGCATCGTTAGTCGGGAACTTTGCCGGCTGGTCAGGTTGAAATTCGGCATTCAGATGGGCGGCCGTCAGGACAAGCGTTCCGCCGTCAAATACATAGTTGCGGATGCGGAGGAAATCGCTTTCATCGAAACTGTTCCAGCCAAGGAATACCATTGCCTTATATTTATTCATCACATCTTGCGGAGCCTCGATAGGCAGAATGTCGATAGTCCCGTAAGGCGTAGAGGTGAACCAACCGTTAGGACCGCAACCATCCACGATATTATTGGGATAGAAGACTTTCAGGAGGTCAAAACTTTCCGTAGCCTTATTAAATTGCCATTTGTCGCCCTTCTGTGACCATAAGCTGCCGCGACCGAACGATTTCCAGGCATCATTCCTTCCCTGGATAACAGCAACGTTACTTTTCAATTCGCCGCGACGGGTATGTGTTTCTATGAAATCCAGCACACGATGCTGTGCATATAAATGCTCTTTGCCCGATTGGGAATAACGGTCGTTGGCATATTCATCCAGCCACAAGGCTTCTTCCGTATTCATATGGGAAGAACCGTGCATATAGGCTACGGCAAGCGACATATACAAACGTAAAGAATGTTTCGGGTCGGTAAAAGGTCCTGAACCCCATTGCATAGCATGCAACGTTCCGTAATCCCGTTTGCTGTAAGCACGTGAAGCACCGCGCAACGAAGACAGGATAATTTCTTCAGGGCCGTACATCTGCTCGGCTCCCAGCCAGTTATAGCCAGCCTGATACAAATAACGGAACAACGTGGAAGGACCTGTATGGCGGCTACTTTCTCCTTTTGAGTAACGGAAATTCTCAACCAGCTTGCGGGCACCGTCGGCCATATCCTTGACACCATACGGGTCATAATGGATAAAGGTTCCGTGGTCAGTATAAATCGGGCGATGTTTAGCAAAAATACCGCCGTAAGGACGGTTACGGGCAGCCATATCCGAGAAGACTCCTTGATACAGGAAATGTTGCCAGTAATAATAACCGCCGTCATTTTCGTGCGCCTGTTTTCCGCGGAACATCGGGGAAGCCAATGTTTCCAAATCCGGGTTGATACGTTTACCGGCCAATGTACGGCCTTCTACCTGCCAGGCATAAGGAACCCGAAGCTTATTCAGCAAACCGGTATAATGACGGATAACTTCGGGACGGGCAACGCGGAAACCGCTCCACTGATAGGAAGGACGGAACTGATACCAGTTTCCGACCCGCTGGGAGATATACCATTTAAAGAAATAATCATAAGGCGCATATTCCTTATCTATATAAATCTCATCCCCGGAAGAAATGTAAACCTCATCCGGTTCCTTTTCTATTATCTGACGAATTGTTACTTCCGCTTTACGGCTTCCGTCATCAAAAATCATCGGAACGGCGGAAGCATAATTGCCGGCACGGAACTCAATCACGTGCAAACCTGTTTCTTTTAATACCACTTCCTGAGACGCCGGGATAACAGAAGACGGAGCCTGTACCTTCAAACGGACATCCGGCTTATTCGTTTCTACCAGTACACCGAAAGCCGCTCCGACAGAAACATATTCAGGCACGGAAACAACTTCAAAATCACGGGCACTCTCTTCGATAATCTCCAGCGAACGGAGTTCATAAGAATACGCTGCACGGTTATCCTCTTTGAGCAAAGTCAGTTTCAAATCACCGTTACCCCGCACGGATGCAGGCAGAAGGATATAAAAGTCCGCTATATCAGAGGCTCTGTCGAAAATATTTCCTTCGTAAACAGTCGTACCGTTGAAATCCAGTTTCCAACGTGGCCAGCTGCGGGTAGAAAGGTTACAACCGGTCCAGTAGTTATAATCGTCTGTCTTATCGGCAAACTTAGCAAAAGGTATGGAGCAGACCTGTTTCTTGTTCTGCACCAATCTGGGTGCCTCCACCCAGCACTCGCCACTGAAATGAGTTCCCCCGATACGTAAAAAGGCACATGCGACGTTATCAGGAAGCACGAATGTTTGCGTTACTTGTTGATATTTGCCGGAGCCTGCGGGTACCGGGAAATAAAGCAACGAATCCGGGCAGTCGTAAATATCGTCTTTATAGCGTCCGGGCTTTTTATAAAACAATTCTATCTGTACACCAAAGTCACCACCCGCAGAAACGGACAGGTCCTGACGTTTCACAACCGGCAAGGTCACCGTCAGTTCACCGGGTTTCAGCAAGTCACCCGAAATACGGTAATAGGCATGCCGCTCGAAGTTATTATCTTCTCCTTTAAAATACAAGGAATACTTATCTTTCTTCACATGGACGGAATCCAGATTGTCGTCGATATAAAATTCCGACCGCCTGAACATTTCCTCTCCCCTTTTTTCAAAAGGAGCCGGCATTTTTACTCCGCCGACAACACGAAGGAGTCTACGTACAGGATAGGCTTCCTGTTTAAACGAAACTGTTTCGGAAACACTGCTTCCGGAAGTTAACAAATGAACCTTTTCACCACCGGAAGGTGTGAAAATCACCGTTCTGTTCTCAGTCTGCACACCATCGGCAAAGAGATAGGAGACGGATAAAAGCTGGCAAATCAGAAGATAAAAGACTTTTTTCATAACTAATACTCAGAGATGTCTGTTAATAAATCAGGTCAAATGTACGACTAATTTCCATTGGTTTTATGTACTTTTGCCTTTTCATTGAATGAATAGAAAGAAAATGATCGTTATCAGAGATACGGATTTATTAAAAGGGAAAAGACTGGTTGCTACTATCGGTTTCTTCGACGGAGTTCATCTGGGACATCGGTTCCTGATCAATGAACTGAAGGAAGTCGCGAAGACGAAAGGCCTGCCTTCGGCCGTTATTACCTTTCCGGAGCATCCGCGTGCCGTATTGCATTCGGATTATCAGCCCAAATTACTTAATTCATTTGAGGAAAAACTGGAACAACTGGCTACTACCGGCATAGATTACTGCATCGTTCTCGACTTCACGGTGGAGCTATCCCGCCTGACAGCACAGGAATTTATCAGTTCCATACTGGCGGAGAAATTACATATAGCCGCTTTACTGATCGGTTACGACCATCGTTTCGGCCATGACCGGAAAGACGGTTTTGAGCAATATGTTGTTTATGGCGGAGCCTGCGGGATGGAGGTAATCAAAGCATCGCCTTACGACGAAGGACGTACGGCTGTAAGTTCTTCCGAGATCAGGAAATTATTGACAGACGGTGATGTGGAAGATGCCGCCCGGTTACTCATCTACCCTTATCAGCTGCGGGGAACGATTGTAAACGGTTATAAAGTCGGCCGCAAACTGGGATTTCCAACAGCCAATATACAGGTGGACGAACCTTTTAAAATTGTACCGGGGATCGGGGTTTATGCAGTCTGGGTCTATCTGAAAGGAGAGAAATATAAAGGGATGCTCTACATCGGCGACCGTCCTACGCTTCAGAATGGCGACAATATTACACTGGAAGTGAATATACTGGACTTCTCCGGAGATATCTATAATAATGAAATAACTGTTGCGTTTATATATTATGTACGGGGGGATGTCAAATTTAATTCCCTGGAAGAACTGATAGAACAACTCGGACATGACAGGGAGACGGTGGACAGGCTATTGACGGAATGTAACACACCCCCTGCCCCCTCTCAAGAGGGGAGTTGAGATACAACGGGTAACTAAACTCAATACACTGAATAGATGGAACTTTACTACGAAGCAATAGATACTTTGAAAGGGATGATCAGCCGTCCCTCCTTCAGCCGGGATGAAGCGGCTGTAGCCGACTTCTTACAACAGACATGGCAAGCTGCGGGACATACGGTACACCGTAAAGGGAATAATCTATGGATTGTTTCTCCCGGTTTCGACCTGAATAAACCGACGCTGTTGCTGAACTCACATATCGACACCGTAAAACCGGCCTCCGGCTGGACGAAAGACCCTTTCAATCCCGAAGAGAGCGAAGATGAAAAGTTATACGGCCTGGGCAGCAATGACGCCGGGGCAAGCGTAGTCTCCCTGTATTCGGCTTTCACACTACTGACCGGAAAAGAACAGGCTTATAATCTGATTTTCCTGGCATCCTGCGAGGAAGAAGTATCAGGAAAGAACGGATTGGAAAGTGCACTGGCAGACCTCCCGCCCATCGCTTTTGCCATCGTCGGCGAACCGACCGGCATGCAGCCAGCCGTTGCCGAAAAAGGATTGATGGTACTTGATTGCGTAGCAATGGGAAAAGCCGGTCATGCTGCCCGTAATGAAGGAATCAATGCTATCACATTGGCAATAAAAGATATTGAATGGTTCAACACCTACCAGTTCCCTGAAAAGAGCGACTTCCTGGGACCGGTAAAAATGAGCGTTACAATTATCCATGCCGGCACACAACATAACGTTGTTCCCGACCGCTGCGAATTCACGGTCGATATACGTACAAATGAATTTTACCCCAATGAAAAACTGTTCGAGCTGATCAAAGAGCAAGTGAAATGTGAGGTAAAAGCACGCAGTTTCCGTTTGAACTCAACCCGTACGGAACTGGATCACCCATTTGTACAAAGAGCCATCATGATGGGAAAAGAACCGTTCGGTTCGCCTACGCTCAGCGACCAGGCACTCATGCCGTTCCCTTCCGTCAAGATAGGCCCGGGAAACTCCGCCCGTTCGCATGCGGCAGACGAGTATATCGGCCTGATGGAGATCAGGGAGGCGATAGATACGTATGTCCGTTTACTGGATGGATTGAAATTATAATCGTATGTTGAAAAAAATACTGGGGACAATTGGAACACGCTATCTGATTGCCTATCTTAATCTGATGCTCATTTTCATTAATGCCAAAGCATTGGGTGTGGAAGGGGTTGGCCTGGTGGGTATCATCCTGGCTTCAATAAATATAGCCGTTGTATTCAATGGGGTACTTTCAGGCAATACGATCGTATATTTTATGAACCGTTATTCCATACATACTATTTTGTTCCCGGCTTATGCATGGCCTCTGATAGGATCCGGATTAGCGTGCGCCTCCATGTTACTGTTCGGACTATTTCCAAAAGAGTACCTGACAGATATATATGTGCTGTCATTGATCTCCTCTTTTATTACAACCAACGCCCGCTTTCTGCTGGGCAAAGACAGGATTACAGGATTTAATCTGACTTATATGCTGCAAGGCGGATTATTGTTCTTCATCCTTTTATACTTTTATTATATAGCAGGAAAACAAGAAGTTTCATCCTATATTTACGGATTATACATCACTTACGGCATTGCTTTCATCGGCAGTCTGATATTACTTTTTCCCTTTCTGACCAAAAGAGAAAATAAGCCTACAAACAAACCGTTTATCGCAATCCTAAAAGAAATGTTTACCTATGGACTTTGGGGTAGTGCCGACAATATAGCCGAAGTACTGACCACCCGGCTAAACTATTTCCTGATCCAGCGGTTTGCCGGACTGGGTAGTGTCGGATTACTCGATGCCGGGACAAAAATATCGGAAAGCGTCTGGCACATCAGTCGGAGTGTCAGTTTCATCGAATACAGCAGCGTAGCACAAACGACCAATGCAGGAGAACAAAAAAGGACTACATTAAAACTATTCAAACTTACCTTCTGTGCAATTACATCTGCAACCATCTGTATTCTGTTTATACCGGAATGGGTTTACACCGATTACCTGTTCAGCCCCGAATTTACCGGCATGCGAAAAATTATATTCGGCTTGTCCATCGGAATTATTGCATTAGGGTGCAACAGCATACTCAGCCATTACTTCATTGGAAGCGGGAAAATACGTTATAGTGCAGTCAGTTCATGCGTCGGACTTACAACTTTATTCATAGCAGGTCACATACTGATACCTGTTTACGGTGTCGTCGGCTCAGCCATCAGTACCAGTATTGCGTTCTGTGCCATGTTGATATTCTCAGTTACAGTATTCTGCCGCCAAAACCAAACCAGGCTAAGCGAATTCATTCCCGATAAAGAAGATTTTCGGGAACTGATAAAACGGATACGGGAAAAACTCGAAACAAAATAAAAGGGCGGCATACAGATACTCTCTGCATACCACCCGCTTTTCTATTATAATTCAATCTGTTTTCTTAATACCGGAAACTTCCTCCCCCCAGGAACTCGCGTAAAAGCGAAGTGCCGGGCAGGCCGACGTCCGGAATATAATTAAAGTAACGGAGGAAACGCAACAGGCGGTAGGCTTCTGCGTTTTCCTCATCGCTCTCACGTACTTCGGCCAGGATCGGTTCGGCAAATTTGCGTAAAGCCGCCAACTCATACAGCATGGCGCTGTTAAACATAGCGTCCGCATTTTCCTGGTAAGGGAAAATCCATTTGTCCTCTCCCCGGCGCACACTCGGCCAGCGGGCAATCGTGTCTTTGGCCGAATAACCGCGGAAACGGTAATCACGGATGATACGACGCAACAGACGGTTATCGGTAGTCGGTATCCAGTTATGGTTATCCAAAGAGATGGATGTCAGAACGGAAACATACACCCGGTATTTATATTTATCCTCTATCATGGATGTCAGTTCCGGATTCAATGCATGGATACCTTCAATCACCAGGACTGAATTTTCACGCATCTTCAGTTTCTTACCTTTATAGATACGTTTACCCGAACCAAAATCAAAAGTAGGCACTTCTATTTCTTTCCCCGCCAACAAATCCTTCATCTCGCTGTTAAAATAAGGCAGATCGAGGGCATAAAGCGACTCGAAATCATAATCGCCCGTCTCGTCTTTCGGCGTATCTTCCCGGTTGAGGAAATAATCATCGAGCGAAATAGCCACAGGATGGATCAGATTCGTTATCAACTGGACTTCCAAACGCTTGCAGAAAGTTGTCTTTCCGGAAGACGAAGGTCCCGAGATCAGAACAATACGGACACCATCTTCATATCTCTTCGCAATCTCTTCCGCAATCTTAGCAACCTGTTTTTCCTGCATTGCTTCCGAAACCATTATAATTTCGGAAGTATGCCCCTTCTCGATAGCCCGGTTCAGGTCGCCCACATTATTCAAATCCAATGTGCGCTGCAAAGTCAGATGCTCTTTATAAGCCTCGAACATCTTATCCTGCGTGATAGCCGGCTCCAGTTCCAGCGGATTACTTCTCTTCGGTATCTGAAGCAACACCCCGTCGAAATACGGAACGATATCGAACAACTGGATATAACCGGTGGAAGGCGTCAGACAGCCATAAAAGAAATTGATATAGCCATCCAGTTCATAATACGAAGTGTAAGGCATCCCGGCAGTCTCGATCAGACGCGCCTTGTCATTCATTCCCCGTTCACGGAAAAGGACAGCCGCATCCACCGTCCGGACTGTTTTATGCAGGAAAGGCATATCGGCATCGATAATTTCACGCATACGCTTCTTGATCTTGTCGATTGTTTCAAGATCGATCTTTTTGCCATTATGGATTACACAGTAGTAACCTTTCGATATCGGATGTTCCAAATTTAATGTTGCGGAAGGCAACACATCATTGACCGCCTTTGAGAAAATATGACAAAGGGAACGGACATACGTACGCAACCCGGAAAGCTGAGTATAATCCACAAACTCAACATCTTTCGGATGCCAGCAATGGAAATTCAGGCCTTCCACCTTGTTATTCACTTTTGCATTCATCGGGCGGTAACGCAGAGGCGCCCCCATCATCGTATAAATATCCAATAAAGAGGAGCCGATTGGTACCTCTTTATAAGTATTGTTATTTTTGCAATAAATTGTGATTGTTTCAGACATATTATATCAGTTATTATTTGTAGTTTTGCTGCCTAAAGTTAGGAATATTAATCGGATATACTTCCAGGTATAACTATTTTTTGATGGATAATACAATTTTTACCGTACTTAAACTGCTCGGTTCGCTGGCTCTTTTGATGTATGGAATGAAAGTTATGAGTGAAGGTCTCCAGAAGTTAACAGGAGACCGTCTACGTAATATCCTGGGCGCCATGACTACAAATCGGTTTACCGGATTGCTCACGGGAGCATTCGTTACAGCCGCTGTCCAGTCATCCACCGCTACCACCGTTATGACCGTTAGTTTCGTAAACGCCGGTCTTCTTACCTTGACACAAGCTATATCCGTTATTATGGGAGCCAACATAGGGACGACAGTCACTGCGTGGATTATGTCTGTCTTCGGTTTCCAGTTTAATATGTCCAATGTCATTTATCCCCTGTTTGCATTATCCCTCCCCTTAATATTCTCTAAAAAAAGCGGACGCAAGTCATTCGGTGAATTCGTTTTCGGGTTCGCTTTTATGTTTTTAGGACTAACGACTTTGCGGGAGAATGCGATGCACATGGACCTGGAACACAACCAGGTACTCCTGTCTTTTATCGCATCCTGCAAGGAATGGGGAATGTTTTCCGTACTGTTGTTCCTGCTGATCGGAGGCATTATAACAATGGCGGTACAGTCGTCAGCGGCCGTTATGGCTATTACATTAATATTATGTTCAAGCGGCGTATTAGACCTGTATCTGGGTATTGCGCTGGTGATGGGAGAGAACATCGGAACGACGGTAACCTCCAATATCGCGGCTCTCACCGGTAATGCACAAGCACGAAGGGCGGCATTTGCCCATTTCATATTCAACTTTTTCGGGATTATCTGGGTGCTCTGCATCTTCCACCCGTTTATCGACGCCGTAACGAATCTTGTCAATTACCTTGCTCCCAATACGCCCAAAGACATTGCAATCACCTATATGTTGTCGGCATTCCATACCGCATTTAACATTTGCAACGTACTGATATTAATATGGTTCATTAAACCGATTGAACGATTGGTTTGTTTAGTGATCAAATCAAAGCCGGAAGACGAAGAGTACCGCCTGCGTTACATCACAGGAGGTTTGCTTTCTACCGCTGAATTGTCTATTCTGCAAGCGAATAAGGAGATATCCCTTTTTGCCGAACGGACAACACGCATGTTCAGCATGGTAAAAGATGTGTTTTACGAGAAGGACGAGGACACCTTCATGAAAACGTATAACCGGATTGAAAAATACGAGAACATCAGCGACCATATGGAGATAGAGATAGCCAACTATCTTACCCTCGTTGCAGAAGGCCGCCTGAGTTCGGAAAGTAAAGAAGAAATCCGTATCATGCTACGTGCCGTATCGGAAATAGAAAGTATTGCCGACTCCTGTAACAATCTGGCTCGTACCATCAAACACAGGAATGAAGGGAAGTCTGTCTTTACCGACAAACAGAACCACAGCATAGACAAGATTTTCGAACTGGTGACTAAATCGTTGTATCAAATGAACTCGATACTGAAAAAGCCGGAATTGTCGCACGACGACATCAACCCGTCTTACAATATCGAAAACGAAATAAACAATTATCGCAACCTGTTGAAACAACATAATGTAGAAGATATCAATAATAAGGAATACCAGTATCAGGACGGGGTATATTATATGGATATCGTCAGCGAAGCTGAAAAGCTGGGAGATTATGTCCTGAATGTTGTACAGGCTGTTATAGAGAAGAAAATATAAGTATGCATACATTCATTTTAATCGGATATTTATCCACTTAAATTTACATAAATGGACTATTCTTTTTTTGATTTTCTTACGCTTGTAGGAGCATTAGGTATGTTCCTATACGGAATGAAAGTAATGAGTGAAGGTCTGCAAAAAGTCGCAGGAGACAAGTTACGCAGCATTCTCTCGGTAATGACGACTAACCGATTTACAGGTGTTCTGACCGGGATTCTGATCACAGCACTCATTCAGTCATCAAGTGCCACTACCGTGATGGTTGTCAGTTTCGTTAATGCGGGACTTCTGACGCTAACCCAGTCAATCAGTGTCATCATGGGAGCCAACGTCGGTACGACGGTTACGGCATGGATCATCTCCCTCTTCGGATTTAAAGTCGACATCAGTGTCTTCTCCCTGCCGCTCATCGGATTATGTATTCCGCTGATATTTTCCGGCAAGAGTAAACGAAAATCATGGGGTGAATTTTTAATGGGTTTTGCTTTCCTCTTCATGGGGCTATCCTATCTGAAATCTTCAGTGCCCGACTTGCAAAGCAATCCTCAAATCCTTTCTTTCTTACAAGATTATACCTCTTTGGGATATCCTTCCCTCCTTATATTCCTCCTTTTAGGAACCATTCTTACAGTTATCGTTCAATCATCCAGTGCTACCGTTGCCATCACATTGATTATGTGTACGCAGGGATGGATTCCTTTCGAGATGGCGGCAGCCATGGTACTGGGAGAAAATATCGGAACAACCATTACAGCGAATATTGCGGCTATTTCGGCGAACGTTTCGGCCCGGCGTGCTGCAATCGCCCACCTGATGTTTAACGTATTCGGGGTATGTTGGGTGATGGCACTGTTCTATCCGTTCACCAGCATGATCACCTGGATCGTTACAAACTATGGCCCGGGCGACCCGAACGAGATGACACAGTTCCTGAGCACACTCGATCCGAAGACGATCTCCCTGATCACTTCCAGCGCGCAGATCACAGACCCGCACCTGCTCGCTTTGCAAAAGCAATTACTCACATTACAGGTATCCGTTTCCTACGGCCTTTCCCTGTTCCATACCGTATTCAATATAACAAACGTTTGTATCATGATCTGGTTCGTGAAGTTCTACGTATATGTTTGTTCAGCCCTGATCAAACCGAAGAACGTAAGCGACGAAGAAGAGTTCCAGTTGAAATATATTCCTTCCGGCATGCTCTCCACTTCCGAGTTATCATTGATGCAGGCAAAGAAAGAGATTGCCGTATTCGGAGAACGTACACAACGTATGTTCGGCATGGTTAAAGACCTGTTCTATGAGAAGAACGAAGACAACTTCCTGAAGATATACAGTCGCATCGAAAAGTACGAGAACATCAGTGACCGTATGGAAATCGAGATTGCCAACTATCTGACATTCGTTGCTGAAGGACGCCTGAGTTCTGAAGGTAAGGAAGAAATCCGTATCATGTTGCGTACCGTGACGGAAATAGAAAGTATCGCCGACTCGTGCAACAACCTGGCACGTGGTATCAGACGCCGCAACGAAGGCAAATCCGAGTTTACCGACGAGCAGAACCACAACATCGACCAGATGTTCGCCCTGCTTGAAAAGGCCCTGACCCGGATGAATGAAATCCTCCACATGCAGGAAGTCGTTCACGACGATATCAACCAGTCTTACAACATTGAAAACGAGATCAACAATTATCGCAATCAGTTGAAGATACACAATATGGAAGATGTCAACAATAAGAAATACCAGTATCAGGACGGTGTTTATTATATGGACCTTGTCGGTGAATCCGAAAAGCTGGGCGACTATGTATTAAATGTAGTACAGGCCGTTATCGAAAAGAAAATATAACCATAAACTTTTATGGTTACCAAGTAAAAGCTCTTTCCGTTTATCCGGAAAGGGCTTTTTCATTATCCGATAGTCCCGGAGAGAAAACTACCTTATTCTTCATAGTATCATATATTATGATACAACATTCTCATAATATATGCGATTATAATATCATAATATATGATACATCAAATTCCTTATAGAGTAATCCCATACAGGTCAGGAGAGAAGTAAACAGGGAGAGTGGCAAAGAGAAGGAAAGGTCTATAAACAATTAAAGCCTGTCTCACGACAAGCCCTAACCAACTTTGTTAACCTTAAATCTAATACTATTATGAAAAAACCACAATGCAAAGATAAGGCTGTAGCAAGCCTTTGTCAAGTCTTTTACAGACAATATATGTTAAGCTATCCGGGCATTGTAGCTAAAAATTGTTTTAGAACACAAAACTTTATACAATACAGACAAAAACTGCTAATTTTAACAGTTAAAAGGAGCATTTTCCACCCTTTTAGCACCCTGCAAAACTTATAGCATATCTACTATCCGCCGCTGCTCTTCAAAAAAGACGATACGGTCTTTCTCTCCGCTACGGGAGATCAGGGTAGAAGTACGGATCAGGGATTGCATCCACTGCTTCATCCGTTGGAATATAGCTTCGTCAGGAGATGTCGCGTCGTTCAGTGTGAAAGATTTAAGCATCGTCAGATGGCAATGTTGCGTTTCCACATAACTGTAACTGGTTTCAAAGTTAACACTGCTGACAAAAAAGTGGATATTCTTGCCTTCCTTCCAGAAACCTCTGGCAGCCAAAGTCTCCAGGTCATCAATAAAGATCATCAGTTCCTTCTTCAGGATATTTATCTCCTCCCGGGTAATCAGGTAGATGCTGGCAAAATATTTAATATCATTCACCAGGTACAGGAATGTCATGCTATCCATTATATGGTACGCATTGGCAGCCTGGCAAACCTCCGTTACAATCTCGCTGTTAATCAGTTGCAGCCGGACAGGCGGTTCAATCTGGCTGTACCGGGCAGGCATAACATTCCCACATTGATAAATCCATTTGAACAGGTAAAACCGATAAATATGCCTGTAGCCTAACACCAACGACTGAGGAAGAATATTCAACGCCCCGCCCACTTCTGAATTCGGATCATCCTTGAGATACCTCAACTCATTCACAAAGTTTTCGAGCATCTCATAATCTTCTTCGCTCGGATTCAGGAAGTTTACCTTTTTCATCTGGAACGGCCTGCTCTTACCCGAAGAACTGCCAATGATATGATCCAACGAAATATCCAGCTTGGCAGCAATGGTAGCAATTTCGAAGATGGTAAAAGGGACATCGCCTCTCAACCGACGATAAACGGCTTCCTTTTCCAGCATCAGAAGATCGGCCAACTTATTTGTCAGTACGCCTCGGCCCGGAAACTTGTCTTTAATAGCCGTTACAAGATTTTCATATAACAGGTCATTTTTCATACACAATCGTTTTTCAAATTTGGTCTTAGTTCCCGGCGTCTGTCCTAAAAAACACGTTCTGTTTCCGACAAATATATGCAAAAACTTTTGATTATGTAGCTCTTATACCTGTTTCCTTTCTTTCTTTTTTATTCACAAGGCAGTGTAAACCAGAACCTTGAACCCACACCAGGCGTTGAATCCACACCGATCTCACCGCGTAAGGCATTGACGATCGTTTTACAAATAGACAAGCCTAAACCAGTACCTTGCTTGAAAGAATCGACTTTGGTAAACCGTTCGAAAATCGTTTCGATATGCCTGGCTGAAATACCGATACCGGTGTCGCTGACTTCAAACAAGACATGATCCTCTTCCACACGATAGGAAAGAGTGATAGCTCCTTGTTCGGTAAACTTGATTGCATTCGACAGTAAGTTGGAGACCACTTGCGTAACTCGCTTGGGGTCGGTATGGAGTATTTTGTCCGGCAAAGCATTCAGGTCGCACCGCATGGAGACGCCTTCCTGAACTTTCAGGGAATGTACCTTATATTGTTCTGCACATATTTCCTTTATATTGACATCTGCCAGCGAATAATCCATCATTCCCGATTCGATCTTTGAGAAATCGAGGATATCGGTGACCAGACGAAGAAGCAGGTCGCAATTTGTATTGATAATCTTCACATATTCATCCTTTCCCTCTTCATCATCCATTTCAGCAATGATACCGGAGAAACCGACAATGGCATTCAAAGGCGTACGGATCTCATGGCTCATATTGGCCAGAAACGTAGATTTCAGCATATCTGCCTCACGGGCCTTTTGCATTTCCAGTTCATTCTTACGCGATTCGTCACGGGCCTGCTGCAAATTCTCTTCCAACTGTTTCTCTCCCGTTATGTCCGTTATATAACAAACAACTTTGCAGGGATGCCCGTCTTTATTGATTTTGTGTGCCTGGGCATTTATACGAATCCAGGTGGGAACTGTCCGGACAAACATTTTACATACAAAACTACAATTATCAGTCTCTCCGCGGATAACCTGCAAAAGAGGTCCCATATCATTCCCGGGGATAGAACTGAATTGCCCCAAATCCCACAACTCCTGAATAGACAGATAATTATGTGTCTTCAGATAATTGAACAAAGGATTTGAACTGGAATGGTCATTCAACACAGGGTCTATATACAGTTCATCCTCCTCCACACTATACTCACCGACTATTGAACGGCCGGACAACAGAACGGCTTTCAAAATAGCCAGGTTGTTACGGGTCTGTTCCGCTTTAAGTTGCATATCCGTGTTATCTGAAATGATTAGCAGGTATCCGACCAGCCCGAACTCCGGATCATTCAGTCCTATTCCCTTTATCTGAAGATATTTGACCTGGTCTACGAATGCCGATGGATAATAGCTGGTATTCTGTATGATACTAAAATCATAGACGAATGGAAAACTAAACGCCCGTCCGCTCTTTATCCCCTTCAGTATTTTCTCCGGAATAGCCGGGTTCCTGAAAAGATTAATGCCTAAAAGATCTTTGCGGGCAGAGCCGAAAATACGGGCATCAGCCTCATTGAGATCGATCAGGTAACCTTCGGAGTCATATAGTTCCACCCCGATAGGCAAATTATTGAAGAACTGTTTAAATTTGATGCTGAGTTCCGCCAAATGTTTCCTCGATTCTTCCAGGCTGGCTTGTGTCTCCCGACGTTCGATGATCAGGGAAAAGATACTTGCTATAATATGTAAGTCTTCGATTTCCGTAGCAGTCCAGAAACGTTGTACACGAACAGAATCAAAACCAATAAACCCCTGTATTTTATTATGGAAAGAAAGCGGAATAATAAGCATGGATTTCAGGTGCTGCAACTCAAACAGCTTTTTATCCGTTTCCGCTTCCGGAGGCAGGTCGCTCATGCTGCACATGACGATATCACGTCCGTCCTTCACTGTTTCCATGATCCAGGGGATAGTCTCGTCCGTCAGTTCCGAATGGTTCTCTTTGGGGACTTCCACCCATTCGCTCATCACTTCGTAAGGGAAATAGGCTGTCCGCCCGTCTTTTTCAAAAATAGCTACATATCCCCAGTCTGCATTGAAAAAGTTCAGGAGCAAACTCATGGCCTTCTCTATCGGCTGGCGTTCTTCATTAAACAGCAATACAAGTACCTCGGAAATAATACGCTTGATATTGGAAGCTTCAGCAAAAGAACTGCCGGTATCGGCCTTCCGTTCATTGTCACGTGCTTCTAATAATAGTATCAGTTCCTCTTTGGATAATCGGTTATATTTGTTCTTTGTTAGTGTTGACATCATATGGTAATTCTTTATAAACGCAAAAATATTGAATAGTTTTGATTTTTAAGGCATTTCAAGGAACTAATTCACGTCGAGACATGTTAATATTCACCGGAAATCGCCCGGAAGGCCGTTTCTTTAGAACAATTATGCTTTTAATCATAAGCGTGTTCAGCGTAAAAAGTTATATTTGCATGTTCTAATGTAGACGATTTTAAATATGTTGAAGCAACAGTTACAACAAAAGTTACAGCAAAAGCTATCTCCGCAGCAGATCCAGTTAATACGGCTTCTGGAACTTCCCGCTATCGAGCTGGAAGAACGAATCAAGCACGAACTGGAGGATAATCCTGCCCTGGAGGAAGGAAAGGATATTGCGGACGACTTTGAACGGACTGACGACGAGGGTGTTGATGATATAACTACAAACGAAACAGATACAGACCTCTCACTCGGAGACTATATGAGTGAAGACGATATCCCGGATTACAAGCTCCGCGAGATAAGCGAGAAAACCGACCGCAAGGAAGATATTCCTTTTTCCGTAAGCCAGTCATTGAACGAATATCTGCTGCAACAGCTCGGATTGCGTGACCTGCCGGAAAAGGAAATGAAGATTGCCGAATATATTATCGGAAATATAGACGACGACGGTTACTTGCGTCGCGAACTCTCCGCCATTGCCGACGACCTGGTTTTCCAGGCCGGACAAGACGTTAACGAGAAAGAAATAGAAGAGGTGCTCACCATCATACAGGATTTCGACCCCGCCGGAGTCGGAGCCCGCAACCTACAGGAATGTTTATTGCTCCAACTCGACCGTAAAGAGTCGACGCCCGGAGTAAAGATGGCTATCCATATCCTCACGGAATATTTCGAGGAATTTACCCGCAAGCACTACGACAAGATCATGCGCGGCCTCAACATCAGCGAAGGCACGCTGAAAAAGGCTATTCACGAAATAATCGCCCTCGATCCTAAACCTTGCAGCAGCTGGGGTGGTTCTATGGAAGCAGCCATGAGCCAGGTCATTCCGGATTTCCTGGTCGAGGCGGTGAACGGCGAATTGATCCTGAGTATGAACAACCGGGATATTCCGGATCTGAAGATCAGCCGTGAATATGCGGAAATGTTTCAGGACTACACCGGCAATAAGGCCAACCAGACTTCCAAAATGCGTGAAGCAGTGCAGTTCGTAAAACAAAAGCTGGATTCCGCACAATGGTTTATCGACGCTATCAAACAGCGCCAGGAAACATTACAGCGTACGATGGAAGCCATCATCCTCCTGCAACGGGACTTTTTCCTGACGGGAGACGATGCGACCCTGCGCCCGATGATACTGAAAGACGTGGCCGAACGTGCGGGATACGACATATCGACCATTTCGAGGGTTAGCAACAGTAAATACGTGCAAACCAATTTCGGCATCTACCCTCTGAAGTTCTTCTTCTCCGAATCGATGCAAACCGACAGCGGCGAGGAAATATCCACCCGTGAGGTGAAGAAGATAATGAAAGAACACATAGACAGCGAGGATAAACGCAAACCGCTCACAGACGAGGAACTCACCACGATCCTCAAAGAGAAAGGTTATGTGATCGCCCGCCGCACAGTGGCCAAATACCGGGAACAACTAGACATTCCGGTTGCAAGGCTCAGAAAAGAAATATAAATTTGAAGCGTTATGAGATTGTTTTCAAATATAATATCCGGCATGTTCCACCCGTTACTAATGATAACGTATGGAGTCATTCTGGCATTGTCATTCACATACCTGGCGATCTACCCGCCCACCATGAAGTTGTTTCTGGTTGGCGGAGCCTTCCTGTCGACAGCCGTCGTTCCGGGAATTTTCATCTTTCTGATGGTTAAGAACGGGGCCGCCGGCGACCTGGAACTGACAGACCGCAAAGAACGGGTAGTTCCCTACCTGATCATCATCACCTCCATCATGGTCTGTATATTTTATATGTACAAGATGATGATCCCGTTCTGGTTCCTCTCGTTGCTGATGGGGGCCTGCGTAGCATTGCTCTTTTCCCTGTGCATTAACTTCTTCTGGAAGATCAGTGCCCATGCGCTGGGCATCGGAGGACTTCTCGGAGGAATCATGGGTGTTGCGCGCATCCACCTGATAAATCCTTACTGGGGATTCATTATCATACTGCTGGCAGCCGGGCTGGTCGGTACTTCACGTATCTTTTTAAAACGGCATACTCCTATGCAGGTATATGCCGGCTTTTGTCTCGGTTTTATATGTACCTTTGTAGCCTCATTATTGAGTTATATCTATTTATTCATCTAATAAAAACACTAAAGTTATGAACTTTCCTGCTGATTTAAAGTACACAAAAGATCACGAATGGATTCGTGTAGACGGCGAAGTTGCCTATATCGGTATCACTGACTATGCTCAGAGCGAATTAGGCGAAATCGTTTTTGTAGACATCACCACTGAAGGCGAAGTCGTTGCCAAAGAAGAAGTTTTCGGTACAATCGAAGCTGTAAAAACTGTTTCCGACCTGTTCATGCCGGTTAGCGGAGAAGTGATCCAGGCAAACTCCGAACTGGAAGACAAACCTGAACTGGTAAACGAAGATGTTTACGGAAACGGATGGTTGATCAAGATTTCCATGTCTGACCCTTCTGAACTGGACGACCTGCTGTCGGCTGCCGAATACGAACAACTGATCGCAAAATAAATGACACCGGTAGTAAGTATTATCATGGGCAGCACTTCAGACCTGCCCGTAATGGAAAAAGCAGCCAAGTTGCTGGACGAAATGGAGATTCCTTTCGAAATGCACGCCTTGTCTGCCCACCGTACTCCGGCTGAAGTGGAAGCCTTTGCCAAAGGAGCCAAAGACCGTGGTATTAAAGTTATTATCGCCGCAGCCGGTATGGCTGCACACCTGTGTGGCGTGATTGCATCCATGACTACCGTTCCGGTAATCGGTGTGCCTATCAACTCTACACTCGACGGTATGGACGCCCTGCTGGCTATCGTACAGATGCCTCCGGGAATTCCTGTTGCCACTGTCGGTATCAACGGAGCATTAAACGCCGGAATCCTGGCAGTCCAGATGCTTGCCGTAGGAGACGAACAACTCCAGGGCAAGCTGGCCGATTACAAGGAAAATCTGAAGAAAAAGATCGTAAAAGCCAACGAAGAGTTAGCTCAGGTATCTTTTAAATACAAAACTAATTAATCAGATTGTTGGAACATAGCCTGTTTTTAGCGACTGAAAGGTAACTTTTCCCCTCTTGAGAGCGGGCAGGGGGTGTGTTAAAGCCAGTAAATAAGGCGAAAAGATAACACACCCCTTATCTCCTCTCAAGAGGGGAAACAGATACCACCGGACGCTCCGGCCATGTTCCCCAAAACAAACTAGTAAATGGATTATTTTAATTACAGTCGCCGTAAATCATCTGTTGTCAATATAGGAAACACCCCGTTGGGGGGCGAGAACCCGATACGTATCCAATCCATGGCCAATGTATCCACCATGGACACCGAAGCCTCTGTCCGCCAGGCCATCCGCATGATCGAAGCCGGAGCCGAATATGTGCGTTTCACCGCACAGGGAGAACGCGAAGCCCGCAACCTGGGAGAGATCCGGAAAGAACTGAATGCCCAGGGATATACCACCCCACTCGTTGCCGACATACATTTCAACCCCAGAGCGGCCGATGCCGCCGCCGAAGTGGTGGAAAAAGTACGTATCAACCCCGGTAACTATGTTGACAAAATAAAAACATTTGACCTTCTGGAATACACCGACGAAGAATATGCCGCCGAATTGCAGAAGATACGCGACCGTTTTGTCCCTTTCCTCGACATTTGTAAAAAACACGGAACCGCCATCCGCATTGGCGTAAATCATGGTTCACTGTCCGACCGTATCATGAGCCGGTATGGTGATACCCCTGAAGGAATGGTTGCCTCCTGCATGGAATTTCTGCGTATCTGCCGGGACGAGAATTTCGCGGACGTGGTAATCTCCATCAAAGCATCCAACACGGTTGTCATGGTCCGCACCGTACGTCTGCTCGTCCGTACCATGGAGGCAGAAGACATGCACTACCCGCTCCACCTGGGAGTGACCGAAGCCGGTGACGGTGAAGACGGCCGCATCAAAAGTGCTGTCGGTATCGGCGCCCTGCTGACCGACGGAATAGGCGATACCATCCGCGTATCCCTCAGCGAAGACCCGGAAGCAGAAATACCGGTTGCCCGCAAACTGGTAAACTACATACTGGAACTCCGGGAGCACAGGCCGATTACCGCCCAGGCAGTTCCCGGATACGACCCGGTAACAGTCACACGCCGCATCAGCCGGGTAACGGAAGGCATCGGAGGCAATTTCCCTCCCGTCGTCATCTCCGACCGTAGCAACGGCGACTTCGAATTCGATTACTCTTCCCTGCCCGATTACATATACATCGGCAAAGAAGACCCGGACAATCTTCCCGACAACTTTCGCATGCTGGTAGATGCCCATTTCTGGAAAGAACGTCCGAATGCCTACCCTTACTTCATCGCTTCCGAAATAGAGGAGATGAAAGAATACAACTCTCCGCTGAAATTCATCCGCCTGACATACAATGACCTGACGGACAAGACGCTGGAGATACTGAAACAGGATAAAACAGCCGTGGCAGTCCTGAGCACCCACCACCGCAACGGTGTCGGATCGCAACGTGCAGCCATGCACAAATTACTGGCAGCGGGCTGCGATATCCCCGTCATCCTTCACCGCGACTATCACGAACCGGACAAGGAAGCCCTGCAACTCAAAGCGGCAGCCGACTTCGGGACCTTGCTGCTCGATGGTTTCGGCGACGGTATCATGCTACATAATAACGATGAATGCGAAGCCCTGGTCACCGACAGTTACATGTTCGGCATCCTCCAGGCAACCCGTTCGCGCATCAGCAAAACAGAATATATCTCCTGCCCGAGTTGCGGACGTACGCTCTATGACCTGCAAACGACGATTGCCCGCATCAAAGAAGCCACTTCCCACCTGAAAGGATTGAAGATCGGCATCATGGGCTGTATCGTAAACGGTCCCGGCGAAATGGCTGATGCCGACTACGGTTATGTAGGTGCGGGACGCGGGCAGATCAGCCTCTACAAAGGCAAAGAATGCGTGCTGAAAAACATCCCCGAAGAAGATGCAGTAGAACGTTTAGTTCAGTTAATAAAAGAGAACGGTGACTGGCAGAACTGATATTTGTACTATCTTCGTCCCTCAAAATCAAGATATAATATGGAAGTAAAGATAATTAATAAATCACATCACCCGCTGCCTGCCTATGCAACAGAATTGTCGGCAGGTATGGATATCCGTGCAAACCTGACAGAACCCGTAGTGCTGAAACCATTGGAACGCAAGCTGATCCCGACCGGATTATATATTGCCCTGCCCGAAGGTTACGAAGCACAGATGCGCCCCCGCAGCGGCCTGGCATTGAAACACGGTATCACTCTGTTGAATACGCCGGGTACGATCGATGCGGATTACCGGGGTGAGATCGGAATCATTCTAGTCAACCTTTCTTCCGAACCGTTCACCGTGAACGACGGGGAGCGTATCTGCCAGATGGTAATCGCCACCTACAGCCAGATCGACTGGAAGCCGGTAGAGGTACTGGACGATACGGAACGGGGAGCCGGAGGTTTCGGACATACAGGCAAGAAATAGACCCTCCTTTTGACGGTGATCGTCAAAGGGCGTTGACGGAGGTCGTCACCCCTCGTTGACGGAAGCCGTCAGTTACCGTTGACGACTACCGTAACAAATCAGATTAAAATAAGAACATAGAATAAGATATATGTTGAAACAACTAATATACGGGATACTTTTTTCACTTCTCCTGCTGACGGGAACCAACCCCTTGCATGCAGAAGAGACCCGGAAAGACACTCCCACCAAGGCAAAAGAATTAAGTGAAGCCGAACAACGGAAATTCGACTATTTCTTCTTCGAAGGGCTGAACCTGAAAACAGCCGGAAAGTTCGATGCGGCTTTCGACGCTTTCAACCATTGCATGGCCATCGACTCGACGGCATCTCCTGTACTGTACGAACTTTCATCGTTCTATGTGCAGATGAACCGGCCGGAAAAGGCGGTCGAGATGTTACAGCGTGCCGTAGCCAACAGCACGGACAACTTCACCTACCGGATGGCACTGGCTACTATCAGCCGCAACCTGGGCATGTACGGAGAAGCAGCCGAGGAATATGAGAAACTGGTAAAAGCCTTTCCCGGAAAACCGGAACTGAACTATTACCTGGCAGAAGCACTGACACAGGAAGGCGAAACCGGCAAGGCTATCGACGCCTACAACGCCCTCGAATCGTCCATCGGCATGAACGAGGCACTCTCCATGCAGAAATACAAGCTCTACAACCAGCTGGAACAATCGGATGCCGCTTTCAACGAAATAGAAAAGCTGGCTATCAAATATCCGATGGAAGCCCGCTACCAAATCATCCTGGGTGACCTTCACCTGGAAAAGAACGACACGATAAAGGCGCGTGCCTACTACCAGAAAGCCCATGAGATCGACCCGGGTAACCCTTACTACATCGTCTCTATGGCCAACTACTACGAAGCGACCGGCAACAAGGATGCCGCCGAAACGCAGATACGCAACGCCCTGATCAATGAAAAACTGGACGTAGACACCAAAGTCGCTATCCTCTCCCGTTATATCCTGAAGTTGCAACAGACGAAGAAAGGGACAGACAGCGCCAACGCCTTGTTCCAGACATTGCTCGAACAACATCCGGAAGACACCGACCTGAAACAGATGTACGGCAGCCTGCTGATCGCCCAGGGGAAAACAGACGAGGCCCGTTTCCAGTTCCAGCTTATCACAGAGATGGAGCCCGAAAACGCTGCCGCCTGGCAACAACTGCTGAATATGTCGCTGAAAGCCGAAGATATTCCCGAAGTGATCCGTATCTGTACCAAATGCCAGGAACTGTTCCCGGATGCCCCCGAATATTATTTCTATCTGGGTATCGCTTATTACCAGCAGGAGAAATACCAGGAAGCCCTGAACACCTACTATGCAGGTATCAACATCATCCCGACGGATAATCCCCGGCTTAAATCCGATTTCTACGGACAGATCGGCGACATCTACTATCAGATGAAACAAATGGACCAGACATACAAGGCTTACGACGAAGCACTGAAATACAACGACAACAACATCGTTGTCCTCAACAACTACGCGTATTTCCTTTCCCTGGATAAAAAAGACCTGAAAAAGGCGGAACGCATGAGCGCCCAGTGCATCAAGCTCGAACCGGACAATGCGACCTATCTGGACACATACGCATGGATATTCTTCGTACAGGGCAACTACACCCTGGCCAAGATCTACATCGAAAGCGCCCTGGAGAAAGACACGACGAAAAGTTCGGAACTGGTAGACCATTACGGCGACATCCTGTATATGATAGGAGACAAGGACAAAGCCGTAGAACAATGGAAAAAGGCCCGCGAAATGGGTAAAGAAAGCGAAATACTCGACCGCAAGATCATAGAAGGCAAATATATCGAAGAGGAGGAAGCAAAATGAAAAGGATGACAACTCTTGTCCCCGCGATCCCGTGTCAGGCACGGGAACGGGTAAGTTTAGCTTTTATCTTATTGATCATCCTGTTCTTGTCCGGCTGTAAAACATCAAAGAAAGTCGGGACGGTAGCCTCCGGCAGCGCCAAGGCACACAACGAGTTTTTCGAATCCATGGAAGAACATTCTTTTCAGTTCAATACGATGACGGCACGCCTGAATGCAGAACTGAAAACGGCCAAAAACAACATGAGTTCGCGTGTCGACCTGAAGATGGTCAGGGACAGCGCCTTCCAGCTATCCGTACAGCCATTCCTGGGGATCGAAGTTTTCCGCGCCGAATTTACCGTCGACAGCATAAAGGTAGTAGACCGCATGAACAAACGGTATGTCGCCGAACGTTATGCCGACCTGAAAGGCCAGACACCGATCGAATTTAACTTTTATAACCTCCAGGCACTGTTCACCAACCATATCTTCCTGCCCGGCAAACAGGAGATAGACCCCAAACAGTACAAACGTTTCAAACTGAACCAGGAAGGTTCGACTGCCGAGATCAAGGTCAAAGACACGATGGGACTGCTTTACACCTTCTTTGCCGACGGCGAAGAGAAGTTGCTTTCCACCTATATCACCGACCCGTCCGAGCAATATGCCCTGCAATGGGACTATTCCGATTTCCGCGTGGCGGAAGGACAGCCTTTCCCGATGCTGATGGACGTACAGGTCCTGGCAAACGGTTCGTCGCAGGGAGGCATCGCTTTCCGTTTCTCCCGCATCCAGACGAATGTTCCGGTTAATCTGGACTTTTCCATTCCGGCTAAGTATAAACGTATTACCTTTGCACAAATCATAAAATCAATCAGTAACAGCCAGCAATAAAAATGAAGTACATTTGGTTTGTCATATTCACGTTATCTGCCCTGACCGCCTTCGGACAGAAGTCCGCCCGGGTGAGACAGCTTGAAGAACAGCGAAAAAAAGCGCTAGCCGAGGTCGAAATGACAAACCAATTACTGCAAGAGACAACGCAAACAGCCCAGAACACCCTCAACCGGCTGAATCTGCTCTCCCAGCAGATCCTTTCCCGTAAAAAGGTGATCAGCCTGCTCAACCAGGAACTAGGCGAACTGGATAACCAGATAACCGCTTCCCGCCGTGAGATCAATAAGCTGGAAAAAGAACTGGACGGTAAACGTGAGAACTACGGCAAGTCTATGCAAAGCATGTACAAACGCCGCAGTTCGCAGGATAAACTGCTCTTTATCCTCTCCGCCGATAATTTCGCACAATCCATGCGCCGTATGCGTTACCTGCGTGAATATGCCGACTGGCAGAAGCTCCAGGCCACCGAGATCATCGACAAACAAACCGAGATCACCCTCAAACAAAAAGAACTGGAAAAGACACGTTCCGAAAAGAACGCATTGCTGGGAACCCGCGAACAGGAGAGCCAAAAGCTCCAGACCGAGGAAAGCAGCCAGAAAGCCGAAGTGCAGCAACTCAACAAAAAACAAAAGCAACTGAAAGAAGAACTCCGGAAGAAGCAGCAGCAAGCCAATGCCCTGAACCGTCAGATCGAAAAGCAGATTGCCGAAGAGATAGCCCGTGCCGAAGCCGAAGCTAAGGCCGCCCGCGAACGTGAACGCCGTGCCCGCGAAAAAGCCAAAGCAGAAGGAAAAGAGCCAGTCAAAGAGCCCGTACAGGAAGAACGCGTAGCCGATACCAAAGGCGGTTATGCCATGACACGCGCCGAAAAGAAACTGTCCGACGACTTCGCCGGCAACCGTGGCCGCCTGCCCTTCCCGGTAGCCGGACGTTATACGATCGTCGGAACCTTCGGCGAACAACAGCATCAGGAACTGAAATACGTACGCACCAACAACAGCGGTATCGACATTCAGACAAATCCCGGAGCCGAAGCCCGTGCCGTCTTCAATGGCGAGGTAACCCGTGTATTCGTAGTGCCCGGCTACAATAACTCCGTCATCATACGTCATGGTAATTACCTGACCGTCTACAGCAACCTGAGCCAGGTATATGTAAAGGCAGGCGATAAAGTCAGCACCCGTCAGACTATCGGAAAGATATTCACCGATACGGAGAGTGGCAATGCCACCATCCTTCATTTCCAGCTTTGGAAAGAAAAGACCAAGCTGAACCCTACTCCGTGGCTGGACTGAGCAGTTGACTAAAAAAAGTTTCCTACCTTTGCCACTGACTTTAAAAAAAAATGACAATGTATTTGACACTCTTTCTTACTTTCCTGAAAATTGGTGTGGGAACGATAGGCGGTGGCTATGCAATGCTACCCTTGATACAACGGGAGGTAGTAGACCGCGGCTGGCTGTCGAAAGAAGATTTCATCGACCTTTTCTCCGTTGCCCAGTCGTTACCGGGTATCTTCGCTGTAAACATCTCCATCTTTGTCGGTTACAAGTTGAAAAAAAGTATGGGAAGTGTAGTTTGCGCACTCGGGACAATCCTGCCGTCTTTCCTGATTATCCTGCTGATCGCCACGTTTTTCACCCGCGTGCAGGACAATGAATGGGTTGAAAAGATATTCAAAGGCTTACGTCCCGCCGTCGTGGCGCTGATCGCCGTGCCTTGTATCACTACGGCACGTTCCATCAAACTGAGTTATCTCACGATGCTTATCCCCGTTGCAGCCGCGTTGCTGATCTGGATAGGAGGCGTTTCGCCGGTATGGATCATCCTGGTTGCCATTGCAGGCGGGTTGGTATATGGTTTAAAGATAAAGAAAAATTGATATGATCTGGTTACAGTTACTTTACGTTTACCTGAAGATCGGGATCTTCGGTTTCGGTGGCGGATATGCCATGCTCTCACTGATACAGGCAGATGTAGTAGACCGCTACAAATGGATATCTCTGCAAGAGTTCACGGACATTGTCGCAATCTCTCAGATGACACCCGGTCCGATCGGGATCAACAGTGCGACTTATATCGGCTATACGGCCATACATAATGCCGGATATTCGCCATTTATGGCAGTCCTCGGTTCCTGTCTGACCACATTTGCCGTATGTTTGCCGTCGTTCATACTGGTACTGGTCATCTCCTACTTTTTTGCCAAGTTCAAGAACAACAAATATGTCGTTGCCGCCTTTACGGGCTTACGTCCGGCCACAGTCGGACTGATCGCCGCCGCCGCACTCATGTTGATGAACAAAGAGAACTTCATCGACTACAAAAGTTTCCTGATCTTCGGTGCCGCCTTCATCCTTACCTGGAAGTTCAAGGTCCATCCGATACTGATGATTGCATTGGCCGGGGTTGCGGGGTTGATATTGTATTGGTAATTATGAGAAGTCCAATTGCATGGCCGTATGCTTTAATTTATCGGAGATATCGAGCAATGCAGACTTTAAAATATTAATTTCTTCCGGCTTCAAACTAACCCTGCGCCCACGAACCTTGTTTTCGTGCAATCTCTGTGAGAGCCATCCGCGCGACTTACCAAAATAAGTTTTAGATATCTCTGATAGGGAAATGAAAGGTGAAACATTTTGGACTTGTTTAAGAATAAAAAGTTCCTGCAATTCCTCTACTGCATTTTCACCTGCTTTAATTGCATCTTCAACACGTCGCTTATGGATATCTGCAGGTTCTTGCGCAAACTGTTCTTGCTTTTCAGCCATAAATTTATCCCGGTCTGCTTCATTTAATTTCTCATATGTCAGGAAATCTTCCTGCATCTCTTTGGTGGGAAATATTTTTTTGATCAAATCTTCATTCATATTATTATGATATTTACTCCGTAAAGGAGTGTCGTTTCACTTCTTTAAATTTCTCAGCCGGATTATTTCTTCCAGCAACATATCCAGTTTTATTTGTTGTTCTCTCTCCGAAAGTCCAAGAGCCTTATAATACTTCAGGAGATAAGGTATCAACTCTTCGTTTAGATATCGGATCTGTTCGTCAATTTCTTCATTTGTCATTGTATAATTTTTTATAGTTAATGTTTTGTTCTTTCAGACACTGCAAAGCTACATATACAATTGTATACGCAAATACTTTAGAACTTTTCTTCAGTGATCCTCCACTGTTTCCCTATTTCATACGAAAGCCCCGACAGGAAATTCTGCCGGGGCTTTGTTTTTTATCTATGTTCTCTCTTCGCAGGGGTACTGATAGATGAACTTTATTTTATTACTTTAGTATTAATACGGCTACTTGTTCGCCCGTCGCGGGGTAATTGGTTGGAGTATAGACGCTGCAAGCAACGCCTATACCTTACAACCGCGTAGCGGTAATTTTAGAATTAATTTCTTTATTTCTTATTTTACAATTGCTTTAACAGCAGCTTCGCCTTCGATAGCTACAGTTACATAACCTGCAGGAGCAGCGATTGTAGCTTCATCAGAAGAAAGAACTGTGCTGGCAATTGTCTGACCAAGAACGTTGCTGATAGTAACCTTCTTGCCCTGTGCACCCTTAACGATAACTTGACCTTCCACAGTTGTTACGCTTACAGAAGAAACTTCTACCTTTTCGTTATCGACAGCACCTCCGCCAACAGCGTTAGAGAATGTTTCACCTTCGCCGGCTTTTACCACAACAGGAATTGTGTTAATTACAGCCAGTTCACCCCAAGATGCGTTGTCAAAACGAGCTTCAATCTTATAACCATCTGCATAATCAGTATCTTCTATCTTCTTGAATGCGAAGTTGAAGTTATCCAACTGTGTTTTAGTAGCTTCTTTCTTATCAGCACCCAGTAACATTTTGTCGCCGATGTGGATAGCCGGAGTCATAGCTAAACGAGCAAAATCATTGTAAGAATACATTTTCTTACCTTCTTTCGTACCGTTCTTCAATGTATCAGTTGCAACATACAGGTAGTTAGCCTGGATAGAATCATCGGCCATTTCTACACGATTCTGGCTGATATAATAAGCCGGACGGAAATTGTTTTCACGATCAACAAAAGCAGTATCCAACTTGAATCCTACAGACAAAGTATCTTCTTTTGCTCCCAGTTCGTTCAGGTCGCGAGTTGCCAACATACCGTCTTTTACGCTCAACAGGATATTCTTCAATGCGCTTTCGAAGCTAATGCTAACGATAGGAACTTCATAACCATTTGCATCCTGCATGTTCCAATATTTAGGAGCATTTACGTTCATCAGGTTGAATGTATAGTTGTTAGGAGCATTCATCGGAGTAAGCAAGATGTAACCATCCTGGTTTACAGTGAATACTTTTACAGCAGCAGCGTCATTCTTTGCGATGTCATCCTTACCCCATACTACCATATACTGATCGGCAGATGTTGCTTTCAGTTCGATTGTGTTTGTTGTAACCTTGGTTGACAATACAATGCGATCATTCTTTTCAGTCAGGTACAGCGGAGTTTCGCCATCTGTATCCATGACAACCAACTGATAAGTTGTAGCAGACAAGCTATTGTCTGTCAGTTTGCGTTCTACGCCAGCTTTGCCATTCAAAGCAACCAGTTTCAATGCTTTTTCTGCATCAGTTGCATCAGCCATCAATACAGAGTCGGCATTCATATATACATAGAAGTCTGTCGGCTGGTTCAGGGCTTTCATCTTCAGAGAGAAAGTACCGATTTCCATTACTTCCGGAGTATAATGCTTGTAACCTACGTGAGCAGCATCGCCTGTAATAGTTACTTTTTCAACACGGATTGTATCCTTGCTTGTGTTTGTATACAGACCTTCCTGTCCTTCTACATCATACAGTTTGCAGATAACTGAATCTTTGTATTCGCGGTTTACTAATTTGTAAACGCCATTTTCTACAGTTACATTCCATTGAGTAGACGGAACAAAGTCTGATGCAGAACGAGCAACCATTGCACTTGCCAAAGATTTCTGACCTGCTCCACCTTGTTTGTAAGAAACAGCAGCCAAATCCTTTTTATTAAGATCAGTTGTTGCATTGAAGATCTTGTAAATACCAGCTTCCAATGTAGCAACAGCAGGTTCAGCAAAGACAATTGTAGCATTTTTGCGAAGAGTAGCATCGTCATCCATCTTTTCAGTCGTTTCAACCGATACTTCTTTGCGATAGTTACCGCTTGTTCCTAAAGTACGGATTACAACTTCAGCATAGGCTGTAGCAGGATCGATCGTTCCATCAGCGCTATTCCATGTATAACCGCCATCTTTATATTTTTCTGAATAAGCAGCCTTATCTGGATCATCAAATGCAAATGTTTTAATAATCAGCTCATCTGCTTTCGGATTATCCAATCTCTGAGACACTTTGAAAGAAGCAGTGTATGGGAAACCAAAGATCTTGCTTGCGTCTTTTTCCAGCTTATAACCCAGGTGTTTGTCAGCTTCAGCAATATAAGTTGTATCTACAGCGATATACTTGCCTTCAGCATTCTGAAGAGTTACATAATCGTCTGTGCTTTTCTCCGGAGCAGTGACAGTTACAGCAGCCAGCTTAGTTGCGAAGTCTGCGAAATTAGCCTGTACAGCAGTAGCACAAGTTGTTTTAACATCATCAATAGCTTTAGCAGCCTTATCTGCAGCTTTGTAAGCAGCTAAAGCCTTAAAGTCATCACCTGTTTTTTCCTGATTGACAACAACCAAACTAGCCAAATTAGCATTCAGCGTAGCTACATTTGTTTTAACAGAATACAATTGTGTATTAGTAGCAGCAGCCACACCTTCGAAAGCCTCATATAAAGCCTTAGAAGTAGGTTCTACTGTAGCATCGCCTTTCTTTGCTTTTACCATTGCTTCTGCTTTAGTAATCATAGCTTCGATATCTGTAGTTGCAGCAAGCAATACATTAGCAGCACCGGTAGCATCCTTGAACAATGCATCTTTTTTAGTTGTATAGTCTTTAGCAGCCGTTACTTTTTCACCATCTTCTCCTGCTTTTGCAGCGATCCAGCCATTTACAACAGCCAGATATTCATCGTATGCTTTCTTGTAAGCATCGATCTTTTCGATAGCCAGGTAAATTCCGGTAGCAGCAGTTTCAGGAGTTTTAACTGCAGCTTTACCGATTGCAGTTGATAAAGCTTCATAATTTTCAAACTTCGCACCTGTTTCCAAGATAGGACTAGCCTTAGCCGTCATCCAACTTGTAAACGGATTATCAAGTGTTGTTTCAATAGCAGCACCTTTAGCATCCAGGAAAGTCAACTTAAAGGCATCGTTTCCTAATGCATTCAAGTCTGCAACAGATAATGGAACTAAATCAGCAGCAGATGTCAATATAAATTCAGTTGCAGATGTATTAGCTTCATCTTTCTTTACACGAACAACATCTCCAGTACCAACAGCCAAATAATAAACAGAATCCTTTTTCGTAAGGTCTGCAGCAGGAATGTTTGAGAAAAGTTTTACCTTTTTATTTGCATCTACTGCAGAAGGAGCAAAAGTAGCATCGTCTACTTTCAAAGGAGTTGTTTTATCTGCGGCAAACGCAGCGATACCAGCACCCAGATAAGCTGCAGCATCTTTCTTGCCAGTTACACCGGTAGTAGAGATCGACAAAGTCGTGCCTAACACACGGTTTGTAAACACATAGTTTGTTCCTTCTGCCTTAACAGACCACAATGATTTTTTATAAGCGTCCAAATCTTTGTCAAGGTCAGCAGTTGCAACAACAACCAAAGAATCTTTTCCATCTTTACTTGCATAGGTCAACGCTTTGCTGCTATTAACCAGCTGATAATATCTCTCTCCGTTAGGCACCACATCTTTCGCCATAACAGAAGACGACATACTACCGACTACCAGTGCGGTAGCCAAAAGTGTAGAAATCTTTTTGTTCATAAATCTAAATTTTAATATTAATAATAATGTATATGAAATAGCTCTTCTTTCTATTCTATTACCTCTCGTCAAGCAAAATGACTAGAGAAAACGATCCTTTTTTCTAGTCATACTTTTGGAGCCATTTTGACTTCATGATAAAAAAGAAGGATTTCGTACTAATTTTGCTATTGAGTTGATAAGAAAGAATATAGGTGAGGAAAAAATAATCAGAAAAGAGTTGTTGGTTAAAAAGGAATTAGTAATTTTGCTGGCGAGAAAAAAGGATCGTTTTTTCTAGTCATACCAATTAGTTACTATCTTTTATATTTCAAAGCATACATAAATTTCACCTTTCAAGAATATCCCATCCGGTGCCTATCCGTCAAAAATGGCTGCCTACCCGTCAGAACCCCGATGCCTACTCGTTTTCAGGCCAGTTACTACCCGTTGGGAGAAAAGGGGGTTTTGGGAAAGTGATTGTTAACTACAGTTAATTGCGTCAAAAGCCTCAAAAATTCCCTAAGGTATTATCGGTACGGTAATCTCCCGGCCTTTGGTCGTTTTATGAAAATAACCGGCTCCTAATGAAATGATTAACCCGTTTTTCTCAGCCGAAGTCAATAAGCGGTCGACCGAAGATTTGCTAAGAAGGAGGACATGTCCCGCGTCACGAATCTCCGCACGCTTGAATTTTAGCGGCATCTCGGCAAAGATTTTCTGCGAAGTGAATGGCATTTTATAACGCAGCTCCTTTTTATTCCTCTTCAGGGAAGTGCTCACCACATAGGTGTGTTGTAAACAGATCGTACCGATATGGAAAGCCACTTCAAAATCATCGTCACGGATCACCCAATCTTTTTCCTCACTCAGTGCCTCCCCTTTGCGAATCGCCGTGAGCACCATACCAATACGAAAGATAGCCAACCGGTAACGCAACACGGCGGAAGCCACATCTTCATGTCCGAACACACGTACATTATTATATTCTTGTTTGAAATAACGGTTCAGCCGTTTACGCTGCGTATCACTGAAATGAACCCAGGTAGGATGCTTGTCCAGGTGCACGCCGATATCCAGTACCCGTTCCGCCAGGCTATCGAAATAATGGGCCGCCGCCGGAGTGTCATCTTCCGATGTAAGCGGACGGTATTCACCGTGCCCGGCAATCTTATAGACCATCAAACGGCTGAACAAACCGCTTTCCGCCGAAGGGACCAGGCGACGGAACATCTCCGGCGTACCCGTCAGCAACATGCTCAGCAACGGATAAGAAGCCAGCAGGGAACCGTTCGTCTTGGTGGAATTGCCGATCCGTTCGTGATGGGCCGCCTGGTTCAGCAGATAACCATAGTTACCATACTCCTGAAACAGTGTATTGGTCACCGCCTCCATCTCGGTTTCAAACAGGCAGGAAGCATAATGGCTGTTCGTTTCCAGTTGCTCGATCATCCGCGCCAGCGAGGTATAACCGGAGATATTCAGGTTCATCTGTTTCACCGGTTCCGGATTTTCGGGAGCCAGTCCGGCCGGTTTCTTTCCTCCCGAACGCAGCAGTAACTTCTGATACAATTCATACTCTTCCTTTTTCTTCAAATATTCTTTCACCTCGCAACGTGAATTGTCGTACACATAGCGTTGCCACGAAGCGATCAGCTTAAAAAGGGAGGCGACACAGCCCTTCCCGCTTCCGGATTCGCCGATCACTACTCCGTAAAAAGGAGCCTGATACTCTTTCCGCGCAAAGGAACCCTGCACATGGGGCGTTACGCTGCTCAACATGGCCAGCGACGACAACAAAAGGACGCTTCGCTCGGTATCATCGCGGGCATACGTCAGAATGTCCCGGATAAGGGACGGTAACGATTGGAAAAACTCTTCCCGGAAAGGAGGAAGAAGGGTTACATCCGGTTCTATATCAACGCCTTCGTTCTCAAATTCGTCCGTTTCTTCGCTATCGGGACGATCAGGTAAACTTTTGGGGCTTTTGAGTTTTTGATGCGGTTTCCGGTGCTCGGGAGGGCAATAAGGGTTGCTTCCGTGGGACGAACGATAACGGGTATAGATATCCGAAACGATACCGGCAACCTCTTTTTCCGTAAAACCCGGTTCCACGTAGCAGCTCAGGCATTCTCTTTTCACTTCGGACTCTTCGAATCCGGCAGCGTTCAAGGCCCCCGAAAGTTTCATGACAAACGTATGGCGATTGCCGGAAGAGAAAGAATTGTCGGTCTCAAACTTATCCATGTAATTGCCCAGCGCTCCGTCGGAAGACGGGATGGCTGAAGCCGTAACATGTTTCTGCGATGCCGGCGGAGCTTCCACCTTGACAGGAACGACTTCGGACTTTTCCTTATAAAAAGCAGTAGGGTCATAGCTGACAAAGCATCCCCTGTTAGGATCTTTCCCGCAGTAATCGACCATGATGCCGGGCAGGTCGTTTTCCAACTTGCGACAGACGGCTTCGAAAGCCGGCAAATGAAGATCGAGGTCACTGTCCACCAATACGAAAAGTTTATCGCCTTTGCCCGAAGCACTGATATGCCCGGCTTTGACATAAGGTAACCCCTCTGCCCGGCGGAGAATATCTTCTGCCGAAGTCGGCACTCCGTCGATATCGACAATGATACAACGGCTGTAGTGCACCAGGTGTTCGCGTTTTCGTCCCCCTTTCATGATTCCTCCGGCAACAAGCAGCGGAAGTTTCTTTTTACGCTTATCCCCTTCTTCCGTATGCCCGGCAAGATATTCGGCACGGAGGCGAGTGATAGCGGAGGCATACTTTTTACTTCTAATCTGGTCGATGTACTGGTCTAAAGTTGTTATTTGCAGATCGTTGACGTTGAATGCAGAAGCAAAGAAAGTACATTCAACGGTTTGGTTTAATTCCATGTTCATAATACTAAGTGTTTAGGGCGGACAGGATGCCGCGATGATTATTGGCAACAGATCGTAAAAGGTCTGTGCATTAAGGCTCTCCCAGATGGTCAATCAATACCGCCACTTGCTTGGGTGTGTAAAGTTTCTGGAATTTCACCCATCCGGCAGCTTCCAGTTTCGCTTTCAGCCCGCGCGAAGTGCGTATCCATTCCCACATACGTTGATAGGCAACCATCGGTGTACGACCCGGAAAATACAATTGGGCGAATTCGGTCACTCCATACACTCTTTTGTAATTTGTTTTTTCGCAATACATTTCTTTCATAAGTCTTAAATTTTAAGCGTTGTTCAATGGTATAAATATAGTAAATAATACAATAAGACGCAAGAAAAAAGAGATATTTATCACCACCGATTAAACCTTTTTTTATTCCGTTTGTCTATATCTCGATTGAGTTGTGTATATTTACATGCCTATTGATAAGTTTTAAAGTAGATACCATTGAAAATATGACGAAGAGAGTGAAGTGGGGCGTTACCGCCGCAATCTTCCTGATGATTGCAGGAATGATTGTTTATCCACAGGTTAAGAACCAGTTGACAGCATCAGGCAAGGATTCCGTTGTAGTTCCCGCACCAGGTACAGGCGTACGGAAGCAAGTGCTGAACATTAACGCCGAAGTGTTGAAATTCCAATCACTGACCGACAAAGTAATCAGTACTGGCAGTATCATTCCCGACGAAGAAGTAGACTTATCCTTCGAATCGTCCGGAAAAGTGGTGAACATCTATTTCAGCGAAGGAACGCATGTGAAAGCCGGCGACCTGCTGGCCAAGATCAACGATAAACCCTTACAGGCACAGCTCAGGAAGCTGGAGGCCCAGATCCCGTTGGCAAAAGACAGGGTATACCGCCAGCGCACCTTGCTGGAAAAAGATGCGGTCAGCCAGGAGGCCTACGAACAGGTAACGACTGAGTATGAAAAGCTGATGGCCGACATCGACCTGGTAAAAGCCAATATCCTGCAAACCGAACTGCGCGCTCCCTTCGACGGGATCATCGGTCTGCGCTCGGTCAGCGAAGGGGCCTATGTCTCTCCGACGACCGTCATTACCAAGCTGACTAAAATATCTCCGTTAAAGATTGAATTTTCCATTCCCGAAAGATATGCAAACGATGTGAAGAACGGAACGATGATCGTCTTCCGCCTGGAAGATTCGAACGGTATCATGCGCGACTACAACGCGAAAGTATATGCCGTCGAAAGTAAAATGGATATGACGACCCGTACCCTGAAGGTGCGCGCCACGTATCCCAATACGAACGAAAGCATTTTCCCCGGCCGTTACACTTCCGTAGAGATCACCAAGCGTGAGATCAAGGATGCGCTGGCTATCCCGAGCGAAGCGCTGATTCCGGAAATGGGCAAGAACGTTGTTTACCTGTATAAAGACGGAGTAGCCGAACCCGCTGAAATAGAGATCGGCCTGCGTACGGAAAGCCAGGTACAGGTACTTAAAGGCATACAGCCGGGCGACACCCTGATCACTTCGGGCGTGATGCAGCTACGCACCGGCATGCAAGTAACAATTGATAATCTGTATTAAATTCCCCTATGGCAAATATATCGGAAACCAGTATAAACAGGCCGGTACTTTCGACGGTAATGATGCTTGTCATCCTGCTGTTCGGTATGATCGGCTACAAGTTCCTGGGGGTTCGCGAGTTCCCCAGTGTGGACCAGCCCATTATCTCGGTCAACGTATCCTATCCGGGAGCGAATGCCGAGGTTATCATGAACCAGATCACGGAGCCGTTGGAGCAGAATATCAACGGTATACCGGGTATCCGTTCGCTGAGCAGTGTCAGTAGCCAGGGTAGCAGCCGTATCACCGTCGAATTTGAACTGTCGGTGGATATGGAAACGGCTGCCAACGACGTGCGCGACAAGGTGTCGCGTGCACAACGTTATCTGCCGCGCGACTGCGACCCTCCTACCGTATCGAAGGCCGACGCCGATGCTACCCCTATCATGCAGATCGGCGTACAGAGCAACAGGCGTTCGCTGATGGAACTGAGTGAAATCGCCGAACTGACGGTGAAAGAACGTTTGCAGACAATCTCCAATGTGAGTGGTGTGGATATCTGGGGACAAAAACGTTACTCCATGCGCCTGTGGCTCGACCCGATCAAGATGGCGGGTTACGGGGTCACTCCTTTGGACGTGAAAAACGCGGTAGATGCGGAAAACGTGGAGCTGCCCTCCGGTAGTATCGAAGGAAATACGATCGACCTGTCTATCCGTACACTGGGACTGATGCATACGGCAAAAGAGTTTGACGACTTGATTGTCAAGGAAGACGGAAACAATATCGTCCGCTTTAAAGATGTCGGGCGGGCGGAATTGGCACCGGAAGACTTACGCAGTATCCTGCGTAAGAACGGCGAACCGATGGTTATCTGCGTAATCGTTCCCCAGCCGGGAGCGAATCATATCGAGATAGCCGACGAGGCCTACAACCGTATCGAACAGTTAAAGAAAGACCTTCCCGAAGATGTGTCGATAGAAATGATCTACGACAATACCCGTTTTATCCGCGCCTCCATCTACGAGGTGGAAGAGACGATTTATGTGGCGCTGGCGCTGGTTGTGTTGATCATCTTCCTGTTCCTGCGCGACTGGCGTGTTACGCTGGTGCCCTGCGTGGTGATCCCGGTATCCTTGGTCGGTGCCTTCTTCGTGATGTATATCTCCGGCTTCTCCATCAACGTATTGACCATGTTGGCAGTCGTGCTCTCGGTCGGCCTGGTGGTAGACGACGCTATCGTGGTGGCCGAGAATATATATGTCCGCATCGAACAAGGGATGAATCCGAAAGAGGCGGGTATCGAAGGTTCGAAGGAAATCTTTTTTGCGGTAATCTCAACGACCGTTACGCTGGTATCCGTATTCCTTCCTATCGTATTTATGGAGGGGATGACCGGCCGGTTGTTCAAGGAGTTCAGTATTGTGATTGCCGGTTCTGTGACGATCTCTTCGTTTGTCGCCCTGACCTTCACGCCGATGCTTGCCACCAAATTACTGCGCAAGCGGGAAAAGAAAAACTGGCTGTATGTAAAGACCGAACCTTTCTTTGAAGGGTTGAATACTATTTATTCCCGGTCGCTCAATTATTTCCTGAGCCATAAATGGTGGGCTATCCCGATCGTGGTTGTCATGTTCGGTTCGATCGGATATTTCTGGAAAACGATCCGTTCCGAATTGTCACCGCTGGAAGACCGCTCTTCCATCTCCATCAATATGCGTGCCCAGGAGGGGGCCACCTTCGAGTTCATCCGCGATTATTCCGATCGGATAGCCGAACTGGCCGATTCCATAGCACCCGAACGCAAGTTCCTGACGAACCGTGCTTCCAGCAGTAATGCCAATATCAGTGTAATTCTGCCGGACATCAAAGAACGCGAACGCTCACAGATGGAAATAGCCGAAAAACTATCGGCTGCCGTGAGAAAAGAGACTCAGGCACGCGCATTCGTTCAACAGCAGTCCACCTTCGGAGGACGCCGCGGAGGCATGCCGGTGCAGTATGTACTACAAGCTCCCAGCCTGGAAAAACTGGCGGAACACTTGCCTACCTTCATGCAAAAGGTCAACGAAAGCCCTATATTCCAGATGGCGGACGTGAACCTGAAATTCACCAAGCCGGAAACGCGCATCGAGATCGACCGCGACAAGGCTTCTTCGCTGGGCGTCAGTACCCGCAACATAGCCCAGACATTGCAGTATGCACTGAGCGGGCAGCGCATGGGGTATTTCTATATGAACGGTAAACAATATCAGATATTAGGCGAAATCAACCGCCAGCAGCGTAACACGCCGCTCGACCTGAAGTCGATTTACGTACGCAGCGACAACGGTTCGATGATCCAGCTGGACAATATGGTGTCATTGCTTGAAGACGTGGCACCGCCCCAGCTATACCGTTATAACCGTTTCGTTTCGGCGACGGTATCCAGCGGTCTGAACAAAGGCTATACCATCGGTGACGGCCTGGACGAAATGGACCGTATTGCGGCTGAGACGCTCGACGGCAGTTTCCGTACCGCCCTTTCCGGCGAGTCGAAGGAATTCCGTGAGAGTTCTTCCAGTCTGATGTTCGCCATGATCCTGGCGTTGCTGATGATCTATCTGGTGCTCGCCGCCCAGTTCGAGAGTTTCAAAGATCCGCTGGTGGTGATGTTCACCGTGCCGCTGGCTATTGCAGGGGCCTTGATGTTTATGAGTTATTCGGGTATCACGATGAATATATTCAGCCAGATCGGTATCATCATGCTGATCGGTCTGGTGGCGAAGAACGGTATCCTGATCGTGGAGTTTGCCAACCAGCGTCAGGAGGCGGGATTGAGTATGGCCGAAGCGATCCGTTCGGCATCCACACAACGTCTGCGTCCGATCCTGATGACCAGTGTGTCTACGATCCTCGGATTGGTTCCGCTGGTATATGCCAGTGGCGAAGGGGCACAGGGACGTATTGCGATGGGTGTTGCCGTTGTCGGCGGTATGTTGGTTTCAACCTTCCTGACCTTGTTCATCGTCCCCGCCATGTATAGTTTTATATCAACAGACAGAGCAAAAAAGATATGAGAAGAATCCTGATAACGATACTGGCTGTTTCTGCGGCTTTAGGTGCAAAAGCGCAGGAGGTGTACAGCCTGAAACAATGCATCGAAACCGGATTGGAACGGAATTATTCCATCCGTATCATACGTAACGAGCAACTGATCAGCGATAATAACGCCACACAAGGCAACGCCGGTTATCTGCCTACAATAGATTTAAGCGGCGGATTCAGTGGTACGGTCAACAATAACCGTAACAAACTATCTGACGGTACGACCGAAAGGGAAAACGGTGTGAACAGTGAAACGGGGAATATCGGATTGAACGTAAACTGGACGGTATTCGACGGTTTCGGCATCCAGGCCGAATACGCCCGCCTGAAAGAACTGAAAAAAATGGGTGAACTGGATACCCGCCTGACGATAGAAGATTTTGTCGCTACGCTTTCCGGCGAATATTATAATATGATCCGCCAGTATATCCGTCTGCGCAACCTGCGTTCTTCCCTGGACCTTTCCCGTGAACGTGTCCGCATCGCAGAAGAACGCTACCATATCGGTTCCGGTTCGCGAATGGACCTGCAACAGGCGCAGGTCGACTTCAACGCCGATAGTTCAAACGTGCTGAACCAGTTGGAGGTCGTCCACACCTCCCGTATCCGGCTGAACGAGCTGATGGCATTGGATAATATCGACGAACAGATCGCCTTAAAAGATTCGGTGATACGCCCGAACATATTCCTGGACGAAGTAGATCTCTGGCAAAGCACGCTGGCTTCGAACGCCTCCCTGCTGATCGCCCAGAAGAATCAGACACTCTCCGAGCTGGATTACAAGAAAGTAAAAAGCCGCGATTACCCGTATGTGAAGCTGAATGCCGGCTATGGCTACACAGCCAACTGGTACGAAGTGGGAGCAACCGACCTGCAACAGCGCCTAGGATTAAATTACGGACTGACTGTCGGATTAAACCTGTTCGACGGTTTCAACCGCCGCCGCGAACGGCGCAACGCCCGCATCCAGATAGAAAACAGCCAGCTGAAAAAGCAGGAACTGGAACTGGGCCTCCGTGCCGATATGAGTAATCTGTGGATGGCTTACCGGAACAACCTCGACCTGTGGAGCCTGGAAAAGGAAAACGTAATTGTCGCCCTCGAAAACCATCGCATCGCAATAGACCGTTACAAACTGGGTGAGTTATCCGGCATCGAATTGCGTGAAGCCCAGATCAGCTTGCTGGAAGCCGAAGAACGGCAATCCATCGCCGAATATTCGACCAAACTCTGCGAAATCTCCCTCCTCCAACTGAGCGGCCAGATATTAACGTATGTGGCACCGGAACCGGAGAAAGCGAGTTTCTAAAAACAGCTAAGTTATGAAGCGTAATATTTGGCTACTGCTTTTAATCCACCTGTTTGCTGTTACCGCACTTCAGGCGCAAGAAGTCATTCGGCTAGGGATCATCGGGCTGGACACCTCTCATTCCGAAGCCTTTATCAAACTGATAAACGGAGAAGCTCCTGCCCCCGATTATGCCGGCTTTAAAATAGTAGCAGCTTATCCATATGGCTCCAAGACCATCGAAGCAAGCTATAACCGCATACCGAAGTACACGGAAACAGCCAAACAGCATGGAGTACAGATCACATCGTCCGTTGCAGAACTTCTAAAACAAACAGATTGCATATTATTGGAAACAAACGACGGCACCCTTCATCTCGAACAGGCTACAGAAGTCATAAAAAGCGGCAAGCCTCTCTTCATAGACAAACCGGTTGCAGCCAGGCTTTCCGATGTTCTGGCTATTTATAAACTGGCTGAAGAAAAAAAGGTGCCTCTATTTTCATCTTCGGCATTACGCTTCTCTTCCCGGAATCAGGAACTAAGGGCAGGCAAAGGTCCGGAAGGGAAAGTTCTCGGCGCCGACTGTTATTCTCCCTGTACAAACGAACCCTCACATGCAGGATTCTTTTGGTACGGCATTCATGGCGTAGAGATATTATACACTCTGATGGGAACAGGATGTCAATCGGTCTCCTGCACTTCTAATGATGATTCCGACCTGGCTGTCGGACTATGGGAAGACGGACGTATAGGGACCTTCCGCGGATTGAGAAATAGTGCCCATACATACGGTGGTACAGCCTTCTGCGAAAAGAATGTCGTACCCGCCGGAGGATATGAAGGTTACGAAGGATTATTGAAATCCATCCTTGCTTTCTTCCGGACAGGCATCACTCCTGTCAGCAAAGAAGAAACGATCGAAATATACACATTTATGGAATCAGCGAATGAAAGCATCCGTCAGGGAGGAAAACCTGTAAAAACAAAAGAGGTATATGAAAAGCATTCTATGGATGCTAAATATTGCCAATAAACAAGAATATCTTACTTTTGTGTGACAAATACAAAAGAGAAATGCAGATTATACCCAAAGCTAATACCCTACGGAAAAGTGTACTTTTATACCGGGGCATCCGTTATCGTAAAGGATACGGTGTCCATTCTCCGTTCGTCTTCAACCTGATCACCAAGGTTATAGAAGAACATTGCTCGTACTATAGCTTTTATGATATAGAACTGATCCGGAAACAGTTACTTTTCCGGGACAATATTATAACCTATCCGGACAGGCAGCAGAAAGGAAAGCTGCGTCGCCGTACGGTCGGTGAAATAGTGAAACGCGAAGCAATCAAGCCCAAGCATGGTGCCCTGCTCTTCCGCCTGGCGAACTATTTCAAGTCGCAAAACATTCTCCAGCTGGGACCGTCGATGGGGTTATCCACCCTGTATCTGACCTCCTACGCCCCCGGATTGAGATGTATTGCCCTCGAGAATATCCCGGAGTTCGCTTCCATCGCCCGAATCGCTTTCGAAAAGGCTGCCCGCAACCCGGTCGACCTGCGGACGGGAACCTATAAAGAACTGCTTCCACAGGCACTGGAAGAGATGAAGCAGGTGGATTTTGTATTTTTTAATACATTATATGAACAACAAAACAACGTTTGGTTGTTTAATGAATGCAGTAAACATGTTCACGACGGTTCAGTCTTTGTTTTTGAGGGAATCAAAGCAAGCCGTAAAATGAGAGAGTTTTGGAAGGAGATATGTTCGCATCCCGAAGTAACGGTGACTATCGACCTCTATTCGATGGGGATCGTATTCTTCAACAAGAAATTACATAAACGCGACTATATTGTCTACTTCTGACGGTGATGCTGTAAGGGCGGTACTGTAGGGGCGGTTCGCGAAGCGCCTACCAACGACACTATATTTAGAATATTGAATAAAAAAAGAAGTATATGAAGAAAAGCCTTATTTATACCGGTGGCGGCGACAAAGGGAAAACCTCCCTTGTAGGAGGCCAGCGGGTATCGAAAGCGCACCAGCGCATAGAAAGTTACGGAACCATCGATGAACTGAATTCATTCATCGGGCTGCTTATCACAGCCCTGGACGATCAGGCCGACATCGATTTCCTCTCTTTCATACAGCATAAACTGTTCACTATCGGTTCTTACCTGGCAACCGACCAGGAAACAACCGAACTGAAGATCGAGAGCAAGGTAACCCCCGAAAGCATCGAACGTATCGAACGGGAGATCGACCGCCTGGACAGCGAACTGCCGCAGATGAAAAACTTCATCCTGCCCGGAGGAAGCCGTTCCGCTTCGCTGGCGCATGTCTGCCGTACCGTCTGCCGCCGTGCAGAACGCCAGATATACCGTTTGGCCGAAACAAATCCCGTCGAAGAGCCTGTACTTATTTTCGTCAACAGATTGTCTGATTATCTGTTTGTTTTGGCCCGTAAGGAGTGTATTAGGAATAATGGTAAAGAAATTATTTGGGATTATACTTGCATCTAAGAAATATTGTTTTATTTTTGCGGGAAATTTGAGAACCTGACTGTCTTCGGGCAGTTGTTAATACTAGATAACTATGTATTGGACATTAGAGTTAGCTTCGAAGTTGGAAGACGCGCCCTGGCCTGCAACCAAGGATGAATTGATTGACTATGCACAACGTTCTGGTGCGCCGTTAGAAGTAATAGAGAATTTGCAGGAAATGGAAGATGAAGGTGAGATTTATGAATGCATGGAAGATATCTGGCCTGACTATCCAAGTAAAGAAGACTTCTTCTTCAATGAAGAGGAATATTGATGTGCTTTAAAATAAAGTATTGAAATAAAGGCGAGGTAGCGGGCTTGCAGAAGTCCCCTGCCTCGTTTGTTTTTTGCGGTCCATACAATTTATACCTGTTTGCCGCGTTATTGTAGGGGATGAAACATCTTTCACCCCGTTAGTTATAGTTTAGATGAAGAGAGTCTTCCTGTTTATTATCGCATTGATTACCTGCACGATGAGCGTGCGGGGTCAGATTGATATGCAGTTAAGCCAATACTTCCTGGGACTGGGATATTACAACCCCGCCTATGCCGGAACGACGGGAGATCTGAATATGCTCGGATTGTTCCGCCAACAGTGGATCGGCATGCCCGGAGCCAGTACCTCTTTCTTTGTTATCGCCGATATGCCCTTCAAATTAGGCAGTACGAACAATGGAGTCGGACTGGTTGTAAACACGGAAAGTATCGGATTATTCCAGTATACAAAAGTAGGGGCCCAGTATGCCTATAAGCAAAAATTATTCGGAGGAACTTTAAGTATCGGGTTGCAGGCAGGCATATTCAATGTCGGCTTTGACGGGACAAAGATATATATCCCGGCAGATAATGACTATCACACTCCTGTAGATTCAGACCCCGCTTTGCCCTCAACAGCTGTGCAGGCAATGGCGATCGACCTGAATGCCGGTATTTATTATTCCCACAAACATTTCTATGCCGGTTTCGGAGCCACTCACCTGACAGCGCCCGAAATGGCATTGGGTGAAACGACTAATTATTATATCCCTATGGGATTAAATTTAGTAGGCGGATACAATATTCAGCTCAGGAACCCGTTGTATGAATTACAGCCCTCTGTATTCCTGAAAACAGACATGCAGAGTTTCCAGGCGGACATTACCGCCCGAATGGTATATAATAAAATGTTTAACGGAGGTCTTTCCTGGCGTATAAACGAGTCGGTAGTAGTATTATTGGGAGCCACATTCGGCAGATTTCAGGTTGGATATGCTTACGATTTCCCTACCACGGCCATGTTAAAAGGGAGTTCCGGTAGCCACGAAGTGTTGGTGCGCTACCAGTTGAAGTTGAAGAAGACAAAAACAGGAAAGAACAGACACAAAAGTGTACGTATATTATAGTATATGAAAAAAGTATTATTAGTACTTATGGCAGTAGCCTTGCTTACCTCATGTGGTAAATCCCTTTCCGGAGCGGGAGGAGAAGTTACCGGGGTAAGATCTGTGGCTTTTAACGAACCTTCGCCCTACGGCATGGTTCTGATCAAAAGAGGTTCGTTCGAAATGGGACCGGCAGACAAAGACTCCTTATGGGGAATTAACCCTGAAACAAAGGGAGTTTCGTTTGACGCGTTCTGGATGGACGAAACGGAAATAACCAACGCCAAATACCGCCAGTTCGTTTACTGGGTGCGCGACTCCATTATCCGCGAACGCCTGGCCGACCCGGCTTACGGTGGCAACGACCTGTTTAAGATCACGGAAGACCGTTACGGCGAACCCGTCACCCCGCATCTGGACTGGAGCCGTCCGATTCCCTGGAAACGGGCGAACGAAGATGAGCTGCGTGCCATCGAAAGCGTTTACTATGTACACCCCATCACCGGCGAAAAACGTCTGGACGAAAAGCAGATGGTCTACAAATACGAATGGTATGACTACACCGGTGCCGCCCTGCGCAAAAACCGCCTGGATCCGAGCGAACGCGTACGTAACACCGATATACAGGTCGATATGAACGAGGTCGTTATGATCTCCAAGGATACCGCCTATATCGACGATGACGGCAACATCATCAACGAAACCCTTACCCGCCCGCTCAGCGGTCCGTGGGATTTCCTTCATACCCGCATCGTAAACGTTTATCCGGATGAAACCTGTTGGGTGAACGACTTCAATAATGCTTACAACGAGCCATACATGCGCATGTACTTCCAGCATCCGGGATATGACGATTATCCTGTCGTAGGTGTCTCCTGGGAACAGGCTACCGCATTCTGCGTATGGCGTACCGATATGTTCAAACAATCGTTGAACTTCCCGGCCGGACAAGCCATCGAGCCGTTCCGCCTGCCGACAGAAGGCGAATGGGAATATGCCGCCCGCTCCGGAAAGAACGAAAACAAATACCCCTGGTCGTCCGACGAACTTCAGAACGCCAAAGGTTGCTTCATGGCAAACTTCAAACCCGGAAAAGGGAACTATACCGAAGACGGTCACCTGATTCCATCCCGCGTAGGCTCTTTCGCCCCGAACCAGTTCGGTTTATATGACATGGCGGGTAACGTGGCTGAATGGACTTCTACCATGTATTCCGAATCGGGTCCGAGCCAGATGAGCGATATGAACCCCGACCTGCGCTACAACGCAGCCAAGGAAGACCCGTATGCGATGAAGAAGAAAGTCGTACGCGGCGGTTCATGGAAAGACGTGGCACAATTTATCCGTTCGGATATGCGCACCTTCGAATACCAGAACGAAACCCGTTCCTATATCGGTTTCCGTTGCGCACGTACACAGATCGGTTTCTCCCGTTCAAAAGGTAAAAAATAATATAAGAAACATACAACATTATGGGAAAATATAGAAGATATAAAAACAGAATTGAAATGTTCCTTTCCAGCGACATGGGAAAGAGAGTACTGAACTTCTGTTACAGCTGGGGAGCATCTATCGTAATCATAGGTGCCATGTTCAAGTTGCTTCACCTGCCGTATGGTAACCAGATCCTGTTTATCGCCATGACGGTGGAAGCGTTGGTATTTTTTATCTCCGCTTTTGAACACCCTTCAAACGAATATCATTGGGAAGAAGTATTCCCCGTGCTGAAATCGAAGAACCCGATGGACCGTCCCGACTTTGCCGGTACAGGCATGTCCAACCTGATCAACTCATCGGACAATATGGATGACGACAATACCTCAGGCGGCATAAACATCCATGTCGGCAACGGCAGAAAAGCAGGTGTCGCAGGCAACCTGGGCGGCACTTCCGTACTGAGCAACCTCGATGTCAGCGAAGAAGATACAAAGAACCTGTCGGAAAGCATCAAGAAACTGAGCGGCGCAGCCGAACAGATCTCCAAGATGGCGGAACTGACCGAAGCTACCCAGAAATACCTGGAACAGCTATCCGGCATGTCCGAAAATATGGAACGTTTCAGCCACGTCACCAACTCGCTGACCAACGTATCCGACACATTGCTTAACTCTTATAAGAGTATCACAGACAACTCTGACGGTATCAACCAGAACTCACGCGGCTACGTGCAGCAGATGGAAATGTTGAACCGCAACATCTCCGGTTTGAATACGATCTACGAAATACAGTTAAAGAGTATCAGTTCGCAGATCGAATCGATCGAACATATCAACGGCGGCCTGAACCGCATCCGCGAGATGTACGACGGTTCGGTAACCGACAGTTCGGTTTTCCGCAACGAAACGGAAAAGATGACTCGCCAGCTGGCCGAACTGAACCAGGTATACAGCCGTTTGCTACAGGCAATGACGGTCAATATGGGTCCGGCAACCGCTTACCAGCAGCCTGCCCCCCAGCCGCAACAGCCCAATTACCAGCAACAGCAGCCTAACTATCAGCAGCCCTACCAGCAACAACCGTACGGCTACCAGCAGCAGGCTCCGTATACAAACAATCCCGGACAGCAATCCGGCAGATAATAAACAAACGAAACTGAAAGAAGATGTCCGGAATAGCAAATAATCCCAACTCGCCCCGTCAGAAGATGATCAACCTGATGTATCTGGTGTTCATCGCAATGATGGCACTGAACGTGTCGTCGGAGGTTCTCGACGGTTTCGAGCTAGTGGAAGACAGTTTACGCACCTCCATCAGCAACTCGGCTCACCGAAACGAGATCGTGGCAGGCGAACTGGATACCTACTACCAATCCAACCCCGAAAAGGTGAAGGAATGGTACGATAAGGGTAAACAGGTAAAGTCCGCTTCCGACAGCCTGTACAACTACGTGCAGGACCTGAAGCAACGTATCGCGGTAATTGCCGATGGGAAAGATGCCAACGTAAACAAGATAGAGCATAAAGACGACCTCGAAGCCGCTTCACGCATCATGCTGGGCCCGGTTACCGGAGAAGGAAAGAAGCTACGCGAAGCCATCGACGCTTACCGCGTGATGATGGGCGAAATGGTACAGGACAGTGCCAAGACCCGCATCCTGGAAGCAAGCCTGAGTACCACACCGCCTCACAAGGCAGGGATCAATACCCGCACCTGGGAAGAAGCGTTGTTTGAAAATATGCCGGTTGCCGCAGCCGTAACATTACTGACGAAACTGCAAAGCGATATCCGCTACGCAGAAGGCGAAGTGCTGAACAACCTGTTGAACAGTGTCGACGTAGGCGACTACCGCGTGAACCAGATGACCGCACAGGTCATACCGGAGAGCCAGATCGTCATGCGCGGAAGCCAGTACAAGGCGAATATCGTCCTGTCTGCCGTCGATTCAACCAAACGTCCGGCCGTATTCGTAAACGGCAAGCAGTTGCCGGAAGACAGCCGCGGACAGTTCACCGCCATTGCCGGTGCCCCGGGTACTTACCCGATCAAAGGGTACATCGAGATGCCCAATAACGACGGCAGCATGATGCGTCAGAACTTCGAAAGCGAATACTTCGTAACAGAACCGAGTGCAACCGTTGCCCCGTTACTGATGAACGTATTATATGCCGGAATCGCCAACGAGATGCGTATCGCCGTACCGGGCGTACCGAGCGGGAACGTAACGGCCACCATGACAAACGGAACCCTGACACGCAAAGGCGATATCTGGGAAGCCCGCCCCTCAAAGGTCGGTACCGACGCTGTTATATCCGTCAATGCCCGCATGGCCGACGGTCGCAGCGTGGAAATGGCCAAGAATACCTTCCGCGTACGTGCCCTGCCCGACCCGATGCCTTACATCGAGTATAAGGACCAGAACGGCAATATGCGTAAGTTCCGCGGCGGAAACATGACCAAGCGTAATCTGATCGAGACGGAAGTGCTCCAGGCAGCTATCGACGATGAAATATTGAATATAAAGTTTGACGTACTACGTTTCGAACTGTTGTTCTTCGACTCCATGGGAAATGCAATACCTGAAGTTTCTCAGGGTCCCCGGTTCTCGGACAACCAGAAAGACAGGATACGTCGTCTGACAAGAGGAAAACGCTTTTTCATCAGAGGTGTAGTAGCCAAAGGGCCTGACGGCCTGGAACGTACCCTCACCCCGATCGAAGTCATTGTAAATTAAGTAGGGGCGGTTCGCGAACCGCCTTCAAACTAAGAATATAAAATATGAAACGTTTTTATTACATACTGGCAATTGCAAGCGCCCTGTTCTTCACAGCTACCTCCATACAGGCACAGGAAGAAACAGGAAACACCCAGCAACGGGCAAGAAGAAGCCCGCAGGCCACCCGCGGAGAACGGGCTAATGATAAGAAAGACACCGGTATACCCGAACTGACCGTGCGGGCACAGGATATGAACGAGCGTATGACACAGGAAGTGGGCAACGCCCGCTGGATGCGTGTCATGTACCGGCAGATAGACCTGATGAAAGAGAAGAATGCTCCTCTGTATTATCCGGTCACCCCGATGAACGGACAGATGAACCTTTTCTCCATCATCTTCAGTCTGATCAGCGAAGGTAAAATAGACGCATACCAGTATGAAGACGGTTACGAAGATTTCAGCGACAACAGCAAGATCAACCTGAAAGACATGCTCGACCGCTTCGGCATCTATTATGAGGAAGTACCCGGACAAGGTAACCAGGGAACCACTTTCGTGATCAACGAAAGCGATATTCCTTCCGAAACCGTCCGCTCTTATTATGTAAAGGAAGCCTGGTATTTCGACCAGAATAACTCCGTATTCGATGTAAAGACACTGGCCATCTGCCCGATCATGACCACTTCAGGTGATGTCGGCGAGTTAACCATGCCCATGTTCTGGATTCCTTACGAAAGCATCCGCCCGTATATCAATACGGCATTTATCATGACATCGAACATCAACAATGCCATGACCTTCACGCTCGACGACTATTTCCGCCGCCGTATGTTCGAAGGCGAGATCTATAAGACACAGAACCTGATGAACCAGCCGTTGATGGCTTACTGCCCGACTCCCGATTCCCTCAAGAAAGAACAGGACCGCATCGAAGGCCAGTTGGTTGCCTTCGAAAAGTCACTCTGGTTCCAGCCCGACACTACTCAGGTAGAAGACCCGAAAGCGGCTAAAAAAGCGAGAAAATCATCAGCCCGCGGACAAGGCGGAGCCACTACCGAAAAGGCTGTTAAAGAAACCAAAGAAAAAACAGTAAAGACAAAAGCGCCGAAAGCCGAGAAATCTCCTCCGGTTCGAAGCGTACGTCGCAGAAGATAAGAACATATAAACTCAAGAAAAAGTAAAGGCTATATCGTGATGACATAGCCTTTACTTTTTTTATCAAATTCTATCTAACAAACCATAGTTTTTACAGAACTATGGCCTTTTGTCCTATAAGAAAGTAGGAGATAAGTAAAACAGGGGGCATTTAGCGTGCAAAACACTCTTCTTTAAAGAAAGAACAGAGATTCTATAACTTATTTTTCACAATTTAATACCTAATAAGAAAAATATTATTATTTTTGACACGATAAGATATCATAGTTCTGTAAAGACTATGTCTCTCATCTAAATTACAAGTTTTCACTAGTATAATATTGCGACTTATTAACCTCTTAAATCACAGGCTTATGTTAACTCAACTAAAACTGACCAAAGTGTTGATTATCCTGTCAGTATTCAATTTGTTTGGGAATATTCACACAGAAGCGAATACTCTTTCCCGACAAGCTGCGGTAACTCAACAAAAAAACAAAGTGACCGGTATCGTAGAAGATGAAAACGGAACCGTTGTCGGAGCCTCCATTTTCATCAAAGACAGTTCCACCGGAACAATTACTGACTCAGAAGGAAGATTTACCCTGACCGATCTCAAAAAAGGCTCGACACTCGTATTCTCTTTCGTCGGTTTAAAAACCCAGGAAATAATCTGGAAAGGGGAAAGTATACTAAACGTCAAAATGGTCAGCGACACCCAGGATTTGGATGAAGTTATCGTAGTAGCCTATGGAACAGCCAAAAAATCAGCATTCACAGGTTCAGCCACAGTTATCAGTGCAGAAAAACTGACACAACGCTCAACCACCAATGTCGTACAATCATTACAAGGACAGGTTGCCGGATTACAAATGACAACTGGTTCCGGACAGCCTGGCGGAGGTTCTCCATCCCTTATCATACGAGGCATAGGTTCTATCAATGCTGATATCGACCCGTTGATTATTGTCGACGGCATGCCTTATGAAGGAGGTTGGAACAATATCAACCCTTCTGATGTAGAATCGGTTTCCGTATTGAAAGATGCCGCATCGAATGCTCTTTACGGAGCAAGAGGTGCCAATGGTGTTATTATTATCACCACGAAACAGGCGAAAGTGGGAGAAGCAAAAGTGACGGCTTCCGCCAAATGGGGCGTAAATACGCGTGGCACCATCGATTACGACTACATCAAAGACCCCGGAGAATACTACGAAGCTCATTATAAAGCATTATATAATCAACTAAGATACGTCAAAGGATTATCTGAAAATGACGCATATACGCAGGCGAATATCAATATGGTAGGCAATACCAAAGAAAACGGCGGCTTAACCTATAACGTATTCAACTATCCGGAAAACGAATACCTGATAGGAAAAGACGGAAGACTAAACCCCAACGCCAAATTAGGACGGGTAGTGAACGGATATACGTTATCTCCCGACGACTGGGTCGATGAAGCATATAGCAGCGCCTTCCGGCAGGAATATAACGTCAATATATCCGGAGGAACCAACAAAATGCAAATGTACGGCTCCTTTGGTTACCTGAACGACGAAGGTATTGTCCCCAATGCCGGATACGAACGCTATTCTGCCCGCTTCAAAGGTTCTTACCAGGCAAAGAGTTGGTTGAAATTCGGTGCTAACGTAAACTATACACACAGCGAAACATCGACCTTGTCAGAAGACTACAGCACAGATATGTCAAGTGTCGTAGAACAAGTTGCCCCTATCTACCCGGTCTATATCAGAGATGAGCATGGAAATATCATGACCGATGAAAACGGCAAACTGTATGACTACGGAACAACAAATACCGCGTTGGGATTAGCCCGCCCCGTTCTTCCGAACTCATCCATACAAAGCTCCATTCTCAATCTGTCGGAAACAAATGCAAATACGTTTAACGGTAACGGCTTTGTCGATATCACCTTCCTGAAAGACTTCAAATTCACGTTCAACGCAGGAACGACAGTACGCGAACAAAGATATTTCACAACCAGCAACCCGTTCTACGGTTTCGGGGCGGAGCAAAACGGTACCATATCCGTTTACCATTACCGCACAACCACACTAAACTTACAGCAGATCTTAAACTATAACCGCAGTTTCGGTAAACATAACGTATCGGCCATGTTGGGACATGAAAATTATAAATACAACTATGTCCAATTATCTGCCGGCAAAAAGAACATGTTCTCTTACTGGGAGAACCATGAATTGAACGGAGCCATCATTGACGCCGCTTCTGCCAACTCCTACGCAACGGATTACAATACGGAAGGATACTTCTTCCGCGGCCTCTACGATTACGACGGCAAGTATTTCTTCTCCGGTTCTTATCGCCGCGACGCTTCTTCACGCTTCCATCCGGATCATTGGTGGGGTAATTTCTATTCCATCGGAGCTGCTTATCTGATCTCAAAAGAAGACTGGTTCAAAACAAACTGGGTAGACTTGTTAAAAATCAAATTCTCTATCGGACAACAAGGTAACGACAATATCGGTAACTTCCGGTATATCGACACCTATACCATTAAAAACAACAATGACGAGTTATCGCTCGCCTTTGCCAGCAAAGGAAATAAAGATATCACCTGGGAAACAAATACGAACATGAACCTGGGAGTTGAATTTGAATTATTCAAACATAAACTGACCGGTAGCTTCGAATTCTTCAACCGCAAGACGACCGATCTGTTAAACTGGTTCACCGTTCCTCTGTCGTTGGGATATGCAGGTTATTATGACAATATCGGAGACATGAATAACAGAGGTGTCGAACTCGATTTGAGATATACCCCGTTCAATAAAAAGAACTTCTCATGGACGATCAACTTCAACATGACTCATTATAAAAACAAGATCACCTATCTGCCTGCCGAGAAAAAGACGACAGAGATGGAAGGCCACGGCGGTTATATGGACGGAAGCAGGTATTATGGAGAAGGATTACCCATCAATACATGGTATATGCGCCAGTATGCCGGTGTGTCGGAAGAAGGTCTGTCCATGTGGTATTACACCGACAAGGAAACAGGAGAAAAAAAGACCACAACCACCAACTCCAGCGCAGACTATTATCTGTGCGGCGACCCCAACCCGGACCTGTACGGAGGTTTCGGTACGACACTGAATGTCTATGGTTTCGACCTCTCTGCCCAATTCAGTTATACGATCGGAGGCAAAACCTACGATTACGGATATGCAGGCATCATGGCTAATCCGACAGCCTCGAGCGTCGGTAACCGCTGGCACAAAGACATCGCAGACGCATGGTCGCCCGAAAATACAGGGTCAAACATACCGCGCTGGTATTTCAACGACTTATACACCACCAGCATGTCGGATCGTTTCTTGATGGATGGTAGCTACCTCAGCTTGCAAAACGTACAGGTAGGATATACCATTCCTAAGAAATATACCTCTTATCTGGGCATAGACAATCTTCGTTTATACTTTGTATGCGATAATGTATATTACTGGTCAAAGAGAAAAGGATTGGATCCCAGACGCTCCTACACAGGAGTCGGTGCTTCGGGAAAAATATCCCCGCTCCGCACTTTCACCGGTGGCATCAGTTTACAATTCTAAAATCACACAAATTCCATAAAGCATAAAACAATGAAAAAGAAAAATATATTTAAAACAGTAATTGTTTCCAGCGTGTTTTTCCTGGGATTGGGCATGAATAGCTGTATCGAACAAACATTTCCCGAAAGTTCTACGGCCACAGCCGATCAGGTAGCCAACTCGCCAGCCGGTATGCAGGCTATGATGAGTGCAATCGTCGGATATATCAACACGTATAATTCCTATGGTCAAGGTTATAACTTCGACTTCGGCTATAGTGCGTTCGGCATAACAAGAGAGACGATGTGCGAAGATTTCTTCGTCTATAATTCAAATTACGATTACTTCAGTTCATTCGGAAAATGTCTGGCATTGGCGGAAAACAGTACAGTAAACAGTCTGTATTACTACTACTACAAATTCCTCAATAACACCAACAACCTGATACGCCTGATCGACCCGGAAACGGCCAGCGAAACAAACAGACAATATCTTGGAGTTGCCAAAACATTCCGGGCTTTAATCTATATGGATATCTCCCGTTTCTTCGAGTACAAGAAAACAGGCATAGCCAAACTGGACAACGAAGCCGAAGCGAATAAGATATACGGCCTGACCGTTCCCATCATCTACGAGAATATAACGGAAAGCGAAGCCCGCGACAACCCCAGGGTCCCTTTCTACACCATGTATGAATATATCCTGAACGATCTCGACGATGCCGAAGAATACCTGAAAGACTACACCCGGCCTGCCAAGAATATGCCGGACCAGACAATCATCTACGGGTTGAAAGCACGCCTATGGCTGGAAATGGGTACGCGTTTCGAAAAATACCCGAATGATTTGTCAGCCCTCACCCAGAACGTCGACCTCGGTGTCAACTCTGCCAAAGATTGTTATGCAAAAGCTGCTGAATATGCCCGCAAAGTCATCTCAAACAGTGGAGCACAACCGTTATCGGAATCGGAATGGTTCGGAGGCAAAAACTATACGGCCGGATTCAATACCATCCAAACCGGTGCCTGGTTATGGGGTTCGATCATGAACCAGGAAAATATCCACAGCACATGGTTGAACTATGCCGGAAATATATGTACCGAACAGACATTCGGTGTAGGCAACTCCACCTACTGGGCTATCCGCACAATCAGCAAGGCCTTATACGATCAAATACCGGATACGGACTGGCGTAAAATTACCTGGATAGCCCCGGATGATGCCGGAAAAGAACCGGGAAATAAATATCGTACCATATTATCCGATGTCAATTTCAAAAAGCTACCAGCTTACACGAACCTGAAGTTCAAACCGAAAGAAGGCAACATGATCGATGCCAACATAGGAGCAACGATCGATTATCTGATGATGCGTGTCGAAGAGATGTACTTCATCGAGGCCGAAGCATTAGCTGCAAGCCAGGGAGTAGCAGCCGGCGTAAATGCCCTCAATAGCTTTATGACTACCTATCGCTATCCGGAATATAATTGCCAGGCGACTACATTGGATGATTTCCGTAAAGAACTCATACTGCAAAAACGGATTGAATTCTGGGGAGAAGGAATCATTTTCTGGGACTACAAACGTTTGGAATTACCTGTTAAAAGAGGATATCCCGGAACCAACGCACCGATAGGCTACCGCATGAATTCTATTGAAGGGTATTGCGCCCCCTGGTTCAATATCTTCTTCAGTAAATTCGAGTCACTTAAAAACACAGCCATCGTTTTGAATCCGGACCCGTCGGCCGTTATTTCAGACTGGACCGAATAAAAGGGATGAAACGTTCTACTTTTGATTAACAGAAAAAATCGAACGCGGAAAACTCATATCGTCCGCGTTCGATTCTTTTTTTAGTCTGCCCCTCTACGTTATCCCCTCATCATCTTCACCAAACAACTCCCTACTGCACACAGCATCAGGGTATATCCGGCCGCGACGGTAAGCTGTTTCCGGAATCTTCCCCGGAATCGTTTCCGTACCCCGAGAGTGTCAACAGGGCCCCAATCGAGGCCAGGACGATTTCTGTACGGTCCGCCCACAAAGCCGTCATCCCCAGTATCACCAGGTAACACACGAGCCACCTCCGGCTGATTATCCGGCATAACCACTTTCTCTTTCTTCTCATCTTTCTCCTTCTTTTTCAGGTTCAACAAAAAGCCCAGCAGGGCTCTGATAAATTGCAGGATTTGTCTTAATTTGTTCATTATTTTAATGTTTATGTTGTTATCAAATGTGAACTATCTAATTATTGACTGGTTGTAACCGGCTCCCCTCTCGAGAGGGGGAAGGGGGTGTGTCATAGTTTCGCCCTATAACTAGCTTTAACACACCCCTTATCCCCTCTCGAGAGGGGAATTGGTTACTCCCGTCACTATAAACTGATAGCTCAATTATTTCTCTAATTGGCACATTGGCATATTATCCCATTAGCACATTATTTTGCCCTTCCCCGCATCCAATCATACATATCCTTTAATGTGATGATCTTCTCGGTTATGGCAATCAGGTTACGGCGGTATAAGTCGCGGTTATCGCCGTTCTGCTCGCTGATATAGGGGCTGTAGGCTATCTCTTTCGCATAGGCTTCGGGCTGGCGGCTGAAACTCCAGGCATGGCGGTAACCGGTGCGGATCAGACGGGCAAAATCGAGGAATGAGAACTCTACACCGGCATAATGACGGAAATAATGCACCCCGCCGGTCCCTTCCACCTTCGCCCGCTCGCCATGCCAATAGCCGTTGGATGCCCCGTACCCCATGATACCGAAATAGTTATGATGTTCCCTGGCCAAATGTGAAGTACCCCAACCGCTTTCGAGCGCACCCTGTGCCAGGATTACTACCAGGTTCATGTCATAGGTTCCACCCGCCTTCTCGGCTGCCGGCAGACATGTCTGCAAATACTGTATCTGTTTATCCATTTTATATGATATTAGTTATTGTTTTATTTGAATATGTACGTAATAATTCGTATCTTTATTGATATATAAACCTTAAAATACATGCCGTATGGAAAATTCATTCAATCAGAACAGAGTATGGGGATGGGGCGAGCTTGCCCTGCAATACTTTCCCAATATTTCACAGAAAAGTGCCACGATGCAATTGTTGAAATGGGTCCGCGTAAGCAGGACACTCGTCGACCAACTGGAAGAATCAGGCTGGCATCCGGGAAAGAAATACCTCACTCCCCGACAAAAGGACTATATCGTCCAGCACCTGGGTGAGCCGTAAAAACGGCCGGCAGGCTATTCGATCTCCGGGCGGTCTCCACCACCGCCTTCCTCCCCTTTTCCTTCCTCCGACGGATCAGGAATCTTTTCGAAACTGAAATTGGCCACCGCTTCACGCAACACCTTGCCGGGACGGAAAACGATCCGTTTACTTTTGATCAGCGACTGGTTGAATTCCTTTTTCGTAGCCGTCCCGCTACTGCCGAACTGCAACTGGAAATTTCCCAGTTCGCCCACCTGTACCACCTCGCCTTTACCCAGGCTGCGCTTCATCACCTCGATCAACGAATCGAGTATCAACCGCACGTCACCCGGCGAAGCGGTAGACGAAAGTGAAATCAGGTCGCACAACTCATACATGTCGCACGTTCCCGTCGCCTTTGCGTTGGCATAATACAACTTACTCCCTTCCACTGCATCTTTACGCAAGTCCTTGCGCAATACCAATGTGTACTTTGCTGGCATAATCTTCTTTGTTTTTAATTAAACACCTTGTTTATAATCACATAACAAAGATACAACCGCCCGACCCGGACGAACGGAAAGCCGAAGAAGGAGGGGGAAGGAATGGAAAGATAAAGAACAAAAGAGAGTTATAAAGAAAAAACTTCCGCACGAGGCATATACAAAGACAATTTAGAAACCGGCAACTTACTGCCTTGCCGCAATACATCTGCGATAAACCGATCGCACGCCTGTTCGGTCATCACTTTTCGATGGCAGGCCAGATACAATAAATCCATGGTTGAAAGATAAGTGATCCGGTTTTGTTCACAATAGCTTTTAATATCACGCAAATTACTACTAGCCAGGACATTCGGATGATACTTACAGTATACCATAGAAGCGCTTTCTCCCACTCCCAGTGTTTTAATCAGCATATTATATTCATAAATCATTTCATAATTCGGGTTCCAGCCAATCACTTCGATATTCTTAAGTATACGAATATGGTTGTTCAGCTGCGTACAAGTCTGCGGATGCCTCCTTAACTCCCTATCCAACACAATATCCAGAATGGCAAATTGATAAGCCGGCAGAATATCCGGCAACAACGACAAGCACCCCCCCTTTATAAAATGGATAACCACATCCGCATCTAATAATATTTTTACCTTCTCACTCTTCATCGCCTATCCCAAGATTTATACCAATCTTAGACAATAATTCACGATAATGCCCTTCGGAAATCTTCTCACCGTCAAAGAGTCTGCGGGCCTTATCCCCATAATCACCAATAAACAGATTTTCATTGCCCGGACGATAAAGGGCAAGATCCGAATAGCCATATTCGAGTGCAGAACGAAGCACCGGTATAACCTTCATTTTCTCATACTGCTCCGCGGACAACAGGGACAAAGCACGCAGCCTGACAAGCATGGCCGAACGCGAAACAGAAAAATAATGCTCCAGTTTCAGAACCGTGGAACACGATATTTGCTTATTCCACAATTCCTCTTCCGGTATCATCGCACGGATCCCCATCTCCGGCATCAACAAAACAGAAGCAAAATAATCAGCCTCCACCTCCCGGGGGTCTTTGTTTATACCCGGATTGCAAGCATGCACTTCATGGTTTTCCTGCACAAACAAATGATAAAACTCATGAGCAATAGTAAAATGCTGGCGGCCACGCGGATGATTGGAATTAACAAGAATAAATTTATACTTGTCCGTCTTCAAGCACATTCCCGAAAAATTATCCGACAGGGGCTGATACTGCGTCAAAATATTCAAACGGCGCAAGACCTGCTTGATATAGATCGGTTCCACCGGATCTAGTCCGTTTTCCCGACGGAATTCAAACGCGCGGTACTCTAACAGAGAAATTACGTCTTTCTTCATTTTTCCGCTTCAATTGTACACATTTTCAAATAACTTTTCACCACATCTTTAAAAGCCGAAACTGCCTTCAGATCCGCCACCGACAAATCCGCTATACGAAAAGCACACGCCAAAGATTCTTTTCGACGACTTTCATCTGTTTCAAAAAAGACATTGCCATCAACGCCATACAAGTCCGCCAGCTTTTCAAGCACATGATACGGTGCCTCCCGCGCCCCTAATTCATAATTAGACAAAGTACCTCTTTCTACACCTAAAAATTCAGCGACCTGAGCTTGTGTCAGCCTATTAGCTTCTCTGATTTCTTTTAGATTTCTTCCGACTATTTGTTTCATAATCTTTACATATTAACGTTGCAAATATCGATATAAATCATCTTAAAATCTAATTTTGCAACATGTTTAACATTATCTATCGACTCTATTTTTACCCTATACCCCGTCCCTCTCCCCCCTATATCCCGTCCCCCCTCTCCCTATACCTCATCGCACGACAGGGTATAGGGAAAAATGTTGTTTTTCAAAGGGAGATGTTTTCAAAAGGACAAAACGGCCAATTTGGCCACCGCCACAATTTGGACATGGAGGGAGACAGGTCAAGCAGCCGGAGGGGTGTTCTTGCGATAAACGCCGGGAGCGATACGGGTGACATAGTGCGGGTCAAGCCGTTTCAAATGACGACGGATACTACGTTCTTTGATGCCGACAGATTCGCCTTGCGTGTATAACTCCGACAGGGTGAACTCTTCCGGCAACTGCTCGAAAAGGCGGCGGAAATAATCGGGACAGGTCAGCTCCGGTATATCGGCAGAAGCAACCAGCTGCGTCATCAACAGGCGGCTATGCGCCAAGCAGACTTCGATGATGGCGAGAGCGGCATGAAAGTGGGCATCGCTGCAAAAAAGCTCGTCCACCCCGTAATCGAGCTTGGCCGCCTCTAAGGCAGTAAAGATCATGCAAAGGCGGTAGGCCATCAGACCGTGGCGCTTCACCGCCCCGAGAAACGACTCGCTGCCGAACAGGTAGGTTTCACGTAACAGCCGGCCGAAATGGTTGTTCAACTCACGCCACAGCTCACCGGTCAGCCGTACCCGCAAAGGCCGTTTACGCAACAATACTGCCATCTCCATCACCTGCTCCGACAAGGCATCGAGATGTTGCTCGTAACGGTCGGCCTCGCCTGCCGACGATACATCCTGCCAGACCGCCGCGCTACGGCAGGTATAGAGCAACAGGCGGCTCGCCAGCCCATTCTCGGCATCGGATATCAAGCGGGAGAACTGCCCCGGCGTACCCGCCAACAAGACTGCCAGACGCGGACGCGGGATACGGATCATCTCGTTGTCGGTCTTGCGCGACGAAGCAACCGGCTCATGGTGGAACGCCTTGCGCAGCAGGTCGTCGAACTGCCCGTAGTCCTGGCGTCCGGCGCTGATCAGCGTGTCGATCTCGCTATCGGCCATCAACCCACCTATCTCGCCATTGTCGGCCAGATGAACCAGCAGCTTAGCCTTGGTGATCTGTGTAGGAATGAAGAAGTAGCAGGTCGAAGCCTTCACCGGGGCATCAGCCACACAGACAACCTGTTTCTTCTGGCGGGCAGCCGCTTTCTTCACTTCCCATTCTTCCAGCTCCTGGCGGTATGCCTCTTCCTTACGTTTCGTTTCAGCTTCGATCAACAGGGCATAGCGGTCTGCCAATCGCCGCATGTCGTTGATGCAGCCTTTCCCATTGCCCGCCGGTGCCACTTCGACGGTGAACAGGTGCGGATATACTTTCTTTCGGTTGTAAACGCCCCATACTCCCGGCAGGCAGGCGCTGAGCACCGTGCAAGCTGCCAGAAGAGCCATGTCGCGTTCACGCGGATCGGTATAGAAACAGATGGCCTTTTCAAACAGCGGAGGCAGATTGGATAGGATCTCCAGAGGCAACAGCGGAGTGCGTTCGCGCAGCTCCTCGCCCGAAATTGTGTCGGTGGCCAAATTGGCCATTTTGTCCTTTTGCCCTTTCGGGCGGGTGGCATATTCTACCTTATTACCCTGATAGGCAGAAGATAACGCCTGACGGATCTCTTCGTCGGCGAAGTCGGGAGCGTGCATCAGGGGGATACAGAAAACGGCTGTTTCATCACACCCGAACCCTCTGCGATTCGCCTCACAGCCGAGGCGGTAGACAGTCTGGTTGCGGTTGCCCTCCACCGCCGGATGGGCACGCAACCAGTCGTGCACAAACAGTTGTGCGGGCAAGACGGAAGCCGTAGTGAACACTTCCGCCTTCGGATCATAGTACGCCTCCGGATCGTTGCTCACGTAGCAGCAACGACTGATATCCTTGCAAGCCCGGTCGCAGAAGATCCCCGCCAACTGCTCGTAGCAAGCAGCCACCGCTGCAAAAGCAGCGGCATGTGCTTCACGGGGGGTATCGACACGGACAAACACCTTCAATCCCTCCCCACCGGGACTGACGAAAAGGGCCAGTGTACAGGCTTGCTGACAGAACAGGGCAGCCAACCCTTTCGGGTTGGCCACATGATCGAAATCAAGCCCCACAATGCCGCTATACTGCTCCAACTGGTTGGCACGGTGCCCACCTCGGAACACACCCGAAGGGGTGAAACCGGGAAGCTGCCCTTTTTGTTTACGGGCTCCCCCTTATCGCCCGCTGCCAGGGAGGCACGATAGGCTGTGATAACAGCCTCCCAACGACGGGTGCGGATCAGGATGATTATTTCTTCCAATGTGCAGGGGACAGAGCCCGGCAGATACAATTTCTCGAAAAAGGAAAGAGTAGGTATTGCATTCATATGCTTTAGATTTTAAGGCCGCGAAGCCAATTAATAATAGCCAAAGGTACAGGCTTCCTTCCGAGAAAACAAGCCTATTAAACGACCGGCTACTTCTATTTACTAATCTTGATTATCAATAATTTAACAGCAAAATCAGAGAGAAATCACCCTTTTAACAGCAAAAAGCGGTCGTTTAATAGGGGGAAGGGGAAGAAATTTATTTTTTTACCCCATAGAACGTTACCGGTTTCCCTACAATAACTCCTGTTCCTCTTCCGAGATATAGTAGTTACGCTGGACGGTACCTAGGGAAACCCCGAAGTCTAAACAATTGCACATCAAGTGGAAGAAACAACCGTCGCGTTCAGCTCCCGAATGTTTTTTCAAGAAACGGTCAATGCGTTTCAATTCTTTCAGTACATCGGCATGGCTGCCTTTGGGAATTACCTGCCGGTCTTCGGGATAGATGACCGTCGCTCCGAGGCGTTCAGACAGGATGGATTTATACTTGGCCAGTTGCCGTTTGTTACTACGCGACAGTGTGCCGCACGATCCGTTCATGCTGCGCAGACGATCAATCTCATCGCAAAGAGCATCCAAGGTCAGCGATGCCATTAGGATTTCTTTTTTTTCATGCTGTTTACTGATATTAAATAACGAAAGCCCCGGCAGAAATAAATCCACCGGAGCTTTGTTTTTTTGCCTGCCGCCGTTCTTCGCAGAGAGACGGCAGAAAGAACTTTATTTCATTACTTTAGTATTAATATCGACCACTTTTTCACCTCTCACAGGTTAATTAGTAGAGACAGACGTATCAATCCGTCTCTACCTCGCAGTCAAAATCTATTGATTATAAATAATTTCTTATTTTACGATTGCTTTAACAGCTGCTTCGCCTTCGACGGCTACGACTACTACACCTGCAGGAGTAGAGATCTGAGCTTCGTCGGATGCAACTACTGTGTTGGCAACAGTCTGACCAAGTACATTCGTGATTACTACGTTCTTACCAGCTGCACCCTTAACAGTTACTACACCGTTACCAGCGATAACGCTGATTGAAGATGTTATAATATCTTCGTTGGCAGTAGCTTCTTCTTCTGTTTCACCCAAGTTGAAGATCTGAGCCTGATTTACCAACTGAGACAATGATGTAGTTCCGTCAATAGCCGTATGATCGCCATTAATATTCTTGCTCTGAGCTAATACAGGAACACCATCCATGATCTGTACCCAACTATTTTCGCTGAATCCGCCGATCTTAGACACTTTATTTTCATCATTGCCTTTAGATTCCAGTAATACATCCTGATGATCATCGTCTGTGTAACGCAAAGAGAATGCATAGTTCTGATGCTTACCATCTAATGTTTTACGATCAATCTTACCATCTGTGAATGCATCATTGAATTTCTTAGCATCGATCACTTTATAATCACCTACAGTAGTAATCAAATCTTTCAACTTCAAATCACCTTTCAAGATGAACAACCATTCTCCAGCAGGCTGAGCGAACGCTGTGTTAGCTTCTTCAGCTGTGATATTCATATGGATACCTTCTACAAATGCCAAACGAGTAAAGTTTCTATAACCGAACTTCTTAGCTTCATCCAACATGTTAATAGAAGTATGCAATTCTACGGAGTCATTCAAGTTAACCAATACGCGACCAGCTACATAACCATTATAGAAGATATGGTGAGTTGCATCTTCTTCATCAGCAACATCCTCAGATGGGAAGTAACCGTGTTTATTTGTATTACACCAGCGACCATCTTTTACGCTATCAGTATCTACCATGAACAAATATTGCGGCATACGAGGATTTGAGCTGATTACAGAATCCACATACAGAGCAGTAGTAAATTTTTCACCTAACGGTTTAACGCCTTCCGCTGTGATACCCAGATACTGGAAGCCCTTGATATAAGAACCTTCCGCAACATTGCTTTGGTTGTTACCATCCTCGAACAAATATTCAGTAGCCTGACTGATACCAGCATTACCTCTCTTACGGAAGATATTGATTACAGTATTCATTTCACCGTTAGTAATATCCAATCCGATAGGCATATACAACGGACGATTTGTCGGAACAAATACAAATGCATCATTTACTGTTTCAGGATCAGTATCCAATGTTACATAAGTCGATTTTGTAGTCTGAGACTTAACACCCAGCTGTTTGAAACCGTTGCCAATGTATAAACGTTCAGGATATTTAGCATAATCATATTCATTCACACTATTCAAAACACCAGTGAATGTAGCCCAACCTTCCTTCTTGAAATCAGCGGTCTTAGTCCAACCTGTTGCATCAACGAATACGTAAGAAGTATCACCGTCAGCAGTCAGCTGGTCTGCCTTGAAATAGAATGTACCCAGTTTAACGTTCTTTCCGTCTACATCTTTCAGATGAGCCATCTGATAATACGGGTTACCTTTTTCGTCATCTTTCACAACAATATATTTCCAGTTATTGTCGATCAAGTTGTTATCACGAACTTTCAAGGTATAAACTGTTCTGCTCAAAGCTGCAACACCTGCTTTTTCGCTACCATAGCCGAAGTTATTTTCAGCCAATACAGCCACTTCGAAATCTTTCCACTGACTATTTTCAACAACCAAATAACCGTCTTTTTCGTTTACATTCAGATATTTGTCATTGTTCAAGCCTTGGTATGTATCTGCTGTAGAATACTTAACGCCCCAAGTTTCATAAGCCAATGCTTCTTTTGTGAAGTTCTTGTAGCCTAATTTACCATTTTCTGTAACTGATTTATCGGTAATCTGATCGAATACCAAAGTATCGCCACAAGAGAATTTCATATCAGGGAACTTACCCACATTGTTAGACTTGATGTTATAATCCTTATGGTTAATGAAGTAATATGTATTTTCACCTGCTTTATACAACTGTCCATGGAAAGCGATATTGCTTTCAGATCCATATTCACGGTTGCGGATTGTCACATACGGAGTCTGGTCAGGACCTATTTCACAAACATCTTGTTCTACTACCCATTGAGTAGCCGGCATGTGTTTGTATTCCTGATAATCATCCTGCTTGTCATACATCAACTGGCCCCACAAGTTCATAACCAAATTCATACCATCTTTACGATAGTCTGTCTTATGAGCTGCATCAACTTTAACCTTGATGAAATACAAACCATTTTCAAGTGTTGCACGCTTCATAGGTGTATAGTCGTGTTTGAATCCCAACTTGATACCCATTTCTGCAATATTATTAGTCAAGACCGGACGACCATATTTCTCTTTTGCATAGTCTTCTTTTCCCACAGCCGTATTTTTAGACTGGCCTACTGTCAAAACAGACTTGTCATCAATACCGCTAGTTTGGTTCATGATCTTTAATGCAACAGGGATATAAGCGTCTTTGTTAAACGGAACGCTTGTCGTAGCAGAAGCTGCACCGGAAACATGAGCTGTAGCGGCATTAACCGTATTATAAAAATCCTTAACAACTGCATCTTTCAACGGAGTATCAGCCCACTTTTTATCGGCTTTCTTATCTTCGGCACCAATGAAAGAAGCATTCAGCGGTTCCAACACCAAGCTGTCAGGAGTCGGATAATAAGAAATCTTCCAATAATAACGAGCTTTCAAAGCTGTCATATTTCCTCCTAACAGAGCATTCAAGCCACCTGTAAAGTTTTTATCATGAACTTGCAATCCACCATGCAATGTCGGTTCCTGTACATTTTCATAAGTCATATCTTCATCTACCATGAAGAATTTGTCATCAGCTTTCTGCAAAACGATAGAATAACCGGCATATTTTTCTGTTGCATAGTTCTTGCTCTTGAATGCTTCAATAGTTGTGTTATGAGCCTTGTAGCTACCAGTAAACAAATCGTTTACAACTGCAGGTGCGCTTTTGAAAAAGACTCTATCTCTTTTTTCTCTATCAGCCGCATTCATCCAAGAGCCATCTGCGTCAATCATTGAATTGATGTCTTCAGCAGTCAAAACACGCACACCGGCATCACGGATTGTCAATGCCAAGAAATCGATGTTTGCCATACGGTCTGTAACCTTATCTTTGGCAATCTTTACAGAAACAATTTCGTCATTATCGTTTCTCACAAGACCCATCACTTCCTGGCCTTCATGGATGTAAGCATATAATTTTACAGATCCAAAACTTTCACCTGTTTTAGAAATATCATCATCGCTATACCACTGCCAAGCACTGATGTCACTCTTGATGATAGATTTTTCTTTATCGATCTTACCGCCAGTTACATCGCTCTTATCATTCAGCTTAACAGCAGCTTGCGGGTCGACTGTACGATCCGGGCAGTTATAAGATAGCATATACCCAGTTTCCTTATTTGTGAAAACATAAGTTTTACCTCTCTGATAACCACCTTTGTCTTGTACTTCGATTTTCCACAAAGAAGAAGTCAATGTCGGGTTTCCTTCCGGTTTTTTACCAGTCGTCAAACTCTTCTGAGGAACAACCTTCAAATACAACTCACCAGTCGTGTAATCGCGAAGCTGAACCAGCACTTCGTCTTCTTCACCGACTTGCAACTGGTACCACTTCTCACTTTCAATTTTGTTTACAGTCCATTTATTGTACTCATCTACGTTAGTATCGTCAGTGCCGAATTTATCAAAAACATCCGACAGGGTCAGTTGAGTACGATAAGCTGTCTCACCACCTACAGGTCCGCTCGGTGTCGCTGTATGGACAGTCCCATAACCGATCCCCTGAACCTGCGCATTCACGGAGAACGCACTTGTCAGCAAAAGGCTGACAGCCAAAGTAGAAAACTTTTTGTTCATAAATCTTTAATTTAATATTAATAATAGTGTTACTTAAAAAGCCTTTTAACCATAGATCCAGGAACGCATCCAAAAGCAAATGACTAGAAAAAACGTTCCTTTTTTCTAGTCATTGTTTTTTGCTCATTTTATCTTTGTGTTCAAAAGGGCGATTTTCGTACTTACTTTGCTATTCTGTTGATAAGAAAGGATATAGGAAAGAAAAAAATATTTTGAAAATGGTTGGAGGATTAAAAGAATGTGGTAACTTTGCTGGCGAGAAAAAAGGAACCTTTCTTTTAGTCATTACTATACATTCGTAATTACACTATAACACAATATATTATCTACTATTTTACATTATAATTATATGTATGGATTTAAACACGCGTACATATATTAATATGCTGATACACAGCATACCTCTTTGTAGGTATTTGGCATGTAAATGTTAAAAAGGTTATTTCAGGCCATTTCAGGCACAAAAAAAGGCCATCGTTAAAAACGATAGCCCTGACTCATTGATCCTATAAAAAGGACTCACAAGCTATTAATCTCTTCTTCGGAAAGGCCCGAAGCTGTTGCGATTTCTTTAATAGGTATTCCCCTTTCTTTCAACGTTAAAGCGAAACCTTTTTTACGACCTTGCTCATAAGCATAGTCAATAATATTCACACAGTCACGATAAAATTTCAATAACTCATCATATTCTAGCTTCTCTTCACGAGTTAAATAAGGACGCTGATCCATTTCCTGAATTCTTTGCAAAGCCCTTTTTTGGCCGGGAAATACTAGTTCTCTCATTTCTATTATAGATTACAAATTATTAATCGTTCCCCAATAGAGCTACAAAAGTATCTATATCAATTAATTCTACTTTGGGAAAATCTATATTCTTCAAAATATCAAAATGATGATCCTGACTGACGATATAAGATGCATTAGCTACAATAGCACAATCAACGAACTTATTATCATCAACATCTGATTGAATTAAATTAAAACGGAAGTGGGCATCAAACTTTAATGTATTCTTACGAGTTATAATCGCCTTAATAACATTTTGAGCTATAACAGGTCCCATCTTTAAAGTAAGTATTTCCTCATATTCTGTCAGTATCTCATTAGTATAACACAATGTATACTTTTCAGCAAAGAAATCTTTCCATACCTTATAATAGCAACCTCTCTTAGACAGAGAAATCAGCAGGCAGTTCGTATCTAAAACTACTCTATCCATTATTTGGTCTTATAAGGTGTACGCATATGCTCATGCTTCCATTCTTCTATTATGGTATTGTTGACTTGGCCATTATCCCATAGCTTATCGATTTCTCTCTCCGCTTTTTGAGCAAAATAATTCGACAACATATCTTTTATTTCGTTCAATGTATCCTCACTCTCAACATATGCCATCAAATCTAATATCTGTAGCTGAGCAGCATTGAAAACAGTTCTTTCCATAATGCCTCCTTTTTATTACTTAACTACAAATATAACAGTTTTTCCATGAAAATGGTGTAAAAGAAAAAATAAACCCCGGCAATCAGAAGGAAATTACTGATTGCTGGGGCTGAATATTTACTTTATAAATGTATTACAACTTATGTATCACCTTCATCAACTGTTCGCCCAAGCCGATGGTGTATCCCTGGGATACGAATACGACACGGTTGAAGGTATCGGCGATGATGAAGATCGGAAGCTGGCTGGCATTCTGTAACTTCATGGCCGATGCGATCTCTTTCTGGATATGACCATCGGCATCGATACCGTATGTGATTGTACCCGGCAGGTCGCCGAACTCTTTCGGATCGAAGTTTTTGTAACCTTTTTCATCCGGGAACAGAAGCACCATGCTACGGCCCCATTCTTCCAGATCTTTCTTCACGGCTGCGATATCGCGCATAGCGTGGTTGGTCGGTTCCTGACGGGCGCCCAGGATGGCTACTACGAAATAACCACGGCCGGTTGTTGCCAGTACGCTGGTTTCTTCACCGTTATCGGCACGTTTGAACTTGTTTTCCGAATTGAAGTTACCGATTACCTGTACTTCGTCGGTGTTCTCACGCATTTCCAGTTTAGTCTCTGTTGTCTTGTCCGGTTCTACGTTGAAGAAAGATACTTCGGCCAGGACGCTACCGTTTGCCATACGGGTTCCGGTTACCATCATATAGTTACCTTCGTCCATCGACAACGGTTTCTTCAACATACTGCTCCAGGTATCGCCAACGCCCATATCTACATTGCCGGTACGTTCGAAGTTCAATGTCTGCAACTTCGCATCCGGAAGAATCTTGGCAATCGTAAAGTGGCTGTAATATTTCGGATCCTGCAAAGCCTTGATCGGGCTGTAGGAAGCGACCACCTTACCTTGTTTGGCTGTAGTCTGAACGGCTGCTTCGAAGTCAACGTCCATCCAGTTGCCATCCTTCATATACTGTACCTTACGGGCTACCGGTTCGATACGTGCCGGGATACCCAGGCTACGGGCAACTGCGACAAAGAAGATATTACGTGAACCCTTATCGGCAATGCGGGCCTTGAACACACCCATCGGCATAACCGGAATACGCTGCGGATTCAATGCATCATTGATTGTGATATTCTTTTTCACCCACTCAACCAGAGCCTGCGGGTCCTCTTTTGCCTGTTTCGCCAGTGCTGCGTCTACATTTGCCTGGAAATAACTACGATACGGAGTAAGGAATTCGTTAGCTACGCGCGGGTTCAATATATAATTATTGAACTGTTCGCTCTTCACTTCTTCCGTATTATTCAGGTGATCTGCCAGAACGGAAGCCGGCGTATCACGGAGGTCTTTAGCCGAAATCACATCCAGTAACGCCATAGCAACCGGACGTTTATCAGCCGGAGTTTCACGCAGGAACTTTTCGATCTCCATCCAGTTACCGCGGCTACCGATCAGAAAGTCAGAAGTCTTCAGCGGGTCGATACCGAGTTCTTTAGCCAATGCTTCGGCTTTTTCTTCGGTATAGAAAGTTGCTACATATTTGTTACGGATAGCATCTTCTTCCAACAGGCGTTTGGCGTTGGCCTCTTTCTGTTCCGGAGTTACTTCGGCAGGGATAGAGCCTTCTACCGGAGGAATAATGTCAAGAGTAACTGCTCCGAGTGCATCCCCCGGTTTCTTATCCAGCTTGATCGTCGCGTCACCTTTTCCAAAAGATACTTTATCGAAACCGAATTTACCGTCTTTGGTTGCCCATACGAACATATCACCTTTACCAGCGGTCAGGAAAGTCTTTCCTTCGGCATCGGTTTTCTTATTGGCTACGGTATAGAACTCTGCATAGTTGTAGATTTTAAATTCCACGTTTGCATCGGGGACAGGGTTACCGTCGGTATCGACTACGGTCACGATGGCTTTGCCTGTCGGTGCGTAGTTGTCGATCACATTGATTTCTGTGTAACCGTCTGTTTCAAGCATTACTTCTTCCGGACCGTTATATTTGCCGAATACCTTCGTGTGCATCAGCATACCCCGGTAAGCCGGACCGTTAAACCATCCCAGATTCAGGACCGGTTCCGGTTCGCAGGCACCCAGGAAATACCATTTGCCGTTCACCCAGGCTTCTACCCAGGCATGATTGTCGTCGGTATGTGCCCAACGCGGGGTATATACCTGGCGTGCAGGGATACCTACCGAACGAAGCGCAGCCACCGTAAAGGTAGACTCCTCACCGCAACGGCCGTAAGCTGTCTTTACAGAAGCCAACGGGGAGCTGGTACGGGCATCGGAAGGCGTATAAATTACCTTTTCATGACACCAGTGGTTTACTTCCAGCACGGCATCGTATAAGGACATGCCTTTCACACGGTCTTTCAGTTCGTCGAAGAAGACCATACGGCTTTCGTCCAGGTTCTCATTGTTTACACGGATAGGAAGAACAAAATGACGGAAGATGTCTTCAGGGATACTGTCACCCCACGGCATTTCCTGCTTTGCCTGGAAAGAACTGCGGATATTATCCAGGTAAAGTTTTCCATCATAGTCGGTAATGTCGCCGATCGGCATATAGGCGTACAGGAATGTAAGTGCCTCTTTTTCTTCCGGCGTCATTTGTTGATTGAAAACTGCAAACAGATCTCCGTCAGGCAGGGCTGCCTGTTTGGCCTGGAAATCTTTCTCTACTTCGGCTCTGAATGCGTTGTCAGAGATGAAGTGCTTCTCTTTGTTACACGCCGTCCCTATCAGGAGAGCGAACAATAATACGAATAAATGTGTTTTATGCATAGTGTTTATTTTACGCCGGCAAATATACGTAATATATTCATTAATCAGTATATAAGCTTGTTTTTTCGGCATTCGAACCATTGTAGTTTCAGTTTTTTTTCGTTATTTTGAAAGATAATTTAGAGTAAACCGTTTCCGCTTATGTTCCACGACTTAGACATTTTACATAATGCGGAGGGAATCTTGTTGATTGCTTCCGTCATTCTTTTTTTCAGTATTTTCGCCGGTAAGGCAGGTTATCGTTTCGGACTCCCCGCCTTGTTATTATTCCTGGGAGTCGGTATGTTGTTCGGCAGTGACGGACTGGGTATCCAGTTCAGTAATCCCAATGCGGCACAGTTTATCGGTATGCTGGCTTTGAGTATCATCCTGTTCTCAGGTGGTATGGACACGAAGATATCAGAAGTAAAACCGATTGCTCCACAAGGGGTTATACTTGCGACGATCGGGGTATTGGCTACCACCTTTATAACGGGTGGTTTCATCTATTACTTGTCCAAACTGGTCACCGGCTACGAGACGCTGACACTTCCGGAGTCGCTGTTGATGGCGGCCGTCATGTCGTCAACCGATTCGGCTTCCGTATTCTCTATCCTGCGAAGCAAAGGGGTGTACCTGAAAGAACGGCTTCGTCCGACATTGGAGTTGGAAAGTGGTAGTAACGACCCGATGGCGTATATGCTGACTTTGTTACTGATCGCTTATATCCAGACGGCAGGGATGAACCTGGCTGATGCTGCCTTATCGCTGGTTATCCAGCTGTCAGTGGGTGCTATTGCCGGTTTTCTGTTAGGAAAGATAGCTGTATTTATCATTAACAAGATAGATATCGACAACGAATCGTTGTATCCGATCCTGCTGTTGGCTACTGCATTCTTTACTTTTGCCGCCACTACACTATGTAAAGGAAACGGCTACCTGGCCGTATATATAGCCGGCTTGGTGGTAGGAAATGCCAAGATTGTACATAAAAAGAGTATCGGTACGTTCTTCGACGGTTTTGCCTGGTTATGGCAGATCGTGATGTTCCTTACGCTCGGATTGCTTGTCAACCCGCACGAACTGCTGCCGGTGGCCCCCATCGGGTTAACGATCGGTATCTTCATGATTATCTTCGCCCGTCCGATCAGCGTGTTCCTTTGCCTGATTCCTTATAAAAACTTCTCCTTTAAAGGAAAGTTGTATATATCGTGGGTAGGTTTGCGCGGTGCCGTACCGATCATCTTCGCCACTTACCCGATGATTGCGGGAATAGAACACGCCGGACTGATATTCAATGTGGTATTCTTTATCACCATCCTTTCGTTGCTGATACAAGGCACTACCGTAACACAGGCTGCCAAATGGCTGGATATGATCGACGAACCGGAACGAAAAGATGTATTCGGTATCGAACTTCCGGAAGGCATCAAGAGTGCGATGAGTGAAATCGACATCACTCCGGAAGTGCTTACGCATGGGAATAAACTGATGGAACTCACCCTGCCCGACCATACGCTGGCGGTTATGGTGATGCGCGACGGACGTTATTTCATCCCTAAAGGGAATACAGTCCTTATGGAAAACGATAAGTTACTGATGATCTCCGATAATGACGAAGCGTTGCTCCAGGCTTATGAGGCACTGGGGATTACGGACTATACGCTGACAAAGAATTAATATTACTATAATCTGAATCTTCGTTTCTCCCGAGGAAACCCTTGTTTCTTGCGGGAGAAACTTTTGTTTCCCGCCAAAGAAACTTTTGTTTCACCTGGAGAAAATAGGTGAAACACCCGGAGAGGTATTGAACAACTTCCTGAAGACGTTTTCTCGTTCTCGAGTACTTTTTCAATGACACTAGTTCGATTTTAATAGCTCATCTATTGCTTGGGTTATTTCTTTCCCGGTATGTTCCAGATTATAACCTTTTATGATTCGTTTTATAACTCTGTTCTCATCCAGTATGAAGAAAAAAGGAACGCCTCGGTCGCCATTCAGATAAGTATTCACTATTTCATCGTTACCGGCAAGAAACAAGTAGTTTATATGTTGCCTATTTGCATAATTCTGAAGTGACGGCATTTTCCGATTCCAGATTTCAACGGCAAGAACCGTCAGTTGTTCTGCGCTGTATGTCTCTTTCAATTTATTCAGGAAAGGGATAGAAGCTGCGCAAGGGCCGTAACCGATTCCGGTAAATTCCATTACAATGACTTTGCTACTCAGGTCGAACAATGAGACTTGCAGATCTTTGGTATCCGTTAAAGTCCAATCGGGAGCTTTTTGACCAGTAATATTTACCTCTGGCTTGGTGTCATATTTCTTGCCATATTCTCTGACCTCGTAATCTGCCGGGATGTAGTCGGAGGCAGTAATTCCTTTAGCGCTCAGTGTATTAAACTGGCCTTCTATATAAGTATATTCAGTTATGTTATGTGACATTTCTCTTCTGACCTTGTAGGGTAAATTATCCGATTTACGGATGTGTACCTCATATATGGAAGTCGGGTCTTGGTAGAACGGCGGCTTGGGAAGATGGTAAGGTCGTCCGAAAAATTCAACTTGTACATCTTCGTTAATAACCAAACTAAGCAGATATTCATCTCCGCAATCTTTCATGTCCACGGAGATACTGTCCTGGGTTGTCAGCACATATTTAATAATATTCTTCGCATAGTTGAAATAAGGAGTTCCTACGCCTACCAGTCTGAAAGGCAGGTTTCTGCGAGTAAAATCATCAACCATAACTCCGTGTTTGTCATGGTAAAAGGATAGACGTACATACCCATCATAACAGGAACTTATTTGCTTTTTCTCAGCATCCGAATAGTCCGTATAACTGGCACCTACCGCAGTGTCTGCCGGATTATCATATTCTTCTACAAATGTATAGACAGAATAGCCCGGTATTGTGTCGCCCGGTTCCCAAGCTTCACTCTGCAAACGGTAAGTAGCCGTTTTTATCTTCTCCAAATTATCTAATACTTTTCTTAAGTATTCACTCCTGTCTTCCGTTCCGTTCCCCGTCATTACTGCTGACAAAAAGAGAACGATAAATAACAATTTTGTTCTCATGGTATAATTATTAATACTATATGTTCTCTACTACGATATGTACGCAAATATACGACAACATCGTATTTACATGATAAATAAACAATTAAATTATATTAAACAAGGAATATTACGTAGTTATCCATAACAAAAAAGCCTGTAACCAATAATACGGCTACAGACCCTTTCTTTAATTAACAGGCTGAATACTAACGGACTTCAATAGAAGTATCAGCCTTTATATCATGGGCAGAAGTAGCCAGGTTCAATATGAAAGTACCCGGCTCTACCACAAACTGTTTCTGTGCTTCACTATAAAATGCCAGAGAACTTATCGGGATATCGATCTCGACCTGCTTACTTTCACCAGCTTTCAGGAATACCTTTTTAAAGCCTTTCAATTCTTTTACCGGACGCATAACGGAACATTCCGGGTCGCTTACATAAAGCTGGGCAACCTCTGCCCCATCTCTTTTCCCGGTATTAGTCAGAGTGAAAGTTACTTTGACCGTTTCATCCGGTCCGTAGCTTTTCTTATCGGTAGATAAACCGGCAAAAGAAAAGTCCGTATAAGACAATCCATATCCGAAGGGATAAACAACCGGTAACTGTTTCGTGTCATACCAACGATAACCGACCAGGATATCTTCCTCATATTTTACTTTCAGGTCTCTTCCCGGGAAATTACCCAAAGCGACATCGGGTGACTGCTCTAATGTAACAGGTGTCGTAAACGGCATTTTGCCACTGGGATTTACCTTTCCGGTGATAGCATCTACCAAAGCGTTACCGCCTTCCATACCGTTATACCACGCCCACAAAATCGAAGGCGCACAAATATCCAATGCCGCCATATTGACCGGCGAGCCGGCAACAATCACCACAATCGTTCTGGGGTTGGCTTTCACGACCTCCTGAATCAGCTGGACCTGCCCGTAAGGAAGTTCCATATATTGGCGGTCAGATGATTCCGTGTCATAGTCATGATTCAAACCACCTATAACGATAGCTACATCACTATTGCGTGCAGTCTCCACCGCCTCTTTCAACAATTCTTCATTCAACTGGTTGCCATCGGTAAAGCTCCCGGCGTTTTGTCCGTTATTGCTTCCCTCGATAAAGGTGGAAAGTTTTTCATATCCTTGTGCGTAGTTGACCTTTACACGGTCGCCCAACTTTGTGCGGATTGCTTCCAGCGGAGTTATTTCATATAAAGCCTTGATCTCCGAACTCAATCCGCCGTTCGAATGTTTACGGGTGGCATTATCACCAATTACGGCAATGCTTTTAACAGAAGAGACGTCCAGCGGTAACAAATCTTCCTTGTTCTTTAACAATACAATGGCTTCGGCAGCAGCCTGATAAGCGGCCTGCTGGTGTTCCGGCGTATTGATGGAACCCTGGTTAAAACGTTTCTTCGGGTCCAGAATCTTTGTCTTGATCATTACACGAAGTACATTTCCGACCTTTTCATCTACCAGGCTTTCGGGTATCTCTCCCTTTTTAACCGCTTCGATCAAAGGATTGGCAAAATACCAGTCATCGTAGTTTTCGATATTGGTACCCATTTCCAGGTCGAGACCGGCAATTGCTGATTTGACCGTACTATGCGCAGCACCCCAGTCGGTAACATAAACGCCTTTAAATCCCCATTCGTCGCGAAGAATATCACGGGCCAGATATTTATTTTCAGCACACCAATCACCCAGATACTTATTATAGGCAGCCATCACAGTCAGAGCACCGCCTTCCTGTACAGCCGCTTTGAAGGCCGGCAAATAGATTTCACGAAGGGCACGCTCGCTACATTCTACCTCAACGGTCGTCCGGTTCGTTTCCTGGTTATTCAGGGCAAAATGTTTCACGCTGCAAGCGACATCACGGCTCTGCAATCCTTGAATATACTGAACAGCCAGAACCGAGTTCAGATAAGGATCTTCACTCATATATTCGAAGTTACGTCCGCACAACGGGCTACGGATGATATTTACACCGGGGCCGAGCAAGACGTCTTTCTTACGCCACCGGGCTTCTTCCCCCAACACTTCTCCCCGGTAATAGGCCAGTTCCGGATTCCAGGCGGCTGCAAAGGCAGTACCGGTTGGGAAATAGGTGGACGAGTCGGTCGTCCAGTTGGCATAGCCCCAGTCGTGCCGGTTGATTTCCGCGCGGACCCCGTGCGGACCGTCACTCAGGCTCCATTCGGGAATGCCCAGGCGTTTAATCTCCGAGACGTAGAATTTAGAGTTCCCGTGTAACAAACTAACCTTTTCTTCCAATGTCATCTTACGGACCAGCTTCTCAATCCGTTTCTCGATCTGCTGATCGTCTTTATCTGAGGGCTGTGCACCCGATACCGCAGCGGTCATACAAAAGGAAAGCACAGCCATAGTTATCAGTTTCTTCATGTTTACTAATTTATTGAACTTTAATCTCTGTTACGGCATCCGGCAATCCGTCGGCTGTCGCTTTTACACGGATAACGCCTTTCCTGCCTGTGTTCTGCACCACGACAAGGGCTTTTCCATAGAAAGCATTCCGCTCCGGTTTCTTCAAACTGTTCGGATCATTCTGGTCACCGTTATCAGTTCCTGCGATAAAACCGTCACCTTCTACGGAAAAACGGAGCAGGTTATTCGCACGGGGAACCAGGTTTCCTTCTTTATCCCTTACCTCAACGGTTATGAAGGAAAGGTCTGTGCCGTCCGCCTGTATAACGGAACGATCAGGAATCAATGTCAGCTGAGCCGCTTCGCCCGCAGTATGGATTTCCTGCGCCAGGACTTCCTGACCAGCTTTGCGGGATACGGCTTTCAGTGTACCCGGTGTGAACGGTACGCGCCAGGAGACATGGAACGTACTATCGTTTTTACTCCTTGCCCCCAGACTCTTTCCGTTCAGGAAGAGTTCCACTTCGTCCGCCTGGTTATAATAGGCCCAGATATCCACCATCTCCCCTTCCTTCCAGTTCCAGTGCGGGAACAGGTGCAAAGTCGGCTGGTCGGTCCATTCACTCCGGTACATATAATAGACATCTTTCGGGAACCCGGCCAGGTCTACAACGCCGAAGAAACTGCTGCGGCTCGGCCACCAGTAAGGAGTCGGTTCGCCCAAATAATCAAAACCAGTCCAGATAAACATACCGGAGGCATACGGCAAGCGTTTCACTTCGTACCAGGTCACTTCGTGCGTAGAGCCCCAAGGGACATGGCAGTTATCATACGAAGAACACAGGTGTTCCGGACGGTCGAAAGGTTTATCCCATGACTCAGGCCAGATATACATTTCGTCGGACGGCATCTGATAATAGCCGCGTGTCATCAATGCCGAAGTCGATTCACTGACGATCAGCTTCTTTCCGGGATAGACCTGCGGGAAAGGTGCAAAATCCTTTTCATGATAGTTGAACCCGTAGACATCGAGCGCCCCGGAACGGAACAGATGGTTGGTGGGATCTACACCGTTATTTCCGGCCGTTACCGGACGGGTAGTATCGAGCTTCCTGACAATATCGGCCAAAGCAATCGTAATCAGCGACTGTACACTCATCGTGCTGTCTTCCAACAAAGCCGGGTCGATCTTATGGCCGGCATTCAGTATCAGGTTCGCCTCCTGCAAGCTCAATGTATCGGCATCGGCATGCGACCACTGTTCGAGTACTTCATTACCAATACTCCACATAAAGACGGAAGCATGGTTACGGTCGCGTTTGATCTGGTCCGTCAGGTCACGTTCATGCCATTCGTCGAAATACTGCGCATAATCGTAAGGCGATTTACGTTTTCTCCACATGTCGAACGATTCATCCTGTACCAGCAACCCCATCTCGTCGCAAAGTTCGAGCAACTCAGGAGCAGGTGGGTTATGGCTTGTACGGATCGCATTGACACCCATCTCCTTCATGATCTGTAACTGGCGTTCGATTGCTCGTTTATTGACAGCTGTTCCCAGGCAGCCCAGATCATGATGCAGGCAAACGCCGAGCACTTTGGTCGGCTCCCCGTTCAGATAAAAGCCGGTCGCTTCATCCCAACGGAAAGTACGGATACCAAAGGTCGTTTCATACCAGTCGGTCAACTGACCGCCGGATCTTACTTCAGTGATTGCCGTATATAATGCCGGATTCCGGGTACCCCACAGTTCAGGATTCTTTACTTCAATTGTCTGGCTGAACGATTTAGTCCCGTCTTCCGGTAGTCCGGCAGGTTGCGTAACCTGGACTACGACGTTCCCGGAAGGGTCTTTCACGATTGTTGTATATTCGGCGGAAACGGGGGTGGCCTCATTATTCTTCAATGTCGTTTCAATCACCACTGTTGCCTTATCCTGAGTGACTTCCGGAGTTGTTATATTTGTCCCGTAATGATCCACATGGACCTGTCCGGTCTTCACCAGCCAGACATTACGGTAAATACCCGATCCTGAATACCAGCGGGAGTTGGGCTGTTGCGAATTATCCGCCTGCACAACCAGTACGTTTTCCTCCTGTCCGTATTTCAGATAGGGGGTCAGGTCGTAACGGAACGAAACGTATCCGTTCGGACGGAAACCCAGCAGATGACCGTTCAACCATACTTTACTGCAACGGTAAACACCGTCGAAATCAATATAAATCTTCTTCCCCCGGTCAGTCTCCGGCATGTTAAAATGCTTCCGGTACCATCCCATACCACCGGGCAAAGCCCCACCACCGGGTGTTGCCGGATTCTCTTTGGAAAAATCGGTTTCGATACTCCAGTCATGCGGTAGGTTCAGTGAGCGCCAGCCCGAATCATCTGCATCGGGAGCGGAGACATCTGCCTGGTTATCGGTCAGGGAGAACAACCAGTCATGATTGAAAGAAACTCTTTCCCGCCCCTGCGGGCCGGCCGAACAGGCCGCCAGCAACAGGCTCAGGAATACAATTCCTATTTGTTTCATACGCTATAGTTTATCAGGGTAACGAAATGGTTAACTGTTCACCTTTATAGACGGCAGAAGTTTCTTTTCCTGCCGGATATTCAGGTGTCACAAAGATAACCTTTATGTTCCGTTCTGCCGCCATTTCGGGGAAAGAACCGGAACGGTCACCGATCGTTAATTCCTTACCGGACTCTTTATAAGAAAGCGGTATGGTACTGTACTCTCCTTTCTCGTAAGCGTAGGTAATTCCATTATCCTCATACAAGGAGAAAGAAGCATCCGTCCCGGTATACACATACACCGTCAGGTCTTTCTGTTGCTCGGCTGTCGACTGTATCAACTTTCCAGTTGGAATGATAGAACCGCCACGCACAAACAATGGCATTTGTTCATAAGGCGCAGACACTGTGCCGGAAGTTCCTCCGGAAATGCTCTTGCCCGTATAATAGTCATACCAGGTTCCGGCAGGGAAATAGACTTCCCGGTCACGTTTCTTATACTGATGAACCGGACAAGCCATAAAAGCAGGACCGAACATAAACTGATCGTCGATATTATAGGTATTCTTATCATCTGCATAATCCATTACTAGAGCACGCATAATCGTGTAGTCGTTGAAATAAGTCATACCAGCCAGGCTGTAGATATAAGGCATCAGACGGTAACGCAGTTCGGTATAATATTTCATGGACTTATACGTCAGTGTTCCTTCGGGAGCTATATTGTATATTTCGCGGCACGGATACTGACCGTGACTGCGGAATAACGGGCAGAACGCTCCGAACTGATACCAACGGGTATTCAATTCGCGCCATTCGTTCAGGTCTTCACTGCCCTCTTTCGCATGTTCATACCGTTTTTCTACACAGAAACCACCGATATCCATCGTCCAGTAAGGAACACCCGACATGGCAAAGTTCAGTCCCGCACTGATCTGGGCTTTCATATCTTCCCAACGGGTACCGATATCGCCGCTCCAGGTTGCCGTCGAATAACGTTGCTGTCCGGCAAACCCCGAACGGGTCAGCAGGAAGACACGGTTATCCGGATTCACACCACGCTGTCCGTCGTAGATAGCTTCCGCATTCATCAGCGCATAAGCATTAAAATATTTGGTAGAAGGTCCCAGATAAGTCGGTCCGCACAGTTTCTTGCGATACTCCATATCCGTATTATCCTGTACGTTCGGTTCGGAAGCATCCATCCACCAGGCATCGACACCCAGGCTGTAGAGATGTTCGTTCATCTGATCCCAGAACAGTTTGCGGGCTTCCGGGTTATAGGCATCATAGAAAGAGCCGATATATCCCGGATAGATCCAATCGCGGATGCTGTCTTTAATCGCTTGCTGATACATCGCTCCGAGTTGGTCCAGTTCCTTATAATGCTCTGTCGTCGCATAGAATTTAGGCCATACGGAGATCATGAAACGGGCATCCTTATCGTGTATCTCCTTAATCATACCTGCCGGATCGGGGAAACGTTCCTTATCGAACTCATGGCTTCCCCAGGCATCCTCCGGCCAGTAGCTCCAGTCCTGAACGATCACGTCCAACGGAACCTGCCGCCGGCGGTATTCATCCAGTGCCGTGAGCAATTCTTCCTGTGTCTTATAACGTTCGCGGCTTAACCAATAGCCCATTGCCCATTTAGGCATGACCTGGCTTTTACCTGTCACGGTGCGGTAGCCGCTGATTACGTCATCCATGTTTTTACCGTTGATGAAGTAATAGTCGATCTGGTCGCCCATTTCGCTCCAGAAAGCCAAACGGTTCTGTTCGGCTTCGGGCAACGGACTCAGCACCTTCAATCCCAAATAAGAGACACCGCCATCCGGAAGCCATTCGATCCGGATCGGATAACGTTTCCCTTTTTCCAGACGGACTTTGGTTTTATAATCGTTCGGGTTCCAGGCTGTACGCCAGCGTTCGGCGACCACTTCTCTCCCATCGATAAAGACTTTCGTATATCCGGCATAATGTAGTTTGAAATGATGTACACCACTTTCTGTAGGTTCTATCTCTCCTTCCCAGGTGGCATAAGCCTCATTGGATGGAAATTTCTCCGGGAAATTCTTGATCGTTACCAGATCTTCATAATTGATTTTGTCCTCTTTTCGGATCAAAGGTTGTACCGAAGAGGTCCGATCCTTATAATAAGTTGCAGTCAATGCCCCCGCCTGTCCTTCCTTATCATACAGTTTAAAGACATCGGCCAGTTCCGCATAAGGGCGTTTATCCCCGAAACGACTCAGGGAATAATTATGCCAGAGTATTCCATACCCTTTGGTGGAAACGATAAAAGGAACGCTTACTTTCGTATTGTACTGGAACAGTTCTTCGTTTTTTCCTTTATAATTGAACTCGTCGCTCTGATGTTGCCCCAGACCGTACAATCCTTCCTCTTCGTCATTTTCAAAAACCTGACGGAACGAATAGCCATTGGTTCCTTCCACCCGTACCGGGGTGAATTCTTTCCCACCTCCATTCTGTTCACGGAGGATCAGGTTCCCTGCTTTATCCGTGAACCAGACTTCACCTGTTCTCTGTAATAGACGAGCCTGTAAAGTAGCTGTTCCAAGCGTGATGGTATCTCCGCTCCGGGTGATCTCAAACGTAGGGACAGGTAGCTGACGCGTATCTTTGATCAGATTTGCACTTTCTTCAAATATGCCTGTTGGCGATGCCATCACCCGGATTACATCGTCGGTAATCACTTCCAGCTTAACGGCTTTAGTCTCGCCGGAAGTAATCGGGACGATTATCCCGTTCTCTGTCTGTCGGACAGCATCCGAATGGCAGGCAGAGAACAACAGCGTTCCGAAAGTAAGACATACAATCGCTTGTTTCATATTCTTTCTTATTAGTCTGTCACTTTAAATTTCACTTTTCCTTCCAGGCCGTCGGCTTTCACCTGATGCCCCTTTACAGAGACAGTCAACGGATGAAGCTGATTGTCGGACGGCAGGCACACCAAACCGGTTGCTTCGGAAGCATCGGCGGCATATACCTTCAGTTCAATCTGGCTCCAATCCATTTCTCCGGTATTCTGCGCCAGTTTGATATGAGGAAGCACAGAGCCGTCGCGTACCAGAATAACCGCCTGTACCGTTCCGAACAGGATCGTATGCCAGCCACCTGTGTAGACTTTTCCGGTCTGGTAATCAATCCATTTCCCCTCCGGAAGATAGACATCGCGTTCCATACCGCTCTCCATCATCGGAGCAACCAGCATCTGACTACCGAACAGATATTCATCTTCAACCAACCATGCACCGGCATCATGCGGGTATTCCACAAAGAGAGCACGCATCATCGGAAGACCTTTCTCCGTACATTCTTTTGCCTGTGCATAGATATACGGCATCAGTTTATACTTCAATTCCGCATTCTGGCGGAAAGCTTTCAGGAAACCTTCATTATACAGCCAGGGTTCTGTAGGAGGTGCACCGTGTGCACGGGTGTGGGAGCATAGGAATCCCAGCGGCAACCAGCGGCGATAGAGTTCTTCCGGAGTAGATGTTACAAAACCTCCGATATCATGGCTCCAGAAAGAGAATCCGCTCAAACCGAACGACAGACCGCCACGCAATGTTCCCAGCATACCCATATCTGTATTCTCGGCATCACCGCCCCAATGCAACGGGTAACGCTGTGAGCCTGCCCAGGCACTACGCGCCCAGATAATATTTTCGCCATGTACTTCATTGATAATATCGGCAACAGCCTTGTTGTACCTCAACGGATAAAGATTATGCTCATAAAACCCGCTCTTACCGGAAGCATAGATGCCATTGAACGGAGCAGCTTCACCGAAATCGACCTTGATAGCACCTACCCCCATCTTGATCAGGTTGGCCAGTTTGTCCTGGTACCACTTAACCGTATTCGGATTGGAGAAATCCAATACAACATCTTCATAAGGAAGTTCTCCTTTACCATTCTTCACATACAGGTCCTTTTCAATCAGCTCGCTAAAGAAACGGTTCTTCGGCGTGAAATAAGGCAACTGCCACAAACAAGTATGGAAGCCTTTATTTTTCAGATCATCCAGCATCAGTTGCGGATCGGAGAAGCGGTTCGGAGCAAACTGGTAATCGCACTGCCAGTCGGTTTCAAACCAGCCGGTATCAAAGTGAATCACATCGGAGGGGATCTTATGCTTACGCAGGTTTTCTGCTACGTCGTATCCGTCTTTCTGGGAGAAATAAGTGATGCGGCTCATCCAGGTTCCGAACGACCACAGAGGCGGCATTCCCGGCTTACCCACAATCTCCGTATATTCATTCAGAATATCTTTCGGTTCTCCGAAGAAAACGAAAAAGTCCATTGTCTCATCCCCCATGAACAGCTTATTAACATTGATATTGGTCGCACCAAAGTCGCAGGTCACCGGGGCGGAGGTATGCATGAACATTCCATAGCCGCGGTTACTCATAAAGAAGGGGATAGGTTTATATTGCTGGTCGGTTTCAGGTCCCTGGGGGTCGGTTACAAACAGGTGTACTCTCTGTCCCACTTTATTCAGAGGGCCGAAAGACTCACCGCAACCGAAAATCTTTTCGTTCGGAGCCAGCGAGAATACAGGATTAATGCTCCGGCTATTATCCGACCCACGTTTGATAAAATTGAACGGGACAACCTTAGCCTGAGTCGAGTCGTTATCATGCAATGTACGGGTCTGCGTCATGACCTTGCCATTCGCATCACGCAAAACGATACGCCAGGGGTTCTTTTCGATGGTTATACTACCGTTGGCATTTGCATATGTCACGGCATTCCCCGTTTCTGTTCCCTTCCAGGAGCTGTCTTTGCCCGGTTCTTTGGCAAGCATCAGGGATGTTTCATCCTTCGGTTCCACCGGTGTCGTTAACATCCGGACGCGGACCGTGCGGGGAGAGACAAAGTCGATAGAAAATCTTAATTCGGGATCATTTACATAAGCTGTAAAAGGGAAATCCTGCATTTTCAGCGGTACAGGCAATACGGTATTTGTATTGAACGCCTGGCGGCTTTCCAGCGTGTACCGTTTCCATCGAACGGTACCGCTGGCTTTTGCCACATCAAATGATGACAATTCATCTGCAAAGAAAAAGATGTTGGTGAAGTCACCGAAATCGGTGCTCATATCTCTCGCCTGGTTCATCAGATACTGTGAACCCGAATTAATCTGAAGCTGTGCCTGCGACTGTCCGGAAAGTCCTCCCAGGGCAGCGAGGGTCAATGCTAGAAATAGATTCTTATTTTTCATATGTAAATAAATTGCGCTCCCTATCTCAAGAGAGCCGTTTAAACCATTAATAAATTGATTTTTTTAGAGTTCAGACAAAACAAAAGAGAGCACTTGTATAGATACAAATGCGGTTGGCTATTATCTTTGGGCATTTTATAATTTTACAACAGCTAAGAAAAAAAATTTCATACACGCGTTAAAGGACTCGCAGTCTTGACCGCTTAGCAGTTGAGATCAGTTTCATGAGCGACCTCTTGCTGTTTCTTACGACAACAAGCCAGTAAAAATCGACCTTCTCTATGTTTTTAACCTACTTCTGGGATTGGACCATCATCACGGCTGATTTTAACTTTATAGCCAAGTGCTTCCAGCTCTTTCTTCAAGTAATTTTTCCGTTTCTGCTCCATCCTTTGGTTGAGATATTCCGCACCGAGTTCCTTATACTCACAAGCCTCTTTCAGTACATGCCATACCGATTTCAGGATCGAGTGTCCTACTGCTACTAAAGCCCTCTTTTTCCCTCGACGGGCGGCTAAACGGTGATAACGTGCACTGTAAAAGGTGTTCTTGGTACGGGTGGCTGCCCACGCAGCCTCCGTGATTACGGCTTTCAACTGTTTGTTGCCATGGGTGGTTCTACCACTTTTTTTTTACCTGCGCTCTCGTTATTGCCAGGACAGACACCGGCCCACGAAGCCAGGTGCTTTTCGGTTGGAAAGGCTTCCATATCCACACCTATCTCTGCTATCAGGTCTTCAACCGTTTTCCGGCTAAGTCCGGGGATCTTCTGCAAGAGTTCCATCACATTCTCATAAGGAGATAAAACCTCTTTTATACGGCAGGTAAGGTCAGCTATGATGGCTTTCGTCTGTTCCATATCTTTACGGATGGTCTGCAACATATAGATGTGATGCGGTTCTATAAAGCCTTCACAAGCCTGATAAAGAAGTTCCGGACTGGCTTCAAGTTTTTTATGATAGATGCAAGTTATGTCATCCATTGTTACATGACCCTTATCGATCAACATATCTATCAGCTTGTTCGCCACGACTCCGTCCAGGCTGCACACCACGCTGGAAAGTTTGATGTTACAATCTTCCAGGATACGAACAATACGGTTTTTCTCAGAAGATACATGCTGGATCAACTTGTTACGGTAACGGGTTAAATCACGAAGCTCACGTTGTTCACGCTCCGGGATATAACTCGGTTTCAACAAACCTGCTAAAAGCAGTTTGCAAATCCAGGCACTATCCTTTTTATCCGTTTTGTGCCCGGGAACATACTTGATGTGCCGTGCGTTCACGATCCAGACTTTCATATCAGGACATTCAAGAATCTTATAGACCGGCTTCCAGTAAACACCGGTACTTTCCATGGCTACATGCGTAATGCCACTGGATAATAACCATTCTTTTAATTCTGTCAAAGAACTACTGAAGGTCTTGTAACTGCGGGTTTCAGTTTTGAGACCTTCGCCACTTATCGTAGCAACTACCATGTCCTTGTGGACATCTATTCCACAACCCCGGAGGATGACTTGTTCAAAAGGTACTGTTTTCATTGCATTCGTTTTTTCGAGTGAATGACACTAAAGTAAACAATACCCCCCTATTTACATGCTCTTGGACGAAATTTATTTCATGGATGTTTCATGATTTATCTTGTTTAATATTTAAATACACGGTATGAATGAGGCATAAGCGTCAGGCGGAAGGACTGGTTCTTTTCCTCTTTTTGGTAATGACGAACTCTCTTGGATGAAGTTTCTTCACTCACTGGAATCACAACGGAATCGTCGACGATATCAGTCAGTTGCTTTACTCCTTCATCTGTGATCACCCGGATTGTGACAGGCTCATCATTGAATGATTCTACAATGAATGTCCCGTTATCATAAAGAAACAGGCTCACTTTGGACGGTGCCTCGATATGTATAGGCAGATCCTGGCTCATTACCCGGCGGAATATATTCAGTACGCCTTCGGGAAGATCGTATAGATTTCCCATATCGTCCGGAATAGTGATCACATACAAACTACCTTTCGAATAAAGAGCCCGAAGTAACATCGGATATCCACTGACACCACCTTCGAGAGGACGTCCGGCACTTGCCAGCTCCCAGGCATCGTTTGTCTGGTAACGAACCTGAGGGATCAACAGGTCCCGACCGGATTTACCTAAAGGCCCGAAATCATTCACCAACGCTTTCAGATCCGAACAACGCAATTCTGCAATCTCGGCGATCTGTTCCGGTATAGCTTTCAACAGGCTGCTGGTAATCACTATATCTCCGCCTTTCTGCAACTGGGCTTTCATCTTCGGAAGCAGTGCCGGATCATATTTAGCCTGTTCAGTCAGCAAAACGACTTGCTGATCTGTCGGAAATTCGGGAAACATATCCATCGGCAAGCCGATCATTCCCAGATAATTCGGAAGAAAGTCATCCCCCAGCGAATGATAAGGTTTGTAAGACTTGATCCCGACCGGCTTCCCGAGTTTATGGACAAACTTGTCTATTTGTTCGAAAGTCATACCGGCTGCACGGGCGATCGTGGTTGGCTGCACCTGCTGTCCGTCGGCTAATCTGACCGGTTTCATCATGTCATCGTAACTGAAACAGGTTTCCTGTCCCTGCCAGGAAGTACGGTGTTCCGGCCTGATCTTTACATCCAACAGTTGGTTATAGGCGAAAAGGATCATTTCAGGAGCTTTGGCGAACATGGTCAGCCAAAGTTGTTCTGCATATCGGTCCATCCCCAGTTCGGAACCACCGGCATCCACCCAACCACCTCCGTTATGACCGGGGCGCAGATTCTCATAATACCGGATCACATTATAGCTCAGATAATTCTGCAAATGCTGTGCATTACCCGGATCACGGGTTTCCGTTCCGGTCCATACACCGTCAAACAATCGGGGACCGTTTTCAAGGTCGAAACCCAATCCTTGGAAATGATCGTACCAGTTCGGATATTTGATAATCACCTTTACATTCGGATTGACTTTCTTTGCCGGTTTCAGAACCAGGGTCTGACTGGCTTCAGTCATCAGTTTAGTGCGGTAGTCGCTCCAGTTCTGACTGCCTTTGGCCTTGATTTCGATATCCGATTTACAGCTGGTAAAGAAGAAATCATCCAGGATAAAGTCATCGAAATGCCGGGCTGTATGTTCGGCTATCTCCTGTACCATCTTCCGATGTTCGGGATCAGAATAACAGAAGGTCTCGAAGTTATTCGCTTCATTGATTGTATAGGTGATACCGCCACCCACTTCGATTCCCCGGTCGAGGAAATACTTCTTTGCCTGTTCCAGGGTTTCATCGGGAACGATCAACAGGTCACGGTGCGTCTCCAGATAGATTTTATCGACCTTTACCTGTTGAAAGATTACACGCCAGGTGGAATCCAACCACGCAAGATCCTTCATCTTTTCTACCTCATAAGCACGGGTGTAAACCGACACTTTGAAGCTCCGGTAATTACCGGCAAAAACAGAAGAGGAGATCAGCCATACTGACAGAAGATAATATATTCGTTTCATATCCTTTGAAATAAATGCGTTCTACAATATTATTTATCATTCAGTATCTTCCGGGCAGCCAATACCATGTACATAAAATAAGAAGCTTCGCCCCCCATACAATACTCACCTTCCTGCCAGATAAACGGATACGGCACCAGTTCCGGCAGGTCGGGGCGGATCAGGACTGTTCCCGGAATAACTCCACCCGGTATATAAGAGCCGTCGGCGCGATTCACCCCATAAGCCACTGTGGCCGAATTCGCTCCGATACCGGAAGCAAAAGAGACCGTGTTACTTCCCGGATGGCAGCCCAGGATAAAGTTGATTGCATTGAAAATATAGTCAGGCGTGAACAGATCAGGATAAGCATCCTGCAGGAAGCAGTAATAATAGCCCAGTGTCTGCACATCCCAGGAACCGGAACTCAGGTTTCCACGATCTTCGGGTACACCGTACGGAGTCTGCAACTTCATTTTCTCATACTGGTCACGAACGGTAACCAACGCTTTACGCATAGACTGCGAGAATTTCTTATCATTCACTGCTTTATCGAAACGGCCGATAAACCATCCGAGACGATCGATGTGCTGAACGATATACTCCTGTTCGGCCAGCACATATTCCTTATAGGAATTATCGCCGGTTGTCAGATACAGTTCGACTGCCGCATGTATTTTAGCCCCTTTGGTCCGCCCATCAGTCCGGGTGATCCGGTACAGTTCTTTCGCAGCATCCAATGCCTGTGTACTCAATGTATCGTTAAAGTTTTTCAAAACCCGGGAGATTGCTGACAACTGGGCAGCAGTCGTCAGTTCGCGATACGGGTTATCCTCTGTGAATACCCAACGATCGTCTTCATTTCCAGTCACATTGTCGGTGTGGGCACTGGCATCTCCCAAATGGACATACTGGCGGACACTGTTACAGATAATCCCGCGGTAAAGACGTCCGAGAGCACGATAACCTGCCACAACGGTCAATGCACCGTTCTCCACCTGCTGCAACAAGTCCGGTTTGCCGTCCGGCTGATGGATCTCGGTAACCCTTTTATGATGGTCGATCGTTGTCGCGTCGTAATCGATACCGAAATGTTCATACGCTAATGCCAGGATATAAGCCTCTCCTGCCTGTGACTCCACGCGGAGGTCATAGTCACCGGCATCATGCCAGCCGCCGATGGTCAGACCGGGTACGATATCACCCGGCTGGTATTGTGTCAGTGTAGACGGCCCTGAAGAATATCCGTCGATATGGCTCAGGTTCACAGGAGCCATACGGGCATCATCCATATGACAAAGGTCATGCCAGACACGATATTTTTCGTTTACCCGCATATGACACATCTGGATCGGCAGGAAGTACTCCAGTTCCGGCTGCCAGACGCCACGTTCATAAATGTCTTCAGCAATACGGAATACAGGAGAAACGGATTCACCGTAACGAACCTGATACAAACCTTCTTCCCGAATAGACGAAAAGTCGAAACGGAGATAGTTGTACCGCAAGAATTTACCCCATTCCTGTGCCGGTCTGTCCAGAATAAGTTCCTCACCCGCATCCGTAATTTTATAAAGAGCCGGTTCACCGATCTGCTTATCACGGCTATCCAGTTCGATCACAGCTATCTTCGGTTGATCTGGATGGTAACCAACCTGCGAGGTCTGTACTACAGGCGTATACAGCCAATCTTTTACTACATTCGGAGTGATTACCCACTTGATCGCGTTCCTGGATACACCCGCCGGTATCTCTGTCCGCAGAACAAACCAGCCGTTGTTATGATTCATACGTCCGTCATAAAGGATCAAGTCTCCGATTTCTGAACGGACCGTCACTTTGTTGTAAGGATCAGCCGGATTCATGGTGAATTTCTTACCACGGGCATAAGGGGCGGCTATAATATCGTCGGCAATCATCGGGTTGTAGGTTCCGTCGCCCAAAAGATGTTTCAGGTCGACCTTTCCTTCCGGGTTAAAGTTGCCGAGCCATTGGGTATTTGATTCGCAGGAGATTGTCGGACCATTCGCCTGTGGAGGGAAAATACCCGCCTTGTGATCCATGATCCAGGGTTTTCCCAGAAGGGAACCCGGGTAAAGCTCGAGGTTAAAACCTATTTTTCCTTCATATTTCTGAGGGACCGGGGTATCCAAGTCGACTGTTACGACGACATCGTCACCTTCTCCGGCTACACGGACCGTATACTGGAATACAAAATCCGGATAAAGGGTCGGGTTAAAACCTGTCATGTGTCTGGACGAATCGGGATAACTTAACGTAACGGTTATGCTGTTGTCCCCCTCATTCACCTGGCGGCTCCGCAGAACGGGAAGCGGTTGCCATTGGCCCTGTGAGGCCTCCAGGCGGATATCACCACTGGTGGCTACACGGTTGTTGTTCATAATAATGGTCACGCCGGTTTGTTTGCCCTCCGGATAGACATCGCTGAAAGCCATTACATCTACACCTTCATTACGAAGATAACCGGCCGGATCAAGTTTGAATTCCTGCGCCTGAAGAGGGTGGAACTGTATCAATGCCAATAAGCCGATGCTTGTCAATATGTTCTTCATGATATATATTCTTTTATATGTTGGTATCTGTTTGTTAGCTCTTATTTGTTTTCCAATAACTGACGGGCGGCGAGCACCAGGAACATATAGTGCGAGGAACCTCCTCCCATCACATATTCTGTCTGTTGCCAGAGGAAAGGAAAAGTCAATAGTTCAGGGAAGTCCGGACGGATCATGGCAGTCCCGGAGATCACACCACCGGGGATATAAGACCAGTCCGCACGGTTCAATCCATAGGCTACCGTTGCTGAATTGGCTCCCACACCCGAAGCGAAAGAGGCGGTATTGCTTCCCGGATGACAACCCAGCACAAAGTTGAGCGCGCTGTAAAGCAACTCCGACCCAAACAGGTCAGGGTAAGCCTGCACGAGAAAATACTGTTGATAGCCGAACGACTGGATATCCCAGCCTGCCCCCCAAATGCTCGGTTTATAAGGGACACCATACGGGGTTTCCTTTTTCTGTTCTTCCAGTTCGCGGCGGAAAACGGCGAGTGCCTTGCGTATGTTCTCTGCAAATTTTTTATCCTTGATGGCCTGATCGGCGCGTCCAATAAACCAGCCTGTACGGGCGATGTTATCAACGATCAGTTTCTGTTGGCCGAGGATATATTTTTTGTATCCATCCTCGTGAGTTGCCAGATAAAGTTCTACGGCAGCCTGTAACTTATTTATTTCCGAACGATCGGTCACACGAGTCCGATCAAACAATTCGCGGGCGGCCTGCAAAGATTGTACGCTCAAGGTGTCGTTAAAGCCTTTCAACACACGGGAGACGGCAGCCAGGGCGGCGGCAGTGCTTAATTCGCGGGAAGGGTTATCTTCGGTGAATACCCAGCGGTCGTCGGCATTACCGATCACATTGTCGGTCATGGCACCGGCATCGCCCAGCATGACATACTGGCGCAGGTCGTTGCAAATAATTCCACGATACAGGCGGCCCAGGGCACGATAGCCTCCCACTACGGTTAAGGCACCATTCTCGACCTGTTGTAACAGGTCCGGTTTACCATCCGGCTGATGGATCTCGGTGATCCGGTTATGATGATCGATGGAGGTGACATCATAATCCTCGCGAAAAGCCTCATAAGCCAATGCCAGGATATAAGATTCACCGGCTTGCGATTCTACGCGCAGGTCGAAATCACCCGCATCATGCCATCCGCCGATATTTAATCCCGGAACGATATCCCCCGGGGCATACTTTGTCAAAGTCGAAGCATTCTGCGTATATCCGTCGATATGATTCAGGGCGGGAGCCATACGGGCATCGTCCAAATGACAATAGTCGTGCCAGACCCGATATTTTTCGTTCACCCGCATGTGGCACATTTGTACCGGAAGAAAATATTCCAGGACCGGCTGCCATACGCCCCGTTCATAGATATTCCGGGCGATGCGGAAAACAGAAGAGACCGAGTTTCCGTAACGAATCCGGTAAAGTCCTTCCTCCTTCACGTCCGTGAAATCAAATTTAAGATAGTTGTAACGCAGGAAGTTTCCCCACGGCTGTGGGGCTACGGCATGGATTTTCTCCTCTCCTTTTGCCGTAAGACGGTATAATATAGCTTCAGGACGTGCGCTATCGCGGCTATCCAACTCGATTATCGCCTCTTTCGGCTGCGCCGGGTGGTAACCGACCTGTGAAGTCTGGATAACAGGCGTATACAGCCAATCTTTTACTACATTCGGAGTGATAGTCCAGCAGACAGCGCCTTTCGTCACTCCGGCAGGAATTTCGCTGCGGACGACAAACCAACCGTTATTATGGTTCATACGTCCGTCGTATAGTTTTAATTCTGTGTTTTCCGATAAGATGGTAAATTTGTTGTAAGCATCGTCAGGGCGGACGGTGAAACAATGTCCAACCGCATAAGGTTCGGCTATCAGATCGTCGGCGACGATGGGATTATAAGACGAACCGTCTCTCGCCAGCTGTTTCCGGTCAGCCAAGAGGCCGCTTTCTTTTGTAAAAGAACAGTAATCACCGGTATGTTGATGATTGGAACGTACATTTAAAGTAGGTCCGTTAGGCTGTTGTGGGAAAATACCGTCCTGTTCATCCATGATCCAGGGTTTGCCGAAAAGATCGCCCGGAAAAAGTTCGAGATTAAAACCTACCTTACCTACGAAGTCTGCCGGGATGGGTCGATCGAGGTCGACCGTTACTACGATATCCCCGCCTTTCCCTTCTACACGGACCGTATAATTGAATTGGAGGTCAGGATAAATCATCGGATTGAAACCGGTCATATGGCGGGAAGAATCGGGATAGGAAAGCCGCGTGATGATCGTGTTGGAAGTATTATCTACAATGCGATCCTGTTGTTTTGGCACCGGCTGCCATTGTCCCGGTGTTGCTTCGAGACGGATATCACCGTTGGTAGCGATCCGGTTACCATGCATGATAAGGCTGACGCCCCCCTGATGGCCTTCGGGATAGAAATCGTTGAACGACATTACATCTACTCCCCCGTTGTTGAAGTATCCGGATGAATTGAGCTTGAACTCCTGAGCCGTCAAGGAGAAGACAGAAGCCAGTAAATATATGCCGATAAGTGTTCGTTTCATGTGAATAAGATTTAATAAAGACCTATCAATCCCAAATAGCATAATGAAATGCAACAAGTTATTTTACCGTCTTTTTGATACGTTAAAAAATATTACCCGGTGAGGTAATCTGAAATACATGGTATAGTAATCTGATTTACCCGATAGGGTAATGTCATTTTGATAGTAACGGTTTTCCTCCGCAAAAGGAAATAGAGGGGGTGTTATAGGTCTTTCCTACAACAGACTTTAACACCCCTGCCTCCTCTCCAAAGGGAAGAGTTACTACCAAACTACAATAAACACTTACAATCAATAACCTGGATTCTGATCTTCCGGTCCGATCTCCGCATTCGTTAAGATTTCCTGATAAGGAATCGGATAAAGCATCTTATCCTTGTTATAATCGAATGTACGATAGGTACGCCAGTCCTGATAAGCGGCATCCGATCCCGGAGCAGTACCTACTCCCTTCGGATATTCCAGGTTGATAAACTCTTCGACCATTCCGGTACGCTTCAAATCATAGAACAGGCTGAATTCAGCGTTGAACTCATGACGGCGTTCCATATTGACGGCAACCATCCAGACATCGGAAGAGTAACCTTTTTCCGCTTTGTATTTCGTGTAATAGGTTTTAGCGTCAGGCACTGCCACAGTTTCAGTCTGCATCGGAATCGGATATTCTGCGTCGCTCAAACTGACTTCATGGTTACCCCAGGCACGTTCGCGTATCTGGCGGATCGCATCCCAACCACTTGTTTCGTCGCCGGTCTGGAAACTGCATTCTGCATAATTCAGCAAGATGGCGGCATAACGCAGCAGGTGCAGGGTAAACGGCTGGTTGATCGTCGTCCAATAGTCGCAGTTGGCACGCCAGTATTTCAAACTGGAGATGTTCGGCATATATTCAGAACCTGTCTTCACATTCGGGGCACCGTTTGCACCGATCGTCTGCCCGGTCCAGGGGTTTGTTTCTCCCAAAGCCACCATAGAGGCGGCACGGCGGCGGTCGCCTTCCTCAAACGAGTTGTAACATTCCCAGGAAATAAACAAGGACCCCCAACCGTTATACTCCATCGAAGCGGCACAATAGCAGGCTGTCATGTAATGATCTTCGGTTGGTGACCACCCTTGCACACCCGACATGTTATTACCATTGTCCGTCCACATCACTGTGGCAAAGACGTCTTCTGTTTGCCATGCTTTTTCAGGATCGTACAGATAGCTGAAACATGGAACCAATGAATAGGTGTTACTGTCGATTATTTCTTTCAGCAAAGTCTTGGCTTCCGCATATTTTTCCTGATACATCAGGGCCTCGGCCTGATAACCTAAACAGAAACCTTTTGTTATACGTCCGTATTCGCCGTTGATCGGTGTCCAGTCGAGAACGGAAGCACCAAATGCAAGGTCGTCGATGATCACCTGCCATGTTTCATCTTCCGTATCCGGGCGCGGCTTGGAAGGTGTATTTACATACGTCTCGCCAGCCATCAGCATGGGCACACGTCCGAAGTTTTTCGCCAGAGCCAGGTAGTTGTAAGCACGGATAGCACGTGCCTGTGCCTCGATCTTCTTCTTGCCGGCCTCTCCTTCGCTGAAGAGATCGTTGCTCATGCCTTCCAGACCATCGAGCAAGGTGTTACAACGGGAAATCGCCTTATAACAGCCTACCCATAAAGAGAGGAACTCGGAACTGGAAGAGGTCCAGTCTTCCGTGCAATAGGCTTTATCCCAACCGCTAGCCTGTGTGTCGAGGGTCGGATGGTTTGACAGCATGTATTGTGGCTTAAAGCCCCACATAGAACCGTCGGCACCGGCCTCGTTGTCTTCTTTGGAGGGATAGAAGGTATCGTAACAACCGATCAGGCCACCTTCCACGTTTTCTTCACTCTGGAACATGAAGTCGCCAGGGAGAATATCGTAATGGTCTACTTCCAGATAATCCTTACAGCTGTTTGTCGTAAGCAAAAGGAGTAACGATAAGGCAGATATAACTATTTTTTTCATAAGACTCGAATTATAAGATTAAACAATTAGAATTGTACGCTCAAACCAAATGTGAATGTACGCGGATAGGGGTAACGGCCACCGTCGAAACCGGTTTGCAAGACTGCTGCATTACCGACTTCCGGATCGCCGAATTTATTATAGCCGGAGAAGCATGCGAGGTTCTCGACAGAGGCGAAGATGCGTGCATTGTCCATGCGGAGCGGCTGCAACCAACGTTTCGGGAAGGTATAACCGATCTGGATGTTCGCTATTTTCAGGAAATCGCCTTTCTTCACATAGGCATCGGATGCTTTCATGTTTGTATTGTTATCGACGATGGTCATGCGCGGATAAACGGCATTGGGATTCGATTCGCTCCAGGCGTTGTCGATGTATTCCTTCAATGTATTCTGGATACCGCCGCCGGTCTTATATAGCTGGGTCATTTTCATGGCGGCATACGAGTTGATCTTCATACCGGCAACACCGTACATATAGATCATTGCATCCCAGTTCTTCCAGTTGGCATTCAGGGTGAGGCCGTAATTTAGTTTCGGGAAACCGTTCCCCAATACTTTCTGGTCGTTACCGTCGATATGGCCGTCGCCGTTCAGGTCTTTGTATTTATAATCGCCCACGGTGGTGGCATTTACCTGGTAAGCGTCGTATCCGTTCTCCTTTGCCAGGGCATTCGCAGCATCTACTTCGGCTTGGTTCTTAAAGATGCCTTCCACTACATAACCGTAATAAGAACCTACTGCGTGACCTTCCATCGTTACGGAGTGGTTGGTCCAGTTATCGCCGTCGTCGGTGATCAAATCGCCGTTCGCATCGAGGTTGTTATAGATAGGGTCGCCCACTTCGATTACTTTGTTCTTCAACGTAGAGCCGGTCAGTGTAGCACCGAGGTTCCAGTCGCCGAAACGTTTGTTATAGGATACGCTAAACTCGAATCCTTTGTTCTGGATATGTCCGGCGTTGGTATAAACCTGTCCGTGTCCGGTAGACGGGCGCATGTTGCGATAAAGTAAAAGATTTTTGGAGTCACGGATGAAGTAATCCATCGTAATGTTCAGGTCGTTATTAAGCAGGCCCAGGTCCAGACCGATATTTGTCTGTGTATTCGTTTCCCATTTCAGGTTGGTGTCGATCTCTTTCAGCTGGGCGAAGCCGACTACCTTATTATAGTTGGAAGATGAACCGCCTAACTGTCCCCAGTCGTAAGCAATGCGGTTGGAAGAGAGTTGGGCAACGGAAAGACTGGTCGCACTACCTGCATTACCGGTTTGTCCCCAACCGAAACGCAGCTTCATGTTGCTGAATATATCCAGGTTCTTGATAAAATCTTCTTCAGACAAACGCCATGCCAAAGCGGCAGAAGGGAAAGTACCCCAACGGTTACCCGATCCGAAGTTGGACGAACCGTCGCGACGTACGGTAGCGGTAACGATATAACGGTCCATCAGGGTGTACATGGCACGGCCGTACCAGGAGATGTAACGCGTCTTCAGATTATAACCGCCGTCGCCGATGCGTGAAGTCTGGTCGCTGGTCAACGACATCTGGCGATAAGTGTCTGCCAGGAAATTGCTTGCATTGGAAGAGACCCAATGGCCCCAGTAATTGGTGACCGAATTACCTGCCATGACCGTCAGGTTATGGATATCGTTCTTCCAGTTATAGGTGAAATAGCTTTCGATCTCAATATTATTATCCTGCGACTGGTTCATCCAGAAAGAGTTGGTCTGTGCTGCGGTGATGGTTCGCGGATTTACGATGTTGAAACCGCTTCCGTCTACTGTCGAAAGCGTATAGGAGCCGATCGTACGGAATTGCAATCCCTTGAACAGATTCAGGTTCAGATAGGCACTGCCGACAAATTTGTTTTCATAGGTAGGGGTCTTATCTTCTTCCATCTTAGCGGCATAGGGGTTATCCTGGCCTTTCTGGATATCGCCTTCACCGCTGATCTGCATGAAAGCGTTGTAAGTTCCGTCTGCATTGGCGCGCCAGTCGTTGCTGATGAACTGGCCGGTGGTTTCATCCACATAATCCATAGTCGGAGTCAATGTCGCATAGCTGCGGAGGTTTCCGCCTCCCACCTTTTCAGAATGAACGAAAGCGACGTTACCGCCTACTTCGATAAAGTCTTTTACCTTGTGGGTTACATTGGCACGGGCCGTCAGACGGGAGAAGTTGGAATCCAGTATCACGCCGTCGTTATTCAGGTAACCGACCGAGAAAGTCGATTGTGTCTTATCGTTGCCACCGGAAACGGATAGCATGTAATTCTGCTGCAAAGCGGTACGGGTCATAACGTCCTGCCAGTCGATGGTGCGCAGGCGGCCTGCATAGTCTGCACCAAAGGCTTTGTTCTGGATAGAGGCGGCATCGTTGGCACGTCCCTGGCGAACAGAGTAGGCAAAAAGGTCGGCATCGGCTACGTCCAGCTTACCGGTCATGTTCTGGATACCGAAGTTAGCAGAGAAGTTGAGCTGGGTTGCACCTTTCACCCCTTTCTTCGTTGTGATCATAACGACACCGTTCGCACCACGGGCGCCGTAGATAGCGGTGGCGGAAGCGTCTTTCAGGACTTCGATGCTTTCCACATCGGCAGGGTTTACAAAATTAGCATTGCTGCCGACCTGTACTCCGTCGACTACATACAACGGATCGGCCGAGCCGTTCACCGTCGCAACACCACGGATACGGATTGTCGCCGTCCCTTCCGGGTCACCCGAGTTCTTGGAAACCATCACGCCGGCGGCAGAGCCCTGCAACCCTTGCGCGAGGTTCAGCGGATTACGTTTCATCATCTGTTCCTTGTCGACCGAAACAACGGAACCGGAAATGTCGCTTTTCTTGATCGTACCGTAACCGACAACGACTACTTCGTCGATCATCTCGGAGTCTTCTTTTAATACTATATTATAAGAAGTCTTCTGGGTTACTTTAAAACTTTGAGGATTATAACCGATATAGGAGACTTTCACCTCAGCGCCTTCCGGAACTTCCAGTTCGTACTTGCCATCCATATCACTGATTATACCGATCGTTGTACCTACTACAGCAATGTTCGCCCCGATAATTGGTTCGCCCTTCTCATCTGTAATGATACCAGAGATTTTTTTCGACTGCTGCATAGCAGTTGTACTTGCCGGATTCACATGACCGTTATCTACTGCCGCATGGGCGACAAGACCGGTACTAAATAAGAATGCAAATCCCAAAGACTTCAGCGTCAACAAAATTTTAACGTGTTTATTCATACTGAATTGATTTAAAGTAAAAAATAAATTTTTAACTGAAACAAAATTAGTTCATGCATCTCCAACATGAAGGAAATAATGTTTCACGATGCGGGTAAAACGGTAAATGAAGAGGGATAAATTGTGTCTTTTATGGGGGAATTTTGTTTATTCCCCCGTTTTTACATCCATCATTAATGAAAAAAACATAGATTTATCGATCTGATATATAGCTAATAAGGGTCGGCATAAACAATTCCGCGTCCATGCGAACCGACGTATACTCTCCCATATCTTTTCGGATCTCCGGAGATGTGCAGCACCAATCCGTATTGGTGGTCATCATCATTGATACGTACCCAGCCACGGGCCGCATCGTCGGAACGAAAAAAGCCCGATACCCCGTTCACGATCCCTGCCAGATATAACGACGGATAATCCGAACCGGGCGCGGCTTTTCCAAAACCGAAAGCGTAGATGCGACGCACCTTATCCAGGGATACGAATGCTTCTCCGGGAAGACCATGATATAGGCCGTCAAAAGCGGCAATCCATAAGTCGCCTTCCTTTCCCGGCGTAGCATACACACGGTCCTGTCCTCCCCGGCGATCACCACGGGCATTGCGTGCCTTACTGTCAAATGGGGCAAAAGGCAATCGGCGGGACTGGAAACTGACACCGGCATCCATACTCTCATATAAAACAGCGGCAGAAAGATCGAGAGCGTAAAAACGTTTCGGATTGACACGGTCGGCAATCACACGGAGATTCTCTGGGATTCCCTCTGCAGTCGACCAGGTTACCCCCCGGTCATTCGTATAATAGACAGGCATGCGGTCGGGTGTCCATATCCAGGTTCGTCCGTCAGAAGAGACAGCGATATATCCATTTTGTGCTTTTTCCTGAGGCAAAGAAACCGGCTCCAGCCAACTCTTTCCTCCATCCATCGAATAGGCTAGCGGCTTGCCTTCAGGGTGATGATGCGAAACAGTCCCCACACGGACAACCAGATCCGGTTGATCTTCTGCCCCGGTAATACCGGTCGTATTGGAATAATAAGGATCGGCATGGCTACCGGATGGAACGGGACGATCCAAATCAACATGGGTAAAGCCGCCATAATCACCTATCGCACAGATCAGTTGCGCACCCTGTTCCGGGCTATATAATTCCAAGGGAACAGTTTCCTCTATCCCCGTACTCATCACTTGCCACTGTGTCGGTTCATTTTTATCCATATTACCGAGATTGAATGTCTCCCAACCGCCATATCCGGTTGTAAACAGGGCATGATCGGGATCAAACGGGTCTATTTCAATATCGAACATCCAATGTAACGGGGTAAACTCCACATAAGGAGCTTTGCTGTAATCGAAGCGGGCACCTCCTGCAAAGACCGGTTTCCAGGTTTTACCTCCATTGGTAGTCCGGTAAATATCATCTTCCGCATACGAACCGGCGACCGGACGATTGAAGGTGCTGACAATAAGATGCTTCGGATTCTGCTGATCGACAGACACTGCGGCATATCCAAAAGCAGCCCCTTTATCCGGATCAGCCTTTACCGGAGAAATATCCTGCCATTTTTCACTGCGGGGATCATATTTCCAGACTGCCCCGTTATTCATCCGCATCGGACCGGGGTTACTGCCATACGTAATATACAGATAGCCGTCTTCTGAAAGGGCCGCCTGAGTGGGGCGGTATTGTACCGGCTGTCCCGCAAGCGGTTGCCAGCTTTCTCCATAATCATGGCTGACAAAGAAATTGTTGCGATCTTTTAGCGAAACACCGATATACAAAGTCGAACAACCTTTACCGACTGTGCCGCCCGATGGATCAAACAAAACTAAATTAATACCGCAACCACGATCCTGCATCCACGGATTACCTCCTTCGGGAATAACTTCCGTCACATCCGGAAACGAACGAACCTGTTGCCAGCTTTTTCCCCGGTCCGATGAACGCCAAAGACCATCCAGACGGGTACCCAGATAGATTATATCACTATTCAAAGGGTCTACCATCATGCGTTCGCCATTACCGCGGCCATTTTCATTTCCTCCCATGGTAAAAGGCATGTCGGTACGGGTAAAAGTCCGTCCTCCGTCATTTGAACAAAGGACAGCCCCGTTCGTACTGCGGGTATAGGTTCCGCATGAAAGATAAACGGTTTGAGGATCATTGGGATCGACCGCAATACTCTCCACACCGACCAGATTGTTATCGTCATAAGTGATCCAGTCAAGCATAGAAACCCACTGTTGCGTTTCCTTATCCCAACGATAGGCCCCCCCCATATCGGTACGGCAATAGCGTACGTCTTTTTCCTTCGGATGAAAAACAATCCCGTCTACAAATCCTCCGCCTACGATCTGAACACTTTTCCAGCGATAGTGTTCCACAGGAACGGAAGGGCGAAGCGATTGGGCAATAATTCCCTGGCCGCCCATTGACAAAAGAATCAGAAGTCCTGTAATGGTCATTGAAATGGCTTTCATGGTAATTGTATATTAATGGTTACTCTCTTTTCATGTAGTCGGACGGCAACGTCCCGAATTCATCTTTGAAATATTTACGGAATAATTTGATGTCGTTGAAACCAACTTCACTGGCAACCTCGTTGATACGCATCTGACTTTTCTCCAGCAATTGCGCTGCCCGTTTCATACGGATGGCACGAATCAATTCGACCGGTGTTTTACCCGTTATCGAAAGTGTTTTCTTATAAAAGTTCACACGGCTCATCCCCATCTCCCGGCTCAACCGCTCGACAGAAAGTTCCGGATTAGCTATTTGTTCTTCGATATAGGCTATCGCTTTCCGCATCAGCTGCTCATCCATCGAACTGATCGGGATATCGGCCAATTGAATACCTGTTTGCGATGATTGCATGAACTGCTTCTGCAACCGTTTCTTCATTTCTACCAGATGCTGTATCTTCAGAATCAACATATCCATATTGAACGGTTTGCCGATATAATCGTCGGCTCCTGCTTCCAGACCGGTCATTTTACTCTCTTCTGCCGATTTCGCCGTCAAAAGAATTACCGGAATATGAGATGTACGGATATCCTGTTTGATTCGTTTACACAAAACGATCCCATCCGTTACCGGCATCATCACATCGCTGACTACCATATCCGGAAGTTCTTCCAGGATAACTTTCCAGGCCTGTTCACCGTCGTCAGCCGTAAAGACATGGTATAAACCGCTCAAACTCAACTTCATGAATTCACGGAAATCTGCATTATCATCGACAATGAGTAAAGTCGGTTTATTCGGCTCCGTACGCATCTCCGTATTTTCTTGCTGTGTCTGTCCGAGTATTTCATTTTCTTCTGATATTCCTGTCCTTTCCCCGACTCCGGCCGTATCCGATTTATCCGGTGAAGAGATAATCTCCTGTATCTCCGGAAGTTCGATCGGAAGCGATACCGTAAACGTACTTCCTTTTCCAACCTGGCTCCTGACGGAGATCGTACCGTTATGCAACTTGACAAACTCACGGCATAAATGCAATCCGATGCCTGTTCCAACCACCGTTCCGGATTTATCTTCCGACGGTATCTGATAGAAACGATTGAAGATCAAATCATATTTATCTTCTTCAATCCCTATCCCCGTATCAATGACTTGGATTAACAGCATACTTTTTCCATCCTCATCCTGTTGCATGCTCAGGTTAACAGATATCTCCCCTCCTTCAGGTGTGAACTTGAAGGCGTTACTTAATAAATTGGATACGATCTTAAAAACCTTATCCGTATCGAATTTCATAACCAACGAAGGGAAGGAAGTCGTATACGAGAAACGAATATTCTTTTTCTCCGACAGTTCCTTAAATGAATAAGTAATATTCCTGACAAACAACACGATATCTCCGGAGGACAAAAGTAACTGGACACCCTGCACATCGATCTTCCTGAAATCGAGTAACTGGTTTACCAAACGTAACAACTGGTTCGCATTTTGGTAGATCAACTTCAGTATCATCTGATTCTCCGGGTTACTTTCGCTCTTCATCAGCTTCTCTATCGGTGTAATGATTAGGGACAAAGGCGTACGGAACTCATGGCTGACATTGGTGAAGAAGCGTAATTTCATCTCATCCATTTCATGAAGCTGGTTAACCCGTATCCGTTCCTGTTCTTTCTCGAATTTACGCTTCTGGATATGAAGAATACCCCGGATAATAGCGAACACGATAATGGCAGCCAGGATACAATATAAAAAGATCGCCCAGTTGGTCCCCCAGAAAGGAGGCATGATCGTTATCTTTAGTTTTATCGGCTCCTGCCCCCAAACACCGTCATTATTTTCTGCTTTCAACAGAAAGGTATAGGTTCCGGGAGAAAGATTGGTATAAGTAATGTTCCGGTTTACCGCATCAATGGTAGCCCATTTTTTGTCGAAGCCTTCCATTATATACGAAAAGCGGTTCTTCTCCGGAAGAAAATAGCTAAGAGCTGCGATATTCAAAGAAAAACTACGTTCATCGTATTGCAACGACAACTCGTTGCAATAGCTGATATCATCCTGCAAGATGATACGCCCGTTATATGGCTGTCCGGGCAAAATCTGATCATTCTGTACCAGGAAGCCCGTAACGGCAACTGTCGGAGGATAGAAATTATACTTTATCCGGGAAGGATTGAAAACAGTCAGTCCGTTCGTTCCTCCGAAGATCAGTTCTCCTGAAGCAGAGCGGCATACACTGTTCCGGTTAAAAACGCGGCCCTGTACACCCTCATTTTCATAATAAGTAATACAATTGAACTGATATGTTCCGTCTTTCTTATAATGCGGGGTTAGCTGAAGCAAACCGTTCTTCGTCCCAAGCCACAAAACATACGTATCATCTTCCCGGATAGACATAATATCGTTGTCAGGCAAACCATTCGTTTTATCCAGTTGATATAGTTTATCGTGGGAAGGGTCATAAACAGTCAGTCCGTTATTACTGCCAATCCACAACAGATTACGGCTATCCCGGTAAACTGTATTGATCGCTTTATCATTGAACACTTTCCCCCTGTTCATCTCCCCTTTAAAAGAAGATACACGCCCGCTTTTCGTATCAAGCATATTCACCCCCAACGAGGTGCCTATCAATAATTCATCCTTATTACCTTTGGATATGGAATAAATATAATCGGAGCCCAATGGATTCTCCGGGTCGCCCGAATGGAAATGTGACCATTCCCCCGTCTTGAGGTCCAGACAATCCATACCTCCTCCCAGTGTGCCGATCCAGAGATTGCCGGCCTCATCTGCATAAAGACTGTAGACACTGTTGTTCGACAACTCTTTCAAACTGTCGGTCTGAGGACGGTAATGTTTAAAACGGCTCCCGTCAAAACAATCCAGTCCACCGACATAAGTACCGATCCAGAGATTACCGCTGGCATCATTTTCCAAACAAACAACAATGTTACTGCTGATACTCGACGGATCAGCCGGATCATGGCGATACTTGCGGTATTGCCCGGTAGTCCGGTTGTAATATAACAATCCGTTCCCGTTAGTCCCGATCCACAAATTTCCGGAACGATCTTCCAGGACGCAATTACAGTCATTGATCTCCGCATCCTCAGCTTCCATAACCGGATAACGGAGCGAACGGAACTTAAAGATACTTTCATGATAATAATTGATACCGTTCTTATAAGTACCTGTCCAGATAATTCCCGTATCATCCTTATATAAACTGATCACACTGTTTTGGCTGATACTCCGCAGGTCGAACGGATTATTCTTCAGGTAACGGATCGTTTCCGTCTTCTTGTCCAGCAGATTCAGGCCACCATGATCGGCAGCAATCCAGATCACACCTTCCGAATCTTCCTCCACTCCCCGTATCAGTGAAGAATTCAGGGGAAGAGACGAAGAAGTATTATATTGTTTCCACCTGCCATTCCGCGGAGTGAAACGGTACAATCCCCCATAACTTTCCGGATCCGGATAAACCCAGATCTCGTTATCACTATCTATGAACAACATGAATCGTCTGGCTTTACACACTTTTTTCAGATGGCCGTTCTTCAAGATGGACTTTCCCTGCTGCAAATCGATCATCTCGATTACACCGGAGGTATGGATCACATATAGAATCTCCCCTTTCTGATAGACATCGCACACCTGCCCTTCCGACGGATCAACCGGATAAACGACCGCTTTCCTTGTGGAATAATCATAGGCGTACAATCGGTTATCTGAAGTACTGAAAATCAATTGCAGGTCTTTCCCTTGAAAGACACCTGATATATTAGCTGGCAAATCCAATTCTTTTCGGGCCTCATCCAACGTCAGAAATATATTTTTAACCGGATTATAGACCCCGACCTTTCCGTCTTCATAAGAGATCCACAGATTTCTGTCTGCTGTTTCCGTAATCTGGGTCACATAGGCTTCCGAAAACAACGCACCGTCCACTTCATGCCGGAAGGTGCGGAACTCATAGCCGTCGAAACGGCTCAGTCCTGAACTCGAACCAAACCACATAAATCCTTTCCGGTCTTTATAGATACAGGTCACTTCATTAGACGATAACCCGTTGTTCACATCCAGACGGTTAAACAGGATTTTATTCTCTACCCCTTGTACGAGAGTAATCGTACAGAGTAAACAAACAATAATATATATAAATCGTATTCTATTCATACAACAGTAATAGATTAATCGGTTTCATCTCCTTTATCCCTGATAACAGGTTTACAAACTTATCATTTTTTGTCTGTACAGACAGGGGATATTTGTAACTTTTTACGGGCTATTTTGTTATTGTAATCAGAATATCAGGGATAATAAGTATTATTATTCACCTATTATCATGATATTTACAAAATAAAACACAAGGATATAAAAGACCGTAAAAAAACAAGGGTCAATATACAAAACCGGAACAAGCATCGTTATTATGTAAACTATTCCGATTAAATTTGTAAGAAATAATTTAGGTAACATATGGCAGTAAAGAAAGACAGAGTACTTTGGGCAGATGATGAGATCGATTTGTTGAAACCTCACATTTTGTTTTTGCAGGATAAAGGGTATGAAGTGGTTCCGGTAATCAGCGGGCAGGATGCAATCGACTGTTGCAGGGAACAATCGTTCGATATTATTTTCCTGGACGAGAACATGCCGGGCCTGACTGGTCTGGAAACGCTTGCCCACATTAAGGAAATCAACCCTAACGTACCGGTCGTCATGGTTACTAAAAGCGAAGAGGAAAGCATTATGAACCAGGCAATCGGAAACAAGATTGCCGACTACCTGATCAAACCGGTCAACCCGAACCAGCTGCTCCTCTCCATTAAGAAGAACGTACATAAAAACGTCATCATATCGGAAACAACAACAGTAGGCTACCAGCAGGAATTCAACCGTATCGGCATGCAGATCAACGATTCGCTGACCACCGACGATTGGATGGAGTTATACAAGAAACTGGTTTACTGGGAACTGGAACTGGAAAGCAGCCAGGTACAAATGACCGATATGCTCCGGATGCAAAAAGAAGAGGCTAATAACGCTTTCGGTAAATTTGTAAAGAAGAATTACGTAAACTGGATACAGAACCCTGCGGAACGCCCTCTGATGAGCCCGGATCTGTTCAAGAAAAAAGTATTCCCGTTGCTGGACAACGATGAAAAGGTGTTCTTCATCCTGATCGATAATTTCCGTCTGGACCAGTGGCGTGTCGTCAAAGACCTGCTGGCTGAATATTTTACATTCGACGAAAGCCTGTATTACAGTATTCTTCCTACCGCCACACAGTATGCCCGCAACTCTATTTTTTCGGGCCTGATGCCTTTACAGATAGAAAAGATGTTTCCGGACTTATGGGTGGATGAAGAGAGTGAAGAAGGAAAAAACCTGAACGAAGAGCCTTTGATCCGGACACAGATCGACCGTTTCCGCAAGAAGTACACCTTCTCTTATAACAAAGTACACGACTCACAATACGGTGAAAAGCTGTTGAATATGATCTCTTCACTGACGCACAACCAGCTGAATGTCGTTGTCCTGAACTTTGTGGATATGTTATCGCATGCCCGTACGGAAATGAAGATGATCCGCGAACTGGCACAAAGCGAAGCTGCCTACCGCAGCCTGACCCGTTCCTGGTTTCAGCACTCGACCACCCTGGAGTTGTTCAGACGCATCTCCGATAAAGGGTATAAAGTGATCGTTACGACCGACCACGGAACAATCCGCGTCAATAACCCGATCAAAGTGATAGGAGACAGGAATACCAATACCAACCTCCGTTACAAAGTTGGTAAAAATCTGAATTACAACCCCAAAGAAGTATTGGAGATACGCGATCCGGAAAAGATAGGCCTGCCCTCTCCTAACCTGAGCAGCAAATATATATTTGCGATGAACGATGACTTCTTCGCTTATCCGAACAACTACAATTATTATGTTTCTTATTACAAGAATACATTCCAGCACGGAGGTATCTCGATGGAGGAAATGATGGTGCCGTTTATTACCATGATACCAAAATAATTGAAAATTGAGAATTGAAAATTGAAAATTAATATACCTTTGCAGGTAGATTACAAATGATCAATAATCAATAGACATCATGAGTATTATCAAGATTGAAAATTTAGATACCATCCGCCAGGCAGCCAAAGAATTCATTGCCGGAATGGATGACCGTACCGTCTTTGCCTTCTACGGAAACATGGGAGCCGGAAAAACAACTTTTATCAAAGCGATCTGCGAAGAGTTGGGCGTAGAAGATGTGATCAACAGCCCGACATTCGCCATTATCAACGAATATCGCAGCGATACGACCGGCGAGTTGATCTATCACTTTGATTTTTACCGCATCAATAAGATCAGTGAAGCAGAACAGATAGGAACCGAAGATTATTTTTACAGTGGCGCCCTCTGCTTTATCGAATGGCCGGAAAAGATCGAAGAGTTGCTGCCGGGAGACGTGGTAAACGTTACGATCAGCGAAAATCCCGACGGATCACGAACCGTAGAAGTGAAATAACAGATGGAACCTACCGATTATTTCATACTAGCCATCTTCATTGCCCTGGGAGCATTTTCCCTGGTCGCTGCCATCTTTAACTTCGACTGGTATTTCGAAACCAGCGGAGCAACAACTTTCGTAAACAAATTCGGAAGAAAAGGAGCACGTATATTTTATGCTTTATTAGGATTAGCGCTAATTGGCTGCGGCACACTCGGTTTGATTTACTGGTAAAAAAAATAATGCATCATAAACAAGGAACAGAAGTCTGTCTTAGGATTTCTATTCCTTGTTTTTCTTACCTTTGTACCCAACTAGTATTGCTATTGTATTTACCTGTCTAAATAAAAACTTATGAAGCGAATTAATTGTATCCATTACATCGTAGCATGTATGCTACTTATGTGTATTACTGCCTGTGATAAAGAGAACTCAACAATAGAAGATGAGATTCCCGCAGCAATCAAAAGCGACTTCTCCAAAAGATATCCATCTGCAGAGATCACTTCTTTCATGAATTATTCGGATGGCATCGACCAAATAAAATTTAAAGATCCGGAACAAAATGAGGCATTGATCTCGTATGTCAATGATAGCTGGAAAATGACCTATACAGAGATCAGCGATATCCAACAACTCCCCATTGAAGTTCAGACTGCTTTCCTGCAAGCCGGATATATTGGCGTACAGGACATTGAGATATTTAAAACAGAACGAGCAGGGATAACAAGGCCCCTTTACACATTACATTTCACGTATCCCTGGAAAAAATCCGACAACATGCAACATTATATTTATATCAATGACGACGGACTTTACTTGAGAACCCTTAGATGTACTCCAAACGATACACGCTGGTTTGTAAATCTGCCCGAAGACCATTTTAATTTTATACACGAAAAATATAAAGGGGCAGAGATAAGAGGATACATGAATGACGGAGAGCATGAATACTTCATCCTTCACAATGATACAATTAAACATGTTTTCTTTCATGGGGAAATAGCAACAGACAGAGGTTTCTGGAGAAGGACAGTGTATGAATTAAGCATGGATACTCCTATCCCGGACAATGTTGCCAAAGTATTAAAACATGACAACCCGGACTTTATCTATACAAACCTTTACTATATCGAATCTGAAGAAGGAAACTCATATCTTTTCCAGGATAAAAAACGGGATGACGAATTAGGATACACTATCGGCGAAAACCTCCAGCCTGTTGAAGAATAATACGACTTTATCACTTTCTATATAAAACAAAAAGAGACAACTGATGCATTAATGACCGGTTGTCTCTTTTTGTTTTATCCAATAATATCTTCTTTATTCCATCAACATAAAGTCAAGCTGCTTACGTTCCAGATTGGCATTTGCGATCTTCACCGTTACAGGATCACCCAGACGGAAGCGGCGTTTCTTACGACGACCGATCAGGCTGTATGTCTCTTCATCCATATCGTAGAAATCATCTCCTAAGTCACGGATAGGAACAAGGCCTTCGCACTTATTCTCATTCAGCTCAACATACAATCCCCATTCGGTAACACCGGAGATCACACCGTCGAACACCATGCCTAACTTATCCTGCATAAACTCAACCTGTTTATACTTGATAGACGCACGTTCTGCATTTGCCGCAACCTGCTCCATCGTAGAACAATGGTCGCATTTTTCTTCATACTTTGCCTTTACCACGCTGCGTCCGCCTTCAAGATAACGTTCCAGCAAACGGTGCACCATCATATCCGGATAACGGCGGATAGGAGAAGTAAAATGAGTGTAATATTCAAAAGCCAGACCATAATGGCCGATATTCTCTGTCGTATAACGTGCTTTCTGCATCGAGCGGATTGCCAATGTTTCAATCAGATTCTCTTCCGGTTTATCATGCACTTCATCCAGCAAACGGTTCAGGTTACGGGAGATATCGATCTTACTGCTGCCCTCCGTTTTCATCTTATAACCGAAGCGGCGGATAAAGGCGGCAAAATTCTCCAGTTTATCCGGATCGGGCAAATCGTGGATACGGTAGACAAACGTTTTCTTTGTCTTTCCTTTAGGCACTTTACCTACAAATTCTGCTACTGTACGATTCGCCAGCAACATAAATTCTTCAATCAGTTTGTTGGCATCTTTCGATTCCTTGATATAAGTACTGATCGGTTTTCCGGTTTCGTCAATTTCAAACCTTACTTCAAAGCGGTCGAAGTTAACGGCTCCGTTCTTAAAACGTTTTTCACGCAACTTCTTTGCTAATGCGTCCAGGATCAGTATTTCGTCTTTATAATCACCTTCGCCTGTTTCGATCACCAACTGCGCCTCTTCGTAAGTGAAGCGGCGGTCGCTCTTGATCACGGTACGTCCGATACGCGACTTCTTCACGTTGGCCTCTTCGTCCAGTTCAAAAATAGCGGAGAAGCATAACTTCTCTTCATCCGGACGCAAGGAACATATCTGGTTACATAACCGTTCGGGCAACATCGGAATCGTACGGTCCACCAAATAGACGGAAGTCGCACGGCTTTCCGCTTCACGGTCGATCAGACTTTCAGGTTTTACATAGTGAGTTACGTCGGCAATATGCACACCCACTTCCCAGTTCCCGTTATCCAGCTGGCGAGCCGAAAGGGCATCGTCAAAGTCCTTGGCATCTTTCGGGTCGATAGTAAAGGTCAGGACTTTACGGAAATCCTCACGCTTGGCAATTTCTTCTTCCGGAATAATCTCCGATATCTTATTTGCCGCCTTTTCCACATTTTCCGGATAAGTATACGGCAGGCCGAATTCTGCCAGTATCGCATGCATTTCGGCTGTATTCTGACCGGCCACACCCAGGATATCGACCACTTCACCCAGCGGGTTCTTGGCTTCGTCCGGCCATTCAACGATACGGACAATGGCTTTATCGCCATTCTTGCCGCCTTTCAGTTTTTCTTTCGGGATAAATATATCGTTTGCCAGCGTCTTGTTCTCGGTGATGAGGAAGGCAAAGCCTTTCGTTACCTGCAATTTACCGACAAATGTCTTTTTCTGGCTTTCCAGTACTTCGATCACTTCGGCTTCCGGTTCAGCGCCCTTGCGTTTGGCAAACAACTGCACCTTCACTTTATCACCGTCCATCGCATGTCCGGAATTCCGTTCCGCCACGAAAACCGGCGCACCACCATCTTCCGGTATAAACGAGTTTTTTCCGTTGCTCCGGCGTCCGAATGTACCGATCGCAGTGGTCCCCAGACCGTTATACCGATAACGTCCGCGGTCTATTTCTGTAATAAAATTTTCGGCAGAGAGATCATACAGCAGGTCTACAACCTGTAGCTTCTGCACCTGGCTCTCTACGCCAATCAGTTTGCTAATCTGTTTATAGTTAAATGGTTCCTTGGGAGAGGATTGAAATACGGACATAACGGAGTGGAGCATGGCTTCTTTCTTCATACGTTTAGCCTTGTTCTTCTTCGGTTTGTTTTCTCTATTATCCTTCTTCCCGGATTTGTTTTTCGTCATATATTTTTTGTAATTAAATGAGAGATAAATCATCTCTCTCACAAAATAAACAAATATAATCGATATACTGTTTACAAACAGGTTAAATTATATTGTTCACTTTGCCGGTTGTTTAAATTTGTAAGGCTCCGGCCCGCTTGCTCCGGGTTTACAAACAAAAAGACTACCGCTAAGGGGATATTCTTCCAGTTGTTGTTCCGAAAGTCCGGCCCGTGCCGTTGTAATGTAGAGCGTATCCATATCCTTGCCGCCGAATGCACAAGAGGCCACATTGGGAGCCGGAACTTCTACTTTTCCCAGTAACTCACCCGTATAAGGATTGTAGCAGTACACACCGAAACCGCCCCACTGAGCTACCCATAAATTATCGTTGCTATCGATCGTCATCCCGTCAGGAGCCCCTGAACCGGGAGGTAAGGTGACAGCAACGCCATCAAACAGGATTTCGCCTGTCTTTTCATCATACCGGTAACGAGCCACCTTACCGGTCGGAGTATCATTGTAATACATGTATTTCTTATTGGCCGACCAGACAATCCCGTTGGAGATGGTAACTTTCTCCAACTTGGTCTCCACCGTTCCGTCAGGCACAACCGTATATAATGTTCCGGCACCTTTAGGCGCCCCGAATCCCATCGTTCCGATCCATAAACGGCCTGCCGGATCACATTTTCCGTCATTACATCTTACTTTTCCTTCATAATCGGGAATAGGTGCCACAGATGACAAACTTCCGTCATTCAAGTTCACCCGTACAATCTCATCCTGAAGAGAGACAACCACCGTGCTGTCCGTCTCCGGCACCACCGTCGAAACCATACGGTCGAACTCCCACGTTTTACAGTCCTGCTTGTCCGGATAATATTCATACAAGGTTTTTCCTTCGATATCAACCCAGAATAGGGTATTTCTGTCCGGATGCCAGATAGAACCTTCACCGGTTGTTGCTTCTGCTTTAAATGCCAGATCCGACTGGATCATTTTAGGAGCCGAGGAACATGATGTTCCTGAAAGAAAAGGGACTGTTAACATAAGGGTCACTATTAAATTTTTCATGGTAAATAATCAATTTCGCTGCTCATTATATCAATGCAAATATAAAGTATTTTAATCATTCATAAAGAATAGGCAGGAATTTATTCCTAAAGAAAAAAAGTATTCGTCCCGCCCGGTAACCCGCAGGCAACAGTGTTTTTAACCTGCAATCAGATTGTTTCACTTATTACCTTCAGGAGAAACAGTTGTTTCATCATAGTGAAACAACTTGTTCCTAGTAATGAAACAACTGTTTCTACCTAATGAAACTATATACACATGCCTAGGTAATACTATTTTCCTCCTAAAACAGATCCGAACAGGCACAGGGTATCATGTTAAAAGTCCTAATCTTAAGTCTAAAAGGTCGATGTAACGAATTTATTATGTAAATTTGCCGTTCTAATAAAAATAACCAATGGGTGTAGTAATTAAAGAAGTTACCAGCAAAAAAGAACTGAAGAAATTCGTTAAGTTCAATATTGATTTATATAAAGACAACCCCTACCATATACCGGGATTGATCGAGGAGGAGATGGTTACACTGGACAAGAAGAAGAATCCGGCATTCGAAGTTTGCGATGCCATCTATTTTCTTGCCTACAAAGACGGTAAAATCGTCGGCCGTATTGCCGGAATGATTAACCGCCGTAGTAACGAAGTGTGGAACCAACAGCGCGCCCGCTTCGGTTTTCTGGATTTCATCGATGACGCAGAAGTCGTAGACGCTTTGTTCAACGCCGTTGAAAAATGGGCTAAAGAACAAGGAATGAAAGAGATTCACGGCCCGCTGGGATTTACGGATATGGATCATGAAGGTATGCTGATCGAAGGATTCGACCAACTCGGAACCATGGCCGCCATCTATAACTTCCCTTATTACCCGCAGCATCTGGAACGTATAGGATACGAAAAAGATCAGGATTGGCACGAATTTAAAATATATATCCCGGAAGGTGTACCCGACAAACACCTGCGCATCGGAGAAATAGTAAAAAAGAAATATGGCCTTAAAACGATGAAGTTCAAAAAGACGAAAGAGATATGGCCGTATGCACAAAAGATTTTTGAAACACTGAACGAAGCGTATGCACCATTATATGGTTTTGCTCCACTGACCCAGAAGCAGATCGACTATTATGTAAAAATGTATATCCCGATGATCCGTCTGGATCTGGTGACTCTTATCATCAGAGAAGAGGATGACACCGTAGTCGGTTTCGGAATCTCATTACCCAGCCTTTCACATGCCATGCAAAAGGCAAAAGGACATTTATTTCCTTTCGGCTGGATACATCTGCTGAAAGCATTGAAAACAAAGCCCAAAGTAATCGACTTGTATCTGACGGGAGTATTGCCTGAATATCAGAACAAAGGGGTAAACGCATTGCTGTTCAACGACCTTATTCCCGTATATATCGGTCTGGGTGTCGAATATGCCGAAAGTAATCCGGAATTGGCAAGCAACAATGCCGTACAGGCCCAATGGGACTATTTCAAACGTGAACATCACAAAACAAGAAGAGCATTTATCAAAAAATTAAAATAAGGATTTTCTATGGAAGAACTGAATTCAACAATGCAACAACCGACAGCGTATAATGACGACGATATCAAGACGCTGGACTGGATGGAACATATCCGCCGGCGCCCTGGTATGTATATTGGTAAACTGGGAGATGGTAGCTATGCGGATGATGGGATCTATGTATTGCTGAAAGAAGTACTCGATAACTCCATCGACGAATACATGATGGGGTATGGCAAAACTATAGAAGTGACCGTCGAAGAAGGAACTGTTTCCGTCAGGGACTATGGTCGTGGCGTTCCGCTGGGAAAGGTGGTCGACGTATCCAGTAAAATGAACACTGGTGCCAAGTACGACAGCAAGGCTTTTAAAAAGTCTGTCGGACTGAACGGTGTCGGTATCAAGGCTGTGAATGCCCTGAGCAGTTATTTCCTGATTACCAGCTTCCGCGAAGGAGAGTGTAAACGGGTCGAATACAGCAAAGCCATCATTACAGAGGAGTCTGGAATCCAACCGACTGACGAAGCAAACGGAACACTTATCTATTTCATTCCGGACAAGGAAATCTTTAAAGAATATCAATACAAGGACGAATTCATAGAAAGCCTTTTGAAGAATTACGTCTTTCTGAATTCGGGCCTGACCATTATGTTCAACGGCAAGAAATTCCATTCACGCAACGGACTGGTCGACCTGTTGAACGAAAATATGACCACCGAGCCCTTATATCCGATCATTCATCTGAACGGAGAAGATATCGAAGTGGTTATCACACACAGTAACCAATACGGTGAAGAATATTATTCGTTCGTAAACGGACAATACACGACTCAGGGCGGAACGCATCTTTCCGCTTTCCGCGAAACGCTGGGACGTGTCATCAAAGAATATTATAATAAAAACTTCGAATATTCGGACATCCGTGCCGGTATCGTTGCCGCCATCAGTATTAAGGTGGAAGAGCCTGTGTTCGAGAGCCAGACAAAAACCAAGCTGGGTTCGAAAGATGTCGGTCCCGAAGGTCCTACCGTGGCAAAATTCGTCGGCGACTTTATCAAGAAAGAACTCGACAACTACCTGCATAAGAACACAGATACTTCGGAAGCCCTGCTTCGCAAGATCCTTGAATCGGAAAAGGAACGTAAAGCGATTGCCGGTGTAACGAAACTGGCCCGTGAACGAGCTAAGAAGGCGAACCTGCATAACAAGAAACTCCGTGACTGCCGCATCCACCTCAACGATGCCAAAGGCGACCGGACAGAAGAAAGTTGTATCTTCATCACCGAGGGTGACTCGGCCAGTGGATCGATCACCAAAAGCCGTGACCCGAACTTTCAGGCTGTTTTCAGTCTACGCGGTAAACCGCTTAACAGCTACGGCCTGACTAAAAAGATCGTTTACGAAAATGAAGAATTCAACCTACTGCAAGCCGCCCTCAATATTGAAGACGGACTGGACGGTCTGCGGTATAATAAAGTTATTATCGCTACCGATGCCGACGTCGACGGTATGCATATCCGGTTACTGCTGATCACGTTCTTCTTGCAGTTCTTCCCCGACCTGATCAAACGGAATCATGTCTATATCCTGCAAACCCCGCTTTTCCGTGTACGCAACAAACAAAAAACGTATTATTGCTACACCGAAGAAGAACGTCTGGCTGCAATCCAGGCAGTAGGAAAGAATCCGGAGATCACCCGATTCAAAGGTCTGGGAGAAATTTCACCGGACGAGTTCAGAAACTTTATCGGCAAGGACATGCGTCTGGACCCGGTAACGATGAAAAAAGAAGACCTGGTTAAAGATATGCTCGAATTCTATATGGGTAAAAACACCATGGAAAGACAGAACTTTATTATTGACAATCTGGTTGTAGAAGAAGACGTTGTCAATTGAAAATTAAATATTGAACATTGAAAATGAAAAAGCGTATCGCTTTGTTCCCCGGAACGTTCGATCCTTTTACGATCGGACACCAATCGTTGGTAAGCCGTGGGCTAGCCCTGGTTGACGAGATCATCATTTCTATCGGTATTAACGATAAGAAGCAGACTTACTTCACACTTGAAAAACGCTTGGAAGCGATCCGGTGTCTTTATAAAGACGAACCACGGGTAAAAGTGATGTCGTATAACTCACTGACTGTCGATTTTGCAGAAGAAGTCGGTGCCGAATTCATTATGCGCGGTATCCGTACCGTCAACGATTTCGAGTATGAAAAAAGTATTGCCGACGTCAACCGGAAGTTGAGCGGCATTGAGACATTCATTCTTTTTACAGAACCCGAACATACACACATCAGTTCCAGTATTGTACGTGAATTGTTGCGGTATGGCAAAGATATTTCTCCCTTCGTTCCGAAGGGAACCAATTTATATTGACTATTTACGAAACAAAAATTAAAATGAAACGAATCGTAGTATCCCTGCTCGTTGCAATGATTGCCATCACAACGGCTGTGGCCCAGAAACCGAATCAGGATGCCCGCAAATTATCCATGGCTTTATATGCCATCTCGAATCTATATGTAGATCCGGTGGATGATTCCAAGCTGGTAGAAGATGCGATCACCGGTATACTGGAAAAGCTGGACCCACATTCAAACTATATGGATCCGGAAGAGACAAAAGAGATGACCGAACCTTTGCAAGGCAACTTCGACGGTATCGGTATCCAGTTCAATATGCTGACCGATACCTTATATGTCATTCAGGTAATTCCCGGCGGTCCGTCCGAAAAGGTCGGCCTGATGGCTGGCGACCGTATCATCATGGTCGACGACACCCTGATAGCCGGTGTAAAAATGAAGACGACCGACATTATGAAACGTCTGCGTGGTCCGAAAGGAACTGAAGTAAACATCAAGGTATTGCGAAATAAGAATCCGGAACTGATCGAATTTAAGATCATCCGCGGAAAGATACCTGTTACCAGCCTGGACGCCGCTTATATGGCAGACAAACAGACCGGCTACATCAAACTGAACCGTTTTGCCGCTTCATCAGCCGATGAGTTCCGCGACGCACTTGCCAAGTTGCAAAAACAAGGTATGAAAAACCTGATCCTCGACCTGCAAGGTAATGGGGGCGGTTATCTAAATATTGCCATCGAACTGGCAGACGAGTTCCTCGATAAAGACAAACTGATCGTGTATACCGAAGGTAACAAACAACCGCGCGACGAAGCCAAATCGACAGCCAAAGGCAATTTTGAAGAAGGCCGTCTGGTCGTTATGGTAGACGAATCATCTGCCTCTGCCAGCGAAATCCTTTCGGGTGCCGTACAGGATTGGGATCGTGGTGTCGTAGTAGGACGCCGTACATTCGGTAAAGGTCTGGTCCAGAAACCAATTCCGATGCCGGACGGTTCTATGATCCGTCTGACAGTAGCCCGTTATTATACGCCTACCGGACGTAGTATCCAGAAACATTACGAAAACGGTAAACTGGAAGATTACCAGCACGACCTGATCGACCGTTATAATCGCGGCGAGCTAATGAGTGCCGACAGCATCCATTTCCCGGATTCTATGAAATACAACACACTGGAAACCAAACGTATCGTTTACGGCGGTGGCGGTATCATGCCGGACGTTTTCATCCCAGTAGACACAACCCGTTATACGGATTATCACCGTAACTTGGTTGCATCCGGTCTTGTAAACCGTGTTTCCATGAGTTACCTGGACCGTAACCGTGCGGCAATGAACAAGAAATATCCGAAATTCAGCCAGTATAAAAAAGACTTTGTTGTCCCCGAAGAAACTCTTCAGGAGTTAATTAATCTGGGTAAAGAAGATAAGATCGAGTATAAAGAAGAAGAATACAACCGTTCAAAACCGCTTATCGCCTTACAGATAAAGGCTTTGATAGCCCGTGACCTGTATGATATGGCAGAATATTTCCAGGTAATCAATGATGATAATGCCAGCTTCAAAGAAGCACTCCGCATTATTAATGATGAAGAAGTCTATAATAAAGAATTGGGTAGGTAACACGTACATTCATATATATAAGAAGAGGTGGAACATTGGCTTGAAGCCTTTGCACCACCTCTTCCATTTTTTACCAGCCCGAAAAAAAGCCAGGAAACACCTCAAAAAAGTCAGGTCTTTACATTTCAAAACATAGGACCTTTATCTGACACTCACCACTTCACCACGTAAATACTTATATTTTTTCCAACAGATGCAACTATCCAAATTACTATCGCATCATATTTATAAAACTATAAACAACTAATTATTATGAAACTATTCATCCATACCCTTGTCTCGACAGCTCTGATTGCTGTAAGTTTTTGTCTGTTTTCCTGTGATGACAATACCGAAGGTTTCGGTTCGACAGGGAGAGACGGTCTCCCCAGTGCATTCAAAACAGAAAATCAAACAACCCATCTATCGTATTCCGGTAACCGGTTGCTGCAAATGATGAACCAAGACGGTTTCACCACTACTTTCAACTACGAAGGCAATGAACTTCGCGGTATCTCCTACGCTCCTCCTGCTGATCCCAATATAGCGGACGGACACGGCTATACAGGTTTCGAAAAGGAAGAAAATAAAATCATTGTAAATCAAAGTGGAGAACCAAGCATGGATATTTCCTATAATCAGGAAATTGAACTGGATGGAAACGGATTTCCTACAAAAATAACAGATCTGGGTGCATTTCAAATAACTAGCGAAGGGTATAAGAAAGTATGGGATGGAAAATATTACTATGCCTTAACTTTCGAGCCATCTACGAAAAACCTGTTAAAACTCGAAAAGTTCAGCCTCGAAGATTCGACACTTATCACAACCTCTAGTTTTCAATACAGCAACCAACCCGGTTCAATGAGCCAAGTGGAATTACCGTTATGGTTCTTCAGTTATCATTCACTTACATCAGGAATATCTTCCCGCCAGTACCTCAATTATCGGAACACACTTATGGAAGAAACCGTAACAGATGGAAAAACCGGCAACACCCATACGACTTATTACAAATATACTTATAATAAGAACGCATATCCGGTAGCTGTTGATAATGGAGAAGAAAAAATGGATATAAGATATTGACTGGTAATTATAAATCTACAATCAGTATATCATCTTTGTAGGCTTCACATTCCCCGACAATCTTCCCTTCGGGAGACAAGAGGTAAGAATCGCCTGCATAGATGATACCTCCCAGATCAGTCCCGGCACAATTGACTGCGATAACATTGGCCTGATTCTCTATAGCCCGTTCACGAAGAAGCCGGTTCCAATCATCACGCCGGGACTCCGGCCAGTTGGCTATATAAATAGCTGTATCATAGCGGTCTTCATTCCGACTCCAATCCGGGAAACGGAGATCGTAACAGATATAAGTAGCCAAACGGTGTCCTTTCCAGTTCAGGACCAACTGTTTTTCTCCCGGAGAAAAACTTCCTTTCTTAAAACAGTTATGTTTGTCATAATATTCATAATGTCCATCAGGAAAGACAGCAAGTAAGCGATTATAAAATTTCCCTTCTTCTTTATATATTGTAGAGCCGATTATCAAGGCTCCGCTACCAGCCGCCCATTCCTTCATTTTCTCAATGACAACCGGATAATAACCCGCTATTTCATCTTTCGTCTGTACAGCGACTTCCTTATCCTTCTTTTTCATTTCGCATCCGGAAACAAACAACTCGGGAAACACAATCATATCACATCCCCGGCATTTCTCTACCCGCTTCTGAAAAGCTTCAAGGTTTGCATCAACATCTCCCCATGCAAGATGTGCCTGCACCAAGGCGACCCGACAGGTTTCTTTCGTTTGTGCCTGAACGGCCGTATTAACCAATAAAATAAGAACAGCCAGCAGATATTTCATACATTCACAGGATTAAGAGACGGGCGCAAATATAAAAATAATGTACCACAACGCGACCGACACAGCCGGATTATATAAGAAATCTGCCTATCTTTGTCTACTATCTTTCTCCAAAGAAGACGAGTAAAAACACTTAAACTAAAAAAATGATTTTATCAGAAACAGAAACTTTAATCTGGGATTGGAACGGAACGTTATTAGACGATGTAGAAGTAAACGTCAAGGTTATCAACGAAATACTCTCAAAAAGGAATTTACCCCTACTGGATATAAATACCTATAAAGAGATATTCTGCTTCCCCGTCAAACAGTTCCATATCCGGATAGGTATCGACTTCGAAAAAGAGTCAATCGAAAAGATATCCGCAGAATATATGGAACGTTATAAAAACTACGAGAAAGATATAAAGCTGCATGCTGATGTCCCTTTTATCCTGGATGCGATCAATGCAAAAGGCATCAGCCAATATATTCTATCTGCTGCCGGGACAAACGATCTATTGCGCATGCTTGACCGTTTCCACCTGACGGATAAATTCAAAGGAATATACGGTTCAGATAACATCTGCGCTACCGGAAAAATCGGGATCGGCCAAAGACTGATAAAAGAAAACTTCCTAAATCCGGAAAAAGCGCTCATAATAGGAGATACATTACACGATGCGGAAGTGGCAAAAGCTTTGGGAATAAACTGTATTCTGTATTCGGGAGGACATAATAACTATAATCTCTTAACAAAAAAATCCAAGGTCATCAGAAATCTAAAAGACATCCTACCTCATTGAATAGCATGCAGAAAATCCAGCCCATAGCAATGTAATTTTCAAAGCTCACCTTTCAGGCGTCAGTCGTAATCTCCCATTGAAAGATAAACGGTCCGACTGAAAGGTGATATAACCGGACTTAGATTCCGCCAGATAGTTATCCGTTTGCCAATCAATAGTTATCCATTCTCCAACCAATAGTTATCCATTTGCCTGCAGGTAATTATCCTGCTCGTAAAACATAGGTGTTTCGGAATGTTAAGTCAGGACCTTTGACGACAAAACATATATGCTTTGCTGGAAGTTATTTTACCTCGAATTTCCGTATACACCTTTTCACGGTTTCATCCCTTCAGCCGGATAGATTGAAAAAACAGGCCATCCCGAACAACTGAAAGCTGAAAGCAGTAGTCTGAAATGACATAGAGAACAGCCCAGACATACAAACTGATTTCAGCTATATAGTATTAATTCTAAAAAACAATTGTATTTGATCCCGAAATAGTTGTTCTAATTTGTGTTAGAATTCCGAATACCCCACAGTAGTCTTTGTAGTACTGGACCATAAGGTATTGATAAAAACATTTTCGTAAATGACCCCGAGTGTGTCGGAAACTACACAGACAGTCTTATAAATAGTACCATCGCATGTCCATTCCAATTCCACTTCTTCCAGTCCAAGACGCAACCGCAACATTTGATCCAAATACGTCTTTACTTTTTTCCTCATATTTTCTGCCTCTTCCTTGTCGATAGAAGAGAATTCTTTTAAACTCTTCAATGTCGTTTTTCCACTTTCTACAAAGGGATAGCCTGTACCATCAAGTATCGCAAGCTTTACTCTCTCCAGATCCTCTTCCGTAGATATTTTGCCGATGTATTTATAGCCTGTAAGGATATACCCTAGATGAAATTCAGCAGTATTTTTCTTCATCGTATCCAGATGTTGTTTCCATAAAACGGAATCGGCCGGTTGGCCACCGGAGAGATAGGGCGTAGCTCCACACAAAAAGGATGCGCCCATGAACAAGCAAAAAAAGAGACTGATAATAATTGCTTTTGTCTTCATGATGTTAGAGTATATAAAAAGTATGTCATGCACAAATGTAACAAGATTACAGACTAATAAGCAAAACGCCCCTGTGTTTTAATTAATTTTAATTAATTTATTTAAGAAATGAAAGCAAATATAGGAAATGACAGCATTGAGGCTCTCTTTTAGTATGTAGTTAAAAGTAACAATACAAACAACGCACCAGACATTTTACGAATAAACGATTAAATAACAAGGATTATATAAACAAAAAAATAAAATTTAAAGGAACAGGTCATTCTTCATACCCAATTCAAATTAAGTAAAAACTGAGACAAATTAATTTGATACAGCATAATTCTTATTGATAACAACACCATAGTCTTCGTAGAACTATGGCATTATTTCTCATATTATTTAATTAATAATACAAAATAACAAGCTTTTTAAAGGCATAAAAATGGACAATATTACTACAATGATGGACAATATTTCGATTTTTCATAAATAAATGAAATAAATTGCCATTTATGTCTCCCAATTCTTCGCCTAATGCCATAGTTCTACGAAGACTACAGCATTAAAGTTAACGTATACTAATTACAAACCAGAAAGACTACAGTCTTTCACAAATAACATTATAACATGACCTGAAATACCCTTAGTCGCATTATTCAATTACATACTCTAAGAGAATGTGTAATCTTTATTTGTTAAATTAGATCTAATATGATCCTCTTTTGCTATACCATGCAAAAGCCTGCTTACATACAATCATCATTATTCAGTTGCAAATGAATAATTACTGATTGTACTAACGATACTTTGCACCTAGTATTAAACATAGTACATTAGACAATGAAAACCTCAAAAATTAATGTAACCTTATTCTATCTATTTACCGCATTTCTTTTCATAGGAGGACTTACAGCTTGTAATGATGACAACAGTTCTTCTGAAGATAATCCGTATTCCCCTGATAAACCGTTGGTTGTATCAAGCATAGGTCCCGAAAAAGGAGGAATAGGAACCCGTGTAGTGGTGAGTGGCTCCAACTTCGGAAATGATATATCCAAAGTAAAATTGTTTTTCAATCAAAAAGAGGCCTTGATCCTTAAAGTACAAAACAACGCTATCTATGCCATGGTCCCCAAACAACCCGGAGAACATTCTACCATCAAAGTAGCAGTAGAAGATGGAGTAAATTCAGACGGATCACCCAAATACAGGGAAGAAACGCTTAAAGATAAATTATTTAAATACAACATTAAAGCCACCGTTACTACTGTAGCCGGACAATTAGACGTGAAAACGGCTAAAGACGGCCCAGCTTTGGAAGGTTCATTCGGACGTCCCGTCATGCTGGCTGTCGATGATGAAGGGACTGTATTGATTGCTGACGATGGAGGCAAGATGGTTAGGATGCTTTCCATCCAGGACAACAAACTCAGCACTGTACTTTCCGGGATGCATGAGCCCTGGCAATGTTCATTCAATCTGGACTTTACAAATTATTATGTACTGGAAAGACGTACATCCATGCGCCCGCTTCTTTTCTACGGATTGTATAAATCGAGCAACTGGCAGGAAGCTGAAGCTTATTATGATCAAAAAAATGACAAAGGTGACTACATCGCCGGAGCCATGGATTATTTTGGGCTGGCTGCCGACAATGACTATGTTTTCCTGTTATCCTCTTCAGGTAAACGCCTGATCCGTGTAAGCATTGCAACAAAAAAGGTAGAGCTGATCGGAGAGAATCTGAATATGGATTCATGGGCACACATCGCCTATAATAAGAAAAACGGATATCTCTATATCACTTCCGAAGCCTGGGGACGCCTCTATCGCCTGAATCCTTATCATACTCCTGCCGGACATTCTACTCCATGGATTACACAAAACGAGATAGAACATATCGTTGGAACAGGTAAAGGCGCGGCTAAAGAAGGAAACGGAAAAGCCGCACAACTCGGAGAGATCGAAGGAATGGCCGCCGACCAGGAAGGGAACGTCTATCTGGCAGACTACACCAACCATGTCATCTGGAAAGTAGATGAGGAGTTCAATGCAACCATCTTCGCCGGAGTTCCGGGAGAATCCGGATATAAAGACGGTAAACCCCAGGAAGCACTTTTCAATAAACCTTACGATGTAGCAGCTACCCCCGACGGTATCCTATATGTGGCCGACACCTACAATTATTTGATCCGTTGTATAGCTATTCAATAACCATAGATTAAAATACATAAAAATGAAAAAATATATAGCATTGATCGTCTTGTTTTTGACGATGCTGCCGGCTTTTGCCTCAGCGCAAAAAACAATTAATATTCAGGGAGTAGTCACCGACTCTAATAATGAGACTCAGATCGGTGTAAACATATATCCGCGAAACGACCAGTCGCATGGAACCGTTACAGATATAGACGGCAAATACACCATTCAGGTCAAACCTGGCACAACGCTCGTTTTTTCTTATATCGGATTCAAAACACAAGAGATCAAAATCGGCACGGCCAAGGAACAAACAATCAATGTGGTACTGGATGCCGATGCACAGCAACTGGAAGAAGTCAGTATCGTAGGATATAGCACACAACGAAAAGTCAGCGTAGTCGGAGCCATTACAAGTATTAAACCGACGACATTGAATGTGGGCGGTGTAACTTCAGTCAGTAATGCGCTAGCCGGACGTGTAGCGGGGCTGATCGGCGTTCAGCAGAGTGGCGAACCGGGCAGCGATGTATCCGAATTTTGGATCCGGGGTATCAGTACATTCGGAGCCAATAGCAGTGCCTTAATACTGATAGACGGGATAGACCGCGGAAGTTCCAGCCTGAACGAACTGGCTCCCGAAGATATCGAGAGTTTCTCCGTTCTGAAAGATGCAACAGCAACTGCCGTATATGGTGCCAAAGGTGCGAATGGTGTGGTACTGATCAATACCAAACGCGGTGTTGAAGGAAAAGTTTCGATCAACGGCAGTGTTAAGACGATGATAGAAACACTACCCAGACTTCCCAACTATCTCAGAGCTTACGACTATGCCAGACTAGCCAACGAAGCCAAAGTAGTGAGAGGCGATAAATCGGTTTATTCTCCCGAGATTTTCGATATTATAAAATACAACATGGATCCTGACCTCTATCCGGATGTTAGCTGGCAGGATGAGATATTGAAAAAACGGACACTGGGTGTACAGGGCAATATCAATATTTCCGGCGGTAGCAAACTGGCCCGTTATTATATGAGTGCCTTTTACCGGACCAACGATGCCATTTACAAACAAACCGGCATGGAACGTTATCACTCGAATGTAAGACGTAATCAATATACTTTCAGAAGCAACATCGATGTCGATCTGACCAAAAGTACACTGATTAGTTTACTCTTATCCGCCAAATTGGTTGATATGAACCGTCCGGGCATGGGCACGACCAAAGAGATATGGGGTGCACAAGCATCCTTAACCCCGTTGACTGTTCCGGTACGCTATTCGAACGGACAGCTTCCCGCTTACGGAAAAGGAGACATGACCTCTCCTTCCGTATTGCTAAATGAAACCGGCTTCCTCACCGACCGTGATAATTCTATAGAATCTTTATTGAAAATAGAACAATCGCTAGATTTTATCACGAAAGGCTTAAAAGCGACGGCATCTCTGTCGTTCGACAACTACAACAATCATCTTACCAGCCGTACCAAAATGCCGGATCTGTATAAAGCGACTGACCGCAACTGGAATACCGGGGAACTGATGACACTCAAAACTGTTGTTGCCGAGCCAATGACTTTCAAAAGTACTTCGTACGGTATCCGTACGATTTATGTCGAAGGTAAAGTGGAATACAACCGGTTATTTGCCGAAAAGCACCGTATCGGAGGACTGTTCCTCTACAATCAAAAGGACTACCAACGCACGGATGCAGACGGTGAACTGGCATCTATCCCGCATCGTAATCAAGGGATAGCCGGACGCCTTACTTATTCTTATAATGATATCTACTTTATAGAAGGTAACTTCGGATATAATGGTTCCGAAAATTTCCCGAAAGGAGAACGCTTCGGATTTTTCCCCTCAGCCGCTTTGGGGTATGTTATTTCCAACTATCCGCTGGTGAAAAAGAAATTACCGTTCATCACGACCCTAAAACTCCGCTATTCATACGGTTTGGTAGGAAACGACCAGATCAGTAACGATGTCCGTTTTCCTTATCTTACAACCGTAAATATGAGTGCACCCGGATATGTCTTCGGCGACCAGTACCAAAATTCGGGAGGTGGAGTAACCGATGCCGTACTGGGTTCCACCGGCCTTGTCTGGGAAAAAGCGATCAAACAGAATTTCGGTATCGACCTTACCCTTTGGGAAGCGCTTGACATCACGGTAGATGCTTTTATCGACAAACGAAATAATATCTTCATGGAACGTGCCACACTGCCCGGAACCATCGGCGTAGGAACAAAACCCTGGGGAAACGTGGGCAAGATGAAGAGCTGGGGAGCAGACGGTACAGCTTCTTATACCCATCGTTTTGGTAATGTAGACGTTGAATTACGCGGAAACTTCACACTGACAAGAGATAAGATCATCGATTACGACGAGGTACCTCCCCGCTACCCTTATCTGGCTAAAAAAGGAACCAGTTATGGTGTGACCCGTGGTTTAATCGCTCTGGGACTCTTCAAAGATGAAGAGGATGTTAAAAACAGTCCTACCCAATTCGGCAAAGTTCTTCCAGGAGACATTAAGTATCAGGACATAAATGGCGATGGCCGTATCGACGATTATGATATTGCTCCTATCGGTAATTCCAACATACCAAAAGTTCAATACGGATTTGCGACCAGTGCCAAATGGAAAGGTTTCGACATCAGTGTATTTTTCAGAGGTGCAGCACAGGTTGATTATTTCATGGGAGGAAACGGATATTACCCGTTTGCCGGAGGTGTGACCGGCAACGTTCTTTCCATCGTGAACGATCAGAAAAATCGCTGGACACCGGCTTCTTACTCAGGAGACCCGTCGACGGAGAACCCTAACGCCCGTTTCCCCCGTCTTACCTACGGAGAAAATGTAAACAACAACCGGCCCTCTTCTTTCTGGCTTGCCGATGCAGGATATCTCCGTTTAAAAACTCTTGAAATAGGATATACGATCCCTAAAAAAATATTGTCGAAAATAAACATGAGCAATTTACGTATATCTGTGCTCGGAGATAATTTATGTGTCTGGGATAAAGTAAAATTATGGGATCCCGAACAAGCAAGCGACAACGGTGCCGTTTATCCTATTACCCGTTCTTATTCAATGGTCTTACAAGTCTCATTTTAATTCATCGAATCATGACAAGCAAAAAAATAAAAACAAGTCTATTTGCCTTCTTATTCGTTATCCTCAACAGTGCAGGAATTACCTTCCAATCGTGTAACTTTTTGGATATAGATCCGTATGTAGCCGATCTGTTCACCCTTGACACTGTGTTTGCAAAAAAAGAATATACACAGAAGTATCTGAATAACGTATATAGTTACCTGGTCGACTACGGTTCGCCAAGCGCATGGACAGACAATGCGCAACCTTGGGTGCTTATCAGCGATGAAGGTGTAGCAGGCTACAAGAGAAACAGACACAACTACAATTATTTCTGTAACAATGAAATGAAAGCGGAAGATCTGGACCACTTCGACTATTGGAATTATTTTTATGAAGGAATCCGCAAAGCCAATACTTTTATTCAAAGAGTAAATGAATGTCAGGAAGTAAGCGCTTTACAACGATCGGAATGGATCGGACAGGCGACATTCGTTAAAGCGATGATCTATTTTGAACTGATGCTGGCCTATGGTCCCGTCCCCATTGTTCCTGATACGCCTGTCGACTTCGACACTCCTATCGACCAGATGATGGTCGAACGCAACACATGGGATGAATGCAGCGATTATGTATCAGCCTTGCTGGAAGAAGCAATCAAACTATTACCCACACAGGTCAGGGATAATTCGGAAATCGGCCAGGCAGTAAAGAATTCTGCACTGGCAGTACTGTCACGCCTGACGCTTTATACGGCCAGCCCGCTTTATAACGGTGAAAATTCAGAATTCAGCGATTTTATAAACAATGAGGGGGTACCTTATCTCAATCCGGTAAAAGATATAAAAAAATGGGCTATCGCTGCTGCCAATGCTAAACGATTGGTCGATATCAAACCCAACGATCTCTATACTGTTCCCAAAATGGAGAATACTCCGACTTTCCCTGTACCGGCAGCCGAACAAGGTGATTTCCCGGATGGCGTAGGAGGCATCGATCCTTACCATTCTTACATAGATATGTTCAATGGCGAATGTGTATTAGCATCATCTAACCGGGAGATACTTTTTAGCCGCCAAAGTACGGGAATCAACGGCATGAATAAATATGCCGCCCCGGGTGTACTGAATGCATGGAATGTATTCTTTGTACCGCAATCACTGGTCGATGCTTACTACATGGCTGACGGACGTACCATCAATAATGCAAGTGAAGCCTATCCTTATGAAGAAGGTTACACAAATACGGATCTGGTATTTTCCGGAGAGAAAAACAGTAATGGTTTTACGCTGCTGAGCGGAACTCATAAATGGTATGCGAATCGTGAAATGCGCTTTTATGCAACGATTGCCTTCAATAACTCCTACTTCCCCTCCACCTCAACTCCTCCCGACAAAGTGGACCAGCAGGATGGCAAAGTGGCCAAATATTTCAGCGACTCAAAAAGTGGACGGGACTATGCCCTGAACCGTCCCCAAGGCGAAGCCGAAGAATACCCGATGACCGGATATCTCTGCCGGAAATTCCTTCATTACGAAGATTCATGGATCAGCGGCGGAAGGCAGAAAACCAAATATTGTCCGGCCTACCGTATGGCCGAAGTATATTTAAATTATGTAGAGGCGATGAATGAACTGGATCAGGCATATACCATCAACGACATTACAGTGACACGCAACACAGGCGAAATGAAACGTTGTTTCAACCTGATCCGTTACCGGGCCGGATTACCGGGCATCACCGACGCCGATGTTGCCAATGTAGAAAGAATGAGGGAGTTGATTGCACGGGAACGTCAGATCGAATTTGCCTGGGAAGGACGTAGATATCATGACCTGCGACGTACTAAAAAAGCAATTATCTACGAGAACGCACCGGTTATGGGATGTGATGTAAGCGCAACAGAAGCAGAAAAGGATAAATTCTACAACATTATCCAGGTAAAAGAAAGAGACTGGATCTACAAGGTCTTTACCCGCAGACAGACTTTCTTCCCCATACCTAAAAGTGAAGTGGATAAAAATCCTAATCTGGACCAGATGCCCGGATTTTAATAATATGTTTTTAGACAAATACATTAATACAGTTTATTATGAAACCAGATAAATTAAAGCTCATATTATTTTCCCTGTCAGCCTTCATATTTTGGAGTTGTTCAAGTGAACCGGCTGATTTTGGTGAACAATATAAAAAAACACTCTATATCGTAAACAGCCGTGATATGCTCTACGTGGGTGAACATGCTTACGGAAGTGAAAACAATTCCATGTCATTTTCAATTTATTGCGCCTCCTCCGAACCTATCAAGTCCGACCTGACGGTTCAACTGGCAATCAACCCGAATGCGCTTGACTCACTCAATAAAAAAAGTGCATTGGGGAATCCTTTATATATCGACAAAAAACTATTGCCGGAAGCGAATTACACATCGACAGATTTATCGGTAACCATTCCGGCAAATGCTCAATACGGAGTACTTCATATCCCCTTAAAACCACAAGGGCTTGATCCCGACATCTCGTATGCCCTACCTCTCACAATCGTCTCAAACAGCGAAGGGTATGATGTGAACGAAGAATTGAAAACAATGGTTTACGAAGTTAAAATGGTCAACGGATTCTCTGGAAATTATGCGGGTAGTTCTATTGAGTTACCTAAAACAATCCGTTCGGTACAGCCAACCTTGAAAGCCATGTCTTCCAATTCTGTACGGATGCCTATCCATTCATTGTCCGGAGAAGCCAAATACATAAAAACCAATTTTATGCTTCTCACTATCGGTGCGGATAGCACATCTGTTACTATAAAACCCTGGCTGGATGCCCAAATAACTGATCTGGGTAAAAGTACTTACGATAAAACAAGACAAAGTTTCTATCTAAGATACAGTTACACAGATGCAGACGGCAAAACATTCGATATAGAAGAGAAAATAACGAATCTCGACGCTCCTGTAATCGATACGGAGGAATAAGGAAGATTGAAGAAAAAGGGCACATGCTATTCCGAAAAAGCATGCGCCCTTTCTAAAAAAAGCCTGCATCCCTTTGCAACATTTTTATTTATCTGTAACTTCGTATATTCTTCCATATAAGGGAAGTACGAAGTCGCATGAAAACACATTACAACGTTATCAACTATATTTTTCTCTTACTATTTTGCCTTAAAGCATCGGGGCAGGAACCGGACAGTGTACTCAATAAACTAACCCAGTTTATTCGTGCGACCGATCAGTTTTCCCAATATATTCCCCACGAAAAAGTCTACCTGCATTTCGATAACACCAGTTACTATCAGGGCGATAATATTTGGTTTACATGTTACGTCGTAACCTCCGAATTGCACCAGGCAACCGAACTGAGCAAAACCCTGTATGTCGAACTGCTCAATCCCGGAGGAGAAATAGTGGACAAGCGTGTCTTGAAAATAGAAGACGGCCGGTGCCATGGTGATTTCACGCTAGGCCAGCTTCCCTTCTATTCCGGATTTTATGAAGTCCGTGCCTACACGAAATATATGTTGAACTTCGGCGAAGACGTTATCTTCTCCCGGCTACTGCCCGTATTTAACAAGCCCAAAGAAGAGGGAAACTTCGAAGAGAAAAACATGCTGAAATACGGATACGGCAAATACCCGAAGAAACGGGAGAAGCCTCAAAAAGACAAGAAAGTAACCTTGAAACTCTATCCGGAAGGAGGAAACCTGATCCACGGCATCACTTCACGGATTGCATTCGAAATAACCGATGCATTCGGTAACCCACTGGAAGCCTCCGGAAAGATCATCAATGAAGACAAAGAAGATATCTCCACCTTTTCAACAGTTCACGAAGGACGAGGTTTCTTCGACTATACACCTGACGAAAGCAAACGAAAAGCAATAGTCGACTACAACGGCAAACAATACCAGTTTGATATGCCCAAGCCATTACCACAAGGATTCACCTTCCATGTGGACAACCTGTCTTCTCCTGACAGTCTCGAAATCTCCTTACAGAAAAATAAATATACTCCCGCCGAGAAACTGGGCCTGGTTTTTATCAGCAGAGGACAACTACATGGCTACAGCCTTATTAATGTCATCCATAATGAAACAATCCGGTTTAAAGTAGATAAAACAAACTTCCCGGCAGGTGTTGCACAAGCCATATTATTCAATTCCGATGGAGAAATACTTTGCGACCGCCTCCTATTCAACAACAAAGACAACCAATTTAGTATTCAGTCAAAAACCTCGAAAGAGACATACGAGCCTTACGAAGCAGTCGATATGGAATTTACCCTAACCGACCGGGAAGCCAATCCCGTACAAACGCCATTCTCCTTATCGGTGAGAGACGGCATGAACGAAGTTGCGTGGAATCATACTATCCTGACCGATCTACTGCTGATGTCCGAAATCAAAGGGTACGTCCGCAACCCGTCTTACTATTTCGAAGCGGACGACTCTACCCATCGCTCAGCTCTCGACCTTCTTATGATGGTGCAAGGCTGGCACCGTTATTCCTGGAAGCAGATGGCAGGTATAGAACCATTCGACTTGAAATACAGGCCGGAACAAGGTATCGAAATGCACGGCCAGGTAGTTTCATTTGTCAGGAAAATACCCAAACCGAATGTCACCGTCTCTTCCTTCCTGCTCAAAAGGGGCGAAGAGGAAAAGCCCGGCAATGCGTTCGATGTATTTGTTACAGACAGCCTGGGACGTTTCGCTTTCCGTACAGATATTACCGGGAAATGGAATATGATACTGGCTGTAAGCGAAAAAGGGAAAAAGAAAGACCACCGGATCATACTGGACAGGCTTTTCACTCCGGAACCTAAGAGATACCGCTATGCCGAGATGCAAGTGAACATCGCCGATAGAGCGGAAGGAGATAAAGAAGAAAAAACTGAGCCGGAAGATGTTCCCAATATTCAGGAACCGGAAGAAGATATCAACGCCCTGCTGACTTCTTACGAAGATTCATTGGCCAAAGTGGGAAACAAAGAAAAAATCCTCCGCCTGGATGAAGTAACCGTTACCGCTAAAAAGAGATCACGTGAAAAGGATATCTACAACAACCGATCGAAATCTATCGCCTATTATGACGTTCAGTCAGAATGGGATGATATCACGGACCAGGGCAAATACATCGGAAAAGATATCCATGAACTGATGATTAATATGAATAATAATTTCAGAAAAGCCTTCTCCAGACAGGACGAATATCTGCAATACAAAGGCAGAATGCCTCTTTTTGTAATCAACTATGAACCGACGATGGCTACTGAAATGGATTACAACAAATACAAACTGATCCGGCTCGAAGCCATCAAGTCTATCTACATCAACGAGGATATCTCCACTATGTGTAAATATGCAGATCCAAGAATATCTCCGCTGGAAATAGATAAGATATATGGTTGTGTCGTTTTTGTTGAAACATACCCGGAAGACAAGATTCCGACAGATGCAGGTAAAGGGGTACGAAAAACCTGGCTGGAAGGTTACAGCCAGGTCAAAGAATTTTATAGTCCCGATTATTCAGTGCTTCCTCCCGAACCGGATTACCGACGCACTTTATACTGGAATCCCTCCGTTACTCCGGATGAAAAAGGCAAAGCCAGTATCCGGTTCTACAATAACAGCAGATGCCGGAAGTTCAAGGTAAGTGCCGAGACAATTACAGCAGATGGAATAATCGGGGTTTACAAGTAATCAATACAAGTATAACTGTTTCATCTTCTGGATATCGACTCCTAACGTTTCTGTCAGGAACTTAGTCATGGAGCCATACTTTTCGTCTATCTTATCATAGGCGGCATTCAGATATTTTTCATCGACAGTTACTAACGGGGCGATCTGAGGATAATATTTCAAATACGAATCATATTTACCCTTAATATATTCTTTACTAAGCAAATAATCCTTCATAATCGTCGCCTTATCCACATCGAGAGCCGACAGGATAAGCATGGTCGCAACCCCGGTACGATCTTTACCAGCTGAACAATGATAACTTAACGGTAAAGAATTTTCATCCTGAAGATATTTAAAGAACTCTTTGTATTTGGCCACATAATCATCATAACTGATCATTTCGATATACCCGTCAATCATGATCTGTGCAGTTTCTTCCTCACTAAGTCCCTTAGATATACTTCCGATAATTTCATCAGAAAATATATTACCGGCATTGATCTCTAAATTATAAGGATTCTTTACAGTAGAAGGCAATTTATCCGGAGCAGCCGGCATCATACCGCCAAATCCACCTTCTTTTTCTGTTGCAGTACGAAAATCGACAACGGTTTTCAGTCCCGTACTTGCCAGATATGTCAGGTCGGCATCAGTCATCTTATTCATTTCGTCCGTACGGAACAATTTTCCCCAACGAACAAACTTCCCCTCTTTATTTTTTATACCGCCCAAATCTCTGAAGTTATACGCAGTGACCGGCAACAATCTTTCTGCTAATAAAGCCTGACCTTCAGCCGTCTTAAACAAGAATACGGATCTTTTTCCGGCATCAACGCTCAAATCGAAAGAGCCTTTTCCGTCACCGGTCAGACAAGGTGTATTCATATCGATATCTTCAGCTGTAGAACCGGCATATAATTCCCAGGCTTTATCGGTATCCACACTCAGCACAGCCTTTTTCGTCTCTTTATCACGGGTAATCCCAGCATCTCCGCTTATATCCTTACCCGAATATCCAACAGTCGTTTTCTCATCATCGTCCCCACAAGAAACAAATACTCCGGAGGCACAAAATAGTAGCAATAAACAGCTAAACAAATTCTTCTTCATAACACGCTTTTACTCATTAATAAATATTTTAAAAGGCGCGCAAGATACAGGTTTAAAACCAATTACACAAAAACAGAACCGGTTTTAGCCCTATAAATGAAATTTAGAATATCGTTTATTTATTTTGGAATATAAAAAAAGGTAACCTCGTTTGTCATCTTATTTTATCAATGCAAAGCATTCATTAAATTGCAATATAATTGATTTCTGGTCAATCAGTATTTCCATATTCCTTAATTTTCTCCTCACAAATCCGCATTGTAATATCTCGAAGCATTTCCACCTTTGGTATAAGTGCATCAATATCTTCTTTTGTGACTACAAAATGAGGATTATAGCGGGCATCCACATAGGCAGCTTTTAATAGTTTAAAAAATCGTTTCTCTTCGGAGGTGTTTTGAGGAAATACATTATTCAGATCATCGGAATAACGTCTTACAGAAGATATTAATTTGGAAAGGTTATGCTGTTTACTGTTTCGTAGTGTATGTGTTAAACGGATAGCATAGTAATAATTTTCACAGGATTGATGAAGAAAAAAAGATGCCTCTTTATAATCTGTCTCTTTGTCAGCCATTATTGCATACTTTAAAAAGTTATTTGCTCTCACACACTTTTCATCAAAATACTCTTGTGCCTGCTCTCTGATCTCTTCAAAGTTTAATTTCCGACGACGAGATAATTTATATCTCCCACTATCATAAAGAATAATTCCTTCCTGCTTTATTTGTGTATAGAAATACCGCCCCTCTTCAATGAACTTATTAAGCTGCTTAATATCATCATTGATAAACTCAACAGGGGTATCGCGGTCAAAATCTTTTCCGGCAAAGAAGATATCTTCTACGTTATCCAAGATGGTTTCCGCTTTTTTACTGTTTATTCCGCTTGTTATCACGTAAATGTCATAATCTGATATTTTAACGGTAGGAATACCGCCGTCTTCAATCCGTATACTACGGCGAACATAATTGCCCCTCGCATAACTTCCATACAGAATAATAAACTCCGTCTGAGGTAAGCGACGAAGTATCTCCGTTACAAGAAAATTCAGTTCTTCCTGTTTGTCTTTAGGCAGATAAGCGATCGAGTCTTTCATTATGCTTGATTATGTACAACGTTAAAATACAAAAGTACATTATTATGTGAACAACTGCTACTTATTGGATCTTTCTTTGAATCTGTCGGCAAGAATTTCTTTGCAGACTTCTTTAAGCTGACCGATAATCTCTTGTCCTTTTTTACGGGAAATACGGATACCCTCGCCCACGACAAGCATGTCTTCAATAGTTGGATTTCCGCTGCCGTTAGCAGTTGTAGCGTGTTCACCATTATAACCGCCACTACATCTTGTCAAATCGTAGGCTGGTGCCAATTCCCATTGGGCGTTCCTATAATAAAAACTGAAGTTTTTAGCATGGTCGTCTTTGTTTTCAGCCAGTATATTAAAGACCATTCTTCGGAACATTTCTTCCACCTGAACAGGGTCTTGCGTGATGACTCCGGTTAAAGCCAATAAATTCTCATAAGTCAATGCCGGATAATGGATAGATTGGTTAAGTAAAGCTCCGGCTGTTGCAGTGTGTAAACGTTGACCATCTTCTATATCAAATCGTTTTGTAGCAAAATATTTATTTTCAATAAGTTTAAAGTCAGGCACATTGATACCTGATGCACGAGCAGCTTTATTATATTGATATTCCATTTTACCCATATCTTTCGGATCATTGATATGACGGAATTTCAATATCCAATCTCCTTCCTCATCTTTATAAAGTGATTTTGGGCGACAGCCACCTGAATTACCACTATTAAAATAAAGAACATCGACATCCTTATCCGTTTTCTCGGCAAGCACCTCGAGAGCTAAATTTTGCATATAATCTAATTCCGGTAGACCTTTTGGCTCACCGATATATAATTCAGGCACATACGATAAGGCCCCCATTCCGGAAGCGCCAACAATACTTAAACGTTGCACAGGAGTCAAGCTTGTATCATCTATCCCCTCTTTTTGCAATATTCTGTTTAAAAGATAACGCCCGTACCCGTCAGGCAGGCTGTCTTCAAAAATTCCAAAATTGCCATAGAAAGGTTCTATGGGGGCAATAAACAAACCTTCTTTCAAGTCTAATTGCCTTGGAGCAATAGAAAAACCGGACTTTAGCCATTCTTTATCATATTCAAAAGCACACCTTTGAGTAGGAGTCATAGCAAGTTCACCCACCTTTTTGTCTCCATAGAATACAGACACTTTATTTATCTGTCTGATTTTCTCCAAAGACCTTATCTTCCTGGTTTCACTCTTTTTCTTTCCTGACATTACGGCTTCCTCTTTTCCTGTTTAAATTCCTGTTTATCTCATCCAGTTCAGCCATTGTGTTGTATAATGGTTCTGACAATAATTGTTTCAAATCATTGGTATATCCCAACGCTTTTGCCAATGCAACAAAAGAAACTAAAGATATGACATGCTTCGTTTCAAATTTCGCGATTGTAGCAGCAGGAACCTTACTCAAATCTGCCAAAGCATCTCGTGAGAGGCCTTTTTCCAAACGTCTCTTCTGACAGTTTTGTGCCAGAACCTTCATTATGGCTTCTGTCTTATCTTCGTCGAATGTATATAATAAAGTCATACTATAGTAGCAATAAACGGCTTAATCAATATTATTGTATTAGTTACAAAGATAATATTTATTTCCAGTAAATACAAAAAGGACAACTATCGAAAGTGTCGATGTATCTATATACCACTCTGCTCCCCATACTCCTTAATTTTCGCCTCACAAATCCGCTTCGTTATATCCCTAAGCAATTCGACTTTTGGGATAAGCGCATCGATATCCTCTTTAGTCACGACGAAGTGAGGATTATACCGGGCATCCACATAAGCGGCTTTTAATAGTTTAAAAAGTCGTTTCTCTTCAAGTGTGTTTTGAGGGAATACAGTACTCAGATCATCGGAATAGCGCCTGGTGGTAGAAGATAATTTGGATAGATTATGTTGTTTGTTATTTCGCAAAGTAAATGTCAATCGGATAGCATAGTAATAATTTTCACAGGATTGATGAAGATAAAAAGATGCCATTTGATACCTATCTCTTTCTTTATTTGTTATGGCATCATCAAAAAAGAAATTTCCTTTTTCAAACTTCTCATTAAAATAGTCCTGTGCCTGTTTCTTTATCTCATCAAAATTGAGTTTTCTCCTACGAGACAATTTGTATTTTCCACTATTATAAAGTATTACTCCTTCCTGCTTTATTTGTGTATGGAAATACCGGCCCTCTTCAATAAACTTATTAAGCTGCTTAATATCATCGTTGATAAACTCGACCGGAGTGTCGCGGTCAAAATCTTTTCCGGCAAAGAAGATATCTTCTACGTTATCCAGAATGGTTTCTGCCTTTTTGCTGTTTATTCCGTTTGTTATCACGTAGATGTCATAATCTGAGATTTTAACGGTAGGAATACCGCCGTCTTCAATTCGTATGCTACGGCGAACATAATTACCCCTCGCATAACTTCCATACAGAATAATAAACTCCGTCTGAGGTAAGCGACGAAGTATCTCCGTTACAAGAAAATTCAGTTCTTCCTGTTTGTCTTTGGGCAGATAAGCGATTGAATCTTTCATTATGCTTGATTATGTACAACGTTAAAATACAAAAGTACAAAAAAAGCAGAATTGCCTTTAGCTTTTTGATTCTAAATCATATATTTACACAACGTTCCTGTTTTTATTTGTTTTGTTTGATAGTACAGAATGAATAAGTCTATATAATACAGGCAATTAAAATATCATAGTATTAATATAAGCTCGATTCCTCCGAATCAGGCTTAGAAAGGAACGTATTCATATGGACAATAATAATATAACTGGAATAAAAGGCTATTACTATCTGCTACAACAAATTACTTCTTTATTAAATCTGTCATTACCAGAAATCAGACAGAAATATATAAACTATCCATATTGCTTAATTGACTATTTCGAAAAAAATGTGGAAGAAAAATCGATCGAGATACGATTTGACCAGGAAGCATTTACGATGACTTGTCTTTTCAGCAACGAAGGTAAATGTGAGTTTGTTTATTTATTCCCTGATAAAAATGAGTATGTAAAGGGATTCATCTCTTATCTAGAGATAACCCAAAACTACGACTATTTAATGAATAGATTAGATGGGCGATACCAGGTTGTTACATAAAAGCGAAGGCAATAGAACATCTATCCAATAATATTTGTCTGATGTTTTATAATTAACCGGTAGTCCCTAAACCATAAGAAGACTATAGCAAAAGCCTTTTTATACTTTCTTACAGGCACGGATTATACGGATTTGACAAATTGCTTATTTATCTAAACAATGAAATCTGTATAATCCGTACTTGAATTATATTATTATGAAGAACTCACGAATATCAAACTGTCAATTCAACCCTCCTATGGAAAGGCTGCACGGGAGAGAATCAAGACCTGCTACCTTTTACATCACTGTCAGCAACTTAAGAAATAACATATCATCTTGCCTGAAGCAAACAAAACAGCATTATGCTGCCCATATCAAATAAAACAAAACAATCGACCAAATATTTATTGTATACACTACATATTGTCAATCCACTTACAACACTCATCTGCCTTGTTATAGAACACAAAAAGTGTTATTCAACATGCTTTTATACTACAAAATAGCTTCAAAAGAGGCCATAATCAACACTTATTAACAAAGAATTTCCCTTTAAATAAATCCCTATCTCATTTAAAATGAAAAAAAATTCGTTTTAAACGAGATGGAAAATCCTTTTAAACGAATTGCAAAAGTCATATACCTAAAGGGGATTGTTAAATATTGTATTCAACACTCTTCTATAACACTAATTTGACATAACATACAAGTTACTAAAAGAGCTATAATGAAATCTTTTTATTCAAAAGAAAAGCAATATTACCTCATTTTGTCAAATTCCATAATTTCACTTCAAAAGTTCGTGTTGTCATCTTATCATTTCACGTAATATCCCACTTTAACACATTGCATTAAAGGATAAAACAGCTGTTTTCCAAATATTTACTATCTTTGGAGATGAGTAAAAATTGTATTCTTAGAAAATACAATTGCCACAATGGAGTCTTAAATCAAATAAAAAGAAAAGACATATGCTTGAATCCAAAAACGTTGATAGAGCAGGTACTACTTTCGGCAATATTCTGACCGACAGGTTGATTATACGGTTAGCAAACCCGGATGATGCGGAAGAAATATACGCTTACCGCTCTGATACTATTGAAAACCAATATCAGGGCTGGTTCCCCGAATCTGTGGAGGAAGTTCGTAATTATATAACCAATATGCCGATGACTATAGATATAGCCGACATATGCTTTCAATTTGCCATTCTTACCAAGAATGAAAACCGTCTGATCGGAGATTTGGGAATAATCTTCACAGGACACGAAAGAATGCAGGTAGAGATCGGTTGTACGTTGAATAAAACTTTTCAAGGTAAAGGATATGCCACCGAAGCATTAACGGCAATGGTAAACTATTTTTTCACAATCCTAAAGAAACATCGTATTGTAGCATCTATTGATCCAAGAAACACCGCCTCTATCCGACTTATCGAACGACTGGGATTTAGGAAAGAAGCTCATTTCAAAGAGAGTTATTTCCTTCGTGGCGAATGGGTAGACGATATAATTTATGCTATGCTCGATAAGGATTAGGGTAACAAATGAATACTTACACTTTTTCCAATGCTGCGATCATATTTTTCTTCGCTTATATGTATCTCTATATTCCCGGAGCAATTGATTGACCATAGCATCACCACCTTCAAATGTTCTCATCCGCTTCAACATGCGGGCTACACAATCATAAGCAGAGGAATGAGTTATTAAAGCCTCTTCCTCTACATAGTCATGGTAAATATCCAATATCTCTTTTTCGAAATGTGGCTTTAGAGAAAATTCTCGAACGAGCCAAGTATTTTAAAGAAAAGCTAAAGGTATTGTTTCCGGCTGATACGCAGCAAACGGAAAGGGCAGGAATAATCATTTGCCTTACGTCGTTAGTCCTGAATATTCGTTTTGCGGAATGGATGCAGCAGTTACAAGACAATGATATGAAATACCGTTATCTCCTGATGAAATGAAAAGCGGACGGGAAAAGCCTTGATTTGCTGGAGATGAATTTTAACCGGAAACGGGATAATGTATTTATTCAAAGCGTAACAGATACGGTTATAGATTTTGAATATCGTAGCAGGTTGTCATCTTCAGGCAGCACCTTGAAGAGGTGGTTTATCAAGTTGCCGTTTAAACTGCTCGGGATATTTTATTTGCTATTCTAAAATGTGTATTTCATTATTTATTAGTCCTATTGCTTCATCAATGAGATACCAATAAGACATTTTCACTTATATTTCAGTGAGAAAGTAGTTTATTCTTGTGTCTTGGGTACAACAACAGTAAACCATTCACAAAGCAACCTTGTTTCTCCTGTGAGTTTTAACCCAATTTTCTTTAATATAGAAGAATAGTATTCTGTATGAATTCTTTTCCAATTTTCTAAACTTACATCTCCTTCTTCTATTGAAAATTTTTCTGTAATACTTTCGAATTTTACAATTTCAATTTTAGTAATTTGTATTATACAGATTTCTTTATTGTGTGAATCAAGTATAGAAGCAAATTCATTTACTTTTATTATATCTTTGTATTCATTGTAGTGATAATCATATAAAGATGAAGTCGCTGTTTTTTTTCCTGATAATACTTTCATTGCTAATTCATCAGCATTACATCCAAACTGAATTTTATGTTTTATATCCATTTTAATTGTGTTCTTAGTTGATTGATATTAAAAATCGCAGATAATCTAATCAGTATACAACCTGTGTTATAGTTCATTTGCAGTTAGCAGAAGGCGTTATATAATAAAGATGCAAAGTAAGGCAGAATGCAGTAAAAAAGTCTTGAAAAAATTCAAGACTCTTTTAATAATATTTTTTTTCGGATATGGCTGACGGTCTCAGGAGTAACACCAATAAAAGACGCAATTTCTTTTAGAGAGACTTCTTCTTTCAAATTGGGACACCGCTGCATTAACGTTATGTACCTCTGTTCTGGAGAATCACAATATGCCTGCAGCATTCGTTTGTATGCCATTTTAAACATAGACTCTGCTACATTACGCCCCAATCTCTGTGTATCTGCGTTCATTTCTAAGAAATCAATTAATTCTTTATATGTTAGTTGATAAACTACACAATCTGTAATGGCTTGAATGCTTACAAGTGCTGGTTCTCTATGGATAAAAGAAGCATAATCACAAACAAATTCTTTCTCGAACGAAAAACAGACAATACGTTCATTTCCAGCTTCATTCATGTAAGTATATCGAAATGAACCATTTTCTATCCATCCAGCAATTAGAGATGGAAAATTTTGTTGCAAGAAGTATTCCTTTTTTGTGTATTCAACTCTTTTGCCTTTTTCTAAGAAAAACTCTTTGAGAATTGTGTAACTATTTAAATGTGATATTGATAAATTGACCTCTGACATAGTATTTCTTTTTGCCTGATGCACAAAGATATAAAGAATATCCTATAAAAGCCTCTTTTTTAGAACAAGTGCGTACATTCCTTTTTCCTAAAACATCTTTTTTAATTTAGAATTATCCAAATCATTTATATGGGATTAAAAATTTCATTTCTATATTGACTTTGTTTACTTCAAAATTAGAAAAAACATATAAAGCAAAGTTCAAAAATTGTTGAATACTCGTTCCACATCCCCATGAACAAGAAAGATGTTTCGAATTTTCCATTGGTGAATTGTTCGATCTACCTTTTATTCCCAATAGTACCAACCCCAAAGAGGAGGAGTTCAGAAAAAGGTAACCACTTCTTTGTGTATGTTCAAAATAATTACCGCCTAAAAATCATATCTTTGCAAATATAAGCGGATTATAAGATGGTGAACTTCAATGAATACATAAATGAGATTGATTTCTCAGAATTCAAAAAGTACTTTTTAGAAAAGGGAAAGTCAATCGAGATTAAAAAGAAGGATTATTTTGTTAGACAAAATGAGCCATGTAAATATGTGGGATTTGTCGAAAGTGGCATTTTTAGATATACTCGTATTGATAATGCTGGTAACGAACCTATTGTCGGTTATAGTTTTACCGAAGATTTTGTGTGTGATTACCCATCACTGATTAAGCACATGGGGTCATTAACCAATATTCAAGCTGTTACAGATTGTTCTGTGTACGTGTTATCTATGAAAGAACTGAATGATTTTTGGGAAACAAGCATAAATACTCAACGTTTTGGTAGATTGGTAGCAGAAGAAATTTTTGTAGAAATGTATCAACGGCTACTTGGCTTTTACTGCGACACAGCAGAGCAGCGTTATGTTGCGCTACTAAAGCGCTGCACAAACCTCCCCCAGCATATTACTTTAAAAGAGATAGCCTCGTTTCTTGGTGTGACACCTGAAACCGTCAGCCATATACGAAGAAAACTACGGCAAAAATGAAAGTCTTGAAGTATTTCAAGGCTTTTTTTATTCATGTTCTCCAACTTTGCACGTATTATTATTCCCTGAATTATTATCAATTAAAATATAGTTATATGAAAAATTTATTCAGAACATTTGTAATACTGTTTTTGGCAATCGTATCCACTTCTTGCAGTAATGATAATGATGATTTTAGATTTGACTCTGAATCATTGAAACAGACGACATGGGAGGGAGTTAATCTCGTAACCGATGGAGATAAAACTATAAGGACAATTAACGTAGAGATGCAATTCTTTGATACACAGAATGGTCAATATATTCTTAGGGAAGACGGATTCGGAGCTGAGGTATATAAGTTTAACTATTCCATTGAAGGTAAAATTATGAATATAGAGGACGGACCTCTTTTTAGTAAACGTACTATGTTAGAATTTGCTAAAGATAGGATGGTATTAGAAGCACTTAGTTCATACAAGTCGACACTTACCTTAAATCGACGATATTAACGAAACTGTTTATCACCAATTATTACTGACATTTGATAATTAAAGGAAATTATAAGCAAGGGGGGACTTATTCTCAAATTGGAGTGAAGTACCCCTTTGCTTGTTTTCAGAAGTTCGTAAAATTGGGGTTCAGGAAAGAAGCACTATTTCCTTCGTGGCGAATGGGTAGACGATATAATTTATGCCATGCTCGATAAGGATTGGGGTAATTGAGTAGGGGGAGCTAAATAAATATCCACATATTGTATTTCTAAACAAATTTGTTTATTTTTGTAGTGATATGAAAGATCAATTAGAAATATTGAAAGGTGTTCACCCTGGCTTATTTTTAAGCAGGGAGTTACGAAATCGTCAATTAAGAAGTGGTGCATTTGCAGAATCCATAGGAGTTCATCCTCAAACGTTAAGTGCCATCATTAAGGGACGAAGAAATATGAACATACCTTTGTCTCTAAAGATCGAGAGATCACTCCATTTAGACGAAGGACTACTAATGACCTTACAGGTTTATTATGATATTGAATTGGAAAAGAAGAAAGAAGCTCAATCATATCATCCTGATCTTTCTATATATCGTAAGATCTTGTTTTGGGATACAGACTTTGATAAATTAGATTGGAACACCAATAAACGGTATATCATTAATCGTATTTTTGAACGGGGAAATGAAAAAGAAATACTTGAAACAATTCGTTTCTATGGTAAAGACACAATCCTGTCGTTGCTGGACTTAAATAATAAGTATGCAGTCAATCTAAAATCTAACATTCAAAAATATCTGAATTATGCCAACTAAACTCAAATATCAAACAGTAACGCCATTACTAAAAAAGGTATTGACACAATTAATGTCCAATGACCTTTTTCACCCCTTCCAGCTTGTAGGTGGAACATCATTGAGTTTACAGTTAGGACACCGTATCTCTGATGATATAGATTTATTTACTGATTACGAGTATGATTCTATTGATTTTAGGGTTATTCAAGACTGGCTAAGAACTCAATTTGCATACTGTAACGGAGATTGTGGTGAAATTGTTGGTTTCGGATGTTCCTATATAATAGGTGACTCTGTTGACGATTCTGTCAAACTCGATCTATTTTATACAGATCCTTTTATTCGTCCTGCAAAAGTCATTGATAATATACGTCTAACGTCTTTTGAGGATATTATAGCCATGAAACTAGATGTAATCGGGCGTGGTGGACGAAAGAAAGACTTTTGGGATATTCACGAATTACATAATACATATTCGATAACTGAAATGTTAAACTTATATGTAGAACGTTTTCCTTACAATCATACGAAAGAAGAAATTATTCAAGGTTTCACTAATTTTGATATTGCAGATTCCGACCCCAATCCCAAATGCTTAAAAAAGAAGAACTGGCAACTGATAAAATTAGATTTCATTGATTGGCTAAAACAAACCTAGCAACCAGCATAAAACAAAAAATCCCTCTAAGAACATCTTAGAAGGATTTTACATTTTGTGCGGCTGAAGGGACTCGAACCCCCACGCCGTGAAGCACCAGATCCTAAGTCTGGCGTGGCTACCAATTACACCACAGCCGCATTTGGTTTGCGGTGCAAAGGTAAATCTTTTTTATTAATCTGCAAGTATTTCGGGGGAGATTTTATTTATATCAGGCTCTGACAGTTCTGAGCCGGACAAAAGGCGCGAGATAGCAGCTTCTATAATAGTGTCTTTTCCTTTCTGCATATCTTCTTTGGTCATGGCTACTTCCTGATCCGGGTCAATGCCAAACTCTGTATGTTTCTTGTCTGCATCAAGGATCGGGCAAGCGGAAAAACGGACACTCCACCCTATGGGTAACTCCGTTGTAAAAGGGAAACCGCTACCACCTCCGGTACGGTCACCCATAATCATTACGTGGGGTAATAAACGCATCGTACTCACAAAATTATTCGTGGCACTGTAACAATGACGGTTCGTCAAAACGATAACCGGTTTCTGCCAGCGAAGCCGGTCGGACGGAGAAAGATATAAAGGATAAGGAGTGGAAAAGTCATTATGCCCATTCCCTTTTTTATACATGACATAGCCGGTCAATATCTTTTCTTCCAGGAAACGTTGGGTGATCCGGTCCGAATTTGACATCGCACCTCCCCCGTTATTTCGTACGTCAAAGATGATACCTTTACAGTCTTTGAAATGCAGGAACATATTATCCAGATTACTTTCGCCTACCCCGCTGGAGAAATTACCATAGTAAACATAACCCACCTGGTTATCAGACAGACATTTATATTTCAGTCCACCGGCAATTTTATAATCTGTCCCCAGATAATTCTTCTGTATGTCCGAATCGAAATTAGCCGGATAATCCTCATACCAAGCCCAGTAACGGGCCACATCGAATGAAGAAAACAGATTCGTATGCCCGTCCTTCAGTTCCGCCAGCATTTTACCCAATACATCAAACAGGTCGTACTGGCTCATCTTATCATCGATCTGAACACTGTAACGGTCGTGCACTTCATCCCAATCGATATTCTTAAATTCGAAGAAACAATAATTCTCATCCAGAATCCGCCAAAGCGCCTCAAAGTTATCCCTGGGAGACGGATTATACTTATCCGCCTTCTCGCAAGCCGAAAGAAGGATACCCGTCAGGAATAAATAATATAGAATATGTAATTTCATTTTTTCGCTTTCAATAGTAGGCACTGCTGTACTTATGCCTCTGTTTCAGGCGTTTCCCTCCAAAGGAATAAAATTCCTTCACCAGGCCGATCATAAAGGAGTTGGATAAAACATGCGTCTTAATCCCGTTCACATCTGTCCGGTACATGCTGTTCAGATAGCCGGCCCTCACCGTAAAATTTGCTATCGGAAAGTCGAAAGTGAAATAATTCCTCATGGCAAATTTATTATGAAGCGAACTGAACTTTATCACACCGCTACGGTCTCCCTGGCTGAGATAATAATAAGGTTGACCTTTATGGATGGCAAACAGGGCACCGATAAACGGTATTTCCATCTGGTAACGGAAAGTCACCGGATAATTCCCGAACTTAAAACCATAAATCCCCATCGCCGAGAAGTTCAAATCCAGATCAGCCTTGCCCGAAGCCGGATTGTTCGTGTTACGAGTATTATAAATAAAACCACCCGACAAACGACCTGAAAGGCCTGTCAGAACTTTCAGATTCGGCAACAGGTTGGTAAATCGGTAGTGATATCCAAGCGAATAGTCCACAAAACCCACATAATCGGTTGCCACGTCCGCAGCATTCCGGGTAGATGCAAACTCGACATTGAGAAACTGCTGGCGCGATACCTTATAATCCGCCAGCCGGACAATCTTCATCCGTTCATTCTGTATCCGTACACCCCATCCCGTATATTTCGTTTCTATTCCGGGAGTCAGGTAGGTATCCATGACATTGTAACCGCCTATTCCTATCATCGTCGCCTCATTGACCGATCGCGGAATTTCGTCTTCCACATTTTTGTCTGTCTGAGCCGCAAGCGGAAACACCAGACAAAACGACAAAATCATCAGAGAGGCCAACGTCTTCATAGGCTATTCATCAAACAGCTTCATCTGCCCGGTTATTTCGTCTATAATATCCGAATCACTCTCTGTTTGCCCGGTATCGTCATTATCCGGATTACCTTCTCCACTCGTATCTCCCGGCTGTTCCGCAGGAGCGAAGCGGGTTGGTTCAAGCTCGTTGACTGTTTCCACCTCAAAGGTAGAGATACGTTTGCCTTTCGCTTTGAAGCCTTTCACTGCGATAAACTCTTCCGCGTCCAGCACAAGAGGCTCGCGGAAAGCGTCATGACCACCGAATACCACCTCAATACGGGGATAAACCTCATCGGTAAGCAACATCAGGCGGCTCTTCGGATTCTCACCCAGGAAGTTCTGCTTCTTGCTACCGGCTTCCAGCACGAAACGTTTCAGATACGGATATTTCTGGTCGGCATCATATAAAGCGGCCGTCCAGACTTTATTCGAGTTAAATTTCTCTATAATCTGTATATTGTCGTCGTAGTGATTGCTCAGATCAAAGTTCGTCGTATAGAAATCGCCGTTGCGTAAAACTACCAGGATCAGGTCATCGCTCTGGAATTCGCCCAGTTCGTCACCGCGACCGTCATAGTTCAGGCGCAGCACATCCCAGTCGAACCAAACCTGGCGTCCTCCCAACGTAGAACTACCCTTCTGTTTCAGGCTGATCTTATGCACATCCGCCTTTGTCAGGATATTTCCCATCGAGCCACGTCCCTTAATGGCGATCTCGCTGAAATCTTTTTCAAACACAAGCAGTTTCTGGCGGGGTTTCGGTTTAAGGATCACCTTGACCGTTTCAGCTTCCCCATTGGGATTCGCACTGAAATATAACACCCGTGAGCCCTCCGTTCCTTTCGTCACGTCATACTCCTTATCACGTGTCACACCGGTGACGGCAAAACGTTTGATGTAGTTATAACCGACTTTTCCATCACGGTAAATAACATTGTAAATAGTACGGGTATCGTTACGTTTGAATACATTCACATACAAAACATCTTTCCCGACAAACATTTTATCGCTGACCTTCACGATCTTATACGTTCCGTTACGATAGAACAGAATGATATCGTCTATATCCGAACAGTTACAAACATATTCATCTTTCTTGAGGCTCATTCCCATGAAACCTTCCGCACGGTTGATATAGAGCTTTTCGTTTGCTTCCACCACCTTCGTTGCTTCGATCGTGTCGAAGTTACGGACTTCGGTCATACGCGGATAATTCTTGCCATATTTTTCCTTCAACATGGTAAACCAGTTGATCGTATAGTCTACGATATTATCCAGATGATGATTGATGCGCTCGATCTCTTCGCGAATCTGGGCAATCAATGCATTGCTCTTTTCCGAGTTGAATTTAAGGATACGTCCCATCTTGATCTCCATCAGTTTGAGGATATCTTCGCGGGTTACTTCACGGATAAAATCAGGCTTGAACGGAGTCAGGCGCAGGTCGATATGAGCCACGGCCTCATCCATATCCTTCGAGTTTTCAAACTCTGCATCCTTATAAATACGTTCTTCAATAAATATCTTTTCGAGGGAAGCGAAAAAGAGAGTTTCTTCCTGCTCGGCTTTCTGTATCTGTAATTCGGTACGCAACAGATGCAGCGTATCATCTGTCGAATGGCGCAACACATCGCTCACTTTGAGGAAGTGAGGTTTGTTGTCCATGATCACACAACAGTTGGGCGAAATGCTGATCTCACAATCTGTAAAGGCATACAAGGCATCGATCGTTTTGTCTGACGATACGCCCGGAGCCAGATGCACCAGGATTTCTACATCTTTCGCCGTATTGTCATCGACTTTCCGGATTTTGATCTTTCCCTTGTCGTTTGCTTTCAAGATGGATTCGATCACGGAAGAAGTCGTTCTTCCGTATGGAATTTCGCTGATTACCAATGTCTTGTTATCCAGCTTGGTTATTTTAGCACGGACTTTTACCGAACCGCCGCGCTCACCGTCATTATATTTAGAGACATCGACATAACCTCCTGTCTGAAAATCAGGATATAAAGCGAAGTCTTCCCCCTTCAGGTAAGCTATCGAAGCGTCCAGTAACTCGTTAAAATTATGAGGAAGTATTTTAGAAGAAAGACCTACGGCAATACCTTCCACTCCCTGTGCCAGCAGCAAAGGGAATTTCACCGGCAAAGTAACCGGTTCTTTATTACGCCCGTCATAAGATAGCTGCCAAAGGGTAGTCTTCGGATTAAAGACTGTTTCAAGAGCAAATTTGGAAAGACGTGCTTCGATATAACGGGGAGCAGCGGCACCGTCACCGGTAAGGATATTACCCCAGTTTCCCTGGCAATCGATCAACAGGTCTTTCTGTCCCAACTGTACCAGCGCATCCCCGATAGAAGCATCTCCATGAGGGTGAAACTGCATGGTATGCCCCACGATATTGGCGACCTTATTATACCGTCCGTCATCCAAACGCCTCATCGAGTGCAAAATACGACGCTGAACCGGTTTCAGACCGTCATTGATATGCGGCACTGCACGTTCCAGGATCACGTACGAAGCGTAATCCAAAAACCAATCCTGATACATCCCCGACAGATGATAGGATACGCGGCCTTCTCCCTTCCCGGGTATTTTATATTCCGAATGTGTAGTAGAATCAGATTGCTCACCATTTTCCTGTGAGTCTGTATTTGTCTGTTCTATTTCCTCGTTCTCGTTTTCTTCTGTGAAATCTTCAATATCCTCTGGTTTCATATACTTATATGGTGCTCTATCTTCTTTTTCAGCCTCTGCCGGAAAGTAAATTCCAGCGTGTAAATATACGAAATATTGGCGAGATAATAAAAAAGCATTATTGTTTCGGTGAGATATCTGAATTCTCCCTATATTTGTCTCCTCAAAAATTTAGCGTAATGCTCACACTCGATAAGATTTATCAGGCATCTTTTGCCTTGAAAACAGTTATCCGTCGCACCGACCTGATCAGTGCGCCCAACATCAATCCGGATTCTCATATCTATCTGAAACCGGAGAACTTACAGATTACTGGATCATTCAAAGTCCGCGGTGCCTGCTTCAAAATCGCCCAACTGACAGAAGAAGAGAAGGCCAAAGGCGTCGTAGCCTGTTCCGCCGGTAATCATGCACAGGGTGTCGCCCTGGCTGCCACCACCCATGGCATCAAGTCACTGATCTGCCTGCCGGACAATGCACCGATCTCCAAGATAGAGGCTACCAAATGGTACGGTGCCGATGTTTGCTTGGTCGAAGGCGTGTACGACGACGCTTATCAGAAAGCCCTGAAGCTGAGAGATGAAAAAGGATATACGTTCGTTCATCCTTTTGATGACGAAGACGTTATTGCCGGACAAGGGACTATCGGACTGGAATTATTGGAACAGTTGCCCGACCTGGATGCCGTAATCGTTCCGATAGGCGGAGGGGGACTTATCTCCGGCGTCGCCTTTGCAATCAAACATCTGAATCCGAATGTAAAAATATACGGCGTACAGGCCAGCGGTGCACCAAGCATGCTGAATTCTATCGAGCACAATAAAATCGAACGGATGGGATTCGTCCGTACCATTGCCGACGGTATAGCCGTAAAAGAACCGGGTGAACATACATTTGAATATTGTAAAAAGTATGTGGATGAAATCGTTACAGTCAACGACGATGAGATTTCGACCGCTATCCTGGCTCTGATCGAACAGCACAAATTAATCGCCGAGGGAGCAGGGGCGGTAGCCGTAGCGGCAGCCATGTTCAATAAAGTTCCCATAAAAGGTAAAAAAGCGATCTGCCTGGTATCGGGAGGAAATATCGACGTAACGATCCTCTCTCGCGTTATCGGACGGGGCTTGCAGAAATCCGGCCGATCCTACACCATGACGATCGAACTGGTCGACAAACCCGGACAGTTACAGCACGTTTCTGAAATTATTGCCCGCACCGGAGCCAATGTGGTATCCGTCCATCACGAACGAGTTAGCCATACCGCCGACATCAACGGCTGCTATCTCCGTCTGGAAATGGAAACACGTAACCAGGAACATATCGACCAAATACAATATACGCTGACGGCAGCGGGGTATAAGATTATTCCGGGATAACGTTAAGAGGCTGTCACAAAGACCTGAATCAAAGAAACAGATAACTTTTGACAGCCTCAAAACACGAAAAACTATATTTAATTAAAACACAACATTCTTTCGAATCTTTTCTTATTACTCACCATAGCCAGGATTTTGCTTGATCAGGTTATTAGCACCGATAATACTGTAATGTATCGGGAAGCGATTCAGATTTTTATTATTGGTTGCCTGATGATCCCACCAGCTTTCCGTCACATAAGCATCCCAGCGAACCAAATCAGTACGTCTCCGTCCTTCACCCAGAAATTCCAGTTGCCATTCATCCAACATACGATATTTATCCAAATTGGCAGACGTGACAGGATCAGGATCGTTCCCGCCCTCAAAATAACGCTTCCGGACAGTATTGATCAGATCAGCGGCTCCCTCTTTGTCACCGGCACGCATCTTACACTCGGCCAACGTATAATAAATCTCAGCCAAGCGGATGACAGGAACATCCGGATCAAACTTACGTTTCATCTCATCCTGGTTGGGACGTGGACTGAATTTTACCAGCCGGACACAAGAGTTTTCTTCCGCCATGCCCACATTAGACGGGAGCGATTCGAGATCCGGATACTTCGCATCTTTACCCACTTTGGCAAAATAAGCGACCTGATCGACTACCGTAATTACTTCCCCTTTATATTCACGGCTTCCCGTACAAGTCCATTCCGGATGAATCGGATTAACTAACTTGCCAACAATGAACATGCCTCGATATTTACCGCTTCCTTCATATACATACGGTTGTTTGCGTACATCCCGATCGTGAAATTTTCCATAAGCACCTCCGAGTTTATACGGATACTTCTTACCTGTCGGATCCAGACTCGGTATCAATCCTATTCCATTGTTGGATCCGGAACCTTCCAAACCACCCAGATAATTTTTGTAATTATAAGGGACAGACCAATCCCAATAGCCGGCATCCGTCTCCAGTTTTGCATTCTGGCTCGGGATAGACCAGATCAGTTCCGGGCAGGCTTCATTGTCGAAACCAAAAATATTCGTCCAGTCGGAAGCCAACGCATACTGCCCATATTTCCCATCGATGATATCTTTACAGATACCGGCAGCTTCAGCAAACATCTCTTTACCGATATAAGATTTTGCATTGAAATAAAGACGCACTTTCAACGCAGCGGCGACAGCTCTGTTGATACTTCCGGTCTCTTGCGCTCCCAATCCCTCCTTTAGCGGAAGTTCGGGAATAGCCTCCGTCAATAAAGAATCGATAAAATTAAATGTTTCCAAATCAGTCGACCGCCCTTTGATATCACTTTGCGTCGTCGTATAGAGCGGAACACCGCCAAACAGATCAAGCCCGTCCAAATAAAGCGAAGCCACCAACACTTTCTGCTGGTTCAGCATCGACTCGCGTGTCCCGTCGGCAAAACCCAAAGCATCGAAATCGATTTTAGCCAAATCCTCCAAAGCATCCCAGGCCAAAGCTACCCCCATGGAAAAGCCATACCATCCGTTGTTGACAAATGCCATATCTTCGGTATAAGCATGATGATGCACTTTCTGGTAATAGGCTCCGTCATACCAGTCGCTGCCACGGGTTGGCAGGCAAAATTCATCTGTGCCAATTTCCTGCAAAGCCCAACGATCATTATTGGACCCGACAAACCAACGCCAATGTGTAAACGGACGGTTAAAGCGCTGCCACACGGCATCCTGAGAGGTATAAAACGTTTCAGGAACCGACTGCGAATAAAATGTCGGATCTATATCACAAGACGTAACAGCCAACAGGCTTATGATTCCTGATAAAAACAAATGGATTATATTTCTTTTTTTCATCTTACAATCTGTTTTAGAAGTTAAACTGCATGCCTAATGTATATGTGCGAACCATCGGATAAAAGCGTTCCGTATCCCAAAACTTCTCAGTACCCTGATCCCAGCCGGTAATGTTTACCTCCGGATTCATTCCACTGTAACCGGTAATCGTACAGACATTGCCGACTGTGCCGTAGATACGTATCCGATCGATCAGATTCTTCGTATACTTCTTCATCGGCAACGTATAACCCAACGTAATAGCGTCGATCTTCAGGAAAGTACCGTCTTCCAGATAATAATCGCAAATCTGCTTTTCCCCTTTGATATGACTGAACTTGCCGTAAGCGTCTTTCAACACATTGAAATTACCTTGTCCCTGTATACCATAGTACATATTAATTGTGTTATAGACATCGAAGTCTATCCAGCTACGGAGGTTGACACCCAGATCAAAATTCCTGTAAGTAAATGTATGACTCCAGCCGACAATCAACTTTGGGGTATAGTTTCCGACATAACGTTTGTCATTCTCAGTCTTATCCTTTGCAGGAATCACATTGTTGTCTTTGTCGTACAACAAAAAATTGCCCTCATCATCGAAACCGGCAAACTTCCAGATATAAAAAGAACCGATCGTCGATCCCTCTTCCATGCGTGCCGCATCACCCGGTGAACCCGGGGCAACGAAACCGTTACCGTTTTTATAAGTATTATTTCCCCAAAGCGTAGCAATCTTGCCCGAATTATGGCTAAGATTTAAGTTGGAAGACCAAACAAAATCCTTTGTGCGGATGATATCTCCTCCGACTTCAAACTCCCATCCCTTGACTTCCATACTACCGATATTCTGCCACTGCGTGTTCTGTGTATAAGGAGGCTGAGGCACGGCCACTTCATAAATCAGATTGTCGATCGTACGTTTGAAATAGTCAAATTTTCCATATAGCCGGTTGCCAAATAAAGAATAATCACCCCCTAAGTTCCATTCTTTCTTCTCTTCCCATCCTAAATTCCGGTTCACATTCTGCGTTTTACCAAAAGAATAAGCCCATTCGCCATTCGGAAGCATCCAGTATGTATCAGAGCCCAGCATATCGGCCATATAAGAGGCATCGAAATCGTTATTGCCTGTCACACCATAACCAAAACGGACCTTCAGGTCATCTACCCATTTTACCTCTTTCATAAAGTTCTCTTTAGAAATACGCCAACCGGCACTGGCAGACCAGAAATTAGCCCAACGATTGTCTGCAGAAAACTTGGAGGAACCCTCATGACGGATGGAAGCAGATAATAAGTACTTATCCCGATAAGCATAGTTAGCGCGGGCAAAGACAGAGAACAGACGTTCCGTGATATTTTTGCCGGAACTCATGCCAGCCTTACCGTCACTCAGATAACTACCTTTGCCGATATCCCAATATTTCAGACCATCGACAGAGAAATTATAGTTATCCATACCGAAATTCTCGCCGTTATGCTCGAAATAAGAATAACCGGCGGTAACATTCAAGCTATGATCTTCCTTAAAATCCTTTATATAAGAAAAATATCCCTCGGAAGTCAGATTCTCAGTCTTGCTGAATGCGAGATGCGCATGTCCTTTACGTGATTCGTTCAACTCAGAACGATGCGTCCGCGGCCAATATTGGTGCAACTCCCACTGGCGGTTTTCATATCCCAGGATCTGCTGGTAAGAGAGGCCTGGAACCGGTTTGATATTCAAATTCATATTCACCTCCGGCTTAAACCATTTGTCCACTCCGTAGTAATCCTCCAGCATAGCATCGGCCACCACGTTATAATCGAGCGATTCATTCAGCCATACATTATATCCGGTTTCATTTTCCGGATCATAAGGAGAACGTGTCGGATTATTACGCATAGCCTGCTGGAAATTTGGAAAATGGTTGTTACGTGCAGCCTGCCGATAATCGACAGCCGGATGTATCTCCAACCAATCGTCAAACAGTTTGAAATTAGCATTCACACGCCCTCCATAATCCTGACGTCCATCCTGCTTGGCCACTCCCTGGTTCTTTTCATAGAAAAAAGAAGTATAGACCTGCGCCTTTTCGGTTCCGAACTCCAATGCAAGATGATGCTTTTGCGAAAAATTACCATGATTCAGCAATTCATCCCACCAATCTGTATCCTGTCCATAATCGGTACCGATTTCATAATCTGCATATTCACGCCCGGAGAGCATTTCCGGAGCATTATATCCCTGTTTCTTCGTGAATTCGTTACTATAGGTTAGTTTCACTTTTCCATTCGTGTCCGAACCACTTTTGGTCGTAATCAGAATCACACCGGAGGCAGCCCGTGTACCGTAGATAGCTCCGGCAGAACCATCTTTCAAAATGTCGATCGACTTGATATCGTCTTGCGTCAAAGACCGGATATCACCTCCCGGAAAACCATCGATGACGATTAGCGGAGCTTTGCCGGCATTGATGGAAGTCATGCCACGTAACTGGAATGTGGTGCCTGCATTGGCACTTCCAAGATTATACATCACCAGACCACCAATTTTGCCTTGCAAAGATGTAGAAATGTCGGCACCACTGACACCAACCATCAGGTCGTCAGCTTTCAAAGAGGTGATAGCGCTGGTGACTTGCTTTTTATCCAGTGAGCCATAACCGATAACTACAACTTCTTGCAGGGTCTCGGCATCTTCTACCAATTTCACTTGAATTGAATGCTGTTTCCCTACTTTCACTTCCTGGCTTATATAACCTATATAGGATATGACCAAAGTCGAATTATCCGGGATATTTTGCAGGATAACCATTCCATTATCATCTGATATATTCCCTATTGTCGTTCCTTTTACCACAACATTTGCTCCTATGACAGGCCCGGTTTCATCGCGTACCATAACAGTCACTGTTTTTTCCGCCTGATCAGGCATCCTGTTCTCTATCCAACTTGAGGTTAACAATTCAAGATTCTCATCCATAGCAAAAACTTCTGTCGGCAAACATAAAAACAAGCCACACATAATCTTTATTGCCTGGGAAATCGAATCCTTTCTTCCCGGGAGAAAATCACAATTCTTTTTTTGTTGCATTTTCTTGTATTATTTTACAGGTTAATAATAATTTGACAAGTCATAATTTTGACACGTCTAATGCCGAAGCATAAGACTTTACGGTCTCTATACCATTCACTTCACAGGCCTATTGATCTAAATGATTTTAAGAATTATTGACTTTACAAAGTTAAATTGAAAAGAGGTTACATTATATCCACATTATTTGTTACTTTTGACCGATAAAATAAGAATATTAATCAATTATTTACGAGTATGGAAACAGATTTGAAAAAACTGGTAGGACAACGCCTTCAATTACTTCGTCTGGAAAGGAATTTGACACAAGAACAAATGAGTGAAAAACTCAATCTTTCTACGAGTGCCTATTGCAAAATTGAATATGGCGAAACCGACCTCACCCTTACTCGTCTGAACAAAATAGCGGATATACTCAACATGTCCGCAGTTGAACTATTCACGAGAATAGAAGGAGATACGTATAATAACTATCCTAAAGATTATGGTCGCGTATGGATTACGCGTGACAGTAGTATTGTAAATGTAGACAATAGCGATGACCTCCGCGAATTGGTTAAATCTAATTCCCGTCTTATCGATGTTCTTTTGAAAAGGATTGAAGAGCTTGAAAAGAAATAAAGGTGTTTACTTGCTCCTATTCAGGACAACCACACCAAAATAACTTGTTTCAGATTTTGTCAGAAGCGAACTATCTTGTCCCCGTGCTTGACACGGGGTCGCAGAAGAACCGGCTGTATCAAAAAATACATACAGGATACGGTTTGTGCCTTTGCGATCCCGTGTCAAGCACGGGATCGGGATAGCTCAATTATTTCTAGATTGGAACATCCTTTAGCTACAGTTGCTTTGTTTACTATTGAGGACTCGCTTTTCACGTGCTGCACGAATTTTCACACCGACACGAAGAGATTCCAATTCTCTTTCAAGCTCATTGCGCTCCGGTGTCCCTATTTCACCATAATAACGATCTTTTATCTGATCTAATGATGTTACGTTCATTTCTTTGCCTCCTTTCCCATCTCAACTACAATCTTTCCCCCTTTCAACACTTCATCCTGTGGTATTTTAAAACCATCGACTGGCTTTCCATTCAAAGTCACTGATTGAATGTATTTATTTTCCTTAGATGCACCGGGAGCTTCGATCACAAAAGTTTTTCCCCGACCATACTTACCGTCCAGGCGGATCGTTATTTTCGGATAACGGGGGGATGCCAGTTCATAGAAAGGCTTTTCCGAACAACCGCCCTCCATCTGAAACAGACCGATGGCACTCATAACAAACCAACTACTCATCTGCCCCAGATCCTCATCACCCGGATAAGCGTCATAAGGGGTAGTCCCGTAATACTGTTCCTGTATAGCACGTATCCATTTCTGTGTCAGATGGGGAGCACCTGCCCAATTGAAAAGATAAGCCACTTCCATAGATGTCTCGTTGCCATGATTAATCGGAAAGGCCGAAAAATTATCGCCGGCCGCATTGAAATTGGCATGCGACGACTGCTCCATCGCCTTATCCAGGCGGCTTATAAAGCGTTCTTTACCGACCTCACGAATTAACTTTTCGGGGTTATGAGGAACAAACCAGGAATAATTGAAAGCATTCCCTTCCGTAAATCCGGGAGTATGATACGGATCGAAAGGTTCCACCCAGTTTCCATGTTCATCTTTGGGCCGCATAAAACCGGACTCAGGATCAAACAAGTTACACCAATTGTTCGAACGTTTATCAAATAATTTAAAATCATCGGTCTTCCCCAGGATCTTAGCCATCTGCCCCAGGCACCAGTCATCATAAGCATATTCCATCGTATTAGAAACCGTCCCTTTTCCTGCAGGAATATACCCATACTTCATATAGGGAACTAAATTCTCAACACCAACAGTTCCACCGCCTTCGTATTTCTGAGGAGGTGTCGTCATCATCTTTTTCAAACCATCATACGCAATATTCAAGTCAAAATCACGTATACCACTTTGCCAGGCTCCCAGAATCTGAGAGATCGGATGCATGGCAACCATAACACCGGTATGTTCGATTCCGGCAGGGTCCGTATTGAACCATCCGCTATTCTGGTAAAGCTGAATAGCCGAACGTGCCCATTGGCTGGATATTTCAGGAGCCATCAGATTAAATAACTGCTGATTATTCCAGAACGTATTCCAATATTCACCGCTCACGATACAATCGTCCGGTTTCTCCAACTGCCTGATCCGCTCGTCTTCATCTACAAAACGACCATCCACATCGCTCCAGGTTGCTTTAGCTGCCAAGGCACGATAAAGATTCGTATAGAATTTTTTCTTTTGCAGGTAATCATCTGTTTCAATCGCTATCCTGCCCAGATATTCATCCCAGACGGAACGGGCATTATCCACGACTTTCTCAAAATCCCAACCAAACGGATCAGCCAGTTCCTGTTTCAGGTTATTTCGTGCCCCAGCCATATCAACCAGAGAGACACCCGAACGGACAAGAATCTCTTCATTCTCCTTCGTCTTATAATTTAGGAATATACCGACATCACCTTTGCCATCTATCTGCGTGATATTCTGTTTTATTTCAGCAGGAGTCTCAAACTCGTGATTCCTGTTCCATCCAGGGATATAACCGGTTACCGGTTTAACACCTTCGTTCACCCATCCCCCCATCGAATCAAAAGGCTTACTAAATTGAAGGACAAAATATAACGTATAGTTCTGCTCCAACGTATAACCGGTAAAAGCATTATAATAAGTCGCATACCCTTCTATCTCAGTATCATTTACTTTCGTGATATGCGCATTCACCAGATTATGCGGATACTCGTTGGGAGTAAACATATCGATCAGAATCCGGGCATCTTCCCTGGCCGGGAAAATATACCGTTGCAGGGCTGCACGACGCGTTGCCGTAATCTCCGCTTTGATCTTTGTGTCGGTCATATAAACGGAATATCTGCCTATTTCAGCTTTTTCGGAAGCCTTATCGATACGCGAACGATAACCTTCGTCGGGAAAATCCTCCCGTCCAGGATTTACTTTCAGTTCCCCGCAGGTAGGCTGCATCAGGAATCCGGTCATGGTCCAGTCGCTGAAATGATTGAAGCCCATGATATTTTCAATCGTATATTCATATCCGGCTTTCCATATCTCATCCTGGTTATCAGGGGCGATCTGCACCATACTCAGCGGGAGACTCGGTCCGGGTTTGAACATCCAGCGTGAATTACCGGTACCCATCAGCAGGTCGACATCATCCGAATAAGAATGAAGAGGCTGCCGGCTACGGGTAATTTCTCCTTTATAAACAATCTCCTTGCCATCCTGAATCGTGAACTGCAAAGTTTCCTGTTTGTCATTGGTCTTGGCAGCAGGCATCCATATCTCCTGGATACTCTCGCCCGTTTCAATCACACGCGAAACCGGCTGGCATCCCTCTATCCGGAATGTCAGTTCCCGGGAATGGTCAAACTGGTCCATATCCACCAGGACCGGTTGCATACGTTCCCCGTTTTCTTTCCGGTATTCGAACGGAGCTGCTTTGACAGAACGTATCAGGGAAGAAGAGGCTTTCCCCAGCCGGATGCCGGCCGGTGTTTCCAAACGGATACAATCGAAAATCGCCCAGGTTCCTTTGATTGTTCCCAACTGGATTTTATTCATCCCGGCAGTAAGCCACGCAGCAGGAAACTGTATTTTTATTTCTTTCGCCTTTCCGGTCTCCTTGTTCGTAAGTAACTCTCCTGAGTTTTCTCCGTTCAACTCTTCCTCAAACCGGTTACCGTTTATCTCCACCCGTATCTTCACAGGATAGCTGTTATGCGCCCCGGTAAAGAAAAAAGTCAGGGAACATTCTCCCTGCGCAGAGACCTTATCCAGATTAAAAAACACAGCAGGGAAATGGCGGGGATGAAACCCGGCCCAATATCCGCCGCCAGCCCAGCTATCCAGCGGTCCCGGCAAAACATAAGGCCAGTGCTTACCGGCCGACGAATAACCGACATAAAAAGATTTCTCCCCTCCGAAATTAGCCAAAAAACTATTATAGTTATCGGGATACAAAGCAAACTCGGCAGCTGAATTATCCTGCTTGCCTATTTCAAAAAGGATCTTGTTCCCTGCGTACGTACCGGAAGACAGTAGAATAAAAAGAAGAAAGAATAGATGTTTCATTTTAATTAATCAAATTAGCATACAAAAATAAAAGAATCCATGGACAATCTATTTATACATTTTTTCTATTGAGTTATATTATCTTACGTTTAAAGGAGAGTCATAATTGAGAAAACGTACAAATACTCAATGGCGATGGCGGGCCAACCTGCACCTGCGGGGCGAACAGGTTTTGCAGATGTAACTGATACGAACAGGAATAACAGCCGGCAAGCTGTCAGACAATCATTTATTTGCCGGCATTCATTATTCCCGAATCATTATCCTGGTTATATATCTTCTTCCCGTCACTCTGGTATTTGCGACCGAACCGGAAATTCCAAGCAAAGGTCAGGAAAAAGGCATGAGAGCTTTCATTGATATAATTCTCCTTGTACGAGGAAACATACTTATTCCAGTTTTCATAAATCCGTTTATAGTTATTGGCAAAAGGATTGATCATACCGGCTCCGACTGAGAACTGTTTATAATTATACCGGACCATCAGCATATGAAGATTCTCTCCGCTCGACATTTTCTCTCCCCAGAAACTATTCCGGCGGTTGTAAATACTGAACATAGCCGTCAAATGTTTATACTGCCCCATTATCTCTGCACGATAATACCAGTTCGTATAGGTATGCCGGTAATCTTTCCCATCACTCCAGTAACGGTTCACGCCTCCGCTAAGAGAAAATTGCAGGATATTCCATAACATACCGGCCCGCAGGTTCAACTCGCCATTCAAGGACTGAAAACCATCCTGATTTTCATAAGTATGAATAAACATGCCATCCTCAATAAAAGTAGATTCCATTATCGCTTTCGGAGCATTCCGATAACGGGAAGACAAGCCGACAGAGACTTTCCCCTTCCGGTATTCCATATATAAATCGGCCTGGTAACGGTTGTACGGATTCAGGTCCGGATTTCCCCGCTGTATCTGCATCGAATCGATCAGTTGCTCGACAGCACTCAACTCCGACAGTGCCGGCGGATTGTTCGTCAGGCTGCCATTCAGGCGCGCATAGAAATTATCAGAGAAAGCATAACGGAAAGAAAAACGAGGCCAGAACGTATAGGTCTGATAACCATCTTCCCCTTCCTGTTTCAGCCATGAACGGGTAACACCCACACCCAACGAATAATTGAGCTTTTGCCATTTGCCCTGAAACTCGGTATATAAATAGGTATCCGACTGTTTCATCTCCGTTTTATATGTCATATTTCCATCATAGGTATTCTCCGAAAAGGCTTGTGAATGTTTCAGTCCTGCACTTAACCGGCCTTTTTCAAAACCTTTTTCATAAATACCTTCACCAATCACGGAATATTTATTCCCTTTTACACCGGAGTAGATATCAGTCAGTAACAGATCGTTCTGCTTTTCCTGATAAGTACGCTTGGAGTCGGTGTAGATATATGTTCCGACCAGGTTGAGCGCCAGAAACTGTTTGTGCTTCAGGTTCTGCTGATAATATAAATCGACATACGGACGATGTGTTTTTTTATCATTGTTGTCCCGCATATCCGTTACATGGTCCGGATACTCGACATTATACAACTCACTTCTGTAATCCGTATGCGGTTGCAGATACCCCCAGTAACCCAGCTTTGCATTCAGCAGGTATTTATCCGGTTCTTGATAATTATAGGTGAAAGAACCGCCATGATTCAGCTCCTGAAAATGTCCGGGCTGCCCTTTTTCATACCGGTGCAGGGAGGTACCATCTTCAAAGAGGAAAGATTCTTCATTCGTGCGCCAGCATTTGTAAAAGTCACGCGGACTGGCATAATAACTCAGACCAAACTCCGATTTCTTATGATTCAGTTTGGCTGATATTTCATCATTATGGAATACTACATGCGGGGAATTCATCATATCCAGGCTAACGGAGCCACCTGTTTCGTACCGGCGGGTGATATAATTCAATACGGCTTCGGCATCTCCGTAACGCAGGCCGGGATTCTCCAGATATTCAATACGTATGATATCGTTCGGCTGTAATGCGGAAATATCCTTTGCATCCACTTTCGCTCCATTCAGACAAAGCTGTACAGAGCCGCCACCGGAAACACTGATATCCCTTGTCATCGGATTCACCTGAATGCGCGGTAACATCAGGGCCTGAAGCAAATTCACCCCATTTGTAGAGGCTGCCAGCTGTTGTTTATTGGGAAATACGATCTTACGGTCCGCCCGGTTGACAATATTGGCGGCTGTAACTGTCACCTCATCGAGTTGTTCCGCAGCTTCATTCAATGTTAGTTTTCCCAAATCAACTGACTTGGAAAGACCATTCAGATCGGTTATATTATCTGTATACCCAATAGCGGAAATAATCAGACGATAACTGCCTGTTTCTATTTTTTCCAACTGAAAACGTCCCTTCGTATCAGTCGATACACCTGTGACAAAAGTTGAATCGAGCGTTTGCAACACGACATTGGCAAATTCAACAGAGGCATCCGTACTTCCATCTGTCACCATTCCGGAGATCTTTATCTTTTGCGCATAACATAGACTGACTGACAGAACAGCACCTAAAATAAATAGATATATTCTTTTCATATAACATAGAATTTGAGTGATTATCTGAAGGCAAAGGTAGAGCCTCCACAGTAGACAACCTTGAATTCCATATGGACAAAGAATACCGGATACCTGTACAATGACGCACAGCTAAACTGCTAATAAACAATCAAATAAAAGAATCTATATTTTTCAAGTGGACAAATCACCTCATCAAAATCCCCACAGATAGACATCGGCCGGCTGATTCTTCCCGATCAACTCGTTTTTTCCCTGATTAATCCGTTCCTTTATACGCTGTTTCCGTTTGGTGACAGAAGAGGGAGCAATACTATACAACCGGGCAATAGCCGAAGTGGACAGTTGTAATTTAATCAGGCAGCAGCACTGAATATCTTCCTCCGTCAGCAACGGGAAAGAAGCACGAAGCCGCCCGGTGTAATTATTAAATATCTTATCTATCAATTTATAAATGACAGGCCAGTCTATATCCGACAGATTATGGACCTCTCCTTGATACAAACGTTCCAACTCTTTATATTGCAAGATAACCTGAAGAGACAATTGTTTCGTGCTGGTTGTAAGCGCTTGGTTTTGTATGACCATCCGCTCATACGAATCCATTTCAACGTTTTTTTCCGGGATATTCTGAGCATATCGGGCCATTTCCTGTTGCAGCTGCTTCTTTTCCCGGTTCAATAGCTCATTCTCCTGACGAATCCGTTCAATTTCAGAGAGCTGGTCGTTCAATTGCTGTTCGGCTATTTCCTCCTGCTCCGACTGGCGGGCTGACAATTGTTCGATCGCCTCCTCATTTTGCCGGATCAGCTGTTCCTTTTCGCTTAATGCAATTTGATGCAGTCGCATCTGCTCTCTCATCTGCCGGATAAAACGTTCCTTCTTCAACAATTTACGTTGGTATAAATAAGCCAGGAAGAAAATCAGGCAAGCGGCTGCCGACAGAATATAAAGAGCCAGGCGGTGGTTCCGGTCTTTTTGAATCTTCAGATTCAGATTCCTCCGTTCCAGTTGGTTCTGTACAAACAACCGCTCTTTTTCTATTGCCACATTCCTTCTTTCCACCGATGCCACCTTTTCACAAAAATCATAGACAGCAATGATATTCAGAGCATTATTCTTCTTTACATCATAAACACTACGAAGCAGTTTCTCCACATAAAAAAAAGAGGTACGATATCCGTTCCCGTAATAATCCCGGGGGATTAAATCGCAACAATGTTCCAATTGTTTCAGGTAAACCTCCGCAGAATCCAATTTCCCCAGATTTAACCAAAGACATACATAAGTAGCAGTCTTTACAATACTATCATGCAGATGTTTCGGAGGATATTCCTGATCTAACTTCCTCATCAGCGGCAAAGCCTTTTCACTCTGATGGAAAGCATTCAAACCATCTATATAATTACGGAGAATCGAACTGTTATCAACTCGCAGCTCTTCCGCCAGTTTTAGTGCCCGTATCATATAATGCTCCATTGAATCCGGTTCCTGCCGGGAAGCATAATAACAACCGAGACCATACAAACAATGAATCATCTGCAACGAATCTAAAGCATAATAATCGAATATAATGTGCTTAACGTCTTCAGGTACCAGAGAAAGATTCCCCGGAAGCAGATCATGATAACCCAGAGTCGAAGCAAGCTCCACCAGCAAAGTGGTATCTTTATTGTTTGCTGCAATCTGTATTCCTTTTGAAATAAACTCTTTAGCCTCTTCCCTTTTATCTCCCGAATAGTTCACCTGCATAGCAGCTAACATATATGCTTCTGTCAGACGAGGGGATTGTTGTTGCTCATAACAACGAAGTGTATAATGAATCAGCGAATCATTCACCATATTCCGTCCCTGTCGTTGATGCAGCCGGGTGATCCACCAGCCATATTCCGCCCGAAGGCTATCCGAGAGTTCGGATGGAACGACCTGCTCTTCCAGTATCATCGCCAGGCTGTCCGGATTTTCCCGCAGCAGACGTTCAGCCAAACCTTCATCCGGAAAGAAAGCCTCCTGCCGTCCCCACTGACAGGAAGGTAAAAGGAGAGTAAAGAACAAGATCAGACAGCAAATGTATTTCATAAGAGCGTTATTATAAAGGCTACAAAGATAATGATAATACCCCGGCAAAAGAAGCCTGTAAATAAAGTCTGATCGGTTTACTTCAAAAACATCATTATAATTATTTCATAACAAGCATATTATAACTACATTTGCATTATTGTAGCGAAAGTTACAGTAATATTGACTACAATAGAAGGATAGCTTATGAAATTTTACAATAGAAATAAAGAATTACAATTACTACATGACTGGGAAGAGTTGTCTGCCGAAGCAGCACAAATGACAATTGTAATCGGGCGCCGGCGTGTCGGAAAGACTACATTGATTAAGAAAGCTTTCGAAAACAAAAAGATGATTTACTTCTTCTGTACTAAAAAGAATGAAGTACTTCTCTGCGAAGAATTTGTAGCAATTGCCAAAGACATATTAGGTACAGATATCCTTGAATACCGTAACTTCCGGGATTTATTCCGATATCTGATGCGCATATCAACTGAACAAAACTTTACATTGGTAATAGATGAATTTCAGGAATTCTATTATATTAATCCCGCCATTTACAGCGAAATGCAAAATGTATGGGATGAAATGAAAGATCACGCAAAAATAAACTTAGTACTTTACGGCTCGATCTATTCACTCATGAAACGCATATTCGAAAACTCCCGGGAACCACTATTCCAACGAGCCGATCATCGCATTGTGTTACGCCCATTCACAGTAGATGTGATAAAAGATATCATAAGAGATCATTTCCCATCTTTCACTCCGGAAGATTTACTGGCTTTTTATACAGTAACCGGAGGTGTTGCACGGTATATAGAACTATTAATCAAGAGCAAAGCTTTTACAAAAGAGAAAATACTGGATACTATTTTCAGCGAAAACTCTTTCTTTTTAGAGGAAGGAAAAAATGTTCTCATAGAAGAATTTGGAAAGGATTATACTGTTTATTTCTCTATTCTTTCCCTAATAGCCTCTTCTAAAACATCCCGGCCGGAAATCGAAGGCGAATTAGGTGTTTCAGTCGGTCCCCAATTAAAAACATTGGAAGAAGACTTTAATGTCATTACCCGTACCAGTCCAATATTTTCAAAGCCGAATACCCGGCAGATCCGTTATTATATTGATGACAATTTCCTGAACTTCTGGTTTCGCTTTATTTACAAATACAGAAGCGCAGTAGAAATATCCAATCTGGGATTCATTCGACAGGTGGTAGAAAGAGATTACAACACATATATAGGACGAATACTTGAAAAATATTTCCGAGACCAGCTAATCTTATCCAAAGAATGGTCTGCTATCGGTTCTTATTGGGAAAACGGAAATAAAAACGAAATAGATATCGTTGCCGTAGACGAATTCAATAAGAGAATGGTCATCGGTGAAGTAAAACACAATCCTAACGAGATCAACTTAGGGACATTAGAATATAAAGCCAAAAATATTGCTGCAAGCCATAAAAAGTACACAATAGAATATAAAGGTTTTTCTCCTGATGACATGTAAGGTAAGTCTGCTCCCGGGAAAACATGCGAAGGGAAAAAAGTACTTTACTCTTTCGCGGCCAACACATAAACCCTGTGCGTTTTATATCCCATCTTACGGATGATACCTTCTTCCAAAAACTGTTTCAGTTCTTTACCTGCCCGGTAACGAGTGCAATTATTCAACTCGGCATAATCCGATTCATTGATGCTTTCATGCTTGCGAATATATTCCAACATCTTTTCCTTCCGGGTTTCGATGGGTTCGGAAGAAACATTTGCCCTTTTTACTTTCTTAGGACGTTCTTCTTTAACCATCTCCTTCAAACGGTTGGAACAGCGAAAATTCACCCCGTCGACAGAAACACTAAACCTGATTTTTCCGTTTTCCTCAGAAATTTTCCGGGTACGCAACGCCGGGGAGAAATGTCCGATCCCCTCCAACTCGATACTATATCCGTAGCCAAGTTCTCTACCCATATATACGGTCAATGCTTCCAGCACACCTTTTATATCGGCCGAATTAACCGTGCAAGCATCCGAGAGATCTCTGCATATCTCTTCAAGACCTTTTGTTCCTCTCGAAACAAGACGTGCATGTTCTAAGTTATCTTTACTCCCTTTAGGCCGGGGAGTCTTATAAACACTGAATTTGATACTCATGGGAATTTGATTTAAAAGGTTACGTACGGTATTTTTCGGGATGCCATACTGTACTAAATTTTATGCCTTACTAACTTATTGCCGACAGCCATCAGTAATATAACTGATAGCTGTCCGTAAAATTACTGATGGCTATCGATAATCTTATCGAAACCAATCGACAATCAGTTTGTTGCGGTACAAAGTTACTACAAAAAAGTGGAATACGGAAGAATGAAGTAATAGAATTGATTTACAGCGGTTTCATTTAAGCTGCCGATTATCTCCAACGCCACCACAATCCTTGCCGAAGCCAAGTCAAGACGCCGCTACGTTACTTGTTCGTAACCACGCCAAATAGATGATGAAATGGGTACGAATGACAAAACAAGGCATTGTGATATAGTGAGTTACTGACAACTCACGCGACAAATCCGGTTACGGAAAAAGATTGCGCCGTTCCTCCGTGTTTTGCGTACCGACGAAGGATTCTTCACCGACTAATTTTGAACCTAAAAAAATTAAGGACGATGAAGAGTACATTTTCAGTAATCTACTACCTCAAACGTCAGGTAGTGAAAAAGGACGGGACAGTGCCCGTCATGGGACGCATCACGGTGGACGGCAGCCAGACGCAGTTCAGCTGCAAACTGACCGTCGATCCCAAACTGTGGGACACCAAAGGGGGACGTGTCACGGGCAGAAGCACGGCGGCACTCGAAACGAACCGTATGCTCGACAAGATGCGCGTGCGCATCAACAGGCATTATCAGGAAATCATGGAGCGTGACAACTTCGTCACTGCGGAAAAGGTGAAAAACGCCTTTCTCGGACTGGAACACCGCTACCACACGCTGTTGCAGGTGTTCCGGCAGCACAACGAGGACTATGCCAAGCAGGTGGAGGCAGGCATGAAAGCCAAAGGCACGCTCTTGAAGTACAAGACCGTTTACAAGCACCTGCAAGAGTTCATCGCCATCCGTTACCACGTGAAGGACATCGCCCTGAAAGAGCTTACACCCGCTTTCATTTCCGATTTTGAAATGTTCCTGCGCACGGACAAACACTGCTGCACCAACACCGTGTGGCTGTATGTCTGCCCACTTCGGACAATGGTGTTCATCGCCATCAACAACGAATGGCTCACGCGCGACCCGTTCCGCGAGTATGAAATCAAGAAGGAGGAAACGACCCGCAGCTTCCTGACGAAAGATGAAATCCGCCTGCTGATAGAAGGCAAGCTGAAGAATGCGAAGCAAGAACTGTATCGTGATTTATACCTGTTCTGTGCCTTCACCGGCTTGTCGTTCGCCGATATGCGCAACCTGACGGAAGAGAATATCCGTACCTACTTTGACGAACACGAATGGATAAACATCAACCGCCAGAAGACGGGTGTGGTGTCCAACATCCGTATGCTTGACATAGCGAAGCGCATCATCTACAAATACCGTGGGCTGTGCGAAAACGGCAGGATTTTCCCTGTACCCCACTACAACACGTGTCTTGCCGGAATCCGTGCCGTCGCCAAGCGTTGCGGTATCACCAAGCATATTACATGGCATCAAAGCCGCCACACGGCAGCCACGACGGTGTTCCTCTCCAACGGCGTACCCATCGAAACGGTCAGTTCCATGCTGGGACACAAAAGCATAAAGACAACGCAGATATACGCGAAAATAACCAAAGAGAAGCTCAATCAAGACATGGAGAACCTTGCCGCAAGATTGAACCAAATCGAGGAATTTGCAGGTTGCACCATCTAAAACAGAGAAGCCATGAAACGTGACATAATCATTATAGAGAATAAGACCGTCAGCGTAACCGGTAACGAGGTATGGATGACCGCCGGAGAAATCGCCGGACTGTTCCACACGGGTGTCCCGGCAGTGAACGCTGCCATCAAAGCTGTCCGCAAGACGGACGTACTGAGCGATTACGAGGTATGCCGCTACATTCAGCTTGAAAACGGTCTGTATGCGGATGTTTACTCGCTTGAGATAATCATCCCCGTCACCTTCCGGCTGAGCACATACCATGCCCATCTTTTCCGCCGCTGGCTGATGGACAAGGCACTCGCAAAAGACAAGCATACCGCCTACATGGTATTCGTACATAGCGGAAAAGGCGGTTACTGCTGAAAAGACGATGACAATCAATTAAAAACGGACAACCATCAAGCTGTCCGTTTTAACTTTAAGATAGTCAATTTGGAATATACAAATTATGTGCTAAAGAATATGAGGTATCAAAATTGAGATGGCTTATATAACATCTCATACTTTAACGAGCCACAATCAATGTACATATCATATTCCGCAATTCCTTTTTCTTGTGCTATATAATGCAAAATTTTCTTGTGGATGTTTGAAATTCTCTCTCCATAATAGATTGCTTTAGGAACAATTTTCAGGCTTGTTGCACGAGAATGTGCGGCAGGTTGTTTCTCTGAATGAATAATACGCCATTCATTTTCATATTCCCACTGTGTGGATTTGTGAATAGCCATTTTCAAATGTGATAGTGAATCTATATTTTTAACATCCAGCCCCAAACTCTTTGCTATATACCATTGAATAAAGTTATTTGCATCAAAACGGTCATTATCATATATAACAGGCAAAATACAACAATTCATTTCTCCTTGTTCCAATAAGAACCTTAAATCATATTCCAATGCAAACCCTTCATGATTTTGGGCATAGTGGCTCCACATTATAACAGAATCAATGCTTTCACTTAAACATGCTATTGTAGATACGACCTTTAATGTATCCCCCATTTTTAATAGGATTTCTTTCAATATGTTTTCCATTGCAACACTAAAAAGAGCTAATGTCAATGGATTTATACCATTACACGATATTACCTGTTCTTTTAAACCTGCCAAATTGTTTCTTCCAAAAAATTGGATTACACTTGGAGGAAAATCGAAATCTTTAGCTTCAAGTATCTGTTTGAATTGTTCAAGAAATTCTTCTGTACAACAAGCTCTCATTTGCTCTTGAATATTATCCAAACTATAATAAACAAGAGTGTCATAGGGATCATTAAACTTATCAGCAGTAACAGCATAAACCAGATCCTTGTCAAAAGCATCAAGGTTTAATGTTGAACAACTCCTATATCTATACAGTTTTTGTGGCAACATTGACATCAATGCTGTACTTATAGGATATATTCGGGATTTTATATCCTCTTGCTCAATTCCTTCAGGAATTATTGTGGATTCTAACAATTTTGCAAATTCACTCCGAAGCATAATGGTATTTCGTTTTAACTACAAAGGTACGCTTTTATTCCGAAATGCCGGAACATTATTCCATCGGCTTGCGGTAATTCGTCTCCAGCAGTTCACGTAATCCCGATTCGGGGTAAAGCACTTTTCCTCCTAAAAGGATAAAGGGCAACACCCTGTTGTTGCGGTATTCCTGCAAGGTACGGCGGCTCACACGGAGCAAGTCCGCCACCTCCCTGTCCGTCAGGTAACGTTCCCCGTCCAGCGGCGGACGGTAGTTTTCCAAAAATGCGGAGAGCCATTTAGAGCCTTTGCGCATATTCTGCACCACGGTGGCAACCGGTTCGTCCTCCAGTGTAAAAACATCGTTGTTCTCGTTCATCATAACTTCGGATTCAGTGGGTGAATAATAAGATTACCTGCCGCCGGGATAGAGCGTGCCGATAAGCGGAATCAGCCTTCTGACCTCTTCCGGCTTGTAATAGAACCTGCGGTTTATCTGCGAGTAGCCGATAAGCCGCCTGTCGCGCAAGGTCTGCAACGTGCGCGGGCTGATTCTCAACTGCCCACAGACTTCCTCGCCCGTGAGCCACCTTTCCAACCGCCCTCCGTCGCTCTTGCGCCTCAGGGCGGCAACCTTCTCCGAGAGGGCGTTGAAGGACGCCACCATCATCTCGAAGGTCTTTTTCTCGATAGATACAATTTCCATATTCAAAACATTTTTAGAGTTTACCGCAAAGGTAACGCCGTCCGCATGAATCCATATCGTTTCCCGCTGAAAGGCTGTATGTTGCGCCGTCTGTCCGGGTTACGGAGCCATTCCCAATAAAAATCTTACGTGAGACACGTAGTGAGCTGTTAAAGCCCCTTTTGTTTATTGCCGAATTTTGCCGCAGAAACCAAAAGAAAGGACTGAATATGAAAGTAATAACGATGGAAAGTTCCGCTTTCACCGCATTGACGGAACAGATAGCCGAAATAGCGGCACACGTGCGTGCCGTTTCCGGCGAAAGGAAGGAAAAATCCGCAGACAGGTTGCTCACCACCCGTGAGGCGGCGCACCTGTTGAATGTGAGTTGCCGCACCCTCCAGCGTATGCGTAGCGAACATCGTATCGGCTATGTAGTGCTGCGCGGCAAGTGCCGCTACCGCCAGTCTGAAATCGACCGCCTGCTTGCGGACTGCACCGTCATGGAAGACGCGGCGACACCGACGGAACTGAAACGGAACCACACGCTACGCATGGGCGGCGGCAAATCCAAAGGAAGGAGGACGTGACGTATGGAACTGCTTACCCGAAACAATTTCGAGAGCTGGATGCAGAAACTGATGGAACGGATCGACCGTCAGGACGAACTGCTGCTTTCCTTACAGCCGTCCGGCAAAGCCCCGAACCCGATGGAACGTATCAGGATGTTCGACAACCAAGACCTCTGTATGCTGCTCCAGATAAGCAAGCGTACCCTGCAACGCTACCGCAGCATCGGCGCGTTGCCGTACAAGACGCTCGGCAAAAAGACCTATTACAGCGAGGAGGACGTGCTGACGTTCCTTTCCGGACACGTAAAGGACTTCAAAAAAGAAGATATCGCCTTCTACAAGGCTCGTATCCATAATTTCTTTCAAAAATAACCCATTAAAACATTTTTCAAATGGCAAAGAAAACAACTGAAAAGGACGTGCTGATAGTCCGTGACGAAAAGACGGGCGAAATCAGCGTGGTAGCCGGGCTGGATGCCGACGGCTCTCCCAAGCGTACCCCCGCGAAAGCGGAGAACGCGCAGAGTTTCCTGCAATTCGACCGCCACGGCGACGTGTTGGACAACTTCTTCAAAAACTTCTTCCGGCAGTGCAAGGAACCCAGCCGCTTCGGTTTCTACCGTGTCGCGGCAGACCAAGCCGACAAACTGCTGGAGGTGATGAAAGACTTGCTGAAAGACCCTGAAGCCAACAAGGAACTGCTCGCACCCCACAAAGTGGACACCTCCGGCTACGAAAAGCAGGTAAAGGAAGAACAGACTACCGAAAAGACGGAACAAACGGAGCATAAACAGGAAGAAATGGAAAAGAAACAGGAACAGAATCAGGAAAGCCCACAGCAAGCACAGGGCAGACGGGGCTACCAGCCCATCGACGAGAACAAAATCAACTGGCAGGAGCTGGAAGAGAAATGGGGCGTGAAACGTGACGACCTTGAAAAGTCCGGCGACTTGACCAAGATGCTCAACTACGGCAAGTCCGATTTGGTGAAGGTGTCGCCCAAGTTCGGCGGCGAGGCTTTCGAGCTGGATGCCCGCCTCTCTTTCAAGAAAGACGGTGAAGGCAATATCAGCCTCGTGCCGCACTTCATCCGCAAGGAACAGAAACTCGACGAGTACAAGGAACACAAGTTTTCGGACGAAGACCGTAAGAACCTGCGCGAAACTGGCAACCTCGGCAGGGTCGTGGACCTCGTGGACAAAGAAACAGGTGAAATCATCCCCTCGTTCATCAGCATAGACCGCAAGACGAATGAAATCACGGACATTCCAGCAAACAAGGTGCGCATACCGGAGCGCATCGGAAAGACGGAAATCACTAAGCAGGAACAGGATATGCTGCGTGCCGGGCTGCCCGTGCGCGACAAGCTCATCGAGCGCAATGACGGCAGGAAGTTCGTCACAACCCTGCAAGTGAACGTCGAGCAGCGAGGCGTGGAGTTCGTACCGGGAACCGGCAGGTCGCCCCGTACCGCCCAGACGCAGGAAGCCAAGAACAATCCCACGCAGGGACAGGCGCAAGGCATGGAAAATTCCGCAGCCCCACAGAAAGAGCAACGCCGCAACACGTGGACGAACGCCGACGGCAGCATCCGCCCCATCAGCAAATGGAGTGGTGTGAACTTCACCGGACAACAGAAAGCCGACTACGCTGCTGGTAAGGCGATAAAGCTGGAGAATGTAACGGACAAGCAAGGCTTCCACGCCACGATGTACATCAAGTTCAACCCGGAGAAGGGACGTCCGTACCGCTACGACACCAACCCCGACAACGCACAGAAGGTAGCCCCCTCCAACGAAAGCCGCACACAGGTGGCGGTGAACAGCGAGGGCAAGACCAACGAGGCGACCAAGAACCTGAAAGAGCCGTTGCAGAAGGGACAGACCGCTCCGAAGGACGACAAGCAGCAACAGCAGCAGGAGAAACCACAGAAGAAAAACAACAAGGGCATGAAGATGTAATCTCCCGTGTCCACCACTAAATCCAAAATAGAATCCAAAGTATCACTAAAAAGCAAGAAAACATGAAGACAATCATTGCAGAAAAGCCATCCGTGGCACGTGAAATCGCCCGCATCGTGGGCGCGACAAAAAGAGAGGAAGGATATTTTGAGGGAGGCGGCTATGCCGTGACATGGGCATTCGGACACCTCGTCCAGCTTGCCATGCCTGACGGATACGGCATACGCGGTTTCGTCCGTGATAACCTGCCCGTCATCCCCGGAACCTTCACGCTCATTCCCCGTCAGGAAAAGACGGAGAAGGGCTACAAACCCGACAGCGGCGTGGTGTCGCAGATAAAAATCATCGCCCGTCTTTTCAAAGAAAGCGAGCAGATCATCGTGGCGACCGATGCAGGGCGTGAGGGCGAGCTTATCTTCCGATACCTCTACCATTATATCGGATGCACCACGCCTTTCGTGCGCCTTTGGATAAGCTCGCTTACCGACAAGGCTATCCGGGAGGGTCTGCGTAACCTCGAAGAAGGAAGCAAGTATGATAACCTCTACCTTGCCGCCAAAGCGCGGAGCGAATCCGACTGGCTTGTGGGTATCAACGGCACTCATGCGCTCTCCATCGCTGCCGGACACGGCACTTACTCCGTCGGACGAGTGCAGACGCCCACGCTGGCGATGGTGTGCGCACGTTACTGGGAGAACCGCCGTTTCACGGTTGAACCGTTCTGGCAGCTTCATATCGCCGCAGACGGAGGCGACGGCGAAGTGGTGAAATTCTCGTCCTCCGAGAAATGGAAAGAGAAAGAGCCGGCGACGGAACTATATAATAAGGTAAAGGAAGCAGGTACAGCCACAGTCACGAAAGCCGAACGCAAGGAGAAGATAGAAGACACTCCGCTCCTGTACGACCTGACCACGCTCCAGAAGGAAGCCAACGCCAAGCACGGCTTCACGGCGGAACAGACGCTTGAAATCGCGCAGAAGCTCTACGAGAAGAAACTCATCACCTATCCGAGAACCGGAAGCCGCTACATTCCCGAAGACGTGTTCGCGGAAATCCCCAAACTCCTTGCCTTTATCGGCAATCTGCCCGAATGGAAAGGCAAAGTCAATCCGAAAGATATGCCTACACGCCGCAGCGTGGACGGTGGCAAGGTAACGGACCACCATGCCCTGCTCGTCACGGGCGAGAAACCGCTGTTCCTCTCCAAAGAGGACAATATCATCTATCAGATGATTGCCGGACGCATGATCGAGGCTTTCTCTGAAAAATGCGTCAAAGACACCGCCACCGTCACGGCAGAGTGTGCCGGAGTAGAGTTCGTGGCAAAAGGCAGCATCATCAGGCAAGCTGGGTGGCGTGCCGTCTATGGCGAGGAAGAAAAAGAGGAAACCATCATCCCCGGCTGGCAGGAAGGCGATACGCTGACACTGAAAGCTGCCTCCATCACGGAGGGCAAGACCAAGCCCAAACCGCTGCATACCGAAGCGACCCTGCTGTCCGCTATGGAAACGGCTGGCAAGGAGATAGAGGACGATGCGCTGCGTCAGGCATTAAAGGATTGTGGCATCGGAACGCCCGCCACCCGTGCCACCATCATCGAAACGCTCTTCAAACGCGGTTACATGGAACGTTGCAAGAAGTCGCTCGTACCCACCGAAAAAGGGCTTGCCCTCTACTCGGTCGTGAAGACAATGCGCATCGCCGATGTTGCCATGACGGGCGAATGGGAGAAGGAACTGGCACGCATCGAGCGCGGGGAACTGCCCGCCGAAACCTTCCGCAAGGAGATAGAGGCGTACACAAAGGAGATTACCTCCGAGCTGCTCTCGTGCGACAAGCTGTTCGCCCGCAGAGATTCCGGCTGCAAGTGTCCCAAGTGCGGGACGGGCAGTATGCAGTTCTACGGCAAGGTAGTCCGCTGCGACAACGCGGAGTGCGGGCTGCCCGTGTTCCGCCTGAAGGCAAACCGTACCCTCACCGATGACGAGATTAAAGACCTGCTCACCGACGGACACACGAAGCTGCTCAAAGGCTTCAAGAGCAAGCAGGGCAAGAGTTTCGATGCCGTGGTTGCCTTTGACGGGGACTACAACACGACTTTCGTGTTCCCCGAAAGGAAAACGACCAAGAAATTTTCAGGACGGAAGAAATAGTGTTAACTTTGCCACTGATTCAGAGTAATGAACTGTTCTTCGATACCGGATTACACTCATACTTTGGATTTAGTGGTGGCACTCGGAGGGATACCGAGTGCCTTTTCTTTCTCCTTTCAGACAGTTATCCCAGTCATTATCTACCAATCCACTAAATTCCAAAGTAATGAACAACAAGAAGAAAAACGAAGGACAGACCGACTTTTCCTACTACGATCTGTACCTGCTGGACTATCTCCGAACAAACGGGTTTGAACAGGCGACCGACGAAGCCTTCATCCGTGAACGCGCCGACCGTGCCGCAGGAACGTATGAACGGGCAATGCTTGAAGGCTATCCTGCTTCTGGTGCGCAGGAACTGGCGATGCGCACGCTGCTGGAGGGGCTTCGCTACTCCAAGTACGCCATCCTGCGCGAAGTCGTGGAAAACGAGTTTGCCGACGATGTGCCGGAAGCGGAGCGTGAATCCTTTACCCGGAAACTGCTTCCGCTTGTCGGAAACGTATTCTCCATTTATGACCTTGCGGACGACAATTTCGCCCTGTCGCCCGATTACGACCTGCTCTATACGGAGCTGACGGGGGCTGTCGTCCTTTATATAGAGGAATATGGCGTTTAACCGTAAACAAAGGTTGCGGGACAACATCGAGGCGATACGGACGGCATTCGTCCTTGACAAGGAACAGAGAACGGCGACAACCGAGGAACAGGCGATACTCCGGAAGTATTGCGGTTTCGGCGGCTTGAAATGTATTCTGAACCCTGCAAGGGAATTGACGGATGCCGTCCACTGGGCGAAATCCGACCTCGAACTGTTTGCCCCTACCGTGGAACTGCACAGGCTGATACGGGAGAACAGCCGGAACGACTTGGAGTACAAACGGTTTGTGGATTCGCTGAAAGCGTCCGTGCTGACAGCCTTCTACACACCGAAAGAGATAACAGACACCATAGCCGATGTGCTGGCGGATTACGGTGTCCGCCCGTCGCGTGTGCTGGAGCCGTCGGCCGGTGTCGGCGTTTTCGTGGACGCCGTGCTGCGGAACAGTCCCGACGCGGATGTGATGGCGTTTGAAAAAGACCTCCTCACGGGTACTATCCTGCAACAGCTCCACCCCGACAAAAAGATGCGCATAGACGGTTTTGAGAAAATCGAAAAGCCGTTCAACAACTATTTCGACTTGGCGGTGTCCAACATCCCTTTCGGTGACATAGCCGTGTTTGACGCTGAATTTCAAAGGAGCGAATCTTTCGGCAGACGCTCGGCACAGAAAGCCATCCACAACTATTTTTTCCTGAAAGGGCTGGACACGGTGCGCGAAGGCGGCATCGTGGCTTTCATCACGTCGCAGGGAGTACTGAACAGTGCCAAGACCTCCGTGCGCAACGAACTTTTCAGTCAGGCGAATCTGGTATCGGCAATCCGCCTGCCCAACAACCTGTTTTCGGACAATGCGGGGACAGAGGTGGGCAGCGACCTGATAATCCTGCAAAAGAACCTGCACAAGACAGAACTGTCGCAGGATGAACGGCTGCTGACCGTGATACAGACGGATACGAAGACAAACCTGACGGACAACGCCTATTTCATCCATCATCCCGAACGCGTCGTGCATACATCCGCAAAACTCGATACCGACCCTTACGGCAAGCCCGCTATGGTTTATCTGCACGAGGGGAAAACCGCAGGTATCGCGGAGGACTTGCGACGTATGCTTGACGAGGACTGCCACATGAGGCTTGTCATGCGCCTGTATTCGGGCGCAATCGGGCAAGCGAGGGAGCAAAAAGCGGTTGCCGTTGAAGTAAAAACGGAACAGCCTGCCATGAAGCCGGAAGCAACAATTACGGCACGGACGGAAGAAGCCCAAGCCGAAAAACCGCAACCCATAGCCGAAAAGCCAGAGATTGAGCCACGCCAAACGAATCATTCAAATGCCGTTCAGCTCACTCTACTTGACCTTTGGGGGATGCCCATAGAAGAACCTGCCAAAAAGAAAAAGGCAACCAAAAAGGAAAACAAGGCAAAGCGTTTGCCATCCAAACCGAAGCCGCAGGTTATGGCTGCACCTCCTGTTGAATCCATCAAGCCTGCAACCGAAAGCAAGGAGGCAAAGCCGGAAAATGCAGGGAAGCAAGGCGACCCAGAAGATATTTATGCCACTTTGGACTGGGAAACCAATCCGCCCATCAACGGCTTCTATGAAACGATGATGAGCCTGACACCGGAACGGCGCAAGGCTCTACGGCTTGAAGCGGAACGGCACAGACAGGAACAGCAGAAAAAATCGGGGGTCAAGGACACGATGAATCCTGCCTTTGTGCCTTCGTCGGATAACAAACCGGAGCAAAAGGAAGCAGCACAACAACCCGAAGCACAGCCGGAGGCAACTCCCGTTCCTGTTACGGACAATAGTTGTAATCGGTAACTTTGTCTCGTCAAAAATCGGAAAAGTAAAATCGACATGATTCTAAAAAAAATAGCATTGTAATTTTGTGGTGCGAACTACTAATTACAATGCTATGACCGAGACTTCCCAATTAAAGAAGTATCTGATGTGGTACAAAGTTAACGAATTATTTTCAGATGGCCTAAATAAGACACAAATAGGTCAATCCTTAGGTCTTCACCGTCAAACGGTGGCCAAGTATCTGTCCATGACAGAAGAAGAGTTCATTTCCAGCCAGAGCTATGACCGTCATTACGGTCATAAACTTGACGGCTATGAATCTTATGTAGTCAATGAGTTGCGCAAGTGGCCTTTTTTGTCCGCTCCGCAACTCCATGACCGCTTGAAAGAGCATTTTTCGGATCTTCCCTGCGTAACCCCCAAAACGGTCTTCAACTTCGTCAACCGGTTGCGTTTAACGCACCATCTTCCCAAGGAGTTTGAAAAGAGTTACCGCCCCTACGAGAAGCAACCCGAGACTCCCTATGGCGAATACGCCCAATGCGACTTCGGTGAACGGTGGATGAAGACACTTCAGGGACAGTCTTTAAAAGTGTATTTCTTTGCGATGTGTCTGAGCCGCAGCAGGTATAAGTTCGTCTACTTTAGCCGTACACCGTTTACCACCGCTCTTGCTGTTTATGCCCATGAACTGGCTTTCGAGTTCTTCGGGGGAGTACCCCGAAAAATAGTTTATGACCAGGACAAGGTGTTTCTTGTCAATGAAAACCTTGGTGACCTGGTGCTTACCCGCGTTTTCCGCACCCTTGTCCGTGAACATGGCTTTGAACCCGTGTTCTGTCGCAAATCCGATCCCCAGAGCAAAGGTAAGATAGAGAATGTCGTCAAATATGTGAAATACAACTTCCTTCGCGGCCGCGAGTTGGTTGACATGGACCTGCTCAACAAGGAAGTCCTTGGCTGGTTGGAACGCACGGCCAACGGCACGGAACATCACGGCATACGTCGTGTCCCGTCTGAGGAGTTTGAGACGGAAAAAGGACACCTCATGCCTTATAAGGGAGTCCCGACTGTTCCTTGCGAAACCCTCTTGCCGCATCACGTGCGAAAGGACAACGTGATAACCTACCGGGGCAATTATTACAGCGTTCCCACAGGCACCTACCACGGCCATCAGACGCTGGTCTATATCGAAGAAAAAGAAGGCCGGCTATATATCTACAGCCATGAGACAGGCAAAACCCTTGCCGTTCACAAAATAAGCGGAGATAAGGGGCGTCTGGTAAGCAATACCTCCCACCGGCGTGACCGCGAAGCCTCGCTGGATGATTATGAGGCTTTTGTACGCAAAGAACTTCCCGCAAGCACGGTGATTGATACATATTTATTACAACTACGTGTGCATAAGGCCCGTAATTACCGCGACAACCTCCAGTTTATAGTCCGGCGCCACGCGGCATACTCGGACATCACGCTTACCGAAGCTTTTGACGAGTGCCTTAAAGCAGGTGTCTTCAACGGATGCAGCCTGATGGAGGTAGCCGAGACCCTCAGGATCCGTAAAGGAGAACCCCCCATTGAGGTCCGGACGGAAACCGAGCCGGTTCCCGGGGCTGATACATCCGCCATGATCCCCGAGAAAACAGACATATCCACCTTTAACACCCTTTTCGTATGATAACAAACGAACAAATCAAAAACCTGTGCTCGCGTCTGCGCCTGTACGCTCTGCCACGCCTGCTGGAATCAGAAGCTCATCTGGCGCAGGAGCAGGGAAAAAACCATGTCGAGTTCCTGCATGACCTGCTCTCCCGCGAGGTTCAGGAAAGAGACAGCAAGGACTTCCAACGGCGGCTGAAAGCGGCGGCCTTGCCGGCAAGACACGACCTCGACCTTTTCGACCACAACTACTCGCAAGGTATAACCGCACCAAGATTGCGTGAACTGCGCCGGCTGGGGTGGCTCGAACAGAATTACAACCTGATACTCATGGGACCTTCCGGAACAGGTAAGACCTTTATCGCCGCAGGACTTGTGTACGAAGCTGTGGGGCAGGGATACAAGGCGTATATGGTCACGATGGAGGATGTCATAAACACCATCAAGATGAAAACGCTGATGCCTTCGGCCATGAGCGCATACAACCGTCTGCTCAAAGCCGACTTGGTAGCCATCGATGACATAATGCTCTTCCCGGTGAAAAAAGAGGATGCCGCAGGATTCTTCAATCTGATCAACACGCTTCACGAGAAAGCCTCACTGATAATTACCACGAACAAGGCACCCACCGAATGGGCCAAAACGCTGGATGACGAAGTGCTGGCTTCAGCAATACTGGACAGGCTGTTATATCACTGCGAGGTCATAAAACTCACCGGGCAAAGCTACCGGATGGGAAACCGAAAATCCATTTTTGAAGAGGAAAAAGACACATCTTTGGCTGGGGGTACCCCCAGCCAAAGATGACCGACATTAAAATGTAATCAATAGTATAAACTGATAGTCTCTATTATTAGATGGTGATTTAACTTTACCGAAAAATGACGATTTAAAATTTGCTTATTACAGGTGAGTTCCACCACATGGTTCACGGCTACATGACACTGGATAGGCTTGCCCACCTCTATCTCGTTCTCGTCATAGTAGTGTACGGCTTGTCCGTATATTTCCCCGTCCGTGAAGCCGTTGCAACCGCTTTTCTGCACATAGTTCAGAATGTAGGTCACACAATCGTCTATGTTCTTGGCAGGGTTACGGTAGTTCTTGGCAAAGAGCGCATCTTCCGCTGCACGTTGCTCCAAATACATCTGTATCGTTCTCTTGAAATGGTCTGTCGTTTTCATATCGCTATATTTTTGATGGGTTGTCATTCAAATAAAGTATGTCGCAGTCCTCCACTTCGGCAGGAAGTCCGAAAAGCGGATAGCGTGAAAAGTATGGTTGTGCGTTTCCTTCCTCATCTGTAATGGGTGAAATGATTTGTACCTGCCAATCATTCATCCATTTATCAATCAAGAGGATTTCATTGTCCGTCAATCCTGTTGCGTCCCCATTTATGAGGTAACATAAACTCCATGTAGGCATTTTTTCCGTTGTCTTGTTCATGTCGGTAAGGATTAAAGGGTGAATAACCAAAGGATGAAGCCGAAGAAGGCGATAGTGGAAAAGATTGCCACGATTATGCCTATCGCCACTCGGAACATTCCGTTTACTATCTCTCTGACGATGCCCCAAAGGATGCCGGATACCCAAAGGGCGGTGCGCATGGTTAGGGCGCATATCGCAAGCCCTATGTATTGGACCACTTGTCTGAAGTCTGCCGTTGCTGTCATATCCTCGCTATTTATCAAGTTCTACAATGTTGTCTATCCTGCCGTATAGGTATCTGCGAAGCCCTGTCTTGTCCGTTGCCTTGTATTCCGCCCAATGTCCGTATTGGCACACGAGGAATGTGCGGAGTACATCGGAAAAGTCAAACCTCCAGCCTTGCAAGGGGACTGCGCTCTTGAAATAGGTATTGCTGTTCACGTTGCGTGTAAGCCAATCCTTTTCCTCTCGGTTCATTCGTTCCCCGTTGTTCAGTTTCTCACGGAGATTATAAACTTTGCTGCCTTTCAGTGCTTCCAATGTCGGCACTTCCCAAGTCACAAATTTTGTTGCCATCGTTGTTTCCATATCCGTTCTGTTTTTGATTTTTTATTTTTAATGCGGATTCAAGAGCTGAGGGAGTTGAGTTTCAAACTATCTTATCTGCCTCTCGTTTATCCGACATTTTTTTAATGCGTCTTTCTGTCGCATCGGTCGTTTTCGTTTCGGGTGCTTAAAAAGGTAGGGATTAGGGAATGCAAGGTTTTTCGGGAAAAATACTACCCGCAGGGCTGGAGATTTTTCCCGAAAACAGGAGGCTTGACCTTGCTTTCCCGTCAAATCCCGGAGTTACCTTTGCGCCCAGAACGGAAATGACTGCCTGATGCGGCCCACTGAAAGGCGCGAAAATGGAGGTAAACGGAAGTAGAGGCAGATTAGACTGAAAACTTCAAAAGAGAAATCCGTGAAAAAAGGAAGTCCCCAACAAAAAAAGGACATAGCCGGTAGCGTGAAACCGGGCAAACCACCTGCAAGGAAGTATGGTTTTATCTGTCCGGCCGGACGTGTCGGGGCGGGCAGATAAAATCATTCTTCCCGGTTTGCCTGCTGTGGGTGACGGCTTGTTCCATTTATGGACAAGCGGTCATATACGGCTTTACGCTTCCGGCTCAAAAGAACAGCGAAAAAGAAAAATCATCTGAAAAGCCGTAAAAGCACCTCTTTGGCATAAGCACAAAAGAAATGGGCTTTTCCTCATCAGTCTAAACTGTTGCTTAAACGTGAGGCAAAGCCCTTTTCTCCGCTTATGCAGTAGTCGGCACACGTTCGTTCAAAATCCTTTTGGGCGATGGTGTACCGACGAATAAAGCCGCTTTTACGGAAAAACTTGTATGAGATAGAAAAAATCAGGGAGATTCATATCAAAATCTCCCGTTTTATTGTTACTTTTGCATACGAAGAGTTCTTTGAAGGTTACGCAACGCGCAGAAGAATAATGCAGCAGATAACTAACTAAATCGTAACCTATTACTATCATGAGTGATTAGCATACGCTCATTTCCAATAAAATACACTCTTTTCGTAACTTCATTATACAAATATACGAAGGAAAGGGATAAATTATTCTATATAACCAACACTATACATTATAATACTCTTCCCATCCTTTGCGTGGCGGCTGTCCGCTCAGCATCTGGTTGGCGAAGCTGTCGTTGACGATCTCTTTGGTGGTGCGGTCGAGAACTAACTTACGGTTCAGGCGCTGTGCTAATACACCCAGGCAGAATACCTGGCTCAGCGGACCGGCGATAGAGAACGGTGAACGGGGCTTTTCCTTGCCCTGGCAAGCCAACAGGAAGTTCGCGTAATGGTTGGAAGGACTCTTCTGGTATTCGGGAAGGGTTGGATTCATTTCCTTGGCAATCTTATCCGGGATGACAGACAATGTACTTCCATGAGAACCTCCTTTGAATGTCAGCGTCTTCGTATAAATTTCCTTACCCGGATTCAGTTTCATCAATTGCAGTTTGCCACCGGCTACAGTCGGAATATTCGGATCGACATCCGAAGAACCGAAGTTTTCAGGAACAGGAGGGATATTATCCAGACCATCGTACCAGGTAACATCTATTCCCGGCATATCGCCTCTTTCGGGGAATTTGAACAGGATAGTCGACGACATCGGGAAGAAGAATTTATTATGATCTTTCAGATACAACGGGTTGATCTCTGTAGGCAATCCCATATCCAGGAATTCGTGTGCCGTATCCAGAATATGTGCACCCCAGTCACCCAGCGCGCCCATACCGAAGTCATACCAACAACGCCATTGTCCCATATGATAATCATGGTTATAGTCATGATGCTGCACTACCCCCAGCCAGGTATCCCAATCCATTGTTTCAGGAATCGGTTCTCCCATCGGCATATGCTTGATATTCGGATTCCATCCGTGCCAACGACGCGGAGAGTTCATATGAGCGGTGATAGCTGTTACATCCTTTATCAGACCAGCTTCTTTCCATGCCTTGAACTGGAAATAATTGGCTTCGGAATGTCCCTGGTTACCCATCTGTGTGACCACGCCATATTTCTTTTCACCGCGCATCATCAGTTCTATTTCCTGGAAAGTACGCGCCATCGGTTTTTCAACATATACATGTTTGCCGTGGGCCATTGCCTCGATTGTGATCGGGAAATGGGCATGGTCGGGAACCCCCACCGTCACAGCATCGATCTTATCCGCCATCTGATCGAACATCTTACGGAAATCCTGATAACGGGGAACTTTCGGGAACATGGAGATCAGTTCCTGCGTATGCTTCGCCCCCATATCCACATCGCAAAGGGCTACAACATTACACAATCCGGTCTTATACAATTCCTTGGCAATTTCACCACCCCGGTTACCAATGCCAATAAATGCGATATTAACTTTCTCGTTCGCACTAACGAACGGTACACCCGGCATTGCACCAGCCTTCGAAGGGATCCAAAACGAAGGTATTGCAGTAGCTGCCGATAATGCCAATGCCCGTTTCAGGAACGAGCGACGTGAGATGTCTTCTGATTTCATGGTATTCTATTTAGATAATTAATATTGTCTGCGCAAACATTAAAAACATCAACTTCGCAAAAATAGATATTTTTTGTTGATTTGAAAGGAATTAAGGCAGAAAGTTCATTAATTATCCGAAAACTTTACCAGGCATTATTCACCGTATGATCAGCCAGTACCGTTTCCACCATCTTTCTGTAAACCTCGACACCCGTTGCTATATTCCTGGAAGCATCGGCACTTCCCATGCCATAAACCACCAATGGCGTCTGCCAGGTCATTCCGGCATGTATTGCACATCCCTGATAAGGACGCAGAAGTTCATCCATCGTGAAACAATTCCTGCCTCCGCTACGGTAAGCGGCATACTCCGAACCTGTTGTAGTGACGATCTGCAACGGCTTGCCGGCTACAGCTGGTGTCTTTGCCAGGGAAGTAAAGACCTCGTCCAGCCATCTTTTCAACAACGAAGGTGCTGACATCCAGTGGAAAGGAAATTGAAAGACCACCATGGAAGCATCGGATATAATCGTGCTCCACACATTTACATCAAAAGACTGATCCTGATATTCATACAGATCGTATACCATCACGCCATCGATATCTTTTACCGCATCGGCTAAAGCCTTGTTAGCCTGTGATTCTTTCAGATTGGGATGAGCCAAAAGAACTACTACTTTTTTTGAAACGTCATTCATATTATTGTGTTTTATAATGTAAAATCGTATTAAAACATAAGCTTTCACAAAGCTAAACAAATCCATGAAAATACATCAGGGAGATTTAGATTAAAATTACCAGCATTATCTAAATAACAATTGATTACATAAAAAAGCATTTCAGCAGGAGAGAAAAATAGCAGACAATAGAATATTTAACATATCGAAACATTCAAAAAAGACTCGATACTGTAAATTAAAAATTAAGGCAAACAAATGAACTATAAATATATAGTCAGCATTTTAATGATATTGTTCTAGTAGAACTAATTCATAATATCTATCAAAAAATAGATTAGCAGTTAACATCTCATTTCTGACCTCATTTTTTTATAATTAATTACAACTAATTTGTGACAAAATTAACCCTTTTAGCGCACACAAGCTGGCGGTTAACTAATTTAAAATAGATTTATCCTATTTTAAGCAATTCATCATACTTTCTTTTTGACATAATTCCATAGTTCTACTAGAACTATGATAATAATTTAATTGATGCTGAAACACATTATACACACATCTATTTTTACTTATAAATCAAACGCTTATGTCTAAAAAATTGAAATTTCCAAGCTTGATTTTGCTTGCCGGTGCATTAGCATCTCCGATAGGAGTCTACGCCGACGTATTGCCCGACAGGCAAAGTGTAAACATTTCCCAACAGAGTGGGAAAGTAACCGGAGTCGTAGAAGACGCATTAGGTCCGGTAATTGGAGCTTCTGTGGTAATCAAAGGCACCACTAATGGTATTATGACTGATCTTGACGGTAAATTTACACTGGATAACGTCAAAAAAGGTCAAGTCCTACAAATCTCTTTTGTCGGATACAAAACAAAAGAAATCGCCTACACGGGACAAACGACAATGAAAATTCTTCTGGAAGAAGATTCACAAGCCCTGGATGAAGTTGTGGTAACAGCCCTGGGTATGTCGCGTGACAAAAAATCACTGGGTTACGCCATGACAGAACTGAAAGGAGATGAAATCGCCAAAGTAAACTCTCCTAACCCGATCAATGGTTTGCAAGGTAAGGTTGCCGGTGTACAGATTAACATGGGTAACTCCGGTCCGCAATCTTCACAACGCATCATCATCCGTGGTAATACTTCTTTGGGCGGCAACAACCAGCCGATTTTCGTTATCGACGGTATTATCATCGACAATGAAGTAACAAAAACGGGAGCAGGACAAGACTGGGGTAATGACCTGAAGAACCTGAATGCCGATGACTTCGAATCAATGTCCGTATTGAAAGGTGCTGCCGCAACCGCTTTGTACGGTTCACGTGCTGCCAATGGTGTGATCTTGATCACGACCAAAAAAGGTCGCAAAGGAGAAGGTATAGGCGTTTCCGTTTCGCATACGCAGCAGTGGGAAAAGATCTATGCCACACCCGATTTACAGAATGAATTCGGTTCGGGTTCATCGCCGGTATGGGCATTGAATGACGACGGGTCTGAAAACCGATACACCTCGGCCGGCCGTAGCTTCGGACCTCGTTTCGACGGTAAGCCGTTCTATGTAGACGGACAGGAAATGATCTATTCTGCCAAAGACAATAACCTGAAGAATCTTTACCAGACAGGTCATTATATGAATACCAACGTGGCCCTGCAAGGTGGTTCCGAAAAAAGTGCTTTCCGCTTTTCTTATTCAAATCTGCAATCGGAAGGTCTGACATTCAATAACGAATTCAATCGTAATTCATTCAGCTTAAACGCATCACACGATATCAGTTCCCGCCTGAAAGCGGAAGGAGGATTCTCGTACATCGAGTCGACAGCACAGAACCCAACAAGACAGGGAGGTTCGGGATCTCCGATCTACGACTTCATGTACAGCATCGCTCGTGAATATGATACGGACTACTGGTTGAATAACAAAAATTATATCAGTCCGGCCGGCGACGGTTACAACTCACAGGATCCGTATGGTTATTCCAAAACAATTTATGACTATCTGGAAAACATCTATACACAGGACGAAATGAGTGTACGCGCATACTTGAACCTGGATCTGAAGCTATTGGACTGGTTGTCTTTGAAAGTGAAAGGTGATATCTATAAACTCTACACCACCAACGAATCGAAAGTAATGGCTACAGGTGCCAGCAACTACGACGGTGCGGCATACAAGATTCATGAAAACAAGAAAGACCAGTACAAAATCACCGGTATGCTGACAGCCAACCATTCGTTCGATGACTTTAATATCAGCGGTAGCGTGGCTGTTGAACAATGGGATACGAAGAGTGGCTACCATAAAACCGACTCAAAGAACGGTTTGCGTGTGCCCGGCTTGTTCGACATGACAAACTCGGTCGAAAGAGCGACCACCGAAGTAAGGTACAATACAAGCAGAAAGCGTATCAACTCTATCTATGCTTTTGCCAATATGGACTACAAGGGTGTTTACTTCCTGGATATCACCGGACGTAACGACTGGTCGTCTGCTCTGATCTACGAAAACGGAACAGGAAATACCTCCTATTTCTACCCTTCTGTAGGTGCTTCCTGGTTGTTTGCCGAAGGCTTGCGCGATGCAATTCCCGAATTTATCTCTTTCGGTAAGCTGAGAGCATCTTACGCTATCGTAGGTAACGACTGTGCCCCTTACCTGACAACAGGTACCGGCTATTATGCATTCGATAATACGTTCGACAACCAGATTAACGGCGGTACGTATCCGTATTATAAATTTGACAAAGATGAATTGCCCAACCTGAATCTGAAGCCGGAGAAACAGCATTCAATCGAGATCGGTCTGGATATGCGTTTCCTGAAAAACCGTCTCGGCTTCGACTTTGCGTGGTATAAGACAAATACGAAGAACCAGATCCTGGCATTGCCGATCGCCTCTGAATCCGGTGTTTCAAAACGTTGGATCAATGCCGGTGATATCCAGAATAAAGGTATCGAGTTATTGATCACCGGTACTCCGATCGAAACGAAGGACTGGCGCTGGGATTTGTCTTTCAACCTGACACGCAACAGAAACAAGATCGTTTCTTTGTTTGAAGGCGTTGAGAAATATCAACTAGTAGGAGGAGGTACAGATACACAGGCATGGGCTACCGTAGGTGGTGCTTATGGTGACATCTATACATCTTATGCTTATACACTCAATGATAAAGGAGAAAAGCTGTTGAATGCAGACGGTTCTTATCCGCGTTCGAACAAAAGTGAAAAAATCGGTTCTTTGCAGCCGAAGTTCTTGTGGGGTGCCAATACATCGGTAAGCTGGAAAGGCATCACGTTGAATGCCGTCATCGATGCCCGTTTCGGAGGAGACATCTTCTCGGCAAGTTATTACTATGGAATGAACTCCGGTAACATCAAGTCTTCACTGGCCGGTCGCGATACACAATATGGCGGTCTGCCTCGTACATTGGCTGACGGAAGAACCGTTAACGACGGTGTCATTCCGGAAGGCGTATTTATGCCCGGCACAGAGATTAAAGGGGTAGACGTTTCCGGCATGAGTTATCAGGCAGCTTACGAACAAGGTTTAGTCGAGCCGCTGTCAGCTTACAAATATTACGACAATGTATACAGCTGGTCAGGCGGTATACGTTCGGAAGGTATCCACAAATGTTCCTGGGTCGCCTTGCGCGAACTTTCAGTACATTGGCAGTTACCTAAAAAATGGGTGAACAAAGCCTACATCCAGAATGCAAGCGTCGGTCTGATGGCCCGTAACCTGGGATTCCTGTACAACAGTCTGCCGGATAATATCCACCCGGAAGGACTGAACACATCTTACAGTTCTGAATACATGGAAAGTGGTGGTGCCGTGTTCTCACGCAACATTGGTTTCAGCGTGAATGTTTCGTTCTAATAACTTATATACAATAAAACAAGATGAAAAAAATTAAATATTATATTTTCGGAGCATTGGCTTCCATGGTTGCACTGACCTCCTGCGATGCCGATTTCGTCGAAATCAACAAGAACCCTGATACAGTCTACGAGGTTGACCCGGAAGTATTCCTCTATCAGATTGAAAATGTAATGTGCAACGCCGGCGAAACATGGGCCGATTCATACGCTTGTCGCCTGAGATGGATGCAGTATTGTGCCGGAATCTGGGGATATAGCACAACCAACTTCACCGAATGTGCCGGTTGGGCCGGAACATTATACAGCAACTATGTAAATGCCGGTAAGTATGCCCGCCATATTCCTTATTACGTTAAGACCAATATGCCGGAACAGGAAGCTGCTTACAGCGACTTAACCGAGGTCGCCCGCATCCTGCTGATTACAAAAGGTATCCAGGCTTCCGACACATATGGTTCTTTGGTTTACACCGACGGTTGGGGTACACGCAACGGCAATGTGGAAATTCTTGAACCGGCTTTCCAAACCCAGGAAGAGTTGTTTACAATCTGGAACCAGGAGCTGAAAGAAGCTGCCAATAAACTGGCAACGTCTACCAATCAGGTAACTTTCAAAAATTATGACCTGGCTTATAGCGGCGATATGTCGAAATGGGTGAAGGCTGCCAATGCCGTTCGTCTGCGTATTGCCCTGAGATTGTTGAAACAAAAACCGGAAGAAGCGAAAGCCATTGCTCGCGAAGTGCTGTCTTCAGGCAACATATTCAGTAGTATCGACGATAGCTTTATCCTTTATTTCGATAACCACTGGACCACATTGGGCGACTGGCATTCTGTGATTGACATGGACCGTGCATCTTCTGCTTTCATGGCTTACTTACTGAAGTATAACGACCCGAGAAAACGCCTGTTTTTCCAGATCAACAATTTGACTCCGGAGAATGTAGCCGAGTTCAATGCCAAAGAGACAACCACTCCTGCGCAAGTCATCCCGACCCATCTGGGACGTTGGTGCGGAGGTAGCGTAAGCTATGATAAATGGGCTACCGACTCTTGCCGTACATCACGTTATCTGGACGACATCGACATGCGTCCGATGAACAGACCTCAGACTCGTCTGTGGAAAGGTGCACAAGACAATGGTAGTGCCGGCGGCTGGATTCCTTTGGTAACATATGCTGATTTCTGTTTCATGGCTTCCGAATTTACACTGGAAGGCGTTGCCAACGGCAAAACGGCTCAGGAATGGTATGAAGAAGGAGTAAAATCGTCTTTGAGACAATGGAGTAAAATTGCAGATTATTGTAAAATCAATGACTACGAAGCTGTCACAGAAGCTGAAATCGACGCATTCCTGGCACAGGATGGTATCGCCTGGAACAGTGCCATAGCCAAAGAGCAGATTTACTGCCAGACTTGGGTAGAACATTTCAAAAACAACAATGAATCATGGGCTATGTACAAACGTACCAATTATCCGAGTACAACATCCACGTTGGTTACCTGGGAACCGATCAATGTATACGGAGAATTGCAGCAAGTACCACGCCGTAAAAAATTCACCATGCCGGCTGAAGGTTCTGCCAACTATGCAAATCAGGTAAAACGCCTTGAAGACATGCAAAAAGAATCGAACTTCGGTCGTTTGGACAGCGAGTTCGGCCGTATCTGGTGGGACAAAGAATAAACCCAAAACTAATTTTTCAATATAATTTTTGATGGTGAAGGGTGGCCGTGACGGTCACCCTTCTTTTGTATGTATTAACGAATAAGCCGCTGGAAATGCTGTAACTTACAGAAAAAATCATTTACTTTGCAGGTTGATAATAATTACATATAGTTATGGCACAAGAAGATGTTTTCAAGAAATTAGTTTCACACTGCAAAGAATACGGATTTGTATTTCCCTCTTCAGAAATATATGACGGTTTGGGAGCAGTATATGATTACGGACAGTATGGCGTAGAGCTGAAAAACAATATAAAGAAATACTGGTGGGACAGCATGACGCTGCTTCATGAAAATGTGGTAGGTATCGACTCCGCTATTTTTATGCATCCGACCATCTGGAAAGCATCCGGCCATGTGGACGCGTTCAACGACCCTTTGATTGACAACAAGGATTCAAAGAAGCGGTATCGCGCCGACGTACTGATCGAAGATTACCTGGCTAAGATCGACGAGAAAATACAGAAAGAAGTAGACAAAGCCGCTAAAAAATTCGGCGAAGCATTCGACGAAACACAATTCCGTGCTACCAACGGCCGCGTGTTGGAACACCAGGCTAAACGCGACGAGATACATACCCGTTTCGCTAAAGCACTGAACGATTCCAACTTCGAAGACCTCCGTCAGATCATTGTCGACTGCGAAATAGCATGTCCGATCTCCGGAACACGCAACTGGACGGAAGTTCGCCAGTTCAACCTGATGTTCTCCACAGAAATGGGTTCTACCGCCGATGGTGCTTCCAAGATATATCTGCGTCCGGAAACGGCACAGGGTATTTTCGTTAACTTCCTCAACGTACAGAAGACCGGCCGTATGAAGATTCCTTTCGGTATCGCTCAGATCGGTAAAGCGTTCCGTAACGAGATCGTTGCCCGTCAGTTCATCTTCCGTATGCGTGAGTTCGAACAGATGGAAATGCAGTTCTTCGTTCGTCCGGGAGAAGAAATGGAATGGTTCAAGATGTGGAAGTCTACCCGCTTGAAATGGCATAAGGCTATGGGATTAGGTGACCAAAAGTATCGTTACCACGATCACGAAAAGCTCGCCCACTATGCCAATGCCGCTACCGACATCGAATATGAAATGCCGTTCGGTTTCAAGGAAGTGGAAGGTATCCATAGCCGTACAGACTTCGACCTGAGCCAGCACGAAAAGTTCTCAGGAAAGAAAATACAATATTTCGATCCGGAATTAAATAAAAGCTATACTCCGTACGTTATTGAAACATCTATCGGTGTTGACCGCGTATTCCTGAGCGTTATGGCAGGTTCATACTGCGAAGAGACACTTGAAAACGGTGAAACACGCGTTGTTTTGAAATTGCCGGCAGCCCTGGCTCCTATCAAACTCGCCGTATTGCCACTGGTGAAAAAAGACGGGCTTCCTGAAAAGGCTGAAGAGATCGTCAACATGCTGAAGTTCGACTTCCGTTGCCAGTATGATGAAAAAGATTCTATCGGTAAACGTTACCGCCGTCAGGATGCTATTGGAACTCCGTACTGTATTACAGTTGACCATGATACTTTGAAGGATAATTGTGTAACGATCCGTTTCCGTGACACCATGGAACAGGAACGTGTAAGCATCGACAAGCTGCACGATATTATCTCTGAAAAGGTAAGCCTGAAGACTTTATTAAAAAAGATAACTGAATAATTAAATGAAGAAGTACCTGCAATTCGCGTTGATGATTTTTTGTATGTCTGCCGTCTTTACTTCCTGTAAAGATGACGATGATAGTGATGATGTAGCCGTTGAAGCCTACAAGCTGGAAAACGAACAGGCTTTCGCGGCGAAGGCTAATGACCCGGATTTCTTTAAGGTAAGCATACAGGGAGCCGGAGAAGATTTCATTTATGCTAAAAGGCTCAAAGAAGCAGATAAACCTGAAATTCCAATCTATTACAACAGTCGTGTCACTGTTTATTACAAAGGATGGTTCCCTAACAGCGAGGATGGTGAATATTTCGATAAGAAAGAATTAGAAGACGGATCACCTTCCGAATGGGCTGTCAGTACAGCCTCTTCAAACTACAATAGTTACTATGGAACAGGAATTCCCAGTCCCATATCAGGATGGACTATCGCTCTGCAAAATATGAAAGTAGGCGAGAAATGGGAAGTCTGGATTCCTCAAAGACTAGGTTATGGTTCGGTTGACAAAAAAGACAGCGCCGGGAATGTTACTATCCCTGCCTACTCTACTTTAGTTTTTGAAATTGAAGTAGTAGAGCGGACAGCCGAAGTTGCCGGTACAACTTAATCCGTTCTTATATAAAAGAAAAGGGAACATCAATCGACCTGATGTTCCCTTTTTTATTGTCTGTTAGTTTGTATAATAAGGCTCGCATAAAGCAAACCCCTATAAACAATTAAAGCCTGTCTCACGACAAGCCCTAACCAAACTTTGTTAACCTTAAATCTAATACTATTATGAAAAAACCACAGTACAAAGATAAGGTTGTAGAGGCCTTTTGTCAAGCCTTTTCAGACTAATAAACGTTAAGCAAAACACTTGTTCCAGTCAAATTTTGTTACTGAACACAAAACTATATAGATTACAGCCAAATTCTACTAAAATTAACAGCCGGAGAGTAACTTTTCCCCTCTGGAGAGGGGGCAGGGGGTGTGTTATCATTCCGCCTTATAGCTAGCTTTAACACACCCCTTAATCCCCTCTCCTGAGGGGAAACAGATACCATTATTTCACGAACTTCAAACATTCTGACTCCTGCACGGAAGTGACTGCCTGAACAAGAAACATGCCTTTTGGCAAATCAGCAATATTTATATCATAGCGGGCCTGCGGATATAAAGCCGGAAGTTGCTTTACCAATGTTCCCTGCGCCGAGTAAATGAAAAGCCCTTTCAAAGTCTCTTCACTCTGAATGAACAAATGATCATCCTTCACCCAGCCTGTAATCTTTTTATCCGGTGCAGTAAGACCAGATATTCCGGTACCGGTACCTTTCTTCTCTATCTTATATAGTTTCACGCCATACTTGGGTAAGGATACAGGGATTTCTTCACCTTGCAATGATACATCCTGCCCGGTCCACAATTCCTTAATTCCTTTTACATCGGAAGAAGCGATTCCCAGTCTCGACAATTTTATATTTTCCGAGAAGGCCAGGTCTTTATAGTTGAAAGCCGCAACATACAGATAATCTTCCGTATCCAGCATAAAGAGATTCTCGCCGCGGTTACGTCCCCAACTATTCTTTCCCGAAGCCTTTGCCCCTTCTACCGGATAAAAAGATTTACCGATACGGGCAACTTCGTTTACTTCCGCATTCGTTGCAAACTTTTCTGCTTTCTGTCGGGCTGCCAATTCCCCGACACATGTTCCCTTCTGGCTGAAGTTATCACCCAGGATATATGTTCCGGTAATCACACCGGAGGTAATACGCATACGGTTCTCATCCTCGTTATAATCGTCTCTATGAAGCACCAGGTGGTCGGCATCATTAAAGTTATACACCTTGTCGAGCCACCAACCATAAGAAAGGCCGTTCATAACATATTCCGTATCCTCTTTGGCTCCCCAAGCATCACAACTGATACGACGGGAATTGCCGTATTGAGCCGGAAATGCAGGCGCAATGGATAGAGCCATAAACAGATCGTCTCCGCACAATTCCGTCAGATATTTCATTCCGCTGTTGTAAGCCTGAACGCCAGTCGTTACATTCTTATCATAATAAGAGTCCGCTTCAAGGATCGCATTATTCAGGAAATCGAACTTGATATATTTATAACCTAAATCTTTAAAGCGGTTGATGAAATAACTCATCCGCTGGCGGGTTCCGGGATGCGTGGGGTCCAGGGCACGGGAAGCGATCTTTTTAGGCTGTCCGTTTACATATAAATAGGCTTCCCCGTATTTATAGTTACTTCCTTCCATCGTGCGGCTGCCGTTTTCCCCCCAGTCGGAGAAAGGAGCCCAGTAAATGCCGGGAACCTGCCCGTTGGCAACACATCGTTCGGCAAATGATTTCAACTGGGTATCGGTCAGATTATCCCAATAAGAATCGAGGATGACATAAGCCGTACCGTCATTGGTAAAATTGTTCGGTTGCAGGTTCGTACTGATATAATCAGAGACATCCAGCACACCTTCGTAGTTTAGCTTCTCAGCCATGGCGCCCCAGCTGTTCCAACCGAAGATATTGCCTTTCGACCATTTACGGGGAGGCGCGATCAAGGCATTGGCCTCGCCATAGGCTTCCAGCCCTTCGCGCCAATCGTCGAACATACCGATTAAAAGCTTCGGTGATTTCAGTTTAGTGCCGGAAATGCTGCCGTGGGCTTTTGCTCCGGTAGCATCTATATCGTGGGTCACGCGATGGCTTATGCCGCCAAAACATTCGAGACGGTTTACCTTCTGGTTGCCGGAAGTGGAATAACGGACTCCGGTCTTCCAGGTATCGTGTTCTACCGAGCCGATTACCAACCCTTCGCGGGTATCACCACAGTAGAAAGAAGTAACCTCGAACGACACGGAGTCGACCGACAAGGCCAGGGAGGAATAGCCTATCCAGGCATCATTATCGAAGGGGACGGATAACACACGGTTGGAGGTATTCGTATTCAGGAAAGAGTTGACTGTTTCGGTAACAACCGGAGCGATATAATTACTCGACGTACCGGCTTCTGAAAGGATAAAAGCCTCTGTCAGGAAATAGCTTTTATCAGGATAGAAATAAAACAGCTGTTGCAAGGAAGGTGCTCCCTCCTGTCCGGCATAGGTAAATGTATATTTATGGCCGGCACCGAAAACGTCATCGACAGCTTCTTCCGAGAAGGTCGGCTGCCCGTATTCCGTACTGCGCAGCAGTTGGTCTTTATCTTTGGCCTGGACGAAGACACCCGCCAGGATTGTTTTTCCTTTATGGATAAAATCACAGGTTTTCGTATCGTTGTTATAAACGATCTTCCAGTCACCGGAAGTTATCGTCTGCTGATCAGCCGCAAACGTCTCCCTCCCGATAAACAGGCAGACAAGACAAAAGAGCAGGGTAATTCTTTGTAAATTCTTTTTCATGATCCTTGTATATTAGCTTAATTCGGTTAGTAAATAAAACACCGGGCAAAGACATGCCTCCCCGGTGTTTTTCTTCTTACAATCTTTTTGCCATTATCGACTAGTGCTTAGTCGATTACAGTTCCCTCGTAGTTCCCTGTTTTGGAAACTCCCGTTTCCTGCGGAGGAAACTGTAATTTCCTGCCTGGGGAACTGTAGTTTCCTAAGGAGGAAACTATAGTTTCTTCCTTAGGAAACGGGGGCAGCCCTACTACTATCTGTAACCCGGGTTCTGATCGTCTTGCGTCATGTCCGGATTCTGTTCGATCTCTTCGTTAGGTATCGGATAACGGACATTATAATCCTGTATCGTACCCGAACGTTTTGCCCATTTATTGCGTTCCTTAATATACTCGACAAACTTGCCTGTACGGATCAGGTCGGCACGGCGCCAGTTCTCACCCAGAAACTCACGGATACGTTCATCCAATATCTTTGTACGGAAAACATCTTGCGACATGCCTGCATCCCATTTCTTATCAGCCGGGATACTAAAGCCCCACGCACGGTTACGCACTTCGTTTACCTTTTCGACAGCCTGCCCGGTTTGTCCCAATTCATTCAGACATTCAGCATAACTGAGAAGCACATCGGCATAACGGATAACCGGGATATTCTTACCCGAGTTCCACATATTATTGATACCCAGTCCGGAATGCTGGTCGGTACGGAAATCTTCATATTTCTTTACATGCGGTTTCAACTCGTCATGGTCTTCACCCAGGTCTTCCCAGGCAACACATTCATAGTTGGGAACTTCGCCATAATAAGTGAAATCGTAGCGGATACTTTCTTCTTTACGAACATCGCCGTCTTCCCAAATACCGCCGTTCTCTACGGTTTCATAAGCATATTCAGTAACAACTACATGGTCGTAGCCAGCAAAATAACAACCATCGGTCCACCAGTTCTGTGCTACACGCGAACCGATCTGAAACTGAATCTGATTACGGTTCGGGTTATTGTTGAACTGAAATTCGTAGATAGACTCGGCTGTATTCGGTTTTTCGTAATTCCACAGATCGGCATAAGGAACCAGTTGGTATCCCATACCTATTACCGCTTCAAAGCATTCCTTTGCCTTATTGAAGTCACGGAGCCCTGTTTCAACCGGGGCAGACATATAGGCTTTACCCAGCATAGTGTAACCGGCACCGGAAGTAGCACGACCGGCGGTATTGGTTTTCGGAGCATACTTAGCAGCCTTTTCCAGGTCGTTGATAATGAATTGCCATACATCGGTCAGCGGCTGCCGGCCATAACCCGTTTCATCCAGCTTATCCAGGTCGATGATAGGAATTTCACCCCAGTACATAGCCAGTTCATAATCGACGAAACCACGGACGAAACAGGCTTCACCCAAAAGTCCGGCTTCTTTCGATCCCTCAACCAGTTCAGGAGTATCCAATGCACGGATAATCTTGGCAGCGGCAGTAACAATTGGGAAACGTTTGTTCCACTGATCTTTTACCTTACTATGCAATGAATTCATATTAGCATCGTAACGGTCCATTGCCGCGCCTTCACCGCCTCCTTTATTCTGAAGGGCTCCACGTTGGATTTCATCGGTACCGGTCATCAGGAACCAGGCCCGTTCATCCTGGCGGGTGTTATCACGCCAGGTATTGTATATACCTTTCAGATTCAGTTCGATAAACTCGACATCTGAATAGATCTGCTCTTCTGTCAGTGCTTTCTTGTTCTCCTGTGTCAGGAAATCGGAACAAGATGTGGTGATCCCGGCTGTAAGCGCCAAAGCCAGTAATCCGATTAAATTATATCTCTTTTTCATAATTGCTTCCTATTTATTCCATTAAAAACTAAAGTTTAAACCTAACACATACATCTTTGTCGGAGGATAACCGTAGTCGCCTGTTTCAGGATCGAACCCCTTGTATTTGGTGATACAGAACAAGTTGGATGCAGTGAAGTAAACACGCAGGTTTTCTACTTTGATCTGGCTCAACAAAGGCTTCGGGAATGAATAAGCCAATGTCAGGGTAGACAAACGCAGATAAGATGCATTCTGGATCGTGTAATCCATATCCGACGGGTTGTAACGGTTGTAGCCGCTGCTGGTATTGGCGATCACGCGGGGAACGGAGGCTCCTGTATTTTCCGGTGTCCAACGATTCAGCAAATCTTCGGAAGCCATGCTTGTACCTGTACTGTTAATCAATGTTTCATAATAAGAACTGATCTTCTTCGCCCCATAAGAATAATTGAAAACAGCATTCAGGGTGATACCTTTATAGTTGAAGTCTGTTGCAAATCCACCGTAGAATTTCGGGTCTTTCTTACCCACCACTACACGGTCAAGCTGGTCGACTACGCCGTCGGGCACACCGTCAGGACCGGAAACATCCAATGGGAACAAGTCACCCAAGCTGACATGTTTACCGTTGAAATCCAGATTTTCCCATTGGCTACGGTTCGACTCATTAGCAATACCGCCTGTTTTATAAGTATAAATGTTATTCAGCGATTCGCCCAGGAAGATGTTCTTCTCACGGTCGGAACCGTTCAGGATTTCCTTTACATCGCCATACAGTTTCGAAACCTCGTTCTTGTCAAAGGAGATGTTAGCATTTACATTCCAGGTAAAGTCTCTTGTCTGTATCGGGGTTGCGTTGATAGTCGCTTCGAAACCTTTATTCTTCACAGAACCGATATTCTCCCATGTTTCACTGTAACCGGAAGTCAACGGCAATGAATGTTTCATCAGCAAGTTATCGTTCTTGATAAAGAACCCGTCCAGAGAAACGTTCAAACGATCGTTCAGAAATGCCATATCGACACCGATATTCGTTTGTTTCTGTTTTTCCCAAGTGATGGCAGGCGTACCTCTCAAACCACTGGTCGCGTAAGAAGCCTCACCGTTGCTGACAGAAGAGAAATAAAGCGTACGATACGCATAGTTTTCGATATCCTGGTTACCAACCACACCGTAACCGACACGCATTTTCAAACGGTCAAAGATTGTCTGGTCTTCCATAAACGCTTCATTCGTCACATCCCATGCAGCAGAGAAAGAAGGCAGGACACCCCAACGGTGGCCTTCGGCAAACTTGGAAGAACCGTCGTAACGGGCCGTTGCCGTCAGGTAATAACGCAGGTCATAATTGTAGTTCACTCTACCCAAAACAGAAACGAGGGTATTGCCCTTGAAATCTGAATCAAGTTCTTTTTTATCGTTGGCGGCAGCACCTTTCAGGTCGTTCCACAACAGGTCGTCGCTGGCGAAACGGTCGCCCTGCGCTTTTGTATAGTTTTCGGTATTCTTAGTCGTACTCGTACCGAACAGAAAGTTCATGCGGTGTTTGTTGATCGTCTTATCGTAAGTGATCGTGTTATCCCACTGCCAGTTCAGCTGTGACCATCTTTCATGTTTTGCTCTTGCATCACCGTTATAATGGCGGATCGCTTCCTGGATGTAGCTCGGTGTATATTCGAACCATGTCTGTGAAGAAACGTCCAGCGCGAAAGTTGAACGGATATTCAGTCCTTCAATCGGATTGATGTTGATGTAATTGGATGAAAGGAAACGGTTACGGGCACGTTCACGGGCTACTTCCTGCGAGTTGAACGGGTTATAATCGTTGTTGTTTCCTTCATTGTGGACACGGTAATACAGTGTCAGATAATCCCAGGTATAGCGGGTCGACGGATCGCGGAACGGTTCCGGATTCAGCAACGGGTTTGCATTCAGCGCCTTGTCGTACACGTCGTCTGTCGGCAAATTGTTTTCCGTACGTGAGAAAGAAGAGTTCGTACCGATCTTCAACCACGGTTTGATCATCGATTCCGCATTGACACGACCGGAATATTTCTTTTCTTTCGAATCACCGATCAATCCATCGATATTGGCGTAATCGAAACTGATATAAACGTTGTTCTTTTCCGTTGCATTGGAAAAACTTACGGAATGGTTCTGCTGGAAACCGCTGCTGATCACTTCGTCGAGCCAGTTGTAGCTTTTGCCCGAACGATACGTTTCAAATTCAGCATCGGAGAAAGCCGTATTGGTTTTCATCAGCGTATTGTCGATATAATCCTGGCGGTTTGCCGTTGGATTATCATGCATGTAACCATTGGCAAAAGCATCCACACGCAGGTCGAACAACTGCTGTGCATTCAGTGTCTTCGGACGCTGGGTGATTTTAGAGAAACCTACCCATCCGTCATAGGTTACGCGTCCTTCGCCAATCTTACCTTTCTTGGTCGTGATAAGAACTACACCGTTAGCACCACGCGAACCGTAAAGAGCCGTAGCCGAGGCATCTTTCAATACCTGTACCGAAGCGACATCGTTTACATTGATCGCATTAAAACCACCATAACCATTGCCCATCACCAAACCATCGACAACGTAGATGGGGTCCGAGCCTGAGTTAATCGTATTCACACCACGGATCTTGATGCTGGAATCGTCGCCCGGACGGGTTCCCTTAGTGATCAAGACACCGGCAACACGTCCCTGAAGGGCCTCGTTGACGGTTGTTACCGGTCTTTCCTCCAACACCTTGGCGTCAACATGGGAGATAGCACCGGTCAGGTCGCTTTTCTTCATGGAAGCACCTACAATCACAACTTCGTCGATAGATTGCGAGTCTTCCGAAAGAGTTACGTTAATAACATTCTGGTTTCCAACTTTTACTTCTTTGGTGTCATATCCGATATAGCTGATCACCAGTGTGGCGCCCGGTGTTGCAGAGATGGAATATTTTCCATCCATATCCGATATAGTCCCTTGCGTTGTTCCCTTGAGAACAACGCTCGCTCCCGGGAGCGACTCCGACGTTTTAGCGTCGGTGATTGTACCTGTTATCGTTATGCCCTGTGCGAAAACGGTACCGCAGCATAACACAAGCATCATCAAAATACTAAAAAGCTTGATCTGTTTCATAATTGATAAATTTAAGAACATTTAGTTGTTTCTGATTTTATAAAGCAACGCATCCTTGGCAGGGACCGTCACAGTTAGTTTTTCCTTTACCGGTTGTTCATTTCCACTCCAGAGCTCTTTGGCCTGATAGTTTGCCGCAGGGTCAAGTCCCATACGTTCCAGTGAAATAGTGGCATTCATCTCATCTTCCGAATAATTAAAGATAGCAAAATAAGATGTACCATCTGCATCATGATGAATAAATTGATGTTCCGATTTTTCACCGTTTCCTTCTACCGGAGAGAAAGAAACCCCTTTGGCTACGGCATTCACATCCGGGTTCGTCAGGAATTTCAAGGCACGATCCTTGTCGATCTGTTTGCCGCCTTTGCTGAAATCGTCGCCAACGATATAAAGTCCGGTAATGGCGCCGGAAGTGATACGGGCACGGTTTTCGCCTTCGGTAGCTTCGCGCAACACCAGGTGGTCGGCATCATTATACTGATACACCTCATCCTGCCACCATCCGTAAGAAAGGGCATTCAGCGTATACTCGGTATCCTTGATCTTGTTCCAGGCATCACAGGCGATACGGCGTGAGTTGGCATAATGGGCCGGGAATACAGGCGAGATGGATAAGTTAAGATACATATCACCGAAATACTTATTCAGCAACTGCATACCGTAATTATATCCCTGGATACCTGTACGGATTTCCGGGTTATACCATTTGTCGGCTTCCATCGCACCATGCGTCATAAAGTCCATCTTTACATACTTGAAACCGCAACGGCGGAAAAGATCGGATGTTTTCTTCATCATCTCCTCAATAGCCGGATGGGTCGGGTCGATGGCATAAGCACCGTCCAGTTCCTGCGGCTGGCCATTGGCGTAGAGGTAGACATCCTGGAATTTATAGTCAGGAGCGTCTTTAATCGTCCGTTCGGGGTGTTTTCCCCAATCGGTGAAAGGCGTCCAGTATACACCTGGAATCTGGCCGTTGGCAGTACAATGATTCACGAAGTCCTTCAACTCTTCTTCCGTGAAACTGTTCCAGCCTGAATCGAGGCCGATCGTCACATTCCCGTCTGTATTGACGAAATAGTTATTTTGCAGGTTTTCTTTGAAGAAGTCGGACACTTCAATTGCATTCTGATGATTCAGCCTGAACTGTAACGCGCCCCAGCTGTTCCAGCCAAAGGTAACGGCACCTGGCCATCTTTTTACAGGGGCAACCACCGCATTCGCTTTTCCATACTCTTCCAGTCCGGCACGCCAGTCGTTGAAGATACCGAAAAATACCTTAGGAGACTTTACCATTTTTCCTTTTAAAGCACCGTGTGCCTTAGAGTCGCGTGTCAACGAATCGGCAACGCCGCCGAAGCAAACCAATGAACCGATATTATTACGGTCGCCTTTCCCCATATCGATACCGGTCTTCCAGTCGGAGTGTTCCACTGAACCGATGACAAAACCTTTACGGTCGTCGTTGTTGAAGACAGTCGCTACTTCATAGCTACGTAATTGATCGAAAGTGAGCGGATGAGACTGATAACGTATCCAGCAATCGTTATCGAAAGGCTGGAATAACGCGCGATTATCACCTTCAGTCAACACGGCCGGCATGCGGTCGATAGTAACCGGGGCCATATAATTCGATTCAACGTCAGCGGCTCCTCCCTGAAGAGTAAATTCCGTCAGCAGATAATCTTTCTCCGGATAGATGTAGAAAGATTGTACAAGCGTAGGCAGGTTGCTATCCGTGTAGGTCACCTGCAACAATGAACCCTGACCGAAAGCATCGCTGATAGCGGTGACTTTCGAACTGCTCTTTTTGTAGTCACGGGTCGTGACCAACTTATTACCCAACTTGTAGGAGGCATAAACCCCATCGGAAAGAAGCTGGTTCTCCTTCTCGATACGGTGGCCTTTCTGCACCTGGTCATAGCTAACCGTCCACTTTCCCGAAGAAACGGATGATTCGCCGCAGGATACAAGCAGGGCGAGCAATAGCAGCAGATTTAAATTGATGAGTTTCATGTATTGATAATTTATAGATAGTTTCATTGTTCCGTTATCAACAGAACGGTACTTTCATAAGTATTCCCTATCGTCAGGCTGATTCCGGCTTTCATCAGATAATCACCGGGGAAAACCTGACCGTCGCCATAGAAGGTGCTGTTCCCGGCTTTGTTCAACTCTGTGATCTTATACATTTTAGCCGGGTCCAGTCCTTTCAATCTGGTCTCAAAGAATGTTGTACGTCCGTGGTATTTCAGGCTATAAGCAAAAAACACCGATTCCTTTTTATCCTTAGATATATACATATGTGAAGCCCAGCCGGTTCCGTCGTAAGGAGATTTCAGGCGATAGAGGTCTCCAAACTGTACGATCGGGCGGATACGTTTATAATTCTTTATAGCTTGCTCAGCGAAAGGTAGTTCGTCGCCGGTCAAGTCTTTGGGTTGCAGCTCCATGCCCAGGCGGCCTGTCATAGCCACATCAAAACGGAACTTCAGCGGCGCCATCATACCCGTCTGATGATTCGGAGTAGTCGAAACATGGGCGGCCGTAGCCTTTGCCGGGAAGAAAAGATTTGTGCTGTATTGGATGAATATACGGTCAAGCGAATTGGTGTTATCGCTAGCCCAGAACTCGTCATGATATTTCAATGCACCGAAGTCGAGACGGCCGCCACCCGAAGAACACAACTGAATAAGAACATCCGGGTGTTTTGCACGAATCCGTTCGTAAACACTGTACAAGCCCTTTGTATAGTCAATCCAGAAATGAGTCTGATTTTCTTTGGACAGATATTCGGAACCGAAATTGTCCACATGACGGTTTGCATCCCATTTTATATAAGAGATATCAGGAGACAAAGCGATCACTTCATCAAACGTCTTTACAACAAAGTCCTGTACCTCCGGATTACTCAAATCGAGTAACCACTGGTTACGCATCGGGATTATATCACGTTTACCGCTCTTGACGATCCATTCCGGATGCTTCTCTGCCAGTTCACTCTTGGGACTTACCATTTCAGGCTCAATCCAGATACCGAACTTCAATCCTTTACTTACCGCATGCTTCGCCAGATAATCGATTCCGCGTGGCAGTTTTTTCCTGTTCACCTGCCAATCGCCCAAACCAACCTTATCCGAATTGCGGGGATATTTATTTCCGAACCATCCGTCATCGAGTACGAACATTTCAACGCCGAAAGCAGCAGCGTCATCGATCATATCCGTAATCGTTTTTTCATTAAAATCGAAATAAGCGCCTTCCCAGCTATTCAGGACGATAGGCAATTCCTGATCTCCATGGGCCGATGCATAGTTACGCGACCAGTCGTGGAGGTTTCTCGATACCTGTCCCTTACCGGTAGAACTATATGTCCAGACCATTTCCGGAGTCTGCAACGTTTTACCCGGTTCCAGATTATAAGTAGAGGCAAAATCATTCATCCCGCTCATGACATGCAACAAACCGCATTCGTCTATCTCAAAGGAAGACAGATAGTTACCCGACCAGGCCAGGGAGCCGGCATACACTTCGCCCATGTCTTCATTGGCAGGGCCATTCAGGGAAAGCAGGAAAGAAGAGTTTTCAGACTGGGTAGTACGTATCCCCTTCTTGGATTCCACCCGTTTCACACCCGGTGTCAGTTGTTCTTCTACCAGTTGCATTTCGGAAGCCCAGGCCCCGTGGAAATGGGTCAGATAATAAGAATCTGCATGAAGGGGAAGATAAGCGGAGGCAATATTCTCGACAGCCAGCTTGTTTTTCTCCTGATGGGATATGGAGACTGACTGGCAGATTACATTTTCTTTCTGATAAGCCGTGAAGTTCAGGTTAACGAAAACCGGATACAAAGGATCTTTCAATTGTATCACTGTTTCTATTCTATTATTATCTATATTCTTTACCTGATGAGCTGCATATATTAATTCGGTTGTCTGAACGCCGTCGTCATGGGTCAGTTTCAATGCCGGATTCAGGAAGAAACGTCCTCCGTAAGCCGGATAGATTACCGGAGCATAACCGATTCCGTTATCCGGTTGTTCTTTATACTTCTTATGAAGGAAAGGGGAAACGTCCTGGAATTTATCGCCAAAATAGTTATACACTACTTTCTTATCCGGAGAGATCGAAAAGACCATACTCAGATCGTTTGTAGAGACGGTAATTATCCCTGTATCTTTATCCTGTGAGGAAACGGTTACGCACCCCAGCAGCAGGGCAACAGTTAACAATAGTGCTTTCATGTCTATCAAATTTATTTTACTTATTCAAGGTTGATGGTGCAAACTAAATCAATAAACAATAGCACAAAAAGCACGAACTCGCCAATTATTTGTAATTATGCGCTTAATTCATAGAGGTTTAATAAAAATGCAACATTTACGTCATTTTTTGACGCATCTGTTACAAAGGGATGATCGATCACTGATCCTTTTCTCGAGAGGCTATCAGGTCAGCTAGCCTTCTGGTCAAATAGGTTAATATATAAGTATCCACATTATCGACCGTCAAAGGCGGGTCTGCCGTCCAGAAATTTTGTTCTCCTGTTTCATCCAATGCCCTTTTAGCTTTATATAACAGATCATATTCTTGCAACAGAGGCAGCCTGGAAGATTGATAGAGACTGGCCAGACATTGTATAATCTCCAAAACAGACCTTCGTTCTTCCTGTTCTTCCAGTATAAGGAATATCAAATAATTATTTAATGCAGTCTCTTTAGAGAAATACAAATTAAACTCCAGGAAAATCACCTCCACTCTTTTCTTCAATTCTTTTTGAGGGAGAGTCAGAGATGCTTGTTCAGCCATAATTTTCATATTATCACTCACAAATCCGGCATCAAGCATCAGGTTAGCCCAATTCAGAAACCTTTGGTCTATTTTTTGACCGAAAATAAACAGTGCCTGTATTTCCAGTGTTTCAGGAACTTTCAAAGTTATATCCTGCGCCTTGAAGAGTGTTCCGGGGCGAAGGGAAAAACGTTTCATCACATAAATCAACTGATCAATATCTTCACGCAAATCCAGTTTCTGAAACATTTTAAACGACATTCCCAAACATGCCATATCTGGCTCAATCACGAAAAGAGACTTGCCTTTCAGATAAGCAATTATATCTTCGGCATGTATCAGCTCCTTTTCTATCGGTACATAGAAAGGAACGGATATGAAAATCAAAGACACATTACGCCCTTTGGGATTCATTTGCCGCAAAACTTCCGTTCTAAACAGAAAATGGTCCTTCCTGCATTCCAACTGCAACCGTCCGGTTTGATTGATAGGACCATCCCATTCGTAACGCATCAAAACCGTCTGCATTAGTTCCCTCAACTTTTTGGGTTTTCTGTAATTGTTGATGAAAGTCAATAACAATGTCAAAGGCAAAATAAAGAGGAAAGGGATAAAAGAAACAGCCAATAATAATCCGCTATCTATATTTCCGGATAAAAGACCTGTTATTAATAAAATGATTACACAAGGTATACACAACAAAAGAACTAATGACAAAGAATAAACCAACCAACCTTTAATGGTTTTGAATTCAAGCAAATTCAATTCATCCATATTACCTTTCAAAAGAGAAAGATATTTTATAATATCAGCAAGTGATATTTTATCTTCATGCAGTCCTATATATTCCATAGCTTGCAAAGATAACACCTCAAAATCAAAGATTCATACAAAATGATGAGAAAAGAACCCCCTATAAACAATTAAAGCCTGTCTCACGACAAGCCCTAACCAACTTTGTTAACCTTAAATCTAATACTATTATGAAAAAACCACAGTAGAAAGATAAGCCTGAAACAAGCGTTTGTCAAGTCTTTTACAGACAATATATGTTAAGCCTTTCGGGCATTGTAGCTAAAAATTGTTTCCGAACACAAAACTTTATACAATACAGACAAAAACTGCTAATTTTAACAGTTAAAACAGCCAAATCTATAGAGAAAGACGTTCTTTAAGCAACTTGTATCCGGTCAGGCTGGCACGCAGACAGACACCTGTTTTAAGACGAACCTGGTAACTTTCCTTGCCGAACAGTTCCACACGCATGATCTGTTCGCTATTAACGATACAGGAACGGTGAATACGGATAAACAGGTTTGCCGGCAGATGCGATTCAAAATATTTCATTGTCTGATCTTTTATATACTGTCCGTCGGTCGTGAAGAGTGCCACATAGTCACCGCTGGCCTGGATATAAAGTAACTCCTCCAGGTGGATAAGATGGATACGGCTGCCATCCTTCACAGAGATGCGATCCAGTATTGCTTCCTCTTCCGGTGACGATACGCCTGTTTCCGCCGGAGCATTTTCTTCTTTTCTCTGTTCCTCCTGTATCTCCATCTGCAACTCCTTCCAACGGATATAATACCACTGGGCCAAAATAATCCATCCCAGCAAACCCAACAAAATACGGAACGGAATGGTAGATGCAAACCAATCCATCCTATCCGGATAAACCAGCGCCCCGGCCATATATCCTCCGGTAACGGATATGATAAGGACGCCAACAGCCAATGCAATCTGGGCCTGTAATGGCCGCAATATGCCTGTTACATACCAGAACAGGAAACCGGAGACACAGAATATACCGACCGAAACCAGACTATCCAACCATGCGACAAGCCATCCCGTATGTCCGTAATAATAGAGGAGCAAGGCGCTTATGCTGCAACTGACCACAGCCAAAGCCACACCAGCCATTCTACACAGGACAGAATTTATAAACGGATGTGTCTGCATAATCAACTCTTAAATTCAATGCCACCGAACATAACAATTCCCCGTACAACCAGTATATGTTCTTTATCCATTTCCATAGAGGCATTAAAACGTTTATCCTCGCATGCCCCCATGATCGGACTGCCATGAAAATTGACCGCCCAATCCCCAGGAAGATAGATTTCCACACCGGCAAACTTACAATCGATATCAATATAGGTTTTAGCACTATCCAGCTTCGTCTTCCGCAAATCCAGGACCGTTCCCCCAAACACAGTTCTAATCCTGGCTCCTTTAAATACCGGATCTAAAATAAGTTGTTCCACATAGCCAAATGTATTATCCGATTCCACATATCCGTCCGTATTAATAAAATCACTTTTTACTTTACCGGCAACGGCATCTCCCCGGATATCTTCTCCACCGGTATCCTCTCTCCGGCTATTGTAATGATAGGAGTTCTTTTTACGCGGTTCGAAGATCAGCATTAAACCGACAATGACAAAAGCAGCCGGCCAATAGACCTGCAACCAATCGCTATCCATCCACCCCAGTCGTGGCAGTAAAAATGCCGCACCAACCAAAAAGGTAATCAAACCGCCTATATAATGTCTCCGGGAAATACTCCCTATACCTATATACATTACAAGCATCTGCCAGGATACAATGATATGAAAAAGATCATCCGTGATCATGCCTGTGTTCCTCATGATCCATACGACCCCCACTACAATAAACGGGATGGCCCAAAATAAGTTTTTCCTAAGATTCATACGATATACAGTTTAATTGTTTGAGAGCAAAAGTATGCTCCTGTCAGCCTTCCGGCAATAGAAATACGTCCTATTACAGTCAAATATCGGTGAATTGCCGAATATTACCGATAAAAAAGGGAGTTATTTTTCAGAGAATGCCATATTTAAAAGAAAAAAGGCTTGCATTTCCGAATGCAAACCCCTATAAACAATTAAAGCCTGTCTCACGACAAGCCCTAACCAACTTTGTTAACCTTAAATCTAATACTATTATGAAAAAACCACGATGCAAATATACTGCTTAATCCAAACCTGTCAAGAGGTTTTATGCTAAATGGTGTTTCATACACTATAAGAAAAGCTAACAAGGTTCAATATGTTTGTTTTTTGCTTCCAAAGTGTTAAAATAAACACTTTTTGTTCCTATTTCTTCTTTAATATACGTTGTGCACAGTCGGACAATACCACGATCGCTCCGGCTATGATTGCCGTATCTTTTATTACCAGCCGACCTGCTCCGGTCAGTAAGGGGAAACCATGTTCTCCGCTTCCCAAATCGGACACCCACACTTCAGGTGTTGTCACCAGGAATGAAAGCGTACCCAATGTCATTATGATCGCCAGTCCGGAACCTATCAAGCCAATTTTCGGAGAAAAGATACCCAGGAAAGTCAGGATACCGATCGCCATGATCATAATGCCTAGTCCATGTGAAAAAATATAGGTATTGTTTTCTACATGCCACTGATGCTTGGCTTCATTGAATTCACCTTCTTTCAACTTATATTCTTTGTATTCCGGTGCACTCTTTGCATAGAAAAAGCTCATAAACGGACTGTTTGCCACAAAAGGAACGATCCCTTCCGCTTCATAATTATAGAATTTCAGCCCGCCGATCCATACGAATATAATCAGGATAGCTACGCGGATCAGGTTAATACCCAGTTTCTGTGAAGAAGCTGCAATGTTCAGAAATGTGTCGAATAAATCTTTTAATTTAGTAGTCATGTCTTTCTTTGTTTATCAGTTTAACTTATGATGCAAAGGTCCGACATTTTTCCCCTATGGGAAATGGCAATTCTACCGGATAATTTGACAATTATTCCCTTAAACACAATAAAGCCGGTTAACAGAGGTATATTTCCCGTCAACCGGCTTTATAAATGATCCGTTATCGGAACTATTTTAATTACGAACCCCCAGCTCCACCAGTTTCTGTTCGTCCAAGGCATATTTGCGTTCGATGCTCTGCAAAAGCTCTTCACTGATATTCAGAGGACGGTTCAGCTTCTTCATCTCCCGGTATCCTTTATAGACCTGCGTGATCATCTTGCGGGGATTGAAAACAAGCGATGAAGTGATCCAACACCCATGCGTACACCAGCAGTTAGCCTTGTCACCATGACCGATAGCGGCAATCTCCTGTTTCATGGCATCGCTCTCCATAATCTTTGCGATATTGCAATCATAATCCTTTACATTACCGAGCGGTTCGCGAAGTTCACAGGCACGGAAACGACCGTCATAGTCTATTACCAGTGTTGTTTCGCCGGCCGTACAATCCATACCCCAGGGGGTCGGATGATCGATATTGGTCGCACGTACATTATATAATGTACGTATGAAACCCAGGTAGAAGAAACGGGCGATAGGTTTTCTGAATCCACCGGTTTCCTCCGCCATACGCTCCCCATATACATTATAAATAGGAACAACCTTATCCTGCAAGGCGCGTAGAGTAGGCTCGGTAAGAACCTTCACTCCGTCGTCGCGGGTCATACCGCGTGCAGCTTCGATAATATGATTGGAGAGATGAAAACGTCCGAGCATCCATATCATCAGATCCTCGACCTCATTCTCGTTATATTTGGTGATTACGGTGGCCAGGTTTTTCAACACCCTGCCGTCGTCAGCAAAGTTTTTTTCAATCAGCTTCAGTGTCCCCATCGCTTTGTAGAAATTGCCGGGAACGCCGCGCTGTATATCATGCGTATCACCGAAACCGTCCAAAGAAAGGCTCAGGTTGATATTCAGTTCCGGACAATTCCGGCGGATCTGTTTTACCCAGGCGACGATCCGGTCAGGCTTCAATCCGTTGGTAGGGATATTCACGTCCTTTATCTCGTTATTCTTGTAGAACATCTCTATAATTTCAGGTAACTCCTCACGCAGTGTCGGTTCACCGCCGGATACCCACAAACGGTTGAACTGCCCGGCTGTTTCGGAGATTGTCTTGATTTCTTCAAAAGTCAGGTCTTTCTCCTTTTTATCCATGTCTTCTGCATAGAAACACATTTTACATTTAGCATTACACCGTCCTGTGACAAACAGGAAAACAGATTCTAATTTTCTGTTTGTGCTCATTGTCCTGAAAGAGCTCTTTGTTCTTTTCGTACTCATTGTTATTATCGATTAGATTTCTCTATTAGTATTAGCTCCCATATCTTATTTAGCAGATAGACAAATATATACCATCCCAACAAATCTATCAGCAAGACTTGAAAACATTCGCAAATTTCAACTATTATACAGCACAAAACAATCTCCATTTGTGGGATTCGATGTTCTATATTTAAGATTATCGACTAACTTGTCTCAAAAAAACTATCTTTGTACATTCAATTAAGTGTATATAAAAGTATGGAAGACAATATTCCTAAATTCGACCTCCCCGTAGATTTTATTGTAGGAAACAGTATTACAGGTGAAATACTGAACCAGTACGGACGTTTCCCGTGCAAGATCAAGGCTGGCATATTCGTGCTTTGCGTACAAGGGACAGTCCACGCGACTGTAAACTTAACTGAGTTTACCATCCGGAAGAACGACTTTATCACCTTACCCCCGGGTTGCTTCATTCAGATACATGAGGTTTCCGATGATGTAAAACTGTGTTTTGCAGGCTTTTCTTCCGTATTCGTCAGCCATATCAATTATATAAAGACGATTACGAACTATCTGCCTGTCATATTCGACAGTCCGATCATGCCTCTGCCGGAACATATATCCTTACTCTACCAACAGGCTTTCGACTTGCTGATCAATGCTTATTCCATGCCTAAAACCATCGAGAACAAGGAGATTATCAAGGCAATCTTTACTATCTTCATGCAAGGGGTTATTGAATTATACAGGAATCATACGCCATATAGCAATGCTCCCATGACGCGTAACATGGAAATATGCCGGGAGTTCGTACAACTGGCGATGGAAAACTACACGAAAGAGCATAGCGTGTCTTATTACGCCAAAAGGCTCAACATCACCTTGCAGCATTTCTGTTATGTGATAAAAAAGGTCAGCGGACGGACTGCATTGGATATCCTGAGCAATATCATCATTATGGATGCCAAAGCGCAGCTTAAATCGACCGATATGCCGGTCAAGAAAATTGCATTCGCCCTGGGTTTCGACAACCTTTCGTTCTTCAACAAATATTTCCGGCAACATGTAGGAATGACCCCGCAGGAATACAGGGAGAGCTAAAAAAAGGGATATGCCGGACGCAAACCCCTATAAACAATTAAAGCCTGTCTCACGACAAGCCCTAACCAACTTTGTTAACCTTAAATCTAATACTATTATGAAAAAACCACAGTACAAAGATACAGGTATTCTCCAACTTGTCAATAGTTAAAATGCTAATTAGTGTTGTATAGCATATAAGAAACACTAACAACATTCAAGATGTTTATCTATGACTTCAGAAATGTTAAAATAGGGGCAAAAAAGAAGAGGCGCTGCCATAAGCAACGCCTCTCCGGACATACATATATAATGTATATTAGTCTTGCAATTTAGCACAAATGAACTCGCGGTTCAAACGAGCGATGTTGCTGACAGAGATGTTCTTCGGACATTCCATTTCGCAAGCACGCGTGTTGGTACAGTTACCGAAGCCCAGTTCGTCCATCTTGGCAACCATTGCTTTCGCACGACGAGCAGCTTCTACCTTACCCTGAGGCAACAGAGCCAACTGGCTAACCTTTGCAGAAACGAACAACATAGCCGAACCGTTCTTACAAGCAGCAGCACAAGCACCGCAACCGATACATGCAGCAGCATCCATAGCCATTTCAGCATCTGCACGAGGAATAGCGATTGAATTGGCATCAGGTACACCACCTGTGTTCACTGATACGAAACCACCTGCCTGGATAATTTTATCGTAAGCATAACGGTCTACCATCAAGTCGCGGATTACCGGGAAACCGGCAGAACGCCACGGTTCGATTGTAATAGTTTCGCCATCATTGAAGCGACGCATATAAAGCTGGCAAGTAGTTGCGCCGGTTGCAGGTCCGTGCGGATGTCCGTTTACATACAAAGAACACATACCGCAGATACCTTCACGACAGTCGTGATCGAATACGATCGGCTCTTTACCTTCACTGACCAAACGTTCATTCAAAATGTCTAACATTTCCAGGAAAGAAACACTCTGATTGATTTTGTCTATTTGGTAAGTCTCAAATTGTCCTTTATCTTTCGGACTTTTCTGACGCCAAACTTTAAGTGTTACTTTTATATCTTTATCCATGATTCTAATTTTTGTGATTGATGATTATTACTTCTTGTAGTTACGTGTTTGAGGAACAACGAACTGATAGTTCAAATCTTCCTTCAGCATAACCGGGTCTTTGTCTTCACCCTGGTATTCCCAACAAGATACGTACATGAACTTATCGTCATGACGCAGGGCTTCGCCTTCCTCGGTCTGGTGCTCTGTACGGAAGTGTCCTCCACAAGATTCGGCACGGTCCAATGCATCGTGTGCCATCAATGTACCAATCTCAATAAAGTCAGCCAAACGCAATGCCTTATCCAACTCTACGTTCAGGTTATCGGCTTCACCCGGAATATATACATTACTCCAGAACTCTTTCTTCAGCTCTTTCAACATCTGGATCGCTTCCTGCAAACCTTTTGCATCACGTGCCATACCTACATGTTCCCACATGATATGACCCAGTTTCTTATGGATAGAATCTACCGACTCTTTACCCTTGATACTCATCAATTTCTTGATGCGGTCTTTGATACCCTTTTCAGCTTCTGCAAACTCAGGCAGGTCGGTGCTGAAACGCGGAACCTGGATCTGGTCTGACAGATAGTTCTGGATTGTATAAGGCAATACAAAGTAGCCATCGGCCAATCCCTGCATCAACGCAGAAGCACCCAGACGGTTAGCTCCGTGGTCAGAGAAGTTAGCTTCACCGATAGCGAACAGACCCGGAATAGAAGTCATCAATTCATAGTCAACCCACAGACCACCCATCGAGTAGTGCAATGCAGGATAAATCATCATCGGAGTTTCGTATGGATCGTCGTTGGTAATTTCTTCGTACATGTCGAACAAGTTACCATATTTAGCTTTTACAACATCTTTACCCAGACGGTTGATAGCGTCGGAGAAGTCGAGGAACACGGCCAGACCTGTGTTGTTCACACCGAAACCGGCGTCGCAACGTTCTTTAGCGGCACGTGAAGCCACGTCACGCGGAACCAGGTTACCGAATGCCGGATAACGGCGTTCCAGATAGTAGTCGCGATCTGCTTCAGGAATATCTTTACCTTTCTTTGTTCCGGCCTGTAATGCTTTTGCATCTTCCAGTTTCTTCGGAACCCAGATACGACCGTCGTTACGCAATGATTCAGACATCAAAGTCAGCTTAGACTGATAGTCGCCTTTCACCGGTACACAAGTCGGGTGGATCTGCACCATACAAGGGTTAGCGAAGTAAGCACCTTTCTTGTAGCACTGCCATGCAGCAGAACCGTTGGAAGCCATTGCGTTAGTAGACAGGAAGAAAGTATTTACATAACCCCCTGTTGCCACCACTACTGCGTGAGCAGAGAAACGTTCGATCTGACCTGTGATCAGGTTACGTGCGATGATACCGCGGGCACGGCCATCCACCTTCACAACGTCCAGCATTTCGTGGCGGGTATACATCTTTACTTTGTTCAAACCGATCATACGGCTCAAAGCAGAGTAAGCACCCAGCAACAACTGCTGTCCGGTCTGACCGCGGGCATAGAACGTACGGGATACCTGAGCACCACCGAATGAACGGTTATCCAGCAGACCACCGTATTCGCGGGCGAAAGGAACACCCTGTGCTACGCACTGGTCGATAATAGAGTTGGAAACTTCAGCCAGACGATAAACGTTTGCTTCGCGGGCACGATAGTCACCACCTTTGATTGTATCGTAGAACAGACGGTAAACAGAGTCACCATCATTCTGATAATTCTTTGCAGCATTGATACCACCCTGTGCGGCGATTGAGTGTGCGCGACGGGGAGAATCCTGGATACAGAAGTTCAATACGTTGAATCCCATTTCTGCCAGAGAGGCAGCAGCAGAAGCACCGGCCAGACCAGTACCAACTACAATCACGTCCAGACGACGTTTGTTTGCGGGGTTCACCAGTTTCTGATGATCTTTATAATTTTTCCACTTCTCAGCCAACGGGCCCTGAGGGATTTTAGAATCTATTTGAGTCATAATGATTTATTTTCAATATTGTTACACCTTAAATTAATGTCCTGCACAAACAGCTACATAGTCACCACCTACACCATTCAGGTAGAAAACGATAGTAATGATAGCAAACACTACGCAAATAACGGTTGCTACAATCTTGGAAATGCAGATCCAACGGTTCATCCAGATCGTGTTATTCCAACCGATAGTCTGAATAGCGCTCCAGAACCCGTGAGTCAGGTGGAACCACAAAGCTACGTACCATACCAGATACAGCACTGTATTCAGGATATTACCCTGGAAATAGTAGTTGATAAACGCTGCACCGTCCTGAGGAGATACGGTTGTTGTTCCGTCGCAAAGTGTTACCATGTGATTGCCAAGGAGTTCGGCGAACATCATCTTATACCAGAACTGGCTGAAGTGCAACACCATGAACAGGATAATGATAATACCCAGTACCAGCATGTTCTGAGATGCCCATTCCACCCCTTTCGGACGAGCGTTAATTGCATAACGGTCGTTACCGCGAGCCTTACGGTTTTGCAGTGTAAGGAGAACAGCATACACAAAGTGAATCACAACGCCTGCTGCCAGCACCAATGTTGCTGCCACGGCATACCAATTTGCTCCCAACAATGAACAAATCATGTTATAGGCTTCTCCCGAGAAAGCAGCCGCCACATTCATTGACAAGTGGAACAATAAGAACAAAACAAGAAAAAGGCCTGATACACTCATTATCAGCTTCTTCCCGATAGAAGAATTAAGTAACCACATAAGATAATAATTTAAGTTATTTAATTGTTTTTAGAAATTCATATCAATATACTCAATTATCAGGCAAAGGTATGCTAAATACACGTATCACGCAAACGATTAAAGAAATATTTCGTCAATCAAACCTATACATTTCAGGAGGGACAAACGGTAAATCCTATTCAATAAATAAATTAACAAAAATGTAACCAGTACTAACCGGCATTTTTATATCTTCGTGGCATAATCAGGGGATCGTATGTTACAACGTAAAATGCTGAGCTTCTTATTTATGATGATTTTTATACCGTCTGTTCGTGCTCAGTGGAAAGATAGTACGAGATTCATAAATAAAGAACATGAATTTGAAACCACTTACAACAAAATATCAGAGAATAAGGTATACCAGATGCTGCGTGTCCCTGTTCCTCTTTTCGCCATTTCAGCCATAACATATGGGCAGGGTGATAAATTCCGGACATTGCGCAATACGCATACGCCCAACTTCCATTACAGATACGATGATTTTCTGCAATATACTCCGTTGCTTGCTGTTTACGGGATGAAACTCGGCGGTGTGGAAAGTCGTAGTTCATGGCCCCGGATGATCGTATCGAACGCTTTTTCGGCAACAATCATGGCCGCTACCGTCAACAGCATGAAATATACGATCAAACGGGAACGCCCCGACGGCTCAAAGAACAACTCATTCCCTTCGGGACACACGGCAACCGCTTTCATGGCTGCTACCATCATGCACCGGGAATATGGTCTGACCCGCAGCCCGTTATATAGTATCGGGGGATATACAGTCGCCACAGCCACCGCTTTCAGCCGGCAACTGAACAACCGCCACTGGCTGAGCGACGTACTGGCCGGGGCCGGTATCGGCATTTTATCCACAGAGTTAGGGTATTTTCTGGCAGACCTGATCTTCAAGGACAAAGGATTGAATCTCCCTGACAAGCTCAAGGAGTCTGCCCCCAAAGGAGGACGCCCTTCTTTCCTGGAGTTCGCCGTAGGATACAGTATCATCAACGGAAGTATCGAGGTAGGTAAAAATATACGTCTGAGCTCGCCGGGAGCAACCAATGTCAGCGTAAAAGGCGGTTACTTCTTCAATCCCTATTTCGGTATCGGCGGCGAAATAACAGCGCTGGCAAGTCCGATGGCATTCGACATGTCGCTTTATACAGGAACAACCCCTTCAACCAAATATGACATCACCCGCGTCCATGCCGATCCGACCGGTGTTTTTACTTTTACGGCAGGGCCTTATTTCTCGTTACCTGTAGCCAGTAAATTGCTTTTAGGAACAAAGTTCCAGGCCGGATATTCCTATCTGGTGAAAAATGAAGTGGAAATGGACTTACAGGAAAAGCAGGCCCCATACGGAACCATAAATAATATTGCTTTTATGAAAGGCAACGGCAGCAGCAACTACGTTTTACGCACAGGCATTTCAGCGACCGGGATTGTCAGCCGCAACCTGGGTATCCGCATGTTCGTAGATTACGATTATACGTTCCTGAAAGCACCTTACGAAATCTTAACCAGCCTCAGAGACAGCCAACCAGTCTACGGCGAGAGCCATTTAAGCAAGCACAAAATACACTACTTTACGATTGGCGCAACCGTAACGGCACTGTTCTGGTAATCATCAGTTGACAGCAGGAACCAGCCGGACTTTAATATCGCTCTCCTGCCCGCTTTCCAGACTCACATCGAAAACGATACGGCAGGTTCCCTCATTGGAAGCATCATAGCTATTCTTCGATACATTATCAAGGACGGACACAGATGTTACGGACGGACTATCGACGATCAGTTGCATACATTTGCCGTCTTTTGTCAGTTCCACCATATGACTGTCCAATACACGGGGAATGGCCCCGGTTTCAATCGTCCATCTGACAGTTGCCGGCTGACTGCCAGCTTTTACACGATCAATCACCGACAGATATTTTTCATTGATCAGAGCGACTTCACGGACAGCATTTTCCAATTCTCCGCCGAACAAGTCCGTCATATTCAGAGAGGCTCCGAGTTTATGCGCTTCCGAAAAGATATTTGTCACAGGTACAAAACCTTTTACATCATGGTATTTACCATTTACAGTCAGTGTATTATGCGCCAGGTTATTATAACGGAACACATTCCAGCGCTGCCCGTTCTGCGACATATTCCATAAATCTACATTTTCCTTTTCCAGCGAATAATATTCCTGCATCCCCAGGTCCTGCACCCAGCGAACACCCAAAGCGTCGAAAACGAACGATCCGGCATCCATATGGGCATGGCTGGTCGAAGCCGTTCCGCCTTTTATTCCCAGATAGAAACCTTCTCCATTCTCCCATCCCGTACGGACCAGCACGACAGGCGTCTGTCCGTTAGCCGCCCACAATTTCATGGAAGGAGGCGCCAGTTCATTCATTTTATATTGTGAACCATAAATCGGTATCAACGGAAGGAAACGGCTCTCCTCATCCGAAAAGGACAACTCCGCCCGACTCAACATATCCTTTTCATTCCAAAGCAGTGTAGGGTCTTGCAGCTTGTCGGCAAACCAGTACATAGCCGGCAAAGCAAAGACACTCTCACGGGAATCGCTGAAGTTAAAGCATTTACCGGTCGTTCCGGTCATAAACTGCATAAAACGGGCAGAAGCCAGAAAACCTTCAGCCGAAGAGAGACCGCCGTCAGTCCCCAAGGCAGATTCCAACGCTGCATTCAAAAGAACCTGGAAGGTAGTCCCGTATCCCCAATAATTATATCCTTCGGGATAAGCGCCATCGGGACCATAGCCTTTCAAAGTCAGGCCGACTGTAGACAAAGCACGTTCAATGATTTCACGGGCCTCTTCCGGATGATCTTCCAACACAGCCAGCGCACCGTAAACCAGTCCGGCATTACAGACCTGGTTCCAGTTATTGGTCGCCCTCAGAAACCAGTTATATTTTTTATCCCTCGACGGGGCAAAACCTTTATTCAGAATCGCCTCCTGCACCAGCCTCCGGGCATCCGGAGATAACCGATCGAACAACCAGTCATAACCGATTGCAACGGCCATAGTCATTTCGCCCGTATCCAGAAAATGGGACGGGTTCCAATCGGTAAACGAACACACGGCAATCATCTCCTGCTCTGCCCGCAAACGATACTTATCCTCTCCTGTCATCCGGTAAGCATATGAAAGATAGAAGATACGCCGCAAGGCTTCACGCGATACGGCCAGCAACCGTTTCCCTTCCTTTTTATATGCCAGCACAGGCGTCGTGATCAGATCGTCGCATTGCCCAAGTAGATAGTTATGCAACCGGAGCATTTCCGGATTAAGAGCCAGATCGGATTTAATCTTTTGCTCCTCTCCTTTCTTTACCAGCAACCGGGGATGAGAAGGATAAGAATCAAAGCGTATTCCCTGTGAATACCCCGAAACGAACAGGGAAAAGCAAAACACAACAAGCAGGATAGTTTTATTCATACAGGTATTATATTTAATTGGAGTTACAAATATAGGAAATCGCTTGAAAAAGTGTGTTCTTATCCGGATTCCTTTTAACAGACAAGAAAATACCATTTTGCTGCAATTTTCGACAATAGCAGATCATTTTGTGTATTTTTTCCGCATATACATATCTGCTATATTTCACAAAACAGTAGAAATAGAAGATCCAAAAACACAATATTTAACACTTAGCGTATTCATATAGATTTTCACTCTTCATTTTAAACAAATTGTAATCTCGTTTAAAACGAATTTTTTTTCATTTTAAATGAAATAGAGATTTATTGCAGATGAAAAATTTGTTAATTCTGTCCAAAAAAGTTATTTCAAACAGGCTTTTGGGCCTCAAATTACATGCTAAACAACACATTTTATCTCCAGAACGAGTAAATATCCAGACCAAACCCGAACAGCACATTCATATATTTCAAATATATTTTACGACATTTATCAACAACTACCACACATCATCAAACATAAAGCCACATTTATTAATCAACAATTAAAATAAAGACATTCGCAATCATTCCGTAGAGCGAATAAAAACAACAAACCCGATTTAGGACACGTACAGCTCACTGACAGAAGGACTATTTGACATTTTGACACATTGACGAAAACAGTACATATATAATAAAGTCGCAAAAGTAAGTCCGAGAAGTTGAACTTTTTTACTATGTTTGCAAAAGCATAATTAAAAATAGTAATGAAGACACTGGTACACACAGAGAAAGAACATATCGAGGAGATTATCCGTAGTTGCGATGTCTGTTTCGTCGGACTGGCTGATACGGATGGTACGCCTTACGTTATACCTATGAACTTTGGCTATCGGAACGGTGTTATCTATTTACATTCAGCGCAGGAAGGCCGAAGTATCTCAATCCTGGAACGTAACCCGAAGGTTTGCATCACCTTCAGCACCGACCATGATCTGGTATTCCAGCATCCCGAAGTGGCTTGCAGTTACCGTATGCGTTCTAAAAGCGTTATCGCATGGGGCGAAGTGCGGTTTGAAGAAGACTTCGACAAGAAAACGGAAGCGCTGGATATAATTATGAAACAGTATTCGGACAAGGAATTCCGTTATTCCGACCCGGCTGTGAAAAACGTAAAAATATGGCTGGTAGACCTCGATGAAGTAACATGCAAAGAGTTCGGGGCACCGCACAAGAAATACTAAACATTTAAGAGAGTGAATATATGAAAAATCTGTTAGCAATATTTTTAATGGTGTTCCTGTTCGCTTCATGCGAAGGACCGATGGGCCCTCCGGGACAAGATGGCGGTATTACCGAATGGTGGATAAAGGAGGATATAAAAGTCAAATCGAGTGATTGGGAATTGGTCTACAACGAGAATAAGGATCCGATTTATATCTATGAATACAGGATTGACGATCAGGATATGAGCTTGTATACAGATACTTATCGCAAGGGGTTAATAACGACCTATATGTATTTGGATTTTGATGATGATGCAGAAGCACAAACAGCACTGCCAAATTCCGTACACCGAAGAGATGCAAAAGATAACAGCATCTTATGGACAGAAACCTATTCATGTGATTACACCCGTGACGGTTTCCTCATCTTCAAGGTGACATTCTCCGATTTCTTTACTGATCAACGGCCGCCGGAAACGCACTTCAAAGCAGTTTTAACCTATTAAAAAGTACACATATATCAGATATTTAATGTACTTTTGCCCAAAATAAGACTTTCAAAATAATGGGATTGCAAAAGCATAGCAAGGTATTGAATGAAACAGTAGAAAAGCTGTCGGACGAATGTTCATACAAACAACTGTTTCATGCCTACCGCGATGAAGAGGCATTGCCTTCAGGTGAAGTACTGGAGGAGATCATTGACTTGTGTCGTGCAATCCTGTTTCCAGGCTATTACGGGAATGCGCGAATCAGTACGCAAACGATCCGTTTCCATACCGGGGTCAATATTGAAAAGTTGCACGAGCTGCTCAGCCGTCAAATCTATGCGGGCCTTTGCCTGGCCGACACCAACTGTACTTCCTGTGCGGAAGAGCTGATCTTCAGCCAGGCAAAAAAACTTTCCGAAGCGTTCATTTCCACACTGCCGGAAATGCGCTGTCTGCTTGCCACCGATGCCGAAGCCGCCTACAACGGTGATCCGGCAGCACAAAACATCAATGAAGTTATCTTCTGTTACCCGGGCTTCCGGGCAATAGGCAATTATCGTATAGCGCACCAACTTTATAAGCTGGGCGTTCCTTTTATACCCCGGATGATCACCGAAATGGCTCATTCCGAAACCGGTATCGACATTCATCCGGGAGCTCAGATAGGACATTATTTCTCTATCGACCACGGTACGGGTACCGTGATCGGCGAAACCAGTGTGATCGGGAATAACGTACGCATCTTCCAGGGTGTCAGCCTTGCCGGAGAAAAGCTGCCGCCCGATGAGAACGGGAACGCGATCCGCGGTATCCCCCGCCATCCCATCCTGGAAGACAATGTGACCGTCTACTCCAACGCGACGCTATTGGGGAAAATACGCGTCGGCAAAGGCGCCACGATATGTGGCAACGTCTGGATCACCGGAGATGTTCCCCCCGGTGCTGTCATTACACAAAATAAAGTAACTAAATAAATATCTTTTCTTACAACGCACGCAAATGAATAACGAGACATTTGAAATGGTGGCCAAAACCCTGTACGGGTTAGAAGAAATACTGGCCGGTGAGTTATTAGCTATAGGCGCCAACGATATAGAAATTGGCCGCCGGATGGTATCCTTCACAGGAGATAAAGAAGTGCTTTACAGAGCCAACTTCTGTTGCCGCACCGCCTTACGCATCCTGAAACCGATCTATCATTTCAAGGCAAAAGATGCCGATACGGTTTATAAGGAAGTGAAAAAGGTCGTATGGGAAAACTATATGTCACTGGACAAGACGTTCGCGATCGACTCCGTGATCTATTCAGAAGATTTCAATCACTCTAAATTCGTGGCTTACCGTACAAAAGATGCGATCGTTGACTACTTTATGGAGAAGCACAACAAACGTCCTTCCGTACGTGTGAACAATCCCGACTTATACATCAATATACATATCTCGCACAACGACTGTACCTTGTCTATCGACAGTTCGGGCGAGAGCCTTCACAAACGCGGATACCGCGTGGAACAGACCGAAGCGCCGCTGAACGAAGTGCTGGCTGCCGGTATGATCCTGAAGACAGGCTGGAAAGGCGAATCCAATTTCGTCGACCCGATGTGCGGTTCCGGTACGCTGCTGATCGAAGCGGCTATGATCGCCCTGAACATCGCCCCGGGTATCCACCGCAAGGAGTTCGCTTTCGAGAAATGGATCGACTTCGACCAGGAACTGTTCGACCGCATCTATAACGACGAAAGCCAGGAACGCGAGTTCACTTTCAAATGCTACGGTTCGGATATCAATCCGGCTGCTATCGAGATCGCCCAGAAGAATATCCGTAGCGCAGGCCTGGCCAAATATGTCGAACTGAAAACGATGCCTTTCCAGCAATATACGGAAGCACCACAACCGGGTATCCTGGTAACCAACCCGCCTTATGGCGAACGTATCTCCTCCCGCGACCTGCTGGGACTTTATAATATGATCGGCGAACGCGTCAAACATGTGTTTACCGGATATAAAGTATGGATACTCAGCTACAAAGACGAATGTTTCGACAAGATCGGCCTGCGTCCCAGCGAACGGATGAAGCTGATCAACGGCTCGCTCGACTGCGAATACCGTTGCTACGAAATATTTGAAGGAAAGAACAAAGACTATAAGAAAGCATTGAACGAGGAAGGCGCGGAAAGAACGGAAGATTCCGCCTCACGCCCAAGGCCCTCGTTCCCAGAAAAAAGATATGACACCCGTCCTGCTGGTCGCCCGAACTTCAAGACCGACCGCATGGACCGCCCCGACCGTCGTTTTGCCGCCGCTCACAGTGAAGACGAAAACGAACGTACATCCGCAGCACCGGGAAAACGTTTCTTCGGTGAAGAACGCGGTGACGGCCGTCCTGCCCGCAAACAGTTCGGAGGCGAACGTGGTGAACGCCCGGTTCGCCCGATTCTGCACAAAGCCGGCGAAAAACGCCCCGTCAAAATGCGTTACAAAGACGAAGACGACAGGTTCTCTAAAAACAGAAAGAACTTCGGAGACAGAAAACGCGGAGAAGGCCGTCCATTCAAGAAACCATTCAGAAGAGAAGACAACGATGACTTTGAAGATTAAACACTTCCTGGTTCTTTGCGTGTTCGCTTTATCTACAACTATGACGCTGATGGCACAGGACAAACAACTCACATTACACGACCTGCTTCCGGGAGGGAAGACACACAATAAATTCGTCCCGGCCAGTCTCAAACAGCTGCAATGGTGTGGGGACACTTACCTGTATGTCAAAGGAGACAGCATGATAAGCGGCGTACCTGAAAAGAAAGAGCAGGTTGCCTTTACACGCAGCCGACTCAATGAGGCGCTTTCGGCAGTCGGACTTCCGACGGTAGGCAGCCTGCCCGGATTTTCGGTTCCCTATAAGGACCAGCCGGTACTGGCTTTTACCAGTAAAGGCCACCGCCTGCATTACAATTTTGCCGAAAACAAGATAATTGGCAATTATCAGCTGGACAGCAAAGGATCGAACTATAACTTCTGTCCGGCCAATAACTGCCTGGCATTCACGGTGGGGAACAACATACAGATTCTTTCACCGGAGAATCAGACAAGCATTGTTACACGTGAAACAAAAGACGGAATCGTATGCGGACAAGCAGTCCATCAACGTGAATTCGGCATCAGCAAAGGACTGTTCTGGTCACCGGCAGGCTCCGCCCTGGCTTTCTACCGGATGGACGAGAGCATGGTCACAGACTATCCTATCGTCAATATCGATGCCCGTTGCGCAAAAGCCGAACCGGTTAAATATCCGATGGCCGGCATGAAGAGCCATGAGGTGACAGTCGGTGTGTATAATCTCTCGACAGGCGAAACCGTTTGGCTGGAAACCGGAACCCCGAAAGAAAAGTTCCTTACCAACATCGCCTGGAGCCCGGATGAAAAGAGCATCTATATTGCCGAACTGAACCGCGAACAGAATGAGATGAACCTGGTTCGCTATTCTGCCCTGACCGGCAAGAAAGAAGCCGTCCTTTTCACAGAAACGAACGAGCATTACGTTGAACCGCAATATCCGGTACTCTTCCTCCCGAACGATCCCGGCAAATTCATCTGGCAAAGCCAGAAAGACGGATACAACCACCTGTATCTGTATGACACCACCGGTAAACAGCTGAAACAACTGACACAGGGAGAATGGGTAGTCACCCAGGTAATCGGTTTCGACGCCAAAGGCGAGAACCTGTTTATCACTTCCACCCAGCCACATATACGGAGTTCGTTCAATTACGGCACTCCGATGAATGTAAACGGCTGGAAGCTGAATCTGAAGAAGGGGGAGACATCCCTGCTGACTCCGAATGCCGCCCTAGAAAGTGTGCATAACCTTTCGGTCAGCGCCTCCGGCAAATATGCGATCGACAGTTACGACGCTCCGAAAATCCCGCGCATCATCAACCTGATCCGGACCAAAGACGGCAAGGAGATCAAAAACCTCCTGACCGCCCGGGACCCGTACAAAGGCTACACACTGCCGGAAATAGAAGCAGGTACCATAAAATCTGCCGACGGCAAGACCGACCTGCATTTCCGCCTGGTCAAACCTGTCGGATTGGATGAGAACAAGAAATACCCGACCATCGTCTACGTCTACGGCGGCCCCCACTCACAACTGGTAACGGGTGGCTGGCAGAACGGTGTAAGAGGCTGGGATATCTATATGGCACAACGCGGCTACGTGGTTTTCACGGTCGACAACCGCGGCACGTCCAACCGGGGATTCGCTTTCGAAAGCGTGATCCACCGCAACTTGGGTGTCAACGAGATGGCCGACCAGATGAAAGGTGTGGAATATCTGAAATCACTTCCTTACGTGGATGCCGACCGTATCGGTGTGCACGGGTGGAGCTACGGCGGCTTCATGACGACCAACCTGATCCTGACGCATCCCGACGTCTTCAAAGTCGGTGTTGCCGGCGGCCCGGTGATCGACTGGAGCAACTACGAGATCATGTACGGCGAACGTTATATGGATCGTCCGCAGGATAATCCGGAAGGGTATAAGAACGCCAACCTGAAACTGAAGGCAGGCAACCTGAAAGGCCATCTCCTCCAGATACACGGCGACATCGACCCGGTAGTGGTATGGCAACATAGCCTGGGCTTCCTGAAAGCCTGCGTGGATGCAGATACCTATCCCGATTATTTCGTCTACCCCCGCCACGAGCACAACGTGACAGGCAAAGACCGCCCGCATCTCTACGAGAAGATAACACGGTATTTCGATGACTACTTGAAAAATACGAACAAAGAGTAACAGTTTCCCCTCTTGAGAGGGGATAAGGGGTGTGTTAAAGCTAGTTATAAGGCGGGACAATGACACACCCCCTACCCCCTCTCAAGAGGGGAAACTGTTACCATCAGATAATATAATAAACGATAACGATATGAACATTCTATTATTAGGCTCCGGCGGCCGCGAACATGCAATAGCCTGGAAGATTTCCCAAAGTCCGAAAGTGGATAAGTTATTCATTGCCCCCGGCAACGCAGGTACTGCACAGGTGGGAACCAATGCATATATCAAGGCGGACGATTTCGCCGCCATCAAAGACTTTGTACTGGCTAACGATGTGAACATGGTTGTTGTCGGTCCGGAAGACCCGCTGGTAAAAGGTGTTTACGACTTCTTCAAAAACGACGCCTCGCTATCCGGCATCCCCGTGATCGGCCCGTCCAAAGCCGGAGCGCAACTGGAAGGCAGCAAAGACTTTGCCAAAGCATTCATGATGCGCCATAACATACCGACCGCCCGTTACAAGAGCATCACAGCCGAAAATATCGCCGAAGGATACGCCTTCCTCGAATCGCTGCCTGCCCCTTACGTGCTGAAAGCCGACGGACTGGCTGCCGGAAAAGGCGTACTCATCCTCGAAACGCTGGAAGAAGCGAAAAAAGAACTGGGCGACATGCTGAACGGTATGTTCGGCGATGCCAGCAAGACAGTGGTTATCGAAGAGTTCCTGACAGGTATCGAATGTTCGGTATTCGTCATGACCGACGGTACGAACTACAAAGTGCTCCCCGTAGCCAAAGACTACAAACGGATCGGCGAAGGCAATACCGGCCTGAACACCGGCGGTATGGGTGCCGTTTCCCCTGTTCCATTTGCCGACGAGGGGTATATGGCCAAAGTGGAAACACAGATCATCCGTCCGACCATCGAAGGTCTGAAAGCGGAAGGTATCGACTATAAAGGCTTCATCTTCCTGGGCCTTATCAATGAGAACGATCCCAAGGTGATCGAATACAACTGCCGTATGGGCGACCCGGAAACGGAAGTGGTCATGCTCCGCATCCAGAGCGACCTGGTAGACCTGCTGGAAGGCGTGGCCGAAGGCAACCTCGACAAGCGTACCCTGACAATAGACCCGCGTGCAGCCGTTACGGTCATGCTGGTAAGCGGCGGTTATCCCGAAGCCTACGAAAAAGGCAAACTGATCTACGGATTGAACGACATCACCTCCGACAACATTATCTTCCACGCCGGCACCGTCTCCGCCAGCGACCGGATCATGACCAACGGCGGACGTGTCATCGCTGTCAGCTCTTACGGAGCCAATAAGGAAGAAGCCCTGGCCAAATCATTCGCCGGAGCAAAAACCATCATGTTCGACAAGAAATATTTCCGAAGCGACATCGGGTTCGATTTGTAAATGAACAATACATACAGCTATTCTCGCAGACACACCATTTCGGGACCGGCAACTTTTGCCTGTACCCTGATGGCCTGTGTCGCCTGCTGGATCGTGAGTTACCTGAACTCGGTCGGCTATCCGGTGTATGGAGAAGTGACGGCACCGCCCCTATGGAATGCTATCTGTCAGGTATTGCCCGGCAAGGCTTTCACCTATGCCATCGGCATGCTGCTGATGTTCGGGGGCGCCTTCCTGCTCCACCGTGCCAACTATATCCTGGTGCTGATCCGCGAGAAGACGTTGTTGCCTTTCCTGTTTTATGTACTGTTCATCAGTACCAACCCGGATTTCCTGCCACTGAAATCCACCTCAGTCGGCGTATTCTGCCTGATTCTGGCCATCTATCAGCTATTCACCTCTTACCACGACCCCGGTGCTAAGAGCAAAGCCTACAATGCCTCTCTGCTGATCGGGATCGGAAGCCTGCTATGGGTACATATCCTCTGGTTCATTCCTCTGTTCTGGATAGGGATGTATAACTTCAGGAGCTTGAGTATCCGTACCTTTCTAGCCTCCCTGCTCGGTGTAGGTACCGTCTACTGGTTCCTGCTGGGTTGGTGTATCTGGTTCCGCGACTTCACGCCGTTCACGATTCCGTTCGCCACGCTGTTCAAGATACGCATCCTGGCCGCTGCCGGCATCGGGTTGCTCGACTGGGTCGGCATCATCGCCATCGCCATACTGACGGCTGTATCCGCTATCAACATCATCACGCACGAATACGAAGATGTGCTGCGCACACGCCAGTTCCTGTCCTTCCTGATCTGTATGTCGGTGTGGGCCTTTGCGCTCTATTTTCTGTACGAGCAGGCATCGGAAGAGTTTCTGGAGACAGCCTGTATCCCCTCTGCCATACTGATCGCCCATTTCTTCACCGTCATGCGGGGTAAGATCGTTTTCTGGACCTTCTATTCCACCATTGTTCTATTTATCGCTCTCTTGTTTCTACGCTTATGGAATTTCTTATAGAATACGGATATATCGGGGTGTTCATCGCCTCTTTCCTCGCAGCGACGATCCTGCCTTTCAGCAGTGAAGTCGTCCTGACCGGTGTTTTACTGGCTGGTTCTGCCTACTGGCCCTGCATGGTCGCTGCCACACTGGGCAACTTCCTGGGCGGCATGAGTTGTTACTGGCTCGGCATGCTGGGAAAAGTGGAATGGATCGAGAAATACCTCAAACTGGATGCCAAAAAGCTGCAAAAGGTACAGGACTGGATTGCCGGTAAAGGTTCCTGGATGGGTTTCTTCGTCTTCCTCCCCGGCATCGGCGACCTTATCGCGGTAGCGCTCGGTTTCCTGCGCGCCAACGTCTGGATCGTCGCCATCTCCATGTTCCTGGGCAAAGCCATCCGCTATTGGGTATGGATGGAGTTTGTATATAAGGTGCAGGGAATGTTTTAAACTTTCTTTCCCTTATTATACTACCTGAATGATGACTTCCGTAAAGATACTACCGCGGCGCACATAGATGGAGTATTCTTTCGAATCGGTCCAATAATAATAGGTAACAGTCAATTTACCACCATCGGTCGTTATCTCGAATCCATTGGATGTTGAGTATAAGAACTCGACATCTTTCGGAAAATCCATTTCCACCACATCACCGCTGTTACTCACCTCACCGATCACGCTGCCGTATTCCGGCAAGCCTTGCGGATCGGGATAGACGGGGGCATATTTGACTACGGCTCCCACATTGACTGCCGTTCCCGTATTCGCTATATCCTTCACGATTTCAGATTCAACATAAAACTGGTAATAAGAGGCTTCGAGAGCAATCGCTGGTTTTCCGGAAGGAAATTCGAGTATCGAATTGCGATTGAAGGCCTGATAAAGGCATCCCGGCAACACGGCCGCCTTCCGCACGAGTCCGTCTCCGACCCTGGGAGGAACAACCTTTCCAATCCCGTTTGCACCACCGAGTTCCACAAGCAGGCACGACGAGCCGCTGAAATTGTTTTCATCCGTGATATAAATGTCCGAATTGCCCAGATACGTTTTTCCGTTATCCTCATTGAGCATATTCAATGTGGTGACATCCTCCAATTCTACTGAATCATCATCGGAACAAGATGTTGCGAAAAATACATTCGCAACAAACAGAAGTTGAAATAATAGCTTCTTTTTCATCATTTCTTAATTAATAGTTTTACAATAGGAAACACACACAAAGTGTTTATGTTATTCCGCCAGCCACTGATTCAGCTGCGTCAAGATCTTTTCCTTGATGTCTTCAGGCATATTACCGATGCGGGCACGATGGCTACCGCGGGGCTGGAAGTAGACCTGTTCATTCTTCTTTCCTTTGAAAACCGGAGCATGGGCGGCACTCCACGGGTCGATTTCACCGTAAATAAAGATCATCTTCGGATCATTGTCCTTCAGAAAATCATAAATCTTATGATAAAGGGCAGGGCGGAACTCGACCTTGCCAACCAGCTCTTTGGGCAACATGATGCGGTTCAGATAACCTTTACTGCTGTCGATAGTCAGGTATTTACGGAACGGCTTCGTGTCATATCCGTAATAACCCAGTTCACGGGCGGCCTGAACAAAGAAAGAAATATTCGGTTGGTTCTCCGCAAAATAGTCAGGACTACTGATATCCATCAGGTGTTTGAACAGCGTCGGGGTATCGGAATGGAGAGAAGGAATAACAGATACGGACGTTCCCCACTGCCATAAGGCAAAGGGATACTCCAGCACGCAATAATCGAGTACTTCGGGCATCGGAATACGGTATTCCAGGTTCTTTTCTTTGGAAAAAGCCTCCAGCAAAGGAAGAATCTCTTCTTTGCGTTTCAAGACCTCCTTTTGGAACGCTTCTATCTTGCGGCGCTCCTGTTTCGTACCGACCTTACGCAGGAACGGTTCGTGGCGACCGTCTTCAACGCCTTTGCACAGCGGGCCGACGTAAGGGACGGAGATATCCACATCGTCCGGGAAAAAGGCACGGTAAAGCATGGTCGTCTGGCCACCTTTGCTGATACCGGTGCTGATCCATTTGCCGGTATAAAGCTGCTTGAAAGTCTGGTTGACATTATGCAGGTCGTAAGCGGAATTTTCGGCAGTCAGATAATCCCAGTTACAGGGTTCGGGTGTGGATTCCAGGAAATAACGATACTCCACAAAGACCAGGTTGGCATTCAGCAGCTTGGTCAGTTCCTCCTCGTATTTGGGATTCAGGGCATAAGCGCCGCCATATCCTTCGGTGACAATAACGGTCGGACGGTCGAAACCGACATGGCCAACAACAACGCGCTGCGTGAAAGTGCCGGCCTCCGGATTCTTAGGGTCGACAAGCTGGGTGATACGTACAAGATACTTTTCGGGATAAACGTCCGATTCCAGTTGTTCGACACTGGTGATCCCTTTCAGGGCGGCAAGCTTCTCCTTCAGTTCGCCCGGCGCGGCAAAGGCAGCCAGGGTACAGAGAAAAGAGAGAAGCAGAAGATTGAATGTTCTTCTCATGGCTTATTCTTTTTTGTTATTTATTGTTCTTATCAGTCCTTCATATTTGGCTCGTTTCACAGCCGACCCCGCAAAGATACGATTATAATCGTCGCGGGTAAAGCAGCGAAGGTCTTCTTTTTTCAAAGACAGGAAAGCCGGGGAAGGAGAAAAAGCCGCTTCACGGGTAGGACTGGCAAAGCGGTTCCAGGGACAGACCTCCTGGCAGGTGTCGCAACCGTAGAGGCGGTCACCCAGGCGGGAAGCCTGTTCGGAAGGGATATCGCCTTTATGCTCGATCGTAAGGTAAGAAATGCACTTGTTTGCGTTCAGGTAGCCGGGACGTTCCAGGGCACCTGTCGGACAGGAATCGAGGCAACGGCGGCAAGCACCGCAACGGTTCTTCTGAGGGGTGTCGTAATCCAGTTCCAGGGTGGTGACGATCTCTCCGAGAAAGAAAAAGGAACCTTTGCCGGAGATGATCAGGTTGGTATTCTTCCCGATCCAGCCAAGGCCGGCTTTCCAGGCCCAGTAACGTTCCAGGATGGGAGCGGAGTCGGTGAAGAGGCGGGCGGCAGGAAGGGTGGAGTCAGCCTGTCCCCGTGCTTGACACGGGGCCGCCGAGGAACTGGTCTCCTCATTTTCCGGTCGAAGCGGCCTGCTCACTTGCGGCCCCGTGTCAAGCACGGGGACAAGGCTTGTTATGTACTCCCAGAGCTGCCGGAGTTTGTCTTTCACAACGATATGATAGTCCTTTCCATAAGCATAATAGGAAATGCGCGGGGAACCGGGAAATTGCTTCTGTGGCGGATAGTAATTAAGAGCCACGGAAATAACGGAACGGGCACCTTCCACCAGCCCTGCAGGATCAAGCCGGATATCACGGTAGTTCTCCATATATTTCATGCCGGCATGACATCCTTCGGCTATCCACCGGTCAAAAAACAAAGCTTCGGTGTCTGCGGAAGCCACTTCAGCTATTCCGCAGGCATCGAAGCCTAATTCCTTCGCTTTGTTCTTTATTAATATGGATAAACTATGCATCTCAACTAAATGGGAACCTCAACATTCTGTCATGACGGGCTTGACAGATTATTCAAACACCTTAAACACATACCCTTCCTGCTGCAACCACTCGATAGCGCGGGGCATGGCTTCGCGCATGTTCGTTTCGGCTTTCAGGGAGTCGTGGAAGACAATAACGGAGCCGTTACGGGTATAGTTCTTTACCACATTGAAGACACCGTTCGGGGTCATGTGAGGACTGTAATCGCGGGTCACCACGTCCCACATGATGATCTTGTACTTCCGGCGCAAGGCGACAACCTGCGGAAAACGCATATGCCCGTGGGGAGGACGATATAAATCGCTCTGAATATATTCGGCAGCCTTCTCTATGTTATCCAGATAATTCTTCGTCCAGTATTGAAGTCCCTGGATATGATTGTAAGTATGGTTCCCTACCCGGTGGCCGCGGTCGAGCACCATCTGGTAGATATCCGGATGTTTGCGGACATTATCTCCTACACAGAAGAAGGTAGCCTTCACTCCATATTTGTCGAGTATATCCAAAACCCAAGGGGTAACCTCGGGAATAGGGCCGTCGTCGAAGGTGAGATATACACACTTCTCCTTGGCCGGTATCCGCCAGATTACCCCTGGGAACAGGACCCTGTAGAACCAGGGCGGTTGTTCTATAAACATACGTTATTTATTTCCACGCACCGAACCCCAAGCCATCCGGTAGTTGTCAAACTCTTCCTGATACTTAGCAGCGAATTCGGGATTATAATGTTTGCTGACCGTCAGCACTTGATTCATGACAGCCAGGTTATGTTCCAACTCTCTCGTTACAGAAGCCAGTTGAGAAGGTCTCAGACGGAAGAACCAGTCGATATTACGCATTGCATTCTCTGCAATTCCGGTAAAGACCTCTTCTGCCTTTTCATCCTGGTCGAGCGCATAATACAATTCGCCTGTCGTAAGAGCGGTATAATCCAACGGAACATTCTCCGGCGGCAGTACTTCCATACATTTGTTCAGTACATTCAGCGCTTTTTCACTCTTACCTTCCTTCAACAGGTCTTCAGCCAACTTATTGAACAATGCCATACGGTAGCTCTTGCACATACGCATCACGTTTTCATCGATGTAAACGCCCGGTTTGTCTACGCCACCCCATTTGAACTTGTTCATCACGTTGTCGTACATCTTTTCCGTGTTGGTGCCTTTGTTCGCCTGCTTCGGAACGATCTGGTAAGCCAGACCGGTCTGTTCGAAGTAACCGTCCAGACCGACAAACTGGTCAGGATTTACGGTGATCGCATAATAAATAGGACGTTCCCAGTTATTGGTCTGCAACATATCCAAGATCATCAGTTCCTGTTTGCCCAAAGCAGTCTTGCCTTTCAGGCTGATTGTCATTTCCTTCAATAAACCGGTCGAATCAGTAGCCAGGCCTTTAGCAACGGCTGTCGCCGAATCCACCTTATAAACAAGCGTTTCCGAAGGGATATAGTCGAGTTCCTGATTGAAACCAGGTATCTTCTTGAATTTCGGATCATTGCTACGTACAAAGTTCAGCCCGGTACTCAGGTCGATAGGTTTATCCATCATCGGGACAATATAGGCAGCATCACGCGTACCCTGTATGTAATCGGCACGGTCCCATGAAATAGGCAGCGGAGCCGATTCGTACGCCTGTTTCTTCATCTGGTCGATATACCAGTCTGTCTGCAAATAACTGGTGTTACATACGCGGACATCGGTACGGATACCCTCCACTTCCTGCGCATACCACAACGGGAAAGTATCGTTATCGCCATTGGTAAAGATCACGGCATTCGGTTCGCACGATTCCAGGTAGTTAGCACCGAAATCACGGCAGACATAACGTCCCGAGCGATCATGGTCGTCCCAGTTCTGCCCCGCCATCTGGATAGGCACGAACAGGCACAGTACTGTCGCAACAGAACCTGCCACCACCGGAGACAACTTGCCGTACTTCTGCATCAGCTTCGCCAGGGCCGCGACACCGAACCCGATCCAGATACAGAAGGCATAGAAGGAGCCTGCATACGCATAGTCTCGTTCACGCGGTTGATAGGGCGTCTGGTTCAGATAGAGCACGATAGCGATACCTGTCATGAAGAACAGGAAGAAAGTGATCCAGAAACTCTGGATACCACGCTGTCCGGAATAAGCCTGGTACAAAAGTCCCAGGATACCGAGCAGGAGCGGCAACATATAATATACATTATGTCCTTTATTGTCAGCTATATCGGAAGGCATGTTGTCCTGCGGACCTACAAGCACCTCGTCGATTGCCTTGATACCGGTAATCCAGTTACCGTTCATCACTTCACCATTTCCCTGGATATCATTCTGACGGCCGGAGAAGTTCCACATAAAGTAACGCCAGTACATGAAGTTCAGCTGATAGGCAAAGAAGTAACGCAGGTTTTCGGCAAACGTCGGCTTCATCACCGTCACGTTCTCACCGCAACGGTTGAACTTCACAGGTTCTCCCTTGAACTGCGACCATTCCTTATAAGCTCCCACATGCGCATCCACATTGCTGTACATACGTGGGAAAAGCATATTCAGTTCGTCTACATATTCATATTCCACATCGTGGCGCGAAACAAAATATTTGTCTTTTTCACTCGGATCTTTCTTGATGACGCGGCTCCATACAGCTTCACCTTCCTTGGTTACAGGAGCACAGTTACCGCCCTGGTTCTCACGCTGTACTTCCGAAGCAAACGTCTGTCCGTACAACAACGGTGTTTTACCATATTGTTCACGAGCCAGATAAGAACGCAAAGTGAAAATATCGCTCGGAGCATTCTGGTTCATCGGCGTATCGGCCGTCGCACGAATCATCGTCAGCGCATAAGAAGAATAACCGACAACGATCACCATCAGGCAAACCAATACGGTATTCAGCATCTTGATATTCACCTTCTTGCTCATAAACAAATAAGCAGTCAGGGCACCTGTCAGAATAACCGCCAGCACATAGCCGCTTCCGATAAACGGCACACCCACCAATACGATAGACAGGATAAACGCCACCTTCATGCGCACCGGATTAATTTCATCGCGCATCGTTTCCCAGATAGACCAGATCAGCACGGCGGCCAATACAATCACATAGGCAAATACACCTGAATTGTAAGGCATTCCCAACACATTGACAAACAACAGTTCGAAATAACCGCAGACTTCAACCAGTCCCTGTACGACACCATACATCATCAGTCCGACGATCGCGAACGAAACCAACAACGCATAAATAGTTCCCTTCATCGTAGGATTCGGGAATTTCTTATAGTAATAAACCAGCACGATAGCCGGGATACAAAGCAAGTTCAACAGGTGGACACCGATACTCAACCCCATCAGATAAGCGATCAGTACGATCCATCGGTCGGCATGCGGACGGTCAGCCGCCTCTTCCCACTTCAGGATCAGCCAGAAAACCAATGCAGTAAACAGAGAAGAATAAGCATATACTTCACCTTCCACGGCACTGAACCAGAATGTATCGCTAAATGTATAGGCCAATGCTCCTACCAGACCGCTACCCATAATTGTGATCATCTGACCCAATGAGATTTCACTCTCATCGTCCACCATGATCTTACGGGCCAGGTGTGTGATACTCCAGAACAGGAACAGGATCGTCAGCCCGCTAAAGAGTGCCGACATCGAATTGACCATTTTAGCCACTGAGGAAGCATCGGATGCAAGCTGCGTGAACAGGTTGGCCGTCAACATAAAGAACGGTGCTCCGGGCGGATGCCCAACTTCCAGTTTAAAAGCAGAAGAGATGAACTCACCACAATCCCAGAAACTGGCAGTGGGTTCGATAGTCATCAAATAAACGGTTGAAGCGATCAGAAAAACGATCCATCCCAACACGTTGTTGATTAGTTTATACTTTCTCATGTTTGTATAAAGTGTGATAATTAGTTGTCAAATTACGCCATCCTCACACGGACAGTCGGCCGCAAAGGTAAGCATTTACGTTTAATACCAACGCCTTAATACTCCATAAATTGTATTGAAGAGATTAGAATTATATTAAAAAAAGTCTGATTTTTAGCTGACTGAAGATGACAATAATATGACACGGATGTCATATAGCAAAAACCGCCTTTTCATCGGTTACTTTGATCAGATTACCTCTGCCAGTTTCCAGGCTTGAATATGTTTTATGCCCTTATGGGAAGGATACGAAATCTCATCAAAAGAAACTACATACTTATCATAATTATCCTGAATTGCTTCCAAAGGCGCATATTCACGACGGACCGTTTGCTCATCTGACAACAAGTAGGTACTTTGCAAATAAAGAATATGATCCCCTTTCATAGCGACAAAATCAACTTCTTTATCCCGCATAGCACCGACATACACATCATATCCGGAACGCCGCAATTGTAAATAGACAAGATTTTCCAGCTTATAACCGATTCCGTAGGCAAAACCCGGATAAAGATAATTTTTATAAGCAAGGTCATTAATGTAATATTTGTAATTGCCGGAAATCGTCCCCTTTCCTCTTATATCATAACGTTCAACTTTATGAATAAGAAACGTATCTTCTATATAGCCAATATAGTTAGAAATAGTATCATAGGTTGTTTTCCGCTTCTTGCTTTTAAAGAAATTCAAAATATTGGTTATCGAAATCAGGTTAGAGGCATTGTTCACAAGATATATAAAAATATCTTCCAATAACTTAGGGTCCTTTATGCTATTTCGTTGTATAATATCCCTTAATAATACGGTATCTTTAATTGCCGCAACATAATTACGCCTCGTCTCATTGTTAGGTAAGATAAATAATTCAGGTAACGCCCCACTTTCCATATAGTCTAAATAACTTTGCCTGTGATCGTCTTTTCCGGTTATCCCGATATATTCCTGATAACTAAACGGAAATATCTCAAAATTCACATATCGTCCGGACAAAAGAGTGGCAAGTTCTCCTGATAACATCTTTGAATTAGAACCACTTATAAAGATTTCATAATTATCAGCAAAATTCTGAGAATAAGAATTCACAAAATGCTCCCATCCTGTAACATTTTGTATCTCATCAATAAACAACCAGACTTTTCCTACAGGTTTTAATGCTTTTTTATATTGTTTCAACAAGATTTCCAGATCATGATAATCTTTTACGCAATCAAAATCCGTAAACTCTTTATTGATATAAAATATATTCTGAGGATTAATACCGTCCTGAACCAATCTGTAAGCAATTTGCCTAAGTATATAGCTTTTACCAGCACGACGTTGACCGACAAGCACTTTGACTAACCTGTTTCCTATATAATCAAAAATTTTATCTGTATAACCAACCCGTATAAAACCTAATTCAGGAACATTCCCATTCCAAAAATTATACTTTGCCAACAATGCAAAATTTTCTTCCATACTCGAAAATATTTCTTCAAATGTAAGAATATTCTTCCACACTCGAAAATTTCGCACTACTAAAATCACATTTTCGGTCTTACTCTTTTAATTAGACTATTTTATAAATCCTTTTTCTTCAAAAAATCCGATAAAAGGTTTTATCCGTTTGCTATAAACAGGTCGTTCAATTATCTTCATAATTTTATAAGTCATAACTTATAAACATCAGAAAATATCATCCTGTATAAGTTATGTTTGATAACCTAATAATGATACAAACACATATTCTATTACAAAGACCGGGGTGAGTGCGATTTTATCGCGATTGGAAAGAGACATATCCGCGAGCTCCATTGCTTAAACCATTCGCACTGAAACTCCATTGAGTATTATTCCCATTGGGGTTGTTGGCATGCCACCAGTTTGTAAGTGTCGTACCGACTGTACCCACCCAATAAATATAATCCTGATCATTACTTAGCTTCCCGGTACTGCAATCAAAAGTCAACACATAGGGAGAATTCCGACCCGGAGAAATGGAAATATCTGTCCTTACCCGAGTTCCTCCGGTGAAAGAGGCACTTCCTCGCTCTTCGGAATCAATAACCATAGAAGCATCGGCCCGCGTGGCTATCAGACCCGGATCATTCGAACCAATCTCATATGCAAGGTTAAAAGCTGTTTTCTTAACCAGGACGCCCTGGCGTTCCGTAACCATCAGAACCTGCGAACATTGGTAATCGTTCAATGCTTTTTTCGTTTGTAGATTTATACTATGCAAATCACCTTTTAGTCGTGCAATATGTCCCGGATAAATTCTCAACGGATCGGTAACCTCTTTAGTTGCACTAAGCTCAAACTCATCATATTCATTCACGATTATATAAGGACGTAGCAATGCATAAGTCTCATCATAACTCCTCGAAGAGTACATCTTTTCATCGTCATCATATGCGCATGAACCTAAAACAGTACCTACCGTAACCAACAAAAGCAATAAACGAAATTTTAAATTCAGAGTATCCATAATCGTATTTTCTTAAATTAATACTTTTCTTACTTCCACCCACAAACCTTATCTTTCATTCGTTCCGGAGCAAAGATACACCAATGTTAGAATTCCCGGACAGATAATGCCCGAATTATGAGAGCGTTTCGTATTTTTAAGAGATTCTCATTCGCAAAGATCCGGAAATATCCGCCCTTTGAAACCGTTTGATATCGGAGCCAGAACATGAAGGGCCGTTTCTCCTTTTCTTTTACTGATCAAACTCTTATCCGAAGCAAAGATGAATATACTTTTTCCCGTTTGGTTTTTAAGAAGCCGGACAACAAGTTCTTTCCCGCCATCTTCCTCATTCTTCACATACAACAGATAGTATTCGTCCGTCTTTTCTTTTTTGATAAGATCGCCTTTGATAGCTATCGGATACAATGTTTTCTCATAAAAAGCCTTACAGTCAGGTTCATCCCCCGTAAAACCTTGCATTAAAATAAATAACAACAGTAATAGTTTCATATCAACAACAGTTTATAATTAGAACTTCTTAAAAGTAGCAAACATCAGCACCGGATTATTATCTTCCGGCAATTGAACAGCCTTTTCACCGGACATCGAATTGTATTCTACAGGAGATAAAGGAATGACAAACTGATTTCCGACACAACACATAGAAAATTTCTCATACTGGTATTTCTCGTCCTTCATCCCCTGTTGCAGAAACCGATGACCGGTTTCCTTATCTATCAGCAGATAGTACTTGTTCTCCCCATACATAAATTCACCATAAATATGTGATCCGGATTCCAACATATTGAAGTAGTGAACAAAATTCGCATTGTTTAATTTATTCATAAACTCAATAGCATCTTTCCATTCAGTATCTATAAATTCCTGGCTAACCCATTTATCCCCAAAATCAAACGTATAACGAGGCTTTAGCTCCGACGACTCAATAGTGTATACAGTAGGACTATATAAGGGTATAAACAAAATCTCACCGTTTACATCCTGAAGAGTAACACGCGAAGAAAAACAAATGCTCAAAGGTTTATCATAAGGCATAAATTTACTGATCTCACCAGTAAAGTCCTCTTGATTTACTGATAAATTATATTGCCATTCCTTTTCATAAAAAGAACGCTCAAAATCGTATGCATATTTATCTCTATCTACCTGGCAAAAGCGTATGGGTGAAGGAGATACCGGCAGTTTCGTTTCTCCCGTAAAGTGGCCATCCAAATCAAAAGAAACAACTTTCACCTGCATAGCATCCAGGATTTTAATTTTCTCCTCAAACTTATCGATGGCAATATCGGCCATCTGTGCATATTCTCCCGGTCCATTGCCAGCAGCCTGTATCTTAGAATAATATCGACCATCCTCTGTAAAAATAAAAACCGTATTGGTCAACTCGTCCACAACAATATATTTCCCATTATGATATAAGACCCGACTGATCCGACCGATTTCACATTCATCGGTTGTTTCCAAAGGAATATAAGCGACACTGTCGAACATCGAACTAAAGCCTTTTTTCTCCGCCTCATCCACATTAATAACATAGACATGCTCTTCATTCTCATTCTGGGATAAACCGCACGAAAAAAGCAGACAAAGGTTTAACAAGATTAATACAGTTTTTCCCATAAATACGGAGATCTATTAATTATTAAGACCTGCAATATAGCAATTATTTTTTCTCCTGCGTCAAAAGACTTCAAGCTTTTTATAATTATCCCCAAAAATTCCAAAGGCGCATATTACTGTTGGAATTGTTGGTATACCAATCTAATTGAATCAGTAACCAATGGCCGTTTAAAACCTCTCCATTCTCAATAATTAAAACTTTTTCCTCAATACGATACTCGAAGGTACTCTCAGTCGGTTGATCCATAGTTTTCCATTTCAGACCATATCTTCCCTTGGTTTCTGATTCAAAGATTTACTTTATCTTTCAATTAAAATATAATTTAAATCACTCTTTCAAATGTGTTTTTATTTAGAAATAAATTGAGTAACTCAGCAGTAAGAATATTCTAGGAATCTAATTTTATCAGGTAACAAAACAGAATATTAATCTAAATAGGTTCTAAATTACAACACAAATAAGTATCCTACAGAGAATTCGATAGTACGTTTATTCATTCCTTTAATACTTTTATAACTATTAATAAGTCCCCAACAATATCTTAAATCAAAATCCAAACACCGTTTATAATTAAAACCTAATCCTAGAAGAATTCCGAAATCCAAATTATTCTTATGTCCAAAAGGTTTTTTATACTCTTTTACTTTATTATATTTTATAAACTCAGAAAAACAATATTGGATCATAAAACCTGAATGCAAATTCAAACCATTTCTAAAAGGATAACACTTTACAACTACAGGAAAATTTATGTTGTTAGAATTTACATTCATGTCATATGACTCTTCATAATTATAAATTATATCTTTTTCCTTGAATCCCTCCCTTGAATACAACAATTCCCCTTGAATACCCAATAAAGTATTTATTTGATAATTAGTTATTAGCCCCAATTTGAAACCATTTTTATAAGAAGAGTTTTCCAAATTATATGGATAATTTATTACATTAGACCAATTCGATGCGGCTTTAACACCTAAATACCACTGTGAAAAAGCATAATTAAGAGAAAAAAGCGAACAAATAAATACTAAAACAATCTTTCTCATATACATATTAATTAACACAAGGTGAGCTCAATAATTAAACTCACCTTATTAAGTCTTTATTGAAATATCCCAAGAAGATAGTTCCACTCAAGATTTTCGGGATTAATAGGAGACCATCGATTTATACTTCTTCCACTAATATCATATTTAACATGGGTCAAATTAGTTTTTAACGTTACAATACCATTTTCTTCATCAAGTAAATAACCTCTTATAGGATCTACAGAACCAGGCTTATATCCACACTTTGGAGAGTCAGTTTTTCTTGCAATCTGATCAGAATTAATACGAAAAGATATTGTCGCTTCACAAAAATCTACAATATAAACCATATCTGGGCTAATACCCATCTCTAGAGCATCTTTTGAATAAAATTTAGTTTTTACATTTTCTTTTCCTGATCTAGGTTTCAATGTATCATATTTATACAGAGTTTTTGTTGCAGCTCTAGACATAATTACATTTTCAGAATTTTCATTTTCACGTGCTATAGGTTCTGCCATAAAACGATACATATCTTCCAAAGTCCAATAGAATATTCCCACTGTATCTAAAGATAAATAATCAATAGATAAACAAGATTCCTTGTCGGTTAAAACATCAGACATTTCCATTAAATTACCCTTGTCAATATTCATTGACGAGTCATCATTATCACAAGAAATTAAAACAGCAAAAAATAATAAAAAAGAAAAATACTTCATAATATTTATTTTTAACATTAAATTAAAACATTGATAATAAGTGTGCAATATCTCCTATATAAAAAAATCCATTTAAACAATCTCCCCACTGATTCCTCAAATCTACAGAATAGCAACCTTCTTCAAACTCAGTTAAATCAATCGTAACATAGTCTGTCTTCAATGCAGGAACAGTCTCCTCATAAACTACTTCATCCTCTTTCGATATACATATTGTTATATCGGAACGTTGAGTACTACTATGAATGGATAAGATACCCTCATTAACAAAAACGGAGATTGGAATTGAAGAAGAAATGGAACGAGCACCTTCTTTCCAATTACCACAAATAGGGATACTTCTATTTCCCTCCGCCGATACACTCTGCAATAATAGACTACTGAAAACAAATAATGTACACATTACCCAAGCAAGCTTTTTTTGAGCCTTTACCATAACGATAATTTTAATAATTTCTACTCTGCAAAGGTATGAGGTTTATATATAATACCAATGGATAGCAAGTGGACAGTCAAGAACGCCCTAAGGATTGATAATAAACACTTTTAAAGAATGAGTCAAAGGTAGAATGTGGACAGCCTGTTTCTCAGTATTTCCAAAGGTAAGCTTCAATGGACATTTCACCCTCTAACGGAGTCTTCAGATGTTGATTGATCCGTTCTTTCAAACGTTGCTTGCGTTTAGTAACAGAAGAGGGAGCAACGGCAGTCAATCTAGCCATAGTAGAATTATTCAATTGCAATTTTATCAAGCAACAAATCCATAGATCACTATCCGTTAATGAAAAATCTTTCTTCAAACGATCAATCAGATTTGGATAAACAATATTCATTGAATCAAAAATTTCAGGCCATCGGGATTCCTCGATATATTTCGGATCAGACTTAAGGCTATTAAGTATCTCTATATGGTTAATCAATTGAATACAAAGATATTTTTCACGGTCATGCAATTCCGTATTTTCCAAAACAACATGTCCATAAGTTTCCAATTCTCGTCCTTTCTCCCACAAATCCGTTTTGAATTTTTCTATATCTCCTTCTAAGCGTCTATTCTGAGATTGTAATGAAGCACTATCTTTATGAAGTTGTTCGATCTCCAAGATCTTATTATTCAAATCAGCCTCTAAATCAGAATTATTTTGTACTTGTAAAGACAATGACTCTATCTGGTGTTGATTTTGACTAATAATAGCATTATTTTCATTAATGCGAGTCATATGAGAATCTAATTCTTTTTTTATATACTCTATTTCATGTATTCTATTTACCAGTTTTCTGCGATAAACATATACTATTATAATAATTAAAAACAATAATATTGATAAAACAGACCAGCCTAAAATTTCGTTACTTCTCTTTGCTATTTCTAATTGATTATTTTTATTTTGCAATTTCTCCTTATCATACTTTGCTTGAATTTCTGCAATCTTTGTACAACGATTGATATTTTCAATGGAATCGTTATAAGTCCAATATTGCTCATTATACTTTATAGCATCCTCATATTTCCCCAAATCTCTATACAAATAATATAATATTTGAATAGCATTACACTTTGTATAAATATTTGTAGTATTCAATGCCTTCTCCAGATAAAAATAAGCAGAATCGGATTGTCCCATAAAATAATAGGTTTCCCCGATTCCTAAATATGTTTGTGACAAAGCAAAAGTATTACGTATCTCTTCTATCTCCTTTGATTTCTTAAGATAATACATAGAAGAATCAAGTATAGATAAAACTCTGTACACTGTCGATATTTCCCCATAAGCCAATGTCAAAGCTTTTAAACTTTCCGACTGTTCTGCAACACTAATCGCTTTTTTATAGTAATCCAATCCCTTTGGCAAATCATTACCTAGCGCAGAAACACGCCCTAGATAAGAATAAGAATAGGAAATTAGAGCACTATCTTTTAATTGGTTTGAATAATCATACGCATTCTTATAAGCCTCCAATGCCAAATCGGTCAAACCCCGATAAGCATATAACGTACCTAATTGCGAATTGATCAAATACAACAATGTATAATCCGTCGTATTCTTCGCCACATCCCTAGCCCGTAAATAATAATCAGTTGCCTCTTCCGCATTATTCATATCATGGTTAACCCGTCCTTCATAATATAACGCTGTCGCTTTCCTCACCGGATCATCCTGTTTTTCAAAATAAGTCAGTGCAATATTGATCAAAGAATCAGAAGTATGCTTTACATAGTTTTTATCACGTGCCTGAGTAATCAACAAACACCACGTAGCATATTGAAATTTATCTGACGGAGAGGGTACTTCCATTGAATCCAATACCACCAGAGCACTGCTCGGGCAACGTTGCATAAGCGACTCTGCATAAGACAGTTCCGGCAATAACTCTTTTGGTTGTTCAGTACACATCGCGAAAGAGAACAGACAGAATATTATGTAAGATAGGTATCTCATCGCTGCATGGCATAATTGTTATAGCCTCAAAGATAATGAAACAATTCAATCCAAGGCTATTAATAATCAATTTTTTTATACGAAAAGGCGTTGAACCGGATATGAGTTTCTTAGTTTTGTTTTTCAGGAATCTGATGATGGGAGAAAATAACGAATTGAAAAATAGAATTATGATTATCAATCCCTCTCAGCATGTTGACCGAACAAGCACCGAACAAGCTAACCGAACAACTTAACACACAAATTTCAGTAATCGTAAAAGCTATTGGAACAGAACAACATTCTTTAAAAACATTAATGGAGAAAATGAAATTAAAGCATCGTCCCACTTTTATTGCTAATTATCTGACACCGGCTATTCAAGGGGGCTTTGTTACTCCTCTTTATCCTAATAACTCCAAGCATCCTCGACAAAAGTACCTGTTAACGGCGAAGGGGCTGGCTGTTTTTAATTCAAACAAAACAACATAAATCGCAACTAATCGTAATTCTTATAAAAGATTCCCTCCATTATCAAAATGTCACTACTCTACCAGATAAATCGGATTAATATACCGGGTAAATAAAAATACCCCAGCGGGTAATATTTTTTAACATATCAATCCGTTTACAAAACACTTAAATAATAATCATATTGTCATTTGTAAGAAATATAGCGAAAAGGGACTTTACGCCATCCGGTATTCCATAAAATATTCGAATCTCAATACTTAATCCTATACTTATCCAATACCTCTTTATAATTATCCTGCGCAGTCAAACAAGTATCCCGCAAATAGTCTTTGATATGATTCCACTGTTGTAATCCCCGATAATAGAACATTTTCAACTCTTCGGTGATAATAAAGGGGACATATCCGTTTGCAAGGCATTCTTTAAACAGGATCAGGCGACCGACACGTCCATTACCATCCTGAAAAGGGTGAATCGCCTCAAAACAATAGTGCCAGTCCAAAATGTCATCAAAAGATTTCTGTTTTTTCGAATTATAGGCTTTCAGCAGTGCCTTCATCTCCTTATGAACGTTCTCCGGCAGTGTTGTATCAGCACCGCCAACCTCATTTGGCAAACGTTTATAATCGCCTACGGCAAACCAATCTTTCCGGCTATCCGATGTGCCGGATTTCAGAATATTGTGCAATTCTTTAATGAAAGTCTCAGATAAATTCTCCTCAGCCCTGTCAAGGATAAGATCAATACACCGAAAATGATTGGTGGCCTCGATAATATCGTCCACATTGATGCTTTCATCAGTTACTCCGATGGTATTGGTCTCAAAAATATAACGGGTTTGGTCATGAGTCAGACGACTGCCTTCGATGTGATTCGAGTTATATGTAAGATCGATCTGCGTTTTGTGATAGATACCGCCTTTCAATTTCATCTGCTTTTGTTCGCGCAACACGGCAAGCAAAGGCATAATCTTCACTTTCGACTTTTTCTGTGAAGGCAATTCCGCATCTTCCGGTATGTTCCATGTCTTGCCAGTAAGGAATGCACCCTCGATTTTTCCGATAGCGCAATAATTACGTGCCGTACGCTCTGAAACACCGTACTTTCCTGCAAATTCTCCGACTGAAATATATTTCATATTCAAATTCTATCGGCAAGTTTTACACCGATTTTCACTTCAAAGATAGCACATCTTGCCGATATCGGCAAGATATAGAAATAAAGTATAGTATAAATATTCCATAATTATACCTACCCTGAGTACAATTCCTGCTATTGCATCGTATATTTGCCCTCAACCTTTTTTCCTGCCGATAATTGTCGACAGGCAATTCCGTCGGCAGGAAAACGGGAAGGCTACGTGCTGTTTTTTCAGGTACACCAGTATAAAACAAAATAAATAAATATCCCAAATGAGACAAAAAAGATTTTTAAGTTTATTCCTGTTGAGCTTCTTCTGCCTTTTCCAGCTGGCTGCCCAGCAACAGGAATTGCAACCGTTACCTATCGACCCGCAGGTTCGTTATGGAAAGTTGCCGAACGGATTAACCTATTACATCCGTCATAATGAACAACCGAAAGAACGGGCTGACTTTTATATCGCCCAAAACGTAGGCTCCATGCTGGAAGAAGAGAACCAGCGCGGACTGGCACACTTCCTGGAACATATGGCCTTCAACGGCTCGAAAAACTTCCCGGACAAAGGAATGGACGAATTTACCCAAAGCATCGGCATGCGTATGGGTGAAAATTTCAATGCCTATACCAGTTTCGACGAAACGGTCTATATGATCATGAATGCCCCGGTGACACGCGAAAGCGTGGTCGATTCCTGCCTGCTGATCCTGCATGACTGGTCTGGCTTCATCACGCTTGCCGATTCTGCGATCGACAAGGAACGCGGCGTGATCCGCGAGGAATGGCGCACACGTCAGGACGCACAGGCCCGCATATGGGAACAACAGCTTCCGAAAATCTATCCGGACAGCCGTTATGCCCACCGGATGCCGATCGGCACAATCGACGTGATCGACAATTTCAAACCGGATGAACTGCGCGATTATTATCACAAATGGTACCGCCCCGACCTGCAGGCGATCATCATTGTAGGCGACATCAATGTCGACCAGGTAGAAACAGCCGTCAAACGGATTTTTGCCGACATCCCGGCACCGGTAAACGCGGCTCCGCGACCTCTGTTTGAAGTGCCCGACAATGACATGCCGCTGATCTCCGTGGCTACGGACAAAGAGGCTTCGAACACGATCCTGTCCATCTCCTATAAACACGACAAGATGCCGCAGGATATGTACGGAACGATTGCCGGATTGGTGAAAGATTATATCCAGAGCGTAGCAGCCACGATGATGAACGAACGCTTCAACGAGATGGTACAGAAAGCAAATCCTCCGTTCGTTGCCGCCCAGGCTTCCGACGGCGATTTTATGATCTCGAAAACGAAAGGTGCCTGGTCGGTAGCCGCACTGGTGAAAGATAACGAAGTGGATTCGGCCATGAATGCGCTGGTAACGGAGACGCAACGTGTGAAACAATTCGGTTTCACCCCGTCGGAATACGATCGCGCCCGCATCAATGTGTTGAAACAATATGAATCCCTTTACAACGACCGCGACAAACAAAGAAACAGCACATTCACCAAGGAATACGTACGTCACTTTACCGAAGGCGGTTACATCCCCGGAATCGAAACAGAATACGCCCTGATCAGCCAGGTTGCACAGGCTGTACCGGTAGAACAGGTCAACAAGTATATCCAGGATATGATCGGCGATACCAACATCGTGATCAGCCTGACCGGTCCGGAAAAGGAAGGCCTCTCCTATCCTACCGACGAAGAACTGCTCCGCGACTTTATGAAAGCACAGCAGATCCCTGTCGAACCTTACCGGGAGACCTTATCGGACGAACCGTTGATCCCCTCATTGCCGGCACCCGGCAAGATCACGGAAAGCAAGGAAGATCCGCTCTTCGGCGCTACCGTCCTGACATTGAGCAACGGCATCAAAGTCGTGTTGAAACACACGGACTTCAAAAAGGATGAAATACAAATGACGGCTACCAGCCCGGGAGGAAGCACACTGTTCGGCAACAAAGACATCGACAATCTGAAAGTGTTCAATGAGGTAATCGAACTGGGCGGCCTGGGCAATTTCTCGGCTACCGATCTGGGCAAGATGCTGGCCGGAAAGAAAGTATCCTGCTCCACTTCCCTGGGACTGGACAGCGAAAATGTGAACGGCTCCTCCACCCCGTCCGACCTGAAGACCTTGTTCGAACTGATCTACCTCAGCTTCACTGCTCCGCGCATGGACGAAGAAGCTTACGCTTCCTTCGAAAACCGTATGAAAGCGCAACTGAAGAACCTGGAACTGAATCCGATGGTTGCCTTCAGCGACTCGCTGACGAAAGCCATTTACAACAACAATCCGCGTGCGATGCGCATCGATCCGGCCGATTTCAAGAATATCAGCTATCCGCGTATCATGGAAATGTATAAGGAACGTTTCGGCGACGCCTCCGGTTTCGTCTTTACCTTCGTAGGAAACATCGACACCGACAGTATCCGTCCGCTGGTAGAACAATACCTGGCTACATTACCTGCAAACGGCAAGATAGAGCAGGGCAACCCGAAAGAAGTACCCGCCATCCGCAAAGGCGACTATGTAAACCGTTTCAAACGCCAGATGGAGACGCCGAAAGCCTCCGTCGTGAATTTCTATTCCGGGCAAATGGACTATAACCTGGAAAATATCGTTACAGCCACCATGTTGAAGCAGGTACTCGACCTTGTTTACACCGAAAAGGTCCGCGAAGACGAAGGCGGAACGTACGGCGTACAGACATCCGCCCGCATCTCTTCCTTCCCGGAAGGACAAACATTCCTGCAAGCCTATTTCGACACCGACCCGGATAAACGGGAAAAGATGAACACGATTGTCCGCAACGAATTGAAACGCATCTCCGACATCGGTCCGACCCCGGAAGATTTCAAAAAGACGCAGGACAACATCCTGAAACGTCACGCAGAAAGCCTTCAGGAGAACGGTTACTGGTTAAACACGCTGGATAACTATTATTACAAAGGCTTCGACGGCTCGACCAAATACGTCGAAACAGTCAACAGCATCACTCCTGCCAAAATACAGGCCTTCGCCAAAAAGTTACTCAGCCAGGGAAACAGTATCGAGGTGGTGATGGAGCCATAAAACGATAATAACATATACGCCAAATTTAAAATATGACAAAACTCGTATGAGATACTATCTTATTTTAAATTTGGCGATTTTATTGGAATATCACTCGGCTTATTTTACTTTTGTACCGAAAACTAAAATAACGTATTAGCTTATTTTACTTTTGTACCGAAAATTAAAATAACGCATCAGCTTATTTCAATTAGATGGTAAATCCTAAAATTAGTTTATTCCCCCGATATTATCATGAAACATCCATGAAATAAATTTCGTCCAAGAGCATGTAAATAGGGGGGTATTGTTTACTTTAGTGTCATTCACTCGAAAAAACGAATGCAATGAAAACAGTACCTTTTGAACAAGTCATCCTCCGGGGTTGTGGAATAGATGTCCACAAGGACATGGTAGTTGCTACGATAAGTGGCGAAGGTCTCAAAACTGAAACCCGCAGTTACAAGACCTTCAGTAGTTCTTTGACAGAATTAAAAGAATGGTTATTATCCAGTGGCATTACGCATGTAGCCATGGAAAGTACCGGTGTTTACTGGAAGCCGGTCTATAAGATTCTTGAATGTCCTGATATGAAAGTCTGGATCGTGAACGCACGGCACATCAAGTATGTTCCCGGGCACAAAACGGATAAAAAGGATAGTGCCTGGATTTGCAAACTGCTTTTAGCAGGTTTGTTGAAACCGAGTTATATCCCGGAGCGTGAACAACGTGAGCTTCGTGATTTAACCCGTTACCGTAACAAGTTGATCCAGCATGTATCTTCTGAGAAAAACCGTATTGTTCGTATCCTGGAAGATTGTAACATCAAACTTTCCAGCGTGGTGTGCAGCCTGGACGGAGTCGTGGCGAACAAGCTGATAGATATGTTGATCGATAAGGGTCATGTAACAATGGATGACATAACTTGCATCTATCATAAAAAACTTGAAGCCAGTCCGGAACTTCTTTATCAGGCTTGTGAAGGCTTTATAGAACCGCATCACATCTATATGTTGCAGACCATCCGTAAAGATATGGAACAGACGAAAGCCATCATAGCTGACCTTACCTGCCGTATAAAAGAGGTTTTATCTCCTTATGAGAATGTGATGGAACTCTTGCAGAAGATCCCCGGACTTAGCCGGAAAACGGTTGAAGACCTGATAGCAGAGATAGGTGTGGATATGGAAGCCTTTCCAACCGAAAAGCACCTGGCTTCGTGGGCCGGTGTCTGTCCTGGCAATAACGAGAGCGCAGGTAAAAAAAAAGTGGTAGAACCACCCATGGCAACAAACAGTTGAAAGCCGTAATCACGGAGGCTGCGTGGGCAGCCACCCGTACCAAGAACACCTTTTACAGTGCACGTTATCACCGTTTAGCCGCCCGTCGAGGGAAAAAGAGGGCTTTAGTAGCAGTAGGACACTCGATCCTGAAATCGGTATGGCATGTACTGAAAGAGGCTTGTGAGTATAAGGAACTCGGTGCGGAATATCTCAACCAAAGGATGGAGCAGAAACGGAAAAATTACTTGAAGAAAGAGCTGGAAGCACTTGGCTATAAAGTTAAAATCAGCCGTGATGATGGTCCAATCCCAGAAGTAGGTTAAAAACATAGAGAAGGTCGATTTTTACTGGCTTGTTGTCGTAAGAAACAGCAAGAGGTCGCTCATGAAACTGATCTCAACTGCTAAGCGGTCAAGACTGCGAGTCCTTTAACGCGTGTATGAAATTTTTTTTCTTAGCTGTTGTAAAATTATAAAATGCCCAAAGATAATAGCCAACCGCATTTGTATCTATACAAGTGCTCTCTTTTGTTTTGTCTGAACTCTAAAAAAATCAATTTATTAATGGTTTAAACGGCTCTCTTGAGATAGGGAGCGCAATTTATTTACATATGAAAAACTTTAAATCAGGCACATACATAAACCAAGGTTACTACAAGAGTTTTCAACCGAACTTAATTAACAACCCTTGGGTAATTGAAAACATGGAGATAGTAACATTGTTAAGCAAAGCGGACAGAATGCTTGGCAGACTAGACATGTATTCAGAACATATACCCAATATCGATCTTTTCATTAGCATGCACATAATGAAAGAAGCGACTCAATCTTCTAAGATAGAAGGTACTCAAACAAATATGGAAGAAGTACTCATGTCTAAAGAAGATTTGCCATTGGATAAAAGAGACGATTGGACCGAAGTTCATAACTATATATCTGCGATGAATGAAGCTATTAAAATGCTCGAGACATTGCCTTTTTCTGCAAGGCTTATAAGAAATGTACATAAAGTATTACTTGCCGGGGTCAGAGGTGAATATAAACAACCAGGAGAATTTCGGAAAAGTCAAAACTGGATTGGAGGTTCATCTATTAACGATGCCATTTTTGTTCCTCCGGTTTGTACTTCAATTCCAGAGTTAATGGAAGATATAGAGAAATTTGTACATAATAATTCTATTTTCTTCCCTGAACTATTAAAGATAGCCCTGATACATTATCAGTTTGAAACGATCCACCCTTTTTTAGATGGTAATGGTCGAACAGGAAGATTACTAATTACCCTGTACCTTGTAAGTAAAGGTATATTAAAACGTCCTATTTTATATTTATCCGATTATCTGGAAAGGCATAGAAGTTCATATTATTCTAATCTGATGAAAGTTAGATTTGAAAATGATATCGAAGGTTGGCTTAAATTCTTCCTCCAGGGAGTTATTGAAACAGCAGAAAACGGAGTAAAAACATTTGAGGAAATATTACTTCTACAAAAAGAATATGAAGAGTGTATAAAACAATTAGGCAGCCGATCAGCCAACGCTTTAAAAGTAATAACCGAACTGTATAAAAAACCGATTATAGATGCAGCCCAGGTTTCAACTATAACAGGTATAAGTCAGGCATCCTCTTACAAACTTATTGAAGAATTAGAGAAGCTTGATGTTTTAAAAGAGATTACAGGTGGGAAACGTGGACGAATCTATATCTTAAAAAAATATGTAGAGATATTCAGATGATATTTTTTATCTTTGTTCCTGTGAACCTTAAATTGAATAAAATGTACATACGAGTAATTCTCTATCTGTTGCCATTTCTGATACTATCCGGAAATATATCCGGACAAACTATTTCTGCTGAGACTGAAAAAATGCTGGCCAGCCTCGACTCGTTGTTGGCTAAAAATGAGACTTTTGTCATTGCCAAGGAAAAAAGAATCGAGGACCTGAGGAAAATGGAACAGAAAGTTGCAACAGAGGAAGAGCAATACTGGATGAACAAACTGTTTTATGAAGAATATATGGTCTATGACAGCGACTCTGCATTTAGTTATATCCATAAAAATCTAGAAATAGCACAACGACTGAACAATCCCCAATGGGTTGCACAGTGGAAGATCGAACAGTCGTTCATCCTGACAGCCACCGGTTTTCTGAAAGAGGGACTGGATGCCCTGAATGAAATAAACCCCGAAAACCTGTCGCCTTATTACAGAACGGACTACTATGGACAAATGATGTATCTTTACTCTCATTACGGGCAATATTCCGGTGAAAACACCGCTCAAAGTACCTTCTACTATGCGAAAGAACAAACCTATCGGGATTCGATCTTCGCCAGTATTCCTGACAACCATCCATATGGTTTATGGTACAAAGGCTGGCAATACAACAAGACTCCACAAGCTGCAGAAGTAAAAGAGCAATTGAAAGAAGAACTTGCTTCCGCCTCCTTCGATTCCAGGAAAGACGCCATGAATGCTTATATCCTGGCAATCATGTATAGGGACGAAGGTAACGAAGATGAATATTTTCGTTACCTCATTTTATCAGCCATGGCTGATATACGGTCGGCCAACCACGATATCGCTTCGCTGGAAGAACTCGGAAAAACCTTGTATGAAAGAGGTTACATCGACCAGGCATATTCTTATCTGAACTACTGCCTGGGATGTGCACAACTCTATAAAAACAGGATACGTATGGTCGGCATTTCGTCCGCACTGGACGCCATTCACAAGACATACGAACAAAGAAACAAAAAGCAGGAAGCCGACTTGCGCCGGTATCTGTTCATCGTCAGCACCTTGTCGCTGGTCCTGCTGGCAGCACTGTTCTTTATCGGACTACAGATAAAACGGCTGAAAGAGTCCCGCAGAAAACTGAACGATGCCAACCAGACCCTGAACAAGCATGTAAGCGAACTGGAAAAAGCGCATACGCAACTGGCAGAAGTAAACAGCCAGCTCCAGTCACTGAACGAACAATTACTCGACACGAACTCCAAGCTGACGGAATCCAACTATGTAAAGGAAGAATATATCGGTTACGTCTTCAACATCTGTTCCAGCTATATCAGTAAACTGGACGAATACCGAAAAAATATCAACCGGAAAATCAGGACCGGTATGGTCGACGAAGTCAAAAAGATGACAGACTCCTCCACGCTGGCTGCCAACGAACTAAAAGAGTTTTACAGTAATTTCGATGCCATCTTCCTGCATATCTATCCTGACTTTGTCTCGGATTTTAATGCTCTATTACAACCCGACAAACAAATCATACCCAAAGAGGGAGAACTGCTGAACACCGAACTTCGTATCTACGCTCTGGTACGCCTCGGCATCAGCGATAGCGTGAAGATTGCCGAGTTCCTGCACTGCTCCCCTCAGACGGTCTACAATAATCGGCTGAAAACGCGCAGCAAAGCAATCGTTCCTAAAGAACATTTTGCAGATATTGTGAAATCTTTAGGGAAAATAGAGCGTTGAAACCACTCGAAAAAGCCTCCCAGACTACATTCGGAAACTTACTTTTTACGTATCAAACCACATATTCAAACCACTATATATCAACAATATAACAATTTTATAGATTTACCGATCCGGTTTACCAGTCCATTGGCACCGGTTATTCGCGCTATACTTTTGCAAGTACAAAAAGTGTAGAACAAATTAGTACGTTAACTTTAAAAAATGTATTCGTCTTATGAAAAACATTTTATTAAAAAAGAGGCTTCTTAAAGGTATGATACCTTTGTTGTGCCTATTGTTATTTCCAACATTTGTGTTTGCCCAAAAACTGACAGTCAGTGGACAGGTCAAAGACGCCCTCGGCGAACCGGTCATCGGCGCTAATGTAGTAGTAAAAGGAACCACCAACGGGGCCATGACGGACCTGGACGGTATGTTCACCATCAATGAGGTAGAAAAAGGCTCTACCATCGTCGTTTCTTTTATCGGTTATTTACCCCAATCCATCGTTGTCTCAGGCAATGCGCCATTATCCGTTACGCTGGCGGAAGACAACCAGGCGCTGGATGAAGTGGTCGTTATCGGTTACGGTGTGCAGAAAAAGAGTGTGGTAACGGCCTCCATCGCCAAAGTAGGTGCGGACGAATTGGCCCAGACAGCTCCCGTCCGTGTCGATAATGCGTTGAAAGGTCTGGCAGCCGGTGTACAGGTGACCACACAGAACGGCCAACCGGGTACAGGTTCAGTTATCCGTGTACGCGGAACAGGCACCATCAACACCGCCGACCCTCTTTATATCGTAGACGGCATGCCCATCAACGGAGGTATCGACAACATCAATCCGGCCGACATTGCTTCTATCGAAGTATTGAAAGATGCCGCTTCGGCAGCTGTGTACGGTTCACGTGCCGCCAACGGGGTCGTTTTGGTTACGACCAAGCAAGGGGCCATCGGCAAAGTGAAAGTGTCTTACGACTTCTCTTATGGCTGGCAATCCGCCTGGAAAAAACGCAGTATGCTGAATGCGTCCGAATACGCGACCCTGATGAACGAAGCACAGCAGTATTCCAACGGCACCGACCGTTTTTCAAACACTAATCTGGGTGTAGGCACCGACTGGCAGGATGTATTGTTTAACGACGGCGCTCCCGTACAGAACCATCAGTTAAGCATCAGCGGGGCAAACGAGAAAGTAAGTTACTATTTCTCCGCCGGTTATTATAACCAGGAAGGTATTATCGGTGGAAATTACGACCGTTCCAACTACGAACGCCTTTCATTCCGCAGTAACACCCTTTATACCTTATTCGACGAAACGAAGAACCGCAGCTGGTTAAGAAAAATGACCGTCGGTGTCAATATGTCTTATTCCCGTATAAACAATATAGGGGTAAGCGCCGGTAACCTGACCGGTTCCCCGCTGGGAGATGCTCTTTTCCTGGACCCGACAATGGAAGTCTATGCACAGGATGAGGACCACGTAAACGGCTATACGGCAGATATCCGCAGCAAGTACGGCGACCCTGTACGCGACCAGCTCACCGGACAGGTATTGCAGATTCCGGAAAACTTCAACGAAATTACGAATCCGCTGGGCCGCATGTCCGCACAGCCCGGAAGAAAAAACAATTCAGACAAAGTCATTGCCAACCTGACGGCCGAACTCGGTATCTGGGATAACCTGAAATATAAGTTCTCCTGGGGCTCCGACCTTGCACTCTGGGGATATGACGAATGGAACCACCCTTATTATCTGGGCAGAAACTGCAACCAATCCATTGCAGACGGACGTTCCAGCGTGATGTCCGAAATGAATCGCGGCTATACCTGGCAGATTGAAAATGTGTTGACTTACGACAAAACAATCAGCCAGCATACTTTCAACGTGGTATTAGGACAATCTGCCGAACGCAACACAGGCCGTCGCCTGTACGGTATGGCAAAAGATTTGATTGCCTACATGGGTGATAAGGCCAATATAGACTTTACGACCTCCCTTCCGAACAACGGAAACCGGAATACCGAAGGAGGATTAACCGACCCGCACTCGCTGGCTTCTTACTTCGGACGTTTAAGCTACAACTTCGCCGAACGTTATATGTTGCAGCTCACCGTACGCCGCGACGGTTCATCACGCTTCGGTGAAAATAACAAGTGGGGTACTTTCCCTTCCGTTTCTTTAGGATGGAATTTAACGAACGAATCGTTTATGGAAAAACGCCCGGACTGGCTGACCAGTACGAAAATACGCCTTTCATGGGGTAAGAACGGTAACGAGGCTATCGGTAACTTCCGCTACACGGCGAATGTATCGATGAATAATAACTATCCTTTCGGCGCTTACGGCAGAGGCCAACAAATCGTAATGGGTTCCAAACCTTCCGGCACTCCTAATGCCGATTTGATGTGGGAAGAATCAGAACAGTATGATGCCGGTATCGATTTCGGCTTCCTGGGCAACGCATTGACCTTCACGGTCGATTACTACCAGAAGAAGACCAACGGTATGCTGAAAGAAATGGCCATACCGAACTATCTGGGCGAATCCAAGCCCTGGGGGAATGTCGGTTCGATGAAAAACGAAGGGGTTGAATTTGAAGTCGGTTATAAATATAGCCACAAGGACTTCCGTTTCGGCGTCAACGCCAACCTCTCTTATTTGAAAAACAAATTGGTAGACTTAGGCACAGCCGACGGTTTCGAGATGATGGACCAGGTACATATCCTGGGAAATGTCGGCCGTGCGGAGAACGGTATGCCTTATCCTTACTTCTACGGTTACAAGACTGCCGGTATCTTCCAGAATCAGGCGGAAATCGACGCTTATACAAACAGCAAGGGAGAGAAATTACAGCCGCTTGCCGTTCCCGGAGATGTGAAATTCGTAGACTTTGACAATGACGGTACAATCGACGATAAAGATAAAACCATGATTGGTAAAGGTACTCCGGACTGGACTTTCGGTCTGAACCTGACGGCCGCTTATAAAGACATTGACTTTTCAGTCTTGTTTTCCGGTTCATTGGGACAGGACATTATGGACGTAACCCGCCGCCTGGATGTGTCTTCCGTAAATGTGCCCCAGGAGTTTATGAAACGCTGGCATGGAGAAGGTACTTCCAACACAATGCCCCGCTTCTGTTACCCGGGTGACGATATGAACGGTAACTGGAAGAAAGTATCCGATTTATACGTCCACAACGGTAGTTTCGCCCGCATTAAAAATATGCAGATAGGTTACACCTTGCCGAAGAACCTGACACGCAAATTCTTTGTCGACAGACTTCGTCTCTATGTCGCCGCCGAGAACTTGCTGACACTGACCTCCTATAAGGGTCTTGACCCGGAAATAAATGCGACAGACGTAGCCGGAGATAAATCAAACGGCATCGACCGCGGCTATTATCCGCAGGCACGTACATTCACAGTCGGCTTAAATCTTAATTTCTAATCACTTAATAACGGAATAGATATGAAAAAGAATAGACTATATACTTTCGCCGCAGCCATACTACTTGCATCAGGACTTGTTTCGTGCGGCGACAGTTTCTTAACCGAAGAACCGGCAAGCAGTGTGCCCATCACAGGGTATTATACTGACAATGCCAAAATGATAGAAGCCATGGCAGCCGCTTACGACCCGATGCAGTGGTTCGATTACTATAACGGCTGGTTCCCTCTGAACCTCGCCTGGGATGCTGCAAGCGATGATATTTACCCGGGTGGCAGCGACACGTCCGACCAGGGTTATCTTCACGAAATCTCCTGGTATGGCTGTAGCCCTACCAATGACATAAAAGGAGCATGGACCGTTGCCTACTCCGGCATCAACCGCTCCATCCGCTTAATGGACAATGCTGAAGAGGCAAACATCTCCGAAGCAGATAAAAAGTCTTACAACGCAGAAGGACGGGTATTGCGCGACTGGTATTACCTGGTATTGTGGAAAACCTGGGGGAATGTTCCATTTTATACGGAGAACCTGACTTTCCCGTATATCGCAGAACAGTTAAAAGCAGACGAAGTATACAATAACATGGTAACCGACCTGGAAGAGGTGCTGGATTCCAAAATTCTTCCGATGAAACGTGAACTCACATGGGCCGGACGAATGACTCAGGCAGCCGCTGCCATGATCTATGCCGATTATGTCATGTACCAGAAAGACGAAAGCCGTTACTCCAAAGCGTTGGGTTATGTAAAAGAGGTTATCGCTTCGGGACAATATAAACTGGTTACAGACTACGACGACCTGTTCACTTATGCTACGGAATGGTCCGATGAAATCATCCTCGATATCAACTACATCTCTGCCGGTGGTAAACGCGGCTGGGGCAATGCTGGGGCCTGTGGGGGTACTGTAATCCCTGCTATGATTGGTGTAGACGGTTTGACTTACGTCGGCGGTCAGGAAACGGGACATGGCCCGTATACCGAATTTGAAGGTGGCTGGGGTTTCTGTGTGATTACTCGGGATGCATATGAAGCCTTCGAACCGGGAGATATCCGTCGGGATGTAGCAGTCCTGAACCTGGATACGTACCAGGAGGAAATGATGAACAGGGGAATCGCCGTGAATTATACGGGACGTTACCAGAACACCGGTTATTTCCTGCGCAAATATCTGGGCCGTCCGGGCGGTAAGGCCGACCAGGCTGGCGATGCGGACCTGAACTGGGAAAACAACTTCCACCTGTATCGTTATGCAGAAACTCTGCTGGTTGCAGCAGAACTGGCATGGCGCACCAATTCGGGAGAAGCACAAGGTTATTTCGACCAGGTACGCGAACGTGCCGGTCTGAGTCCCAAAGCAATTTCCGAAGAAGCCATCATGCAGGAACGCCGGGTAGAATTACTGGGTGAAGGAAAACGTTATTTCGACCTGGTTCGTTTCGATAAAGCCGCTGAAGTCCTGAAACCGGGTGGCGGTGCTATTTATGTGACAAAGGATGCCCACCGTTTTGTCTGTACGGATGGTACCGTTACGCAGGACAAACCGAAAGGCGAAGTTAAAACCAATGCAGACGGAAAACCTCTCAACCTCGTTATCAACGGCGAACTGAAATGGACAGGGAAAGGAGCTGCTATTCCGCAACGTCCGCAGTGGACCGAGAACAAAAAGTATCTTCCGATTCCCCAGATTGAAATTGAATCATCTCATGGAGCTACTGTTCAGAATCCATATTAATTGATTATTAAATAGGGGATATCCAAAGAATGAAATAAGCTGTTTCATCCCGGAGGATATCCCTGTTTATCTTACTATGCCATGAAAATAAAACGATTATCTGTCTACCTGCTGCTTTTGCCATTCTTATCGTGCGCAGAACCCCAGGGAACCCAAGAAGGAGATATTGAAAGCCGGGTGAATACCTTGTTAGGACAAATGAGCTTGCAGGAGAAGATTGGCCAAATGAACCAATTAAGCCCTTTCGGCGGCCTGGAAGAAATGGCCGGGTTAATCCGGGAAGGGAATGTCGGTTCGCTGTTGAACCTGACCGAACCGGAGCTGGTAAACAAAGCGCAAAGAATAGCCGTAGAAGAATCCCGCCTGGGTATTCCCCTACTTATGTCGCGCGACGTCATCCACGGTTATAAAACCATCTTCCCCATCCCGTTGGGACAGGCGGCGACTTTCAACCCGCAACTGGTGGAAGACGGTGCCCGTGTGGCGGCTGTCGAAGCATCGGCCGACGGCATCCGCTGGACCTTTGCCCCGATGATCGATATATCGCGCGACCCACGGTGGGGACGCATCGCCGAGAGCTGCGGTGAAGACCCGTATCTGAGCTCCGTGATGGGGGTAGCCATGGTGAAAGGTTTCCAAGGTGATTCCCTGAACAATCCGACGGCTGTTGCAGCCTGTGCCAAACACTTTGTAGGCTACGGTGCATCGGAAGGAGGACGCGATTACAATTCCACCTTTATTCCCGAACGCCAGCTGCGCAACGTCTATTTTCCTCCGTTCGAAGCAGCCGCCAAAGCCGGATGCGCCACGTTCATGACTTCTTTCAATGATAACGACGGAATTCCCTCGACAGGTAACAGTTTCATCCTGAAAGATGTGCTGCGCGGCGAATGGAATTACGACGGACTGGTGGTAACAGACTGGGCATCCTCTGCCGAAATGATTTCCCACGGTTTCTGCAAAGACGAGAAAGAGGCAGCCATGAAATCCGTGAATGCCGGCATCGACATGGAAATGGTAAGCGGCACGTTTATCCGTAACCTGGAAGAACTTGTCAAGGAGAAGAAAGTATCAGAAGCAGCGATTGATGAAGCAGTCCGTAACATCCTCCGCCTTAAATTCCGCCTGGGACTGTTTGATAATCCATATACAGACACAGACCAACAAGTAAAATATGCGCCCACCCACCTGGCAAAAGCCAAAGAGGCGGCAGAACAATCGGTTATCTTATTAAAGAACGACCGCGAAACCTTACCTTTTACCGATAAGATACGTACCCTTGCCGTAATAGGCCCGTTGGCTGACGCCGCCCACGACCAGATGGGAACCTGGGTATTCGACGGAGAAAAAGCACATACGCAAACGGTTCTGACCGCTTTGAAAGAGATGTATGGCGATAAAGTACGAATCATCTACGAACCCGGATTAGGTTATAGCCGCGACAAGCATACAGCCGGCATCGCCAAAGCCGTGAATGCCGCTATGCATGCCGATGCCGTACTGGTATGCGCCGGAGAAGAATCTATCCTCTCAGGCGAAGCGCACTCCTTAGCCGACCTGCATTTGCAGGGAGCACAGAGTGAACTGATAGCCTCCCTGGCAAAGATAGGGAAACCGCTTGTGACGGTGGTTATGGCAGGCCGTCCGCTGACAATCGGGCAGGAAATCGAACAGTCCGACGCCGTTCTCTACGCTTTCCATCCGGGAACAATGGGCGGACCGGCCCTTGCCGACCTGCTCTTCGGAAAAGCGGTACCAAGCGGAAAAACACCCGTTACCTTCCCGAAGATGGTAGGCCAGATACCTGTTTACTATGCACATAACAATACGGGCCGCCCTGCCTCCCGCCAGGAAACGTTGATAGACAATATCCCGCAGGAAGCCGGGCAGACCTCCCTGGGCTGTACTTCCTTCTACATGGATGCCGGTTTCGACCCTTTGTTCCCGTTCGGTTACGGATTGTCTTACACCACCTTCGGCTATGACAACCTGCAATTGGCAACGAATCAGTTGGCTGTCGACGGAACACTGGAAATCAGCTTCGACCTGACAAACACCGGTAAGTATGAAGGCACGGAAATCGTGCAACTGTACGTACAGGACAAAGCCGGTTCCATCACCCGCCCGGTCAAAGAGTTGAAAGGCTTCCGGCGGATTCCTCTGAAGCAGGGTGAGACAAAGACAGTCTCTTTCTCACTCCCCGTCGAAGAACTGGCCTTTTGGAACATCGACCGGCAAAGAGTAGTCGAACCGGGCGAATTTAACCTCTGGGTCGGCCCTAACAGCGCCGAAGGATTACAAACAACATTCACAGTAAAATAACAGACATGAAAAAGAATATCTATTTAATACTCATGCTCCTGCTGGTATCCGTTACCGGATGCCGGCAGCACACCGGCACTACAGATGCGGATACGGCCGACCTGCCGCCGGAAGCATTCATGCGTATCTCCGGCACCGACCTGATTACCCCCAAAGGGCAGAAGTTCTTTATCAAAGGGACGAACCTCGGCAACTGGCTGAACCCGGAAGGGTATATGTTTGGCTTCAACAAGACAAATTCGCCGGGACGTATCAACCAGATGCTCTGCGAACTGGTCGGCCCTGACTTCACAGCCGAGTTCTGGAAAGCGTTCAAAGATAACTATATTACCCGCGACGATATACGGTTCATTGCGGCGACCGGGGCTAATACCATCCGTCTTCCCTTCCATTATAAACTCTTCACCGACGAGGATTATATGGGATTGACGGCCGATCAGGACGGTTTCGCCCGCATAGACAGTGTAGTCGGCTGGTGCCGCGAGACAGGCCTCTACCTGATTCTCGATATGCACGACGCTCCGGGTGGACAGACCGGTGACAACATCGACGACAGCTACGGGTATCCCTGGCTATTCGAGAGCGAAGTCAGCCAGCAGCTATTCTGTGACATCTGGAAAAAGATTGCAGGCTATTATAAGAACGAGCCGGTTATCCTCGGCTACGAACTGGCAAATGAGCCTATCGCGCCCTATTTCAGCAATATGGAAGAGTTGAACGGCAAGCTGGAATCGTTGTATAAACGAGCCACAGCCGCCATCCGCGAGGCAGACACCAACCATATCATCCTGCTGGGCGGCGCGCAGTGGAACGGTAACTTCCGTCCGTTCACCGACTCCACCTTCGACGATAAAATCATGTACACCTGCCACCGTTACGGAGGCGATGCCTCCAAAGCAGCCATTCAGGAGATTATCGACTTCCGCGACCGGGTGAACCTCCCCATGTATATGGGTGAAATCGGACACAATACAGAAGCTTGGCAGAATGCTTTCTGCCATGTGATGGAAGAGAACAATATCGGCTGGACGTTCTGGCCGTACAAGAAAATCGACAAATCCTCCTTTGTCGGCATCAAAGCACCGGCCGGCTGGGACACTGTCGTTGCCTTCTCCGAAGCTCCCCGGGGTACATACCAGGAAATCCGTGATGCCCGGCCGGACCAGGAAACAGCCAAAGCTGCTTTAACGGAGTTTATCGAGAACAGCCGTATACAGCAATGCGTCATACAAAACGAATATATCCGCTCACTAGGTTTAAAGACACAATAACAATATGAAACTGATTAAATACATCGCTTGCAGCCTGTTGTTGCTGCCCGGTTTCGGGCAGGCACAGCAAGAAGTCCCCACTTATCTGGACAGTAGCAAACCCATTGAAGAACGTGTGGAAGATGCCTTGTCGCGCCTCACGCTGGAAGAAAAGGTAGCACTGACACATGCCCAGTCCAAGTTTTGTTCGCCGGGCGTCGCACGCCTGGGCATTCCTGAATTCTGGATGACCGACGGTCCCCACGGCATTCGTCCCGAAGTCTTATGGGATGAATGGGAGCAGGCGGGATGGACCAACGACTCCTGCGTAGCCTTCCCGGCTCTGACCTGCCTGGCTGCCAGCTGGGACCCGGAGATAGCCAGGCTTTATGGCAAAAGCATCGGTGAAGAAGCCCGCTACCGGAATAAAACGGTCTTGCTGGGCCCCGGTGTAAACATCTACCGTTCGCCACTGAACGGCCGCAATTTCGAGTATATGGGTGAAGACCCTTATCTGGCCGGAAAGATGGTAGTCCCCTATGTGCAAGGCGTCCAGCAGAACGGTGTAGCAGCCTGTGTGAAACATTATGCACTCAACAACCAGGAAGTAAACCGCCATACGACCAACGTCATCGTAGACGACCGTGCCCTCTATGAAATCTACCTGCCCGCCTTCAAAGCGGCCGTTCAGGAAGGAAATGCCTGGGCCATCATGGGTTCCTACAACCTATACAAGAATCAGCACGGTTGCCATAACCAGTATCTCCTGAACGATATACTGAAAGGTGAATGGGGTTTCGACGGCGTTGTCGTCTCCGACTGGGGAGGCGTTCATAACACGCAGGAAGCCATCACCAACGGACTCGATATGGAGTTCGGAAGCTGGACCAACGGATTGTCCAACGGAGCAAGCAATGCTTACGACAATTATTACCTGGCAGACCCTTACCTGAAACTGATTCGTGAAGGCAAAGTCGGAACAAAAGAACTGGACGACAAGGTAAGACGCATCCTGCGCCTCGCCCACCGCACTACGATGGATAGAAACCGCCCGTACGGCTCACTCTGCTCGGAAGCTCATTTTACCGCAGCCCGCCGCATCGGCGAAGAGGGCATCGTGTTGTTGCAGAACCGGAATAACCTGCTCCCTATCGACCTGAACCAGGCAAAAAGAATAGCCGTCATCGGCGAGAATGCCATCAAGATGATGACTGTAGGCGGCGGTTCTTCTTCCCTGAAAGTAAAATACGAACTCTCCCCGCTGGACGGCATCCGGAAACGGGTGGGCGACCAGGCGGAAGTCATTTATGCACGTGGCTATGTAGGCGACCCGAGCGGTGAATACAATGGTGTGAAATCCGGCCAGGACCTGGAGGACAGCCGTTCGCCGGAAGAATTGATAGCCGAAGCCGTTGCCGTTGCCAAAGAGGCCGATTACGTCATCTTTATCGGCGGCCTGAATAAGAGCGCGCATCAGGACTGCGAGGATGCAGACCGTAAGGAACTCGGTCTGTCTTACGGCCAGGATAAGGTAATAACCGCCCTGGCAAAGGCTAACAAGAACCTGATTGTAGTAAATATCTCAGGCAATGCCATCGCTATGCCGTGGGTGAAAGAAGTCCCGGCCATCGTGCAGGCATGGTATCTGGGGTCGGAAGCAGGCAGTGCCATTGCTTCGGTATTGACGGGCGATGTCAATCCGTCCGGCAAGTTACCGTTCACTTTCCCTGCTTCTTTGCAGGATGTAGGTGCGCATAAGCTGGGCGAATATCCGGGTACTCCCTGCAACGATGGCAGCCCTATCGTGGATCAGAAGTACAACGAAGGAATCTTCGTCGGCTATCGCTGGGTGGACAAGGAAAAGACAAAACCGCTGTTCTCCTTCGGTCATGGCCTGAGCTACACTACTTTTGCCTACGGGAAGGCCGTAGCCGACAAGAAAGTGATGGGACAGGATGAAATGCTTACCATTACCCTGCCCGTCACCAATACAGGCAGTCGCGAAGGTTCGGAAGTAATACAGCTATATATCAGTGACCTGAAATCATCCCTGCCCCGTCCTGTAAAGGAACTGAAAGGCTTCAGCAAGGTAAAACTGGCTCCGGGAGAGACCCGGGAGGTAACCTTTACCATCGGAAAAGAGGCATTGAGTTTCTTCGATGACACCCGCCATGAATGGATTGCCGAACCGGGTAAGTTTGAAGCATTAGTCGGTGCCTCCTCTACAGATATTCGCAATAGAGTAGCTTTTGAATTGAAATAACCAAGCCCCCTTTTCCCTAAATTATAAAGGAGCGCAAAAAACTCTGCGCTCCTTTATTGATGATATAGCTTCTCTTGTCAGAAAAAATTTATTCGGAGGCAACAAACGTATACACGTTTCCTCCGAAATCGACCGCAATCAACGTATTCCCCGAAACGGCTACCGAACCGAATACCGGAGCGCCTGTCGCATGCTTCCAGGCAAACCTTCCGGTCTCCTTATTCACGCCGTAGATAGTACCGTCGGAAGCTCCGACATAAACCGTATTGCCTGATAAGACAGGACTGGTTTCAATGGTTGCAGATACTTTACGGGAGTAAGGGGAAGTATATACCAATGCATCTCCGGTATTAAACTTCCATTTAATCTCTAGTGTTTCGCTATCCAATGCGACCAAACCGTCTTTTGCGGAGCCGAAGATAATCTCCTTATCAGTCAGTAACGGCGTTGAAGTTACATCGACACTGAAAGGCAGTTCCTTGCGAACAATCACACGGCCTGTATTGGCATCGAGGATAAAGAAAGATTTGTCGGAGATAAGGTAGAGCAGGTCACCATGAACGGCTGCCGATGCGCCACGGTTGCGCAGACCGTTAGTGTCGGCCGTCCATTTCAAGGCGCCGGTCTTCAGGTCGTTGCCGTAGAGGGCACGCCATTGGGAAGAGGCGATCAGCATATTCTTTCCTACGGAGAAGGTGGTGGTGGTGCCTTCGCCCTGCCCCCAGTCTTTATTGCGCCAGATCTCACGTCCGTCTTTAGTGTCGATGGCACAAAGACCTTTGCCTGTCCCGGCATACACAACACCGTCGGAGGCAACCAGACCTTCGATCAAAGAAGGCAGGCCGGCTACCGGCAGTTGTTTCTCCCAGCTTAATTTACCGCTTTGGGCATCTACGGCATACAGATATCCCTGGGCGTCTTGTGCCAACACACGACCATTGTCAATGGCGATAGTGTTTTTGATGGAATTACGTGTCTGGTATTTCCAAAGCAACTCGCCCGTTTGTCCGTTCAGGGCATAAATATGAGCATCACCTTGCAGGTTCTCATCGACAGAGGCAACATAAATCATACCGTTGTAAACCAATGGGGAAGTCATATAGATATTGGCTCCAATATTCTTCACCCAGGCCATTTCGAGAGGCGGGTTTACGCTCGAAGAAGCAGTTGCAACATGTTCGGGAGTTCCTAACAGGTTATTCCAGTCGGCTGACAAATCCGGTTTTACATTTGTTGGCTGGTAGGTGAATACCGTTTCGGTTTCCGCCACTTCGCCATTGTTGAAGAGTGCTCTTACTTTCAGGGTAGCCATCTTCCCACGTTGAGCAGCCGTAAAGGGTACTTCGGAGTTCCAGCACCAGTCCGTAGCCTGGCTCAACTTACGATTGCTGACAAATGTCTTTCCATCTATCTGACAAGAATAAGAGACCTCTTTCACAGGAGAGACGGATGAATAAACGTTCACCGTCACAGGCACGGCTCCGGAAGCCAGCACGGGAACTTGCCCTTCGGCCGGAGTAGAGATTTGGATGCTTTTATCAAGATAAGTGTAACGCAATTCAGAGGTGAAATCGCCTTTCCTGTCTACATGCATAACGCGGAAAGCGCTGGTAGAATGGTCGATACCTCCCTTGTCCAGGGTAGCAGTAGAGACAGAGTAGACGTTACCCTGTTTCTTTATGTAATTGATATGCCAGTGACCGTATACCCAGGCTTTCAGGTTATGGTCATTCAAGTTAATTTGTTCCTGGTCGTTGATACCGAAGATAAACTGGTCGCCGTAAGTCAGCAAGTCATGATTGAATACGACAATGGGCTTGCCTTGCGGGATTTGCGCCAGATCGTTCTTCAGCCAGCGATAGACATCTTCCTTCGTATAGCCCGGCTGATAATCGCCGCCCGCCATCGGAGTCACAATATAATGCACGCTACCGGCATCAAATGAATAAAAGACCGGACCGTAGATGCTTTCGAACAGTTCCTCACCGTATTTTCCTTTTACCAGGTCGTGATTGCCGACACAGTAGAAGATAGGGCAGTTCATATTGGCCGTATTCATCAATTTGATATGGGCTTTCAGACCGTTCTCATAACAGATATCGCCGGTATGGATAATAAAGGCGGCCTCCTCGTTGGAGGTATAATCGCGTACGTTGGATACCCAGTCACCATGATTGTCGGTGTTGAATATCTCCGTATCGGCGATATGCACATATTTATGACTGCCGTCGGATTTTATACCTCCGCTATAGGGTTGCAGCCCGAAATCGTACGAGATTTGGTCGCCGTCGATGCGGTGATAATGCTTATTGTTTGTTTTATAGCCGGAAGGGGTGGTAATAAAGATGAAGCGTTCCCGTTCGTGGCCGGGCAGGGTGAAAGAGCCGTCGCCAGCCGTCTTTACAACGTTCAGACCGTCAGAAACGAGAACACCTGCCATAGCTTTCTCGCCTTTATCAAATACTCCATTGTTGTTTTTATCGACAAAGACATGCCCAGTGTAGGCTGCATTGGCAAAAGAAGCGATGCCGCTCAGCAGGGCGATGCTCAAGATTGTTTTCTTCATGTTATTAATGTGTTTATTTAGAATATCAGTAGTAAGTTTTCTATTTTCTAATCGTAAAGGTTGTCAGCACAAACCCGTGATCAGAAGCATAAAAGAAGTCTTCCCCTTTGAAAGAAAATGTTTCACCCAGAATATTGTCATAGCATTGGGACTCTACTGCCTGTATCGTCTTTCCTTGGTAATAAATGAAGTCGATACGATCCTGGCGATTGACTGTTTCCAGCGAATCGGCATCCGTCAACCAGGTCGTCCCGATATTCTTCACCGGGTCGGGATTAATCTCACGGAAGCTATCCTTGAAGTTAGCAGCCTGCATTTCTTTGGAGACAGTCCAGTTCACGACGGCACCACCGTGATTATACATATCTTTGGTCGCCTCTGTCCAGTCCAGATGCGAGTGGCTGTTGAAATCGCCGCCCATGACGATAGGGATACTATCTGATTCGGCAATCATTGGTTTCAAAGCCCCGAGTATCTTTCGGATTTCTTCATCGCGTGTTCCGGCATCATCCCAAGCCAATATTTCTTCTTCTGATTTATCGGTCGGAACAAGGCGCATATCCGGCAAATAGTGAATCCAAGTATCGAACAGACGGACAGGAGTCCCGTCCATATCAATCTCTACACCTCCAAAATTGAAGGTATCTATCACATCCGGAAATGTATATTTCTTTATGATCGGATAACGGCTGAAGATACAAAGATTACTGGATATCAAATAATAATCATAACCGAGCGAATCAGCAATCATAGGAGCGGCTCCATATGTTTCCACCATCAAGATGACATCAGCCTGACTTTTTTTCAGGATACCGATCGTCCCATCACAGGCTTGCTGTCCATAAGCTTTGGAATGCCCTGCATGCCAAACGTTCCAGGCAAGGACAGTGAGTTGTTGTTCTTTTTTCTGTTCAGAGCAAGAAATAAAAACACTCAAAACAAGTACTACCAAGGTAATACTAACAAAACTTTGTGTTTTCATGTATATAATTTATCAATATTAAATGTAATTCAACCGCAAAGATAGAAAGATAAAAATGATTCAAAAATATATCCCAAAAGTTCACACCTAAAATAAAAGATGTAACTTTTGAGATATATAATATTCATTTCCTACTCAAAGAGTAAAAAAGCGCTCCCGACTATTTAGTCCAAAATTTATTCTGAATTAAGTTTTTGTTCAGTACGATATCTTTTGTTGATATCGGACTATAATAATACTTCGGTTCAATAAAATTCCATTTATTAACCTGAGAAATCAAACGAATATATCCTTTATCTCCACCAGTCAGTTCAAATGTATTTCCTGCCAAAATCTCTATATTCAATTTATATTTTTCCTTATCTGCCTGTGGAATAGCATCGGCATCTGCCTGTGTTGCCACAACTGCATAATCAGGTTGTCCGTCACCGGTCAAGTCAATATAGCCTAATTTACCGATATACATACCCTCCGGAGCTTTTTCCATTAACTTACCAGCACCCCAACGCATTAAATCCGCATAACGGAATCCTTCGCAAGCCAATTCAATACGTCTTTCACGTCTAACTTCCAAAATTGCACCTTTTTGTGCAGAAGTAACATTCGGATAACGATTAGCCTGAACCGGATCGACATTTGCCATCCAATCTGCCAAAGTAGCCCGAGGCACACCGGCACGATCTCTAATTAAATTAATACTCAAATCAATATCCTCCTGAGTTAATTCTCCTAACTCAGCTTTCGCTTCTGCATACATCAATAAGACCTCTGCATACCGGATCAATGGCAAGTCTGTATAGGCTTTACCCCATTCTGTCTGATCGAATGTCAGCGGAGAATATTTTACCTGCGGATAACCACCGATCGTTATTTTCTGACGATGAGGCTCTGTTTCACCCGGACGCATAAAACCTGGCATCATGAAAGTTTGTCCCAGGCGGGGATCTCTGTTTTCAAAGATCTCAAGAAATGTTTTCTTATCATAACCAGGCACATCCTGAAATCTTTTTGTCTTACCATCTTCAATTACATAATAATCTTCCATTAAGTCGCGTGACAAGCCGGTTGTCCAATCAAACCGGGCACCGGCACCATGCTTACGTCCTAATTCATTACTGTAATCTTCAAAAATGATCATCTCCTTATTAGAAGAAAGATCCTGACTATTAAACAAAGCCTCATACGCGCCTTCACCGGTAGACAGCTCATAATTACCTGTATTCATAATCGCTTTACAAGCATCAGCAGCCACTTTAAAGAAACGATCAGCATCATTCAGTCCTAATTCCGAATGATATTTGCGCCAACAACCTTCTGACAAGGCGATACGTGCCTGCATAGCCAATGCACCACTTCTATACCAACGTGTTCGTGCACCACTTTCATCCTTCATATGAGTTACAGCGAAATCCAGATCGGCCATGATGGAATCAACAACCAACGCACGCGGATCCTGCGGTTTAAATAATTCTTCCGTATCCGTAGTCTGCAAATCACGACTATACCAAGGTACATCCGAATAAGACAATACTTTATCATAATATAACTTTGCTCTGAACATACGAGCCAAGCCGATATAGTGATTAATTTCCGCCATATCACCTTCTGCTTTATCTGCTCTTGCCAGCATAAAATTGACATTGCGAATACTACCCCATCCCCATACACTTGCATTATCAGGATTCAGCTCTCCTCTCATCTTAGAATAGATACTTGCCTCCTCTACATATATCACATTATCGGATGCGACATCCCAATAATCGGAAGTAACATATCCGTACATATTATTTGTATAGATTTCCAAATCACCAGCCGACTTGAAAAAACCTTCTTCCGTAATGGAAGTCTCGGAATATTTGTCCATAAACGAATCGTTACATCCGCTTAACCCTAAAATGCCAACGAATCCTATCGCAGCTATTTTCATAATATTTTTATTAATAGTCATAACTTTCAGCAATTAAAAATTAGAACGTAACATTTAAACCAAACGAATAAGAACGTTGCAACGGATACATTTGGCCACCCAAACATTCCGGATCCAGTTTATAATGCTTATACAAACCTGTTATTTCACACAAGTTGTCACCAGAGAAGAAAAGACGTAAACGTTGGATATTTGCTTTATCTGTCCACTGTTTTGGCAGTGTATATCCGAATGTCAAGTTCTTCAAGCGAGCATAAGTCGCATTTTGCAAATAACGGGTCTGAGTAAGAGCAGCTTCTGCTCCACCTTCCGCAACATACGATTTAAAACGCGGGAAATAAGCATCCTGACTTGGGTTTTCTTCTGTCCAGCGATCATAATAGTTACCATAAGTAATATTAGTCCAAGGTTGTGCATAGATACCCCAGAAATACAAGTCCCCACTCGGACTGTAATTCTTTTTCAAAACTCCCTGTACAAACAGACTCAAGTCAAAACCATTCCAATCTGCATTCATATTGAACCCGAAACCATAACGGGCACGACTATTACCGATAATCTTATAATCACCATGGTCATCAATTGTCCAAGCGCCTTTATCAATTTTGCCGTCACCGTTTAAATCCTTAAATTTCAAATCGCCCGGTGCAATCGGTCGTGTACCGATATAAGAAGCGACCTGTGTCTGGTCGGCATGGTTATCAATATCTTCCTGAGAAGTAAAGAAACCTTCTGTTTCCAACCCCCAGATAGATCCCATTTCCCAGCCTTCATAATAACTATCCAAAGACCCTGTATCATTCGAGAACTTAGTGATCCAAGAACGACTATCACCGATATTGAAGCTTAATCCGTAATTCAACGTTTTCCCTGCCAGCTTCACATTATCACGCCAGCTAACCGTTAAATCCCAACCGGTTGTTTTCAAGTCTGCCGCATTTTCCAAAGGTTCACTAGTTCCTAAAACATTAGGTAACTCTGCACCACCTGTCAACATATCTTTTGTACGACGAATATATCCATCGACAGTGGCAGTCAAACGGTTATCTAAGAAATTAATATCCATTCCCCAGTCGGCAGTCGTCACTTTTTCCCAAGTTAAGTTACCAGCAACCAGTCCCGGTGCAGAAACACCTATCGGTTGTTTACCATCTAAAATTTGAGATATCTTTCCGGAACCCATAGTAGCCAGATAAGCATAATAGTTCTCTTTCAAATCCTGATTACCCAAACTACCATAAGAGAATCTGAGTTTCAAGAAATTAACAACATCTCGTACCGGTTCGAAAAAGTTTTCCTCCGAAAGTACCCAAGCCACAGAACCGGAAGGGTTGAATGCATACCGATCATCATGTGGGAAACGTGATGTTCCATCATAACGACCATTAAATGCCAAGATATACTTATTGTTATAAATATAATTCAAACGGCCGAATACACTACGCATAGAAAGTGAATAGATTCGTTGTCCGACATTCATATCACCCGAAGCCAATCCCAATGTAGGCAAAGAAGATGAAATCAATTCTTTACGGCTCGCAGAGGTATAATTATCCCGCCAATCTTCCTGGTTGAAACCAACCATCGCCGTGAAATCATGTTTGTCATTAAACAACTTGTGGAAAGTAGCATATGCATCAAATGTAAGTGTACGCGCATTGGTATGGTTCAAGTAAGCCTGAGATACCGGGTCTTGCTGAGCAGCCGGTCTATCCGGACCATCATAGTAATCGACAGGCAAAGAATATCCCTCTTCAGCATTTTTATTCGTTGAATAGTTAAACGAACCATTTACAAAAAGAACATCCTTGATAATATCGATCTTTGTTGTAAATTGTGTCGAGAAAGTTGTCTTCTGCTGATTCCAACGACCTCCGTCTACCAAACGCCCGAATACGCTACTACCAGCCTTTGTCCAAGAACCATCCGGATTATAAGTCACATCCAACGGATTGATACGGTTTACTTCCCAATAATAAGAATCTCCCAGATAGTTTGGAGAATCATAGTCTGAATTTACAAAGCTGGTATTATTACCCAACGTCCACCAGTCAGTCAATTTAAAATCCAATTTGGAACGAAGGTTATAACGGTTATATTTATCAGTTCCGTACTTCACCATACCATCCTGAAAATTGTAATTGGCAGAAAAATAATAATTTAAACGATCTGTCTTACCTGAAACATCGACCGTGTGATTGGTAGAAAATGCCAAATTCTTATAAGCCTCATCAAACCAATCTGTACTACCAAAATAAGAATAAGTACCATCCTGATTTAGATAATAAGGAGAAGTGCTCGGATCTTCCGAAACTTTCTTGGCATATGCCAATTGTTCTTCATTGTATAAGTTATACCAAGGGTAAGACATCGTATTACGGGTGGAAGCTACGATATAAGGATCAGTAATTACATCTGCCATCCCCGTTAACCTACGCATTGCAAAATTATTATTATAATTAATTGTCAACTTTTCCTGTCCTGCCGTCTTAGTCGTAACCAAAATCACACCGAATGCAGCACGCGAACCGTAGATAGCAGCCGACGCAGCATCTTTTAAAACGGAAATACTACCGATATCGGTAGGGTTCATTCTGTTTAACTCTTCAGCTGAAGAAACGACACCGTCTATCACAACCAACGGATTACCACCGTTGATAGAAGTCGTACCACGAATATTAAAGCTAGGTGAATCTGTTGCTTGTCCACTACCGATCGAAACAGTCAAGTTAGCAACCGATCCCTGCAAAGCCTGTCCAACGGTCAGAACCGGACGGTTTTCCAATACTTTTTTCGGCACTGTAGCTACAGCTCCGGACAGGTCCGCTTTCTTCTGTGTACCATAACCGATAACTACCACTTCATCCAAAGCCTCGCTATCTTCACTCAAAATCACATTTACTGCAGTTTTACCATTTAAAGCGATTTCCTGCGTTTTATATCCAATATAAGAAACACTAATAACTGCATTCGGAGCGACATCCGATAGAGAGAAATTACCATTGGCATCCGTTATATTCCCCATGGTAGTTCCTTTTACCATCACATTTACCCCAATCAACGGTTCGCCGGTAGCATCTTTTACATTACCTGTTACGGTGATTTTCTTTTCCTGCTGGGGAGCAACGACTGCTACCTGCTTTTTGTTTGTTTCATTCTTGCGAACGATGATTTGGCGGTCATTGATGATATACTCAATGTCCGTTCCTTCAAACATCTTTTTCAATATGGCTTCAACAGTCTGATTATTGACATCCACATTCACCTTTTTATTCAGATTGATGTTTGAACCATGGTACACAAAAATAAATTCACTGTTCTTTTCGATGTAAGAAAATACATCTTTTACAGTCCGGTTATTCATGCGGACAGTCAACGTGGTTTGTTCCGCATAAGTAGAAGCTGCGTAGATAGCAGATCCTCCATAACTTACCAGACATAAGGCTAAACATGCACTTTTAAGAAAATGAGTCGATTTTCGACTGAATTCTTCATTCTTTTTCATACATTTGTAACGTTTTTTCTTTGATACATAAATTAATAGATTAAACAAGAAACTTTAGAACCGAGTGATATGGCCGTATCGTTCGGTTCTTTTTTTTAACTCTAGGGCTTTTACATAGGCATTTTATTTTGATATTATTATATTATTATTTGCATCTGTCTTATACTGAAGGAACATTGACTGGCAAATGATATTGATTACATCTTCCATATTTTCCCGCAAATCCAACTTTCCGGAAATAGGAATATTTCCAATCTCTTCATTATACCAAATGTTACGACCGTAATAACGGGATAACCGATCCAGTGTCTCTCCAACCTTCCGGCCGTTCAACATCATCATATTATCCTTCCAACAGATATATTCAAAAACATCTACCTCCTTTATATCCGTACCTTTATCATTTACTTTAATCATCTGATTGGGAGAGAGTACTGATCTATTATTCTTTCCGGAATTAACCTCCACACTACCGTTAACCAACACAACAGAAGTGAAAGCATCTTCTTTATATGCACAAACATTAAACTGCGTACCGAGTACCTTTACTTCAAACCTGTTGGTTTTGACAATAAAAGGACGAGAAGGGTCTTTCTCTACTTCCAGAAAGACCTCACCTTCTACAAGTATTTCTCTCTTATCTTTTTTAAAGACAGCCGGATAAAAAACACGTGTTCCGGCATTGACATACATTTTCGTTCCATCCGAAAAAGTAATGTCCGCCCGCCGGCCCTTTGGCACGATAATCTGATTGATTTCCTCTTTTTTCTCTTTCTTCTCTTCTGTTATTTCCTTTTTTACGACATGCTGCTCCGCATTCGATTTTCCATCCATATCATATTTGATCGATGATTCATCTTTCAATTGCATCTTATCATCGCTTTCGATCAAAACAATCTCATCGTCGGCCAAAGACGATGTGTTGTTTTCAAGCAAGGCAAGCGACATAGAAGTATCACTCTTCGTATCCATCCAAAAATAAAGACCTACAGAAAGAAGTACAGCTATTGAAGCTGCCACAGATAATATATAACGGGAACGTAATCTGAATAAAGTGCGTGGCTGAGTCGTCCGGACTTCAATCTCCTTCCACGATGCCAGTGCCTCCAGCAAGTTATCAGACTCTGCATCATGAACTTTCCGGAGTAGGTCTTTCCCGGCCTGCTCAAATGATCTTTTATTTAATATGTTTTGCTTTTTATCCACAAGTAACCTCTTTTATCCCTATTACGGGAGAGGTCTCATTTGGTACTCACTTTTTTTGAATAAAATCAATCTTTTTTCAGATATAATTTCTTAAGACTGGATAAAGATCTGAATAACAGATTTTTACTGGATTGATAATTTATACCCATTATCTCCGCTATTTCTTCATGCTTCAGTCCATTTACATAATATAAATAGATAATTTCCTGCTGATGGGAGGACAGCAGAGAAAAAACCTGCATGAGATGTCTGGCACGGTCATCTGCTTCCGAATCGTCGAAAGAGAGTAAAGGGAATAACTCGTCTGTTATAAATACTTCTTCATACAAGGTGATATCATCAGTCGGTTTTTCCTTTTCCAATGCATCATACAGCTTGTTACGTAAGGCTTTGATCAGATACCCTTTCACATTTGGAGTTGGAGAAAGAGAGGGATAGTTCTGAATCAGTTTAATGAAAATATCCTGAATGCAATCTTTTACCAGATCTTTATCGGAAACCAGTTTGGAGCCATAATTATACAACAAAGAATAAAAGCGACAATAGATTTCCTTGAAAGCCTCCTTATCCCCTGTCAAACATGATTCCCATAATTTCTCATCGGATATTTGCATATAAACAATTGCTTATAATTTTGTTATAGCGTCTCAACTATAATTGGTGCGCAAAAATAGATACATAGTATTTCACTCATATTACATCAAAATTAAGTAAGCATTAGTATTAAGATTGTATCATTCATAAACCCATAAATAGTATTTATCTTAAAACATATATCTATCTCTTAAAAGAGTTAGGAAATAGTTCTGTTAGGACTAAATCCCTTGCGCATGCAAATATAGTTCATTTTTATTATAATAGGTTAAATAGACAGGAAGAATGAATGTTTTAAGAAACATCTGTTAATAGCTGGAGAGCTATAAGCGCTCAAAATCATTGTTTGTTAGTAAAAACTAACGATATATGCCTCAGTTCTAACAGAACTAAGGTGAAATTTTAAATATAATTGATTTAGATTGCGTACTAACAGAAATAACATCCGGTTCTATAAATAATTTTCTGCCTTACTAATCTGTTTACGAAAGCTATCGGTAATATAATCGATAACTATCAGTAATATTGTCGACAGCTATAAATAATATTACCGATAGCCATCGACAACCAGTTAGTAAGGCAGAAAATTATATACAAGACGGTATCTGAATAGAAGCCGAACCCTTATAAATAAATCTATATAGCTATTATATGGAATTATTTTACTTTAATATGGTCGAACCCTTCGCCATACACACCGATGACGGCACTCTGAGAGACAAATGCTTCCGGGTCTATATCTTTAATCAAGCGGAAAATAGTTGTCGACTCACGCTTCTTGGCCAATACGAACATCATCTTCACTCCCAACCCGGTGTACATTCCGGTCCCGTCTATCACCGTCACACCACGGTGGAGATCTTTATTGATGCGATGTCCAATTTCTTCATATCTCTTGGAAATAATAAAGAACTGTACAGACTGGCGGGCACTGTTTACCACCTGGTCAAGCACAAAGCTGGATATATAAAGTGTGGCAAAACCATAAACGACCTTTTCCCAATCATGCAGTACAAAATAACTGGAAGAAATGATAATCATATCCGTCATCAGAATAACACGTCCTAAAGTAATATCCCTGTATTTATTTATAATAGCAGCGATGATATCCGTTCCTCCCGAGCTGCCGTTGGCCGAAAAAGCGATACCAATACCACTTCCGCAGAAAGAAGCACCGATGACACAAGCCATAAACGGTTGGTCTTGCAACAAATGCAGATTAGATGTAGCACTCTGAATAATGGGAAGGATAGTGGTCATCACCAGTACGGCAAAAATAGTTTTCACACTGAACTTCCATCCCAGAACAATAAGAGAAGCGATCAGCAACCCGCCGTTAATTGCAAAGTACGTATACTGCACATTTATTCCGGTCGCCCAATACACGATAGAGGCGATACCAGGCACCCCTCCGGTAGTAATATCATTAGGCAAAAGGAAAACAGTCCACCCAATAGCATAGAAAAGCATGCCAAGAGCGATCATTAAATAATCGTGCATCTCTCTCAGCATTAACTGCCTTGAGGTAATTGATAATGTTGGTTTCATTTTAAATGTTTATTATATATCCATATTATAAAGATCACCTATCTGCCAAAAAAATTGCAGCCCCGCAAAAACGAAGCTGCAAAATTAATGAAGATTAAATCAATTTAGCGGTATGATTTCGATGAATTTACAAAAACATATTGTTAAATTTCAAATACAACAGGACAACGACATCAATAACTCCATTTATCCTGCCATTCGATGATCGGCTGATCTCCTTTAAAACGGATCGGAAGCCAGATGTAACGCCCGTCGATTGCATTCTCGGGCGTCCAGCGGTCACCCATATAGATGAACTGTCCGGGCTTACCGGGAGCCGGCAATACATAGGTACTCTGGGAATGGAAAGAAAGGTCGGAGCCTTCACCGACAAACGGATTCTCCAATTCTTCCCAAGGCCCCCAGATAGAAGGTGCGACAGCCGAACGACCGGCATTCGGGGCCCAACCTGTACAACCGGACATGATCAGATAATATTTTCCGTCACGTTTGAACATCGCCGGTGCTTCCATGAAACGTCCGGGGAAAAAGCGGGCATACGTACCGGAATAATTAGTATAATCGTCCGTCAACAGGGAGATATGCAATGTGCTGTTCTCTTCCGAAGAATAAATGTGATAAGCCTTGCCGTCGTCATCAACAAAAAGGTTCATATCACGCGCCATCTGTCCGCCTTCCATATCACGGCCCAGCAGATTCAGACTGTCCGGGTGAGCCGGCAGACTACCGCCGGTAAACTGGCTTTTATCCGATACAGGAATAGCCTGTTTATGAATATCCTGCACATTTGTCGGCCAGGAACCGGCATTCGGACGCACGGCACGAAGAAATTTATAAGGACCTGCCACCTTATCGCTTACGGCAATACCGCTGAGCGCACCGGAATATCCTGCCCCTTTAGGCTCCAGGTGGAACCACATCACATAGTTGTTATTCTTTTTATTATAAATTACTTTAGGGCGTTCCAGGATACATCCTTTCGCTATGCTATGTGTAGAATCGTCGGTCACAACCGATAAGGCAACGCCTTCGTCTTTCCAGTTATATAAATCTTTGGAAGAGTAACAATGGACTCCCACCAGCGCATTATTTCCGGCAGTTCCTTCCGTTTTATGCTCGCCGAACCAATAATAAGTATCGCCGTCATGCAGGATTCCTCCGCCATGCGCATTGATATGCACACCGTTATTATCCGGCCATAGTTCGCCCGGGGTAAATGCACCGCCAGCCTGTTCCGAGCCGGACTTTCCTTTACATCCTGCAAAAGCAACAGCAAACAAAAGGAAACAGAGTTGTATAATTCTTGTCTTCTTCATATGGCTAGACATCACAAATACGAATACATTTCTCCAGGGAAGCTATCTTATCCTGCTGACGGGGAACAAACTCCTGCCCTACAAATCCTTTATACCCGGTTTCTACCAACGCTTTCATAATTGCCGGGTAATAAAGTTCCTGGGTTTCGTCAATTTCCGCCCGTCCGGGATTACCGCCTGTATGGATATGAGAGAAGTATTCATGATACTTTCGGATATTTTCGATGATATTTCCTTCCATGATCTGCATATGATAAATATCATACAAAAGCTTAAAGTTTGGTGATCCGACACGGCGACATAATTCTACCCCCCAAACAGTATGGTCGCATTGATAATCTTTATGGCCTACACTGTTCAACAACTCCATCGTCAGGACCACATTATGTTTTTCCGCCAGCGGCATCAGACGTTTCAATCCTTTCTCACAGTTTTCCCATCCCTGAAGATCAGTCAGTCCATTCCGCTTTCCGGAGAAGCAGATCAAATTCGTCAATCCGGCTGCCGCCACCTGGGGTATTACCGCTTCATAACTGGCAACCAGTTCGTCGTGCAATTTAGGATCGTTAAATCCACGATCGATACCCAAACCGGCCCCTTGGCACATAGCGACAGTCAGGCCGTGTTTTTGTACAACCGGCCAGTCTTTCGGGTCGAGCAATTCGATCGATTCGATTCCTATATTTTTACATATCCCACAAAATTCTTCCAACGGATAGTCACCGAAACACCATTTACTAACGGAATGGCGTACATTACCCTTCAACGGTTCCTTTGTTTCTGCTTTTTTCTTTTTAGCGGGATTTGCTGCTTCCAAACCTGATACGGCAAGTGCTGCCCCGCCTACTAATGCGGTCTTAATGGCTGTTCTTCTTGAGATGTTTTCCATGTTATTCAGAATTGATAATTAATTAGATGGTACAAATATAAAGAAAATGAATCATTATCAAACACAAAAAAGCTCCGATACCCCTAAAGGATACCGAAGCCTTTTTATGTCAATAGTTTTTTAATGTACCAAATCGAAATCAGTCATCAAACCATAATCCAGCATCTGATATTCACTACCTGGAATCTGCTTGTCTATGTTTTTCCAATGCCACGGAGAAGCCAGACCCGGGGCCGGATGACGATAATGCGGACCTAACAGGTTCTTATGGCTACCGATCACCCGGACATCTACTTTATTTTTACCCTCTTTCAGATAAGGGGTTATATCCAGACGATACGGATCATAAGCGATTATTCCGGCTTTCTGATCATTCACATACACTTCAGCCAAAGTACCTTTCCAGTCATTCAACTGAACGGCATACGGGGTTGAAAGAGATTTCACCTCATATTCTTTGGAATAGCTTACTCCCCAGGAATAGAACGGTTGTTTCTGTGCCTTCCAGCTACCTAACGTAAGATTCTTAACCGGAGCACTGATACTCCATCCTATTTGTTCAGGAATAACAGCAAAATCACCCACTATATAAACCGGCTCTATCTCTGCAAAAATACTCATCGGACTCACACTCAGTTCTACGGTATTTATTCCTGTTGTCACCTGGCCGCCTATCGAATAGACGCCAAAGGAGCGGTCCAGCCACCATTCTCCCGGTATCGGTTTCACCTGTTCGCCGTTGATTTTAACAGTAAACAATTCGGGACGTTCCGCTACCAGTTTCATGTTTGAATAATCGAACTTGTCATTTACTTTAAAGCGGTAAGTCGTTGTGAAACCTCCGGTTTTAAACGTATCCCGGTCTAAAATATTCCGTTTATACTGTACCGAAGTATTCCAGGGATTGCCATTCGTAAAACCATATTCGCGGAAAGCGATATCGGCAGCCTGCGCAAAATAGACATTCTTTGTTGTTTTCCCGTTTACACTCACATCACAGAAATCGACATTCAATGCATTATCCTTCAAACGAGTAACCTGAACCGGACTAATAGCCTGAACCGGGGTAGAGCCGGCAACAGCCGGTATTTCCGGATAAGATTTCAATGAACCTTTCGAACTATATAACAATAAACTTCCAGCCGGTTCCAAATGGAACTTCATCGTCAATTTGCCATCCGCCTTTGTCGATGGGTACGTATAAATATTTCCACTCATGGCATCCATTTGCACTGCCGATTTCCCGTTAACGGTAACCGTACCGTCAACAGCCTCATCCATGGAAGAATTAACCAGGAACAATAATTCCCCGTCGGTAAACTGACGACGTTGATGGTATAAGTTACCTCCGCTAAATGAGAACCGGCAATCTGCATTCGAAAATGTGTCCCGGATAACCTCGTTCGTCAACCGGGGAACAGACGTTACAGACTGACCGCCAAGCAGAGTCTTCCAGGCTGTATTTTCTGCTCCGTCAACCAGCGTCGGAGAAGAAAAAGTTACCACACGGCCACCTTGTTGTACAAAATTCTGCAATAAATCAAATGTCGGCTTGTTCAATGTCTCCATCATCGGAGGTAATACAACGGTCGTATAAGCGACCTTACCTACAACGAACTTGCCATCGGCAACAGCCCCATGATCTTTTATGATATTCTCAGAACCAAGGTCATATTCTACCTGCCCTTTTTCCAGAGTCGTTATAAAGTCCTGGAAAGCCTGGCCTACTTCCATCAGTTTCGGGCTACTCTTGGTATGTGAATAATAACTCCATAAAGTTGCATTCGGCTCTATGACCAATATATCATTCTGCTGGACACCTTTACTCATCAACAATGACAGGCGGGCAAAATAATCATTCTGCGACTTATAATCGGCCCACCAGGGTGAATGATAAGTAAATACCGGCGGATAGTCGTATTTACGGGCACCGGTCAGTGTCATATGTGCCAGATGCTGGTTCATAAAGTTCACACCCAGGACATATTCCCAGTCACCAAGCCGTTTGAAATCCTTGAAAGTTTCATCCCAGCCTCCGCCACCATATGTTTCACTCAATGTACGGGAATATCCCATCTGGTTAGCCACACTACGCAACTCTTTTACCGAACGGACATTACCAAACTGTGCGACAGGACTTTTCTCATCAAACTGATTGAACAGCATATCAATCGCCGGCGTCTGATGCCAGGCATACATAGCCATATTATCCGGTCCGTCATTCATGTAAGGCCAACCATGTTCCCAATAATGGCCGGTCCATTCCAGCTTGTTTTCCTCGCAATACTGGTGGAAAGGCTTTGACCAACGGTCGATAAACAACTGCAACAAAGTCTCCATATAGTTATGGCGTACCTTCTTCCAATCACCTGTTTCTTCCTCCAGCAACGGTAATAACGGTTTCAGGTCATATCCCCACTTCTGCAGAAAGACTTCAAATAAATCCGGTGTCCATCGTAATCCGCCCGGACTGCTGATGTTCGGTTCATCAGAAAAGATACCTTTGATAGATGAGCCGAAATCCTCTTTGAACTTTTTCTCATATCCATTCTTCATCGTTACTTCCAGGAACTTTTCCGTTACTCCCGGAACCAACAGGTCTACATATGAATAACCTCCGTACCAGTCAGACTTACCCATATAAGTTTTCTTATACAGGTAATATTCGCCTTTAGTTCCTTTATAGTCAGCTATTTGGTCTGTAATATCTTTCCAGGCATCGTTTTCCTTTTTTAAACACATGTAATAAGGGGCTGTATCCTCCGGCAGTAATTCGGCCTTTGTCAAAGCCAATCCCTGACCCTGATTATAAGACTCAGGCATTTCCTGTGGCACATGCCCACCGGCAAATCCGCTTGGATAGGAGTTCTCATCATAAATCCAGACATTCATACCTATCTCTTTTCCGAACTCTACCGCATGTTTATAAAGAGAGAACCATTCATCTCCCAGATATTCTGTAATCATACCCGGACGGGGATGAATGAAAAGACCTCCGAAACCGGCCTCTTTCAGCTCGCGCATCGTACGCTCTACTTCGGCCTCGGTCACTTTACTATTCCAGACTGCCAGCGGGGCACTTCTAAAATCAGCAGACGGATCCTTAAAATCCTTTTCTATAGTGGCAAAAGAATCCTGGGTTTGCACGCTGGTATCCTGACAGCTAACCAGACCAAATGATAGGGCACTTCCTGCAATAACACCGGATAAGTATTTTACAATGTTTTGTGCTTTCATATACTTAAAGATTTATTAGTTTGTACAAAAGAATAGATTAAACCTTTCTTTTAAATTATAAAATTGACAATTTAGTTGATAAAAATGATATTTCACTACTGCCTGTCATTCCCTACAGAACACATGTAATCCGATAATCCCCTGATTGCATTTCCAACTGATCCAATTTGTCCGACTTTACATCATTAATCGAAACACTTTTAGCTTTGACAGGTAACAAAACCGTAGCTTTACAGCCAACAGGAATACTCAAATCCAGGGTAAAAGATACGTCCGTCTTTTCCCATTTTACATCTAACATTCCGAAAGGAGTTTCTTTCGCTGCTTTCACCCATGAAATACCTTTTACCAATTGAGGCTGAATAAATACATGCTTGTATCCCGGATTCGCTTCGTCTGGGTTGATACCTCCCAAAGCCTGGTAAAACCAGGAGCCGATACCGTTATAACAGTTGTGGATATGGCTACGCTCTCCGTTCCAGTGCTCCCAGGTCGTAGTCGCTCCATTATCCAGCATATACAAATAGCCCGGATACTCTCTCTTCTTCAACATTCCATAGATAAAATCGGCCTGTTTATTCTTCACAGCCCATTCGGTTATTACAGGAATCCCCACCAGCCCTGTTGCCAGATGTCCGTTAAAACGGTCTTTCGTAACACGATACAGGGTATTTCTGACATCAGACTGTTCATCTTCCGGTGTTGCACCGACCAGCATCGGATAGATTAAATCGATCTGCGTACCTGTAGCATAACTCTTCTGCCCGGGATCATAAAACGTTTTATGGATAAGCGTATTCAGGTCTTTATATTTAGCCGCATACGCCTGTTTATCCTGTTCCTTTCCCAATACATTCGCTATCTTACACATCGTTTGATAGCAAACCGATATATAGCAATTATCTACGACATCTACCGATAAAGGATTTGTTTGGTCGATCCCGGTCGGAGTAGCCCAATCACCTAGATACCAATTTCGGTAATCGGTGTTCGGCCATGTTTTCAGCAGACCGTTCACGGTATATTTATCCACATACTCCAGCCATTTTTGCATATAAGGATAATAACGTTCTATCAAACGACTGTCTCCATAATTTACATAAGTAGCCCAGGAAGCTGTAATGATAAATCCGCACCAGTACGGACCTCCTCCTGCCATATAAGGATTAGGGGCCGTATGAGGCATACCTCCGTCTTCTCTCATGCAATCCGCCCATGCCTGCATCCAGTTCATGTATAAAGGAGTAAGGTTATACATTGTCTGAACGGTCTGCGTCGAAGCATTCCCGTCGCCACCATACCCCAATCGTTCGATCTGGGGGCAGTCTACCATATAACCACCTAACGTCAAACAACGGAGTGTATAGTGGATCATATCGTGAATTGCATTTAAGTCCTCATCCGAACAACTAAAAGAAGCACTTCCTTTATAATCTGTATGGATCAAGCAAGCTGTTATATCGGTTAGGGCCGGAGCCTCACTCAGATTCGTCAGTTTCAGATACCGATAGGCCTGGTAATTGAACTTATTAACGAAGCTCTCCCCTGCTTTACCGGAAGCGATATAATAATCTTCATAAAGTCTGTCTCTGAACTGCCCCTCTTCGTTCAAAAAATCACAATAGCTAATCCGTATCTTCTGACCGGAAGCCAATGCCGGAAACTTAATTTTCGTCCACCCCGTAAAGTTCGTTCCCATATCGAAGATCCAGGCTGTGTCACCGGATGCCTGGCATGATACCGGATGGAACTCTTTCTGAATCCGGTTCAACTCAGCCATTTGCGGTGTAGCCTTATGGACCGGTATCGAAGCTACTTTCACTTTTTCCCATTCAACGCTGTTCAATGTAGAAGCAGTTAAATCCGGAAGCAGTTCGGAAGCCGTTACAACCTCACCGCCAAACTGATGCGGTCTCCAGTTTCCAGTCGAGACATAACCGCTTTTACGAGCCAGCCAGGAATCATCCGTAACCAGAACCGTAGTCCAACCTCCTTCGTCTCTGCTTTCCAGTTGGGCGCGGACAAACGGACCACCTTCCACTACACCCGGAAGGCCGTCGCGGTACCACCCTTTACCCAACCAGAGAACAATCTCATTATTACCTTTCCGGACAAGTTCGGAAATATCATAAGTAACGATCAGGGAACGTTTATCGAACTGGGAGACAGCCGGTACCAATACAGCATCGCCAACATGTTTTCCATTGACATATACCTCATGATACCCCAACGAATTCACATGGAGTAACATCTTTTCTCCAGGCGTATTACATTGGAATGTTTTTCGGAATAGCGGCGATTCCATTTGACCTTCGGCCTGGTTCATGCCGATATATCGGGCAGTCCAATCTTCCGGATGCAACAATCCCACTCCAAAACAAGCAGGTTCACTCCATGCGGACACATTCCCTTCTCCGTCCCAGACGCGCACTTTCCAATAAGAAAAGCTCCTGGAACTTAAAGGACTTCCCTGGTATAAAACCCCATTGGATTTGTCCGACTCCTTCTTTCCCGAATTCCACAGGTCTGCTTTTCCTTCCGACAAATACTTTTTATCCGAAGCGACCAGTATCTGATAAGCTGTTTGTTCGGCACCTTGTTCCTTTGAATTTAACACCCAACTGAAGTGAGGAGAAGTATTGTCGATTCCCAACGGCTCATTTAGGTTTTCACACTGCAAACCATCGACCTCCAACGACGAACGGGTACTGCACGAAACGACTAACAGCGAGATAAATGCAAATAATACTTTTAAAGAAATTCCTTTCATATCCGTAATTATTTATTTACCTCAAATTTATAAGTACCTGCAATCAACTCTTTAGGAGTATTTTCCCCTTCCAGATGCAATGTAGCCGTTGCACCGGGAGGCACAGTTACTTTATAAATAATTTTATCACCCACTCTTTCCCAAGCTGATTTTATCAACCCGTAAGGAGAATTATAAGAAGCTTTTACATAGGTTAGTTCTTCTACAAAATGAGGTTTTAGGATCACATTCTTAAAACCAGGATTCTGCGGATCGACATTAATCCCCGCCAAGGCCTTATAGAACCATGCTCCAATTTCACCATACATGATATGATTCTGTGAATATCCCCAGGCAAGGCCGTTGTAATCCCAGTTTTCGTAAAGAGTTGTTGCTCCCTGGCGCAACCAGTTTCCCCATGAAGGATAATCCTGTTGGGTTACCATACGGAATGCCTGCTCTACATTTCCTGTTTCCGTCAATGCGTTGAGGATCGTTTTACATCCCATAATGCCGACATCCAGATGATCCTTGTCCGTCTTTACCCGTTTGGTCAACTGTTCCGCAACCTTTTCTTTACAGTCTTCCGGGACTATACCCCAATATAAAGGCATACTAAGCTCCGTTTGATAGCCGTTGGCATAAATACCGGTTTCCCTGTTCAGGAACTTTTCATTAATCGCATTCTTTATCTTTTCGGCTGCCGCTTTATAATGTTCATGATCCTTTTCGAAACCAAACAATTTGGCCGTACGGGAAACGATGTCTGCATTTTTGTAATGATAAATAGAAGCTGTCAGTTCCTTATCTGCAACCGACTTATGAGGGACCCAGTCACCCAGACAGTGATCTCCGATCAACCCTTCCGGATACTTATTCAGCCAATAATCCGTATGCATCTTCATTGCTTCATAATTATCTTTCAAGCAAGTCGGATCACCGTAAAACTCATACAAGGTCCAAGGAATAATGGTCATCGAGCAAGTCCAGTCAGCGATATCGCCTCCCCAGCCTCCGGAAGGAATGATACAGCGTAACCGTCCTCCGTCATACATATTATCCCGATGGTCTGCCATCCATTTTTCATACAGGGTAATTGCATCAAAACTATACAAGCCCGTTTCAATAGCCAGATGGGCGTCACCCGTCCAGCCATTTTTCTCACGATGAGGACAATCGGTCGGATATCCGACCAGATTCGACAGATACGAGTAGTTGGTCGCTTTCAATAATCTGTTAACAAACGTATCAGAACACTCAAAAGAACCGTTTACCGGAGTATCCGTGTGTATAAAATAAGAAGTAAGATTTTCTGTCGACAGATGCAAAGGCTTATCCGAAGATATCTCTGCATATTGGAACCCTTTATAATTAAAACGGGGCATATATTCATTCGTATTGCCATCCAATATCAATATATCCGTCTGGAACAGCTCGTCTTCCGGATGAACGCCATACTTCAACGGTTCATTTACATTTTGATAAAACAGGGTGTTATTATCGTCGAATAATCGTTTTCTACGGGAATCCAGTTGTTCGCCATGACGTACTTTTACCTTTGTGCCGGGTATGCCTTTCGCAGTGAACTTCGTAATACCTGACCAATTCTGCCCAAAATCACATAAATAGAGCGTATCGCTTATTTTCTTCAGATCGACCGGTTTGCAATATTCCGTGATACGGATCGGATGCATCGCCTGAGAGGTTATATTCGTACAAGGGATAGCAACCTCTGTCGCATTCTTCCAGGATGAATCGTCATAAGATACGGTATTCCAACCCGGTAATTCCTTTCTGAAATCATAATTTTCAGCCACATAAATAGCATTGAATGTAATGGGACCGCCTTTCACCTTGAAGCTTTCATCGGATGCCAGAATCTCTTTTGTCCCGTCCGTATATGTTATATACAAATTCAGACAGAAAGAAGGACGCTTACGCCATGGAGCTTTATCAAAGGACCATTCGGCAACCGGCTGATGGTTATACCAGCCATTCCCGAGAATTACACCCACTGCATTATCTCCTTTACTCAAAAGATCAGTGACATCATACGTAACATACAATAACCGCTTGTCATAATCGGTAAAAGCGGGGTCTAAAAAGTGATCACCGACCTTATGCCCGTTAATGGATAATTCATATAATCCGGCTGCCACTATGTACGCTCTTGCCGATTGGACGTTCTTGTCTAATCTAATAGCTTTCCGGAAATAGGGAGTCTCACGGGACTCTATATCCTGTCCATCTGAAATAAATCTTCCCTTCCAGTTTGAAGGCGTCAACATACCTGTTTCAAAAGAAGAAATTACTTTCCGGGATTCCTGCTTGTCTTTGTCCCAAACAGTAACACTCCAATAATATTTCGTAAAAGGCTCCAAGGCTTTCCCTTTATAACCAGCCATCGTTTTTCCGTCTGCCTTTTTCTCCTGCCACAAGATCTTCTTTCCTTTGGACAAAGCGACAGAATCTTTTCCTACAGTGATCCTGTAGGCGGTTTGAACGGCTCCGCCCCTGCTATCTTCCAGATGCCACGAAAAACGCGGAGCCTGGCGGTCGATACCTAACGGAGCAACCAAATGCTCGCATTTCAAATCTGTAGGCACACACTCTCCGGCTTTCTCCTGCGCCTTTAGTCCACAGATGTTTACAGAACATAAAAACACCATAACCATCCCCCTAATAATCTTATCCTTTTTCATCTCCTAATGAATTTAGTTAACAAACTATTCTCTATCATGCAAAGATACGTATCAAGTATATTTCAAATGGAGTTCGTATTTTTCCTGACCTTCCATCTTATATACTTTGATTCCATTTTTCTCAGTCCGTAAGAACGGTAATTTGATTTCTTCCCGTGCATCCAGCCATAATTCGACAGACACTGTATCCGGGATCCTCAACCGAAGGGTCCGTTTTCCTTTTTTTCCCTGCGAATAAAAATGTACCGCTCCTTTTGCTGTGTATACATCAAAATCTACTTTCTCCAGGCTACCTGGTTGCGGCTCTATTTTTATTTTATCTGATCCTCCCTTTATCGGGTAAATACCGGCTATCCCCTGGCTGAGCGCAATCAAAGGATGCATGGCACAATGACTCCACTGAGAACCTTCATCTGGATAAGCAGTCCAAAACTCCTGCAATGTGTTATTTTCCCAAACAGAGCTCATTCGTCCCCATTTCGTTCTCAAGTCAGATAGAACAGATTCAATCTTCCTGTATTTAACCAATGCCCACAGACGCCACACGGCATTACACGGATATGATATACCTAACTCAGCAGGAGTCTGTTCCAATATTTCCAATGACTTATCTATAGAATTACCCGGACACAGATCATAGATCAATGCCGTAGCCAAAGAACGGTCACAATAACGTATCTCTCCTTCTTCCTTTATCCAGGGCAGATTATTCACATAAACTTTCCGTTCCTCATCCCAAAACTTACGGATACATCCCTGAAGTATCCTACTACCATAAGCGTCAACTCTATCAGCTTCATCCTTATCTCCAAACAAACGGCACAAAGGAGCCAAAGCATTCCTGCACATTGCTGTAATATAAAGATTTAACGCCAATTGTTTATGGCTGTTCTTTTTATATGCCTCATGATCGATGTAAACCGAACACATTCCTAAGTTTTCTGCCGGCACCAATTGCTCTTCTTCATTTGTCAGCGAACAGAGAAAAACAAAAAACTTAAGAAGTCTCGGATAGACTTCTTCCAATCCCTTTAAATCACCGGTATACATGTAATAATGATAAGCATCGAAACAAAATCCGATACTATGATCCAGAATAGGGCCCCAACCGGTCAATTGCATCTGCCGTTCCATCGTACGTGCCAACCGGTCCCAGGCAGGCCAACTATCCATAAAGTATCCGTCTATGGAAGATCCCTGGCTGAATGTATTTATATACCGGAAAGGAAGCAAACAATCTCCCATTGTCTGAAAAACAGCATGTAACTGATGGCTACCATCTCCGCTGTATTGTTGCCTTTCCCGCGCCATTCCATCAACCAATGTTTCCTGAGCACAGTTGTATAATGTATTTACTGCAGCATTCACAACCTTTTGAATAGTATCGTCTGCTATAAATATAGCAGGTTCTTTTTGCCAGGGATATACTCTACGGCGCATACCGACCGAAGATATCCTGACCGGACGATTAAAGTTACGAATATGTAACTGAAGCCATCTGAAACTCTCGAAATCAAATGTTTCAAATGTATTAACCCCTTCTTTACAAACAAACCGGGTCCAGGAGTTAAAATGAGAATTTATAATAGCGGGACCTCCGAGCCGATGTGCTTCATGTACCAACAATTCCACAACAGTTCCTTCCGGAGCGTCAATAGTAAAATAAGGCCACCCGACACCTTGTTCACTAAAAGAAAAGGTCAGTGCTGCTGCATTGTCTCCATTCGGCTCCACCAGCCACTCGTCTTCAGACTGCCCGACAACCGGTTGGTATATAACATCGAAAGCATCGCTGACCAACATATCAAAATAATCTTCTGCCGGTCTTTTCCAGTGAATCCACTTGGATTCTTCCAATTTAGGTTGGGTCACCGAATATTCCCGCATCAAAGGAATACTCCTCCGACGTATCTCCGACACGTTCCTATCCCCGAATATCTCCCAGGCATATTCCGGGACCCCATTACAGACGGACGGATAACGCCCGTCATCACTCGCAACCAACGCTTTTACCCAATCTGCATTCTGTATAAAGTCAGGCGTATCCCATCCATACGGATAAAGCCGGGCATCAAAAGTTTCCTGTAAAGAACGCAAAAACCATCGTTTATATTTTCCGGGTTGCCAACTACGAGATAAATAGCTGAACCACGAGTCGTCCGTCAATATTTTTTGTTCATCGATATCCAGATTCATAATAAATCCGGGCTTTCCCATCGGAGAAGTTCCATCACCGGTTCCAAAATAACATACTTCGACGGCTATCGTATTTTTTCCTTCGACCAAATATCCAGCCAGATCCAGCGGATCGGCTTCCTGCCAGCGGGGATCAGACGGAGCAGGTCCCCATTGCACTCTTTTCCCGTTCACAAACAAACGATATCTGCTGTCCGCCAGTATCCATCCATCCGCTTTTGACGGTTTTTCTTTCAGTATGACATCTTTCCGGAATAAAATAAAAGTGTTTTGCAGTGTCCGGTCGGCCGGATACCAGATCCATTTCGCAGGAGACAGATCCAAAGCTCCATTCCGGTCTTCCTTCGCAAAGGAAGACATACTCACGAAAAATAAAAGTGTTATAAATAATACCTTATGAATTGTCATACTACAAAATCATTTTATCTGGATGAAACAAATATCTACAACTTATCTAACTTTTATAAAAGGACTATAAACACATGAGAATCTACTCACACTATAATCCGCGCAATATATTAACCGGCCCAAGTAAACCAGAGTCAGTCAACGGGGTACTTCCTCTCAACATATCGAAACGGAAAACATCATGTGTTTTTGTAAAACGCTTCTCTACCGGCAATTTCCAGTCTCCAATCACCCGGTTCGCCCATAGATTGACAATATCAATCTCCAAAACATTCCCTGTATCCTTTATACAATCCGTAATATCGACACGCCAAGGAGAGCACCACAAAACACCCAGTTCCTTACCATTTAAACGAACAGCCGCCACATGCTTGACATCACCCAAATCGAGAACAAGCCTTTCACCTGCGTGAGAAAACTTTTTCTGCACATTCCCCATGTCAAATACCTTCCGATAAGTAGCTTTACCCGAATAATACTTAATCCCTTCTTCCTGACTATCGATCCAGTTAGAAAGCTTATCAAAACGTACTTCACCGGGACCACCCCAGTCTTTGTCAAATAAAACATGCCATGAGTCGCTTAGCTCTTTGATCTTCTCATATTTCAAGAAATTAGGAACTCCTTTGCCGGAACTATTCTTAGAAATAGATTTGCGGAAAACAATAAAACAAGAGCTATACGGCGCCAATTCCAACGACAAATCGGTAAGTCCACCTTTCTGTTCAAAAGAACCTGCATCTCTCATCTTACCCGTTACCGGATCCCATATCTCCGGTTGTTTCCCAGCAACTCTAAAAGAAAAATCTCCAATTTCGGTACTTCCTGTACGATTAATCACAAAATAAATTTCGGACTGTCCATCCACCCGATGGATATAATCAAACTTTTCAGGTTCATGCTCCTGACCTGTATAAGAAAAATCAGGTTGTATGCCATCTGCAAGCAAAACTTCACGGGCTGTCTTCCCCCAGATGATACGTCCTTTACCAAACTTCCGTTCCGTACGAGTATTCCCATCCAGGTCACCCCAAATTTCTGTGGCGATCTCCTGCACCTCTCTGTCACAATCCGGATATCCGTTCAGTTCCGCCGACCTTTTAGGAGGTGCCCCGACTACAGTAGCCCCATCACTGATCAATTGCCGAAGTTTCTTGATTACCGCCAAAGACATGGCATCCGAAGGATCGGATAAAACCTTCAACTGTTGATAATGCCCTACTGCCTCACATATCTCTTCTACAGGAGAAACACAATTCTGAAGATATAAAAGACGATAACTCATACCATCAGGTAATACGATCCTTCCATCTTTGACGGACATACGTGTCAGTAGTACTTCTGCATTCGTATAATCACAGTCATAGCCTACCCCGAGAGTCGGCACAACATATTTAGGCGGAACCAGTACCGGCGGTCGTTCACCTAAAAAGAAACAAACATCGCCCACAAACTTGCCCTGCTGCAATAAAGACTGGCAACGAGACAAATAAGAAAAAAAGGCAGAAGACTGCTCCCACCAGGTTATGTTAGGAGTAAAATGCTGACCGGCACAAAATTCAAACCCGGGCTTCCCATCTTCCGGAGGCTGACAAGTTGCCTGATGTAACATAAAACGGTTTATACCTTCACAAAAAGCATCATTCGCATAGGGTTTTAAATCATAGGGGCCCAATGACCAGTGTGTACGGTCCTGTTCCATCTGTGTGAAAGCTTCCGCCTGCGCTTCACGCCGGCCATATATATGTGCAGCCGAAGCTGTTTGTTTCAAATTAAGTCTGGCACTTTTACGCGAATTCATTCCGTCTTCAGGTAATTTGTAATGTACCCAGAATTCGCCTGCCGGAATATCACAACGCCCCAAGTTTTTTAGTGCATCCTGGGGAGGTGTATCATTCGGTCCTCCGGCCTCATTACCTACATCCATACCATTTTCATGACATAATTCATAGAAATGTCCATAAAAATTCTCTGCGACACAATCTTGTATTGTTCTGTCAAAATCATCCCGGAAACGAGCCGAAAATACAGAATCATTCACTGTATATCCTGCCAATATAGCCATATATGGCTTTAAATCATATCCTCGGAAACGCCGGAATTGTTCCGGGAAGTCCTGAGTCCATGTAAGTTTTCCGCATTCCCAGCTATCTGACCACAAATAAGCCAATTTACCGCCGGCCTGCCGAGTCTCTTCGATAACCAATTTACCTAGATGGTCAAAATGATCATCCAAAGCAACCGTACTCAAATAATCTATTTCATATCCGTCTCCTCCTTCAAATGTATCGCCTTTAGGATATGCATGCCATTTACTCCAGGGATGTCCTGTCAATGTATATCCCGTTCGTAAAATAAGCCAGTCGCCTTCCGGAATATCCCAATGCAATCTCCCGTCAGAACTTATACAGTCCGTGATATCTATAGCTGTTTCCGGATGCACTGTTTTAGTTTGGCGTTCTATTTTAAATGCCTGAACCCATACATCATGGTAATAATTATCGACAGTTTCAGGTTGAGGAAATTCTTTAGAAAACGTTACAGGTCCGGTAACGATCTGTTCACTCTGAACTACTTTCTTCATCGCTTTATCCGGCGTAATCCAAGGTCCCATCATGGTCCAGCCTCCCGCCAGGTTAAATCCTATTTCAATATTCAAACGTTTAGCTTCCCGGATTGCATGCCGGTAAAGAGCACGCCACTCAGGACTCAGCCATTCAACACCTAATAATGCCTCTTTTCCGGCATATCCACCTGTACATATCAGATTAACGCCACTAATCCCTTTTGCTTTAAACTCTTCCAGGTCACGGGTTATAGAACCTTTATTCACACGATTATAGAGCCACCACCAATAGACCCTTGGCTTTGCATGATCCGGCGGTGAGACAAACAGATCACTAAGGTCACCTACTCTCTGACCTGCAACCGAATTGCAGCAAAGAAATATGACCAGTAAAAAGAAGATAAACCTTAATCCTGTATGTTTCATGGTATTTTTCTAATAAAAATATTAACAAAACAAGGAGATTGTTCTTTGTAACAATCTCCTCACTACTATCTATTTATCAATATCCCGGATTCTGTTCCAGCAAATAATTGATCTGTCTTTCTCTTAACGGGAAAGCGAATACCAAACGGTTTCCCGTTACCTCAAATGCAGAAGGAAGAATCCACTGATACTTTGCCTTCATCGTCTTTCCAAATTCGGTCATTGTTTCTATGGCTTTACCCGTACGGACCAAATCTGTCCAACGATGGTTTTCAAAGGCCAGTTCATGGCGCATTTCATCAGCCACATCCTCTGCCGTAACACTGGTCAGCGATTTCAATCCGGCACGGGTTCTTACCTCGTTAATATAAGGCAAAGCCTCTGCATTCCGATTTTGTGCTACCAAGTTTTCTGCCAGCAACAACAATGCCCCCGCATAACGGTAAACCGGGAAGTTATCTCCAGCACGCCCAGCATACTGATAAGGAGGATGATAATACTTCCGGATGAAATAGTAGAAATTTTTTCCAGTTGTCGGAGTAAAATCCGATACCGCCTTGACCGCTTCGCAAGTAAACTGTTCAGCGTCATCTGTCTTACCTTCTGCTACAGCAATGGAAGCATCCAAACGCTTGTCACCCGGTTCGTAAGACTGGATCATCTCTTCCGTAGGAACGCACCAGCCACCGCTTGTACCTGCATAGTTCGAAAAAGTGATACCCATCAGGAAGTCATTATTACTACATTTTGGAATCAAACGCCAAGGAATATCATTATGTACACCTGCATTGGAACCATCTTCGAGATACTGCACTTCAAAAATAGACTCTTTCGAGTTTTTATTGGCTGGATTAAATACAGCTTCATAGCTATCCAAAAGACCGTAGTTCATCTGCGTGATATCTTTCAAATCCTGTTCAGCCGCTTTGTAATCACGAGTAGGCTGTGACATATAACAATAAGCACGCAACATTTTAGCAGCTCCCATCGTTGCCCGGCCACTCTGCGGGAAAGTGTTTGCAACCGGCAATCCCAAAGAGATTGCTTCCGAAACATCAGTAAGTATTTGTTTATAAACATCTTCTACCGGAGATTTAGCTGCAAAAGCTTCCGCTTCGGTAGTCACTTCCTGCAACATAAGAGGAACACCGCCCCAATGTTGTACCAAATCGAAATAATAGAACGCTCTCAGGAACAAAGCTTCTGCCCTTACCGCTTTCTTTTCTTCTTCCGTCAATTCGGAAGCATCCAGTCTACCTAAAATCGTATTTACTCTGGCAATGCTGGAATAAACACCGTTATAACGGTCCGGACTCCAACCAACAGTTTCGTCATCTAAAAACAAAGCCAGTTTTTCTGTCGAGTTATAAGGACCTCTATCGCCACTATAGTAGGTATAAAATGTATTGTCTGAACGCATCTCATCCATAAATATGCCACTCAAGGCAATATTTCTCAAACCAGTATACGAAGCAACTGTAGCTTGTTCAAAATGATCTGCAGTTTTATAAAATGTTTCCGTCGTAATAGTTGTCTCAGGAGTCAGATTCAAGAAAGAGTCACTGCAAGAAGAAAGAGACAACACACTTGCCGCAAAAATATATATATTCAACTTTTTCATATTCTCATGCTCTTTAAAATTTAACATTCAAGCCAATTGTATAAATTCTGGCAACAGGATATGTTGTATGATCCACTCCCTGATATAATCCGCTGGTGTTCTTGTTTACCTCCGGATTCATACCCGGATAAGAACCTACGGTAAACAGATTTTGAGCACTTCCATAAACACGTATTCCCTTGATATAAGGATTTGATTTCATCGGAATCGTATATCCCAATGTGATATTCTTTAACGTTATGTAATTATTCTTGAATACCCAACGAGAATTGGTATATCGGAATAACTCGGTCGTACCCGTTCTTGTCCTCGGAATATAACCATTACCTGGATTATCTTCTGATCGCCAACGTTCTGCGACTTCCTTACGAACATTAAATACTCCGTCTATATTTTCCGTCCATTCATAAGTTCCGTCTATAATGTCTCCACCTAATGAACCGGTAAATACAATACTTGCGTCAAAATCTTTCCATGAGAAAGTATTAGTCATACCAAAAATACAATCCGGATTCGGATCACCAATAAAAGTACGGTCATTATTATCGATAACATTATCGCCATTCAAGTCCTTCATACGAACAGTACCGACCATAGAAGAGGCATGTTTAGGTCCGGCTTCATATTCTTCCTGAGTCATGAAAACGCCATCATAGACGTAGCCGTAGAACAGACCTAATGGTTTACCGACTTCCGTACGGTTGTAATCTTCCTGATTGTTATTACCGCCAATCGGCGTATTGTTCGTACCCAGCTTCATTGCTTTATTACGGTTAAATGTCAAATTCAAGCTGGTATTCCATTTAAACTTGCCTGTCATATTCTTCGTTTCCAAGCCAACTTCATGTCCCCAGAATCTGAATTCACCAATATTGGATTGGATGTTTTCGAATCCGGAAGAATAAGGAATATCAATCTGATACAACAAACCATCCGTTTTCTTCCAATAGTAGTCATAAACCAAGAATACACGGTCATTGAATAATCCTAAATCCACACCGAAGTCGAGCTGTTTGGTTGTTTCCCAGGTAAGGTCCGCATTACCGATACCACTTGTTCCACGTCCGGCAGAAATTCCGTTATTGAAGACATAGTTGTAAGTTCCGATCGTAGCCAAATGATTATAGTTACCGATATTATAGTTACCTACGATACCATAACTTCCACGTAATTTTAAATAGCTCAACCTATCGAATCTCTCCATGAAGCTTTCATCCGAAGTAATCCAACCGGCAGAAACAGAGGGGAAATTAGCCCACTTCGCATTCATACCAAAACGAGAACAACCATCCCGACGGAAAGATACAGACAGTAAGTATTTACCCATATAATCATAATTGGCACGTGCCAGATAAGAGATCATTGTCCATGAACTTCTATCACCTTCACCGACCTTTGTTGTGGCGGCATTGAACCAACCCACTTCATCATCAGGATAATCTGATGCATTGATTTTTGCATTTTCAGAGGTCGTCTTCTGAGTTGAATATCCGAGCAAAAGATCAACATTATGCTTATCCGCAAATGTCTTATTGTAGGTCAACATATTCTCGATCAACCAATTCACATATTTACTGGTACCATAAGAACCGACAGCCGGTTGAGGAGGAGCAGTGAACATGGCACCATTTGCAATAGAAGGAACCCATGATTCGGTTTGATCCGATCCCAAATCAGCATTTGCGCTGATACGATATTTCAATCCGTCTATAATTTTGACATCTGCATAGGTATTAAGAGTACCTCTCATTCTCTTTTTCGGATCGTCGCGTTCATTCAGCACGAGATAGAAGTTCGGATTGGCAAACATACCCGGTTGTGAATAAGATATCGGATATGTCCCGTCATCATTCTTGTATTTCAACTGTGGATCCATCAAGAAGGCAGAACCAATTATATTACGTCCGCCGCCCAATCCGGGAATAATCTGCCCGCTCATATAAGAACCTGATAAATTCAAGCCAAACGTTACACGGTCCGAAGCTTCATAGACATTATTGGCACGTGCCGAGAAGCGTTCCGAATAGGTATTGATAATAACACCATCCTGCTTATTGTAGTTCAGGTTCACAGCCGATTTCACTTTTGTAGTTCCTGACTGCAAACTCAGGTTATAATTCTGCGTCAATGCAGTCTGCAAAAGTACATCGTACCAGTCCGTACCATTCTGCAATGAAGAAGGATTCTGATAACATTCGGGAACTCCTCCGGTATAGCCTTCATACTTAGCCTGGTCTTCATAATACTCTTTTTTGAACTGGGCAAATTCCTGTGCATTCATTACATCGGGACGTCCTCTTTTTGATACTTGTGTTGCACCGAAATAAGCACTGAACTCGACATCAGTTTTTCCTTCTTTTGCTCTTTTAGTCGTTACCAAGATAACACCGTTGGCAGCCCTGGAACCATACAAAGAGGTAGAAGCAGCATCTTTAAGGATTGTAATATTTTCGATTTCTTCAGGACTTATCGACTCCAGTCCTGTACCTTCATTCGGAGTGATCGGGAATCCATCTATTACTACAAGAGGGCTGTTACCGCCATTCACTGAAGCAGCGCCACGGATACGGATAGCCATACCACCACCGGGTTCACCGTTTGCCTGTGTAATCTGTACTCCGGAGAATTTCCCCTGCATTTTCTGACTGATATTCGGAACTGGGATATCTTCCAGCTCCTCATTATTCAATTTGCTCATGGAACCAGTTACCGCACGGGCTTTCTGAGTACCATAGGCCACAACAACAACCTCATCCAGAGCTTCTGAATCTTCCGAGAGCTTTACTGCAAAAGTAGTTTGATTACCAACCACGATGTTTTGTGTATTATAACCAAGATAAGAAATTTGTAGTGTTGCATTACGGGAAATATCCAAAGAAAATCGTCCGTCTGCATCTGTAACAGTTCCGTTTGTTGTCCCCTTCTCCAAGACATTGGCACCGATAACCGGTACTCCCTCTTTGTCTGTTACAACACCCGTAATTTTCTTTTGTTGCTGACTAATTGTTATTGACACATCCTTCAAATTGGAGTCATTAGCCGCATATACATTTGCTCCTGAGAGCATGCTTAAAAGTAATAATGGAAGTGTGGACTTTAATATAGGAGTATATTTACCCCCCCCCCCGTTAAACATTTTTTCATACTTATTTCACATTTGTTATGTTATTAAGAATAGAGTATTTTATCAGTCTTACCTGATATGTTTAAGATTATCAAAATTGTACTTTGTATAAATTTGATACTAGTGCTTTCAATTACAATTAGGGCATAGGCATATTACATTTAAAGTTAAACATGATAGATTCTTTGTATTATATGGCCAGTATATTTACAACAACAAAAGTATTCACTCGAAAATAAATATTGTTTAGAAAAATGACTTTAAATGTTATAAAAATGACAGAATGGTTCTTTTTGTACAAAACGCCCTATACACTTAAGTTTTATAGACAATAAAAGACTTTTATAAAGGACAATAAATAACATATATTTACACACAAATAAAGATAGCCTGCCGGTATCGTTAGATGGGATACCTACTATATTGATACCCATACAATAGACATAGGTATGCTTACACAGACTATGTACCAACCCGGATTCAAACGGGCACAATGCAATTATCCCCATCGGTCAACAGATCGGTCACGTCGTATGTATAATATCCCAACACCTCGCATTCCGGCATAGCTGTAGTTGCAAAGAAGGTGAATGGCTTTTATATTCATTAGTCTGCCGTAGAAAACAGGCGGACGATCAGATCGAAATTGGAATCGCGGAAAGAAGTTTCCCACGGGGTCGTATCCGCTTGTTCATTGCGGGACTTGAGCATTCCGGAGGCTTTTTCCATCTCGCCGCGGTAAACGGCTGCACACCACTGGGTAATCCGGTTTTCAGGGAAATCCGTTTCCCAGGAGGCAACCATACGGTCCGCTTCCACTTCTTTTCCCAGCTCACGCAAGGCCAGTGCAGTCAGGAGATTGCCGGAACCAAACCGGGAACGTGACGTTTTATATCCGGCCACAGATGACAAGAGTGTCGCTGCTTTTTGATTATCCCCCTGCCCCGTCAAGGCTTTTGCTTCCAGATAATCTTCCAGACGGCTATCGATCATATCGTCATAAGGTTTGCCTACTCCCAGGTTTTCGGGCCATTCCTTTGAGGCTTCCACATTTCGCATGACCTGCCTGTAGTTTTTCCGGCTCAGCTGTTCCATTGCCTGGTAGAGGTTAGCGGCACGATAAACGGCACGTCCGGCATACGAGCCTTCATTCGGAAGGACCTGCATCTTGTTCAGTAAGGAAATGCAAGGCTGGTACTGGCCTGTTTCACATAAAGCCTTTGCATATTTCAGGCCGATATAATAATTAGACGGATATTTCTTTATGTACTTCTTTCCGGTCTCTACAGCCTGCTGCCATTGGTTGTTCGCAGTATAATGATTTATCAATGCAAACCCTGTACGCCATGACATTCCGACCTGCTCCGCTTTCAGCAAGTCTACCAACCGCTCTTCACCACTCTTCAAAGAAGCACGGCTCAGATAGAAGGGGGCATAACCGGTCTCCCCGCAATCATTGAACAAAGACAATGCTTTCTCCCTGTTTTGATTTGCCCAGTAGATCAAGCCTTTATAATAACTGATCTTCCAGTCGGGACGCACGGTTGCGGCCCATTCCAACGCTTTCAAAGAGCCGGGGCGGAAAGGGAAGACCATCTCCGGAGAAGCTTCATTAGCACGTTGCAGCACGCGAAGGCTTTCATCGTCATTGCCTGTCCGGTGCAACAGGTAAGCCTGTTTGTAGAGGGCAACCGGATAGTTGCCGGCACAGGACAAGAGAGACAAAGCTTCTTCTGTGCAACCGACCGACTCATACCATTCAGCCAGCTCCATATAAGTTTCAAAAGGAAGTTCGTTGCGTATCAATGACTGAAAATCATCTATCGGATGCCCGGAGCCGTCGCCCTGATAGAGTTGTTCAAAACGTGCTGCATGGTACAACGGAAGCTCTTCCAGCAACGGATCGATAAGCGCTTTTGCTTCCGGCAACCGGGCTGTCTTACGATAGACTACCATTAATACCTGATCCGCACTCAGGTTGCGTTTATTAAACTCTTTGCTCTTCAACGCATATTGTTCCGCCTTTGTCCAGTTACGGTCGACCAGATACATCTCCGCCAGCTTCTCATAAGCAGCACTGCGCACGGAGGGGGAATAAGACGCTACCGAGAAACCGTCTTTGGCATCCGTGTTATTTCCTAAAGCCATATTACACAAGCCATACAAATAATTGGTTTCACCCTGATACGTATTGATGCCAAGTGCCGTCCGGCAATGCACCAATGCCTCTTCATAACGTCCCTGACGGTAATACAAAGAAGCCAGGCTTGTCAGTGCCGGAAGGAAATAAGGGTCTGCTTTCAGAGAGGCAGCCAGATACCTCTCCGCTTTGTCATAGACCTTCTGATTCATCCATTGTTCACCCTGCGTATAAAGACCATATACCGAGTTCCAGTCGAAATCGGCAGGCAATTGTTTCGGGCGACTGGTGATGTTATCCGAAGGTACCTCCGAATAAACCAGCAGATCTTCGCCAACAACCACTTTCAGGTTTCCCCGGGCTACAGCCCCATTCAACGGAATGGAATCTTTCCAGGTCTCCAATACGCCACAGGCCAATGGGAAAGAATGTACTTCCTTTCCATCGCCGTCATACAACTTTAAGGTCGTGGAAAGTTGCTGTAATGGGGAGAAATATAATTTCAGATAACCATCCTCACGCAATACATTCAATGCCCCGACACGGCCGGCTTTCGACACGCCTTTGATCCCCTTTACCGGGAACCAGTATTCCGTCCAACGGTCTGTCGTCTGAGGGCCGAAAGCGGTATGCTTATAAGGAGTAAAACCACTGTTGGAAGCAGGCTGGTTATACATACGGCCGGATTGCAATTCGATGTACTGCCCGTCGGTATCGGTTAACAGATCTTCCCAGATACCACCTTCACGGGACAGGCCCCAAAGGAAAATCTTCATCCCCAGTTTCTCATCATAATCCGCATGATGGATAGATCCGAAATCATCATCGTGCCAGTAAGCGCCATAGAAGTCATTGTATTTGCCCAGTACATGATAAGACTTCGAGTTTCCGAAATCATTCTTTTCATACCAGGAAATATCGCGTCCCTGTTCGTCGAGCGGGAACGAATGGAGTTCGCCGCCATGGCCGATATAGTTCGTGCCGGGATAACAGAACTGTGCATTTCCGGCCGCCCGATAACCGGCATTCATCCACTGGTAATAAGGCTGATCGATGGAAGATCCGTTATGCCAGGTTGTCGTGGTAGTAAAATAAGCCTTGTCTTTCGGCAGATTCACTTCCACAGTCCAAAACGTACGGGTCACCAGGTCGTAGGAAGAGACGTAGCAGCTTACACTGCCATCGTTCTTCTGTTGCGTCAGGTAATCGACAGGTGTGCTGGAGGTCGGCGCATGGCCTATTATACCGAAATTAAATTCGATACCGCCCGAAGTCCAGGGTCCGCGCATGGCAATATCACGGAACTTCACCACATGGTTATTATAGATAAACTCCTTTCCGGAGGTCTTATCCACGGCTCCCCATATCTTCCCTCCGATCTCCGGGAAAAGGGTCAGGCGGATATAGTCGTTTTCAAGCGTAACGACTTTCCACTCCTTGTCTATTCCTTTGGCAGAGAATCCGTCGAAACGGAAATAGGGATAAAACAAGTCGGAAGGATCGGCCACCGGATCGGGGTCGGAGAACGGGTAGGTTTTTACTGTTTGCAACGTTTCCGTTACAACCGCCTGCTGCTGTGCTGATAATGGTTGCAACATAATTATTGCAACTAAAAGAAGGATTATATTACTTTTCATATAATGATATTTAGGCTAATAATACTGTTGAAATGCCGGAAACAATGTTTCTGACCACTTGACGCAGGGTCGAAATGAAATTCACAATGTTTCTGGCAGGTTCACCCAGGGGCGAAATCAAATTTACAATGTTTCTGGCATATTTACTCAGGGTTGAAATGGAATTTACAATGTTTCCGGCAGGTTTACTCACGGTTGAAGTGGGAGAAACATTGTTTCCGGCACTTCAACCGTAAATCACCTCAGCTATTTTTGTTGCACACTAATCAGTAACCCTTTTCCTTTAGGGACAGTGATCTCATCTCCCGGTTTCCAGGTTGTTTCCGGCTGGAAATTCTCTATTTCCGGTGCATACAATGTTACTTTCGACGGATCCAGGCCAAGCGCCGTCCAATCCACGGAAAGAGTCACTTTAGCATCCGTATCTTCCCAGGTTGCCAGCGAGATCAATGTTTTTTCTCCTGTATGGCGGTAGATAGTTGCCAATGTCTTTTCGCTGTTTGTCTTTACCGGATTATCTTTCACCCAGTAGCCGATCATTTCGCTGTGCTGCATACCGAATGAATCCCATAATTTCCACAACGGACCGTTATCTACACGCGGACTGCGGCCGGTCATGCCATACAACATGCCCCGCCACGGATTACCGCCGCCTTCCAGCATTTCCCCCATCAGTCCGTAAGGAATACCTGAAACCTCGATCAGCCAGAACTCGGGAGGAAAATCATAATTGAAATACTCGCCGAACCACAGGCGGTCGAGATACGGGAAATGTTCGAGATAAAGGTTCGCACTGTTGGCAAAGCCGTCGCGCTCATTATACTGGTTTGCCGAATGCAGGTCAATCATCGCGCCCGGATTCGTGCGGTTCATGATCTTTCGGATACGCTTCATCGTCATGCGATCGAATGCCAGGTCATCGATATACAAGCCATCGATACCCACGTTCTTTACCAGCCAGTCGAGGCCTTCCAGATAATAATTATGCCAGCGGGAAACGCCGCTGTTTACGATTGCCGCATCTTTCAGGTGGGGCACAAACCAGGCGCCGATGTAGTTCTGGTCCAAATGTTCCTGCAACCAGGAGAAACCGCCGCCGGGACCTTCCGAGAAAATCTCATTCCCCAGGCTCCGCAAAGCGAACATCTCCACACAACTGTTGGACAGTTCGCGAACCGTATTATAAATCTTCACCTTCATATCCCGGGCATGCGCTCCGTCGATATAAGCCTTCATCTCTTTCGTCCGCAGGAACGGATAATTGATAAACGGGTTAATACCTGTCGCGTGATGGATATTGAGCACGTTGGCGCCCAGCTTCTCCACCTTGTCGATAAAGTCATAACTATGATAATAACGCTCGCGCCATTGCTTATCGGTATCGATCGGACGGAACGGGGTGATGGCAATATTGAAATAATAATACAGTCTGTCTCCCTTCTTCACCTCCCGCTTCCCGGAATAGGCATTGATCCGTGTACCGTCGGCAGCCTTGTTGATATCGATGCCGCCGTTTCCGTTATTGCACCAGGAAACGGGCATATGCAGCGGTTTCTGGTGATAGAAATTCGTATTCAACGGACGTTCATATGTATTGTCGTAGAAACGGATCTGGAGGCCGGCATTGACATCGCCTACCCAGGGGCCATCCTGGTTTTTCTCCACGTTCCATTTCCAGCGGAGGTCTTTCGGGCAATAACCGCCTTTCTCTCCCAGTCCCATCATATAACGTCCTATGCCGGGTGCCAGATGCGTACGCAGTCCTATATCTTCCACGGAAGCATCTTCGCGGGCAATGAGCGTCACTTTATATTCGATATTCCCATCCGATTCCATCTCTCCTTCCAGATCCATCAGGAAACTGCTGTTCTGGTTCAAAGCCTTCCAGGCGATAGCTCCCTGTTTGTGCTTTGTGATCTCAAAGTTCAGATTCTCCCAGGCACCGCCATCCGCTGCCAGTTCCATCGGAGCAGACAAGACAGACCGTCCGTCGGTTCCGATTCCCGTCATCGTTTCCTTAAAATAACTGGTAATGCCGGCAGGTAATCCCAAGGACGAAAGCGTAACCTCACGCCCCAGGCAACCGATTGTCTTATCTTTCATCACCAGCGGCGTATAAGGAGCGATCACCTCGTCATCAAAACCTATCTGCGAATTGAGCCACCGCAGACGGGAATGGCGCCAGGGCTCGTTATCACCGTGGTTCGCTATTACATTTTCAGATACACGCAAGGAGACCTGCACCGTTTTACTTTCCGCATTGGCAGCAGAGACCGTCACCGTCCCCTGATAGGTTCCCGAAGAAAGATGCTCCGGCAGTTGTGTACCGATCCATAAAGCCTGTACCTTACCCTGTTCGACGGAGCAGTTCTTCTTAAATACGGTTCCCGTCACATCCGTCCCTTCCGTATTGAAACAGGTAAACGAAGAGGCGGGTATCTGCTCGCCGGTCACAGCATTAGACAGAGCCGAAAAGTCCACATGCAGATTCTCCACATCCGTACGGGCCGCCCATACGCCCAGCTGGAATACATAATATTCGCCTTTATCGGCCTCTCCCGTAAAGGTATCGTGCCGGTCATCGGCAATCCACTTATAAGGGATATCGGTCGTCATGCGAATCGGATATTTCCGGTCCTCGGTAAACAAAATATAATTCTCGGAAGGACGTTTTTGCAACAGGCTGGCAGTCTCGTCGGCCGTCGCGATCACCTCCATCGGATAAAAGCTATTCAACAGGTCGATCGCCTGAAACTGCACAATCCGGGCAGCCGGAAGCGAAGGAGTTTTCTTGCCCGACAATTTATTTTTCTTTACCCAGTCGGCCGAAGCGGTATTCTCGAAAGGAGGATAATTGACAGTCGGATAATAACGGCTACCGCTCATCACATTTTTCAGGTAATAGATGTAATACTCTCCCGGAACAGTCTGCGGCTGGAAAACCACTTCCCCTCTCTCCCGGTTCACAGTGAAACGACATACATTGGTAATCCGTTTTCCGGTCGTCGCATCCACTACGATCAGATTCTTATCTTCCGGATTCAGGTCACGGCGGCGCCATTCGATAGTAGCCAGTACCGCATCTGCCGGTTTCTCTACAAAGACAACCACCCGGTGATTACCCAGCGAGTCGGCATCCCAGTTTCCCAATCCGTACAATTTGTCGGCAGGCACGGTCTGAGCGTGTAAGTTACTGAAAGTAAACAAACAAAATAGAGTAAATAGCATTTGCTTCATACGCATTAGTATTTAACGATTAATATTGTTTAATTCGATTGATCAATTCATCCTGCGGACGCCTTTTCTCCAAATCAGCCGGATCAGCCTGCTGAATGAAAGCATTCTTTAAGCGAATATTTTCTTCATTAAACAGAACCATCTCCCTGTCAGAAAAGCTATCTCTCAGTAGATCTGGGGGAGTACATAAAGAATACCCTAATTGCAGCAAAAGGTCTCCTGCTACGGATTCAAAGATAGCAATATCTTCCGAAGATAGTTCATGTAGAAACTTATTCGTATTATTTTTTAGGATCGGTTTGGTTACATTCGACCACATCTTACCAGCTACGGCTGTATTTTTAGACTCCCGGCTCTTATAGTATTCCATTACCCGATTGGAATATGGAACATGCAAAAATTCACAAAGGCTACATACCATTTCTTCCGGGTTGGCAATCAGCGTTTCGTAATTCAGCATAAAGAAATGATCTTCTGCAGTTTTCTCTTTTAAGCGAAGTGCTGCTTCCTGATCCTTCCTCCAGTTCTGAGCCAGCGCATAAATATGTTTTTCTCCTACAATCGCCTTTTTAAAAGAGAGAGCAACATCACGTCCGTCACGATAGAGATAGATGTAATAAGGTTGAATACCCGTAGACTCGATCCCTTCAGCATAAAACATATTCTTCATGCTCTTACAAAGCCAAAAAGAAGTTCCGGTTTGACGGGCGGCTGTTTCATAGATCACACGGAACAGTTCATATATTGTCTGTTGTTTGCAGGCGGCCAGTATTTCGTCAGTTCGAATGCTTATACCCTCCCAAGGCACAGGATTTACTGTGACCAGTTGACAAACGTCCGTTGCCAGTCGATAGAAATTCGATCGATCCGCCAGATCACCATATTTGGGTAATAAAGGTAGAAAACGCTGAAGAATATGCGGCGGATGTGGAGCGACAATCTGTTCTATACCATCCAGCATCACACGCAGCAGATTGGAACCGGATCGCTGCGTTCCAATCATTTGTATTCCTTGTATTGTATTCATAGGATTAGAATAAGATAAAACCCGCCACACCTGCTCCAAGGATCAGGTAGATCGGGCTAATTGTGTATTTAAATGAGATAAAGAATGTAACAACAAAAATAGCCGCAGCAGCAACCGACAGCGTAATGGTCTGCCCGATCGTTATCGCCGAAGCAAAGATCATTCCGATAACAGCCGCCCGGATACCTTTCATCGCCGCTTTTACTACAGAAGAATGATTTAACACTTCTACAAAACGGGACAACAAAACTGTCAAGGCAGCCGGTGGAGTAAATATGGCAACAGTAGCCAGCAAAGCCCCCAATACCCCGGCCACTTTATAGCCAATAAAGGCTGCCGTAATAAAAATAGGCCCGGGAGTGATCTGCCCGATAGCAATCCCATCCGCAAACTCAGCCGAAGTAAGCCATTTCAGATTCTCCACGAACAATTCATGTAATGCCGGAATAACGACATAACCTCCGCCAAACAGGGTAAGACTTATTCCGGAGAAAGTAGATAAAATCTGAATATCTTTCGGAGCTTCCAGGCTTTGCCCCCCCCATAACAACGTGCAAAGCAATAACAACAACACTATACCGGATACGATCAGTTGTTTTCTGCCTATAAAATTCTTACCGGTAGATATCGTATCTGTCCCGGCAGGCTGACGGAACAGGAAAGCGCCGGCTACTCCACTACCTACAAGCAATAAGAATGTAACCGTAAAGCCTCCGATAAAGATCAGTAATAAAGCAGCCAGCAGACAAATGACCCATTGTATAGGAACTTTCACGGTCTTGCGCGTCATCCCGATTGCTACCGTAACGATCAGGGCCGTGATAGCCGGTGTAATCCCGCTGAATATATTTTTAACCGCCGGAATATTACCATAGGAAAAATACAACCAGGAGAGAAGGATCACCAACAAAAAGGAAGGAATAATGATCCCGATAAAAGCGACAATCGCTCCGGAAACTCCCCTCAGGCGGTACCCGACATAAGCGATCGTATTAACCGCTACAGGCCCCGGTAATACGGACGTCAACAAAATGCCATCCAGCAAATCTTCTTCTTTCAACTTCTTGTCTACTTCTACTAACTGCTTTTGGACAATAGCAATAAGCGACATATATCCACCAAATGCCGTAGCTCCTAATTTAAGGAACGTAAGAAATATATAGAGAAGTGAAGCCTGCCCCATTTTACTTAATTTCTTTAAAATATTTATCCCAGGTTTCCATTGGTACGTATATCGCTCGATAAGGTGCATAATACATGACACTTTCCCAAAGGACCTTACCTTGTTTGTCGGTTACCATGATCGAACCAGTCTTCGAACTGGTCTGTAACAAATTCCCATTCGGCAACAAATAAGCATTTCCCATGCGGGAAGTATATTTGTCAGGAGGTAAAACGGCATTTATAACCGTTTCTGCTGTCATGTTCTTTTCATCCAATTTAAAGGATTTTGCTCCAGAACGTTTGTTATATAAACCGTTATCAAAAAGCATCAAATCTCCATATTCGGTTATATATGGAGAATGCTGGAAAGAGAAATATGCGGTAGTATCCATTTCAAAGTCTCCATTCCGACCGAATTTCCAAAGTAATTCGCCACTTTGGCGGTCGATCTTCCAGATCTGATCTTCAATCGGATTGGATAACAGATAATTTCCATCCTCATCAAAACATAAACCATTCATATGAAAACGATCGTACCGGTATTCATCAATATAAGGATCATTAGCAACATTCCAGACATCCCATGCCGACCAAGTTTCCAAAACGTTGCCGAGGGTGTCTATGACCATGATTCCGTCTCCACCTAGCGTATCAGTCACCATTTTTCCATTCACAGGTATTTCTCCCACCTTTTTAGGACGATATAAAGTATGAATATGATGATTTTCATCCATTAATATATCATGATGAATTACTTGATAATCTTTTTCTTCGTACATTTTATTAAGATCGACACGCCACATGGTTTCACCGGTTAACGAAACCTCTGCCAAAGCAGTCCCTCCGGCAAATCCAATTGATCCCCGGCGCATCGGTTTCTTATGTTCATCCTTCTGCACTTGTTCGGGAGTCATTGTATAATCATCAATAAAGTCTTTGACAAACGGTCGTAGCATAGCCAAAAAAGTACCTCTAGGCGTAATAGAAGCTACACGTACTCCAATATCATCCACCTGCCAAACCCAACGTACTTCACCCTCATTATCGATCAATGCCATGTAGCCTGGCAAACGGCCAAAACAAACTAATATCATTCCATCTCCCAAAGCAGTTGTGTCATGCGGATGCTGCTCATTAAACCAATGATTAACCAACCAAGAAGACTGCTCACGGGTTTTAAAAGTCAATTCTTTTGATTTTTGTTTAAACAAATTATCTATAATAACACGATATGTATATTCAGTATTGGCCTTTAAAAGTAATAAATCAATATGATGAAGCGTGTCTGCATGGGAAGTCCGGGTACGATACGATTTCCCTGTCTTCTTTTCCGTATATTCAATATATACCGGAGCCGATTTTGCCAACAAAATATCGACCTTATTATACATTGCCGTGTTATTGGGAGAAGTTAAAGTAATAGATTTCAATGTATTCTTATCCATCCAACAAAAAAACACCAACACGACACAGACTATAACACCAATCATTACAATCAAACGCTTCATATCCATTTTAACTATTAAATTAAATAAAAAGAGGATGTGCAACAACCCCTTGCCTGCAACACATCCCCTCTCAATTACTTATTTCGGTAACCGTGAAGGATTCTCAGCTGCCAAATTCGGATTCAATTGTGCATCGTTCAATGGATACGGGAAATGCCGCAAATCAGAAGTTACATTTGTCGGTTGGGCGATACCCAACTTCTTTAAATGTGCATTTACGACTTCCTCATATTTTCCAAAACGAATCAAGTCTGCGCGACGCTGGAATTCAAACACAAGTTCATAACCACGTTCTTTAAGAATAGCATCATTCATCGCTTCTTTTGTTGAAGGAGCCGGGAAACGATTATGCTTTCCATATTCCGGAGCACCGGCACGAGCACGAATTTGATTCAAATAAGGAAGAGCCGCAGCCGGACCGTTCAAATTATTCTCGATTTCCGCCTTGCAAAGAATAACATCCGACAAGCGGAAAATACAAATCGTACGTCCGTCATAATAAGCGTCCGAAATCATATCGTACGTATATTTCATGGTAGCTACATTCTGCATATACTTGGTCGTATCATTCGGAACAACCGTTACCCCCTCTTCCGGAACCATGTAATGGAAACCGTAATCAGATTGATCATCACGTTTTGCATCTCCCGTATAATCATAATAAAAGAACTCACGGCGTGGATCTTCTTTGTCATAACTACGCCAAAACGGAAGGGATACGCCATAATATTGCCAACGCCCCGGTACTTCCGGATGATCCGAGGGACCAAAGTGACAGGCAATCTCGGCAGCATTATTTCCCGTTTCATGCAATAAAGCAAAAATCATCTCCTTTCCATATTTGTTGTTTTCCGACCATACATATTTGAAATCACTTTCCAACTCATACTGGCCACTGTTCAACACCATGTCGATATACGTTTTCGCATTGGCATAATCATGGTTACGCAAGTAGATCTTTCCTAGCAACGTAGCTGCGGCTCCACTCGTGGCACGAGCCAGATCCTGGCCACTCCAGCTAGCCGGCAAAAGGTTGATACATTCTTTCAAATCAGAAATCAATGTCGCTTCAATTTCGGCTACCGGAGTCAATGCCGCATCATTCATGGTAAACGGATTCTTCACCAACGAAGTGATAAAAGGAACTGCCCCCCATGCATCTGTCAAATCACGATAAGCCATTGCCCGCAAGAATTTAGCCTGTCCCTTCACCAGGTTCTTCTTTTCTTCCGACATATTAACAGCATCTACATTATCCAGAATCGTATTGGCATTCGATACCACATTATACATATCCCTCCAGTTGTTGCTGAAATAGCGGTTGCTGGCATCATACGTCATATTGCTCAGTTTAGTCGGGTCGCCGGCAGCAGTAGAATAACCTATATCGGTAGCGTAGTCGGTAATCATAATCATATACCCCCCGTAATATAACCAAGCATCCCCCGGATAAGGATTCATATCCGAATACAATCCCACTACGGCTGCTTCAATATCCGATTCCGTACTATAAGCATTTGCTGTTGTCAGATTACTATATATTTCCGGATCCAGATCAGTACAAGCCGAAACCAATCCCATCGTAACCAGACCTAATAAATATTTCTTATAACTCATTTCTAAATTCTCCTTTCCATTAGAATGTAATATTCAAACCTACCGTATAAGTACGCATAGCAGGATAAGCATTGAAATCCATACCTGCACCAGCATTCGCCGTTTGTTGGCTGCCACCAGACTTTGCAGCTTCATTTGCTTTCGTATCCACTTCAGGATCCCAACCGGAATAACCTGTGATTGTAAACAGGTTTTCAGCTGAGAAATAAACCCGGCAAGAACTTACCACCTTTTTAAACGGAATCGTATAACCCAATGTCAGATTCTTCAGACGAAGGAATGAAGCGTCCTCGATAAAATGGTCGTTCACATATCCACCATACTGCGAATAGTAGAAACCGTTACGCGGAATATCCGTATTCGTGTTCGAAGGCGTCCAACGATTCAAAGCGTCTGTTGTACGTTTCCACTCCAAGTTCATACGTGTCATGTTCAACAAATCGTTACCGATAGATCCTTGGAAGAAAATTGACAAATCAAATCCTTTCCAGGCAAAATTGTTGGTCAAACCAAAAATCAAATCCGGATTGGCATTGCCTATAATTGTACGGTCATCTGCATCGATTTTACCATCATTATTCACATCCTCGAATTTCGGATCACCTGGTTTTGAATTAGGCTGTGGAGCATACGATTCACCTTCTTGCAATACACCTATATACTTCCAGCCATACAAAGAGCCCAATGGTTCTCCCTCGCGTACAATCGCGTAAGCATTTTCCGATACAGTACCAACCGGTTTAGCAGAAGTAATACGTATGTCGCCACTACTACCCAAGTCCAATACCTTGTTTCGATTGAGTGCCAAATTAAACTTGGTATCCCAAACGAAATCACCAGTTAAGTTATGAGAAGTAATGTCCAATTCAAAACCACGATTCGAAATTTCACCTACATTCTGCTGACCGGAAGTAAAGCCGGTATAATAAGGCAAGGAAACTTTCAGTAACAAATCTTTTGTCTTTTTCCAGTAACCATCCAACGTAACAGACAAACGGTTATTAAAAAATCCCATATCGAAACCGACATTATACTGAGTAGTCGTTTCCCATTTCAAACTGGCGTTCTCAGGACTGCTTTGACTAAGATGCGTACCCGGTATATTGCTTGAACCGTCCAATGTGACATGGTTGGTAGAAACCAATGCATAGGAAGCATAATCTCCAATACGTTCGTTACCCGTAACACCGTAACCGGCACGTACTTTCAAGTTGCTGAAAACACCCCAATTCTTTACAAAATCTTCTTCGCTGGCACGCCAAGCCAAAGAACCCGACGGGAATGTTCCCCAATGGTTGTTCGCTCCAAATCGGGAAGAACCATCCCGACGAACCGTTACCGTTGCCAAATACTTATCATTGAACGTATAATTCACACGACCGAAGAATGAGGCCAACAAATTTTCTGTCTTGGAAGAAGAGACCCCTTTAATGGAAGCTGCTCCCAAATTGTTCCATTCGAATAAATCGGTAGAGAAACCTTTTCCGTTTGCTGAACGAGATTCTGCACTGTACTTCTCATACGAATATCCCAACATCACATTCAAGTCATGCATATTGTTGAAAGTCTTCATATAATTTAAAATGCCTTCAAATACCTGCCGGGTTGCCCTGAAATCATACGTAGAAGCAATACCACCTTCTATTTCTCCTGCATAAGTAGTAGATTTCGGCAAATAAGATCCTTTGAAATTATGCAACAATTCGACACCGGCTGTAGCTTTGGCTGTAAATCCCTCAAACGGATGAACTTCAAGGAAAGCTGTCCCGTTGAACTTGTCATTTACCACCTCTTTTTTACGCTCCAGCAAATTGGCTAACGGATTATCCCCACGACCTCCCGGAACGCGCCCATACGTGCCATCTTCATTGTAAGGCTTTACTGTCGGATCATAACCCATCACACTCAACATGACGTTCTCACCCAAAATATTTCCGCTATAGGTTTGAGCGTTCGAACGCTCGCGATGGGCATACATCGTAGCACCAGCTTTTATGAAATCGTTGATAGTTTGGTCTACATTCACACGTCCGGAAATACGGTTAAAATCCGTATTCTTCAAAACACCCTCTTGCTTATAATATCCCAAACTGGTCAATACCTTTGTCTTTTCAGAACCTCCACGGAACTGAATATTATGATCCTGTACCAAAGCCAGGCGTGTACAGACATCCAGCCAATCGGTATCTACGGTAGACTGCAACTGAGACGGCGTATAAGCTCCGTTCGGATTACCTTCCTGACCGTCGATCTCCTGATACAAAGCGTTTTGCAAGTTCATATAATCCTTTGCATTGATAAACTCAAACGGATTATCCACCTTCTGGGTTCCCAAATACCCACTGTAAGAAATTTTGTTTTCGCCAGCTTTTCCTCGTTTCGTTGTAATCAATACGACCCCGTTCGCTCCACGTGCTCCATAAATAGCCGTGGCCGACGCATCTTTCAGGATCTGCATGGATTCAATATCATTCGGGTTCAGGTTCAAGCCTTCGGAAGAAGGGAAACCATCCACCACATAGAGCGGTTCGTTGGTAGACGAGATTGAGTTGTTACCACGAACACGTACCGAAATAGTACCACCCGGGGCTTTAGAACTCTGTGAAACCTGTACACCTGCCGTTTTACCTTGCAACGCCTGGGCTGCGTTACTCACCGTACCGCCCAGTACCATGTCATCTGCTGATACAGTAGAAACAGCGCCGGTTAGGTCTTTCTTCTTTACATAACCATAACCAATGGCAACGACCTCATTCAGACCAATTGCCTCTTCAGCCAAACTGACATTCACCACAGGCTGGCTACCTACCTTAACTTCTTTCGTAGTATAACCAATAAAAGAAATAACCAGAGTTGCATTATTAGGTACATCCAGAGTATACTTACCGTCCATATCGGTAACTGTACCATTTGTGGTTCCTTTCTGTACAACATTGGCACCAGGTATGGGTCCTCCGGCATTGTCCGTTACTACACCCGACACCTTTTTAGCCTGTTGAGTGATCATAACACTTTCATTCTTTGCTTTCGTTGCATCCACTCCATTTGGAATAGCATACGAAGAAACGAGGGAAGATAAACATAATCCAGCTATAAGACCGGACCTTGAAAACACCTTCCGCGTCTGAGAATCCACTGCTTTTGCAGCAAGATTGTCTTTCAGTAAAGCGTTGTTCATAAACTTGAATTATTAGATTTATATCTGCATTACAATTGCATCACTCTTTACAGCAAACTTGTCAGAATACCAACAATTAACCTGAGTTCGATAAGAACTCTTTCAAAACAGAGAAAACTTAAAAAGAGAAATATGTAAAAAAGGCTTTAGAAGACTCCTGCTCATAAAGATTTGAGTGAAAAGAGTGTTAAATTCTTATTTTTTTTAATATAAGAAACCTGTGTTAGCGTATTTTTTATATATTTGCCAAAAAAATGAAAGAGTTCTTATCGGACTAAATCAGTTGCTTAAGAAAGGTTATAACGAGTTCCTAGCCTAATATTCAAATAACAGATTGAAATAAAGTACGTTTTACACAAATAGAATATTCGCCTACTTAACCTTAAAATACGTTTATTGATCTATTTTGCATAAAACAGGACGTTCCTAATTAAAACGAACCATCCTTCTCCTAAAATTCAAAACACTAACATCTTTCGTACAAACAAAACCATTCATTGTATACATTATAAATGAGCATCAGAAACTATCAAACACAGAATATTTTCTTTATAGTACTCTATACTTTGCCCAGCTATACTTACTTTTTTCACGCAAACAACTAATACATCCTCTTCAGCCCCCCATTTTATACCCTTTTACACCTGGGTTTGAACGATGCTAAGACCCGGGTCTCAACACACTTTACACCCGAATTTCTAAAAATGGAACTGGCTACTCTATTGATAATAAGCCCTATAGCCAGGCGATTTTGTCTGACTGTTTTGTGGTAGTATGATAATAAAAAAGAACTATCACACTAACTATCACAGCCTGCATATATTGAAATTCAATATATATAAACCATGAATGATAGTATGACAGTTCTATTAAATAATGTGGAAGTAAAAAGTTCTTTTTATTTTTCCACCACCAGCCATGTATTTCCGCGGGCAGGAATAGTCACCTTGATGTCTACCGTATAGTCTCTGTTCAGCTTATAGGTAACCGGAGCGTTCTCTTTCTCCCTAATCTTCGCTACATCGGAGATACCAGTATAATACAACGGTAGTTTGACCGTACGAGTAATGGCCTTGTCGGTCGGGTTGAACAGCAGGGCAAAACCTTTCTCCTTGCCGTCCGGATCGACATGCATGAAACCATCCCAGTCGCGTCCATCGGCACGGCGCAGGTGGATCAGTTCGCTGTTCAGGATAGTCCGGTATTTCTTGTACCAGTCGATCACCTCTACTACGGCTGCTTTCGTTTCCGGTGTATCATACAGACGCGGACCGCGGTAACAAGCCTGTACTCCTGCACCGTAATTCTGGATCATGTGCGCCTTATAGTCAGGGATATGATCTTTCAAAGGTTCGAGCGTAGCAGCAGCCCCACCGCCATGATATTGGGTAAGCGGAACGAATGTCCAGCACATACCCGGCAGGCGTTCCCACAAGCCATCGTACATCACCTGGCGTCCCAGCACCAACTGCCGTTCGCGGGGAAGCGACCAGTTTACTTCACGGTAACCGATACCGACTTTCGTACCACCATTCAACATATAACCGAAATCGGGTATATTGGTATAAATGCCATTCTCACACATCCATTGGTACAGGTTCACAATCTGCTGGCGTTGTTTCCACTGGGAGTCTTTCAAACCCTTATGATGGGCATGGCTGGTCGAAGCACAAACATTGCCCGGATACGAACCGTCGTTCTCAAAGACTGTCATTCCTGTCTTCTCGTAGAAAAAACGTATCTTGCGGAAATAATCGTATCCCCATTCACTGGAGAGGCAGGGAGAACTGCCGAAGATCATACCGCCGCGCTTTCCTGTTTCGGGATTGATCACGTCGACCTCATCGCTAATCCAGCGGCTGGACAACAGGGAATAACCGCCCAATTCAATGCCCTTGGAGTTGGCATATTCGGTGAACTCCTTGAATTTAGCTATATTCGCTTCACTTTCATCCTCCATATTCAACCCAGAGCCGAAGCTGAGGATCACCATCTCATAACCGGTTTCCGCACACTGGTCGATAGCCGTCTTCACCACCTTCGGATCGGAAGATACACAATGCAGGAAGATCGGATTTTCAGTCGTCCACGGGGCGATCTTACGATACATCCGTTTCAGGAAAAGCCCTTTCCGGTCACGGTCATCGCTGTCGAAAGGCATCAGCCAGGTACGGAAGCTACTGAACTTAGCACCGTCAGGGATATCTTCGTCCGGCCCCATCGGCAGTTTTACCTCCAGCAGGCAAGGAGTAAGCAGCGGATAATTACATTGTGATGTATAACGTGGATCGATATTCCAGAATTCCGTGCGGTCGGTCTCCCGTTCGGTAAAGCCGAGAAACGCCCAGTCGCTCTCGACATGGACATTCGGTTTCAGGAACTGCTCCGGCCTTTTGGCTTCCACCGGTGATTCCGGTTCTGCCATCGCCAGTTGCTCCAGGGTAAATTCATCCAGCGTAATTCCCATACCGCTCTTATTCTCGATCTCCATCCATTTACTGATACAGGGAATACCGTCATAGAGGGCATAATTCAGTTTCACCTTCACGCCTTTCAGGTAATCCGGTCCTTCCAGATAGAAAGAAAGTACCTTCCCTGTCGTTTCGCCCGGCTTCACCAGCGACCAGCGTTTGTTCGCCCAAGCGATACGGGGAGCCAGTTCAGTAATATCGAACCCGGTCACACGAAACGAATTCGGAAGGATCGTCAGGCTGTCGACCCATTTATATTGTGTATAACCATATTCAAACTGCCCGTCGAGGCCACCAAGCGTATACACTTTATCATCGATTTTCAGAACACCTTCGTTACTGACGGCACGCAGCATACTTTCCCCCGTCATCTGGTTAACCAGGTCGACGGTCGCCAGATTCGGATAGATACGGAAGATACGGCTTACCAGTCCATTGGAAAGGACAATATCTTTGCCGTTATGCGTCTGATACACGCCGGCCTTCACCCCTTTGGCATCGAGCAGCCAGTCCGACTCCGGACGCGCCACCGGCAAATCGATGGCAGGCAGAGCAGCGACCTTACTGCGCAACGCCCTTTCCACCTCAGCAGGCATTGTCTCGATAGCCCCTTTATAATCGGCATTCACCAGCGAAGGCTTAATCTCATTATAAGAAAAAACTGGTTCGATCCAATCGGCATGATCACCGCTTACGCCGTCGCCTCCATCTTCAACGACCAGTTCCAGTACGTCGACCCCTGAAACATCGAGCGACACCTCACGAGCTTTCTCGCCTCCACGGACCATACCGCTGTTATACAACTCCTTTCCGTCACCCACCAGGCGAAAGACAACGCTTCCCTTATCAAAGGAGCCATCACCGTCACCTACTCCGACAAACTGCTTCTTTCCTCCGGTACCGTCGGTCCGGTAAAACAGCATCGTTCCGTCCGTCATCGGTATCTTACTGAAATCATCTTTTTTATAATCCAGCGAACGGTCGTTCACACCCACCTTGCAGGTAAACAACCCGGTATTCTTCCGCAGACTCAGCTTGATCTTGCTGTTTGCCTGTACGCCTACCCCTTGTCCAAAATGCTCACCGCCCACCGTCAGTTTCTCACCGGTAACAGCCGCGTTCTTCATCGGCGAACCATACTGCTGGTAGGCCAGGGATAAATCCATATCCGGCAGGGATATTTTATTCTGGGCACTGATATCCCAGCTTGAAAAGAAAAATCCTCCCATAAGGAGAAATAAAGAGATCGTCTTTTTCATGTTAGTCAGAAATTAGAATATATATAAGTCCTCAAAGATACTTAAAACATCTCCGGAGACTGTATTAGTAACATATAACATCAAATCATCGCCTATTTTCCCCAGGCTTTATTCGGGGTATCCCCCATCCATAACTCCAACAAGCCTCCGTCCGAAAAGACTGTATGAGGTATCCGGAAAGAGTTGTATTCTTTTCCGTTAAGCCGTGCACGCTGGATATAACAATTGGCTGCCGAGTTATTGTAAGTCTTTATTTTAAAGGTTTTCCCCTTGTAATAATCAGTATCCAGCGAAATAGTCACCTCGTCGAACACCGGACTTGTTATATCGTATTGCGGATCACGGGAAGAACCGCCGTCCAAGGCAAACAACCCGATCGCCATCAATGAGCTCACGCCGCCCATCTGCCCCTGGTCCTCATCATGCCCGCCATATCCCCTGTCGGGAGTAACCGCCCCGTAAGCCTGTTCCTTCACACGGCGCACCCAGTATTGAGTCAGCCAGGGTTTCCCGGCATGCGAAAAGACATGGGCATTCGAACAGCCGGGCTGATTCGCATAACTGACATAACCACTGCCGTATCCATAGACAAAATCTGTTGACTCCGACTGCTTGAAAGCAAAATCCAACTTACTGCAAAGACTGTCATTTCCTCCCATCAACCTTACCAACACAGGGATATCGTGCGAAAGTCCGAACGTCGCCTGCCAAGCGTTGGCCTCTACATATCCGTTACCGCTCAACGGATCGGTATGTACCCATTCACCGTTTGCCTTCTTCGGCAGGATCAGTCCCAGTTCTTTATTAAAAGAAGCAGGCCAGCCTGTAGCCCGTTTATGGAAATAGTTATAATCGCTTTTCTTTCCCATTTTAGCTGCCATTTCAGCCAAAGCCCAATCTTCAAACGCCCACTGGATGGTCAGTCCTGCGTTACCGGGACAATAACCGTTACGAACATAGAAGTCAAGTTCCTTATCCATTCCCAATGCCAGCATTCCTCCTTTGGAATGATTCCGTTTCATCGCCTTGAACGCTTTTTGCTGATCCCACTTCCTGGTCAGTCCTTTTTGGAAAGCACTCGTGATAAGTGAAGTTGCCGGACATCCCGTCATGATATACGAATAACCACCGGCACAAGGTCCGCGGGGAAGCAGATTTCCATTCACATCGTATTCCAGCAAAGAAGCCGCAAAATCATCCAATACCGAAGGATAAGCCAATCCCCAGAGCGTATTCAGGTTCCATTGTGTCAACCAAAACGCATCGGAGTTATACATATGATGTTTCACCTTCCCTTCCCGGTCCTTAGCCAGTTGCCTTACATGGAAACGAATATTTTTCGTCTGTGCCCCTACCCGGGTACCATCCGTATAATCCGGATATTCACCGTTATAATCATCCAGCTTATGCCTTCCCAGTAAAGAATGCCACAAATCGGTATAGAACTTCATTTGTTGGTCATGGCTTCCTCCTTTCACATCGATCCGTCCCAACCATTCATTCCATTCCTGCTGTGACTCCTGCCGTACCCGGTTAAAATCCCAGTGGCTGCAATCCTGCTCCAGATTCTCCCAGGCATTGTCCGTACTAACATAAGAGATAGCCACCTTCATCTGTACCTGTTCGCCCGGTTGTACCTGATAATTCGCTTTCACACCTGAAGTGGGAGCATCATGGTAACTCATCCCCTGGTTTCTCGGAATACTTTCCCCGGCTCCCTGCAACTCGCTGATATCTTTGAACTGCTCCGATCCGACCCAGCCGTCCAACGACTTGAAAGGAGTATCGAATGTAACGGCAAAATAAATCCTGACCACATCGGGACCGCCCCACAAGCGTCCGGTCGTATCGAAATAGCCTTCCACACCTTCATTTCCCTTTTTATAAACATGGGCATTTACCATTGTCGAAGTGCCGACATAACCACCCAGGTTCAGCAAAATATCAGCCGGATTTTCCTCCGTATACGTAAACCGGTAGAAGCTGACGCGATCGGTAGCTGTCTGCTCCACCCACATTTTATAAGTATCCAGAAACAACCTGTGATAACCCGGTTGTACAATCTCTCCCTGATGCAGGAAAGAAGATTTCCAGGACTGTTCTCCTCCCGTCGGGTCCACCTCGCCCGTCACCGGCATCACCGTCAACCCGGACAGCATCCAGCAATGGATCTGCGGGAACCCCAGCACTTCCGTCGAATTATAATTATACCCGCCTCCATACTGATTCTTGTTTCTTGTCAGAGGCGCCGCCCCTATCATCCCATAAGGTTGATTCCCTGTGATAAAGAAAAAATACCGTCCGCGGGCAGTCTCGATATAAGGATTTACCCAGGATACATGATCCGTATAATCATCGGGAGAAGGAAACACCTCAATCTCCGAAAGCCCTACCTGCGTACCGGCGGCATCGGTCACCTCGAACCGTACCCACTCGACCTTCCGCGACTCAAACTCAATCTCTTTGGGAGTCCCGTCATTAGCCATTCCCCAGACATTGATCGTACTACCATCACTGAAATGCAATACGCCTCCGGCTACATGTGCCTCCATGGCCGGACGGTCATACAGAATAATTTTATTGATATTCACGGGGCGTTCCCAGTCTAACTGTATCCAGGGATAATCGATCTGTCCCCAGAAAGTCTCCGTACTTTTAGATACCCCTTCCCCTTTTCCCGGTACCCGTATCAGGCCATCGGTCGCCTTTGCCGCATCGTGACCGGCATCAATCGAAGAGGAAGCCGATACACGTGCTTGCGGGGCAATATTATAAGGCGTAGCCCAACTAATAGCCGGATAACTCCCCAGCAACATCAACAAAAAGGAGAATAAATTTATTATTTTCTTCATATGGAAGCACTTTATAATCCAATACAAATATAAGTCGTTATCGCCTTAAAATCAACAAAATACACGTTTATTTTCGAAGAAAATTATTGTCCTGTAAGGCTTGGGACACCCTGTGGGACAACAAACTAAACAATAAGCTTATTCCCCTACCTCTTATGAATAAGCCCATTAACTCATCCTTCAAAACAACTCCGATAACATCACTGGGACAACCGCATGGACACCCTCTTTAATATATAAATAATATATATATAAAACTGTTTTTTTTAATTTGAAAAAAGCAACACTACTGTGCCAACCCACTTGACACTATAGTGCTACTTACCATAGCACTATAGTCATACAACCAATAGGACTATAGTTTGACCAAAAAACCCCCATTTCATCGAGGATTTTTCTTATTTTATGACGAAATCCGTACCTGTTGAGACCTGTATTTTAATACCTGCTAATACGAGCCACGAAGCCACCGCCCGACATCAATTCTTCTTTAAGCCGCTGGCCGGAACGAACCTTACTATCCTTAACCTCAATCAACTTCCGGTTTCCGGGAGTATCCGATGCCATTTCCATCTTATATTTCCCTTTAGGCAGGAAATCCAGTTTTATATCGAGCATTTTCGGTTCTTCCCCGTTGAGCACCGTCAGATACCACACATCTCCTTTTCTACGTGCCAAAGCAGCCAGTTTCCGGATCTCGCTTTCGGGCAATACAATCGTTTCATCCCAAGTTACAGGGACACTTTCTATAAACGAGCGGCCCGGTGACGACAACATGTCTTCCATATCCGCTGCAAAGATCAACATCGGCGAAATAAACATATAGATAGACGACAACTGATGCGCGAAAGTCACCGAAGGATGACAAAAAGCACGGAAATTCACCGGCGTATAATCAGCTGGACCGACCAGCCAACGGGTAAAAGGCAATACGGTATTCTTCATGCCAGTATTTCGTAGGCGGAAGGCCGGTAACTATCCCTGTTTCCACATGTCCCTTATTCTCCACATATCCGAACCGGACACAGTTCGGAGCCGTCCCCAGCAAGACAGCTCCATGATAATTAAACAGATTGGCTTCCGTTATCGCCGCATAAATCCCATTCGGCAGACGAAAGGTCGCAGGCGGAGCCAGCAATTCACCTTCTATATGATCGGTCTCCCGTTCCTGATATTCTTGTAGCCAGCCATATTGGAAAGGGCCACTGGCATACCAGGCTTTAGTTTGCGATGGAAAGATAAATGAGGTCTCTTCCCCATAAATACATACAGGTCCATCTGCCGGAACGCGGTAACGCAGGGCAATCCCGTCAGGAAATATCCGGGCATCCAAAAAGAAACGGCTACCATCGACTTGTTGGAACTCATAGACCAAGGTATTGTTCTCCTTTTTCTCCTTGCTCAACTGTTGAGCATCTTTTCCTAACAAACGGTGATCAACATTCAAACCTAAAGGTGCTTCCCGGATAACTGAATTTTCCTCATAAGAGACATCCAGCACCAATTGTTTATCGACATTCGCCTCTATTTTCAACTTTACCGGGGTAGCACCGGTAACAGCGTCTACCGCCTCTCCTTTCGCCACCAGACTTATATTCAATAAGAACAGAGTTATGGCTAAAAATTTCGTTATACGATTATTCATCTTAAGTTATATTAGACTTCAAAACATTGAAATGGTAAAAATAAGAAACAAATCCAATAGGTACTTTTATAAAATACGGGTATTATTTTGCAAAATCCGAGATTAAGGAAAGAAAACTATCCGCACCTCATAAAGATAGCGGATGCGATTAAATAAGCAACGGAAATGATAGAATATTCTGTTTTCTTGTGTTTTACTAAAAAAATTATCCTTACTTTGCCATGACAAATTAACCACTATAAAGAGAGGTTCCGCACGTCTTCAAAAAATCAGTCCTGCGAAAGACTTCGGCAGGACTGAACTTTTCAACTAGATTACAACTGTAACCACAGCCTTCGGGGCAATTATCAATTCCGATAATTTATGTTCTCCCATATATTCCAGATTTTTATCCATATCAGTAACATACATTTTCCCTTTGGTTGAATTACCACATCTAATCTTCACTTCTTTCTGCTTATCCTCATAATTGATAAAGACCAACACTACCTTTTCCCCATCCGTATAAGCAGAACTCATTAACGAAGTTGCCGCCTCCAGTTCAGAAATTTCCGGTTTTCTATCCAACGAAATCCTCCACATCCCCGGACGAATAAACAGACTAAAATTACCTGTCGCCCACAGCATCTTCGTAGGACTTACAATTCCGTCATATTTCAAACTTTCGGCTGTTGAATGCTCTTTAGGCTTCAACTGGATAGGAACATCTTCACCCAAAGAAACAGCAGTCCACCACTGCCATGCCGATGCATTGGCTACCGCCAAATCAGTATGGATAATCCGTGCAACATATAATCCCAGATTCAGACTTTTGGCAGGGGAAGGTTCACCGGATATTTCATCATTTTTCTCCAAAATACAATATTCCGAAGCCCAGAACTTAGTACCATTATCAGCCGCCGACAGAGCCCCACGTATTTTCTGTCTCAATCCAACCAATGTTTTCGCCGGGTAAGCACTCCAATAATCATGGGCAGAAACACAGTTATACACATTGGGCATCCCCATAATATTGTACTGTCCTTTACGAGTAAAAAACTCTTCTATGATATTATCCGGCATTGTCAGACTGGTGTCGCAGTCGAACAAATACTTCATATCAGCCGCCTCTCCAAACACAATTTTCGATGAAACACCATGTCTGGTTAATGCTTTATCCAACTCTCCGACAAGCATATATGCATCTTGATTGGTTGCAAAACTACCTTCCTGCCACTTATTTTCTCCCCAATCAATCTGAGGTTCATTTATAGGACTTATATACCTGACATTAAAACCTTCATCAATGAAATGCCTGGTTGTTAACGCCAGAAAATCGGCAAAATCATCGAATTTGTCATGCTGCAAATTAATCCTCTTCTTATCCGACGCCAATGTCGAACCACTTCGCGTCATAAAATAAGGAGCCGAATTGGTAAAAAACAGAAAGTCATCGACCCCTCTTTCTTTTGCCGCCTTCATAAACCACTGCTGGCCGGCCTGCTTACTAAAATCATACGAGCCATCCGGTGATAAAAAACACTCTGTACGATTCCAGGTGCTCGTGACTTCTTTATTTTCCCGGTTTTCAAAACTCCCGGCACCAATATTCACCCTCCAGTTACTCAGACCTATACCGATCGGATTTCCGTTGGTATCCATCTTCGTACTAAAAAGCAGGTCAGCAATCCTTTCGCGTTTTTCCACCGGCCAATACCGACCGACAAAAGCGATCCTCCAGGCATCCGATGCCCCGAAATTATCGATCACCTGATATTTTATATCTTTCCTTACCTGAAACATCACCGGTTTCTCTTTCTTTTGCGTAACTCCGGCAAAAAGGTTCGGAATAATACAGGCAGAAAGAAACAGCAAACCTAGATATCTTTTTAATAATCCATATACCATAATCATTCCTTTTATTCAAAATTTGTTTGAACCAGATTCGGATTTCGGTCTAGTTCCGATTGTGGTATAGGAAGATAAGTATTTTTGAAGGAACGTATTTCCAATACGACTTTATTCTCCTCTCCAGTTTTGATAACAGCCCGTTCTTCCTGAGGAATATTCGTATCCATAATGACTGTACCATAGTTAGTTGCATAAATAGGTCCGTTAAGTACTTCTTTTGCAATACCCCATCGTACGATATCACTACGTCTTAATCCTTCGAATGCAAACTCAACGCGTCTCTCACGCCTTAACAACTCACGCAAGGTTGCCTGTGTCGAATATTTATTTCTGTCTACCATCGGCATCCCGGCACGTTTCCGCACCTCATCCATCAAATTGCAGGCTTCATCAAGATCTCTGTTGAGCTCGATCAATGCTTCTGCCTTTGATAAAAGCACCTCGGCATAACGAAAAACAATAAAATCGAGTCCTGTATTGTTGATATCCGAATATTGCGTAAGAGGCGACATATATTTACAGCATGTATATCCCGATTGTGAAGCATTACGTGAATCATTTGCATTATCCTTGTTCGGTTTCCCGTCTATAGTCCTATCGAGTGTATTATATATTCTGTAAACGCCGTTAGGATTCACCCAATCTGCTCCGGAGTACAAAACTGTTGCATAAAAACGGGGATCTCTATTCTTATAAGGATGAACCGGGTCATATTCTCCGTTTTTTTCAGCTTCTTCGATCGTCAGACCGGAAGATGTTTCATAAGCGTCGACCAAGCTTTGTATAGGAACAAATGCCGACCATCCCCCGTCGTTCGCATTACAAAATTCAATAATTGTCTGATTCTTATAATCATTCTCCACCTTTTTAGCAGCCAGGATAATCTCGCAATTATCTTCATTCGCTTCTTTAAACAAATCAGCATAAGGAGTCGTTCCGGCAGTAAACAAATTATAAACCCCCAGTTTCTCTATTTCATCGGCTGCTGCAATCGCTTCTTCATACTGCTTGTAATACAAACACATTCTCATTTTAAGTGCCAATGCCGCCCCTCTTGTGATACGACCAGACTCTTTAGGTGTAACATCCAAGTTTCCATCTGCCGAAAGCTCATTCAATTCATCCAATATAAATTTAACTATATCAGTTTCGGGCGATGCCGGTATTTTGGATTCTTCCAATGTAGATATAACTTCTGTTACCAAAGGAATATCTCCATAGGCTGTCGCCATCATATAATATCTCCAGGCACGAAGAAAGCGAACCTCATTCCTCAGTTGTTTCAGCCTGTTCGGATCTTTAAACGGAACTTCGGTGTTTTCGGTAAGAGCCAAGAAATTATTACAACGAGTGATCAAAGTATAATCAAACCATCCGATTCCTGGATTTGAATGCGTCGCTTTTCCGTTGGCATAAGCAGACCAATTCGTATTGATGGCACAATAGCCATTATCACTAAACACATCATTATAAACAGTAAACGTCTGATCCACATAGCCATCATAACAACCGACCACTAACATTTCAATATCTTTTTCTGTTTTCGGGAAAGTAGCAGTCGATAAAGAATCTTTAGGTGCACGATCCAGAGAACAAGAAGTAACCAGAATACCTATAATGAATAAAAATAATATCTTTTTCATACGATTAATCTTTATAAAGTGATAGAAATTCCAACCGAATTAGTTGTTATATGCGGATAATATGCTCCCCAACCGCTCGGAGCCTCAGGATCGATTCCTTCCGGACATTTTTTTATTGTCAGCAGATTTTGTCCGCTGTAATAAATACGGACAGAAGTTATCTTCATATTAGTACACCATGTCTTAGGGAATGTAAAGCCTACCTGTACATCCTTCAATCTCAGATAATTCGTATTGACCAGCCAGAAATCAGAAGTTGTCACTTCCGGCATATTATAAGTTCTGAATTTGGATGCACGCGGCATTTTATTCGTCGGATTTTCAGGAGTCCACCTATCCAACCACAACTTAGAAGGATGACCTGAATCACCGTTAAATTCACCGTACATTTCATCCGTAAAATAACGGGCAACGCCTGCCGCCCCTTGGAAGAATAAAGAGGCATCAAATAACTTCCATTTAGCCCCCAGATTAATACCAAATGTAAACTTAGGATTTTCTGAGTTCAGAATAATCTTATCCTTTTCATCGATGACATTATCCTTATTCCTATCGACCAGCTTAATGTCTCCTGGTATCAGACGTGCATTGTCAATCATCGTATATTTAGGAGCCTTATCTATCTCTTCCTGACTCTGGAAAATTCCGTCAGACTGGTAACCGTAGAATGCCTGATACGGGCGACCAACCATTGTTATGGTGCGGCTACCTTTCTGGTCGTCGAGGTCTCCCAGTGACAATACTTTGTTTTTATTATAGGCAAAATTCACACCGGCATTAAAAGCCACCTGACTAATCTGCTTATTATAATTCAGAGAGGCCTCAATACCTTTATTGCTCATCTCACCGATATTGTCATAATATCCTCCGTAACCAAAGGTAGTAGGAACATTAACCTGCATCAAAATACCCGTCGTTTTACGATTATACCAATCAAGAGTCATCGACAACGAATTCAGTACAGTCATATCCAAACCAACTCCCCAGGTATAGGTTGTCTCCCATGACAAGTCATTTATTTTATTATTTGTCTGTGCTGCTCCAGTATTGATTACATTACCAAAAGGATATTTAGGAGATGTAGAATATGTATTAATATACGGATAATAATCATTCGGAATTTCCTGATTTCCTAATACACCCCAGGAAGCTCTGACTTTCATATCATCAACAAAAGTACGTGTACCAGCCATAAAATCCTCATTAGATAAACGCCAGGCTCCGGAGAAAGAAGGGAACCATCCCCATCTATATCCTTTAGCAAAACGGGAAGAACCATCCCCTCTGATATTACCTTCGAACAAATATTTATTATCAAAATTATATTTAGCTCTTGCAAAGAATGAATTCATGGCAAGTTCACGGGTATATCCGCTATTAGTCATTCCGACAACCGAACCTCCGTTCAGGTCGGTTACATCCGAAGAAGGAAAGTCTTTCCTGTAGGCCTTCGTTTCCTTGTATTTATACAATTCCGAATGGAAACCAGCCAATAGATTAACCGTATGCTTTTCTATAAATGTCTTATCGTAAGTCAACATAGCATCTGCTTGTGTACGGTTATTCGTATAATAAGATTGTGTATACTGGGTAGGTCCGTCATATTTGGCTTCATTATATTGAATTTCTTTTCTATACAAATTATAATCCTGGTTCTGTACATAATATGAACCGTTCACTCTGGCTACCAATCCATCCAGAATATCATAAGAAAATTCCGCAAAAGCTGTAATATAGTCATTCTGTCTTTCACCTTTTGCCCCCGAATCCTGGAAAGCAATCGGGTTACCATCACTGATTGTTCCATATGTACCATCTTCATTCTTATAGGGAACCATTGGAGATATTCTATTTACTTGGCGGTAAGTCTGTTCGCTTGTTCCCGAATCCCAGGATATCGGGTTTGTAGGCTCCTGAATCAAAGAATTGACATAATCCAGATTTATTTTGGATTTTAACCGCTCTGTAATTTTCATATCCAAGTTTACACGCAGGTTGAACTGCCTGTTTGCTGCATTTTTCACTATACCTTCCTGTTTAGAATATCCCAGCGAAGTACGGTAATTTACCCATTCGGTACCTCCACCGACACTTACATTATGCCGGTTGGTAAATCCAGAACCCACAAAGAAAAGTTTATTCCAATCTGTATTTGGATGTCCGTACGGATCGGTTCCATTTGCATACAAGTCGATATCGGTCTGAGAATAAGGCATACGCTTTGTAGCCTGTTCCGGGGTAGCACCTTCGGATATAGCACCCCAATATTCTGCTTCATTAGTCAACTGAGCTAATTCTGCCGAACTGGTACGCGGCATCAATTCCGAAGGGGAAGACCATCCGAAAAGAGCGTTGTAATTGATCTTGGGAGCCCCCTGTTTTCCCCGCTTCGTGGTAATAAGAATTACCCCGTTAGCAGCTTTAGAGCCATATATAGCAGCTGAAGCAGCATCCTTCAAGACAGATATACTCTCGATATCCTGTGTATCCACTATATTCATATCTCCTTCGATTCCATCAATCAATACCATCGGTGTCGATACATTGAAAGAGCCGACACCACGAATAAGTATTTTGCCGGCATCCATACCCGGTTGTCCTCCACTATTTGTAACAGTCATACCCGGAACCAGGCCCTGTAATCCCTGAGAGACATTGGATATTGCACGATTAGCCAAAGATTCTGAATTTACGGTAGCCACCGATCCTGTCAGGTTTACTTTTTTCTGGCTGCCGTATCCGACAACGACTACCTCATCCAACGCCTGAGTATCTTCCTCCAAAATGACAGTCAATACTGTATTGTTCCCCACTTTTACTTCTTTAGGACGATAACCGATATAAGAAATCTCAAGAGTCGAACCTTCCGGCACTTCTATATCAAAATTACCATCCAGATCAGAAATTACTCCATTTACGGTTCCTATCTGAACAATATTTGCTCCTATAACAGGTTCGCCATTCGCATCTGTTACGGAACCTTTCACTGACTTATTTTTACCTGTACTCGTATTTTGAGGCTCAGACTCGGCAAGAACTACCTGAGTATCCCCTTTTATAGTATAAGAAACAGGAATCTGCCCCACAATCTGTCCCATCACGGCTTCAATACCCTGATCGTTCACTTCAACGGTAATTGGAGTAGTCATACCAGGAAGTCCTTTCTTATAGAAAAAGCGGTATTTGCTCACCTTTTCAATTTGCTTCACCACTTCCGAAGCGGGTTTGTCTTTGATATGTATGGTTATCTGAGCGTGGATCCCCGTCAATGGGAAGGTTAACAAGATTGTCAGAAAAACCATCTGTTTAAATAAATGCTTCATGTTACTCATTTTTCTTTTAATTAGAAATAAGATGTAGATAAAATAAATGTTTGTAACTTTGTAAGCAGAAGAGTCCCGTTAACAACGGCCGGTCTCCTACATCGGCTGTATCAACATAAGGGATATCTGCAAAAACAGTAATGAGGAGGTAGCTCGAAGGAGTTACCTCTTTTTGTTAATTTTTTATTCCTTTCTCATAGGCGTTGTATTAGATTAGACATATTCGTTTTATTTTTCCGTACGGTTAACTCCTGCTAAGGAACCCTCTTTCTCAAAAATACGGTATCTCCTTTATTTTCATATACAACCGGAGTTGTCAGGTTAATAATGTCGATAAAGTTTTCAAGGTTGTTATTTCGAATGGTTCCTATGTAACATACTTTTTTCAAAGATTCGTCTTCTATACATATTGTTGTATTATACAGGCGACTCATAATATGGGTTATCTCCTCCAAAGACTCACCGTCAAATGTGATCTCATTTTTTCTCCAAAGAGCTATATTCTGCATACTCTCATCTTTGTACCGGGAAAAACTTCGGTTCAATAAATCGACCTTAACCGACTCATGCGGCTTGAGGATTGCCACATGACGATCATAGCTTACCCTGACAGAACCGGAAAATAACGATGCAATAATTTTATTATCATTCTGATACGCATTAACATTGAATGAAGTTCCCAAAGCTTCGACCTGCATACCTTTTGCTTCTACAATAAAACGTTTATCCGGATTTTTGGCCACTTCAAAATAGGCCTCTCCTACTAATGTTACGTTACGCTCTTTCAAGCCATAATCTGCCGGATAACTAATTTTTGTATCGGAGTTCAGCCACACTTTCGTACTATCAGGCAAAGTAATGAATGCCCGTTGCCCTTTTTCTGCCAATACCATGAAATTCTGTGTCGACAGTTGCTTTTGTTTATCGATCATACGGTAATTAACCAGGCCTAAAACAATGATAATACAAGCTACCGCAATCTGTTGCCAAACCTTCCATGAAAAACGTGAACGTAATAAAATAGTTTTAGTTTTCTTCTCATCCAACTCCCGGCTCAGCCTGCGGTACATACGTTCCTGTACGTCCCTGGGCATCTCATCCGGACTTTCTTTCCATGCTGTCTCAAAAAGCATGAAGAATTCCTCTTTGGATGCGCACTGCCGGAACCATTCCATCAACTGCCGGTTTTCTTCTTCGGTAGTCGTACCTGCTATCAGACGGTGAAGTAATTCTATTCTCATTATTAATCCGTTTATATATTATAGTGGGATAAATATACCTACTACTTAGTCAAAAGATAAAACAGGCTCATTTTTAACTTTAGTTCACAAACAAGTTCTACTTAAAGACAAGGAATATCCAGAAAAGAGGGAAGTCGGTTTTATAAGGAAAGATAGATAAGGATAAAAGCGACCGCTTTATTTCCAAGCACTTTACGAAGTTCTTTCAGGGCCTGATAGATATGTGCTTCTACCGTACGTTCAGACAAGGATAGTTTTTTCGCAATTTCTGCATGCGACAAGTTTTCAAAACGGCTCATGATAAAAACTTTCCGCCGCATTTCCGGAAAGGAAGAGATGACATTGAAAATATATTCTCGTAAGGAGTCGGCTTCAATCACATCTTCTTCCGAGCTGGAAACCAGTTTCGCATCCCTGATTTCTTCCACCGGAAGGTTTCTATGAAGGGCTTCTTCCACATATTTATAGGCTAAATTACGGGCGATGGTCGAGATATAGGCTTCAAAGTTAAGCTCAGGTAATATATTTCCACGCTTTTCCCAAATAGTCAGGAAGAGTTCCTGAACGACATCTTCAGCCAAATCTGCGTCATTCAGCAAATACAGAACGGTGTTGTATACCTTCGGACTGTACCGCCAATAGACAGTATTAAAAGCATCCCTGTCTCCCTCCTTCAGACGATATAAAAGTTCACTATCCATGTTTATACTGTAATTCTCCTCATTTAATAGCTGTCAGGTTAACAATTCGGCAAAAGATAATTATTTTTCACCTAGCAACATATCCTAATTCCGATACAAATATAAACCTATTATTATTATTACAAATAATATTTGCCAATACATGAACCACAAAGTTATAAACAACCGGATCACAATTATTTCTTGGAAACCGTCACATATCGTAAAAGTTCGCAATGCCCGCTGACATCCATTATTCCTTTTTTAAACAATTCGCTTTTCAACCTCTTAAACGAGACTTCTCCAAAGTTATGTAATGTTTTCAACCTTTCCATCTCTTCATTTTCTAAAATATATCTCACTAAATCTTCCAACGTATCTATATGATTATCTCTTAAGGCATTATAGGTCCTTGTATCCAAATCAAGAGAGACAGTCAATGGCTTCTTCAGCAAAAGTTGCTGGTTCTCTAATGAAATCTTTTCCCCGGCAAACTTCATTCGCAAGTCTTGCTCAGACTGCAGTTTCTTTATTCTGGCATTCAATGATATTATCTTCGATTTCAGTTCCCAGATTTCCTTATCTTTCTTTTCGCTCTCATCCAGATAACTCCTAATAAATCCGGTCTGAATACCGATATCCACCAAGGCTTCCTGAAATATGATCTTTACTTTGCGTTGTGTAATTTTCAGATGTTTTGCCACCTTTTTAATACTTATATGGGTTGCCAACGCATGGAATACGAATTTTTTATTCTCAGAGTTAAGCAAGTTGCGCATTTCCGTTATAATAAACAGATATTCCGGAGTGAGCTTTTTAAATGATTCATATACAACATCTTTTTCGGTCACATATTTTTTGGGGGGTACAGGTTGTGGCTGTGCTTCTACGTGTTGTTGCTCAGGCACGGAAGGTTGTTCTTCGGGCGTTGGAGAGACAATAAGAACTTCTTCCTGCAACGTTGCGTCAGGAGCTGTAAATGCGTTATTTACAAGACAAAGCTTCTGTTCTCGGGTAAAAAGAAGTTTTGCATAATCGCGTAATCTAGTTAACATACTCATCATAACATAAATAGTTTAGTTAAGTCAAAATATAAAGAATGTGATATTACTATCTCAGCCGAAATTAGAACCGGGGATAATTTATGCAAACTGAAATAAAACTTTAAAATACCTTTTTTCCATAATTATAACGGAAGGAAGTCAACGCCATGGCTTCTAAAACATTCCCCACAGGAACAAAGGTAACAGATATGATTAAAAAAACAACAGATTACGGTAAGAAAATCAATGCTAAAGATTAAAACTGCCCTATCCTCGCGAACCAGACAGCTATTTACATATTTGAATATATTGTATATTATTTCAAATATGAATAGTTGGGAGCTTATAAAAAAGCCCTAACCCCCTTTTAATGTTTACCAATCCTATCTCCTTTCGCATCTTCTACATATATGAATCCAAAACCTGTTATTTTCTTTTTACAAAGAAAGCCAGAATATCCCATGCCCCAATATTCATGGCCAAGTAAAATACATAAACATCTGAATATTTTACATAACATGGAGGAAAAGAAAAAAGCAGGACAGATTGTTATTTCCCATATGATAAGTAAGGACTTTATCGTTTTGTCCTTATATTTGTCTCAAATAAAATAAGTTCGATATGGAAAGAGAAACAGAAGAGAAAACCGGAAAGAACGTTCACCAAGGTGCGAATGTCCGCAGATTACGTAATATAATGGGTGTCAAACAAAGCTCATTGGCGGAAATGCTCGGTACCACGCAGCAAAAGGTTTCACGCATCGAAAGCCAACGGGTGATCGAACAAAATATGTTGATCCAAATCGCGAATATCCTCCATGTTTCTCCCAAGATTATTGAAGAACTGGATGAAAATCCGCTGTCAGTTGTTATTGAAAATAATAATTTTGAAAGCGGAAGCTATAATACAGGAATAATAGAAAATGATCAATACAATCAAAATACTATCCATCCTCTGGATAAAATCATGGAATTGAACAAACAGGCCACCGACCTTTTTGAACGCATGCTGGCTGTTGAAAAAGAAAAGTCCGCCTTGCTGGAACAATTGTTGAAGGAAAAAGGGAAATAATATATAACTCAGATCAGGCAGATGACCGCAGATAATTAATTTATTATCAATACATATATCTGTAGTGATCTACCTGATTTATCTTATCTGTATTAATCAGTACCAACCTCCTTTTCGAATATTTTACTTATCACTCGGCTTCGGTATTTCCAGGCTGAATTGGTCATAAGATTCCGTGCGATGGGCCAGATGCCTGGTCAAAGCAGATATTCCGAACAAAGGAGAATAAGTTTTCACTTTTATTGTTTTGCCGTCAGGCATAAACTCCAGGATTCGCAACCAGCCATCACCTCCATTACCTTCGGGGCCACCCCCAACGTACTGCACATTAAACATCATCTGATGCACATCCTCACCCGCAGCGTTCTTATCTACCCGGTAACCGACATTATCTTCATATTTGCCGTTTCCATTACCCGTATGTCCACAGATCAGGAGTAATATATTCGAAGAAGGACGGATCAGCTTTTCCCATATCTGCTTCCCTGCATTTTTAGGTGTGATAGCATAATTTTCATGATCACGTACTTTCCCTCTTTCCGGAGCAGTACCAGGATCCATATAACCGTGTGTCATAAATATCACCCGGCTGTCTTTATACCTATCACTAGAAGCCAGTTTCTTAGCCCACTCCAACACTTCATCGCGGGGAGCAAATTCACTTGTGATGACTAATAATTTCCCCCAATTAGGATCGTTGAACTCGAATGCGGCATTTTCCAGCGACGGTATATTATTTCTGTTGGGAAGAGCGCTGACACAAATATCCCTCCAGGCTGAATTTCTCTCAAAAGGGAAATATTCAGGGAAACGGGTCATACCGTTTTCTGAATGCTGAAAGCCGTATTCATGATTACCCGGAGAAATAATATATGTAATTTTATTGTCCAACCGTTTGAAGGCATTGGACCCGGCTTCCCACATTTCCCGACTTGTCTGATTGAGCATCTTACGGTTACGTACGATATTCTCATTCTGTTCCACCACATCACCAGTGCAAAGCACCGCTTTTATCTTCAAGTTATCGATGTTATCGGCTATCCATGCCGTACACAAATCGAATAAAGGCTGATTGATATCATATTTTGTATATCCCTGTGGATCTCCCAGCAAGATCATTGAAAATGAATTGGGGTTTTCCAGATGTTGCTGGTCTGCCCGATCCTGGGCAGAAAGGGAAAATATCTCTCCTATAACCAAGCCTATTACAATCAGTAATTTAGTTTTCATACACTTTTCTTAAAATTTAAACAATAGTATTTCTCACATATTTCTATTCAAAGACAGGAGCTTCCGCAGAAATAGAAGCGGTATTGCCTTTCATATACGGCCCCCAATCATTCCAATAAACCCTGTCGAGCATTAACAATCGACCAGCAGTGTCATCAAACTTTTGATAAGCATGGTAGATCATCCAGTCATTGCCTTCGTCGTCCTGGACAAATTCAGCATTATGTCCTGTTCCACTCCATATATTATTACCCTGTAACAATAAATCTCCAGCTCCGTTAAGCATAGACTCACCGTCCTGTGTTACATAAGGACCCAGCACATTCTCCGACCTACCGAAGATCAAATGATAGGTACTGGATTTTCCTTCGCAACAAGTTCCGGCAGAACCTATCAGATAAAAATATCCACCATGTTGTGCGATATAGGAACCTTCCATTTGATTACCGGCCAGTTGCACTTTTCGGCTTCCATCCTTTACAGCCAACCCGTCATCGGTCAGTTCAACGGCATAGATGCCATAAAAACTACCCCAGACTAAATATTTATGCCCATTGTCTTCGATGTAGAACTGATCTATCGAATTATTTACGCCTTGCGAAGTATAATCTAACACTTTACCATGATCAGTAAATGGCCCTTCGGGTTTATCTGCTGTTGCAACTCCGATCGCTGAATCATAAGTTCCCGCCCAAACACCCATAGAGTAATAGAGAACATATTTCCCGCCGATATAATTTATATCCGGCGCCCATAGTTTTGCATTCGGGACCCATGTCGGATGATTATCATTATCAAAAACAGTACCTACATAATCCCAATGAACTAAATCTTTCGACTTATGTATGGGAATATAACGAATATCACCCGGCAAATTATTCTGTGTAGTATACACATAAAAATAACCGTTGCTAGCCCTGATAACCGACGGATCGGGACAATTCTCATTTATAACGGGATTTTCATAGGTAACAGAAGCCGGAAGGTCTTCATCCTCTTTTTCACTCTCTTTTTTATCGTTACCGCTATCGCATCCGCAGGATAGCAGAACTAAAAAGATAATATTAAAATATAAGAATATTCTTTTCATATCGAACTCTATCTATAAAAGAGGGGAAATACAGGAAACGTATCTCTCTTATATTTCCCCTTGAACCATAATCATTTTAATAATTAATCATTCCAACCGGCATTTTGTACCAAGTTCGAATTCTTTTCGCGTTCAGAAGCAGGTATAGGCCAGGTCCAGCATTGATCGCCCAACCAATACCAGGTATAGGTAGTGGTTCCCCATATTTGTGACAAACCGTTCTTATTATTACGGAACTTCTTGTCTTTCCATGTTTTCCAGCGAAGTTCATTCCAATACATCACATTTTCACCTCCGAGTTCCCAATAATACTCATTACGGATTCGTTCGCGCATATCATCTTTACCTTTCACCGTTGTAGGCGTATTACTATTCAGTAATTGAGCTCCACAACGTGAACGGATCTTATTTATTTGTTCTACCGCCTTATCGGTTTCACCCATCTCATTTAAAGCCTCAGCATACCCAAGCAATACCTGCGCATAACGGATCAGATGAACATCCAGATCATACGTATCACGATACGGCCATTCATTTCCTTCGGGAACAAATTTCCTCCACAAATAATAGAAATAATTATTTGCATCCGTACGAATATCGAAAGGCTCACGACCATCGAATCCACGATACGGCCAGCGTAACGTATAAGTATGTTCCGTTCCTCCGGATGAACCTAAATAGGTCGCATACGGGGTAATGACAGTCATCATAAGCCGTGGATCACGATCTTCATAGGCTTTACGAATACGGGCTTCATTACCATCAGGCAGATATTTACCCATATCGGCACCATAAGTAGTCATTTGAGCAATTTCAGAATCGGTCATACCGTCACGAAGAAAGAATACGGAACGTTGTACCGGAGTCATCGAATTATATCCGGGACAATAATTATCCCAATTAAATGTACTGCCATCCTTTACTTCATAAGACTCGACGAAATGAGGATTGGGTAAATAATTATTCCACATCGAACCTCCCGTACAACGATTACCATAATTAACGTTCAATGGATTTGCAACAGAGTATTGTTCACACTGAATAGAAAATACCATCTCGTCGCATTGTTCATTTGTTGTTTTAAGCATGTTTTTAAAAGCAATAGCACCTCCCGTTGTAAAAAGCGAATAACCGCAATTACCGACAGCCTCAAAGTCGCGGGCTGCGTCCTGCCATTTCTCCAACCACAAATAGACCTGTCCGCGGAAAGCATAAGCAGCTCCTTTAGTCACATGGCCGTAGTTTGCATCCGAAGCCTTATATTTATCCGGTAAATCCGTTTCCGAGATCACATCTGTCAGATCTTTCACCACCTGATCCCAGATCTCCGCTTCGCTGGCACGAGGAGTCTTTGCCTGTTCTTCATTGACAATCGGTTCCGTAATGAGGGGAACGCCTTTGAAAAGGATATTCAAGCGATTATATGCCCAGGCACGCAAGAATTTACACTCGGCAATATAACGTGCCTTGTCGGAATCACTCATATCAGGTACATCGTTAATATTAGATATGACATCGTTTGCACGATTGATCATTGTATAGCAACGAGTATAAATACTACTGAATTGGCCACTGGAAGGTGTAGCAGTTCCTCTCACAATAGCATTCTGTGATATCCAGTTCAAGTCAATATCCATAACGGAAGAATAGGCATCCCATATACGTTCGGCATTATTGGCATAACCGGCACAATACCAGCCGACAAAAGTATTGTAGACACCGGCCACGGCTTGTTCAGCCAGAATCGAGCTCGTCCAGATATTCGAACTGCTAACTGCATTACGGGGAGCCGTATCCAGAAAATCAGCACCACACCCCATCAATGTAAATGTAGAAATCAATCCTAATAAAATATGTTTCATCTTTTTCATAATTCTTTTCCCTTCAATTAAAATGTAACATTCAGACCAAATGCAAACTGGCGGTAAGTCAAATAACCAATCGAAGAACGCATTTCCGGATCAATGCCCGGATAACCGGTAATAGTCAGCAGATTCTCACCCGAGAAAAAAACACGGGCATTCTGTATATAAGCTTTTTGAACAAGATGCTTAGGAATGGTGTATCCAAAAGTCAGGTTCTTGAGTTTCAAAAAATCACCTTTATACAACCACTTCGTATTCGTCGATTCACTCTGGCTACTTCCGGAATTGTTACTCAAACGAGGATTCTCCGAATGCAGGTTCGTACGAGGATCAGTCAGGTTATCCGGATCATAAAAATAATGATCGTCAGCAACGTCACGACCTATAGCATACCCCTTAATAGTCGTACTGGCATTATGACCGGTACGGTAGAAATAGAGTTTATTTCCTGCAACACCATACCAGTTCATCGACAAATCGAATCCCTTCCAACTTGCGGTTAATTGTGCACCGAAATTCCATTTAGGCATGGAAGAACTACCGACAAAATCATTGTCATACGTATTACCATAAATACCGTCATTATTAAGATCAGCATAAATATAGTCACCATACCAGATACCCGATTTACCTACTGCCTGGTTCGGATAAAATTTATAGCCTTCATCTATCATGGCATTCAACCATTTCATATCATCTTCCGTACGAATCATACCCATTTTAGGGCCGCCTACCGGATTGACAGAACCATCCTGATTGAAATAAGTCTGGTTTCCTTGATAAGGTTGCAGCATATAATATTCATTGATCATATGGCCTTCCAATACACGATTTGTCCCACCTGTAGAAACATCCCCCAGATTAGTCACATACGTCTTTCCATTTTCATCTGTTTCCCAGCCACGGACAAGTTTACCTTTATATTTACTGACTTCATTCTTATTATACGAGAAATTCCCACTGATACTATAATGGAAATCATGGATCTGGTCACTCCAGGTCAACTGAACTTCCAGTCCCTTATTCGTCACTTCGGCAATATTCTGACGGGCCGCCGTTATATTACCGTATATCATCATAATGGATGGCCTATAAAGAATACCTGATGTCTCTCTGTTATAATAATCTACTGTTCCTGACAATCTATTATTCAATATACCAAAATCAAAGCCGACGTCCGTTGTTGTAGATTTCTCCCATTGCAGGGTGACATTGGCTTGGGCAGTAGGCGCAAGACCTAAATTAGTATTACTGTTAAACGGATAATTTACCAATCCGTATGTTTGTTGCCATTCGTAATTACCAATGCTGTTATTTCCCAGTTTACCCCAGGATGCACGTAATTTGAGATTGTCGAGCCACTCTCTGGTATTTGCCATAAACGCCTCTTCCGAAATCCTCCAACCGGCTGATGCAGCCGGGAAAGTACCCCAACGATTTTCAGGAGCAAATTTCGAAGAGCCATCCCTGCGAATATCTACTTCAAACAAATAGCGCTGATCATAAGCGTAAGTGGCTCTCCCGAACCAGGAGCGGGAAGTATATTCGTTATTGGCCCCATAAGAGGATTTAAATTCAGTCCCTACATCAATATCATCAATGTTAGGATCTATCAGTCCTTGCATTGTCACATTCGAAGTCCGCGTCCAGGTACGTTCTTCCTCAAACCCGGCCAGAACAGAAACATCATGTTTGCCAAAACTCTGATTATAATTAAAAATATGATTAAACTTCCAATAATTATCGCGGTTATATGTTTGTCCGGTCGTTGCCGTTTTTAGGTCAATGGCATTTGCTGTAATTTCATTCAGGCTAAAACTCCATTTAGGAAAAGCATTCGATGCATATTTGCCATCATAAATGTAATGTTTGTACCAGAATCCAAAATCATAGCTGAAATGTTTCAGGAATTTTATTGAAGTATAGAAGTTGGTAAATATCTGCGTATATTTCATATCACCATGTTCATGATTCATATCCCACAACGGATTATGTGATTGGGGATCTTCTTCATTCGATTCCGGAGCCCCATACTTTCCATCATAATACGGATAAGTGCCCGGAACAACTTTTGTCATATCAATGCCGGTTAAAGAACCAGTAGACACACGGTCACGATCGGTATTATACCCCCATATACGGCTACCGACACGTAGCCATTTGGCTATGTCTGCATAGATATTACTACGGACAAAGAAACGTTTGAAACCCGAATTCTTCAATATACCCGGGTTATCGGTATATCCAAAAGAAAAATTATATCCGGACTTGTCGCTCGAACCCGATACTTGTACCGTATATTCCTGCATCCAATTACTGTCATAGATAGCATCGTACCAATCGGTATTCGGATAAGCCACATAATTAGGATACCCGGACTCGGCAATACCGTTCGGATCTTTTGCCTTCTCGCGCCATAAATTGATCGTTTCATCGGTGAAAGCAGACGAACGTCCCAAATTCGTATAAGACTCATTGATCAATTCCATGTAATCAGCATAGTTGTTCACGAGCTTCGGAACCCTCATCGGAGAGTTCAAAGACAATTTGGAAGAAACATCTATACTCACTTTATCTTTCTTTCCCGCAGTTTTTGTCGTGATCAAAATTACACCATTAGCTCCGCGGTTACCATAAATAGCACAGGAAGCTGCATCTTTCAAAACAGATATCGATTCAATATCAATCGGATTTACATTACTAAGGGATTGCTCCATGCCATCGACCAATATCAACGGATTTGAATCATTCAGGGTACCTACACCACGAATATTCATAGAATAGCTCTCGCCATAAGGATTACCTGACCCCTGCATTACCTGCAAACCCGGCGCCACACCTCCCAAAGCCTGGGTTGCATCAACTAAAGGGCGGGACGCCGCTGATTTCGAATAATTCACCGATGATACGGAACCTGTCAGATTTACCTTCTTTTGTGTACCGTATCCTACAACTACCACCTCTTCCAGCGATTGGGTATCTTCTGTCAGGATTATATCGAGTACAGAATGGTTTTTTATCGCGATCTCTTCTTTATTGTACCCGATATAAGATACGATCAACAGGGAATTGGCAGGAACAGATAGAGAATATCTACCGTTCATATCCGTAATGGTTCCATTGGTCGTACTCCCTTTTTCCACGATATTGGCACCCGGAATCGGTTCCCCGTCCTTATCGGTTACCATACCGGTAATTTTCCGGGTTTGCTGTACCACCTGAACACCATTTACTTTATATAAAGCAATATGTTTATCATTGATAACATAATAAATATTCTCTTTAGCAAACAATTCATCCAGTACTTCAGTCACCGTTTTATTCTTAAAATGGACCGATACTTTCCGGGTGGCATTGATTTGCCTCAGGTTATAAGTAAAATAAAAATCACATTTCTGCTCAATCATAGAAAGGACATCCTGCACGGTGGTGTTTTCCATATTCAACGACAATTTCACCGATTGTGAGTAGCTCAGGCTGGCGAATGTCTGCAAGGTTCCCAGTAATATGAATAATACAATACATCTCATAATATTCAGACTTTTTCGAAGCCATGACGATTTACGCATACGACATGGCATGCTTTTCACATTAAAATCCATACATTTGTAAATGATTAGTTAGTAATAAATTTAGGTCTTCTCTAATGCGTTACTCGCTAAATCCGAACCGGGGATGTTTGCGGCATCTTCGGTTCTTCATTTTTTTACATTCAGGTTTACTTCATAGGCAGATCATTTTAACGGTTTGTAAATCTCTATTTGTGTCCCCCGGATCTTATAATCCAGTTTACGTGTCTCTTTCAATAATGTCAACACCTGGTCGATAGTCGCACTTTCTTTAAAACGACAGGTGAATATTTCCGAGGAAAGTTCCCGGTCCCGGATATCGATATGTACATCAAACTTCCGCTCCAGATCATGCGTTATTTCATCCAGGCGCTTATTCTGATAAGCAGCTTCACCCAATATCCATGATTTGACCACATCCGTATTGATATCTTTATCGACCGCTAACCCGTATTCCTTCGAATAAGAAACCTGCTGATTGGGCTTCATGGTGACCTTTTGCTCGTCATCGTCGGTAATAACTTCAACTTTTCCTTCTGCTAAAGTCACAAAGGAGGTCTCTTCTTTATAAGCCTTTACGTTGAACTTGGTACCCAATACCTTAATGCGAAGCAAGTCAACATGAACAGTAAAAGGTGATTGGGGATTGTGGGCAACTTCGAAGAATCCCTCTCCTTCCAGTCTGACATCGCGCTCTTCCGAGGAAAACTGCGCCGGATAAACAAACTTACTATTAGAATTAAGCCAAACTTTTGTCCCGTCGGAAAGAGTTAAAGCAACACGTTGTCCTCTGGGAACCTCTACAATATTTGTCAAACCGGTGTCCTTATCAAGCAGGAAAAACAGATTCGTACCCAATAGCCCGATCAATACGATAGCTGCAGCATATTTGATCCATGAGGGGAGAACAACCGAACGACGGACTTTTTTTCCTGTCCCGGTATCCTGAAGACCGGATATAAAGCGACTGTACGCATCTTCTATTTCCTTCTTATCCGAAAAACGCAGTTCATCTTTCAGACTCCAGATACGTTCCATCTCGAAAAGCCAATCCGCATTCGCTTTATCCTCTGCCACCCATTCATCCACTTTCCGGATCTCATCCGAGGTACAGCGACGGGTCAGAAATCGTATTAATAGTTCTTCGCTCATTCTCCTTTATTATTTGTTTGTATAAAGAAGACAACCGGGAGAAACGGAACTACGTAGTAAAAAGCAGAAAAAAACTAATTCAAATGATAAAAGGCTATATATAAGATCAAAAGATCACGCAGGTCTTTCCGCAGAAAGAGAATGGCATTCCTGATATGTGTTTCTACAGTACGGTGCGAAATACACATTACTTCGGCTATTTCTTTATGGGGCAGGTCATGGTAATAACAAAGGCGGAATGCTTCCGCTGTTTTGGGTGGTAATTTCATGACCGATGTTTCTATCAGCTCACGAAGATCATGGTCGATCACTTGTTTCAAGACATCGTTCGTATCTGTTTTATCATTGAGAAAAGCGATACGGGCTTCAGCGATTCGTATCCTGGCTTCATACTCTTCCACGACCATCTGATGTTTCAGGTAATTCAGGCATCTGTTCTGCAACCACTTAAATAAGAATGACCGTATATTATCGGCATCGATCATTTTCTTTTGCTCCCAATAAGACGTAAAGACATCCTGCACCAGATCTTTTGCGACCTGCTCATTTACAAAGCGACAAGCCAAAGCCATCATCTTGGGATAGAAACACTCGAAAAAAGACTTGAAAGCGGCACGATCCCCCTCTTTTACTTTTTGTATATCTACAGGTAATTGCATAACATGTGATTCTTCGTTCGCAAAATAAGTATTTATATTTAATTTATACTTATGATTCCAACATTATTATTCATAGATACAAATATAATAAGAATACATATACGCTTAGCTATTATCTAAAAGAAATCTTTCTTTATCTAAAAAAAGAAAATGACGGAAATAGAAGACTTCGTAATACAGAGAGTAAAACAGCTACGAATTGAAAAAGGGATGTCACAAAGGGTATTTGCTGATAATATAAATCTTAGCCAAGGTTTTATCCGCGATTGTGAAAGTCCCCACAAAAGAGCAAAATATAATATAAATCACCTAAATGAAATTGCAAAAGTATTCGAATGTAGCTTCAGTTACTTTTTTCCGGATAAACCTTTCTAATGAACCGGATCATAGAAAAAGGGTGATCGATTCATCGAAACACCCTTTCTGCTAATTGTCCGTGATCAAACGAATCATTCAGTCAGTTCATTGAAATACCGGATGCACTCTTTTATGTCCGGTACGGAATTTTCCCAGTTGTATTCGTATTCAATAGAGAAAACACCTTTAAAATGCTGCCGTTTCAACTCATGCAACATTCCTTTCACGTCGAGGATACCGGTTCCCCAGATTACGTCGTGTTGCTCTTTTTCTCCTTCCTGTTTTGCTGCAATGTCTTTGAAATGGAGAGAAATGAGGCGTCCTTCGAGTTTTTTCAGGCAATCCAGCTGGTTCAGACCCTCACGACGCCAATGGCCGACGTCCGCACAGGAACCGATCAGCTTGCTACGGCCGGCGATCGCTTGCAACAGATTATCCGGATTCCAATAGTCGGATGGTTGCGGGTGGTTGTGCACAGAGATTTTTATGCCGTACTGCTCAGCCAGTTTTTCTACGAGGTCCCAGTCGTTTAAGGCAGGCTCGCAGGTGATAAACTCCATGTCCATATCTTTTGCAAATCTGAACATCTTCTCCCAGTCTTCCGACTTATCGGCCACATACACACCCGTAGCTATAATTTTTATACCTTTGGAAGCAGCCAATTCTTTCAGCTCTTTCCGGGTCTGGGTATCCAGGTCGAAACCAAAGACTTTATCGCCCCATTTTCCGCCCAGCTTATGGCCCGGATATACTTCTATATACTTCACTCCCAGTTCCTGAGTTTTATCCAACGCTTCCGTCAACGGAAAGAGATGGAATGTATAAGACTGTATGGCTATCCTCCAATCTTGTTTTTCCGCTTTCGCCTGTTTGCAGGCAGACAAAAAGCATGCAAACAACAAAAGACAAACAACGGGGAATAATACTTTCTTTATTTGTTTCATAACATTATTCTATTAACTATTCAGGCATATCGGGTAACGAGAAGCCATTTTCGTAGGTATGCCTGATCCATTCGGATGCCATATCTGCCGCACTGAAGTCGGCATAACGTCGGTCGAAACGGGGATCTCCGTCAATTACCTTGAAATCGTCTACCGTTACAATCTTTATCTTATCATTGGGGGAAATATTCGTAAAACGCATATTTTCGCCATCCCATTGGAGTTCACGATGGAGACCGTATAAACCGGAGAGACGGACAGCCAGAACGCCCATCACAACCATCTCATTGAAAGGTCCGGAGAACTGGAAGTTGGACGATGCCTCCGTTCTACTACCCGCCGGTTCCTTACACGCACGAATCCAGTCCTGTTCATGTGCATTCGTATTCCAGATATCGCCGTTACCTCCTTTGACACGAGATATAGTCGGTTTAGGCTGGTTGAAATTCTCCATGGCAGAGAACGGCAACAAAGTAGGATTCATACCATAACAACCGGTCATGATCTTCCCTTTCGTTCCGACGAAGATAATGCCTCCGTTCTCATCTCCCATCATCTCCCCGTCTTTCAACTCTTCCGGCCGAGGCGGCATCAGGCCACCGTCATACCAATATACTTTCACCTCCGGCATCTTCACGTTGCCTTTTGACGGACGTGCCGGGAAGGTATAAGTCACCACCTGGGCATGAGGAGGAGAATACAGGTTACTAAGGGTAGAGCTGCCGATCACACTTGTCGGATACTTCAGGTCGAGCGCCCAATAAAGCGGGTCCATGATATGACAGGCCATATCGCCCAGTGCACCGGTACCGAAATCCCACCAACCACGCCAGTTCCAGGGAGTATAAACGGGATTGTACGGACGTTTCCGGGCAGGGCCGATAAACAGGTCCCAATCCAGCGTCTTCGGACATTTCACGACCGTTTTCGGTTCCTGCAAACCCTGCGGCCAGATAGGACGATCGGTCCAGCAATGTACCTCATACACATCTCCTATTATACCGGATTGTATCCATTCCGCCACCTGGCGGCACCAGTCGAAAGAGTTGCCCTGGTTACCCATTTGTGTCGCCACCTTATATTTTTTAGCCAGACGGGTAAGCAGACGGGATTCGTAAACAGAATGTGTAAGCGGTTTCTGGGTATAACAATGCTTGCCCAGCGTAATTGCATGGGCGGTCACACCGGCATGGGTATGGTCCGGGGTAGCCACCATTACAGCATCGATTGAACTGCCGATCTCATCAAACATCACTCTCCAGTCTTTGAACCTGCGGGCATTAGGATAATCCTTAAAGGTCTTATCCGCATAGTGCCAGTCCACATCACATAGGGCAACGATATTCTCCGTGCTCATGTTCGCCAGGTTACGGCGTCCCATTCCACCGACTCCGATCCCGGCAATATTCAGTTTATCACTCGGTGCTGTAAACCCGAAAGAACGCCCCAGTACATGTCCGGGAACGATGGTAAGACCGGCGGCGGCAAAGGCCCCGGTCTTGATAAATGTTCTTCTTGAAATGTTCGTCATGGTATTCTGATATTTATATTAAGAACACCCATTACAAGAAATATTACTCATCTTTATGAAGAAAAAAAAGTATCGAAAAGAACTTTAACACTTTGTACCTATCCTTCCTACTAAAAGAGAGACCTTGGTCAAAATGCACGCAGTGAATACATTGAGAAAAATACCGTATTTTCATTTCACAAAGCCGATCTTTGGCCGTGACTTGTTTAGTGCCTTATTCTTGCTCTGTAGCTCTGCTAACGTTTCGTTGATAAGCTCTAACTGCATACGGGTATCATCGTTGATATCGTTGTAGTCGGCGAATACATCCTCTATGTACTCTTTCAATTCCCTTACCTGATTCTCCAACTGTCCTACTCTGTCAACCGGAGGATTTAATACCAGGTGACGGACCGCAACAAAAGCTCTCATAATGGATATATTTATTTCAATAGCCGTATCAGAGTTGAGAACACTACTCAACATTGAAACCCCTAACTCACTGAAAGCGTACGGCATGTATTTAGGATGCTGCCCTCTACCTTTGTTTAAGGTGCTAAAATTGCACCTTAAAGACTCCCACTCATCCTTTGTTAACTCAAACATGAAATCCGGTGCCGGGAAACGCCTAATATTATTCTTTACAGATCGTTTCAGGTATTTTGTTTCAGTACCGTACATCTCAGCTAAATCAAAGTCCAGCATAACCTTTTGCCCTCGTATCTCATATATCTTACTTTGTATCAATTGCAGCTGTTCCATATCATTCTACTTTGATGTTGATATTCTTACCATAAACAAAAAACCGTTTACTATCATATTGATAATAAACGGTCTATTTAGATTGTGTTGTCTCACGAGGATTCGAACCTCGACAGACAGAACCAAAAACTGTAGTGCTACCATTACACCATGAGACAATCCGGCGCTTTATCTAAAGCGATGCAAAGGTAAGAATAAAATCTTACCTTGCAAGCGTTTTCAGCATTTTTCTTATTTTGCAATCAGCAGATAATAGTTCTTTTTACCTCTCTGAACCAGCAGGTATTTTTCATTCAACAGAGAAGAACAGTCGATAACAGCATCTGCATCAGCCAGTTTTTCTTTGTTTACACTGATACCGCCACTCTGCACCAGTTTACGCATCTCACCTTTTGAAGCGAAAACGGCAGCTTTCTCTGTGAGCAGGTCGATAGCCTTCACGCCGGCACTCAGTTCGTCACGGCTGATCTCAAACTGCGGAACACCTTCAAATACGGCCAACAGCGTGTCTTCGTCGAGCTTCATCAAAGATTCGTGGGTAGAGTTACCGAACAGGATATTGGATGCTTCAACAGCAGCTTCATAATCTTCCAGGGAATGAACCATTACAGTGATTTCCTTTGCCAGGCGTTTCTGCAACGGACGAAGGTGGGCAGCTGCGGCCTGTTCCTCTTCCAATGCGGCTATTTCTTCTTTGCTCAGGTCTGTGAAGATCTTGATATATCTGGCGGCATCGGCATCGCTTACGTTCAACCAGAACTGGTAGAATTTGTAAGGAGAAGTATAACGACGGTCCAACCATACGTTACCCGATTCCGTCTTACCGAACTTGCCACCGTCGGCCTTTGTGATCAGCGGACAGGTCAAGGCAAATGCCTCACCACCTGTTTTACGACGGATCAGTTCAGTTCCGGTCGTGATGTTACCCCATTGGTCGGAACCACCCATCTGCAAGCGGCAACCTTCGTTCTGATACAAGAACAGGAAATCGTATCCCTGCAACAACTGGTAAGAAAATTCAGTGAAGGACATACCTACACTCGATTCGGAGCTAAGACGTTTCTTAACAGAATCCTTAGCCATCATATAATTAACTGTCAGGTGTTTACCGATATCACGGATAAAGTTCAGGAAGGTATACTCTTTCATCCAGTCGTAGTTATTCACCAACTTGGCTGCGTTAGGAGCATCTGAATCGAAATCCAGGAACTTTGACAACTGTTTTTTGATGCTTTCCTGATTGTGGCGAAGCGTTGCTTCATCCAGCAGATTACGTTCTGCCGACTTCATTGAAGGGTCTCCGATCATACCGGTGGCACCACCGACCAGAGCGATAGGACGGTGTCCGGCACGCTGCAAATGCTTCAGCATCATTACACTAACAAGGTGTCCGATATGTAATGAATCGGCCGTCGGGTCAATGCCTACGTACGCAGAAGTCATTTCTTTCTGTAACTGCTCTTCTGTTCCGGGCATCATATCATGAATCATGCCCCTCCATCTTAATTCTTCAACAAAATTCATCGTTTTAATTATTCATTATTATATAGTTAATGTGGGCAAAGATACGACTTTATGTGGATACGCAATTCATAAAGTAAACATAAACAAGACAACCGCATCAAAATAAAGATTCACTTTGTTGACAGATTATATATATTATAACCCAAATTGCAGATTACCATCCACTAAAAGTTATTCTCTTCTACATACTAATTATTCATAAATCCGCCAGCCATAATTTTTGCTATCTAAAACCAATATTCTATCTTTGCTGTCATTACCGGGGAGAAATCCGGTAATTTGTTATAGAACATTTAATTATCTAGCTGTAAAACTGGAAATTTAACAAAATCGATAATTGGATGTTCGTGCCACGCTTATGTAATTTTTGTTACGATAAGTGGGGGTACGGGCATGCTACGTATTCTCGATTTTGGGGTATTCCAGTACCTACAGCTAGGGTTTATGTATATGTTACGTGCCCCTTTTTTGTGTGGTTGCGAAACATATCTGACTTAAAATCCAGTAGGATATGAAAAAGAAAACACTAGTACAACTTCGCCACATCGCCGACCGCATCCCGCAACAATGCCCCTGTGAGATTGCCGCCTTTCTTTACTCCATCTGTGAGGAGTGGGAATTTGCTTTTTTGAACGGTTGCCTGGTATTTATAGCAGATGGAAACCCTGTCCTCGTCATGCCGCTAACCACTATTTATGGGACATTAAGAACAGGCAATACACTCTATATCCTTTGTAATAACGGAGCACTGCATTATTTCGACCGAAAAACACACCAGCATTGGGTTTCTTTCCTCGACAATACGGACGAAGACCTCTTTAACAGTATGTTCAACTGACGCGGATCAAACGAACTTATTATCAGATGTGAAAATGATCTCTCATCCTATTGATCCGATCATTTTATTGCAATGACTGGGAGAAGAGTTCTCAATGTCTTTTTACTTAGAGGTAGATGTAAACAGATTTAGAGGTAGGTATAAATTGATTTACACCTACCTCTAAATGAAAAGTCATTGGATACATGTCGGAATAACTATTAGACGATACGGACAAAAGATTATGATGCGGTTGCCCCGGAACATAAACGATGTACTGTTAGTTCAACCTGGTTACCCAACTCATCAACAGATATTTGAAGGGCAGCAGCGATATGCTGATAGATTTCCTGTATAGGACAGGAGGATTCGTCTGTTTCAATCAACAAACGTTCCGGCCAGGCTTTGCGCAAAGCCGATTCCTGGAAGTGCTCCCCAAAAGAGAGGTAAAAGCCTTGTTTCAATAATTGCTCAGCCTGCTCTCCTTTCTTACGGAAGCCGTGAATGATCCAGGGCATAGACGGAGCGTATTTCTTACGGATGGCTATCAACTCTTCCCACGCCCTGACGCAATGAATGATCAAGGGTTTCTTCAACTCTTCAGAAACACGAATCTGTTCTTCAAATACCTTGACCTGCAAATCAAGCGGTATGGATATTTGCTTATCCAGCCCGGCTTCTCCTATCATTATCACTTGCTCATTCAGGGCCAATTCCCGGAACCGCGCCAGTTGCTCTACCACCGCCTCCTCCCGGATATACCACGGATGGATTCCGCAGGATACAGGTTGCCCGGAAGATACATCTGAAAGAGTGCCTTTTCCTACAATTACATTGTAACAGGCCACTACATCCTCCGCCACAGAAGTCTGTGCCGAGTGAGCATGTATATCATAATATACAGTATTTATCTGCCTTTTCAATTCATTCATAATGAACGACAAATATAACAAATAGACGGAAGAATATCTCTTTCAAAGGGAGTTTGAAGTAAAATAAGAAACTGGGAAACGATTTTACGGCACCGGATCATATCCGCTTCCGCCCCAGGGATGGCATCGGAGCAGCCGTTTGACAGCCAGATAAAGACCTTTTATGGGACCGTGTTTTTTCAGTGCCTGCACAGCATATTCGGAACAAGTAGGTGTGTACCTGCACGAAGCCGGTGTCATGGGTGAGATACAATATTTATAGAAATAAACCGGCAACAGAAGAAGTGTTGTAAAGAATTTCTTCATTATTCCTTGTCGCGCAATATCCTGATTGCTTTTGTGATCGCTTTCTCCATATCGGTAAAAGGATGAATTTCCTTATCCAGATAGAGGAAAGCAATAAGCATGCGCTTGTTTTTTTCTGTCAACGGATCGATCAGATCGTATTTACGCACCCGGTAGGCTTCACGCACCTGACGCTTGATCAGGTTCCGTTTTACGGCACGTTTGAATTTCTTCTTGGGAACGCTGATCAGGATAGAGACAGGAGCAGACATCTCTTCCTCCAGCGGTAAATAAACAACCCGCAGTGGAAACGCCACAAACGATTGTCCTTTTTCAAATAACAGGTCAATGTAACGTTTCCACGACAGGCGCTCTTCTTTAGAAAGGGTATACCTTTTATTTTCCATTCTTTTTGTTTCCACCCAACTCTTTCTTCAGATACAAATCCAGGGCAGCCGTCATCGACGGAGCCTCGGGAGTAGGTGCTTCCACATCCAACCGGAGTCCGGCGTCCTTCACAGCCTTCGCTGTCGTAGGACCAAAGCAGCCGATCTTTATATCTTCCTGTTTAAAGTTCGGGAAGTTCTTCAGTAATGAAGAGATTCCTGAAGGACTGAAGAATACCAACATATCGTAATCGAATTTCTCGTCTTTCGCAAATTCGTTACTAACCGTTCTATACATTACAGCTTTTGTGTAGTTGATTTTCTTAGCTTCCAACATAGCCAACAGATCATCTTTGTGCACATCGGATACAGGCACCAGATATTTTTCTTTCGCATGCTTTCCGATAACAGTCACCAGATCTTCAGGCTTTCCGGTCTGGCTAAAAAAGATTTTACGTTTTCTGTACACGATATACTTCTGAAGATAAACTGCAACAGCTTCTGTCATACAGAAATATTTCATTGTTTCCGGAATGGCTACACGTAGTTCTTCACATAAATGAAAAAAGTGGTCAATAGCTGTACGGGCGGTAAAAATTACTGCCGTATAGTCCAGAATAGAAATTCTCTGCTGTCTAAACTCTTTGGAAGAAAGAGCTTCTACTTTGATAAAAGGACGGAAGTCGATCTCGACCCCATATTTCTCTGCAATGTCGAAATACGGTGACTTCTCGGATGCAGGCTTCGGTTGTGATACCAGCAACTTTTTGATGTTCAATGCCATAGAGTACTCGTCTCAATAAAGTTATACAAAAAAATCATACCTTCATACAAAAATATGAGGGGTAGGATTTCTTGGGTGCAAAGGTACAAACTAATATATAAAAAACCGACATTATTCTTGTGAAATATCCGTATTGTCTTATAAATTATTACAAAACGACACAAAAAATAGAAAATACAAAACAATATTACGGGAGCTAATGTTTTACTTCCTACGAACATTAACCAGACGACCGGAATATATAATAACATCCCCCAGGACCCCATAATTGCATTATAATTCTTCTTCCAGAATTTATATTTATCGGGGGGAGAAAAGACAAAGCCTAACAAATAATAACTCAACTGTTTGAACTGGTAAAACAGAAATAATACTGAAAAAATAATCAGAATGGCAAAGAGTACATCCTTTTCTCCCAAATGATTGACCATCCCCCTTGCCCGGGCAATTGCAAACAAGGCAATACTGCAAAGAAACAAAGCCTGGAAAGTCATAAAATTACGGAAGAAAGAGCCACTTTTACCGATGGTTTCGTCAAACAGGTTTTGCCGCTCCTTCAGATACACAACATCTTTCAGCATCTTTACAAAATGCTGAAAATTAGAGCGAAATATAATAGCAAAGGCAATCAGCAGGGACAAGAGCAGCGAGAAGATCACATCATCCACCAGCTGCCCGTCCCATAAACGAATGCCTACATACCCTTCAAACATATCCATGCGCTGCGATTTAGCTTTGCAAAGATAGAGATTTAAATCAATAAAGTGCTTCTTTGATTATCTCTCCGACAGTAGGATGCGGGAATACGATTGATTTAAGTTCTTCGGCTTTCATACCTTTCTCGATGGCAAGACCAGCTATCACGATCAGTTCAGAAGCTGGATTTCCCAACAAATGAGCGCCAATCACCGTTTCATCTTCGGCCAGGATCAGCTTGCAGACACCGTTTCCTTGTTCGTTTTCTGCCACGAAACGACCAGAAAAAGCCATCGGTAACTTCTTTACCGTATAAGGGATTCCTTCCGCCTGCAATTCTTCTTCAGTTTTACCTACACCGGCAATCTCCGGATTTGTATAGACAACACCCGGTATTGCTTTATAGCTCATTCCGCCACCGGCTTTTCCCTGAATATGTTTCACAGCGACTTCCGCCTCGCTTGCAGCGGTATGGGCAAGCAAAGAGAAAGCAGTGATATCACCGCAAGCATATACGTTCGGCAAAGAGGTTTGCATGTATTGATTCACTTTTATACCGTTCCGGAAAGGCTCGACACCCAACGTTTCCAGTCCGAAACCTTTGGTTACCGGGCGGCGGCCAACGCTTAACAATACTTTTTCTCCATTGATGACAAAGCTCTCCCCGTCTTTCTCGACGGTGACTTCGCCATCATGAACGGCTGTCACTTTATGGCTCAGATAGAATTTGATGCCTCTTTTTGCATATTCAGCCTGAAGCATATCGGACAATTCCTTATCCATCGGACCTAATATTTTGTCCAGCATTTCTACCACATGTACCTCCGTTCCCATGCTATTGAAGAAAGAGGCAAACTCCATACCAATCACGCCGCCACCGATAATAACGAGGGATGCGGGAAGCTCTTTTGTCTGCAATGCTTCACGGCTCGTCCAGTACTCAGTTTCTGCCAAGCCGGGAATCGGTGGGATCACCGTTTCAGAGCCGGTACACAGTAACAGGTTGGATGCCTCATAAGTTTCTTCACCACAGGCGACAGTGATAGTTCCGTCGGCGGCACGCCCTTTAATTTCAGCCTCTCCACTAACGACAACAACCCCATGTTCCGTCATTTTCATCCGGATACCGGCAGTCAGTTTTTTCACCACCTTATTTTTACGGGCAATAATTTTAGGAAAATCAAATGCAGGATTCTCCGCTTTAACAGCATATTTCTGTGCATGTTTAATAGTATCATACACTTTAGCCGAATAAAGCAATGTTTTTGTGGGAACACAGCCTTCATTGAGGCAGACACCTCCCAAGGCTTTTTTTTCAAACAACACAGTGGATAGTCCACTGGCAGCCGCTCTCTCAGCAGCCGTATAACCGGCAGGTCCTCCCCCGATTATAGCAACGTCGTATTTCATGTTTTCAGATTTAATTAAGTTTTATATTTGGATTTATTTCTAATAAAGTTGATATAAAAGTATCGATATCTTTCACAGCAAAGAAACGTTTCCGTTCAGCCTTACCTCCTGGCCAAGTATAGAATACCCTAATCCCTTTATCGATTTCTTGAATACGGTGAATCTGATCTACCTGAATCGTTCCGTTTCCTTGAAGTACATTTATATCGGTCAGCTCATAAGGTTTCAAATAGGCCACTATCATAAAAGGCAAACAACCTAGTAATCCTCCACAGTATGCAAATCTGAGTGAAGTCAACGCCACACAAAGTAAGACTAACAATAAAAAAACAGAAAATAAGACAATAGGAAACCATATCGCCTTGTGACTGAAATCTTTTTTAAATTTCGCTTTCATAATATCCCGGCATTACTCTTAATCTCGATATCCGGATTAATTTTCTTCAACAGCTTTACAAACTCTTTCTCGTTTTGCGGAGATATCAACATCCACATTTTTCCTTCTTTCCAGATAACGATTCTGTCCAACGATAAGGAATAACTAAATACAGGCAGAATGGAAGGTTGTAACGCCTCTATATCAGCGATGGCAATCTCTTTTTTAGGAAAGAAGCCGCAACGGAGCAGCAACATTCCGTCTGCCGTAATCACATAATAGGTATTAAAAAATACATGCAACGTCAATGCGCTGGCAACCAACGATGTAACAATAGCCGCTACATTCTGATGTAAGACAGATATTACACACAATACTGCCAGCACAATAATCAATAAATGATACCACCAGCCGATCTTAGATTTAAAGACTCTATCCATTTTACGAATTTTCGCGCAAGATAGTCATTTCTTCATTTACTTGTTGTAAAGCAACCACAAATCCTTCGGTATCGACCGGATAGACCGTGTTGGTGTATTCCTTGTCTTTATAAGGTTTAGTGTAATAAATCACGACACTACCAGACTCTTTTACAAATAACTTCTCTATATCCTTGATAAGGATCGCCACAAAATTACCTTGCGTCAGATAACCTTTATCGATCTTATAAGGATAAAATACCGGTATAATGAAAATCAGGATCAAAATATAAGCAATCAACTGTATCTGGTTCAAATAAAACAATCCAAACAGGATTACTATGCTGACCGCTATCGCAACATGCTTCGGGGTCACTATTCTCTTTCCAAACGTCTTCTTTTCCATAACCTTATGTATTAAAGTTAGTAATAAGCAATATTACGAATTTTTGCTCACATTAAAAATGTTTACCGGACTAAAATATTATCATGCAGAAAAACAAATAATACAAAATAACATCAAACAATACGATATTCTAACAAAAATAGAAAATAAGCACTATTTCAGTAACTTCAATTAATAAAAAAAGAGTCGTTCCAGCATTCAAAAATAAACATATATTAACACCAAATCCTGCTTTTTCTCTTTTTTCCTACTCCCAAACAAACTCCAAAATTCGTCTAAAGCAAAATATAAATCCATTTAAAACGAAATAATATTCATTTTAAACGAGATATTATTTCGTTTAAAGGGGAAAAAACGTTCATTTAGAGTAGAAAAAAACTGCTATATAGCAGTTTTTACACTCTACAACAACATTACATCCTGTTAAACTCCAACTAACAATATGTCTACAAAAATATTATTAAGACAAAATAGCAATACAATCAGCAACAAAACAGCAACATAAAGCAACCATTACGTCAAATATGCATCTTTACGATATTTCCTATCTCTCCGAGAAACGCATTAAAATCAAACGTTCAGACTCCGCACTTAAATATACGAACCACAGCCAGGGTAAAATAACATTTTGATAAAATCTCATTAAGAATAAAACAGACAAACTTCGGTGTGATCCTGATCACGACAAAAGGCGAATATCTCGGGAAACAAGAAGACAGATATTGGAAACGTTGTCAGAATAGAATAAAAAAAGAGAGTGAATTCTAATATCCTTCAAGGAATTCACTCTCTTTTAAACAACACTCCCTATTGTTGTTTTAGCCTTTTAATCACTTTCTCCCTCAGGTAGTCGGGGAAATTCTCGTGAAAAGGAAATCCGGAAGTAAAATCCGGTTCTTTTTCGATAGCATTCCGATCATCCGGTTTATTTATAAAATTGCCGTAAAAGACATTTCCATCAAACTGAGTAGATTTACTGCTACCTGTTATGAACTTATATTGCAGATCATCGTTTATTACATAAAAAATATTTTTATTGAACACCGTATTTTCCGGCCAGGGTCCTCCCCAGTTATCCATGATAAGTACCGAACGGTCTATCTCCGGTGAAGGCTTTTTCATAATAACAATCACATTCTCTTCAATAGCGGTCTGTTTTGCCGGTCCGGAAATATGTATGACAGGAGAGAACCAGCCGGGACGTGTCGGATAAGCACGCAAACCGTCGTTGATACTTACATTATGACGGATTATCGTATTTTCCGTTCCTATATTATAAGGTTCACCCAAAGTATTGCCTTCGTTACACACCATCACAAAACCTCCGGCATTATCATGGCTGAAATTGTATTGGATAACGGTATTACGACAATTGTAATCCGAATCGAAAGCCTGCCCGTCCCATTTGGCATTCTGTCCGCTTACCTCATTAAACTGGATAATCGTGTTATCACAACTCCAGGGCCAGATACCGGCAGCGGCATCTTCTATCCGCAGAAGATCAGGACTATCCCTCACTATATTATGTTCTACCAATGCACCGTCGCAGGCAATAGGAACAATCCCGTCTCCCGGAACCTGCTCGATCAGGTTCCCCCTGATAACGACATTCAAACTGGGAAACCATTTGTCACGCCCACTATTACCATTACCGGTTATTCCATTCCGCTGGCAACGGTAAATATGGCAATTCTCTATCAGCAAATCAACAAAACGGGTCGGCACTTCATCTCCCCCGTTATGCCAGTAAATTCCGTTTCCGGCTCCTTCATTCTTTATACAACTTCCGTTCACATCCCTGACAGTCAGGTTTTTCAAATGGATATGATGTACGTCACCTTTATCCCAGGCATAAATAATAATACCATTTCTACCGGGATCCGGTTTTTCCCCTTTATTGGTAACTTCCAGATTATTCAACTCCCAATACTCAAGTCCTTCCAGTAGTATCGTATGTTGTTTCTGACCGTCTCCATGCAGGATAGGTTTCCCTCCGTCTCCGTATTTATCGACCATCACCGGTTTTCCTTCGCTCCCGCTACCTTTCGGTTCAAACTGCCCGACATATTCAGTCCCCGATTTAAATAAAATCCTATCACCCGGTTCAAAGACTTGCTGGTTCAGTTTATCGAGACTTTTCCAGGCTTCTGTCGGTGAAGACCCTTTATTCGCGTCATCTCCGGTTATGCTATCCACATAAAAGGTTCGCTGTGTTGAGGTACAGGCACATAATAACAATGCCAGTACGAAAGTGTACATTTTCATTTTCTAAAGTTCTATTGTTTCTAAATCGAGGTATTATAAAGAGAAGCCACCGTAAACAGGTTTAGAGTGGCTTCTCTGCTCATTCTATTCTTACCAATCAGGATTTTGTTTCAAAAGTGGATTTTTAAACAATTCTTCATTGGATACAGGATACAGATACATCTTGTCACTCCATGTACGCTTGTCAACAAGCTGACGGGTATAGATCAATCCGTCCCCCTGTTTCTCAATCTTCACCCCATAAATATCCATTGTCTGAGGAGCGATTTTCCATCTTCTGACATCCCAGAACCGATGATCTTCAAAAGCGAGTTCCACCCGGCGTTCATTCCTGATCCGTTCAAGAAAATCATCCGAAGCAACTCCCGGCATTCCGGCACGTGCCCTGACTTTGTCGATGGCTGCCCTTGGAGATAACGTAAACGTATTATCCGTATAGTCCGGATTGCCGTAGGCCTCATAAAGAGCTTCCGCATAGTTCAACAATACCTCTGCGTACCTGAAAAGTATCCAGACATGACGATCGGTAGTCGTATTGTTCGGATTCAGACTGATTGTTTCGACAACATATTTCTTCAAATAATAGCCTGTCGGTGTCGCACCATCCAGAGGCGCTCCGTTTTTACCGCCTACAAAAGTCTCAACAGCCGCATTCTTGAAAGTAGAGCCATTCGTCAGAACAGTCTTAAACAAGCGGGGATCCCTCTTTTCCGGATTGTACATATTATCGATATGTTCCTGGTTTCCCCAGTCGAACCGGCTTCCATCCTTCATTTCAAAAGCATCCACGAGATTTTGTGTAGGACAGGTTCCGGAGTTTCCTCCCTCATAACCGATAGGGAAATTCAGTTTTTCAAAATCATTTGAATTACCTCTGCGCGTTTCCAGAATCAGTTCTTTGGAAGCCAGATTATTCCATATCTGTTCATCTACCAGTTGATACCGCCCGTCCGATTCAACCTTATCGATCAGTTGTTTGGCCGCTTTAGCCGCTGCAATCCATTTTTCCTGACCAGCCGTCCCGGCATATAAAGGGCTGGCTGCATACAGTAACGTTCTTGATTTCAAGGCCATCACGGCTCCCTGGGTGATACGGCCCGTTTCATATCCCGGCACATCTTTATAGGATACAGGCAGCTTATCCATGATCTCATCGCATTCACTGACAATAAAATCAATCACTTTATCAAAATCAGAAGGAGTCACGCTATTCGCCTCATCGAGTTCCAGACATTCCGTAATCAGCGGGACGTTCTTATACCGTTTGGCCAACTCGAAATAGTAGAAGGCACGTAAAAAACGAGCTTCATACGGATAGTACTGATATTGCTGCATCAAAGTCTCATAATTATCATTCCATTCAATATTGGTGAAGTCTTCCTGATAATTATTCAGAAACATATTAGCAGAGCGGATTGCGGTATAGTAAGTGCCCCACACATTATCGATTGTCAGGATCGGACTCCACGAACCGTTATTATACCGGATGATGCCCGATGTATTCCAGGCATATTCCGCTTCATCGGTCGCCGCTGCACGGGTCGCTCCGTCAAAATTACCGAAATCGGCGGGTAGATATGAATATACAGTGGTAAGCATACCTTTTGCTCTTTCAAAATAGGTGAACATATCTTCTTTGTCAAATCCGGACGATTCATTATAATCCAGATAATTGCAGGAAGACATACACACTGCAAAAGCAAATATGGCAGATAATATTTTCTTATTCATAATGTCTATTTTTAAAAATCAAGAGTTAATCCAATGTTATATGATCTGAAAGATGGATAAGTAGCATACATTTGTTCCGGGTCCATATCTTTCACATGGTCAAATGAAAACAGATTCATACCTCTGGCAAACAGGTTGATATTGCTGAGTCTGATCTTGTTTACCCATGATTTAGGTAAAGTATAGGCCAACTCCACATTTCTCAGTTTCAGGAAATTGCCGTTTTCAGCCCAGATAGAACTTTCCCTGAAATTATTATCATTCTGTTTAGTTGTCAGACGCGGATACCGGGCATTGGTATTCTCCGGTGTCCAGCGATTTTCCAGATAATGTTGAGAGACGTTCTTATTACCGACCAAAGGACGGTACATACTTGACATATTTCTAACTAACGTATAGTTGGCTACTCCCTGGAAATCAGCTTTCAGACTTACATTCTTATATCCCAATCCAATAGAAAACCCGTACATAATTTCCGGCAAAACAGTACTGTAACCGATAGCCACCTTATCATAATCATCGATCACCTTATCACCATTCTGGTCTTTATATTTTACATCGCCCGGAACCACATTGGAGAAAGACTGTGCAGGACTGCCCGCTATATCTGCCTCATCCTGAAAGAAACCGATAGCCTCCAAACCATAATACTGCCCGATCCGGTTTCCTGTATTTTTCAGGTAATCATACGGTTTATATCCTTCGTCCATATTTACAATCTCATTACGGGCAAAAGTGAAATTACCAGCCAGCATATAGGTGAAATCTCCGATACGGTCACGCCAGGAAAGACCGGCTTCAAATCCATAGTTCTTAACTTCGCCATCATTCAAAATCGGTGTGCTGACTCCCAACACGGAAGAGTAAATAGCAGAGGAGTTCACCAGAATATTCGTCCGCTTTTCATAAAAGGCATCCGCTGATAAAGACAACCGTTTGAATACTTCCATATCGATACCGAAGTTAAACTTATAGGCTGTTTCCGGCTTCAACTTCAAATTAGGTAAACGGAACTCGCCATTACCGGATACAGAGTTATTATTATCTCCGAAAAAATAGGAGCTGATGCCCGTTTTGAAATAATATTTATCATAATCATAAGCAAACCGGTCACTTCCGGTAATACCCCATGAAGCCCTCGCTTTCAGATAATCTATCGCTGTAACTTCTTTCATAAAGTCTTCGGAAGAAATGACCCAACCGGCAGAAACGGCAGGAAAAAATGCATACTTATCAGAACTTCCCAACACACTCGACCCGGAATAAGTCAACACCAAATCAGCCAGATACTTGCTTTTATAAGCATAGCTTGCATTTCCTATATAACTCTGCCGTCTATACGTATTATTAATTCCTTTCAGGGAATTTTCTTCCTGATGATAAATGACCGCAGCATTCAGTTGATGCATATCCTGCCAGTTTTTTTCGTAATTGACTTTTGCCTCAAACGTTGTTACACGGTTCTGATATCCGAGGCTGGAACTGAAAGACAAATCCGTTTCCTGTCCGTAACGTGTACGGGTTATGTCGGTAATAGTACCTCCGTTATCCCTGACCGGCTGCAAACTTTCATACAGATAATTCTTTGTTTTATTATCCCAATAGCTGGCCCGGTTATCATAAGCAATAGCAAGCTCTGCACTCAAACCGGAAGTAAGAACCGACAGGTCCTGGATAATCCGTAAGTCGGCATATAAAGCCCGGTCATTTCCAACGGAAAAACCTTTAGCCACCGATTCTGCAACAGGATTTTTGCGTACATTATCACCGCCCCATACACCAGTACTCGTCTTTACCGGGAAAGCCGCTGCCGGAACATCATAGATCATCGGGAACAAAGTCGAATACTCCGTTGCCGGACGATTATGTTGCGACAATTCACCCAACAAATTCAATTTTACCAGCGTGAGTTTTGTCGCATTAATATCGAGGTTCGCCCTGGCACTCAGTTTATCCCACGACATCTGACTGGAATAATCCGGGCTGAAATAGTTCTCATTCATAAAACCGTTATCGCCGATGTAATTGATTGCAGCAAAATAACTCACATTCTTTCCCCCTCCGGTAAAAGAAGCATTAAACTGATGAGTCGTTCCTTTATTTTTCAATACTTCATCCTTCCAGTTCACATTCGGGAAAAGCTCCGGGTTAGAACCCGTACGAAAAGCTTCCAGATCAGAATTGCTATACAAAGCAGACAGTCCGTCCATCCGTAAAGCTTCGTTCATTGCCAATGCATACGTATATCCGTCCGCCATATCGGGGAGACGAAATGGAGTATTTATCCCGAACTGATAGCTTGCATGCACTTTCATTCCTTCCAAAATACCGCGTTTGGTAGTCACCAGAATGACACCGTTTGCACCCCGTACACCATACAAGGCCTGCGATGCAGCATCTTTCAGAACCGTAACACTCTCTATCTCATCCTGTGACAAGGAACTGAGGGGACGTTCAAAACCGTCGATTAGAACCAAAGGAGTTCCTGCCCCCATCGTGGCAAGACCTCTCACATACATTGTCGGATCATTATCCCATGCTACAGTCGAGCCTTGCAGACTGAACAATCCGGGAAGTTTTCCATACAGGGAATTAGCCGGATTAATATCAGACGTTTTAGAATCATCCATATATATCGTGGAAACTGCCGCCGTACTTTCTTCGCTACGCCCGGATAAATTGAATCCACGGTTTATCATTTTTGTATCCTGTGCATAGGAGAAAACAGACACAGACAAAAATGCAGCTACATATATTTCTTTTATTATTTTCATAACCTGCTTTTATGATTTATCAAATGAATTACCATCCCGGATTCTGGACCAATCCATAACCTTTATTAATCTCTTCAGGCGGGAATGCACACAAATACCATTTGGGCGACCAGTTCTTCTTCCAGTAACGTTCGGCCAACTGCCATTTTTCATATTTATAAGAACCGTCTGCCTGACGCCAGATTTTTACACCGTACAGAGGTTTGGTAAAATCTTCCGCACGTTTCCAGCGAACCAGGTCAAACCATCTGATCTCTTCAAAACCAAATTCCACGGCACGTTCATTCAGTACCATTTCACGGAATTGCTCCTGTGACAGATTACGCTGCAACTTCGGTAAACCGACCCGTCCACGGACTTTGTCAACCCACTCATAAGCTTCGCCCGTACGTCCGAGTTCATTCAAAGCCTCCGCATAACTCAGGTAAATCTCAGCCAGACGCAAGTAAGGCCAGTGAATAACCGAACCGGTCAGAGTGGCATAATCATGTTCACGAAGGAATTTACGCATAACGGAACCGGTACGGCAACGCGTCGAATTTTCAGTATTCTGTTCTTGTCCGCCGATATAGGTTTCAGCCGTACGTCCCTGCCATTTGTCGCCATTAATAACAAGAGTTTCATACAACCGGGGATCTCTGCCATCGAACGGATTGACGCCCTGCGGTATATTATCCCAGTCTATATTAAAAGACGTTCCGTCGGCATTACCGAACATATCCATATAATTCAATGTCGGACAGCTACAACCATACCAGCCGGCCGACTGCATAAAATAAAAATTTCCATCCCAAATATCCGGGCAAGTATAAGCTACACGCGTAGATATCAGCACTTCACCGTTTCTTCTTTTATACCATGCATCCTGAAAATCCTGCCGGTAATCCCCTGTCTCAACCAACTGGTAGTTATAAGAACCCGAGTTGTTCGCCTGTTCGAATTCTTTACAGGCATCCACAACATCCTGCCAGCGTTGATCGGATTTATTTCCATACCAAACCATCAGGTTCGTACTGGCTTCGCCATCCAGATAAGGCTGGTTGTCATTAAACAAAGGACTAGCCGCAAATAATAGCACACGCACCTTCAATCCGAGTGCAGCAGCCTTGGTGAAGCGCCCGTCTTCTTCCACCGATACCTGCCAGGGAAGTACGGATGCGGCTTCATTACACAAATTGACGATAAAATTGACCGTCTTTTCAATGGTTTCACGCGGATAATTATAGTCATCGCCCGGATAAATCGCTTTATCAATCAAAGGCAAGCCGCCGAAATGACGCATCATTTGAGTGTACTGTACTGCTATCACCATCTTGGCTTCACCCTTACGGATAGCCTTTTCTTCTGCTGTCATATCCGGTACCCGGTCTACGTTTTCCAGGAAAATATACGCTTTACGGATGGCTTCCCAACTGCGTTCTTTTGTGTAAGCATACATTACATCATAGGTGTCGGCAACCGAAGCATTATATTGTCCGTTATAATAATGGCGTTCCGCACCACATCCCCATCCCAGGTAAGACTGGCAAAGGTCGGTTGTCGATTCAAGCAGATCCACTCCCAGTTTGTCTTCGGCAGGGTCCCAACTGTACATAACCCCATAAGGTAAATGTCTGTAAGCCGCAGCCAGCGCACGTTCGGCATACTGCTTGGAGGCAAAAATCGTATCCAGGGTAACATCAGCTCCCGGAGCCTTTTCCAGAAAATCATCGCCTATTTTCAGGTCGTTACAAGAACCGAAATAGAAAGAGGCGGCTATTATAGATATTGGTATTAATAATCTTTTCATACTATTTGTATCATTAGAAATTTACATTCACTCCAAAATTGTAAATACGCGTATTGGGATACTTGTTCTTATTACTGATTTTTGATTCCGGGTCGATAAATCCCAGATGGTCAAATGTCAGCAGGTTATATCCGTTGGCAAACACCCTGAGTTTCTGGATACCGACTTTCTTCAACACATCCGTATTCAGCGTATATCCTATCTCCAGGTTCTTCAGACGCAGATAAGAGGCATCTCTCACCCAGAAATCCGACATTTGCGAATTATGCATTCTGTTGGTTTGGGTAAAACGCGGGAATTGGGCCGATTGTCCTTTCTCTTCTGTCCAACGTTCCTCGACCATCCATTTCATCAGGGGAGCGTCACCGGTATTGAACGGACGGGTAAAGTCTTCTTCCAAACGTCTGGAAACGTTAGTTGCTCCTGTCCAATTCATCGAGAAGTCAAAACCTTTATATTCAAATCCGGCATTCAGACCGAAAATATACTCGGGATTTTCTCCATAACCGAAATAAGTTTTATCATCTCCATCGATTACTCCGTCATTATTCAGGTCTTTGAACAGAATATCACCCGGCTTGAATGTTCCCGACTGCGTAGGGATTCCCGTGATTGTCGAACCATCCTCATTAAAGTCTTTTGCCTCGAAGAAACGGTCGAAAACATATCCGTAATTCAAACCGATAGAACGTCCTGTTTCATACATATAAGGTTCATTCTGTGGAATTTCATCTTTATAAACAATCTCATTTCTGGAAAAAGAGACATTTCCTTTCAGCCAGTAGCGGAACTTGCTGCCAATTTTATCGTTCCATCCCAAAGAGATTTCATATCCTTTATTGTTCACTTTACCCAAATTGACAGCAGGCAGGTCGGCTGCAACGAATCCCGGAACTGTATTTTGCTGAATAAGAATATCCTTACGTTTCTCAAAAAATACATCCAGAGAGAAATTCAAACGCTGATCCAGCAGATTCATATCCAAACCGTAGTTTTGTTTGGCAGCCTTCTCCCAGGTAACATCCGGATTTCCCAAAATCAGTTCCGATGCGCCCGGATAAGCCTGCGGAGTATTCACTCCCCAATAATATCCGCCCGAACTGGCTGAATATGAGTCCGGCAAATACAAGAAACGTTTATATTCATTCAATATGTCGTTACCTACCAGACCGTAAGAAGCTCTTAATTTAAGGAAGCTGATAAAATCTACCTGCTTCATAAACTTCTCTTCCGATATCACCCAACCGAGTGAGGCTGCCGGGAAAAATCCGTACCGTTTACCCGGTGCAAAGTTTTCCGAACCGTTATAACCGGCATTGAAATCGACCAGATAGCGGTCTTTATAAGCATAGGTGACACGCCCAACCAATCCCAAATATCCTTTCGGGATATCCGTATTAGCCTTGGGATAATACTGTTTGGTCATATTATACAAAAGCAAGCCGCCGACTTTATGATCCCCGAAAGTACGGTCGTAACGTAAGCTGGCCTCTACATACCAGTCACGCGTCTTGGTACTCCAATCCTCCGACGCAGACAAAGCACTCGCTGTACCTTCAAGCTGATACACAATCGTATGATCAAAATTAGGATCATCGATAGCCAATCCCGGATCGGTCAGACTGGATTTATAGACCGGAGTATACGATTCCATCGAGCCGTTCCATGATTTACTTCCCGTATAAGAGGTATTGTAAGCTCCTTTAATATTAAAAGAAAGACCTTTGGTGATAAAATCCAGTTTCTGTGTTAAATCCATATCCAGATTCATCGTATTTTGCGAAGCCTCTGTATATCCTTTTCCATAATACATGGAAAACAGGTTACGCATTGTCATCGGGATATAACGGTTTTTAATCTGAACCAGATTTCCATCTACAAAGCCCGGACTGGAGAATGGCTGCACACGGAGAATCTCCATCCATAAATTGTTTTGTTCGCCGAACTTAGGATCTTTCTTTGTTTCCAGACGTCCACCCAACCCCAATTTCAAAGTAGTGCTCTTAGTTACGTTAATGTCGAGATTCGCCCGATAGTTATAACGGTTATTTTTATAGTTCGGATTATAACTTTCATAAAATCTCTTCAGCAAACCATCCTGATACAGATAACCCAGGGAAATAAAAAACTTCACATCCTTCGTTCCTCCCGAGATATTCAGGTTATGCTGGGTTTGCAAAGATGCTTTCTTAAACATCAAATCTTCCCAGTTCGTATTCGGGAACATGATCGGATCGGCATTCGTCCGGAACATTTCCAATACATAAGGCGAGAATCTTAAATCATTGGGACCTAAATTTGGATTGTCGCTCAATTGCATCTCATTGAAATATTTGGCATGGTCATAACTCCCCATCATTTCCGGAACACGCATCGCTTCACTGATACCGACAGAAGAAGACAGCGATATTTCCGTACGTCCTTCTTTTCCTCTGCGTGTCGTTACCAGGATAACTCCATTCGCACCCCGTACGCCGAATACGGCCGTTGCCGAAGCATCCTTCAAAACAGTAATATTCTCTATTTCATTAGGGTCCATGCGAAAGAAAGAACGTTCCACCCCATCCACCAGAATCAATGGTTGTGAGCGAGCGCCATCCAAAGAAGCAATACCTCTGACAAATATTTCCGGGTCTTCAGCTCCAGGCTGTCCGCTATACTGAACGGTTGAAATACCCGAAACAGAGCCGGCCAGCATATTACCGATACTAGACGTGGGCGATTTCAACAAATCTTTTGTGTCTATCGAAGAAACAGAGCCGGTCACAGTCAGTTTCTTCTGGGTTCCATAAGCGATAATCTGCACCTCTTCCAGCTGAACATTGTCGGAAGCCAAAACAACATTGATGACTTTCCGGTTACCGACTTTTATATCCTGAGGCGTATAGCCCAGATAAGATACCAGAAGAATATCATTATCCGTACATTCAATTTCATAATTTCCATTTATATCAGAAAGAACGCCCTGGGTCGTTCCTTTGATAGAAATCGTGGCTCCTATCATTAATTCGCCAGCATCGTCGCTGACCGTTCCCTTCACCAGCTTCTTCTGTTCTCTTTGCTGGGTGATAGACGGGACATTACTATCCGGACCGGAAGCAAGAGCTGGACTGTTAGCCTCAGCCTGTACATCTGGTCGTATAAACAAAATAAGCAGCAACAGTACGCCGACCTTTTGAAGGGGACTACCTACCAGCTTATACTTAGCCTGTACTTGATTCATAAGTTTAATCGTATTTTTAGTTTAAAGTCAAAATAACCAATCATTTTTCTAAGAGTCCGTTCATTATCCGGAGGTGGTCCTTTCTGCATAATAATTACATTTTTTTTCATCTGATTTTAAATTTAAGATACGCTGACAAATGTATAGTCTGCATTCAAGAAGGGCGTCAAATCCTGTCTAAAAGTATTCCTCTATCGTACAATCATCTGGTTATCAACAAATAACAATCAAGCCTTTTGAATATGATTTTAGAATCTATACTATTTTACCTGTTGGGAAATTCATTGTTTAGCTGTATATTTGTAAAAAAAGTAAAATTAGATTATGAAGTTTTTCCCACATATTGTATACATTATTTTACTCTGTCTTTTACCCGGTACCGGACGGAGCAACAACGCCAGCTATTACTTCAAACAAATAGCAATCGAGCAGGGATTATCACAATCGAGCATCAACTCTATTCTATGTGACCATAAAGGAATATTATGGATAGGAACAAAATCCGGATTAAACTGCTACGACCAACATGAGCTAAAAAGCTTCTTCAACGAAAAAGACAATAAATATTCGCTTCCCGGTAACCACATACAATTTGTTGCGGAAGATTCACTCAATAATCTTTGGGTTTCTACTAACAAGGGATTGGTTAAATATAATCCGGACTATAACCACTTCGACCCGATCATAAAAGAAAAGATATTTTCTTATCTCTGTATACCCGGAGGAATTCTTTTCGGAGGAGAAAAAACACTCTACCGGTTCGACTACCAAAACAAAAATACCGAACGTATCCTTCTCCATACGGAAAATCACCTACAGGAAACCGGAGAATACTCCATTCTCAACATATTAAAGATAGAAGAAAATAAAGTATTACTAAATACAAAAAAACATGGACTGCTCACCTATAATTATACGACAAACGAAATTTATAAAGATAACTCGTTGCCGTTTACCAATACCGTATCTGCCATTTTTATCAATGAAAAAGGATATATTTACCTGTCACCATACAGACAGGGACTTTTCTGCTACGATCCGAAAGGGAAATTGATCGCCCACTATAAAAGTGAAAACTCTAAACTCAGTAACAATATCATTCTCAGTATTCTGGAAAAAGACGGAAACATATGGATAGGGACAGACGGAGGAGGAATCAATATTTATCACCCCGACACAAAAGATTTTACCGTCTTACAACACATTCCGGGAGATGTAAATTCACTTCCCGTCAATTCCATCACTGTTCTCTATATGGATAATGAAAATAACCTCTGGGCAGGGAGCGTGAGAGGCGGTATATTCGGAATTAAAGAAACTTATATCAAGACATTCAAAGACGTAGCCTTAAACAACACCAACGGATTAAGCGAAAAAGCCATTACCAGCCTGTACGAAGACAATGACAGTCTTTTATGGATCGGAACAGACGGCGGAGGGATCAATGTATACAATCCATTTACCGATACATTCAAACAATTCACCTCCACCTACGGCGATAAGGTGACTTCCATCACCGGTTTATCCGACACGGAGCTGCTGGTCTCGTTATTCAATCAGGGAATAGTTGTTTTCAATAAGAAAACGGGAAGATACACCCCATTTATTATTGTCAACAACCAGATCAACATAGAAGAATGTTATTACGGCTTTATGCCCCTGGCGCATAAAGTCAGCGATGACAAAATATATATTCTGTCGCTCAGTGCACGTATCTACTATCCTGAAACAAAGACCTTCTCTACCCTAAAAACAAAAGAAACCGATTTCTCCCTGGAAGCGTTGAATCTGACCTATGCGGACGATTCGCTTATTTTTATGATAAAAGAGAATTATGTCTTACAGACATTACAGAAGAACGACAGCCTGTCCCTTCTATTCACCACTGAACCAAGCGAAACGATCCATACCCTGTGTTATGACAAAAAAGGGACCGTCTGGATAGGAAGCGACCAGGGACTCAGTTATTACAATCTGAATGAGAAAGTATTGCACCGAATCAATACCCGGCTTTTCAATAACGTGTCTTATCTTTTCCTCGACGATAAAGGGCGTCTCTGGATAGGTGCACAGAATATGCTCTTTTCGTATGTTATCGATGAAGGGAGATTTATTATCTGGAGCGAATCCGATGGGTTTTCGCCGAATGAAATCCTGTTTATGTATCAGGAACAATCCAAGACAAACAATATTTATCTGGCAGGAACCGACGGACTGGTAAAAATAGATAAGAATATCTCCTATAATGACGATCTTCAACCGGAAATTAATTTATCCGATATTCTATTCAACGGAAGTACTTATCTGAAACAATTCAATACGGCTCACCAGTCAGTTGCAATTCCCTGGAATTATACATCTCTATCGGTCGTATTCAATATAAATCAGAATGATATATTCAGAAAAACAATGTTCCGCTACAAAATAGAAGGGGCAAACGAGCAATACATCGAATCTTATAATAACAAACTAAACCTACCGGTATTACTCCCGGGAAGTTATTCGATTATTGCATCCTACAATACGAAAAGCGGGATATGGAGCCAACCCAAAAAGATACTCACACTCCATATCACTCCCCCTTGGTATAAAAGTAACCTTTTTATTTTCAGCATAATTCTGTTAATCTTAGGAGTCATTACCGCCACGGTATATATTATCCTGAAGAAAAAAGAAAACCGGCTGAAATGGGAAATGAAAGAACATGAACAGGCCATGAACGAAGAAAAGATACAGTTCCTGGTCAATATAAGCCATGAACTCAGGACTCCCCTTACACTCATTTACGCTCCGTTGAAAAGACTTATCGACACCAGCAATGAAAAACTGACTCCCGAAATTATTCACGGGCAGTTAAATGCCATTTACAAACAGTCGAGAAAAATGAAAAACCTGATTAACATGGTTCTCGACCTTAACCGCATCAAAACGGAGCAGAAGTCTTTACAAAAACAACCTCATCCGTTAAATAAATGGATAGTCTCCATCTCCGAAGATTTCAAAACTGAATTAGAGGAAAAGAGTATCCAGCTGATATATCAGCTGGATACTCAGATTGAATCAATCTGGTTCGACGAATGGAAATGCCAGACTATTTTTTCCAATATTCTGATGAATGCCCTCAAGTTCAGCGAACCGAAAACACAAATAACAGTATCGACCCAACTGATGGGTAACTATGTCAGAGTCGCCGTCGCAGACCAAGGTATCGGCTTACAGAATGTCGACCCCCGGAAGCTCTTCAACCGCTTTTATCAGGGCGAACACAATAAAAGCGGTAGCGGAATCGGTCTGTCTTATGCCAAAGTATTGATTGAAATGCACGGAGGACACATAGGTGCATATAATAATCCGGATAAAGGCGCAACCTTCTATTATGAGTTACCCATATCGCCCGAAAGTGCAACGTCCGGACAACAGGAAGCACAGGAAACAGAGAACAAAGAGAATTTATCTATACCATTAGACTTGTCCGCGACCGGAATTTCCTGTGCGGGATATTCTTTACTCATCGTAGAAGATAAAGATGAACTCCGGCTTTTCCTGAAAGATTCGTTCAAAGATATATTCAAGCAGGTTTATACCGCAGAAAATGGTCTTGCCGCCCTGGAAATAACGAAAGCCAAACAACCGGATATCATCGTCAGCGACGTCATGATGCCCCGGATGGACGGCTATGAACTTTGTAAGAATATAAAGAATGATATTGAAATCAGCCATATTCCCATCATCCTGCTGACAGCCAAATGCGACCAGGAAAGTACTGAACAAGGATATAAGCTCGGTGCGGATTTTTACATCCCGAAACCGTTTGAGTTAGACTTCCTGCTGACTATCATTCTTAATTTGCTGAAAAGCCGGGAAGCCATCAAACAAAAATATAAGGAATCTTCTATCCTGCTCCTGCCACAAGAAGCCACAATCAGCAATGCAGACGAACATTTCATGTCGAAGATGAATGAACTGATAGATAATAATCTGGCCAACCCGGACCTCGATGTAAGCTATCTGATGAAAAAGATGACCATGAGCCGTGCTTCCTTATATAATAAGGTAAAGGTTCTTACCGGTATGGGCGTTAACGATTACATCAATAAAATCCGGATAGAGAAAGCCTCTTTGATGCTTATACAAACGGATTTGACCATATCGGAAATATCTTATGAAGTAGGTTTCACTTATCAACGGTATTTCAGTACCATATTTAAACAAGTCAAAGGAATGACTCCAACCCAATTTAAAGAAGAAAACAGAAGGAAGGAGAACTGACAGGGGAAAAGAAAATACGCCGCCGCTTCACAGCAACAGCGTATCCACTTAAACCGGTCAAACAATTCCAAAAAGGAATATATTTTACTTATTTTACTTCTTCGAGTACGGAATAAGATTGCAATACATTATTATTATTGTATTGTTCCGTGCGGACTACCCCGATGTTGGGAGCATACCATTCATATCCGTAACCTTCGATTGTTTCTTTCGGGGAACGTGATTTGATTTTAAATTTTACCTTCGTGCAATCGAATGTTCCTGCCGGAGTGGTAATCTCTTCGGTTTTCACATATTCGCGGTCGTAAATCGAAATGTTCTTCCTGTCTTTACGATTCTTCTTTGAATAAATGTTGATCACGGCATCGTCGAAATAGACATCATCCGAAGAAGCTCCTTGCACTACGCTCGGATAATTGATTACAGCATCGGTAGCTGCCATTGCGGTATTCGTTGTAGTAACAAAAGATGGATTGGACAGCACCTCTTTCATATCCATAAAGAATTCGCCATCCTGGCAAAAAGCCTCCAGTTCGCCTTTGTCGATAACTGTTCCGCCATTATTGACGAACACATAATCGGCTTCGACTTCCAGGCCGGATTGTTTACTTTCCACCTCATCCACTACATAAGTCATTACACCTGACAGGTTTCCTTTGCCGTCATAACTCTTTTTCACCAGTTTAGTTCCTTTTGTCGTAGGGAAAAAGAACGTACAATCTTGTGCCATAGCCCCGCCTGCCAACATAGCGGCCAAAGCTACCAGTAAAACTTTAGATTTCATATTTCAAAACGTTTAAGTATTAATAATAAGCCGGATATCCAATGCGTAGTTAAAACAGGGGAAACCTGCGAATGTTTATGGCTTTTCTTTTAAAAATAGCAAAAGAATGCCTATTTCGCCCTTATTTATAAGGAAAGGGGGCATCGAAGGGTACAACCATAAAAGTTAATTCCTAACTTTGGCGATCTAAACAGTAATGTCTTATGGTACAAAGATTCGATTTCTTAGTGATAGGTTCCGGTATTGCAGGAATGAGTTTCGCACTTAAAGTTGCCAGCAAGGGAAAAGTAGCCCTGGTATGCAAAACTAATCTGGAAGAAGCTAACACATATTTCGCTCAGGGAGGCATCGCCTCGGTAACAAACCTGATTGTTGATAATTTCGACAAACATATTGAAGATACAATGATTGCCGGCGACTGGCTCAGCGACCGCGATGCCGTGGAAAAGGTCGTGCGCAACGCCCCTCAGCAAATCAAAGAGCTGATCAGTTGGGGTGTAGACTTCGACAAAGACGAGAAAGGCAACTTCGACCTGCACCGTGAAGGGGGACATTCCGAATTCCGCATCCTACACCATAAAGACAATACAGGTGCCGAAATACAGGATAGCCTGATTCAGGCCATCCAGAAGCACCCCAACATCACCGTATTTGAGAATCATTTCGCAATCGAAATACTGACGCAGCACCATCTGGGTGTCACCGTCACCCGTCAGACACCGGATATAGAATGCTACGGCGCCTATATCATGGACCCAGACGGACGAATCGACACCTTCCTCTCCAAGGTAACGCTGATTGCAACCGGCGGTGTAGGTGCCGTTTACCAGACAACGACCAATCCGTTGGTAGCCACAGGCGACGGCATAGCGATGGTTTACCGTGCAAAAGGGACCGTTAAGGACATGGAGTTTGTACAGTTCCATCCAACGGCCTTGTACCATCCGGGCGACCGCCCTTCCTTCCTGATTACGGAAGCGATGCGTGGTTACGGCGGCGTTTTGCGTACGCTGGACGGAAAAGAGTTCATGCAGAAATATGATAAACGTCTTTCACTGGCTCCCCGCGATATTGTGGCACGCGCCATCAAAAACGAGATGGATACCCGTGGAGATGACCATGTATATCTGGACGTTACACACAAAGACCCGGAAGAGACAAAAAAACATTTCCCGAATATTTACGAGAAATGCCTGAGCCTGGGCATCGACATTACCAAGGATTATATCCCGGTAGCTCCTGCCGCCCATTACTTGTGCGGAGGTATCAAGGTAGATTTGGATGCACGTTCTTCTATCGACCGTCTCTATGCGGTAGGCGAATGTTCCTGCACCGGTTTACATGGCGGTAACCGTCTGGCTTCCAACTCACTAATCGAAGCAGTTGTCTATGCCGATGCAGCAGCCAAACACAGTTTAGGAATCATTGATTCTTTGAAGTATCAGGAAAACATCCCGGAATGGAACGACGAGGGCACGACCTCTCTGGAAGAAATGGTCCTTATCACCCAAAGCGTGAAAGAAGTGGGACAAATCATGAGTACATACGTCGGCATCGTCCGCTCCGACCTGCGCCTGAAACGTGCCTGGGACCGTCTGGACATCATCTATGAAGAAACAGAAAGCCTGTTCAAACGCTCGGTTGCTTCGAAAGATATCTGCGAACTGCGTAATATGATTAATGTAGGTTATTTAATCATGCGCCAGGCCATCGAACGAAAAGAGAGTCGTGGATTGCATTATACCCTGGATTATCCGCCAGTAAAGAAGGAACAGTAAAATAAAAAAGAGCATCCCGTGAATCAGAGATGCTCTTTTTGTTTAAAATATTTCATTTTCCTACTAGGGATTTCTGAACTTGTGTTGTCTTTTCTATATAAGACAATAAAACAACATAAGTTAGCCTATAATGGATAAAGATATATTACAAAGATATGTAGAAGGAAATGTCAGCCCGGAAGAGATCATTGCCGTAGTCGACTGGCTGGATGCAGATGAAAGCCATGTCCGGGAATTTATGGCGTTACACAAATTGAATGATATATCCTTATTGAATCAACCGGACAGCAAAGTCGATGTCCAAAAGAAAAAGAAAACAATTACTTTCCGTCAAATAGGCTACGAACTTGCCAAAATTGCAGCTATACTCATCCTCTTCTGGGGAGGAACAAAATTATATGAAACAACTTCAGTAAAAGAAAATGTTATCGCTTATCAAACATTATACGTACCTGCCGGACAACGTGCCGAATTAATTTTACCGGACAGCACACATGTCTGGCTCAATGCACGTAGCAAACTCGTATATCCCATCAGTTTCGGGAAAGATATCCGTCAGGTAGAACTGAACGGAGAGGCTTATTTCGATGTTATCCATAATGAAAAACAGCCTTTTGTTGTAAAAACTCCTCAAATGGATATACAAGTATTAGGGACAGAGTTTAATGTGACAGCATATTCCAGTTCCTCTGATTTTGAAGTAGCATTATTAAGAGGTTGTATAGAATTATCCTCTCCCCGCTTATCTTCCAATTATAGAATGAAAGAGAAAGAACATATCAGATTACAAAATAACAAACTGATATCCAAAGACATTTCTGATTATGATTATTTCAGATGGAAAGAAGGCCTTATTTGTTTTAACAACGAATCAGTCGCTACAATCATAGAAAAACTCAAGCTATATTATGACATTGACATTGAAGTTTATAATCAGAAATTTATAAACAGCCGATATACCGGCAAATTCAGAACCAAAGACGGCATAGAACAAGTATTGAAAGTATTACAGATAGAACATAAATTTACCTATACAAAGAATAACGATTTGAATCTAATAACCATTAAATAAAAATGCCTATGATATAGAACGATCAAAGTAAAAAAATTTAACCGGATCATGCTCCAACATAATCCGGTTATGACAGTCAGTACTCTGACACAATAGCAAATTGATTTTAGTACCAACTTTCTAGAAATTTCAAAGTTATGAAAAAAAAACCTATAGGGGAAAAGTATGCCCTATTATTATCAAATTTTAAACACATATTCAGAGTTATGAAGTTAACCTTTTTATTATTTCTGTTATGTATTTCAGGTGTTTGGGCAAATAAAGCCAATTCTCAGACAACGAAAGTGAGTATCCAGGCTGAAAATATGTATATGAAGGATATTCTCAGTCAGATCGAATCACAAACAGACTTTTTGTTTGTTTACAATTATGAAAATGTTGACCTATCCCAAAAAGTATCATTGAATGCTTCGAATATCTCGGTTGCCGAAGTTCTGAAAATAATTTTCAGGAATTCGGATGTAGTATATGCTATGGAAGGTAATAACATTCTGTTAATGAAAAACACAGCAGAAGGGCAACAACAAAATAGCAAAAGAATAACCGGTAAAGTAACCGATTCAAAGGGAGAAGCTATTATTGGAGCAAATGTTGTAGTAAAAGGAACAATGAACGGGACAACTACAGATATGGATGGTAACTATTCTCTGAATGTTTCTCCTTCTTCTATTATACAGGTTTCTTATATCGGCTACATTACACAAGAATATCCGACACAAAACAAAAAATCTTTCAATATCATTTTGAAAGAAGACTTACAGGCTTTGGATGAAGTAGTAGTTGTAGGATACGGAACCCAGAAAAAGGAAGTGGTTACTGCTGCTATTACAACAGTAAAAGCATCGGATATTGCAGTCAGCCCATCAGCAGATGTTGCAGCAGGTCTGGCCGGACGTTTGTCGGGAGTTATCATCAATACCCGTTCCGGAGAAGTCGGAAACGAAGGTACTTCCATCTTTGTCAGAGGTAAAAGTACCTATGCTAACGGGACAGAACCTTTATATGTTGTCGATGGCATTGCCAGAACAGAAGAAGATGGAATTCTATCCAGAATGGACCCTAATGACATTGAGTCGATCTCTGTATTGAAAGATGCTTCTGCCGCCATTTATGGTTCAAGAGCAGCAAACGGTGTCATCCTGATTACTACTAAACGTGGTAAAGAAGGGGTAAAGCCTACTATTAATATCACCTACAATCATTCTTTTGCGCAACCAACCCGCATTGTTGAAATGGCAGATGCTGCGACATATGCAACAGCACACAATTGGGCTAATTTAACAAAAGGTCTTGAACCCACTTATTCTGAAGAGGAAATCCGTAAATTTGCAGACGGATCTGATCCGCTGAACTATCCGAATACCGATTGGTACAGAACAGTACAAAAGACATGGACACATCAGGATAAAGCCAATTTGTCTCTACGAGGAGGTAGCGAAAAAGTTCAATATTTCATGTCCGGCGGATTTTTGAATCAAGGTACGCCCTTTAATAATGGTTTCACCCACAACAGACAGATTAATGTCCGTTCAAATCTGGATGCCCGGGTAAATAATTATATAAAGGTCAGCTTGGATTTATCTGCAAAAAAATTAGACCGTGTTTTACCTCGTGACGGATCCGTAAACGGTGGATCTATGTATTCCCACGTAGCATTAAACTTACCGACTATATTAGCCAAATATCCGGGAACAGATCTGGCAGCACCAGCCCGTGACGGAGATAATCCTTTAGTACAAACTTCCGGAGAAGCAGGTGAAACCAAAACAGACCGTTGGATTTTTAATTCCCTGGCAAATATTACAATTGATCTTCCTTGGGTAAAAGGACTTTCTCTGGTTGGAAGTATCGCTTATGACTATTATCATCAGAAGTACAAACAGTTCAAAAATGTAGCCTATGTCTACAATTATGACCAGGCAATGAATGAGTATTCTAAAGTAATGGTTCCTACGGTATCCAGTCCGTCCCTGAATATAGAAGAAAAACGGTCGGAAAGCTTAACAGGAAATGTTCGTGCCAATTATCACAACTCATTTAATAGTGTACATACGATCGATGCCTTCCTGGGATTTGAAGGAAATAAATCGAGTTCTAATATGCTGAGTGGTTATAGAGGTAATTTTCCCAGTGGAATGATTCCCGAGTTACCGTTTGGAGACAGCAACACACAGACAAACAACGGCTCCTGGTCTGAAACTGCCCGTCTGAATTATTTCGGTCGTGCTTTATATGATTATGATAACAAATACATGGTTCAGTTCCAGTTCCGTTATGATGGTTCTCAAAACTTCCCTCCGGGCAATCGTTATGGTTTCTTCCCTGGAGTATCTGCCGGATGGACCCTTTCCAGAGAAAACTTCATGTCCAATATCAATTGGCTGGATAATTTGAAATTAAGAGCATCCTGGGGACAAATGGGTAATGATGCGATTGCTGCTTATCAGTATTTGGTATTGTATGGATTATCTTCCGGTGCTGTGTTCAATGGAGCTCAGGCTTCCGGACTATATCAGAAAGGTACACCTAATCCGAATATAACATGGGAAATCGCAAACTCCTACGATATGGGTGTAGAATCCCGCTTCTTCGGAGGCCAGTTAAGCTTTGAATTTGACTGGTTTAAATCCCGCCGTACAAACATTTTGACAAAACGTAACGCATCTGTTCCTGAATTTACCGGTTTGTCTTTGCCTGATGAAAACATTGGTATTGCAGAAAATACAGGTATAGAATTCATGATCGGTCACCAAAAGGCTGTCAATAAAGATTTCTCATATTCTATTTCCGGAAACTTCACTTACGCCAAGAACAATGTCGTATTTTCAGATGAAGCACCTATGGCAGAAGAGTATCAGAAAGCCGAGGGACATCCGATTGGCAGTTCATTGCGATACAAAGCAATCGGTATCTATAGCGAAGCAGATATAAATGACTCGAATGTAGCAAAGCGTCCGGGAACTATGGCTGGCGATATTAAAATATTTGATGCAAACGGAGATGGCGAAATCAACTCATTAGACCAGATTCGTCAGGACTTGACCGATATTCCTCAAATTGTGTATGGTTTAAACTTTAGTGTTACCTGGAAACAATTTGATATCTCATTATTGTTCCAGGGACAAGCAAAAGTAATCAATACAATCCAGGAAGCATGGGTAGATCCTTCATCAGGAGGTGCCGGTAACTTAATGAAATGGTGGACAGAAGACATGTGGACTCCGGAAAATCAAGATGGTACAAAACCACGCTTAGGAACCCCGAACAGAATTAACGGCACAACATTTACTAATATAAGCGCAGCTTTTTTCAAATTAAAAAATGCTGAAATCGGTTACACTTTACCTGCATCAGCCAGAGGAAAGATCGGCGTAGCGAATGCCCGTATTTATTTAAGCGGAACAAACTTATTCTCGATCGACCATATGAGAGGTATGGGTATTGATCCGGAAGCTACAGGTTCCGGTTACGGAGGTTGGGCACTCAACCCGCAACGATTGATCAATTTAGGTGTTAATATTTCATTTTAAAAAACAGTAAGTTATGAAAAATCTAATAGTATATATAGTATCTGCCATGTCATTACTAACAGCGTGCGATGCTTTAGATATTACTCCCAGTGATAGTTATTCTGATCCCGTTGTCTGGCAGGATCAGAATTTGATAAAAATGTTTGTAAACGACCAATATGGAGCATTGGTTGGACAAGATAACTTTTATCGTTATTCATTCTTCTCAGACGAGGTATATCAAAAATACAACGATGAAGGATGCAATTATGTTCGCGAAAATATTTTAACATCTGATAATATAGGCGCTGTCGGCGAAATCCTACATTTTTGGAAAGCCGGATATAAATATATCCATAATACAAATACTTTCTTCACTAACATTGAAACGGCAAAGGTCGATGAAGACTTCAAGAAAACAATGATTGGTGAAATGAAATTCATCCGTGCCTTTATCTATTTCCGGCTAATCCGCTCCTATGGCGGTATTCCCATCATAGAAGATGCTTATGATATCAACAGCGACTGGTCTGATGTTAAGCGAAATACTTATGATGAATGTGTTGACTATATCATTAAAGATTTGAATGATGTAATAGCCACTCTACCCGACCAACCGGGAGAACGGAACCGTGCAAGTGCAAATGCAGCCCGTGCTTTAAAATCGAGAGTTTTGCTTTACAGTGCCAGTGCTTTGAATAATCCGGAAAATAAAAAAGAAAAATGGCAATTGGCCTCAGATGCTGCTAAAGACCTGTTCGATAAAGGATATGCTTTATGCGACAACTACAGAGAAATGTTTTTAGATGTAGCAAACAGTGAATATATTTATGCCAAAGAATTCAGTGAAACTTATTCCCATGCACTTGGCTTCAATCTGGCATGTACAGGAGACGGCGGTCGCGGATGGTCTACTCCTTCACAAAATTTGGTAGATGCTTATGAAACGTTAGAAGGAGAAATTCCCGTACTGAATTCAAAAAGTGGAGAAGTGAATCCTAACTCGATGTATAATCCGGAAAAACCTTATGAAAACCGGGATCCTCGTTTTTACGATTGTGTTTATTATAACGGGTCTACTACAAAAGACGATCGTATAGTTGAAACATTCCAAGGTGGAGCTGATATGCTAAACCAGGATATGACAATGACCAGTTACTATTTGAGAAAGTTTGTAAATGAAAAAGAACCTATTTCTCAATCACACCATTATACGACACCATTCCCGTTCTTCCGTCTGGCTGAAATCTATTTGAACTATGCGGAAGCTGAATATCAGCTGGGAAATGAAGATATAGCCAGAGAATATGTAAATAAGGTAAGAGCACGCAAAAGTGTGAATATGCCTCCTATTACAGAGAGTGGAGATGCATTATTAAAACGTATCTATCATGAACGTCAGATTGAACTGGCATTCGAGGGGCATCGTTATTTCGATCTGAGACGCTGGAAAATTGCAGACAATGCACCTATCATAGGTTTCAAAATTACTAAAAACGGAACCAATGATTATACGTATGAAAGATATACATTGTCGCTGACATCCCGTGAATCAGACTGGAAAAATGCATTCTTTGTGTTACCTATTCATTATCAGGAAATACAGAAGAGTAATAACAGCCTGGAGCAAAATCCGGGATATTAATAAAATGATATGACAAGAAACTTTGCAGTTACAATAACGATCAGTAGTTTCTTTATATTAGCAGGGTGCACGTCTTCCAGTGCACCCACTGATAATGTGAAAGAAATGCATACAAATTTCGTGAATCCTCCGAATATGTATCGTCCTCAAGCCTTTTGGCACATCAACGGAGAATTAACGAAAGAAGGTATTTATGAGCAAATAACAGATGCCCACCGAAAAGATGGCTTTGGCGGTGTTGCTATATTACCATTAACTCCCGCACAAATGTGGAACGGAAAAGATATTTGCCCGGGAACAACTCCGGAATATCTGAGTGAAGGTTATTTTGACCGCTACAGGGATATTCTGGAATGTTCAAAAGAATTGGGAACAGAAGTAATCCTCTATGATGATGTCGATTTCCCCAGCGGTGTACTTGGAGGCAGAATGACAAAAGAATTTCCCCAACATACACAAAAGAGACTTAGCAAAGAGGAGAAAGATATCGTAGGTCCGCAAAAAGTCCACAAACATGTTCCTACAAAAGATTTGTTCATGGGAACTGTTGCAATGAATACGGAAAACCTGGAAAGAATCGACCTGACTGATCAGGTAACAAATGGCATATTAACCTGGGATGCTCCGGAAGGGAAATGGAAAATTATGTCTTTTTATTTGGAATACAATGTAGACTCCCGGTTGGATTATATGGATGAAGCAGCGATTGACCAGTTCATATCAATGACTTACGAGCAATACGCTAAACGTTTCAATGATTTCTTTGGAACAACTGTTCGGAGATCTTTTTTTGACGATGTCGGTTATCTGGGTAATTCCCGATATTGGAATGCCGCTCTAACTGAATCCTTTGAAAACCGTTATGGGAAAAAGGCCGTTCTTTATTATCCGGCTTTATGGTATAACATAGGATCAGAAACAGAAGCAGCCCGTATCGCATTTTACGGACTACGGGCAGAACTGATAGGCGAAGGATATCCGAAAAAAGTAGGAGAATGGAGTACCCGCCACGACTTGATCAGTATGGGGCATCCGCCTGGAAATTATGAGCCAACGGCTGTTGATATGTATGGCGACCCGTTTAAATATTATCGCCACGTACCCGTTCCGCTGATGGATGCTATCCACGGTTATCCTTATGGCCGACCGGGATTCAAACTGATCAGTTCGGCCGCAGATGCTTTTGATCGTCCTAATGTTGCAGTTGAAATTTACGGAAATTACATCGCAGAGATGGATTCTTTGATGTTGTACCGGGCAGCGATGGAATTGATGGTAAGAGGCGCAAATCTTTTTGTACCCCATGGAATGTGGTATAATCCGGATATGGTCAAAATACCACCGTTAATCGCCCATTATAGTAAACTATTAGGACCTGCATTACATCAATACAGTGATTACATGGGACGTTCTGTTTCTCTGTTACAGGATGGGAATCGGGTTGTCGATATAGCTGTACTGTATCCGATTGAATCATTGGAAGGATGGTATGAATTGGATAATCCGAACCGCCCTACAATAGGAAAAGACGTTCCTCCCGGAACAGACTATAATCGAATCAGCGATATGTTGACAGGGCAAATTCGTCAGGATTTTACATTCGTTCATCCGGAAGAACTGATAAAGAATAAATATCAGATTATAAATGATGAACTATGCTTATCCGCTTCAGTAACACATCAGAAATACAAACTATTAATTATGCCTTCATCACAAATTCTATCAGTCGAGGCCTTGAAAAAGATCAAAGCTTTTTATGAAGCAGGAGGCAAAATATTAGCAACCAATCAGTTACCTAATAAATCCGCTGAATTTGGTCGGGATACAGAACTGGTAAATCTGATAAAAGAGATATTCGGTATTAATCCTTTGGAAGTTATGCCAGACAAACAGGTTTCCGAATCAAATTCACAAGGGGGAAAAGCCTTATTTTTACCCTCTGCTGAAAAAGATATTCTAGCGAAAGCAATAGAAACTTTATTACCTGATCCGGATGTTCACATCGAAAAAGTCGACCACTTAGATCAACCGGATGCTTTACACCGTCGGTTATTAGGTGTAGATGAATACCGTAATCTTCCTTCCGAAAAGCTGGGTATGCTTTCATATATTCACAAGCAAAAGAATCGAAAGGATATTTATCTGTTTGCCAACTCTACCGATCACCCGGTAAAAACGAATGTATCATTGAAAGGAAAACTTAGCTTGGAAATCTGGAATCCGTATACCGGTTCAATGGAAAAAAAAGTGAACAGTAAGTACGAGAAAAAGGAGAATGGTATAACCTATACAACCTTTACCCTTGATCTATCTCCTGTAAATTTTGTTTTTATAATCGGAGAAGAAAAGTAAGTGAGTTTATAATTTATGAGGGCATATCATCAAAAATGCTCTCATAAATTATACAGATAATATTTCTCCATGCCTTTTGCTATTTCAACATTTCTTAATAACTTCCAGGCCTCATTCGATTAGACTAATGCTTTGAAAAATAATAGATTAATTTGTACCATGAACACGAAATATTCTGCAATTCTACTTTCCGGCTTGATTTTATCAGCCGATGTATGTCCTTGTATCGCTGCTCTGCATTCTTTTCAAAAAGAACCTGTAGCAACAGAAATCGGAAAAAGCCAATGGAAAGGGAAAAAGGTAGCTTTCCTGGGTGATTCCATTACCGATAAAAGCCATGTCGGCACAACAAAAAATTACTGGCAGTATCTGGAAGAGATGCTAGGTTTGGAGGCCTGGGTCTATGGCATCAATGGAGACCAATGGAAAGGTATATTGGCACAAGCACAAAAACTGAAAGAAGAAAGAGGTGATCAGGTTGATGCGATAATCATTTTTGCCGGAACCAATGATTATAATGAAGGTATACCTTTAGGAGATTGGTATCGAACGGAAAATACCAGTGTTGAGGTTGCCGGACCATCACAGGAAATGCGTGTTAAGCGTATCCAACAAACGGAAGATACCAACTTTAGAGGACGCATAAATAAGGCAATGTTATTCCTGAAAGAAAACTTCCCTACTCAACAAATTATTTTACTCACACCAATCCATCGTGCCCAGGCTTACTTCGGAGACAATAATATTCAACCGGAAGAAGCCTTCCCGAACAAATCAGGATTATATGTGGACGCTTATGTCGATATTATAAAGGAAGCCTCCAATATATGGGCCGTCCCGGTTATAGACTTAAATAGTATTAGCGGACTTTATCCAATGGCAGACTCACATACTGTTTACTTCCATGACGAAAAGACCGACCGCCTTCACCCAAATGCAAATGGTCATTACCGGATGGCAAAAGCACTCGTTTATCAGTTATTGGCTTATCCTGCTGATTTTAAATAAAAAATAAATGTATCACAGCAATTAATCTTACTGAAATATGAACAGACTAATTTCAAAACAATATCTATTATATATTGCTTTTTCACTTCTATCCCTCGGACATTTGATAGCTCAGGCACCTGTTGCACCTTCCCTGAGTGAATTGAACCAACCATTCGATGAAGGAGATAAAAAAACATTTTCACATCCGCCCAAAGTCTTCTACCCCGAAACCTGGTTCCACTACATCGGGGGTAACGTATCCATCAAAGGTATTACTGCTGACCTGGAAGCGATTGCGGATGCCGGATTCTCCGGGATACATCTGTTTCACGGACAGTTCGGCGGGCCCTGGCCGGGGGTCGACCCGCAAATAGCCTGCCTTAGTCCGCTATGGGATGGAATGGTGAAACATACGGCAGAAGAATGCCGGCGTTTAGGGTTACGGTTCACCATGCAGAATTGCCCGGGATGGGCAATGGCGGGCGGTCCCTGGATAAAACCGTCTAATGCCATGCGCCATCTGGCCTGGAGCCGCACGGACATAGAGGGGAACTCGGATGAGATAATGCAAAAGTTACCTCTCCCCCAGCCCAGTGAAGAAGATTGGAGGGATTATGAAGACTTAATGGTAATAGCATTCCCAACGCCCGTGGATGATGACGGAAAGCCATTGATACCAGTCTCGTTCAAAAGCAATAAAGAGGCGGCATGGGAACATTTATGGCAGGGAAAAAGTGAAAACCCGATACAGCTCACCGCAACTACTACCGAGAACCCGTACTGGATCGAAGTCGAATTCCCGGAAAACGAGATTATCCGTACACTGGAACTTCCTTCCAGTAACGAAATGAACCACCCGTGGTGCTTTGAACCTGATATGCGTGTGAAGCTGGAGGCCTGTTTGCCTGACGGAACAACCCGGGAAGTACTGAACACAGACCTTCCCCAGAGCAATACACAAGATAATTACCCTATCTCTTTAGCCTGTGCAGAGACAAAAGGGGCAAAGAAATACCGTATCACCCTCATTAATCAACACAATATCGTCCTTAAATCGTTACGTTTATTCACTGCTGCCCGCAAAAACAGCTGGGAGTCACAAGCCGCATGGGTATCAAGAAGCATCGAACGGACAGGCGATCTGAAACAGCACGACCCGGAAACCTACCTGAATACGAAACAAATCAAAGATATAACCACCTTTATGGATGCACAAGGCAACTTGACATGGAAAGCACCGAAAGGAAAATGGACTGTTTTACGCATCGGCCATGTGAATACCGGACGACGTAATTCTCCAGCACCACCGGAAGGTACAGGATGGGAATGCAACAAACTCTCCGTAGAAGGTTCCAATGCACAGTTCGCCGGATATATCGGACGGCTCTCAGGAGAAAACGGTCCTTTGGCCGGAGGGTTGCTCAATGGCTTGTTAATGGATAGCTGGGAGTGTTACACACAGACCTGGACAGCCGGACTCGACAAAGAGTTTGAACAAATCACAGGTTATCCGCTGAAAAAATGGATTCCGGCACTCTTCGGCTATATAGTGGAAGATCAAGAAACCACTTTTCGCTTTTTATGCGATTGGCGCAGGGTTCTCAATACTCTTTTTGTCAATAACTTTTATGGGAATATAGCCAGGCTGGCCAAAGAGAATAATCTCTCCCTGACATACGAGACCAGTGCCGGTGACGGCTTCCCCACGGATATCCTGGAATATTACAAATTTGCCGATGTCCCTATGTGCGAGTTCTGGCAACCTATGACGGAGAATTTCGTAGGTTCAATCAATTTCAAACCGATCAAACCGGCGGCCTCCGCAGCCCGCATATATGGGAAACCCCGCGTTGCGGCAGAAGCATTCACTTCCTTTAGCCATACCTGGGACGAACATTGGCAAATGCTGAAAGAAGTAGCCAATGTCAATTCTACGGAAGGAGTTACCCACCTGGTATTCCATACATATACACATAATCCGCAAGTAGGTTTTCCCCCTCCCGGAACTTCTTTCTCCGGAGCAGGCATCGGTACACCGTTCTTACGCGGACAGACCTGGTGGAAATACATGCCTGAGTTTACGACTTATTTAGCCCGATGCAACTATCTGTTGGAAAGAGGGAAACCAGTCTCCGATGTGCTTTGGTATCTGGGAGACGAGACCGATCATAAACCAGACCAGAAAGCACCGTTCCCGGAAGGATTCAAATATGACTATTGCAATCCGGATGTGCTGTTGAACCGGCTTTCCGTAAACAACGGTGACCTGGTGACTCCGGAAGGTTTACGTTACCGTCTCCTCTGGCTACCGGAGGTACCGCGCATGCGCCCGGAAACAGTCGAAAAATTATATGAACTCATTTATGAAGGAGCGACTGTCGTCGGAGAAGCACCATCCGGACTTGCCACACTTTCAGGAGGAAAAGATGCACAGAAAAGATTCGACAGGACCATAAAGAAAATATGGGGAAATACGTCGGAAACAGGTATCCGGCAGATAGGAAAAGGCCGTATCATTTCCGGTATAACTTTGGCTGATGCTTTGGAACAACTGGATATTGCCCCGGATGTAAAAGGTTCGGGTTCCCTGTGGCTGCACAGGAAGACAGAGAATGCCGACTGGTATTTTGTTACAGTACCGAAAGACAAAAGTTTTCAGGGAGAGCTGGATTTCCGGAATAGCGGACATGCCGAGATATGGGACCCTCTGACAGGAAATGTTATTCCTGCCATATATGAAAAAAAGGGAGACCGGACATCTGTAAAGATCAGTTTACCCCAGGCCGGATCTTATTTTGTCGTATTCCGCAAAGACAACCCCGAAATACCTGCAAAAAGTGCTGTGGAAAAGCAAGTCATAACAACGATTCCTCTCAGCCAGCCATGGGAACTCAAATTCCCGGACGGTTGGGGAGCACCTGCATCTCTTCAGATATCTGAACTGAAACCGTGGAAAGATCTGGATACTTCAACAGAAGCGAAAGCATTTTCCGGAACAGTCGAATATTCTTCGACCTTCAATATCGATAATACATCCGGCAACCGGTTTATTCTTGATCTGGGAAGAGTGGATATGATTGCGGAAATAATCATCAACGGCAAACCTGTCCGGACAGTCTGGACCACACCTTACAAAGCCGATGTAACAAAAGCCGTTCGTCCCGGAAAAAACACACTTCAGGTAAAAGTAACCAGTACCTGGTTCAACCGTCTTGTCTATGACGCAGGACAACCGGAAAGTAACCGGAAGACATGGGTGTTAAGATGGCCGGATAAGAACGAACCCTTGAGAGAAAGCGGCCTTATGGGACCGGTAACCCTTTCAATTGAAAAATAAACAAACAATGAGTCATGAAACATAAAATCATTCTATCCTTATTAATTGCAGCAGCATTGAATAGCCTTCCCTTTCCAGGGAAGGCCGATAATCCGGATTACCCCAATAACCGCTATCCGCTTGTAAGAAAACCTTATATAGAACTACCTTTGGGCAGCATCAAACCTAAAGGCTGGCTCCTTGAAATGCTTGAACGGCAGAAAAAAGGGGCATCCAGCCAGATGGATATCCTGTATCCGGAAGTAATGGGAGCACGTAACGGATGGCTGGGAGGCGACGGCGACCAATGGGAAAGAGGTCCTTACTGGATAGACGGATTGCTGCCCCTGGCTTATATCCTTGATGATAGAGAACTGAAACAAAAGGTACAACCCTGGATAGAATGGGCTTTGAAGAGCCAGCGTGAAGACGGTTTCTTCGGACCGGCCAAAGACTATGCGCCGGAACCCGGACTTCAACGGGACAACTCTGCCGACTGGTGGCCCCGGATGGTTCTGTTGAAGATCATGCAGCAATATTATTCGGCAACCGGAGATAAACGGGTGACAGACTTTATGACCCGGTATTTCCGCTACCAGCTGGAAACTCTTCCGTCCACCCCGTTGGGAAACTGGACTTTTTGGGCTGAATACCGTGCCTGCGACAATCTCCAGGCCGTATACTGGCTTTACAATATAACCGGAGATGCCTTCCTGCTCGATTTAGGTCATTTATTACATAAACAGAGCTATGACTTCGTCGACATGTTCCTCAACCGGGATGACCTGACCCGCTTCAACACCATCCATTGTGTCAATCTGGCCCAAGGTATCAAAGAGCCGGTTATTTACTATCAACAACATCCTGACAAAAAATACCTGGATGCCGTAAAGAAAGGATTTGCCGATATCCGGCAATACAACGGCCAACCACAGGGGATGTATGGCGGAGACGAAGGATTGCACGGTAATAATCCTACGCAAGGTTCCGAACTGTGTTCCGCCGTCGAATTAATGTATTCACTGGAAAAGATTATGGAAATAACAGGGGACCTGGCTTTTACGGATCATCTGGAACGGATCGCCTTCAATGCCCTCCCGACCCAGGTCACAGATGATTTTATGGACAAACAATATTTCCAGCAAGCCAACCAGGTCATGATAACCCGCCACGCCCACAATTTCTATGAAGATGCCAACCATGCAGAAACAGATATTATATACGGGACACGGACCGGATATCCATGCTGTTTCTCCAATATGCACCAGGGATGGCCCAAGTTCACCCAAAGTCTTTGGTATGCAACCCCGGATAACGGTATTGCCGCATTGGCCTACTCGCCTTCGGAAGTAACGGCCAAAGTGGGTAACGGCTGTAAAATTAAAATTACGGAAGAAACCAGTTACCCGATGGACGATAAAATCCAACTGACAATCCGGCTACTCGACAAAACGAAAGAAATAGCATTTCCGCTCCATTTGCGCATTCCCGGATGGTGCAAGGAAGCAACCGTGACAGTCAACGGTGTCCCGGAATCAACGGCAAAAGGAAACAGCTTGGCTATCATCCGGCGGACATGGAAAAGTGGAGACCAGGTTCTTTTACATTTGCCCATGGAGGTTTCAACAAGCAAATGGTATGAGAACTCTGTTGCCGTTGAACGCGGACCATTGGTATATGCCCTGAAAATGGATGAGAAATGGGAAAAGAAGGAATTTAAGGGAGATGAAGTTACCCAGTTCGGAAAATCTTATTATGAAGTGACTTCACCAACCAAATGGAATTATGGCATAGTGGCTTTCGATCCTGATAATATGCAGGAGAATTTCCAGGTAACGATCGACAAGAGCAAGCAGGCCGGCAATTATTTCTGGAATGTAGAGAATGCCCCCATCCTTATCAAAGTAAAAGCGAAAGAAATAACTTCCTGGCAATTGTATAACGAAATGGCCGGTCCGTTACCTTTCTCTACAGGGAGAAGCAAACAGCCTGTAGAAGAGATCACACTCATTCCTTTCGGATGTACGACTCTCAGGATTTCTGAATTTCCGCTGGTAAGATAGTAGCAGAATGGTTGAGTTAACAGATTGTTTTATCGGATATATACTGTCAGATAACAACAATCTGTTATCTTAGAAACAAGAGATAGAAAACAGGCAGATAATCTTTCAAAGCCACCCTCAAAACCTTTAACGATCTGGTAATATGGTATTCGACCCCTTTTGGGCTTATAGACAATTCTTCCGATATTTCCTTGACCGTACGGCATTCATAACGGCTCATTTCAAAAACGCGGCGGGTCTGTTCGGGCAAAGCCTGTAAGGTATCATTGACGATACGGGTTATTTCAGACGAGAATATTTCTTCCAGGTCACAAGCCTGTAAAGTCGAGATACGATAATACAGGTCACGGTCCATCTTAGAAGAGATGGATTCAGAGACAGCCTGTTTCACGTCCTGATGCTTCAAATAGTTCAGGGAACCGTTTTTCAACATCTGGACAAGCAGTGCCAGTGGATATTCAACTTTCTCCTTCTTACTGGTCTCCCACAAATTAATCAAAGATTCAGATACAATATCCTCTGCCGCCATATCATCCCTGACATATGACTTCACAAACAAAAACGAACGTTTGTAGTAGTTTGTATATATATCGCTGAAACTTATATTACTCATCTCCTAGGAAATCTAAAGAAGGCTCTCTCCATTTACTCCAATATCATACAAAAATAAGATTTATTCCATAATAGTCAATATCCATTGGCAATAATTCTTTTTTTAATCTTTCTATTGCTTATCACAACTGCATTCCTTTCATATCACAGTTGGATTCCGTTTGTTTCACAGATGGATTTCTTTTGTTTCACAGCTGTGATATGCAAAGGGAATGCAATGGTAAGGGAAACGATACGCCGGGTTAACGACAGTCTCTCCCTGGTAACTAGCTCTACCCCAAGGGTAACGGAGACTATAAAGCATTATAACGGGAAGGCGATACACCAAACTGATTCGTGAAGTGCTTGCGGAATGTATTTATATCGTTATAACCGACCATTTCGGCCACCTCCTGAACAGAATACTTTTTCTGCATGATCAGGGAAGCAGCCTTGCTGATACGGATGCTGCGGATCACTTCGATAATCGACAAGTTACTCTGCTGCTTCATCTTCCGGTATAAGGTAGGCTGGCTGAGATTCAACAGGCTTGCCAGACTTTTGGCACTGAAGTCCGGGTTCGTCAGGTTGGCTTCGACAATACTGATCACCTGCTGCATGAAAAGACCGGCTTGTTCTTCTTCCTCCGGCTTCTCTACCGTATGTTTCAGCATCAGGGTTTTCGTATAGATGCGTTTCAACTGCTCACGCATGCGGATCAGGTTCTCTGCCTTGGCTTTGAGTACTTCGGGGTTGAAAGGCTTCATGATATAGTCGTCCACACCGATCCGGGTACTTTTCAGCAAATCCTCCTCTTCGGCTTTGGCCGTCAGCATGATGATCGGGATATGGGCCGTCTGCAACTCCTGCCTGATCTCCTGGCAACAGGTAAAGCCGTCTTTGACCGGCATCATTATATCCGAAATGATCAGGTCAGGGATCTCTTCACGGGCGGTCCGCATGCCCTCTTCACCGTCCCGGGCTTCCAGGACACGGTATTTCTTCTCAAATAGCGTATAGATATAATGTCTTATCTCATCGTTATCTTCAATGACCAGCAATTTCTTGCCTGATTCGTGGGATGCCTCTTCACGAACCTTTTCCGGGGCAATGAATGCTTCCTCCTTCTGTTCATCACAGGTATCCTCAACCAGTTGATATACATCTTCTTTAAAATGCTCGCGTCCTAACGGAAGGTAAAGGATAAACTCGGAGCCTTTGCCGGGAGCACTGTTCAGCAAGACTTTCCCATGATGGAGATCCATCGTGTTTTTAACGATACGCAGGCCGATACCCACCTTGGTAGAAAATGAGGGATCATTTTCGCCCGTTATAAAGGATTCAAAGATGCGTCCCTGCAAATTTTCAGCGATGCCGGGTCCATTGTCTGCAACGGATAATAAACAGAACATTTTCCCGTCTACCTCCTTCTCCGCGATCGTAACCCTTATCTTTCCGCCCTTCGGGGTATATTTGAGCGCATTCGAAAGGAGGTTCTTCAAGGCTGATTCTATTTTTGAGATATCAATCCAAAGATAAAGAGATTGAATGCCAAAGTCCAAGATGTACTCATGCAAAATGATACGACTTTTTGGATGATATCCACTGATGTACTTTCGCTTATTTCAATCGCTTATCAAATGGATAAAATGGGGAATATAGACAAAGTGGACTTAAAAGTAGAAATGGAGTTTACTGGTCTGGCCGGAAACAATACAAACTATATGGCTATGTGCCAATCCCCTGATGGAATTATTTATATTGCGACCGATTGGGGAAATATAGTCACTTTCGATCCCCAAAAACATCAAATGACAAGCCGGGGCGATTTACCGAGAGTCAATAAAATTCATGTTCATCGCCTTCTCTATTCCGACGATTCTGTCTGGATTGGAACCTGGGCCAACGGAGCGATCTGTTACAATCCGAAAACAGGTGTCTATACTCAATATAGCTATAAACCGGAGGATACGAAAAAAACTCTTTCCCACGGAGATATTTACCAGGTAGTTTCTTTGGGAGACGGACGGTATTTAGCTGCTACATGGAATGGTTACACAGTTTTTATTCCTGATAAAGAAGAACCTACCCGTTATACAACAGAGGTCTATAACAACACGGCGTCTCAACTTCATCGTAACCTGGAGACCCGGATGATCTCCGCTTATTACGATACGGAAGGTATCATCTGGATCGGAACACAAGGCGGAGGAGTGTATGCCTCCGATTTGAGGAAACAATTTTATCAGCGCTTTCATCAGGAAACGCATAATGAAATATGTGAAATGGCGACGGATAAGAATGAATATATCTGGCTTGCCACTTTCCATAAGGGTATTTTGAGAAGTACGGAACCTTTTAATCCTCAAAGCCGTTTGGAGTTTGAATCGGTCCCTGCCGGCTCGAGCAATACTGTTTTATGTGTGCTCAACGATAAAAAAGGAAACTTGTGGTTCGGAAACGGCCAGTCCGAACTAATTCAGTATGATTCCGAAAATAAAACCTTTACCGTTTATCCTGTCCGCATTAAAAACAAACCTGAATGGTCCGGTTCCATCTGGTCTTTATTGATTGATAATCAAAATCGTTTATGGGTGGGAACCACTAACGGGTTATTGTTGTTTGATCGCCAGACAAAAGATTTTACCTATTACCCTGTCGGTTCCGGAACCATACGTGCAATGGTAGAAGTACCCGGTAAATACCTCTTGTTAGGATTGTCATACGGCTTAGTAAAGTGTTCTTTGAATGGTCAGCCTATTCGATCGGACTATGAAAAAACAGCCAATGTTCCAGTCAGGGATATACGCTCCCTTTATGCCGCTTCAGACGGAAAACTCTATATCGGTTATTCCGACGGATTTGGAGTAATGGATATTCAGTCTGATTCAATCGAGAATTTTTACACAACCCATAATGGGTTAAGCAGTAATTATATAGGTTGTATTTGTGAAGATGCGGAAGGACGTATTTGGTTGGGTTCCGCTTCCAGTGTTTGTAACTACAGCAGACATCAGAAACTGTTCTATAATTACTATATATCCGGTAATAACCGTTCAGTGATGTTTTATAAGGATTTCCTGTTTTGGGGGAATAATAAAAACATAACCTATTTCCTCCCGAATGAAGCAATGAACGACCACTTTATTCCCGGCAAAGTAGTCATAACTCAATTGGAAGTAGATAATAAACCGGTTGAAATCGGGCAAAAGATAAACAATCAAGTCATTCTGAAACAAGGTATTCCCTATACGCACGGATTAACATTAAAGGCTGCTAATAATAGCTTTTCATTGATGTTCAGTAATCTGACATACTCGGACGACCTGCAAAAATATAATTACCGGTTAAGTCCGGCTCAATCGAACTGGTTGACAATCAATGAAGGTGAAAAGGTTTCGTATGCAAACTTACCTCAAGGAAAATATGTTTTTGAGGTACAAAGTATTATGGCAGACGGTTCTAGCGGTTACCTGACATCCATGGATATCAACATCCTGCCTCATTGGTATGAGGCAATTTGGTTCCGTCTTCTAATTATTATCACAATCGGTTTTATTATATATTATCTGATGCGTCGTTTAAAAAGAGAACAGGCACGTCTGAGGCATGAAGAACGGTTAAAGCATGAATTGTTTGTTGCCAATCTGGAGCGTGAGAAAGAGAAGCAAATCAATCGGGAACGCGGTAACTTCTTTACGAACGTCTCTCATGAACTTCGTACGCCTCTGACACTGATTCTTTCTCCTTTACAGGAGTTATTGCAGACGGAACGTATTTCACAAACCCTATATGATAAGTTATCATTGGTTTACAATAATGCTACCTCATTATCTACCCTGGTAAACCAATTACTCTATGTACAAAAAATAGAAGCCGGAATGGTGCAATTAAAACTGTCAGAAGTTGATATATCAGTGCTGGTTAAGAATGTTATCACGTCTTTTAAGCATATTGCGGAGATAAAACAGACAGAGTTCATCTTGGACTCCGGTAAATTTCTCGTTTTCATTAATAGAAACAAAACGCTCCATACGGCGATCGAAACAGAAGAGTTGCCCGCTCACATTCAACCAAAGCAGATTATTTCCGGTTTCATGGATACTGGAAACTTTCATATAAAGCCCATCCGAACCGAAATTCTTTATATTTTTTCCATCATAACGGCTCAAACCATTATCTGTGCCAAACCACATAAAACCATCCATATCTTTATGAATACACAAGACCGTATTATCGGCCAGTCCGTTTTGCATGGTAAGCACCCTGATATCCTTTTCAAAAAAGGCATAACCGGAAAAACTATAAAAAATAGAGAATAGTATAGCTGCAATAAATTTCCTCATCATCTAATTAACAAAGCTCCTCATTTAGATATTTCAAACATATACAAAGAAACAAAAAAAGGAGGATATTACCTCTAAACAAGACAAAGAAAAACAACATAAATATAATGCATGAACAATCTGCCGACTATTCATGAATAAAACACCCAGTATCCTGTTTTTCAACAAGAAAAATAAAGAAAACACCCATCGTTAATGAAGAAAACACGCGTTATCCCTTCCAGGCAGACCAGATACTTTTGCTTACAAAGATTAATAAAATTAGTATTAACAACCTTAAAACTAAAAAGGATGAAGAAAAGAGTCACTTTTTTAATTGTGCTGCTAATGGTTAGTATATTTCATATATACGCGCAACAGCAAAACATTAGCGGTACTGTCATTGACAAGAACCTGAATGAACCCGTTATCGGAGCTTCCATTCAAATAAAGGGTACAACAAACGGGACCATTACCGACCTGGACGGAAAATTCGCTATCACCGCTTCGAAAGATGATATCCTGGTGATCTCCTACATAGGATACACTACACAGGAAATCAAACTTACCGGACAATCCAGTCTAAAAATAGAATTGAGTGAAGATACTCAGGCACTGGACGAAGTAGTAGTAGTTGGGTTCGGTACCCAAAAGAAAGTTAATCTGACCGGAGCTGTAGCGACTGTCGATAAGAAGGTGTTGGCATCCAGGCCGGTAACCTCCGTTTCACAGTCTTTACAAGGGGCAGTTCCCGGATTAAACTTATCCACCGCCGACCTGGGCGGACAATTGGGTCAGAACATGAATGTCAATATTCGTGGTACGGGAACGATCGGTAAAGGTTCCAAAGGCGAGCCACTTATCCTGATCGACGGCATGGAAGGAAACATGAACAACCTGAATCCGGAAGATTTTGAAAACATTTCTGTATTGAAAGATGCCTCCTCTTCCTCTATCTATGGTTCGCGGGCAGCGTTCGGCGTAATCATGATAACAACAAAAAAAGGTAAAGCCGGGAAAATGCAAATAAACTACAACAATAACGTCCGTTATTCCGGTCCGACCAACCTCCCCAATCAACTCGATTCATACCGCTTCGCCAATTTCTTCAATGAAGCATCTATCAATCAGGGAGGTAGTGTCATTTTTGACGAAGAGACCATCGGTCGCATACAAAAATACATGGCCGGAGAATTAGCAGCAACGACTATTGCCAACGGTAACAACTGGCATTTTCATGAAAAAGCCAATGATAATGTAAACTGGTGGAAAAAGCACTTCCAGTGGGCATGGTCGAACGAACATAATATCAGTCTGAGCGGCGGTACGGAAAAGATACAATACTACGCATCCGGAAGTTATCTGAACCAAAATGGTAACTTGCGTTACGGAGAAGATAATTATAAACGTTACAATGCAACTGCAAAAGTCAATACACAAATAAACAAATATGTAGATTTCAATATCAACACAAAGTTTGTGCGTTTTGACCTCGATAACCCCGTTTATCTGGAAGAAGGCGGACTGCTTTACCACGACATCGCCCGTATGTGGCCTATGATGCCTTTTAAAGACCCGAACGGTTATTATATGAGAAACGGAAAACTCAACCAATTGGCAGACGGCGGACGCTCCAAGACCCATAACGATAATATCTATATGCAGGGACAGCTCGTTGTCCACCCGCTTAAAGGATGGAATATTTACGCAGAAGCCGGCATGAGAATTATCAATCAGAACAAGCAAACGAACTTGAATCCGATCTATGAACACGATGTAAACGGGAACCCGCTGGCATTGGCTTTCAGCGGAAGTTATTCTCCGGGAGCTTCGTTCGCACGCTCTGCTTACCTGAACAGTAATTTCTATACGACAAGCGTCTATACCGACTATACTTTACAGCTGAAAGATCATTACTTTAAGGCATTGATTGGTATGAATACCGAAGAATATGTCTATCGCGAATTAAGCGCCCAACGTCCCGATGTGATCAGTAGCCTTGTTCCGGAAATCAGTGCGTCTACTGGGGAGGATAAAATCAACAGTTCCAAATATAATGACTGGTCGACTGCCGGATTCTTCGGACGTATCAACTATTCATATAAGGACCGGTATATGGTGGAAATGAACGTTCGTTACGACGGTTCTTCCCGTTTCCTCAGAGACCAGCGCTGGAATGTGTTCCCTTCTTTCTCTTTAGGCTGGAATGTGGCACGCGAATCGTTCTTCGAACCGATAAGTAACATCATCAACACGTTGAAACCGCGTGTTTCATGGGGTATGTTAGGAAACCAGAATACTGACTCATACTATCCGTTCTATCTGACACAAAGCGTAACGGCTAATGGCGGTAACTGGTTAATGAATGGCGGCAAACCGACAACGGCAGGAGTTCCGGGAATGGTCAGCAGCACACTTACCTGGGAGAAAATTTACAATACTAATATAGGGATCGACCTCGGCATGCTGGACAACCGCTTGAATGCAACTGCCGAGTATTTTATCCGCAGAACCAAAGACATGGTCGGACCGGCAGCCGAAGTGGGTGCCATATTGGGAACCTCTCTTCCGAACACAAACAATGCCGAACTGAAAAATAAAGGATGGGAAATACAACTGAACTGGAGAGACCAGATAGGAAAAGTGAATTACAATGCCGGATTCAATCTTTCAGATTATCGCGCTAAAGTTATTTCATACCCCAATGCTTCTAAAGCTCTCTGGGATGCAGACGGAAATACGCTTTATTACGACGGAATGACGATCGGAGAAATCTGGGGATACGAGACGGAAGGTATCGCTAAATCCGACGAACAAATGACCGAATGGCTGGCCAACAATGACCAGAGTAAAATCGGTTCAGCCTGGGGAGCCGGTGACATTATGTATCGCGACCTGAACGGTGACAAAGTAGTCGACAGTGGAAACAGTACAGCTATAGATCATGGCGACTTAAAAGTAATCGGTAACAGTACGCCTCGCTTCCGCTTCGGCCTGAGCCTGGGAGCAGACTGGAAAGGTTTCGACATACAGATGTTTTTCCAGGGAGTCATGAAACGTGACATTTGGTTAGGCGGTCCTATGTTTTGGGGAGCTGATGGCGGAGAGTGGCAATCGGTTGGTTTTAGTGAACATCTTGACTATTTCCGTCCGGAGAACACAGCTTCCGTATTCGGAGCAAATCTCGATTCCTACTACCCCAAAGCATATCTGGGTGATAAAGGAAACAAAAACAAAAAAACTCAGACACGCTATTTACAAAACGGAGCTTATATGCGTATGAAGAACCTGCAAATAGGATATACATTCCCCCGAGCCTGGATGAATAAAGCGAATATCCAAAAGCTACGTATTTATGTTAGTGCAGAAAATCTTTTCACTATCAGTGGCATAGCCGATATGTTCGATCCCGAAGCAACTGCTGCCAACGGATTCAGCAATGGTAAGACATACCCGCTATCTAAAACTATTTCATTCGGTTTAAATATCACTCTTTAAAATGTAAGAACAATGAAAAAAAATCTATTATACATCATAACATTGGTTGGTGCTTTATGCTCCTGTAACGATTTTCTTGACAAAGAACCGTTGGACGCTGTACCCACCGACAAATATTTATTGACAGAAAGTGATTTGGCTGCTTATTCGGCTAATCTCTACGATCAGCTTCCCTCCCATACACCCGGACAATATAATATGGGGGTATTCGTCACCGACAACAATAGCGACAATCAGGCCGCAAGCAATCCCAACAGTTCATTTGTGAAGGGAGAAACCCGCGTAGCGCAAAGCGGAGGAGCCTGGGATTTCGGAAAAATCCGTAATGTCAACTATTTCATCGACAAAGTACGTCCCCGCCTGGAGAATGGGGAATTAAACGGAACAGAAGCCAACAATAAACATTATTTGGGAGAAATGTATTTCTTCCGTGCATATATCTACTATACCAAACTAGTTGCACTTGGCGACTTTCCTATATTGAAAAACTGGATTACAGAAGATTATGAGACCGTCAGGGAAGCAAGCAAAAGACGTCCGCGCAATGAAGTGGCACGTTTCATCCTGCAAGACTTGGACTCGGCCTATTATTACATGAAAGAAACTCCGCCCATGACCAACCGGCTGACTAAAGATTGTGCCGCCCTTTTGAAAAGCCGTGTAGCCTTATTTGAAGGTACATGGGAAAAATACCACAAAGGGACAGCACGCGTGCCGGGTGGTCCGGGATGGCCGGGAGCGAACAAAGATTATCTGAAAGATTTTTCAATCGATATCGATTCTGAAATAAGATTCTTCCTGACGGAAGCCAAAGAAGCTGCTCAAATAGTTGCCGATAAATATTCGTTATCCAGCGATTATCCGTCCCTATTCAACAGCCAATCGTTAAGTAGCACTTCTGAGGTATTATTATGGAGAGCCTATGATGCAAGTCTTACTCCTGCCGTCAACCATTTTGTAGTTGGCTATATACAACGTAACGGAGGTGGAAATACCGGATGGACACGCAGTATGATGCAGTCTTACCTGATGGAAAACGGATTACCGATTTATGCAAACAACTCCGGTTATCAAGGTGACAAGACCTATGAAGCCGTAGCAGCCGATCGTGACCCACGTTTAGGATACAATACCATCTTACCAGGTGAATTATTATCAGAGGGAGGAAGCAATATTGAATATCTTGTGAACGGATATGGTTATTATTATCGTGCTCCTATCGTGCTGGGCCAGAATGAGAACAAATGCCCTACCGGTTATTCGGTAAAAAAGGGGCTGACAACAGATGCTGCACAAGGTCCGACGTTGCCTTCTACCACAGCTTGTGTCGTATTCCGGGCTGCTGAAGCATATCTGAATTATATGGAAGCTGATTACGAATTAAACAGTTCGCTGGATGCCAATAGTGGAAAGTATTGGAGAGCTCTTCGTGCACGTGCCAATATGGATACCGACTATCAGAAAACAATAAATGCAACGGATTTAAGTAAAGAATTGGATTTTGCCCGTTATTCCGGTTCTGAATTAGTATCAACGACTCTCTATAACATTCGTCGCGAACGCCGCATCGAGTTTGCAGCCGAAGGACTTCGTCTGAATGACCTGAAACGTTGGCGTGCATTGGATATGATGCAGGGATATTACGTAGAAGGTTTCGATTTATGGAGTGAAAATTATGCACGTTATACAACACCAACTCCCACTCCGGCTGCAGATGTTACTCTTTCGGTCGTTAATCTGATAGAATCCGGAAATACAAATGCAAACGTATCTGCAAAATCAGAAAGCCAATATCTTCGTCCTTATCGTATCAATACGAATAATATTGCTTACAACGGTTACAATTGGAATCAGAACAAATATCTGAACCCGATTGCCTTCGACCATTTCCGACTGACAACAGAGACAGAGGGTTCCACTGATTATGCTTCCTCCACAATTTATCAGAATCCGGGATGGAAGATAGAAACCAGCAGTCTTCCTGAAGGCGATTAATGATCTATTCATGATAAAACAAGACCTCCTTATTTTCTCCGGGAGGTCTTGTTCTTTCAAAAATGATATTGTATTCCACTATAATTATGTAACTTTACTGCACCATGAAAAAAACTATCACTCACACATTATTGCTATTTCCTATATTAGCAATGGGAATACAAGCACAAGAGAAACAGTCTTCTCCAAACCTGATCTTTATTATGGCTGATCAATGGCGCGGAGATGCTTTAGGATGCCTGGGTAAAGAGGCCGTAAAAACACCTCATCTGGATCAATTGGCATCAGAAGGGGTTAACTTTACCAATGCAGTCAGCAGCTATCCGGTATCTTCTCCGGCACGTGGCATGCTGATGACTGGCATGTATCCGGTAAGCAGCAAGGTAACAGGCAACTGTAATTCCGATACTGCCCCTTACGGAGTTGAACTTCCCGAATCGGCCCGTTGCTGGTCCGACGTCCTGAAAGACCAGGGATATGAGTTGGGATACATTGGTAAATGGCATCTCGACTCCCCCTATCAGCCCTACATTGAAACCAATAACAACAAAGGAAAAATAGCCTGGAATGAATGGTGTCCCAAAGAACGCCGCCACGGTTTCAGCCACTGGATCGCCTATGGCACATACGATTATCATCTGAAACCCATGTACTGGGATACGGATGCTTCGCGCGACGAATTTTATTTCGTCGACCAATGGGGACCGGAATATGAAACCGACCGGGCCATCGACTATATCGCCAATCGAGATAATAAATTACGCGACGCAGGCAAGCCTTTTGCCCTAGTCGTATCCATGAACCCGCCTCATACCGGATATGAGCTGGTTCCCGACAAATACAAAGAGATCTACCGCGACGTAGATGTCGAAACAGTATGCAACTCCCCCATCATCGCCCCCAAAGGGACAAAAATGGGAGACTTCTACCGCAAGAGTGTGTTGGATTATTATGCCTGTATGACAGGTGTCGACGAACAGGTCGGCCGTATCATCCGCCAGTTGAAAGAACAGGGATTGTTCGACAATACAATTGTGGTGTTTACTTCTGATCATGGCGACAGCATGGGGATGCACGAGCATATCGGTAAGAATATTTATTACGAAGAAGCCATGCGCATCCCGATGATGATTAGCTGGCCGGAAAAGATCGCGCCGCGCCGGGATTCTACCCTGATGATCGCTTTCGCCGACCTGTATCCTTCCCTCTTGTCATTAATGGGATTCAAAGACCGGATACCGGCAGAGGTCCAGACTTTCGACCTGTCCACTTCTATCCTCTCACCGGAGAATACACCGGAGATCGTACAGCCCTATTATTATCTTCTCCCTGAAAATTTAACAACCGGATACAGGGGATTACGGACGAAAAAATATACATTTGCAGTACACGCCACAAACGGCCGCACTGACGAATGGATATTATTCGACCGCGAGCAGGATCCATTCCAGCTAAACAACATAGCCCCCGATCAGCCGGCACTGATTAAACAGTTTTCAAACCAGTTGAAAGACTGGCTGAAGAAGACCAACGATCCGTTTATGAACTGTCTGTAAATTATATACACATGAAAACACATCTTTATCTGGCAATCTTACTGATAGCAAGTATTTTCCCGGCAACGGGACAAGAGGCGGATATCCCCCGTCCGGCCCCTCACCAGTTGAAATGGCACGAGTCGGAAATAGGTGTCGTCTTCCATTATGATCTCCATGTCTTCGACGGCATCAAATATGGCCAGGGTAACAACCGCGTCCAGCCAGTAGAAGATTACAATATCTTCAATCCCACCCAACTAAATACGGACCAGTGGGTACAGGCGGCAAAAGCAGCCGGAGCCAAGTTTGCCGTCCTGACAGCTACGCATGAAACAGGCTTTGCCATTTATCAGAGCGATGTCAATCCGTATTGCCTGAAAGCGGTGAAATGGCGCGACGGGAAAGGGGATATCATCCGCGACTTTGTCAATTCATGTAGAAAATACGATATAATGCCGGGAATCTATGTCGGTATCCGGTGGAACTCACTTTTTGGCGTTCATAATTTCAAGGTACAGGGAGAAGGAGAGTTTGCCGCTAACCGTCAACAATGGTATAAGCATTTCTGCGAACGCATGGTTGAAGAACTTTGCAGCCGCTACGGTGATTTGTTTATGATCTGGTTTGACGGTGGCGCAGACGATCCGAAAGGCGACGGGCCGGACGTATTGCCCATCGTCAGCAAGTACCAGCCGGAATGTCTTTTCTATCATAACGTAGACCGGGCGGACTTCCGCTGGGGCGGTTCCGAGACAGGGACGGTCGGTTATCCCTGCTGGTCTTCTTTCCCCTACCCTTACTCACACAGTAATAATACGGAAGGGAGCCGAAACCATAACGATCTGTTGAAACAAGGCGACAAGGATGGAAAATACTGGGTTCCGGCTATGGCAGACACTCCCTTGCGAGGCATGAACGGACGGCATGAATGGTTCTGGGAGCCGGATGACGAGAATACGGTTTACCCGGTTGAATCTTTAATGAATATGTATTATAAATCGGTCGGAAGGAATGCAACACTGATTGTCGGTCTGACACCCGATACAACAGGCCTACTCCCACCGGGCGACGTACAACGACTGAAAGAATGGGGCGACGAGATAAATCGCCGCTTCTCCTCTCCGATTGCCTCTACCTCCGGACAAAAGAAAAGCCTGACACTGAAACTGGATAAGGCGCAACCGGTCAATCATTGCATTATCCAGGAGAACATCCGGAACGGTGAGCGTATCCGTCAATATAAAATAGAAGCCAGAGTAAACGGCAAATGGCAAACCATTTGCGAAGGCGAATCGGTAGGGCACAAGCGTATCGAACAGTTTCCGGCAGTAGAGGCTTCGGCTTTGCGCCTGACAATCTCTCAATCGGTAGCACAGCCGGATATACGTAACTTCAGTGTTTTCAACGTCCAAGAAGTAAACAAATGAACTAAAATAATACGAGCATGAACAAGAGACTATTTCTATCACTGGCAACACTTCCATTATTGGGAGCAGCCGGGCAAGCCGAAGCGGCCAAACCGCAGGACCGGCCGAATATTATTCTCTTCCTGGTAGATGATATGGGCTGGCAAGATACTTCCCTCCCTTTCTGGAAGGAAAAGACACATTATAATGAAGTATACGAAACGCCTAACATGGAACGCCTTGCCCGCCAGGGTATGATGTTTACCCAGGCTTATGCTTCCAGTATCAGTTCGCCGAGCCGTTGCAGCCTCTATACCGGTATGAATGCAGGCCGCCACCGGGTAACGAACTGGACGTATCCCAAAAACAAATCGACAGACCGGCAAAGCGATGTGCTGGAATTGCCGGACTGGAATGTAAACGGTATCTGTGAGGTCGCAGGCATCGAACATACTTATCAGGTCACCTCTATGGCTCAAATACTAAAAGATAACGGTTATCATACCATCCATTGCGGAAAAGCCCATTGGGGAGCGGTAGACACACCGGGAGAGAACCCGTATCATTTCGGATTCGAAGTAAACATTGCCGGACATGCCGGCGGCGGCCTTGCCAGTTATTTGGGAGAAGCCAATTTCGGTAACCGGACAGACGGCAAGCCGAATCCCTGGTTCGCCGTTCCGGGCCTGGATAAATACTGGGGAAAGGATATCTTTATCTCGGAAGCCCTGACACAGGAAGCTACCAAAGCACTGGATAAGGCGCAACAATACGATCAGCCGTTCTTCCTTTACATGTCGCATTATGCCATTCATGTCCCGATAGATAAGGATATGCGTTTCTATCAGAAATATATCGACAAAGGACTGGGAGAGAAAGAAGCCGCTTATGCCGCCCTGATAGAGGGAATGGACAAAAGTCTGGGCGATATCATGGATTATCTGGAGAAGAACCAGCTGGCGGATAACACGATTATCATCTTCATGTCTGACAACGGCGGTCTAGCTGCCGAACCGGAATGGCGCGACGGCAAACCTCATACCCAGAACTCCCCGCTGAACAGTGGTAAAGGTTCCGCTTACGAAGGCGGCGTTCGTGAACCGATGATCGTCAGCTGGCCAGGCAAGGTACAGCCGCAGACCAAATGCGATAAATACCTGATCATCGAAGACTTCTTCCCGACCATCCTCGAAATGGCCGAAATAAAGAAATACGAGACTATCCAGCCAATAGACGGCGTCAGCTTCATGCCGCTGCTGACCAATACCGGCGATCCCTCCAAAGGGCGCAGCCTGTATTGGAACTTCCCGAACCTCTGGGGCAACACAGGACCGGGTATCGGAGCCACCTGCACAATCCGCCAAGGTGACTGGAAACTGATCTATTATTATGAGACAGGAAAGAAAGAGTTATTCAATATTCCCGACGATATAGGCGAAAAGAATGACTTGTCCGCTTCCCATCCCGACTTGATAAAGAAACTATCCAAAGACCTGGGCAAACAATTACGAAAGATAAAAGCACAGCGTCCGTCGTTTAAGGCAACGGGTAAACCTTGCCCCTGGCCGGACGAGATTTGATACATTCACTTTAAATCGGTTATATCCATGAAAAGACGAACTTTCTTAGCTTCCATAGGCATCGGATGTGCGCTCCCGTCCTCTTTTCTTCAAGCAGAAGCATTAGGTCAGGTAATTGCCGACAGGGATCTACATTATATAGATCCCCGTCTGAACCAGCTTTACCAAAAAGAGTTTAAAGGGGAAACGATACTGGAGAAGGACAGCCTCACCGGTCGCAATGTCTTATTGATTACAAGCGACCAGCATCATTATATGTGCATGGGATATAATAATCCCCCAATTAAGACTCCCAATCTGGACAGGCTGGCTAAGATGGGGATCATCTTCGACAGGGCCTACTGCAATAATCCGACCAGTACCCCGACCAGAGCCAGTATAATCACCGGAAAATATGCAAGTCAACACGGTGCCTGGTCGTTAGGTACCAAACTTCCTGAAAACGAACTTACCGTCGGCGATTGTTTTCAGAAAGCCGGATACCGGACAGCATTGATCGGTAAAGCTCATTTTCAGCCACTAAAGGGTTCCGAAGAATACCCCTCCTGTGAAGCATATCCTATATTACAGGAACTCGACTTCTGGAGAAAGTTCAACGGACCTTTCTACGGTTTTGAGCATGTAGAACTCACCCGAAACCACACGGATGAACCACATGTGGGACAACATTACGGCGTATGGCTGGAAGATAACGGTTGCGCTAACTGGAGGGACTGGTTCCGTAAACCAACAGGAAACAGTGATCCGCAATATCATAGCTGGAACATTCCGGAGAAATATCATTACGATACCTGGATTACCGAACGAACCAATAAGATGTTGGAGGAATATAAACAGAAAAACGAAAAGTTCTTCCTGTGGGCCAGCTTCTTCGATCCTCATCCCAGTTATCTGGTACCGGAACCCTGGGCATCCATGTATAACCCGGAAGATATGGACGTTCCGGAATTCACCCCCGGAGAATTTGATGACAAACCCATCCATTTCAAGTTGACTCAGACGCATAATCCTGATTTCTCTTATCTGAAAGAGGATGGTGAGACAAGACCTTCCTGGGTACACGGAGCTCATTCACAGTTATCCGACAAGAAATCCAGAGCCCGGAATATGGCAACTTATTACGGCATGATCTCCATGATGGACCATTATATCGGCAAGATTCTGGATAAACTGGATGAATTGGGATTAACTAAAAACACAGTCGTGGTTTTTACTTCCGATCACGGTCATTTCTACGGTCAACACGGATTGGTAGCGAAAGCGATCCACCATTACGAAGACTTGCTCAGAGTACCTTGTATCGTTTCCGTTCCCGAAGCAGAAAAAGTAGGAATACGCTCACAGGCCATACAATCGACTGTCGACCTGGCACAAACATTCCTGAGCCTGGCCGGCATCGCTCAGCCACTAACAATGACGGGAATAGATCAGAGTGATGTCTGGTGCGGCAGAAAGGAGAAAATCAGAACGCATGCGATCGTTGAAAACCACTTTCAGCCGACTAAATTCTACGCTAAAAGTTATATAGATGAGCAATATAAGATAACGATCTATATGAACCAGACATACGGGGAGCTATTCGACCTTACCAACGATCCGAAGGAGTTGAAAAACCTATGGGACGTACCGGAGGCTAAAGAGCTCAAAGCCGGCTTATTACTAAAAATGCTCCATGCTGAACTGGAAAAAGAGCCTTTATTCATGCCCCGCATCAGTCCGGCTTAACAAGTATAATTTTTAGCAGTTATTCCTGTACTCTTTCAATATTATATCCTATCTTTGCCTGTAACAAAATTATTTAACTATGAAGAACAGGCATAAGACAAAAAGAATGTCCATACCTCTACAGGTACAACAGCTACAGAAAGAGGAAGCGAACATTCTCAAAGAGTTTGGAAAATATCTATTGGATATATCGAAACTAGTAATCGGAGGTGCTGTAATTACTACTGTTTTACAACTCAATACCAATAAAATTTTGGTAATAACAATAGCTGTTAGTATAGCAATTCTTTTATGTATTGCAGGGTTTTTAGTATTAACCTATAAAAAGAAATAAATATGGAACCTGCTATATTTTTATATCTCCTTTTAGGTGCGATTGCCATAGGAATTATTATTTTTGTTAAAACTCCAGCAGGCAAACGTTGGCTAGACAAATATAGTTAACTGGCAAATAAGATTCCAGGCACGGATCACACGATCTATTATCGCATGTGCTCCGTGCCTGATTATTTATATAAATCTCTCTCTCTTCTGCAAATTCAGCAACCCGATCATCATCCACACAATACCACCTATCAAAAGGAAAATACGGTTCTTGACGATCAACCCTTCCCAGATTACCGGCAGGAAGTTATCAGGTACTTTAAAAGGATTCAGGAGAATATTCCAAAATGAACGTTCTATTATTTCCATCTCACTCGTTATCAGAAGGAGAATAGCCAGGATAATCGTAAACACAGCCGTGCCGTTGCCACTGCGGGTGATGGTGGAGAGCATAAAGGCCAGATTCCCGAAAAAGACAAGGGGGAACATCAACTGGACAGACATCTCGAACGGATTGACCGGATATAACAATAATGTAGCCAGATAAGAAAAAGCCACCAGGATAAAGAATATAGCGACATAAATCATCAGCAGGCGTACTCCCCAGACTTTATATTTATAGTCAGGGATACCGAAAAGGATTTCCAGTATCCGGTTATCCTCATCATTCTGGATACCGAATACGGCAGGATAGAATACCAGCAGGACACAAGGGAACATCAAAAGGTTATAGATCAGTCCTTCGTTGATCTCCGCCCTATTCCAGGCAGCCTGGAACATGAAATAGGCAAAAAATGCGAATGCCGCCAGCAAGAACCAGATGAACTTGCCGGCGAAGATGATCTTCAGGTTATATTTTACCACCTTGGGTAATAAAGGTATCAATTGCTTTATCGTCATAACTATCTTTTTACAACATTAATCTACCACTTGAGTCTCGCATCACGCCTGACATTAGCAAGAAACTCATTGTCCGCTCTTCCCTTCCATATTTTTCAGCAAGCAGAGATAAGCATCTTCCAGATTCGGCTCTACCTCTACGGCTCCCTCATAAGGCAAACCGACAGACAGGTAACGCACCTGTATCGTATCTCCATCCTGTATATGATGAATCACCATCGTTTTGTCCAGCACCTGTTCGAACGACTCACGGTCGATATGGAACTGCCAGACCTTACCGGTAGCCATATCCACCATATCGGTCGGATCGCCGAAGTATTTCAGCTCGCCTTTGTTGATAACCACCACCTGGCTGCATGAACTGGAAATATCTTCGATAATATGCGTGGAGAAGATCACGATACGGTCTTTACTCAACTCTACCAGCAGGTTACGGAAACGGATACGTTCACGCGGGTCGAGACCGGCTGTTGGCTCATCCACCACCAGAATACGGGGAAGATGAAGCAGGATGAGGGCTATACCGATACGCTGTTTCATACCGCCGGAGAAAGAACCGATCTTGTCGTCTTTCCGTTCGTACATATGAACTGCTTTCAACACATATTCCAGACGTTCTTCCCTCAGCTTATTATCGGTAAGCCCTTTCAGGATCGCCTGATAATCGAGAAACTCCCAGGAAGACATATTCTCGTAAGTTCCGAACTCCTGCGGAAGGAAGCCGATCAGACTCTGCAATTCCTCCCGGTAAATGCGGGTATCCAGTCCATTGATCCAGATGCTGCCGTAACTCTGTTCCAGGATACCGCAGATAATACGCATCAGAGTTGATTTGCCGGCGCCATTAGGCCCCAGCAGACCGAACATTCCCGTACGGATCTCAAAAGATACGCCTCTCAAGGCTTTGAAAGGCCTGCGCTGTTTCCCGATCAACGGAATCCCTTTGACCATACGGAACCAGGAGCGGCGAAGTCCGGCCAGCCGTCCTTTGATACGTTCTATATTGACATTCTTTTCATACAAGTATTGCGAAGAAACATATACGGCAATACAGAAGGCCCACAGAAGGCCCACAACGGAAATCAGTCCGGTATTATCCATCTTCCGGAACAGAATAAACAGGATGATCGGAGGAATACTCCAGAATATCAGACGGTTTATATATTTCACCCGCTTATTTTCCCCGAAACGGTAGAACAGGTATTGACGGACCTTCCGCCACAGATAAAGGATCGTGGCATAGATGGCAAACGACAACAGGAATATCCACAGCCTGTTATTGATGAAGAACCAGGTGAAATATATACCGAAAAGCAACATACCGAACTGCCACAGAACGTTGACAAAGTCTTTCAGCGAACGATATTCATTGCTCAGTCCCAGATGCCGACGGATATTCAGGCCACTATTCCACTGACGGCTGATACGTCCCGGCCAGTCGTATATCTTCACCAGGTTGCGGACAGAGATATGTATATCTTCCCCTGGATCGATTACTTTCGAACGGGCACGCCTCAAACTGGTCTGAGCAAAATAAGTCACTCCCGGAATACCGAAAACCAGAAGAACCATGTAAACAGACTGCCACAGCATCCCGTCGGCATACAACCAGATACCAGCAACCCCCAACAGGAACAGTACCAGATGGAATATCCATATTTTACGGGACAGGCCCCGATACCACTGCAAGGTATTCTCCAGCCCCATACAAACAGTCGGTATCAGGATCAGCGTCAGTAACGCAGAGAATGTCAACCCGCCGATCACCGTAATGGCAAACGGCGCACCGATAGCACCGGCATATTCCGAATCGCCCATCGCCAACGGGAACATGGCGACAATCGTCGTTATCGACGTAATCAGGATCGGACGGATACGTGACAAGCCAGCCGTCATCAATGCCCTGTTGCGTCTGTAGCCTCGTTTGCGGAGGATATTGGAATAGTCTATCAGGATGATGCCGTTATTCACGACCACGCCCAGCAGGATCAGGAAACCGGTCAGCGTATTCGCATTCAACAGGCTATTGCTTGTCAGCAACAATGCCAGCAAAGAACCGATAGCAGCCAGCGGTATCGAGAAAAGCAGGACAAAAGGCGTCACCAGCGATTCAAAGACAGAGGCCAGTATCATAAAGATAAGGATGAAAGCTGCCAGTATCAGGAACTTAAAATCTGCAAACTCATCTTCTTCATGGAACACCTCCACAGCAACCCCCGACGGCAGATTATAATTGGCAACCAACTGGTCGATATCCGAGCGATACCCCTCAAGCAGGTCTTTCGACGATTGTACGTCTTTAGAGAAATTATAGAATACCTCTATCTGTTTATCCTGGTTGACCCGCATGATACGGGTACGTCCACGGCCATAATTGACAGAAGCCAAGTCCTGCAAATCATGTAGTCCTCCGTTGGCATTCTGTATCTGTACGCGGCGCAGGTCATCGACGGTTTTGTCTTTCTTTTCCGTCTCCGCCTCTTCTTCCTCGTTCTCTTCGTCGCCGGGAATATCGTTACGGATGATGATATCGTAGGTATCCTCTCCGATCTTGAAAGAGGTACCCGAAGAATACTCCGGATTAAGCGCCGCCAGCCCGGAGGAAATATTGGCACGGGTAATCTCGTATGAAGTCAGCAGGATCGGATCGAAATCGAGATGTATTTCAGGCTGCCGGCGGTTATAGGAGACGCGCGAACCACGGATAAACTCCTGTTCATCGAGGTAATAGCGGAAATCTTCGGCTACCAGTTGCATCACATCGAAATCGGAGCCTTTTATCACGATCCGTTCACGGTTCTCGCCGATACCCAGCAGACGCATGAAATTACCCAGGCCGGCCATGGCCCCTCCTCCTGCGCCACCTCCGCCGCCGCCACCCGACATCGATTCCTCCACGGAGATTTCCGCTCCCTGGATATTGGATACGGTGGCCTGCACCGTGGCTTTATATTCAGCCATTTTACTTCCCGCCTTCTTCACAAAGTCATCGGTAAAGTTAAGCGTGAGGACGGCATTCTTTTCATTTATACGACTGATCAAGTCTTTCCTGCCGGGAAAACTGTCCAGACGCGCTTCGATCACCTTCACCAGTTTATCCGCATTATCGAGCGTACTGCCCGTCGGCATCGTCACATAGATATTGATGCGGTCGGTATTTACATCTTTCATCTGCTGCACATTCATGTAGATGGAAAGGATCAGGGTGACGAACAGGACGATGATCGCTCCGAAGATCGTCACGCCCGGATTCCGCATACAGGTTTTCAGCAAAACCAGGTAGACCTGTACAGGACGCTGTACAATCGAAACCTTTTCATAAAAGACACTCTGCCCGTTTTTCTTCCTCAGCAGCAGGTAAGTTGCCATCGGGATGAACAGCAGGGCGACAAACAAGGAGATGGTCAGGGTAGAAATAATCGAAACACCGACATGATGACCGATCAGCTTGATCATAAAGTTGTCGGAGAAAACGAAGGGAAGAAAGACCGTCACCGTTGTCAGCGTAGCCGCCACGATAGAACGCCATACCTCCTTTGTACCCTGTGTAACGGAACGTTCGGGCGTACAACCGGAAGCTGAGAGGCGGTAGATATTTTCAAGCACCACCACACTATTGTCGAGCAGCATCCCGATTGCCAGTGCCATCCCCACCAGCGTCAGGCTGTTGATCGTTATCCCAAAGGCATAGAAGAAATTAAATGCCGTATAAACGGAAATAGGGATTGAAAGGGCAATAAAAAATACCAGCCGCAGGTTCTTCAGGAACAGCCAGAGAATCAGTATGGCCAGCAGACCGCCCACTAAGGCGAGATTGATGATCTGGTCGATATTATTCTCCATCGTCTCAGCCGTATTCTCCTGCACCACCACTTCCACATCGAGATAAGCCAGCTTCTCGTTCAGCCGGTCGATTGCCTCGACGGCCCGGTGCGACAAGTCGATCAGGTTCGCCTGCGAATCGCTCATCAAGGCAACCGATACCGCATCTTTTCCGTTCACACGGCTATAGGAAGTCTCTTCCTTCAGGTCGAAAAAGACGGTGGCTACATCTTTCAGCAGCACAGGACCGGGGGCGACCACGATATTCTCCAGGTCGGACACTTTCGAATAAAGAGCATTGACATGGATAAAGTATTTGCTATCCGGTTCATTGGCAAAACCGACAAAGGCCTTATCCTGCGTGTTCTGCGTCAGCAGGCCGCTGATGGAAGACGGCGTCAGGTTCAACGCCTTGCAAGCCTCAGGGTTGAGGCGTATCTCGATCGCTTTCTCCCGGCCGCCGTAGATATTGACGGAAGCGACCCCGTCCACATTCTCCAGGTCGGAACGAATCTCCTTATCCACAATATTACGTACCCTGTCGACACCGCCCGAACCGCGCACCTGCAAAACCATAAAGTTATTGGCCATCTGACCGACATCGACCTTCTGCAACTGCACATTGAAGCCGTCGGGGAAAGTGGCTGCCAGTTCGTTCACCTTCTCCTGTAGTTTCAGGGAGGTGATCTTGAAGTTCACCGTATTTTTGAAATCTATCTGTATGGTAGACTGGCGGCTGTCGACGGTGGATTGTATCTTATCCACCCCTCCGATCGAACTGATCGCCCCTTCAAGCGGAATAACGATTTCCGATTCCACGTACGAAGGGTCCATGTCCTGCTGGGACGAAACCTGTACGAACAGCATCGGCAGTTCGGCATTGGGCAATAACTCCACCGGCAACTGCTTATACGACACGTAACCGAGCATGGTCAGTGCGATAAACAGCATACAGATCGTTATTCTTCTATGTAGTAAAAAGTTCATGCTTTTCTGTTATTTACGCCTATTTTTACCTTTTCCAACACATAATAGACACATGGTATCACCATCAAACTCATCAAAGTAGATGTCACCAACCCTCCGATCACGGCAATAGCCATCGGCGAACGCAACGAAGCACCTTCGCCAAAGCTGAACGTCATCGGGAGCAGGGCAAGTATCGTAGTGAGCGTTGTCATAATGATCGGACGGATACGTTGTTGTCCGGCCTGTACGATGGCATCTGTCAAGCCGGTTCCGTCTGCTTTCAGCTGATTGATACGGTCTACGAGGATGATCGAGTTGTTCACCGCGATACCTACCAGCATCACGATACCGATCACTCCCATCATATTGATCGTCGTACCGGTCAGGAAGAACAACAGGATAGCACCAACCACCGCCAGTGGAATTGTCAGCAGGATCGTGAAAGGATGCAGCAGCGATTCGAACTGGGAAGCCAGCACCATATACACCAGGATGACCGACAGGGCAAGAGCAAACAGCAGGCTGTTCATCGACTCCTGACGCTTCTCCTCTTCTCCGGTTACCGTAACCGAATAGTTGACCGGCAGTTCGATGCCTTTCATCGCCTGACGGATTTCTTCCGCCACCTTGTCCAGCGACTTGCCGGCATCCATATTGGCCATTACCTTGCTGATGCGGTTCTGATTACGGCGGTATATTTCTTTCGGGGCCTGCGATTCACCGAAGGTGGCTATCTCACGCAGGCGGAACTCCTGTTCGCCATTCTTGATAACCAGGTCGCCCAGGGCACGCAACGGAATATCAGGAACCTTGATGACGATGTCGCGCATCTCTCCGCGATATTCCATCTTTCCGGCTTCTTTCCCGCTGAGTTGTTGTTTCAACTGTTCGATGACGGTCGATACACTCAGGTTGTTGATACCCGCGATCGTCCGGTTGATAGAGATCGTTATCTCCGGAGCACCGTCTTCAATGGAAGATACAATATTATAGAGTCCCGGTACCTCCTGCATCCGGCTTTTCACTTCTTCCGTAATATCGGCTATTTCATCCAGTTCTTCCCCTTTCACCTCAACAACGATAGGGGCACCTTCGCTACCCAGTAACGAGCTGAGAGAATTTTCCTCCTGTTTGATGGTCAGTTCCAGTCCGTCGGGATTCTCCGCCGTATGGACAAACTGCTCGATAACAGCCTCGGGAGCTACCCGGCACTCGGAGGAAAGGACTACTTTCATCATTGCCGTGTTCTCTCCTTCGAAGATGGCATTCTCCGAACCGCTACCCTCGCCGATATGGCTGTAAACGGTCAGCAGGCTATCGCCCGTAATGGTATAAAGCAATTCTTCCAGGTTCGCCACCGCCGAAGAAGTACGTTCCAGCTTTGTCCCTTCCGGCATCTTCACCACAACAGTAAAAGCCTTACTTTCCATGCGCGGCATAAACTCCGTCCCAATGAAAGGAAGCAGAAAAACCGTCAGCACCATCAACCCGACTGCCGCCGAAATAACAATCCAGCGATGTCCGATCAGACTACGCAACAGATGGCTGTACCCTAATAACTGAATACCTCTTCCAGCCTCATTACCAGCTTCTTTTTTAGCGTCCGATGGTATCCGGCTCCCCTCTCGAGAGGGGGCAGGGGGTGTGTTCATCAACCTATCATACAACATCGGTATCACCAAAATAGCCACAAACAACGACGATACCAGCGAGAACGTCACGGTCCAGGCCTGGTCCTTAAACAATTCCCCCGAAGCTCCATGCAGGTAAACGATCGGCAGGAAAACCACAATAGTCGTCAGCGTCGAGGCAATAACAGCCCCCGCCACCTCCGACGTTCCCCTGATAGCCGCTTCACGTATGGACAACCCTTTCTCCTGGTTCCGGAAGATACTTTCGATAACGACAATAGCATTATCCACCAACATACCGGCTCCCAGAGCCAATCCTCCGAGCGTCATAATATTCAGCGTAAGCCCGTTAAAGAACATCAGGTTGAAAGTCGCCACAATTGAAATAGGAATCGCCATACTGACAATCAGCGTCGTCCCGAACCGGCGAAGGAAAACGAACAGCACGACAACCGCCAGGACGATACCCAGCACGGCACTGTCTTTCACCTCCCCGATCGCATTCTTGATAAACGTCCCCTGGTTGGTTATCACTTTAAACTGATAACCGGGCAACGCCTGTTCGATAACACCCAGCTGGCGGGATACACCGTCCACCACCTTCACGGTGTTATAACGCATTTCTTTATAGATCGAAAGTCCTATGCTACGTTTGCCATTGATACGGACAATATTGTCGGGGCGGGCATTTTCAAAAGTTACGGTAGCGACCTCCCGCAGGAAAAGCGGAGCCTTGCCGCCCGAAGCCGTTGCCGTACCGGCGGAAGCATTCGTACCTGTTTCCTGTTTAGCCACCTGTTTATAACCGACTATCAGGTTCTCGAAATCTTCTTCCGAACCGAACAGACTGGAACTTTTCACCAGATACTGCAAGCCCAGTTCACTGACACGGCCTCCCGATATGCTCTGATTGTTTGCTTCGATACGCGAAGCGATATCTTCTATCTTCAAACCGAAGGCATCGAGTTTATAAGGATCGGTGCGGATCGTCAGGGTACTCTCCTCCTGTCCCGACAGCGTCACCTCGGCAACGCCTTCCAACCGGATTAGCTCGTTGCGGATATAGCTTTCCGCCACTTTCCGGAGTTCCGCCATATCGGTTATATTCTGATGGGACATTCCGATCAGGATAACCGGTGACTGGTTCGGATCATGTTGCGTGATCTTCAACTCGGTGATATCTTTATTCTGGGCAAACGGATTCATCGCTTTCTGCAAGTCGAGGAAAGCCTCATCCATATCTTTCGTCCAGGTATATTCCACTGTGATACGGGCCGAACCGGCTTTAACAACCGACGAAACCTGCGTGACATCGCTCTGACGGATAGCCATCGACTCCATGTTCTTCACAAACTGTTTCTCGATCTCTTCCGGCGGACGCTCGCCGGCCTTCAACTCGATGAACAGCCGGGGATTATTCAGGTCGGGCAGCAGGTCGACACTCAGCTGATCGTAGGAAATCTTTCCCAACAGCAGGATGGCCAGCACGACCATACAGATAGTGACCGGATTGCTTACCGCAAATTTGACAATGTTCTTCATAATGTTCCAATATTATCAGATATAAACTGTCCGATTATTGACCGGTTGTACCTGGCTCCCCTCTTGAGAGGGGGAAGGGGGTGTGTCATAGTTTCGCTCTATAACTAGCTTTAACACACCCCTTATCCCCTCTCAAGAGGGGAATTGGTTACCCCCGTTACTACAAACAGATAGTTCACCTTTTTCTATTTCTGTACTTTCACTTTACTGTTCTCCTTCAATGTTTCAAAGCCTTTGGTGACAAGGTTGTCGTTTTCGCGAAGGCCTTCCAGAACCTCGATATTGTTCTCGTCTTCCATTCCGGTCTTGATATTCCGCAGGATAGCCGTATTCTTATCCACGATAAACACAAATTTGCGGCGACGGTTGGATTGTACCACGTCTTTCGGAATGATGATAGCACTGTCGGCCCTGTCAACGACGATATCCGCCTTGACGAACATTCCCGGACGCAGTTTCAGGTCATTGTTCTGTATCATCACTTTTCCCTTGAATGTACGTGTTTCCGTACTGATAGCCGGCGAAAGTTCGCTGATTACTCCCTTCAATGTATCTTCCGGCAATGTATAATGCGTAATAAATACAGGCTGATCCGATTTGACATAACTGATAGCACTTTCCGGCAGGTTGACATCCATGTACATCCGGGCATAATCCATAATACCCACCATCGGTTTTCCCTGTTCTACCCGCACATCAGTCGTGTAATGAGGCAGATCGACAATAACACCGTCGAAAGGAGCCTTTATATTCATCTTCTCCAGATTGATCCGGGCATTCTCGAGGTCATAACGGGCATTCGTCACTTTCACTTCGGTATTACGCATTTCACTCAGGGTCACACCGCCTTTTTCATAAAGGGCTTTCTGTTTCGACTGTTCCTGTTCCGCTATTTCCAGACTCAATTCCTTGGCATCTATGGCAATACCGTTCTCATATTCCTTATCTTCCAGATGGATAATCAACTGTCCTTTAGAGACCAGGTCGCCCAGTTTGAAAGGTCTTCCTGTCTTCGGGTTGATCTGGAGTTTGTACAGACCGCTCATTTCCGAGTTAAGATCGACTCCATACGTAGGCTGTGCCGTCCCGGTCGTGTTAATCAGTTTACTGATAGAACCTTTTTTCAGTTCCGTTACCGAAACCGGTGTGGCTATATCGCTGGGAGGATTCTGCGGCTGATTGTTACAACCGGTTGTTACTATGGCAAGTAATACAAAAGATACAAAGGTGTGACTATACTGTTTCATGGCTGATTATTTTTCTGATATAAAGTCTTTCATCGGAACGATCGGAGCATTCAACTCAAAGTCGTACAGGGAAAGTATTTTAAGATTCAACAATTCGATCTTGTAATTGATCAGGGCTTGTGTATAAGAGATCTTCTTATTCGACAACTGTGTCTGAAACTGACTCATTTCCATTCCGGTCAGATCGCCTTCACGATAACGGGTCAGGTTCAGATCGTATGTACGTTGTGCATTCAGCACGTTCTGTTCGGCAATCTCTATCTGTGTCCGTAAGTTTTCCAGGCTACGCCATACTTGGCGGATATTCAATTCGATATCGACTTTATCTTCATGGAAATCGAGTTTGTTGATATTCTGGGCCACTTTCTGCGCACGGACACGGGCTTTCTTTTCTCCCCAGTCGAAGATGGGCACCGTAAAGCTGATTGCCACCCGGGGATTCTGTGTCGGGTTTTCATAGATATTCTGAAAACGTTTGTTGTCACCTATCAAACCAAAAGAGAGTGAGATATCTCCCTTAAATTCATTCAAGGCCTTCGTCTTGATCATATCGAAACCAAGTTCATCACTTTCAATTTCCCGCTGGCGAAGCTCCAGGCGCGATTGCAGACCGTGATCTATCGCTTGCCGGAGGTTAACATCGATAGGTTTGATATCTATCTCGGCAAAAACCATCAAGTCGTCATCCAGGTTCATACCCAATGCCTGTTTTAGTTTATCTTTTGCATTCTCCAGGGAGACTTGCTGTTCTTCTACCGAAGAGCGGGCGGTTGCCAGGTTCAGTTCCGCCTGAAACAGTTCGTCTTTGGCTGACAGATCAGCTTCCACCTTATTCTTTATAATATCGTAGCTTTGCTGGGCATTCACCAATTCTTCGCGGGTAATAGCCAACTGACTTTGCGCCATATAAACACTATAGAATTGATTGGTGATGTCTTTTTCGGTATTCAAGCGTTGGAGAGCATAGCTGATATGGGCATTCTCGTAATCATACTCGATCTGTTTCAACTCCATCTTTCGCTTATTGTAAGTAAAGATTGGTTGCGAAAGTTGCAGATAGAGGTTGTTGTTAAACGCCTTATTACTATTCTTGTCACCGTCGATATTCGAATTATTATCCTGCCAGCCGAACGTATTGATCAACGAAATCTCACCATCCGTCCACAAGATAGGCTGGTCCACCCGGAAAGTTCCGCTGGTACTGAGTTTTTCGTTTGTATACCATTGCGACAAACGATTGTCGAAACTCCTGTTCTTACTATAATCCAGGGGATTCAGGTTCAGTGAGAATTTGGATTTAAGGGAAGCCCGCTGGGCTATCAGCGTTTCCTGATACCGGTCCAGGTTCATGTGCGAACGGCGCAGGGTCGGACTGTTCTCTTCTGCTATATCCAATGCCTTCTCGATGGTCAGTGACAGTTGTCCGTGGGAAAACAGAGGGATTCCCGACAGGAGAACAACCACAAGGATCATCTTTTTCATCCATACTAACTCTCTTTGCATATAAGTAGACTGTTTTAATGATTATCGTTTTACCAGTTTGACGGCATCGGCCGTTACACTTCTTAATTTACATTCATTCGTCAGGGTAATGTAAGCCGTATCGGCCACAAAATAATAGACGCCCAACTGTTCCCATCCTTCATTCGCTTTCCGGAGGTTGATATACGCATCTTCGCTTTCTTCCCCCTGTCTGATCCTGAAACGATATTCCCCCTGGGCCCGGTCATTATACCGGAGTTCGTTATCCTTACTTACATAATAATAGGCATCATAGGTACCCTCCGACGGGACAGGAATTTTCCAGGTTGCCGTCTGGCTACCGTTGCCGCTCTTTATCACATAAGCGGAACGAATATATTTACCGTAATAGTTTGCATTGGTGGTTGCCGTCCATTCCAGTGGAGGCCGCCAGCTGGAAACACCTGAATACTTGAATGAAGTATCTTCCACCTTATCCAGCCATTTAGGTAATAACCCCACTACATCCGGCTCGGAAAGGATGAACAATGTACTGTCCTCATTATCCACAATAATTTCTCCCTCCGTCCCGAAAGAGGAATCGGAAATTATAAAATCGCCTTCTGCATCTATATTCTGCCTTCTCTCCTGCCTGATATTTCCGACAGGCTGATTGATCACACTCGGCAAATTACCGGATATCAAGGTATTGACGGTTACATCACGGGGAGCATCCTCCCAAACGGATACCAGTTCCTTTGTCTGGTGAGCTTCCAACGGAATCTTCCGGCTGGTACGCGGATCGATATCGTTCTGGCTGCTTCTTCCGACTCCCTGAATATCGATATGTATAATTCCATCATAATCCGAATTATTGCTGACCTGCATTTTCAGGACAAAAGATTCCTGTCCCCGGTTGGTGATTTTTGTCACTTCCGGTCGTCCCAGGCTATAAATTGGCAGAGGCGTAGGATGCGACCATTCCTCCAATCCCGACCGGATATCCGCATGGCTAATCATCCCCAACGTATCCAGTAAGCTTTCAAACTGGATATTCCGGAAAGTATTCCGTTCGAGTAATGTATAAAGCGAATCCCTGAATGCATTCACCCCGATATTAATCTCAGGGATAGCAAACAACCGATAAGTCTTTAAACTGATAATATTCTCCAGCAAATCACGGTATTCCACATTACCCAGCAACTCCTTAAAGGTTTGCTTTTCCATCAGCAGGCTGGCTTTTTCATTGTTACTGATGCCATTGATCTCACGCTCCCAGCCATAGTTATCCGATTTCTTTTGCAGATAAAGTTCGATCGCAGTATTGGCGACCGGCCATTCGGGAGAAAAGATATTGTACCGGTAATTATACAGTTGCGGGAACAGGAAATAAGGGTTTGCCTGCGAACTGATATTATAATTACCACGGCCGCTGGAAGAGAAATTATAGTTTCCTTCCGGCCGCTGGAATATCCAGAAGAAGTTGTTCAGCGTGCGTATCTTTGCCTCTTCCTCCGTTATCTCACGTCCTCCCCGCTTCGACCATTTCACCTGGTTGCGCCACATCTTGTCCACATCCAGCTGGCCGAACATACATCCTTTTTCCGGGAACAGGACCATCTCAGGCTGTACAGCTTCCTGAGCCTGCGACCAGGCACGGGTATAGGTGGAGAACTGAACAGGCACTTCCACGATCGAGAAGCGGCTGAACGGATAACTCAGTTTATAGTTACGTTCTAGATTATCTCTCATATTACGGATAAAGCTGGGGATGGTATCGAGTATGGAGTCGAAAGTAGCCGTATAATAATCGTTTCCCTCAATGTGCCATATACTATATAATGTACTGTCCGATTCCAGACTTTGCTGTTTGTACTTACCCACAATCACTGAAATTGCCTGTGCCGGATATTCGGAGGCAAACGAATAAACGCCGTCCTCTCCTTTCACTCCCTCCCCTTGCGAAAGCGGAGTGAGACCCGGAAGCGTTTTCACCCGCAAACCGAATTTGCTGAAATAAGTCTGCTGCCAGTCCGGACTCACATTGCTGTAGGAGGTTCCGGGGCGCGGATACCAGTATGTTTCAGGAGTGAACAACAGATAATCCGGTGTCTGGAACACATATTGCTTATCTATATTAAACAGGAAATCCCTGCGCTCTTTCTGCAAAATCTCTGCCGGAATATCCAGGTAACAGAACTTGCTGTCGACCTTCCCGCTATACCTGATAGAGAAAGATACCGTATCGCCAGGTAAAACCTCCTCACCGAAATCGACCAGCAATATCTGATTATCCCTCTTGAAATCAAGAGGCTTCCCTCCTCTTTTTATTTCCTCCACCTGCAAACCGGGATTCAGGCAAAAAGTGAAAACAGTCGCCGGCTGCAAAGCCATTCCTTTCATTTCCACCTCCGAAACCACCCGTTCCGGTTGCTGTTCGAGTGATATATCGTATTGATTGATTATCATCTTGGGAGTATTCACATACTTATTATTGATCTCGGTGTAAAGGGTACGCATCTCCCCTTCTCCCAGGATGGAATGAACATGTTTATATCCGGCCGCCCCACTTATCAGCAGCATACAGAACGAAAGGAACAGCCACGGATAATTACTGCGCGACGAATTGGGCAACCGCCTGAACAGAAAGATCGTAAAAAAGATAAAAGCCAGTCCGGCAAAGAAATAGATCGCCCGGTGATTCAATACGACTTCCAGATTGGTAAAGCCCACGATAGTCGATTTAACCAGCGGCAGACTATAAGCCATATAATCGAACAGGTAATAAAACTTATCGCTGATATAAAACAATGTCAACCCGATATATCCCAATAAGATAATAAAGGTCAGCGCCTGATTTTTCAATACCAGCATCAAGAAGATGGACAATCCGATGATAAAGATCAGTGTCGGAATACTTATCAGCAGGAAATAAACCGGATACGATAGCCAGTCTACCGACATGCCCGATCCTATAAAATTAAATATCAGAGCCATTACCATGACGATCAGGTTCAGTATCAGGAAAACCCGCAGGTTTCCCCATATCTTTCCGATCACATACTCCGCATTGCTCAACGGACGGACATAAAAGACCTCCGAAGTATCCAGCTTCTTATCCCTTTTCAAAAACTCCGAAGCAAGGAATATCGATATGACTGCCTGCCCGGTATTCAGTAAAAGCAGGTTCAAGTAAGGGAGATTGGAAGGGAGCGCTTTCAACATCCACATGCCTCCACCATTGTCGGCAACCAACATACCAAAGTCAAAGAATCCGAGTATCAGAAGAGCCAGCACGGTAAACACCTTAAAGAACCAGCTTCGGATCAATATCTTGCTTTCGTATTTTGCTACCGATTGTATATTGTTGACAAACGACATAGGGGGTAAAGTAAAAGGTTACTAATCATTGGTCCAAAGGTTCAATTTATTTTCCATATAATATACATAAGCATGTTCCAGATTGGGAGGATACGATTCAGCCTCATACCCTTCGATCTCGTCGGCCACCACCTGCACTTCCCAACCGGAACCGGAAGGAATCGTAGAGATAACAGGATATTTCTTATCCACCTCGTGCAGTTCATCACTTGTCACTTTAATGCGCCATACTTTCCCTTCCGCCTGTTTCAACATATCCTGCGGAGAACCGTAAAAGGAAACCTGTCCCTTGTTCATCAACGCCATGCAGTTGCAGGTACTGGATATATCTCCCACAATATGGGTGGAAAGGATAATCGTCACATCATTCTCACTGACTTCCGACAGCAGATTACGGAAACGGATACGTTCTTCCGGGTCCAACCCTGTCGTCGGTTCGTCCACAATTATCACCTTCGGATGGTGGATCAATGCCTGGGCAATACCCAGACGGCGTTTCATACCGCCCGACAGTTTATTTGCATACCGTTCGCGCACATCGAAAAGACCGACATTTTCCAGCATGGCATCGACTGCCTGCTTGCGTTGCTTACCATTCGTCATGCCTGATAAACGGGCCGCATAATCCAGAAATTCATGTGTCTTATATTTGGCGAAGAAACGGAAATCCTGCGGGAGATAACCTAATATTCCCCTGATCTCCTTCCGCTGTTTGAACAGATCGTATCCGCAAATATTCACCTGTCCTGACGATGGTTCCATTAATGCAACCAGGATACGCATCAATGTAGATTTACCGGCACCATTGGGCCCGAGCAGTCCAAACATGCCCGTAGGTATCTCCAGATTAATGTCTTTCAAGGCGTGGTTTCCGTTCGGATACACCTTATTTAGGTCTTTTATCGATATGCTCATTCTGCCAACTATTCAGAAGAAATTAGAATTAAGTATTAATAGGCTGGTAAAGATATATTTTATTCGCATGAATACAAATAAAAAACGCCCTTATCCCAAATATATTGGATAAGGACGCTTAAATTTTTTAATTAAAATCAGATTTTAATAGTTCTGCTTCATCGGTTCGAAGAATGCCTGCGGATGTTCGCATGCCGGACATTTCATCGGCGCTTTCTTGCCTTCGATCACAAAACCACAGTTACGGCACTGCCAGAAGATAGCTTCGTCTTTTTCGAATACTTTGCCTTCTGTCAAGTTAGCCAGCAGTTTACGGTAACGTCTTTCGTGTTCAGCTTCTACTTTAGCAATCATTCTGAAAGCAACAGCAATGTTTTTGAAGCCTTCTTCTTCTGCGATGTCAGCGAATGCAGGGTATAAGTCAGCCCACTCTTCGTTCTCACCGTCAGCGGCAGCAGCCAGATTTTCCATTGTTGTGCCGATCACACCGGCCGGATAACAAGCAGTAATTTCCACCATGCCACCTTCCAAGAATTTGAAGAAACGCTTAGCATGTTCTTTTTCCTGTTCAGCTGTTTCCATAAATACACCGGCTATTTGTTCGTAACCTTCTTTTTTAGCTACGCTTGCAAAAAACGTGTAACGACTTCTTGCCTGAGATTCTCCGGCAAATGATTTAAGCAGATTCTGTTCGGTACGTGTACCTTTAATACTTTTTTCCATAATGCTAATTATATATGTAGTATAAAATGAGTTTGTAAGATCGCCCTATTGAAATAACTCTCAAAAGTAGGAAAATGTTTAATACTTTAATTTATTCTTTTACTTAAAATATATCTATCCACAGATAAATATCATCTATTACTTTTCTTCTGAAAGATAAGTTATCATAAGTTCAGGACAGATACAGATACAATTTTTACCACATTTGCAATGTCGACATTACAATATATCCTATATTTTATACTTTACGCTAAATATTATTGTATCTTTGCATCAAAATTTAACATACTAGGCAGAAAGATGGAACGTAAATTTGATTTTCAGCCCAAGTTGATCTCAGCGCTGAAAAACTATTCCAAAGAAAAATTCATGGCAGACCTGATGGCAGGGATCATTGTGGGCATTGTGGCCCTTCCGCTTGCCATCGCATTCGGTATTGCTTCGGGAGTTAGTCCGGAAAAAGGATTGATCACCGCTATTATCGGTGGGTTCATTGTCTCTTTTCTGGGAGGCAGCAATGTGCAGATCGGGGGACCGACGGGAGCATTTATCGTCATTGTATACGGTATCATACAGAATTTCGGTATCGAAGGACTTGCCATTGCAACCGTTATCGCCGGTATCATACTGGTAATCATGGGAGCATTAAAACTCGGCACAGTCATTAAGTTCATCCCCTACCCGATCGTTGTCGGCTTTACCAGCGGTATCGCACTGACTATTTTTACCACACAGATGAAAGACCTGTTCGGACTGACGATGGAAAAAGTGCCGGCCGATTTTATCTCCAAATGGATTGCTTACTTCGAACATTTCCATACGGTCAATCCTTGGTCGTTTGTAATAGGGATTGTCAGTATACTTATTATTGCCATCTCTCCCCGATTTTCCAAAAAGATACCGGGATCGTTGATTGCTATTATCGTCATGACAGTCATCGTATATATTATGCGCAATCATCTGGGTATCGCAGGTATTGAAACCATTGGCGACCGTTTCACTATCAATGCTTCCCTCCCGCAACCGGAAGCTATTTCTTTCAATATGGAAACAATCAATCTCCTGCTTCCTGCGGCTTTTACCATCGCCATGTTGGGGGCTATCGAATCACTTCTTTCGGCAACTGTAGCCGACGGTGTGACGGGAGATAAGCATAATTCGAACACGGAACTGATCGCACAGGGAGCTGCCAATATCATTGTTCCCATCTTCGGAGGTATTCCCGTTACCGGAGCAATTGCCCGTACGATGACCAATATCAACAACGGAGGCCGTACACCTGTTGCCGGTATTATCCATGCAGTCGTACTGATGCTGATCCTGTTGTTTCTCGGACCGCTTACCAAGCATATTCCGATGGCTTGCCTGGCAGGGGTGTTGATTATTGTATCTTATAATATGAGCGAATGGCGTACCTTCCGTTCGTTGATGAAGAATCCGAAAAGCGATGTTTCTGTTTTGCTGGTCACATTCTTCCTGACCGTTATTTTCGACCTGACCATCGCCATTGAAATAGGTTTGCTGATCGCCATGTTCCTGTTTATGAAACGGGTAGCGGAAACGACGCATGTGTCTGTTTCCAAAGACGAGATCGACCTGTCCGATGAAGGAGAAATCCATCACGATGAAGAAGTGCTGACTTTACCGAAAGGCGTAGAGGTGTACGAAATCGACGGTCCGTTCTTCTTCGGTATAGCCAATAAGTTCGACGACGTCATGAATATCATAGGTGACAAACCTAAAGTGCGTATCATCCGCATGCGCAAAGTCCCGTTCATGGATTCGACCGGCCTGCATAACCTGGAAAGCCTGTTCCGTCTGTCGAAAGCAGAAAATATCCATATGATCTTATCCGGAGTAAACGAAGATGTACGCCGGGTATTGACCAAATCCGGATTCGACAAGAAGATCGGACCGGATAATATCTGCTCCAACATCAACGAAGCTGTCAGGAAAGCGGAAGAAGCTGTAAAATAATTTCTAAAACTGAATGCCTATGGAAAGGAAGAACGAATGCGTCATCTTCTTTTTCCATAGCATATCGTTCAGCGGTTTCCGTTCAATCACGAGGTTACGGCGACCGCCATACACATCATAGTTAGAAATGGTATATCCGGCTGAAAATACCCAGCTTTCTACTTCGATCTGCATAAAACTCTTTACATTCCAATATAACCAATCCCCATTCAGGTTAGTCACATCTTCCGTATGCAGAGCCGGAGTGGGGTGTTTTTCATTTTCATAACCCACCCGAAGCGTTTCGTTGGCAGGAACAACCATATATGCGCCGGGTTCCATATTGAACGTTACCTTCAGGTCACGATCTCCCCACCTGTTTATATTGGGTGTACGCAACCGGAGGGCCGGACGGAAAAGTATCCGTTTTACATTCGATTCATCCGAACCGATATACCATCTCATGTTTCCCGGAGCAGAGCCGGAATAATATTCATCGTAAAACTGTCCTGTAAAATTAACACCTCCTGTTATACCGACATACCGGCAAACAAAGAAAGTAAACGCCGGCTCCACCTCCCAGGAATAGTTATTATTCAACCCTCCTGAAAGAGCAAATTCCCATCTCCTGAATGCCTCTTCCTCTTTTGCCCCGGCAACAACAGGGAGCAACAACACCATCCATAACAACAATCGTTTCATATCTTTTCCGTTTTCACTATTGTGAAGACATGAAAAACAAGAAATACCCCTATCAATAGGATAGAGATATTTTACTTAATCCACCTTCAATATATTAATTCTTATTCCATTTTATTCTCTATATAATCCTATTCTTTTTACTTACATTTGCGTTTTATAACCGAATAATCTAAAATTATGGCACAATCAGGAAGACTGCTCTCACTGGACGTAATGAAAGGTATTACAATTGCAGGGATGATCATGGTGAACAATCCGGGAAGCTGGGGATATGTATATGCTCCGCTACGGCATGCATCATGGAACGGCCTCACTCCTACCGATCTGGTATTCCCGTTCTTTATGTTTATTATGGGAGTTTCCATGTTCTTTTCATTGCGGAAATACGACTTCAAATTATCCGGAGAAAGTGTTACGAAAGTATTGAAACGGACCGTGCTGATCTTCCTGGTCGGATTTGCCTTGAATTTATTCGGACATCTCTGCTACAACGGATTTTCCAATTTCGAAAACCTGCGTATCCTGGGGGTTATGCAGCGGCTGGCACTGGCTTACGGGATCGGCTCACTGATCGGATTATCCGTTAAGCATAAATATATTTTACAGACAGCAGCCGGAATACTGCTGTTTTACTGGATACTTTTAGCCGCTACCGGCAGCCAGACGTTGTCGGAAGATAATATAATTGCAATAGTCGACCGTGCACTGTTCGGAAATACGCATATGTACCATGATTATCTGGCAGACGGAACCCGCATCGCCTTTGATCCGGAAGGGTTGCTGAGTTGCCTGGGAAGTATCGGGCATGTATTGCTCGGTTTCTATGTGGGCAAAATGATTCTCGACTGTAAGAAGAACAATGAATTAATTATCAGGAATTTGTTTATCTTTGGAACAATTATTATATTTCTGGGATTCCTGCTAAGTTACGGCTGCCCGATCAATAAAAAACTATGGAGCAGTACATTTGTATTAACCACTTGCGGATTCGGCTCGTTGTTTCTGGCGTTGCTGATCTGGATCATCGACATAAACGGCAAAAAGAAATGGTCGCTGTTTTTCGAATCTTTCGGGATTAATCCGTTATATCTCTATGTACAGGGAGATGTATTTGCAGTGGTACTCGATAAATGCGGAGTGACACCGTATGTATATGCAGATGTCCTGGTCCCGCTCTTCGGAAACTTCGGAGGTTCGTTGGCATGGGCTATTTTGTTTGTCGTATTGAACTGGATACCGGGATATTGGTTATATAAGAAACGTATCTACATCAAATTATAATGAATCGTTACAGACTGTTTTATCACTGCATTTATATAAGTATCATCTGCTTATTCCTGTTTTGCCCCGGCAAAGCAAAATCGCAGATAAGCGAAGGAGGAAAACCGGTTAGTTTCAACTATCAGAACCCGTTGAAAAGCTGGCAACCGGCTGTTCAGATACCGGTAAATTTCAGTGTGGAAGACAGGATAGCAGTCGATGAATGGCGGGTAAGCCAGGGAGCACCTCTGGCTGTTTCTGCATTGATAGATACGGATTTGAATATGGAAAATGCCGGAGAATGGCGGGTATTGCCCGGCGGAGAAAAAATCTGGCAGCTTCGCCTTCAGGCAAAAGGGGCGATTGCCTTAATGTTATATTATGAAACATTTTACCTGCCTGAAGGCGGAAAACTATTCATATACAATGCAGAAAAGACGCATTTACTGGGAGCCTATACTTCGCAAACCAATCCGGACGGAAAATCATTTGCTACGGAATTTGTGGCCGGCGATGATATCATTCTCGAATACGAACCGCCTGTTTCGGACGAAAAAGCCCGTATAGCCATTAATCAGATAGGATACGGATACAATCATCTGCATGTAACTACTGACTTACGGAGTACCGGTCCGGGAACTTCCGGTTCCTGCATGGTCAATATCAACTGCGAAGAAGGAGAGGAGTGGCAACACGAAAAGAACGGTGTTTGCATGATGGTTGAGAAAATAGGGAAGGCCGGATACCTCTGTTCCGGTTCACTGGTGAACAACACGGCGAAAGACATGAAACCTTATATATTGTCGGCTTTCCATTGTACACAAGATTACGATAACGGAACAACTGCTTCGGAAACAGATCTAAACCAATGGGTATTTTATTTCCATTTTGAACATACCGGATGCGAAAACGCTTCGCCAATAGCCGGACATAAAACAATGACCGGCTGCCGGCGGATTGTAAGTATTCCGATAGAGGGCGGTTCCGACGGACTGTTATTATTGCTGAACGACAAGATCCCGGCAGAATATAATGTATATTTCAACGGTTGGGACAGAAGTGAAACGGCTACTTCATCCGGAGTGAATATTCATCATCCTTCCGGCGATTATATGAAAATATCGACCTTCGGTAATCACCCGGTAAAAACAACGACCTGGATAGATAATCTATCCAAAGCCGGAGCTCTCAATGCCCATTGGAATGTCATTTTCGACAAAACAACCAACGGGCACAGTATCACGGAAGGCGGTTCTTCCGGTTCGCCACTTTTCAATGAAAATAAGCAGATAGTAGGTACACTGACCGGCGGTAATTCTACTTGCCGCCTGACAAGCGGCAATAACTTATACGGCAAGTTTTCTTATCACTGGGATAAATACAGCCAAGCTGATACTGGACGTATGGATATCTGGCTCGATCCGTTGAACACCGGTGCAACAACAATTCCCGGTTTGTCGCAAACCGGAGAGGAGGGGAGCCTTATCAATTATAAGTCACCGACAAATGTTACTGCCCAATCCATTTCTTCCAATAATGTTCTTATTCAATGGAATGCACCTGTATATACACAGTTGATCGGTTGGGGTACACAAAATTCAGCCAATCAAATCGGATACTATGGTACTCCTTTTTATTACGGTCAAAGATGGGAGTCTAAAGAATTGATAAACATACATAAAAAGAAATTGGTAAACGTAAAATTCATTCCTGTCTACAGTGTGAATTATGCCATCTTTATCAAACAAGGAGAACGGACCTATCAACAGGAAATAACCAATCTGACGGCCAACCGGTCCAACACGATAGAGTTGAAAACGCCTTACACGATTGATGCCAACCAGGATCTGATCGTTTCCATCTATGCCAGGAAATACGGACGTTCGGTTTATCCTGCTTTCGTAGATAATGGTCCGGCCATTAACGGAAAAGGGAATCTGGTATCTTTTGACGGAAACGAATGGGAATATTTGCTGGACGAAGAATTCAATATTAATTTTATCCTGTCTGCTACCGTCACTTCCGAAGAAGGTGAACTGACACTTCCCCTTCCCGCAGCAAACAGTGATATACAGATTCCGGCTTTCCCTGCTATTACCGGATATAACATATACAAAGACCAGATGTTACTAGCTTCTGTCCCTGCTTCCACATTACAACACACAGATAAAAATGTCACCGGAGGCAAGCATGACTACAGTGTTTCTGCTCTATACGATTCAAAAGAAAGCAGAGCAGCCACAGCTACAGCAGAAACAAATGTAAATACGGAGAGTATACAGGAAACAACCGATTTCCATATCACCCCTGCAATATTCAAAGACCGGATACAGATAAATAATTACCAGCAAGTCAAAAGCCTTGAAATTTATTCATCCGACGGAAAACTGATCCGGAAATTAACCGATCCGGCAGAATGGATAGAGACAGGTAATCTCCCGCAAGGTGTTTATTTCTTCAAACTAAGCAATGATAAGACTTTCAAAACCGTTCGCGGCATCAAACAATAATGAACAAACATTACTAATGTGTTAATGAATAGAGCAATTAGTTCAATTATTTCTATATTGGAGTTTCATAATAATGTTTCATCAAATGTACTGTCATACTATCATATTTTTATATAATACGCATATAATCAATATGTTATTCTATGACAGTTGCCATTTTCAACTATCATAATACTGTCATAAAACCATCATTTGGACTATATTTTAATTAAACATACATTGTTTAAGACCTAAAAAAGGCTTTACAAATAGGATAAATCGCACTTATATATTGCTTTCCCTACTATATATTTTGCGAAAATATATAGACTAATCTCACAGGAATACATACTTTTTGTTCTCAAGATGCCCTTCTCAGCCTGTTTTACACCCGGATGTTGACCGTGCCCAGACCCAGGTCTCAATATTGTCGACACCCGGGTCTCGAGCAACATAAATAACTATTTCGCTGATAATAAGTCATATATTTCAGTAAAACAAGAAGCATATATTGGGTTTCAGGATAAGACTATGATAGTTGCATGATAGGTAAATGACGGTTGAAAACAGGAACTATCATAGGATAACCTATTGATTATAGGTATATTATATAAAAATATGATAGTATGATAGTTCTTTTACCCCTGTGATAGTTCTGAGAAACGCCTTTCATCTCTTTAATAGGAAACCGTCACATCAAACCCTTCTTTCCGTGCCCGGTCGGCTATGGCGTCCAATGCTTCTTTGGGAACTTTTTTAAGTCCTTTCAAAGGAGTTTCACGGTCGATGGTATAGATCATTACCTGTTTCGGTTTGATTTGCTTCAAGGCTTCAAGCCAGCCGGTTATTTCTACTTCGGTTGTATTATCCACTGATTCGCCGTTCACTTCGCCTTTCAGGAACATAGTCTGGATAATCAGATTTCCTTCGAAACGGCATAACTGTCCGAGCAATTTATCGAATGTAAAAGCAGGAGAATTGGGAGCATTCAACTGTTGTATCCGGCTGTCGAGCACAGAATCGAGTTTCAGGATATTATCTTCAATTTTATTCAATGCCCGGAATACTCCTTCCTTATGCAACATGGTTGAATTGGATAGGACAGCAATCTTGGCATTCGGAAAGAAACGGTCGCGGGTGGCAATCGTATCTTCTATAACACCTTCGAACTCCGGATGCATGGTAGGTTCTCCGTTACCGGCAAAAGTAATCACATCGGGAGCAATTCCTTCGGCCTGCATAGCCGATAACTTTTCCGTCAATGCCTCCTTCACTTCTGCACGGGTCGGTAATTTGGTATGTGTACGCCGTTCCCCATTCAGTCCGCATTCACAATAAATGCAATCGAAAGAACAAAGTTTGCCGTCCACAGGAAGCAGGTTCATACCCAGAGAAACACCCAACCGCCGGCTATGTACCGGACCGAACACTATTTTATCAAAAAGAATCGTTGACATATCTAATACGTTTTTATCTATCAAGTTCTCTATATAACAAAGAACAGGACAATATTTCCTGAATTACGGATACAAAGCTACAAAAGACCTTATAATTACCAAGGAAGAAAAGCTAAAAAGAGGATCATCCCCCTTGCTTTATTGAAACATAATTTATTATTAATTAAATAGGCAATAAGCTATGTTTCACTACTTTTGCGACTGATCGATGATCATATATAGGCGATATTTATCATAGAAAGCGTCCGGCTTTATCCTTTTCAGTTTATATTTCATAGTTTATAGAATTTCGACACACTAGTATTTCACATTACCTGTTACGGGTAAGTAGTGATATACCAGGGTGCCTTATTGTGTGCTGTAAACTGTGATGACTGACTGTTGATACGATAAAAACCGGTAAATTCCTGCGTTTTCTTTTATAACAATTGTCACTTCAGGGAATCAGTGACATAACTTTTTATATTGTGCTGTTTAATTCCATAGAATTCATTTGCTTCCTGCCGATCGTTTTCATTGTATATTGGTTAGCAGACAAGCATTTGAAATGGCAGAACTTCCTTGTCGTAACAGCAAGCTATATCTTTTATGGCTGGTGGGATATACGTTTTCTTTCTCTGATCATACTGACCAGTTCCTTTTGTTTTGTCAGCGGACTTCTCATCGAACGGGCCGAAGGCAACCGGAAGAAACAGAAGATAATCAACACGATCAATATTTTACTCAACATAGGTATCCTGGGAACGTTCAAATATTTTGATTTCTTCAGTACCAATATTGAAACTGCATTACATTCATTAGGGTTTGAACCGGATTGGATAACACTGGATATACTTCTTCCTGTAGGTATTAGTTTTTATACTTTACAGGCTTTAAGCTATAGTATCGACGTATATCAGAAGAAAATATCCGCCTGTCATGATCCGATTGCATTCTTCGCTTTTGTCAGTTTCTTTCCGCAGCTGGTGGCAGGTCCCATAGAAAGGGCCACCAACCTGTTACCCCAATTTTATAAACGACGTACATTCGACTACAGTAAGGCAATAGACGGTTGCCGGCAGATGTTATGGGGATTTTTTAAGAAGATGATTATTGCCGATAATTGTGCGATGGCAGTCAATGAAATATGGGGCAGTTATCAGTATCAAAGTGGTTTTACTCTTTTACTCGGCGGTCTTTTATTTACTTTTCAGATATACGGAGATTTTTCCGGTTATTCGGATATTGCTATCGGATGTGCCCGGTTATTCGGAATAGATTTAATGAAAAACTTCAATTATCCCTATTTTTCAAGAGACATATCTGAATTTTGGAGACGCTGGCATATTTCATTAAGTACCTGGTTCCGCGATTATATCTATATCCCGTTGGGAGGAAGCCGTTGCAAGAAAACAAAAGTAATCAGAAATACTTTCATCATATTCATTATCAGCGGACTCTGGCATGGGGCAAACTGGACGTTCATTCTATGGGGTATTTATCATGCCTTGTTGTTTATGCCTCTCTTGCTGCTCAATAAAAACAGGAGATATACGAAAAATGTAATCGCCGAAGGTAAACTTTTACCCTCTTTCAAAGAAGCTGTACAGATGTTTTCCACCTTTTTCCTTGTCCTTATCGGATGGATTATTTTCCGGTCCAACGACATCGGCGAAGCATCCGACTATTTAGCACGTCTTTTTTCCCCGTCTTTATTCGAGGTGTCCTTTCCGCACGGCAAAAGAGCGTTGATATATTGCTTAGTGCTACTCATTATTGAATGGATGCAACGGGAAAAAGAACATGCATTACAGATAAATAAAGAGATCAAATCACCTGTGGTACGTTGGGGAATCTATTATATCCTGATTTTTATAATCGTCTTTCTGCAAGGTACACCGGCCGATTTCATTTATTTTCAATTCTAAACGATATGAAGAAATTTATAAAACGATTGATTATCTTTCTGATACCTATCCTGATACTGTTCATCCTGTTGGAGTATGCTATCCGGCAAATACCGAATACTTACAAATATAAAAACGAATGGATGTCACAGCATGCAGATAGCCTGAATACACTCATATTGGGTAATTCACATTGTATGTCGGGAGTCAATCCTTTATACCTGACCAACAGCGCTTTCAATTTCGCAAATTCTTCACAGGATTTGGAACGTGACTATTTTGTATTGACCAAATATGAGAATATGTACAATAATTTAAAATGCGTTATTCTTTCTTTTTCGTATTGTACCCTTCAGGACAAGATGGATAATACGGATAAATCCCGGTTAAAATATTATGGTATTTATATGGGATATGAAAAATATAAATACAGTGTGGAAATAACGAGCAGCATTACTTATGAGAAAATAAAAGACTATCTGAAAGAGGGTACTTCACAATATTCTCCTTTAGGATTCAGAGTAAACAAATTTTCAAAAGATAATTTGGAAATAAGTGGTATAAAAGCAGCCAAACGACATACATTAAATAATCGGAAAGATTTGGATGATAATCTGAAATATCTTCACAAAATCATTCAGTTCTGTGAAGATAAACAGATTCAATTAATTCTTGTCACCACACCAACCTGGCATAGTTATTATGAGCATCTGGATAAACATCAACTCGACCAATTATTATCCATCGCAAAAGAGCTGGATAATAATCACGAAAATGTATTTTATTTCAACTTTCTAAAAGATGACCGATTCAATGATAACGATTTCAAAGATGGCGATCATTTATCAGAAGAAGGTGCTAAAAAGTTTACTAAAATACTAAAGGATTCCATCAAACATAAATTAGATATTGAATTGTAAATATATATTCTAAAACTTATACCGTAAAAGCATATACATATCCGTTTTATTATGTCCTTTTATCTCTTCCTGATCCGTACCGATTAAGTTGCGGTCTGCATAATAACTATGTCCTAATTTAGCAGAAAGAGAAAGTTTCTTTAGTATATCCCATCGGAAAGAAAATGACAACCTGATTCCTTTCCCATAAAACGAAGGCATACTGAAAGCATACAATATATTTTTCTCATACGAATTGATACGGCTGTAATAATCGTCCGTATGAAAATAAGCCAGGTAAATATCTGATTGGAATGGGAGAGAAGACGGCTTCCAGCCTGCACCTTGCGAAATCATCCACCCGAGACTTCGTTTTCCTTTTCCTTCATCATAATAAACACCGTCGGCCGATGTTTTCAACACCCATATCGATTGTATTCCGTAAAGCAATTGCAGTCTGATACGCTGCTGTGAATAAGGCAGAATACTCAATGCCGATTCATTTTCCAATGTCCGGTTCTTTTCTTTCTTTCTGTATTTATAACGCAAATAGGTTGTAAAGTTTTTTCCCGAATTATAATCCAGCTGAACCATATATTCCTGGCCCGAAGAAGGAGCATCCACACCGTATTTCAACCAGGGGAAACGGAACAAATCCGCATACGCCGACAATTTGAAACGGGCAAACGGCGTCCACTGCATCCCGGTATAAAACCCCTGTTCATTCTGTACGGATGAATGCTGTCCGAAAGCATTCCCGAAAAAAGCCTGATACTTTTTGTCATAATAACGATGAAGCAACAATAAAGAAAAATAGGAGACAGGCGTTAACCGGATGGCATTCAATGTGGCAACTGCCTTGTTTGAGGACATGGCTGTTTCTCCGTAAAACTTTATTTTCTTTGTTTTAAACATGTAATCAACGCTTATGTCGATATTATCGTTTCCACGGAAATAGAAAAGATTATAGGGTTTCGGATCCGGTTGTACCTGATATTTTCCGAAAGAGTAGGAGAGAGCTGTAAACCCGACGGAAAGATTCGAAGTCGTATAGTGTACATTTCCGCCGTATGTCTGCATAGGAACCGTATGTTTCTTTTCCCAATCCCGCTCCAGCCGGTGCAAACCATCTGTTTTAAATGTACTGACTTCATAGTTATCAACACCGGCATCTAACTTTCTATACGAATATAACAAACTGACATATACCTGTTTTAATACTAAAGTAGAAGCTACTCCGCGAAAGTAATCATTTTCATTTGTTGAAAAGTGACGACGGAAACCATTGCTGCGTCTTTCCGCCTGTGCCACTATCGAACTGCGGCCGGGAGTAAAATCATTACTGATAACCAGACCTTGCCCGAAAGAAACCTTATAATCACCGATGGCCAAAGTTTTCAACCATTTATTCATATCTTTGAAAAACAGGTGTACCGAATAAAAATCATAGCCTTTATGATGGTTATTCCAAAACGGTTCACCGGCATCTTTTTCAGCTACCATTCCCCATTGAAGCCTGTCATCAAAAGTATACGAATAACGCAGGGAATGATAGAAAGGTTCCCCCAGATATTTCCGGTTCGGATATTGCTGCAAGATACTATCCGGATATGAACAATATCCCTTTTTCTGTTGAAAACACTTATCATATCTGATTTGCAACTCATTAGAACCATACTTCAACATGTTCTTAACAGAAAATGGCCGCTTATTAACCGATATGTCTCCGATATAAACAAACGGAAGCAATAAAGAAATCGTTGAAAAATCCATTCCTTCCACATTCTTCAGTTCATAAAGAGTGACCAGTTTTCCATATTTCACACGATAAGCCAACAGGCTGTTTATTTGTTGGTCGGACAGGAAAGGCAGGCGTTTCAGTTCAGTTTCGGTCACACTGTTCAGTTCAAAAGGGTGTTCCGACAGATAGGAAAGGTCCGAATACAGGTTTTCAATCTGTGCTTCATCTTCCGTTTCAGAAGCCATTTCTTCTATATATTCCATCCACTTATCAACAGAATATATAGTCTGACTATTAAGGTTATAACTATTTATAAACAGGTATACTAACAGGGTTGTCAACAATCTTTTCATAGTGATCATTCCGTTAAAAACAATACTTCAAACCAATACCTGTACTTATTCCCAACACCGGGTGATAAAGAGCGGCCACATCTACAATAAAACCCGATAACCGGTATCCTATCCCCAAGGTAGGCAGGAGAGGGGTTGTCTTAATACCGGTGCGTACATAAAAATGAGTAAGCAACTGATATTCCATGCCGATACAACCTGTTAATACAGTCTGTTTATTCGTCTCCGCATTTCCGGCTATCAACAGGTTGTTAATTACTTCCCATTGAAAACCTATTTGTAATGAATAGGATATAAAAGACTCTATATCAATCTCTTTTTCCTGAATGCTGACAGATGGAAAATCCTGTATCAACATACCAATCAACAGCTTTTCAACGGGAATAAACAAGATACCGACATCGGCGGACAAGTATTGCGGCTTTTCTTCAACCAGCTCGGTCTGAAGAAATGTATATTGAATACTGATACCGGCCGTCCATTTTTCAGTCAACGATTTTCCCAGGAAAACCCGAAACATACTTTCCCGGTATCGGTCATAACCGAAAGAAGAGATATTAACACCCGCAGAAAGTAAGTTGTTCGGATAACTGAACGACATTCCCACCGTCCCCAGTTCTTTCAGTCCGTAATAATTAAAGTAATTGATATCAAAAGACTTATAACTGTCCAAAGCAACTACCGCAGGATTAAAAAGTGCAGATTGCACAACACCACATTCGCCCATTCCCATACAACGGACACCGGGCAAACGAAGGTTATTAACAGCATACAAACAGGGAGAAATCCCCAACAGGAGACATAAAAACAATTGTTTCATAGATAAGATATTTTTGGTTGTTAATAAATAAACGCTCTTTTAATGCAAAATACTATTCAATGTTCATAGTCATATCGTTTTGTCATTATCAGAATCGGAGCAAATATAATGATTCTTATTGACTTGACAACTTATTAACAACTAAATTATCATTTCCATATAATTAGTCAAATTCTGTAAAACCGGTACAGGCTATTGGTAAATCACCTACTTTTGTAAACGATGATAAAGAAGAGATGGTATAAAATCCTGATTTTATTTCTATTCTGTGCAGTCGGAAGCCAGGCGCAGAAGCTGAAAATAAATACACTTCCCGAAGGTGTACAAAGAGCGTATGTCGACGGGAAAGATACCATTGCCGTTGTTAACTTGCAGGAAGTCTTTGTCTTTCCGCAAGTTCGTTTTAAAAACAAACGGGAAGAACAAAAGTATAACAAACTGGTCCGCGATGTCAAACGTACGTTACCTTATGCCAAGATGGTCTACGAAACATTAATAGAAACGTACGAATATATGGAAACCCTTCCCGATGACAAAGCCCGCCAGGCTCATCTGAAGCGGATGGAAAAAGACTTGTTCAAAGAATATAAACCGGAGTTGAAAAAACTGACTTTCTCGCAAGGCAAATTACTTATCAAACTGATAGACAGGGAATGTAACCAATCCAGTTATAACCTGTTGAAAGCCTATCTGGGTAGTTTCAGGGCCGGCTTCTGGAACCTGTTTGCCGGTATGTTCGGAGCCAGCCTGAAATCCGAATACGACCCGAAAGGAAAAGACGCCATGACGGAACGGGTTGTTATCCTGGTGGAAAGAGGATTACTCTGACAACTGTTTAAAGAAATCCCAGATAACAATCCCGGTCGTTACCGACACATTCAATGAATGTTTTGTCCCGTATTGGGGTATTTCAATACACATATCACAGTTATCAACAACGGATTGTTGAACACCTTTTACTTCATTTCCCATGACAATAGCGTATTTTTTATTCCTGTCTAACAACAACTTATCTAACATCACGCTTCCCTCTGCCTGTTCAATGGCACATACGACATACCCTTGTTGTTTCAGGTTATCAACAGCCTCGTGTGTATCTTTAAAATATTTCCAGTCGACCGTTTCTTCCGCCCCTAAAGCCGTCTTGTGAATCTCTGCATGAGGAGGACAGGCTGTAATGCCACATAAATAAATAGCCTCTACCCGGAACGCATCGGAAGTACGAAAAACGGAACCGACATTGTTCAGGCTCCTAATATGGTCAAGTACAACAATTAAAGGTATCTTTTTACTTTCCTTGAAAGCCTCGGGCGTGAGGCGGTTCATTTCTGTTATCTTCAGTTTACGCATAGCTATTTTCTTTGGTTACAAAAGTAGCGAATTAATGTGGATATGCCGTTGAAAAGGTATTGATAAGTAGTGAACACAAAATGAAAAAAAGTTCTTGCATTATTCAGAATCTCCGTTATACACCCCCTTGTTTTAATTATGCAACAATTATAACCCATTATTTATTACGAGCTATTAACAAGGGTTATACACGTTTCAACAACCATCCGGAGATATAAACTTTTACACACAACCAGTTATCAACATAAAACTAATAAAGTACGTAATATAAAGATATACAGCAATTAAAATATCATTATTCATGTTAGTATCCTCTTGATAACCGGTTCATATACTTTAATAACTCTCCAAACAAATATTGTAAGATAAATGTATTAACTGTTTCAACAGGATATCATATTCATCATATTTAAATTTAAAATTAAAGATTAATAAGAATATAATATATGATTGTGGATAACTAATGGTTGATGAAACCTTATGTCATTAACTCCTGTCATCGGATTAAGAATAGTGACAGCGAATGTCCCGAAGGGACTAACTGTGAATACCCCCGGATCCGGTCAATAACATTGAATTAAAACCTTCGTATTATTATCCGGATAGCTATGACTAAGGTCAAAGGTAATAGACTTTAAGCGTAAAAGCAATAGGCTTTAATGATAAAAGCTATTAGTTTTGAATATTGTCGTCCCGATGAGGCGGTATCAACACCGGGATGGCATTTCAACATCATCGGGATGATAATAAGCTACTTCTATTGAATGTATTCAAATGTTAACGGTGACAAACTCAAGGGCAAAAGTAGTATGTTTTTACCCCTGGTTGTAATCGTTTTTAAGGGTAATCGTTTGATAATGAGGTGTGACAAACTCTCTGCTCGCCCCTATAGAATAAGGTAAATAATTTATACCTTTTTTGTCATCGGATAGCTAAGTTTTGCTTTAGTTTTTCGGCGGGAATGAATAAAGTTTTTACCTTTGCAGATTATCAACAAGAAGTTAATAACTATACTAATAGTAAGAATATCAATAATAAAGACTGGTGATAACCTTGTTGATAGGCTATTGAAATCAGGAATAATATAATAGATATACTATGTTGACGAATCAATCAATCGGATATATGGACGCACCGGTTCCCAAAGATATAAATCTGAAGGAGGCCATTGATAAGTTGCGTAAAGAGAAAAATGCAGTTATCCTTGCTCATTATTATCAAACAGGTGATATACAGGATATAGCGGATTATGTAGGGGATAGCCTGGCACTGGCTCAGTGGGCGGCTAAAACAACGGCGGATATCATTGTTCTTTGCGGTGTTCATTTCATGGGTGAAACGGCGAAGATTCTTTGTCCGGATAAGAAGGTACTGGTTCCCGACCTGAATGCAGGCTGTTCGCTGGCAGACAGTTGTCCGGCTCCAGAGTTTGCTGAATTTGTAAAACAGCATCCGGATCATGTGGTTATTTCTTATGTGAATACAACTGCTGCTGTGAAAGCGGTGACAGATGTGGTGGTAACTTCCACGAATGCCCGTCAGATTGTTGAAAGTTTCCCGGAAGGAACGAAGATGATTTTCGGCCCGGACCGTAACCTGGGTAATTATATCAACAGTATTACCGGACGTAATATGTTGCTGTGGGATGGTGCCTGCCATGTACATGAACAATTTTCACTGGAAAAGATACTGGTATTGAAGAAACAGTATCCGGATGCAGAAGTAATCACCCACCCGGAATGCAAACAGCCCGTTATACAGGTTTCCGACTTCGTAGGTTCGACTGCGGCACTTTTGAAGCACACTATCAAGTCGGACAAGAAACAGTTCATTGTAGCGACGGAAAGCGGTGTCATTCACGAAATGCGGAAAAAGAGTCCGGAAAAGGAGTTTATCCCGGCTCCGCCAAACGATAGTACCTGTGCTTGTAACGAATGTAATTTCATGCGTTTGAATACGATGGAGAAGCTCTATAACTGCCTGAAATATGAGATGCCGGAAATATTTGTAGACGAAGAGGTGCAGAAAAAAGCTATTAAACCGATTCGGAAGATGTTGGAGATATCTGAGAAGTTAGGTTTATAATAAAAAATCAGCCCTGTTATTCATCATGATAACAGGGCTGATTTTTTATTTTACTACCATTATTTTAGTAACGACACTTTCTTTAGCTTCCGGTGTTGCTGATAATACCAGGTAAATTCCGGTAGCAACACGGCCACCACCTTTTTTTCTGCAATCCCATGTAAATGTTCCGCCGGCCGATTTACCCTGATAAATGATATTGCCTTTCAGGTCGGTTATTTTTACATTTGAATCATTCATCAGTCCGACGATGGTTACACGGTCATTCTGTTCCGGCCGAACGGGATTCGGATAAGCATATATATCCGAATAATCTTCACTGCCTTCCGTGGCATCTCCCATATAAGATACCAATCCTTTTTCGGTACCGATGAAGACTTCTCCTGTCTGCTGGTTGATAGCTAGAGTATTGACCTGGTTGGATGGGAGTGGAGAATTGGCTGTTGTAAAGTTGGAAATGGTTTCCATCCCGTCTTCACTGACTAAAAATACACCGGAACTTTGTGTTCCTATCCATTTACGGTTTCCTCCGTCAACGGCGATGGCATTGACTTGTTCACCATCCAGAAATGCATAACCTTCTCCATTTCCGTCTTCTAACGGACGAATGACACGGGAGAATTGTAGTTTACTTATTTCAGCTTTGGAATTAAGACAATAGACAGGACCTCTGTTTGTCCCAATCCAGATTTGTCCGTTCTTATCTTCTGTAACACAATAGAAACCGGCAGCTTCTATACTTTCGTTATTATTCTTGAATATTGTAAATGAATCAAATTCATCATCGCTGACGTCATCTATCGTTCCTTTATCATCTAAAACGAAAATACCAATTGGAGATGGAGAGTTAATCCATTTTCGATTATTTGAAGCAATTAATATTTTATCTGCCTGATAAGCATGATTCAATTTGTCATGAATCAGAGAAATCCAAGTACCATCTGCTTTTAATACTTTGATGCTTCCATCGTCTATCTCACAGTTGGTCATCCATAGATTACCTTCTTTATCGAAGGTTAAACTTCCTATTCGGTTGTAAGTGAATTGTTGTTCAGTTGTTTTATTTAATGCGGGAGATATAGTACTATTAGTATGATTGTATAGTTTTACGAATTTATTTTCTCTAAACTCTAATACACCTTCTCCATAAGCGGAAACAAAATAATGGGTAGGATCTTTGGGGTCGACTGCTATCCCTGTGTAATCTTTTGTTGTAAATATGAAGTTATTCTCTGGAAATTGTTTGTTGACTTCTTTATTAACTTCGTTTTCGTCGAGATTAAACCATTCGTTTCCATTGTAAATCATTAATGTTCCGGGAATATTTAATCGATCAGAATTACGGCCTCCACCTACAATATATAATTGATTGTTTTCTATGGTCATAAAATAATTATAATTCCGTTTGGGAGAATATAATTCATTATTTGTATTTTCCAGGATAGTAGTATATTGTTCGTTACTCTTTTTAATTCCTTTTATACCATTTATTCCGGTAGCTATCCAAAATGTATTAGCATCTTTACCGGATGTAACATCATTGATATTTTCTACATTAATAGCATCTTTAGTCGTAAAATTTGAATAGATATAAAGAGTGGAACCAGTATAAGTAATTAGCTTTTCATTCCGGACAAGTAAATTTTTTAATTGATTGTTTTGAGAGATTATGTTTATCTGTCCGTTAGATTGGTAATAAACTCCACTATTCTGAACAAAGAAACATAAATTATTTTGGAATAAAACTATTTTTCTGATGTTATTACTATTAAATATAGAAGTATTGAGAGAATAAGCAGACCAGTTATTATGATCTAATAAATTACTATCTAATTTAGCTCTGATTACTCCGCTCTCTGTAGCAGCATAGATATACTCATCTTTAATACAGACAGAATATACTTTTTTATTCAGCTTATAGGTATCTGTAATGTCTTTTTTATCTATATTGATTAGTATAATTCCAAAATTGGTGGATAAATAAGCGTATTCATTATATATGAATATACTGTTAATCGTCTTATCCTGAATATTGGAATTATTCATTAAATAAGGTAGGTTGTAGATACCTTTATCACTCAATAGATCAATATTTCCACTGATGCTATATGTAATTAGTAGTGTATTTGTAGTCGGGTTGAATGCTACATTATTTATATCATTGTCACTTAACCCTGTTTGTTTTGAGTAATAGGATATACTGTTATCTTCTTTATTATAACTGTATAACGAACCGTTGGCTACACCGAATACATGATTATTACCTTCAGCAACCAAAGTTGTTGAGTAATAAGATAAATAAGTATTCCATTGGCCTATTGCCTTTTGAGCTACTGCATTCGTAACGAGTAAGCAGAAGAATATAAGTGTATATAGTATCTTCTTCATAATTTATTCTGATAATGTAGATAAAAAAGCACTTAATTTCTTTACAGCTTCAGCCCGGTGGCTGATTGTATTCTTTATATCATTACTCATTTCGGCAAATGTCTTCGTATGATTGTCCGGCATAAAGATAGGGTCGTATCCGAATCCGCTTGTTCCGCGTTTATCCTTTGTTATCTGACCGTTTACTATGCCTTCGAACAGATATTCCTTTCCATCCAGAATAAGTGCTATAACGGTACGAAAACGGGCTTTGCGGTTTTCCATCCCTTCCATTTCCCGGAGAAGTTTTTTCATATTGGCTTCCGAATCATGTCCGGGACCGGCATAGCGGGCAGAATATACACCGGGAGCATTGTTCAGCGCTTCTACTTCGAGGCCGGTATCGTCGGCAAAGCAGTCGTAACCGAATTTATCTTTAATGTAACGAGCTTTCTGGAGCGCATTACCTTCCAGGGTATCGGCTGTTTCCGGTATGTCATCATGACAATCGATGGCAGCCAGGCTTACTATTTCTGTATGACCGGCTGTTATTTTTTGTACTTCATCCAACTTATGTTGGTTATTTGTTGCGAATACGAGTTTCATATCTGTAAATATCTAAATAAAAAAGCACTTCTGTACGATATATAACGTATGGAAGTGCTTTTAATTGTTTGAATGAATCTTTTATGTCTTTATCTGGTCAAATCCTTCTCCGTAAACTCCCCGGACAATACTTTGCGAGATGAATGCCTGGTGGTCTATCTGTTTTACCAGACGGAAGATGGATACTGATTCTGATTTTTTAGCTAATAATACGACAACTTTGACCGGTTTGCGGGAATAACCTCCGATACCGTCCAGGATGGTACATCCACGGTCTAGGTCGTGAATGATTCGTTCGGCTATTTCATCGTATTTCTGTGAGAAGATGAGGAATTGCACCGATTGACGGTTACCATTCAATACCATGTCGAGGACATAGTTGCTGATTATCATTTCTACGAAACCAAACACGATCTTATCCACATTATGGAAGAGGAAGAAAGAAGAACTGATAATGAAGAAATCGCAGAATAACAAGGCACGCCCGATGGATATGTTCTTGTATTTATTCACGATAGCTCCGATAATATCGGTACCTCCCGTACTTCCGTTTGCAGAAAAGACCAGTCCGAGTCCGGCTCCGCAAAGGAGGGCACCAATCATGATAGCCATAAACGGCTGGTCGTGCAGAATCGGGTTTCCTTTCAGCAGCCATTCAAAAAATGAAAGGGAAGCGGAAAGGGAGAATACTCCGAATATGGTTTTTATCAGGAACTTAAAACCTAATATTTTAAGTGCGGCCAGTAGTAAGACTACATTGATAACAAAGTATGAAACCGATACCGGTATGGCGCCGCCCGTAGCGAAGAATATCAGCGCACAGATACCACTAACGCCACCGGTAACAATTTCATTCGACAGGATAAATGCATTGAATCCGAAACCATATAATAAGGTCCCGAACAGAATCATCAGATAATCCTGTATTGAAAAATAAATTTTATAAAACTGAGCAGCTTTCATCAGATAACGATATTAACGATCTTACCTGGAACGACAATAACCTTTTTAGGTGTTTTGCCTTCCGTCCACTTAGCGGAACTTTCGTGGCTGAGAGCTGCCTTTTCAACCTCTTCACGGGGCATGTCAGCCGGAAGTTCCATACTGAAACGGGCTTTTCCGTTGAATGAGATAGCGTAGGTAACTGACTTTTCTTTCAGATACTCTTCGTTGTGCTGGGGCCATTGAGCATCGCAAACCGTAGTCGTATGACCGCATTCGTGCCATAACTCTTCTGCCGTATGAGGTGCAAACGGGGCAAGCAGGATAACCAGTTGCTCCAGGATAGCACGCTTGTTACATTTCAGGCTGCTTAATTCATTAACACATATCATGAAAGCACTGATAGAAGTATTATAAGAGAAATGCTCGATGTCGAATGTAACTTTCTTAATCAGTTTATGTAATGATTTTAATTCCTCAGCTGTCGGTTCGGCATCGGTTATCTGAAGGCTGTCGGTATTTCCATAGAATAAAGCCCATAGCTTTTTCAGGAAACGATGAACACCGTCGATACCGTTTGTATCCCAAGGTTTGGATTGTTCCAACGGGCCTAAGAACATTTCATACAAACGTAATGTATCTGCACCGTATTTCTCAACAATCATATCTGGGTTTACTACGTTGAACATAGATTTTGACATCTTTTCAACAGCCCATCCGCAGATATATTTGCCGTCTTCCAGGATAAATTCAGCATTCTTATATTCCGGACGCCAGTTTTTAAATGCTTCGACATCCAGGATATCATTGTATACAATGTTTACATCTACATGGATAGGAGTAACTTCGTACTGGTCTTTCAGGTTCAGAGAGACAAATGTATTGGTATCTTTGATACGGTATACGAAGTTTGAACGTCCCTGAATCATACCCTGGTTAATCAACTTCTGGAACGGTTCATTCTCGCAGATAACTTCCATATCATACAGGAACTTGTTCCAGAAACGACTATAAATCAGGTGACCGGTAGCATGTTCCGTACCACCGATATACAGGTCTACGTTTTTCCAGTAATCATTTACCTGTTTATCTACCAGACCTTTGTCGTTATGAGGGTCCATATAACGCAGATAATAAGCGGAAGAACCGGCAAAACCAGGCATTGTACAAAGTTCCAGTGGGAAGATTGTTTTATTATCTATCTTGGAGGTTTCAACTACTTCTTTATTAACCGAATCCCAGGCCCATTTGGTTGCATGTCCCAATGGAGGTTCGCCTGTGGCAGTCGGCAGGAATTTGTCTACTTCCGGTAATTGTAAAGGCAGTGCTTCAAACGGTAACATCTGAGGCATTCCGTCCGCATCATAATATACGGGGAACGGTTCGCCCCAATAACGCTGACGGCTGAAGATAGCATCACGCAGACGGTAATTTATTTTTACACGTCCTAACTTCTGTTCCACTACAAATTTCTTGGTGGCGGCAATAGCTTCTTTAACTGTCAATCCGTTCAATGACAATTCGCAATAAGGAGTAACGTCCGGTCTCGGTGAGTTGCAGACGATACCTTCCTTTGCATCGAAACTTTCTTCGCTAATGTCACAACCTTCAATCAACGGGATGATAGGCAAGTTGAAATGTTTTGCGAAAGCATAGTCACGGCTATCGTGAGCCGGAACAGCCATGATGGCTCCTGTACCGTAACCGGCCAGCACATAATCGCTAATCCATACAGGCACTGCATCTCCGGTAAACGGATTGATTGCGTATGAACCGCTGAACACACCTGTTACCTGGCGGTCGGCAATACGTTCACGTTCTGTACGTTTTTTGGTACGGTCCAGATAAGCGTCTACTTCTTGTTTTTGTTCCGGAGTAGTTAATTTCTCAACCAGTTCGCTTTCGGGAGCCAGTACCATGAAAGTAACACCGAACATCGTATCGGCACGGGTAGTGAAGATGGTAAATTCCAGGTCGCTGTCTTTTACCTTGAAATTGACTTCGGCACCTTCGCTTCGGCCTATCCAGTTACGTTGTGTTTCTTTCAATGAATCCGTCCAGTCGATGGTATCCAGTCCGTCCAGTAAACGCTGGGCGTAAGCAGATACACGCAGACACCACTGACGCATCATTTTTTGTTCTACCGGGAAGCCTCCACGTTCGGAAACGCCGTTTACAACTTCATCATTTGCCAGTACGGTTCCCAGTTCGGAACACCAGTTAACCATTGTATCACCCAGATAAGCGATACGGTAATTCAGTAATATTTCTTGTTTTTCTTTGTCACTTTTAGCTTTCCATTCAGCGGCGGTGAAACTTAATTCTTCGCCACAGGCAACGTTCAGACCTTCAGTACCTACGGTTTCAAAGGCTTCAATCAGGGTTTCGATAGGAAGTGCTTTCTTTTCATCGTTGCAATAGTAGCTGTTGAACATTTTGATGAATGCCCATTGTGTCCAGTGATAATATTCCGGGTCGCAGGTACGGATTTCACGACTCCAGTCGTAGCTGAAACCTATTTTATCCATCTGCTCACGATAACGGGCGATATTTTGTTTGGTAGTTACTTCGGGATGCTGTCCGGTCTGGATGGCATATTGTTCTGCCGGCAAGCCGTAAGCATCGTATCCCATCGGGTGTAATACGTTGAAACCCTGTAACCGTTTGAAACGGGAATAAATGTCAGAAGCGATGTAACCGAGCGGATGACCTACATGTAGTCCTGCACCGGATGGGTAAGGGAACATATCCAACACGTAGTATTTGGGTTTATCCTTATTTTCTTTCACTTTATAAACCCCGTTGGCAATCCAATATTCTTGCCATTTTTTCTCGATTTCTCTGAAATTGTACTCCATAATATCTAATCGTTTTTTATCGTTTTCAGTTTAAAGCCACAAAGTTAGTTATTTTATTTAGTTTTACTTCACATAACGAATCTTCGGTCCGGGTTTATCGTTCTTTTTGAACGAAGACTCGTACAAAATGAGCCTGCTTCGGCGGATACTTATTTGCCTCATTCTACCCCGTCACAATTTCCTTAGCAGGAAACTCTAGTTTCTTCCATAGGAAACACGTGTTTCCTGCCTGGGAAATTACAGTTCCCTACGGAGGAAATTGAACCTTCTTTCCATCCTCTTTGTTATTGAATGACAATAAATTTGAAACGCCATTAATGCCTTTAACCCGACCTCTGACAAGCAAGCTAAATTTAAACTATAAAAATTACAAGTAATGAGAAGATGTACTATTGTTTTCCTGGTTGCCTTGTTGACAATGTCGATAAGCGCCGCCCCTGTCGATGTGGAACAGGCCCGGAGCGTTGCGCTCAGTTTTCTGAAAAGCAATCGTCCGCAGACCAAATCCTCGCTTACGAAACTGACGTTAGTCTGGTCGGATGGCGGAGTCGCTACCAAATCGGATGCCAGTTCGCAGGATGCTACTTTTTATGTGTTTAATCAGGGCGATGATACCGGTTTTGTGGTCGTTGCCGGTGATGACGTTGTTTATCCTATTCTGGGATATGGTATGCAGGAACCGTTCCGGAAAGATTCCATGCCGGTTAACCTGCGTTCATGGTTTGACAGTTATCAGCGTCAGATTAACTGGATGCGCGGAAATAAAACGGTAGCCGGTAAAGAGATAACTGCCGTCTGGAATCAGTTGCGGCAGGGCACTATGCAACTGAGTTCGGATGGTGTATTACTGAAGACTGTGTTGTGGGACCAGATGACGCCTTATAATAATCTTTGCCCGATGGTAAACAGCCAGCGTACTCCGACCGGTTGCGTGGCGACTTCCACTGCTATTGCCATGCAATACCATAAATGGCCGGATGTAGGGCAGGGCAGTCATTCCTATACTTCACAGACGTATGGCTTATCTCTTTCCGCTACTTTCAATACGCCTTACCAATGGGATAATATGCCTTCTACTTATACTGCCGGGCAGTACACTACCCAGCAGGCGCAGAATGTAGCCACTCTGATGTATGATGTCGGTGTTATGTCGGAAATGAATTACGCGCCCGGAAACAGTGGTGCGCTGACAATTACAGCAGCCCAGGGCCTTGTCAATTATATGAAATACGATAAGTCTCTTCATGTATTGCAACGTGAAAACTATCAGACGGCTGAGTGGGAGTCTATCATCAAAGGTGAATTGGATGATAATCGCCCTGTCATCTATGGTGGTGAAAATGATCAGAACGAAGGCCATCAGTTTATTATCGACGGATACAATACATCCGATTATTATCATGTGAACTGGGGTTGGAGCGGACTGGCGAACGGTTATTACCTGCTATCGGTTCTCGAACCCGAAGAACAGGGAACAGGTGGCAATAGCGGTGGTGGTTTCTCCCTCGACCAGAATGCCATTATCAGCATGATGAAGCCGGTGGAAGGTTCGACCTATCAGGACGTACTGGTGTTTTTCTATGGTGAAAATGAGGGTACTGTATTCAATGGTCTGTCTGCTACGACTGACGATTTCGAACAGAACCAGCTTTTCGGTCTTCAATACGGTTATGTAGGAAATATGAGTATCCGTAATTTCACCGGTAACCTTGTTGCAGCCCTTGTGGATAAGAATGGAAATACCAAAGAATTTATTTCCAGCGAAGAACCTGTCACTATCGAGATAGAACGCGGAGTGGGGCAGGAGATACCTTGTACGATTACCAAAGCAATCGCTCCGGGTGACCGTATCCGTTTGCTTTATAAGAGCAGTGACGGCAGCGAATGGAAATGGGTAAGAGGCGGTGGTAATACGACCGGCGAGATTCTGGTGGCTGCCGACCCGACTTCGACGGAAGAAATCTCTTCGGATATGAATGTCTCTGTCTCCTACGTGGATGGTACAGCTTATGTAACTTCTCCTGTAGCTATTCTGGAAGTTGCTTTGTATGATATGAACGGCCGCCTGTTAAAAAAGCAGCCGGGAAGCAATAACTCAACCGTTACGCTTTCTTATAGCGGATATCCGGCAGGTATTTATGTGATGGAAGTACAGACTGTGGAAGGAAGAAGCAGCCATAAGTTGGTAAAAAAGTAAATATATAATAGAAGTAGAAGGGATGTCCAAAAGTCGGACATCCCCTATTTTCAATGGTTTTACTTCTTCAGCAACGGCCAGTTCGGGTCTTCGATGTGTTCACGAACCATGATTTCTTTCAGTTCGGCTACTTTTTCAGGATATTTATCCAGGATGTTATGTCTTTCCGAAGGATCGGCTGCTAAGTTATAAAGCTCATAATAAGGCTTATCGCCACGGATGTTCATGTGAACCAGTTTCCACGGACCTTGACGGACAGCCTGACGACCGTTCATTTCCTGAAATTCGAAATACAGGAATTCATGTTCTTTCTGTCCTTTACGGTTTTGAAGCAACGGTAACATGCTTACGCCATCCATCTCTTTCTGTTTAGCTTTCGGGCTGATGATTTCTTCGAATGTAGGCAATACATCCCAGAAAGAACACATAAAGTTTGTTTCTGTTCCCGGTTGGATATGTCCCGGCCATGAGATAATCATCGGCACGCGGATACCGCCTTCATATAAGTCACGTTTGTAGCCACGGTACATACCGTTGCTGTTGAAGAAATCAGGATCAGCGCCACCTTCCATGTGCGGACCGTTGTCGCTGGCGAAAATAATGATTGTATTATCGTATAAACCTTTATCTTTCAGCTTCTGAACAATCTGTCCCACATATACGTCCAGACGATATATCATAGCAGCAAATGTAGCGTGCGGATGAAGCTGTGTGCAATAACCGCCTTTGCGGAAAGCCGGACTGCCCGGTTCTGTTCCTTTGTAAGCCTTTTCGGGATACATGCCACGGAATTTCTTAATAATACTGTCTTCCGGTACGATCAGTTCGGCATGTGGCAGGATAGTCGGATACCACATAAAGAAAGGTTCGTCTTCCTTGAGGTTATCCAGATAATCGAGTGCTTTTGAATGGATAAGATCCTGCGAATAAGTACCTTTTCCGTATTGAACTTCCAATACATTATCTTTTAGTTCCACTCGTTGGTCGTTATCCCACAGGTGGTCGGGATAGTAACTATGTGCCAGCAACTGGCAGTTATATCCGTAGAATGTTTCACAACCCTGGTTTTTAGGATCGCCCGAAGTACCGATATAACCCAATCCCCATTTACCGAAGGCAGAAGTCTTATATCCTGCATCCTGCATTACATGGAAGATGGTGCGGGTACCTTCCGGCAACGGGAATTGTCCTTCCGGGTCGAGTTCTTTGTTTCCCCGAACAGGAGTATGTCCGCTGTGTGTACCGGTCAACAGGCAGGAGCGGGAAGGGGCACTGACAGTCGTTCCCGAATAGCACTGGGTGAAACGCATACCGTTTTGCGCCAGTTGGTCGATGTTCGGAGTTTCAAACTTTTCCTGTCCGTAGCAGCTCAGGTCACCGTATCCCAGGTCATCTGCTAAAATAAATACGATGTTCGGTTTTTTGTCTTTGTTCTTTTGTGCTTGTACAAAAGGAACAGCCAGCATAAAGCCGGAAGCGAGTAATAAAGTTTTTTTCATATGTAAATAAATTGCGCTCCCTATCTCAAGAGAGCCGTTTAAACCATTAATAAATTGATTTTTTTAGAGTTCAGACAAAACAAAAGAGAGCACTTGTATAGATACAAATGCGGTTGGCTATTATCTTTGGGCATTTTATAATTTTACAACAGCTAAGAAAAAAAATTTCATACACGCGTTAAAGGACTCGCAGTCTTGACCGCTTAGCAGTTGAGATCAGTTTCATGAGCGACCTCTTGCTGTTTCTTACGACAACAAGCCAGTAAAAATCGACCTTCTCTATGTTTTTAACCTACTTCTGGGATTGGACCATCATCACGGCTGATTTTAACTTTATAGCCAAGTGCTTCCAGCTCTTTCTTCAAGTAATTTTTCCGTTTCTGCTCCATCCTTTGGTTGAGATATTCCGCACCGAGTTCCTTATACTCACAAGCCTCTTTCAGTACATGCCATACCGATTTCAGGATCGAGTGTCCTACTGCTACTAAAGCCCTCTTTTTCCCTCGACGGGCGGCTAAACGGTGATAACGTGCACTGTAAAAGGTGTTCTTGGTACGGGTGGCTGCCCACGCAGCCTCCGTGATTACGGCTTTCAACTGTTTGTTGCCATGGGTGGTTCTACCACTTTTTTTTTACCTGCGCTCTCGTTATTGCCAGGACAGACACCGGCCCACGAAGCCAGGTGCTTTTCGGTTGGAAAGGCTTCCATATCCACACCTATCTCTGCTATCAGGTCTTCAACCGTTTTCCGGCTAAGTCCGGGGATCTTCTGCAAGAGTTCCATCACATTCTCATAAGGAGATAAAACCTCTTTTATACGGCAGGTAAGGTCAGCTATGATGGCTTTCGTCTGTTCCATATCTTTACGGATGGTCTGCAACATATAGATGTGATGCGGTTCTATAAAGCCTTCACAAGCCTGATAAAGAAGTTCCGGACTGGCTTCAAGTTTTTTATGATAGATGCAAGTTATGTCATCCATTGTTACATGACCCTTATCGATCAACATATCTATCAGCTTGTTCGCCACGACTCCGTCCAGGCTGCACACCACGCTGGAAAGTTTGATGTTACAATCTTCCAGGATACGAACAATACGGTTTTTCTCAGAAGATACATGCTGGATCAACTTGTTACGGTAACGGGTTAAATCACGAAGCTCACGTTGTTCACGCTCCGGGATATAACTCGGTTTCAACAAACCTGCTAAAAGCAGTTTGCAAATCCAGGCACTATCCTTTTTATCCGTTTTGTGCCCGGGAACATACTTGATGTGCCGTGCGTTCACGATCCAGACTTTCATATCAGGACATTCAAGAATCTTATAGACCGGCTTCCAGTAAACACCGGTACTTTCCATGGCTACATGCGTAATGCCACTGGATAATAACCATTCTTTTAATTCTGTCAAAGAACTACTGAAGGTCTTGTAACTGCGGGTTTCAGTTTTGAGACCTTCGCCACTTATCGTAGCAACTACCATGTCCTTGTGGACATCTATTCCACAACCCCGGAGGATGACTTGTTCAAAAGGTACTGTTTTCATTGCATTCGTTTTTTCGAGTGAATGACACTAAAGTAAACAATACCCCCCTATTTACATGCTCTTGGACGAAATTTATTTCATGGATGTTTCATGATTCTAAGATGTTTCTTGTCAGACATGCTGGCAAAGTTATATTTTTTATTTAAAAAGTGTAGGAAAGTTTTCTAATTAATAAAGAAGCTGATGCAAGAGGAGGTTATTTTTCTCTCATAAAAATTTGTACCTTTGTGCGGTTGTAAATAAAATGATAAAAGATATATCCCGTGGCAAAGATCGTTGAAACCCCATTGATGAAGCAGTATTTCGATATAAAGGCGAAACATCCGGATGCTGTACTTCTGTTCCGTGTAGGAGACTTTTACGAAATGTATGGCGAAGACGCCGTGATTGGTGCCGAGATACTGGGAATCGTACAAACAAAAAAAGCCAACGGGCCGGGCCAGTTTATTGAAATGGCCGGATTTCCGCATCATGCCCTCGATACTTATCTTCCCAAGCTGGTCCGTGCCGGTAAACGTGTTGCTATCTGCGACCAGCTGGAAGACCCGAAGATGACTAAGAAGCTGGTGAAACGCGGAGTGACGGAGTTGGTTACACCGGGTGTCTCTATCAACGATAATATCCTGAATCATAAAGAGAATAATTTCCTTGCCGCCATTCATTTCGGTAAGGATGTTTGTGGAATTTCCCTGCTGGATATTTCCACCGGTGAATTTCTGACTGCTGAGGGAACAATCGACTATATCGACAAACTACTCAATAACTTCTCTCCGAAGGAAGTTCTGATCGAGCGTAATAATAAGAAACGTTTCGAAGAAGCCTTCGGTCCCCGTTTCTTTACCTTTGAAATGGAAGACTGGGTATTCTCGGCCGATGCCGCCAACGACCGTCTGTTGAAACATTTCGAAACAAAGAATCTCAAAGGTTTCGGAGTAGAACATCTGAAACTGGGCGTCGTCGCATCGGGAGCAATCCTTTATTATCTGGATCAGACACAACATACACATATTTCGCATATTACAGCATTGTCACGTATTGAAGAAGACCGTTATGTGCGCCTGGATAAGTTTACCGTGCGCAGTCTGGAACTGGTCGGTACGATGAATGACGAAGGAACCAGCTTGCTGGACGTAATCGACAAGACGGTTTCTCCGATGGGTTCACGTATGTTGCGGCGTTGGGTACTTTTCCCGTTGAAAGATGTGAAACCTATTCAGGAACGGCAGAATGTCGTAGATTATTTCTTCCGTCATCCGGAGGTGAAGGAGATACTGGATGAACAAATCGAACAGATCGGTGATCTGGAACGTATTATTTCAAAGGTAGCGGTAGGCCGTGTTTCTCCCCGGGAAGTGGTGCAACTGAAAGTTGCTCTCCGGGCAATCGAACCTATAAAGGAAGCCTGTATGGCCAGCGGCGAACCGAGCCTTTCCCGTGTCGGTGAGCAGTTGAATGCCTGTACCGAAATACGTGACCGTATTGAGAAAGAAATCAATAATGACCCGCCCGCTTTGCTGAATAAAGGAGGTGTGATAGCCAAAGGTATCAATGCAGAACTGGACGAATTGCGTGCCATTGCCTATTCCGGTAAGGATTATTTGTTGCAGGTGCAGCAGCGGGAAAGTGAGAAAACGGGTATTCCGAGTTTGAAGATTGCTTTCAATAATGTATTCGGTTATTATATCGAAGTGCGTAATGCGCATAAAGACAAAGTTCCCGCCGAATGGATACGCAAACAGACGTTGGTAAACGCTGAGCGTTATATCACGGAAGAACTGAAAGAATACGAAGAAAAGATATTAGGAGCGGAAGAAAAGATTCTCGCCCTCGAAAACCGCCTGTTTACCGAATTGGTTACCTGTCTGGCTGAATTTATACCACCTATTCAGGTGAATGCTAATCTGATAGGTCGTCTGGATTGTCTGTTGTCGTTTGCTAAAGTGGCGGAATGTAACCGCTATATCCGTCCGAATGTGGATGATTCGGATGTAATCGACATCAAGTCTGGTCGTCATCCGGTGATCGAAAAACAGTTGCCGTTGGGGGAGGCTTATATTGCCAATGATGTGTATCTGGATAGTGAGAAGCAGCAGATTATTATTATTACCGGTCCGAATATGGCGGGTAAATCAGCGTTGTTACGTCAGACGGCATTAATTACCCTGATGGCGCAGATAGGTTGTTTTGTGCCGGCTGAGTCTGCCCGTATCGGTATGGTAGACAAGATATTTACCCGTGTAGGAGCTTCCGATAATATCTCTGTCGGTGAGTCTACTTTTATGGTAGAGATGAACGAAGCATCGAATATCCTGAACAACATGTCTTCGCGCAGCCTGGTTCTTTTCGATGAGTTGGGCCGCGGAACAAGTACTTACGATGGTATCTCGATTGCTTGGGCGATCGTTGAATATATCCATGAGCATCCGAATGCCCGTGCAAAGACGCTTTTTGCCACTCATTATCATGAATTGAATGAGATGGAACGTTCTTTCAAACGCATCAAAAACTACAATGTTTCGGTGAAAGAGGTTTCAAATAAGGTAATATTCCTGCGTAAACTGGTTCCCGGAGGTAGCGAACATAGTTTCGGTATCCATGTAGCCAAGATGGCCGGTATGCCGAAAAGTATCGTGAAACGTTCCAACGAAATCCTGAAACAACTGGAAACGGATAACCGCCAGGAGGGAATCGATTGCAAGGAGAAAGCTAAAGGTAAGGTAAAAGCGAAACCAGTCAAGGAGATTGCCGCCGCTGCCGAAGGCTTCCAATTGAGTTTCTTCCAATTGGACGACCCCGTATTAAGCCAGGTTCGCGATGAGATCAAGAATCTCGACGTAAACAACCTGACACCTATCGATGCCCTGAACAAGCTAAGCGAGATACGGAAGATCATTACAGGAAAGTAGGTTTACCTGTGGAATGTCGGATATTTATTATGGAACCGGTATCCGATACCCAGCATTAAATAATTGGGAGTATGGAAATTTTGCAGGTTATATCCTACGTGGATAAATGAACTGCGGGTAACTTCAACTTTGAGGGCCAGTACCTGGTATAAACCTTTCAGGTCACCGCCACGATGTATGACATTTCCTCCCAATCCTATTCCGACCGTGAAATAAGGCATGACATATTCTGCCCGGGCAGAAAGTCCCAACGCCATCTGGTAACTGAGAGGCGGCCTGTAGAAGCGGTCGGACGAAGAATATTCGTCGGCATAAATATTGGCGCTCTCATCATAAACGCCATCCAATGATACTCCGGCGCGGAAGTTATATCCGAAGTTGTACATCGGGTTTATATTGAATCCCGCTACAGCAAAAGCACCGGGGGCAGCAATTTGTCCTTCTCCTACATAAACACCTTTCCGCCGCCAGGAACCGAATAAGACCACATCATAACTGATATGACGGGGAAAGCGGGGGACAGGAGGCTGGAATAAAGGACGGGAAAGACATTCATCCTTCCTGTTGATGTTATATACTAATCCGATTTTTAATCCGATCGTGTTCAGTCCGGCATTCGGGAACCTTGTGTTACCGTTCGAGAAATGCGTCAAATCGACTCCGGCTGTCAGGTCTATTTCTTTTGAAAGGATATAGTCCAGATAGAAATTCGTATTGATATAAGCATTGATTTTCGAACCTATCACCTTATTATACCGGTTTTCAACTTCATCGAAAGGTTTCCAGCCGAAAGATGCGCCGAAGTTCCATTCGTAATTGAGTGACAAACGTGGATTGAATCGTTTGATGCGGGCTCCCTGGAAAACGTAGACAGCTATCGGATTTCCCAGTTCTTCCTTATTCTGGAACGAGTATCCCGATAATCCGATACCTTGGTAGGAGCCTCTGTAAATCCGGTCAGTATAACTGTTCGGATAGTATTGGAACGAGTATTTTAAATGTGCGGAGACAGACCGCCGGATGGGTTCCATTTCCGTATTCTCTCCTTTCAGGAAAGAATTGGTAGGAAAAATATAAGTCGGCCGCACGTCGAAACCTAACCGATGGATTAAACGACGTGAATAGGATACGGAATCCGTTATATCCCCCGATGCGTTTTTATGTGCTCCTTCATCAGCTAATGCAATGGCGGATGAAAAACACATTGCAATCAGGATAATCAGTACATTCAACCTCTCTGTTCCACTTTTCATACGTTACTCTGCTCGTTTGTTATTTGATAGATAATCAAGGTAAATCCCTTATATTCCGCAAATATAACATTTTAGAGCATTTACTATGGTCTATAATCGCTTCATTTTTACTTATTCATTTCTTTTGTGATCTCTTGAATGTCCTGGAGGGTGAAGTTACCCAATAACTGGATTACGTTGAAGCTATTGTCCGTATCGGCCAACATGATCATTTCGCTTATCAGGTCTCCTTTCTGTTTGACATAGAAGGTGGCGCGTGTCTTGCCGTCTTTCACCCGCATCAGTTCCTGGTGGTCTTTACTGATCAGCTTTTTGAAATCATCACGCATTTTTTCCTTTATGCTGTTGTTCTCGGTGGTGAGGACTTGCAGACCTTCTATTTTCCCTTTCAGGTTCATCAGGTTGAGGCCGTTTGTTTCGATCTTGGGCATCATCTGGAACATGGCTTTTGAGATATAGACGGAGGTGACGTTATCTATTTCGGAATATTTGTCGAAAAGTTTGTTCTGGGCAAAGCAAATGCTTGTGCAGCACAGAAAGAGAATGAGCAATATATTTTTAGTTTTCATCTTGTTAATCTTTTAAATGTTTATTCAGTATTTTGTTTACTTTATTCATTTCCTGTTGGGCTTCATTCACTTGTTCGATTCCCTTATTCAGGTTTACAGACATGAAAGCGAGTGCTTTCTGGGCGGCCATGGCGGCTTCTTGCGGATTGGTATACGTATCTGCCAGTTGATGTTCCTCATTGGGGGTAGTAAACTGGAAGATGCCTATGCATAACAGTGCTACGGCAGCGGCTCCGCTGAGCCAGTAGAGAGAACGGCGGCGGAAAGATGAACGGATCGTTTCCTTCTTTTCGGCGGCGGCCCAGGCATCTATCTGCTGCTCCAACCGTTCGGAAAGTCCTTCCGGTAACGTTTGATCCTCCCGGAGGACCTTGTTGATTAATTCATCTATCTGTTTATCGTTCATATTCGTATAATTTTTCAAATTGTTCCCTGATTACTTTTCGTGCCCGGGAAAGTAGCACACGTACATTTACGGCATTCAGGCCGGTTATCTGTTCTATTTCATCCATCGAGCAATCGTCGATTCCCCGGAGACGGAGTACCTGCCGCTGGTTTTCGGGTAAACGGTTGATCAGCTGCCGGATTTGTTATTCCTTGTCTTTCGTTTCCAGTTCCTTTTCCGGTGAAGAATCGGTTGCCAGCGTAAATACACTTTCTATTTCTTCTTCCCGCCGGTTGGCACGTGGGGAACGAAGGAAATCGAGAGAGAGGTTCTTGACCAGGGTCACACAGAAGGCTTCGGGATTCTCTATGTCGGGCAGTTCGTCCCGTTTGTTCCATAATTTGAAGTAAGCATCCTGAAGGATATCTTCTGCATCGGCTTTATTCTCAACAAGTGCGTAGGCGATCCGGAAAAGCTTGGGGTGGAAGGAGAGGAACTTTCGTTTGAAGTTCTCAGCATCCATTCCCATGATCTTTCATCACTTTTTCTATGTCGGATGGTTTGATCTTACCTTTGATGCGTACCAGGGCATTGCTGTTGCCGGTGGTGAGGACTACCATTTCGCGGATCATGTCTTTTTCGATACGTACCATGACCTTTGTGCGACTACCTTTTTCGTTGGAGGTGACCATTGTCTCGAAGTCGGGGTCTTTCAGTTCCTTGATCGCTTTTTCGAAACGTTGTTTTACATCGCTGTTACAACTGCCGAACTCGAGGACTTCGATGCCGTTTACGCCCATTGTTTCAGTGAACAGACTGGCAAGTTTCATAGTGATATTGCCTATTTTGACATGGTTGATCTGTTCTATTTTGGAGAACTCGTTGAACAATTGGTTCATTGTCTGGCTGTTTCCTGCCTGGCAGATCAAGATCAGCGCCAGGATAACAAAGTATCGTTTCATCTTTCTATTGTATTAAATGATTACTAATTCTGTTTGTTTCCGCCTTTCCTCGTGCGCACTTCGGAGAGGCTTCATAAGATAGACGGGAACAAAGAATAAGTTGTTACAAAGAAAGGGAAAAAATTATCTTTTATCTTTGCTTTCCGCTATTTCAACGAAATAGACGCTCGAACAGATCAGTGCGATGGCGATCATCTGATACCAGCTGAAACGGTCCTGCCCGATGGAAAGGGAGACGATGGTGGCAACAATCAATATAATGTAGCCGTAGAGGGCAACCAGCGTAGTACTCAGATATTTCAGGCCTATCGGAATGAGTAGATAACTGATTGTGGTGGGAAAGATAAGGACAAACATCAGGACAAGGAAAGGCGTCCATTCGAAATGACTGAACAGATGGCCGTCGAAACCGGTAAAAGCCATCACGATCAGAGAGGAAACAGCTGCTCCGAGAAAACTATAGCGTAACATATTGAGCGAACTGACTTTTCCCAATACTACATTGCTTACGATCAGATAAGCAGCATAGGCTATAGAACTGATCAAACAGAGCATATTACCCGTAAAAGCATCGGAAGCCAAATCGTCGCTTTTCTGCGTCAGGATGCAAAGCAGTGCGCCGCTCAAGCCGATCGCGATACCGATTATCTTCATCGCCGTAATACGTTCCCGTAGGAAAATGACGGAAAGGATGAATACCCAAATCGGTTGCAGGCTGCTGAACAGCGAACTGGAGACCGGTGTTGTTTTGCTGACTCCAAGCAAATAAAAGAACATGAAACCATATAATCCGATCGCTCCCAGCAGGAACAGGGTTATCTTCTCCCGCCGGGTTGTTTTCTCTTGTTTCCAGAATATACTGATGATCCAGAATACAATGGCGGCGAATACACAACGAAACATAACTCCTGTCAGCGGAGCAATCCATAAGGGTAGGAGATATTTGAGGGCATTCGCATTCAAACCGCTGAAGGTTTTGGATACGATCATACTTAGGTTGGCTTCTGTCTTTTTATTCTTCATATTATTGGCGTTTTAATGATTAAAAATCGGATGTAAAGGCTTCTTAGGCCTAGGAAATGGCATTTGAATGGTGAAAGTGGCTTCCCGAGGCCTCGGAAATAACTTTTCAATAGTGAAAGTGGCTTTCTTAGGCCTAGGAAACCGACTTTAAACGTTGAAAAGTCGTTTCTGCTTTTCCGGAAGTCAACTTTCACCATGTAAATGCCATTTCCGGAAATGTTGAAGCCGTTACATCATCTAAAACTTATCGTTAAACAGGAACGAATCCTGTTTGATATAAGCCCAAACAGCAGCAGCCAGTGCAATGATCATATTGAATATGAAAGCGAACTGTTGTGTTTCTATGTGGAGCATATCTTTGAATACATTGATGATAAACGGGCATAACAGGATGGCCAGGTAATTCATTGCCATCACAAAAGCCAGTGCCAGTGTTACTTTCGATGGAATAGCCGTGCGGGTCGTCTTGTCGTAAGCGATTGGCTGGATAACGCCATAGGCAAATCCGGTAAAGATACAGCCTAAGCCGATCAGCCATTCCGTTCTTGAAATCAGGATCAGTAGCATACCCAGAGCGATCGAGAGCAAACAATAGAATTTCGTCTTTTTGCCCAGGAGGTCGACGATCTGGTTCAAGATAAATCCCGGAGCCATGATAGCCAGGAAAAACAGCGAGATCATGATACCTGAATTACCGCTGGTGAAATGGTATTCTTTCATCAGGAAGGGCAGGTTGAAGCTGACTATGATGACCAAATAAGTCGCCAGTCCGTAGAACCCCATGATCTGTATCAGGTGTTTAACCTGTATGCCCAGTTTTCCGAATGTGGGATCAGCAGTAATAGTTTTGTTTTTCTCCGAAACTGTTGCATGAACGGGTAGGGGATCGATATTCTTTTTCAGATAGAACGACAGCACGATCGAGATCAACGGAAATAGATAAACCAGGAACGGCAGATGCCAGTTCACCTCCGCCAAATAACCGGTCAGGATGGTTGCCAGGACCAGTGTAACGTTGGTGATGGCGGAACTCAGACCGAACTGCTTTGTCCGGTATGCCCCGACGAAAAACCGTGAAATTAAGCCGGTCGATAGCGGAACAATCAGTCCCGAACCGATGCCCAGCAGGGCGCTTACTGCAATCAGCTGCCACATCTTGGTTGACAGCAGATACAATACTCCGCTGACGGCGAAGATGCTCAACCCGATTTGTAACAACCAGATGTTGTTGACCTTTTCCGTCAGCTTCCCCGATAATATAATAAAAGGTATAATCAGCAGCGAAGGCAGAGATGATAACATTTGTATATCCAGCTCCGTCGAGTGGGGGAATATGGCGGACAATTTTCCCAGGATAGGAGAGACCGCCAATCCCGGTAGTGCATTCAGCGCCGAAATCGACCATATACCTATTAATGTAATAAGGGGTATCGTCCCCTGTCCGGTTTTTATTCTCATAATTAAATAGCTGTTTTATAAGACAAAAAACAATTCTTATGGCTGAATGTTCATTTTAACAGAATTGTCATCTGCGTGCCATTAACGAACTTATTACTGTTTTCTCTCATTTTAAATAACATTGTTTTAATAAACCCCAAATATTCCCTCATTAACCAAAATCGAAGAACAATTCTTTTCAGAGGCTGTTTTTGCACTACAAATCGACGCACGAATGTCGGTTGCGCCAATTCTTAATAATTTAAAAACAAAAAGACATGAAAGATTCAAGTTTTAGAGAAGGTGATGCCAAAACCGCGATTTTTGGCTCGAATGCAATGTTGCATCCCGCTCCAGTAGATGTAATCCCTGATGGTCCGACCACTCCGGAGATTGCTTATCAGATGGTAAAAGACGAAACTTTCGCCCAGACACAGCCCCGTCTGAACCTGGCTACATTCGTTACCACCTGGATGGATGATTATGCAACAAAGTTGATGAACGAAGCAATTAACATCAACTATATCGACGAAACTGAGTATCCGCGTATTGCTGTGATGAATGCTAAATGTATCAACATCATGGCTAACCTGTGGAACAGCCCCGAACAGGCACAGTGGAAAGCCGGAGCCTTGGCTATCGGTTCTTCCGAAGCATGTATGTTGGGTGGTGTTGCCGCCTGGTTGCGTTGGCGCGAAAGAAGAATAGCACAGGGCAAACCGACCGACAAACCTAACTTCGTTATCTCTGCCGGATTCCAGGTAGTATGGGAAAAATTCGCCCAGCTGTGGCAGATCGAAATGCGCCAGGTGCCATTGACACAAGAACATATCACACTCGACCCGCAGGAAGCCCTGAAGTATTGTGATGAAAACACCATCTGTATCGTCCCCATCCAGGGTGTTACCTGGACAGGTCTGAACGACGATGTGGAAGCCTTGGACGCTGCACTCGACGCATACAATGCAAAGACAGGCTACGATATTCCTATCCATGTGGATGCCGCTTCCGGTGGTTTCATCCTGCCGTTCCTGAAACCGGAACTGAAATGGGACTTCCGCCTGAAATGGGTACTTTCCATCAGTACTTCCGGCCATAAATTCGGTCTGGTATATCCGGGTCTGGGTTGGGTTGTCTGGAAAGATAAAAAATACCTGCCGGGCTCCATGTCTTTCAGTGTAAATTATTTAGGTGCAAACATCACTCAGGTCGGTTTGAACTTCTCTCGTCCTGCCGCTCAGATTCTGGGACAATACTATCAGTTCATCCGTCTCGGATTCCAGGGTTACAAGGAAGTACAGCAGAACAGTATGGCTGTAGCCGACTACCTGCATGCTGAAATCGGCAAGATGGCTCCGTTCCAGAACTACAGCAAAGATGTTGTGAACCCATTGTTCATCTGGTATCTGAAACCGGATTATGCTAAATCAGCTAAATGGACACTGTACGATTTGCAGGATAAACTGAAACAGAGCGGATGGATGGTTCCGGCTTATACATTGCCTGAAAACCTCGAAAACTGGGTCGTTATGCGTATCGTTGTCCGTCAGGGCTTCAGCCGCGACATGGCAGACCAGTTACTGGGCGACATCAGCAATGCGATCACCGACCTGGAAAAACTGGAATATCCGACCCCGACCCGTATCGCACAGGACAGACAACAGGCTGTAAAAGGCTCTGTCTTCACTCATACCGGCTGTCCTAAATCAACTAAATAATTTGTTTGGGTATGGATAAAAAGATTTCCGTTTCACAAATAAAAGAAGTGGCCCAGGAAGCCTATGAAATGTTCAAGACGAACACAGGCGGTAAGAATGCCGATTACATTCCTTATCTGGCAAATATAGATAAGAACTTGTTCGGTATCAGTATCTGCCTGATGGACGGTACACTCATCCAGTTAGGCGATTCCGAATATCGTTTCGGCATAGAATCCGTCTCAAAGGTACATACCGCCGTGTTGGCATTGCGCCAGTACGGTGCACAGAAATTGTTGGAAATGATTGGTGCCGATGCAACCGGACTGCCTTTCAACTCCATCATGGCTATCCTGCTGGAGAAAGACCATCCGTCTACTCCGTTGGTCAATGCCGGTGCAATCACTGCCTGTAGTATGGTTCAGCCGATAGGCGACTCGGCAAAGAAATGGGACGCCATCGTTGCCAATATTACCGACCTTTGCGGCAGTGCGCCTCAGCTGATCGACGAATTGTACAAATCGGAATCGGCTACCAACTTCAACAACCGCTCCATTGCCTGGTTACTGAAGAACTACAACCGTATCTACGATGACCCGGATATGTCGCTCGACCTGTATACCCGTCAGTGTTCGCTGGGAATCACAGCTGCCCAATTGTCTGTCTGCGGAGCAACGATTGCCAACGACGGCCTGAACCCGGTATCCAAAAAGCAAATATTCGACGGTTCATTGTCACCGAAGATTACTTCGCTGATTGCCACCGTAGGTTTCTACGAACATACCGGCGACTGGTTGTACACCTCCGGTATCCCTGCAAAAACAGGTGTAGGCGGTGGTGTGATGGGTGTGATGCCCGGCCTGTTCGGTATCTCAGCCTTTGCCCCTCCAATTGACAGCGCGGGTAATTCTGTAAAAGCACAATTGGCCATCAAATATATAATGAATAAACTGGGTCTGTCCATTTTCAATGGCGACCGGGTAACAATAACTGAATAACAAACAGTTTATTCTTTTAATTGGCAAGCCTCTTCGCCTCTCGTTCAGAGGGCGGGAGGCTTGTTTGGTTGATACTATAAATGATTCAGTAGCTCTTTTATATCTAATTGTAATCGGGAGAAAGCGAACCATTTTTTGCCTAAATCTTTCAATGAGGCACCAATATGGTATAGTTCTTTCTCATCGATAATAAGAAAACGGTCGTGTGATTGCCGAAACAAACGGATATCGATCGGTTCATATTGCGAGTTATGACATTGTAAATCCAGCGATAATTGTTTAGAAATCTGTGCTGTATAAATGGTTACTTTTACTCCGGGGAGTCGTTTGGTAAAGAGAGTAAGAACCTTGTCATCTATATAGTTATCGATCAGGATAAGAGATTTCGTTGCTGTACGGATCAAATCAGCGGCGAATGTGTAAGCATCGAACAATTGTCCGTCATAAAAGACCCCCTCAACCGGAGGCAACGATGTTTTAATGAAGAAGTCGATCTTTTGGTCATGTTCGGTAAGTTTTTGACTTTGTTCAACCAAAGCATGTTCCATGCGATCCATTCTTTGGTTAATGGAATATCCCTTCAGTAAATAATTCCGGAGCACCTGGGTTGCCCATTGGCGAAATGAGGTTGCATTCTTGGAGTTGACTCTGTAACCTACAGATAAGATTGCATCCAAGTTATAATACTTTGTTTGATAGGACTGTTTTCCGTCGTTACCCATATGTTCCAAAATGGAACATGTGTCTGTTTCACTTAATTCTCCTGAGATATAAATATTATTCAGATGCTTGGTAATAGCAGGACGTTTTGTTCCGAATAACTCAGCAATTTGAGCTTGTGTCAACCAAACTGTTTCGTCTTGCAGTCTGACTTCTAACCGTAAAGTGGATTGAGGTTGATAAACGATGATTTCATCTTTGTCTTTCATAATTAATCTGTTTTGATTGTTAATATGAAGGCAAAGATATTATTTTCAATTGATATACAATACGGTTTGACTCACATTTTCTATAGTTACAACATTATATTTTATGCTTATGACAACAACCTTCTTCACCTACGCCGATGCGTTGGTGAAACGTAAACGCAAGGCGGGCAAATATTCGACCGCCGATCTTTACCGTGCTTCCTCCAACTGGTTGCTGCGGTTTTGGGGTACCGACGAACTTTCGTTTGACGCGATAACCCCTGGTATGATAGACCGGTTTTATGACTGGCTTCTGGCGCTGGGACACTTGAAAACAAATTCGGTAAACAGTTACCTCAGCAGTTTCCGGGCCATCTATCACACCGCTGTCCGTGAGGAACTGGCGCCGGCCGACCGTCTCTCGCCTTTTGCACACCTCAACCTGCGGCAGGAGGAAACGGCTAAACGCGCCCTCCGTATTCAGACAATGGAAGAGATTGCCCGGATGGACCTCTCTGCCGAACCGGAATTACAGGCAGCGAAGGACTTCGCTCTTTTCTCCTTCCTTGCCTGTGGGATGCCATTCATCGATTTGGCGCATCTTACCCGCGACAATATCGTCTATAATGAACTGGTTTACAACCGTTGCAAGACAGGGGTCCTGGTGCGTGTCGGTATTACTCCCGGCATGCAACGGCTATTCGATAAATATGCATTGTCCGACAGCCGCTATCTTTTTCCTGTTTTGCCTGAAAAGGCGGAAGGCGAACGGTTACATGAGGCCTATAAACAGGCTCTGCACCATTACAACGGTTGTCTGGTGGAGATTGGATCGCGCCTTTCCGTCCCGGTCTGCCTCACCTCGTACGTCTTTCGGCATACCTGGGCGACGGCAGCTTTGTACAACGACACGCCGGTAGCCATCATTAGCCAGGCACTCGGACATACATCGGAGCGGACGACACGTCACTATCTGGCTGCACTCGATCAGTCGAGACTCAATTCTGCAAATGAGATTATTACAAAAGGATTGGATGTCCTGGTAGGAGTGAGGGTGTAACCTTATTTGTGAAATAAGGTATTTTGTCCCGTTTGATACAAGCTGTGAAAAACAAAGTTTATACTAGTGTGGGGACGGGGCAAATATAGGATTTTATTTAAACAAGGACAAACTTCTCTGCTTATAATTAAGTGGGTGGGGGATTTTTTACGTAAAAAGGTGACATTCATACGTTTTTCATGAGATATGGACATAGCGGGGCGGAGGGTATCTTTTCCCCTCTTGAGAGGGGGCAGGGGGTGTGTTAATACTCTAAATAAAGACTATCCAGATAGAAAATCACAGATAAAACAGTAAAATATCCGCGTCAATCTATGTAGTTCGTGCTTTAGTACAGCAATTTACACACCCCCTACCCCCTCTCGAGAGGGGAGGAAGTTACTCTCTGTTATGATAATCATAAGATAAACTGATACCTTATTTCACAAATAAGGTTACGGATCACACAGGTAACGCCTTGTCCAACCAACAGGCTTAATTATTTATTATTATGGCTGAAAAAATCATTTTGACTGCCGATCTTTACGACAACGCCGTCACGGAGCGAAAAGGCGATTACACAGCGAAGCCCCGTATTACAGGAACAGTACGAAACCATCAGATTGCCGAACGCATACTGGCAAGAGGTTCTGAATTGCGATTGGATACAATCGAGTATATCTTGGGCATGGGCGATCAGGAAAAGGTAACCGCTATTGCCGAAGGTAAAAGCGTTGTTGACGGTGTAGGCCAGTACATGGCAACCCTCACCGGTCCTTTCGAAGGCGAAAAAGCTGCTTTCGACCCTGCTAAAAACAAACTCACTGCCAGTTATGTACCCGGTAAATTACTGCGTGACACATTGAAAAACGTAGTGGTTGAAACCCGTACTGCTGTCACCGGCCCAATCATCAATTCGATTGTTGATTCTACCACCGGCGAAATGAATACTCAACTCACTTCTGCCGCCCCTGCCGTTATCAGTGGCTCTAATATCAAAGTGGCAGGCGATGATGCCGGCATAGGTATTTTCTTTACAAAAACAGGCGGTACTGCACAGAAATGTCCGTTGCTAATTCATAACAATCCTTCTGAACTAACCGTCATGATGCCAACCCTCGAAGATGGCGAATACACGTTGAGTATCGTTACCCAATCGGCTGCGGGTAATAAACTTGTAAAAGAACCGCGCACTTATACCTTCCCTGTACTACTTTACGTAGGTAACAAACCGAGTGGTGGAGGCGGAGACCGTCCTGAAATCGAGTAATACTATCCGACCAACGTTGGTTAGACCGACTAACCAATGGCAGAGACACTATCTAACTGGAGGCAGTTAGGACATCTAACCAACGTTGGTTAGGCTATGCGCCTAAAATATGTTAAATAATATAAAGTGCTTAAACTCTAATATTTACCTATTTACACATGAAAAAGATTAATACAAGCCAATCTAAACGAACCTCCTTTCTGATTTGGCTGATGTTTTTGGGAGGTGTTTTAATATCGATGCCTGTAAAAGCTCAAAGTACAGTAAGCGAATTACAACAATTGATCAATGATGTTCCGGCTAACGGAACAAAAGTCCTCGATTTGGGTGGGAGAACCTATCAGCAGGCCGATAGGTTAGAAATTACCGGAGGCAGGAATATTACCTTAAAGAATGGTACACTTTTAAGAAATAACTTTTATTCTCCCGGAACGTTTGTTTATGTGTCCAATAGTCAATTAACATTAGAGTCTTTTCTTATAGACGGTAATGAAAAAAACAAGAATACAACAGGTCCTCTCGTTTCTTTAGGAAACTCGGTATTAACAGTTAAGGCAGGAACTGTAATAACAAACAATGATATAACAAGCAAAGTAAAAGCAGGAGGTGTCATGATAGACGGAACCTCTTCCTTTGTTATGACAGGAGGAGAAATAGATGGATGTTATGATTATGACATGGGGCAGGTCTATGTTGCACCAGGTGGAAAATTCACAATGACTGGCGGTATCATTCGTTCTGTTTGTACAGAAAGTAATGCAACCATAGGAGGTTCAGCCAAGATCACATCCTATTTCCGACTATATGGAGAATGTCATCTGATGCTTTCTTCTGCTCTGGAAAATATAATTCCTGTTTGGCGAGCAGCATGGGATGGAACCATTGCTGCAACAGCCGCAAACGGATACACATTGACAACTGGTGATGTCGCTAAATTCAAGGATTATCAAAATAAGTGGTCTTTTGATCTACAAGACGGGAATATTATATTTACCGGGAAGTCTTCTACAGTGAACAGCGAAGACGAACTACAAAAGAGAATAGATGCAGCTCCAATAGGAAGCATAGGTTCTCCCACCTCCATATCCGTTGGAAATGTGGAAATTACGAAAGGTATCACAATGAACGGTAAGTATATCACTTTAACAGGAGGAAATATTGTAGGAAACAGCAATAACGCCTGGATCAGTTTAAAGGGAGGAGGACTTAATTTAGATCAAATCAAAATAACCAATAAAGGAGCATACAATGGTTCACCCATTTATGTAGATGGAGGACGGTTGATAATAAATAATTCATCAATAGACGGAGAACTCTGTCAAGTCGGAGCAATCAATGTAAGTTCCCAGTCCGGATCTATCATAGAAATAAACCAGGGTATAATAAAGGGTATTATTTCTAATATGGATGCTTCATTAACCTTTAACAGTGGAAGCGCCTCTTCCATATTCAGTAAGGTTCCGGTTTGGTTGAGTGGAAGTGTGCAAATTTATGGTGGAGTTACGTGTCAAGTTATATTGACAAGCGCTCCCCAATATAAACTTAAATTTAGCTTAACCCAAGGTAATATAGCAGCCAGCGGCGGAAACGGATTTGTATTAGCAGAAAGATACCTTTCTATGTTTGAGAGTCTTGATGAAGATTATCAATTAGTGTGGAAAAACAATCAGATTCTTTATGAAAAGATAGGCGGAGGAACCCCCTCTGTAATTGAAACGGAAGACGACCTGCAAAAAGCCCTTGATGCTGCATCCCCGGGAACAGCATCTACCCCGACAATTATCCCCATCAAAAATGTGACATTGACAAAGCCTCTTACTATTGATGGCAAATATATAACCTTCAATGGAGGAAGCCTGATATCATCTAACAGTTCTGCCAAAATAAACATAAAAAAAGGCGGACTTATTCTCGATAATATTGCTGTCTCTGCCGGCTGGAGCAGTTCCGGTAAATTCATTACAGTGTCCGGCAATGGAACGCTGGTAATCCGTTCGACAGCTACCATCAGCAGTAACTCCAAAGACTTGAATTTGATTTATATAGAAGCTGGAAGTACGTTGAGAAACGAGGGGATTATCACCGGATGCATATCGAGCGGGGGCATACTCTATTTGACCAGTGGAACGATTCATGGTCAGGTAAGTTCCTCCGGTCTGTTTTACTTGTCAGGGACAGTGAAGATAGATATCGGAGTCTATCTTTCCGGAAGTGGTGTGATAACAATGACCAGTGTCCCCAAATATCTATTGCAGATATTGACCGACGGCGAATCATCAACTGTCGTAGTTAAAGGAGGAAGTGGATTCGTTCTTTCTCAGTCCTATTTGGATAAGTTTGTATGTGTAACAGAAAACTGGCAGTTTATCTGGAGTAACAACCAAATTTTAGTAGTAAAAATACAAAGTACGAATTATAAAGTAACCTGGAATATTCCCTCCGGTGTAACAGTCAAACCGGAAAGCGGATATAATGCAACCTCTATTGTAAAAGGAGGTGATTTCAAGTTTACAATCGTTTTTCCTTCCGATAAAAAAGTGATTGTAAAGCAAGGTTCTATTGTGATAACTCCTGATGTAAATGGGGTTTATACGATTTACAATATTCAGGCAGATATATTATTAACGATAACGTTGGTGGATAAAATCAGATATACGGTAACTCTTCCCTCTCAAACCGGCTTTGAGATTAAAGCTGTTGACGGATATGACGCATCATCCGTAATGGAAGGTGCTGATTTCAAATTCAGCATCAAACCTAAAACCGGGTATGAACAGCACATTGTAAGAGTGTTTGTCAATAATGCGCTTATAACAGCCGGCAGCGGATCGGTATATACCATTATAAATGTACAGGCCAATCTGATTGTGAAAATTGAAGTGACTCCGCCAACCATTGAAGAACTGTTCTATATTGTTTGGAATGCAGAAGAAGGAGCAACACTGATTCCGGAATCCGGTTATGATAAGAATAAGGTAAAACCGGGAGAAGACTTTAAATTCCACATTGTATCAGATGCTTTACATAAAGGTTGGGAGATACAGGTACGGGTTAACGGTGTTCTTCTTTCTCCTGATATCTGGGGTATATATACCCTGTCAAACATTCGCTCGGACAAAAATATTGTGATTACTTTATCTGAAGTATTTAGCGTAACGTTCGTTAAACCGAAGGAAGATGTAAAAATGATAGCTGAGACGGGTTATAATCCGGATAGGGTGCTGGCTGGAAATAACTTTAAGTTCCGATTGGAAAGCAGGTATAAAACCGACCAGTTACAGGTTAGAGCCAATGGAGAATTATTGATGCCCATAAATTCTGTATATACTATTTACGATATACATGAAAATAAGACTATAACTGTAATTGTCAATACTTCTGTCGGCAATGAAGATATCCATTCTGCTGGGATAGAAATAGCAATAAGGGGTTATAAACTCTGTATCAAACATCCTGAGATGAGAAATAAGCCTTTATATATCACTTCATTCAATGGAAGTATCGTTAAGACAAACCTGTTGAACGGAACCTATACCGAAATAGATGTTCCGGCTAAAGGCACATATATTATTTTCTTTGAAGGATTCAGTCAAAAGATTGTAATAAAATAGTAGAATAAAACACAGACTACAGGCATGGATTTCATACAATGAAAGAAATCCGTGCCTGTTTTCCTTTCTCAGTAAGGTAATATCTCTGTTTGGGATGATTAGACTTTGGATATTTAGGTGCAATTAGTTCGGCTTGCAATGCTGGGTTCAGATAATGTTTGCGGAAATAAGTGCGATGATTAAGTGAAAGTCTTTCCATTATTTCAGTAACCAATAATGTTTCTTGACCAATAATAGATAATAGTGATTTAACTTGGTCACTAACTTGGTCACTAACTTGGTTAGCATATCGGAATATAACCCACACGAAATTACCGTTTGTATGAAATTCAGGTTCCGGAAGTTCTACTCTTTTGCATTCGTTTATCATTAGTCCGATGCCACGTCCCCAACTTTCCAGTACTTTTCTTTTATATAGAACATCTGCGATCAATGGATTTTGAGGTTCGGAACGATGTTCGGATTTTAGATTCTCTATGCTTATATCTGTAGGGAAAGTACCTATGTTTTCTATTTCTATACGGTCATCATAAATAGCAATTCCGACAGATCCGCCCGGAGAATGGTATTGCCTGTGACAAAGAGCGTTGATAATACCTTCTCTTAAGGCTTTCACCGGGACATTTAATTCTTCTACCCGTTCTACACTATTTATCTTTCCGGATAAAGATAAATGTTTGAAAAAGAATGTCATTGCAGCATCTAGTAGTTTGAAAATATTACCGTATATGCGTTGATTGTCAATAAATTCCTCTTTGTTTATACCTCTAAATCGAGCCATTCTCAATAGGCATTGTGGATAGTTGGAGGTATCATCAGCAAACAACACTGCTGCAGCGTTTTTTAGTTGCCCATTTTTAGACAGTTTTAATTTCTCCAAAATAATAGTTATATCTGTCAGTGCTGTAGATTCCGGTAATCGACCACTTTCAATACCTAATCGTACGGTTTTTAAAATCTCGTCTTTATCAAGATCCTCTTGTTTTCTATGATGTTATTTTTCCCCTTCCGCAGGTTTCGATGCCATCTGTTTTGCTGCTTTCGGTTGCGGCGTATTATCTTCATTATATAATTCATTCTTCCGTTTATTCGCGTTCTGTACGAGACTGGTTACATAAACGGTGAAGATCGGAAACATCATCATTCCCAGTGCAGCCAGCAGAACCGATAGTATCCGCCCTGTCGGTGTGACGGCGTAAATATTTGAGCCGACTGTCGTAACGTCCATAAAGGCCCACCAAAGAGCATCATCATAGCCGGTGACCTGCGGATTTACCTTATGTTCGATCACGAAGAATATCAGGCTGGAGAAATAAACCGTTGCCAGCAACATGGTCAGGTAGGATACGAATAGTCCTGAAGCCTTGTTTGAAGATAGCCATCCTACTACGATAGCCAGTGCATATCCGCTGCGTGCCAACGGGATAAAACGCAGGAAATAGGTGATTTCCGGGGAGAATTCAATTCCGTAATAACTGATAATATTAAGATAAGGAATAGATACGATTAAGAAAATAAAGTGGGTTTGCAGATAATATAATTTACGTTTTGATAAGAAAAACTCCAAAACGAAATCGGCAATAAAGAACATGCAGATCCAGAATTGTATCTTCAGATAGGAACCCTGTGTCATGAAAGGGATGTTCTTAAATGTATCGACTGAGATGACTACAATAAGGAAAAGCGAGAGTAGCAAAATGATAACATGCAAGACTCCGTATATTCCTCTTTTCTCGTAAATAATGTCATTGAAAGCAGACTTCATTGCGTTTAATTATTAGGCGTTTAGACAGAAATATTTTAGGTTATCTAACAAAGGATACCGTGATTTTGTTTTTAACACTATTCTGTTAATTAACCTAGTTTGACATCTTGTTGACAAACTAACACAATAACGATTTGTTTTACTGACATATTTAAAGCGAAACTAAACAATACAAAATTCACATTTAAACAGTAAAATTCATGGCAAATGTAGGAAAAGCAGTAAAACTTGGAGTTTTTACTCTTGCAATTATGAATGTTACGGCAGTAGTGTCTCTCCGCGGACTACCTGCCGAGGCTGTATACGGATTAAGTTCAGCCTTTTATTACTTATTCGCGGCAATCGTATTTTTGATCCCTACGTCGCTGGTGGCAGCCGAGTTGGCCGCTATGTTCCAGGATAAACAAGGTGGGGTTTTCCGATGGGTAGGGGAAGCCTATGGGAAAAAATGGGGTTTCCTCGCTATCTGGGTGCAATGGATTGAAAGTACGATCTGGTATCCTACCGTGTTGACCTTCGGTGCTGTTTCCATCGCCTTTATCGGGATGAATGATGCGCATGATATGACACTGGCTTCAAACAAAATGTACACGCTGGCTGTGGTGCTGATCATTTACTGGCTGGCTACCTTTATTTCGTTGAAGGGGTTGAGTTGGGTTGGTAAGGTTGCTAAAGTGGGTGGTATTGTCGGTACGATCCTTCCGGCTGCCCTGTTGATCATCCTCGGAATCGTTTACCTGGCTATGGGTGGTCATTCTAACATGGACTTCCATGGTGATTTCTTCCCTGATTTCTCTAAATTCGACAACCTGGTGCTGGCCTCCAGTATCTTCCTGTTTTATGCAGGTATGGAGATGGGAGGTATCCACGTAAAGGATGTGGAAAATCCCTCTAAGAACTATCCGAAAGCCGTTTTTATCGGTGCGTTGATCACTGTTCTTATCTTCGTATTAGGTACTTTCTCTCTGGGTGTTATTATTCCTCAGAAAGATATCAACCTGACACAGAGTCTGCTGGTCGGTTTCGACAATTACTTTAAATTTATCCATGCTTCCTGGTTATCTCCGATCATTGCCGTAGCTTTGGCATTCGGTGTGCTGGCAGGTGTATTGACATGGGTTGCCGGTCCGTCAAAAGGTATCTTTACCGTGGGTAAAGCAGGTTATCTGCCTCCTTTCTTCCAGAAAACAAATAAGATCGGTGTTCAGAAAAACATTCTGTTAGTACAGGGATGTGCGGTTACTTTACTGAGTTTATTATTTGTTGTAATGCCTTCCGTACAGAGTTTCTACCAGATCTTGTCACAGTTGACAGTGATCCTTTATCTGGTTATGTATCTGCTGATGTTCTCCGGTGCTATCGCATTGCGTTACCGGATGAAGAAGGCAAACCGTCCGTTCCGTATCGGTAAACATGGCAACGGATTGATGTGGTTTATCGGTGGTCTTGGTTTCTGTGGTTCGTTATTAGCTTTCATATTGAGCTTTATTCCACCGAGTCAGATTTCTGTCGGTAGTAATACCGTCTGGTTTGCCGTATTGATTATCGGTGCCATTGTTGTTGTGGCTGCTCCGTTCATCATCTATGCTTCCAAAAAAGCATCCTGGGTTGATCCGAACGCACAGTTTGAACCTTTCCATTGGGAAGAAGCTAAAGTACAGGCTCCTGTTGCCGGTGCAACAGCTACTACTCAGACTGCCAATACAAATAGCACAAATACAACAACGAATACAACTAAATCGAATAATACACAAGCATAATATATACTTATGTAATTTCTATTCTACGTACTAAAAAGAGGAGGGGCGGAACCGTGATGGTCTCGCCCCTTTATTATACAGTGCGGGTCTCGGATTAACGGACTATTTCGATGGATGCAGTACCCAACAGGCCAGCTTTCGTACTACCCCGGTACATGGTCGGGACAGACAGGTAATAGTTGGCTGCGGTATTGTAAAGCAATATCTCGATCTGGTTATCTCCTTCCTTTATGTATTCCGTGATGTCGAAACGCCAGGGCGGGGTGAGCTTCAGTCCGGCTTTCTGCTTGTTTACCCAGACTTCGGCTGTGGAGACCACTTGTCCCAGGTTCAGATATACTTTATCTCCGTTATTCTTTTCCAAATGAATGTTTTTCCGGTACCAGGCACCGCCGGAGTAAGTGGAAAGACCCTCTATCTGTGTCCAGTCTCCTGCGGAAATCAGACCGTCCCCGCAGGTTTGTTTAATCGGGCCGTCGATAGCGGCGCCTCCGGCATTTCCCCAGGGTTCTTTTATGGATATGGCTACGGTTGATATCCGTTTGGACGGATTGGTCACTACGGCTTCATACCGGGTCAGGCCGTCCGGACGTTTCTCTTTTACGCTTAGATTGCATAAGGTACCGTTTACCCAAACTTTGGTCTCACCGAAGGCCGAAAACTCGAGTTTATTCAGTCCGGGAGCAGAGGTGAAGCGGTATTGGCCGTAAGTAGGCTCTTCGGTTTTGTTTATATCGAATGGCAAAAGGGATAAGTCCCCCCGGAAATTCGTAGCGAGAGGTTTTTCTGCGGTAACTTCTTTCAGTATACGAGGGGTATCTCCGGCTTTACGCACCACACAGTAAGTTACCCCGAATGTATCGTAATGGAGAACGATTTCATTGGTTCCCCGGTTCAGAGTGACGGTAGAAGTGGAGGGGCTGACTGTTTTACCATTGATGTAGATATCGGCAGGTTTTAGTTCTCCGAATATCAGTTGGTAATTACCCGTTTCGGGAGCCAAAACGTTTGAATAGAGGTAATAGTTCTTGTTTCCGTTAGGATCTTCTACGCGGACTGTTTCCCTGAACTCTTTTTCGAGTTTACCCATGCGGATGAAATCATCGTGAACAGTGGCTTTCAGTCCATGCCATCCCTGATGACCGTAATCGTTCTCAACACCCCATCGCCATGAAAATTCATAAGGCTTCCAGACATATTCTTTATTATCGATCTGAACCCTGTTGCTTTGATAGGGAAGATGGGTGAGAAGTTCTTTCTCAAATAATTCGGGAGTGGCTTCCAGTATCATAAACTTAGTTCCGTAGGTGAAAGTCTGGCTTTTCCATCCTGAATCGTCGAAGGAGGGAGATTGCCAGTCCGCTGTTTCGGAAGAGGCCTGGTTGTATCTGGCTTTATAGATATAAGCACCCAGCAGTTCATCGGTCGCAGGCCAGTGGAAGTCTCCGAATTTATTATTTAAAGAAGGTTTGAGGTCGAATGACCATTCACCGTCGAGTAATATGGTTTTGGAGACGTTCGTTTGAGGTACTTCTGCAATTATAGCTTTTTTGGCCGGATCGAAGACGAATAGATGGAGGTCTTGTTTTTCCATCGGCATTTGGATGATGGTTCCTTCGTCTGTTGTTTTTGAGGCGGAAATTTCTTTTGTTTTACCTGTCCAGGGATCCCATAATTCGATTCCTCCGGTGGCGCGGAAAAAGCATTCGGTACCGGAAGGAACATTGTATACGGCATACAGGTCCTTATTTCCGAGTTTACGGTGCATGATGTATGGCATATCTTTTTGCGGTTGCTGCGACAGGATGCGGAAGTCGAGGGTAAGGTTTGTGTCGAGAATGTCGAGTACTTCTTGGTTCTCCTTGGCTACAAACGTGTTCTTGCTGTCGGGCCCGAACAGTTTGTTTAGTAACGAACGTACTTCGGGATCGTTCAATCCTTTCTTTTCCGTTGCTTCAGGTAGTTCTCCCAGGTTGATGACTATCCCGCCATTCTGTTTGAACTGCAAGGCTTTTTTCAATGAAGAATGACGGATTGCTTTCATGGACGGGATGATCAATACTTTGAATTCTTCGCCGGAGATATGGATCTTACTGTTTTTTATACTGGCTTTTGCAAGCGATTCATAATCCATAAAGTCGAAATCGACACCTTCCCGATATAGATATTCTCCCAGGCTGAATGCTTTTTGCACAGCTGTCTGGTCGTAGCCGGCTACAACTGACTCAACCGGATACAGGATAGCGACATCGGCCCGGTGGTATCCCTGGGAGAGAATGTAGCTGAGACGTTCGGTACATTCCAGAAACGGTCCCATTTCTTCCCAGTAAGGCATGTGGGTATGATTACATGGAGGCGCCCATTCCCACCAGCCGCCCATCGTACTGTAGTAGAAACCATGCAGGCTGAGCAGGTTTTGCCCCATCACGAAGTTGGCAAAGGTGGCATCGGTCAGATTGGCTGTATTGGTATCCCAGTTACTGCTGTGGAAACCTTCCAGCCATACCCTTGGACGTTTGTAAAGGTGGGCGATGGAGGAGGCTACTTTGTTCTTTATAATGTCTTTTCCCAGGTTTGGCTGGTCGCAACCCGGTGCCTGGTTCCATCGCTGGGTACGGAAATAATCGCCGAATTCGCTGACATCTTTTCCCCGTCCGCCATGGTCGCAACCGTAGATCAGGTTACGGTCTTCGTGCCATTGGTATACCGGAATAAAGAAGTTTTCTTCACTCAGTGAAACCATGACATCGTTGTAGTCAAGCCGTATTTTAGGTGTAATCGGACCGATATGGGTAAACAGGGCGGTAAGATAAGGAACGATATCGTATCCCTTACGTTTCCGGAATTCGTCTCTGAAAATTGAATTCCATATATAACCATGCAAATTGAAGTTAAGCTCATCGGAGAAGAAGAAGTTCAGTCCTCCTTTGGATTGTTCCGGGAAACGGTCTTCAAACCGTTGGAAGAAGTGTTTGACATAGCTTTTTCCGGAAAGAGGGTGCATCGGGTCGAGCGAAGGTTTTTTAGCTACGCTGTATACCTGGGTGACGATCCAGTTTCCTTCCGCGGGTGATTGCCATTCTATTTTGTTGCCTGTAAGATTTCCGGACAGGTCTATGCCTGAGTTTTCGATGATTTTCCCATCTGTTCCCAATTGGTAGGCGTAGAGGGAGAGTAGCTGGTCGTGGCATGTTTTTGTGTACTTATTCTGGATCGTATCGCTTTCGAATTTCAGTTCGGCTCCTGTCAGTCCGGGATTTTCATTAAGGGCGTCGTCTACATAGGAACCTTGTCCCACTCCTAAAGTATAATCGCTGAGGCTGACGGTCATATTCCGTTTCTTTGCTTCCTCCATGAACCATCCGAACAGGTCCCACCATTCTTCCGTGAACAGGGCCGGTTTGGAAGGAAAAGTCAGTCCATAGCTGACGCCTCCTTTGTCCGAATGGGCATAATTTACCTGTAGGCTGGTTACTTTTTTAGCTGCCATCTGGTCCAGATGATAGGTGAGATGTTCTTTGGTTAGTGTATCTCCCATCCACCAGTAAAAAGGTACTTCACCATACCCTTTGGGTGGCGTTACAAAACCTTTCTTCAGGTCTGCCTTAGCGGTGCGGTCTGGATGGCCGGGAGATAATTGTCTCGTCTGTGCAGCAATGGACAGGGACAAGACAGATAGAATAAGGGTAAAAAGTTTTTTCATGGGTGATTAGTTTAGAATATGTATTGAAGCAAAAATAGCTATTAATCAGAAGAATAATGTTTCAATAATGATATTAATGTTATGTGTTTTGGCTGAAAAAGCAGAGGGATGCCATAAGGAAGGCATCCCTCGATCTGTTTATAGTTGATTTGTTCCGGTATTTGCGATTCGTTCGTTGAGTATCGTTTGTTTGTCGCTGTCCCAGTACTTACAATCGAGTTCGAAGAAGGTGGAAGTATAGGGTTTTGTCAGTTTTGTTTTGATGATGACTACTTCAAACAGATTGCTGATGCTATCCAGCCGGGCTATCAGGTCATCATGCCTGATGCTCGTTATTTCAGTTGCCGGAAGGACATTCCCCATCTCTGTTTTCAGATCATTTATCCCCGGGCAAAAACCTTCTTCCAGAAAAGATAGTTCTTCGTCCTGATAGATATGGGCATACACATGCAAAGAGTTATCCACCATCTTTTTTACTGTGCCCAAAACTTCCGTATAAGGCTCGTTTGCATATAAAGTGGTGATACCTTCCTTGGTTTGTAACGGATAAGCCATATCTGTGATAACAATCCAGTTACGGTGTCCCAACAGAGGGAGTTTGTCTTGCAGGACGGTTTGCCAGCTTGTTTTGTGTTGGGAGTGGTGGTTGGTTGCTTCTTTTTGGATACACCCTCCACTCAGGAACAAACAAGCGAGTAAGTAGTAGATAATGTTTGATTTACCCATGACTTTATCGTTTTATGACTTGTTTGTCGCCTTCTTTCAGGTCAAAATGCTTTAACCGCATTTCTTTTTCGTTACCGACGGTAAGGGATTTCAATTGGAGAGAACCGCTTATTACTTCGATTGTAATATCCTTGTCGCTGACGTCGATAGTTCCCCATGAATAGCCATTACTCCAAAAATAATTTCCCGGGCGTGCCGTAATTTTCATACTTTTATCAATGCCTGAATACTGAAAGTCACTAAGTGCAATAATAGCAGACCAGCTTGCCATGGATCGGGCGTAATGATGACCGCATTCCGGCTCGCTGAATGGATTACGTTTTGCTCCATCATGGCGGTCACGGATGGACCGGATACAGGTGAGTGCTTCTTTTTCCATTCCTTCGTAAATCATACCTACGGCTGCACAGTATTCAAATCCTGTCATTACCTCAGCAAAATAAGGAAACGGTACTTCCAGACGGCCTTTTGGCCAGGATGCCATAAGTAGCCCGGATTCATTGCCCATCACATATGAACGCATATTGTTAAAATGACGGCTGAAATTTGATACGTAGTTGTATTTCATGATGCTGTTCATGGTGGTCTGAATATGATCTTTGTTTCCGAGATAACCCAGCCCGCATAAATGTGACATGTATTGGCCGACTAACTGGTCTACCAGACAACCGGGGCCTAGCTGGAAAGATGGAATTTTTACATTCGGATTATTCATATCGAGGTATTCAAATGTCTCCGGATCGGTTATTTTGTGTTCATAATATTCGCCGTTGAACAAATTTTTGTCCATCCAGTTACTGCCTTGTTCAAACAACGTTTGGCACTTTTGAGCGAAGCCTTTATCTTTCATAGCTATAGCCATTTTTTCTGCTGCTTTCAGTGCTCCCATATACCAGAAACCCATTTGAGGATTAGGACCAAAGTAATTCACGTCCATAGTGTTGTGTTGAGAACCCTCCATTACGCCATCCTGGTTGCCATCCCAACCCTTTTCAGTCCAGGCGTAAGAAAGTACTTTTTTGATCTGTTCCCAGTTATTTTTCAAGAAATCAGTGTCTCCGGAAAGTTGCCATTCGCGGTATATCTTCATGATACAGCCCATTTGCCCGTCGGCTGCGGCACTGTTTCCTTTATTTGCTTCATTTAGTGGGAGAGAGGCCCTGAAGTTCATCAAGCCGTTTTCTTTAGTTGCGTAATTGAACTCTACGTCACGCATTGTTTTTGCCAGTTCTCCGAATAGATAAGGAGTAGCTGTTTCATAGTTCCAGACATGCGTACAGGAACCGGCGCAAGAACCGAAACGGTCCATTACGCCTTCCCAACCCATCATATGACCGCTGGGTAAACGGAATACGGTTTGCGATCGTAAGGTTGCCAGGTTGAATAATGCTGCTTCTTTTACAACATCCGGATAAGAAGTATTGAGTAAGGCGTTTACGAAAGATAAGGTTTTTTTCTCCAGTCCGGGAATTTGCGGAATGATTGTTTCTGCCGCTTTCCAGGCATCTGTATATTGACGGCTGTAATAATTTCCGACAACTGTGGAGGACCAGGCTTTCCGGTTTGGAAAATTCCAGGTGATATAGAATGTGAATGTTTCCGTGCTTTGCGGTTTTACTGTTTTTTTTACGGAGAGTGAGGCCATCGGGTCTTCATCTTCCTGTTTGTTTCGCTCGGTTAGCATACCGTCGGCACTGAAATCATCCCAGAAGTTCAGAATACCGTTATTCCAGTTGTCGGATTTTGATGAAGTACGGTAGCTTACGCCACTGGTTGCCTGTGTCGTGAGAGCGACTGTTCCCCAGGCAGGATCATTTTTATCCACTCCGTCTGAATAGAGATAGATTCCTTTTATTCCTTTGTTTTCAACGTATTTGTTTTTATTGTCTTTTACACCGGTTGGGATATAGTCTCCTTTCCAGTCGGTACGGAATTTGCTTCCGTCTTTCCCTATAAAATTGCGCATGGAGCCACAAATAGCAATTTCCATCGGTTGACTGGTTATATTGGTCACTTCATAGGAAAGTACGGCAACAGGTAATCCGCTTGCTTCTGCATCCCCCGGAATAAGCGGGTTGAATCCTTTTATCGTGACTTTTACCGGCAGGTCTTTATCTGATAAATGTACTTGTCCGAACGGATAAGCAGCATCAAATGAAGCCTGTGCAAAGCGAGGTAAGCCATGATGATTTACCGGACGACCTTCATAATGGAGATATTCCTGAGGGTATAAAGGACCGGCCAGTAGAGTGGTGGTGGCTTCCTGATTTTGTGGCTTCGCATAGATTGCGAAGAACGGGGCATTGTTTCCGGTTGTTACCGTACTGTATTTCTTGGCAGGTACATTCATGATCTCCCAATCCCGGAGTTCTCCGCGACCACCCAGCGATACCGTTCCGGTTCCGATGCCTCCTAATGGAAGTGCAATCTGGTAAAGGTGTTCCTGATCGTAGTTTTTCAGTACCGGCCATTCTTGTGGCTTCCATTCCTGAGATACAATGGCTCCGGAAACGAGTGTACAAATTGTTAGTAATATTAATTTGTTCATATTTTAAAGTTAGTATAAAAAGCCGATCCGAATAAAGTCTGATCGGCTTTTCCTTGTTAATATAATTACCAATTCGGATTTTGTCCTAAGTTAGGATTCTTATCTCTTGCTGACTGAGGAATCGGCCACAGGTAATGTTTACTTGCATCAAAAGTACGGTTTTGTCCCAGAAATTGTTCTACGGTATAGTCTCCAATAGGAGCCTTTTCATCCTTATTGATACCGTACCCTGGTTCGTTTAGAACTTTTTCTGCTGTTTTCCAACGGAGAATATCAAAGTAACGTTTATGTTCTGCTACGAATTCGTGTCGTCTTTCTTCCCGGATCTTCTCTCTCATAGCTACTTGATTTCCTGTCAGCTGATCTACTCCTGGCAAACCAGCTCGTTCGCGCACCTGATTGACAGCCCATGCTATCTGTGGGTTTCCCGGATCATATTCATTTAACGCTTCTGCATAGATCAAGAGGACTTCTGCATACCGGTACAGGCTGAAATTAGTCCAGGAGGCATCGGGTTTCACCAGTTCCTGATCATTGTATTTCAGATACATATATCCTGTAATACCGCCTCCTTCATGATTTATTCTCTCGTTTTTATTGTAAGCCGGATGTGGCATATAAGGTTCGTATGAACCGTTCGGACGCAAGCATTCATAACCAGGCAGGAAGAATGTTTTCTTCAGTCGGGCATCTCGGTTTTCCCACGGGTTGTTCATGTCATATAAATCCGATTCAAAAATGGTTTTACCGTCTGTCATTTCGTAAGAATCGACCAACTGGCGGGTCGGACAGAAACTTGCCCATCCTTGTCCGGTAATTCCGGTTCCGGCCGGAGATGCTAAAATCGGTAACATGTGAGTGATTTCATCTTCCTTATATTGGTAAGCCAAAATAACTTCCTTATTGTTATTATTTGCTGCTGATTTAAAAATGCTTGCAAAATCATCTTCCAAACTGTACAGGTTCATGTCGATCACTTTCTTTGCAGATTGGGCGGCTTCTTTCCATAACTCTGTGCCGTCCTGGTTGTGATGGAATTTTGCGTAACTAGCCATATCCAGGTACATATCGGCTTTCAATGCCAGAGCTGCTCCTTTGGTTATGCGTCCGATATCATCACCGGAATAGGTTTCCGGCAGATATTCGATTGCTTTATTAATGTTTTCCAATGCGTAGTCGAGTACCTCCTGTTTAGGCGAACGTGGCAATGCTGCTTCATCCAGGTCTATCGGCTTTTCTTTGATTAGCGGAATGTCGCCGAAGTGACGTGTCATACGATAATAGCGTAATGCCAGGATAAACCGTGCTTCCCCTTCGAAACGTTTCTTTTTGCTCTCATCGATGTTCATACCTTCCAACCGTTCCAGGAAATAAAGGACTCTGCGGATATGGTCGTATTTCCATTCCTCGGAAAGGTAACCGGTAGCTGCGTTATGTGATCCCTGACAGATATATCCCAGCCCGCTTTCGCCCCAGGCATTGGTCATTAATGAGTTATCACTTTGGCAATCTCTCCAGAAATCACGGGAGTTGGGTAACAATGGGTATAATGCGTTTACACCTGCCAATGCATCAGCCTCTGTTTGCCAGAATGTGTTTTCTGAGGCTTGGGAAAGAGGATCCCGGTCCAAAAAGTCCGAACAACTGCCGAATGTAAGGGCAGAAGCCAATATCAATGCTATACTATATTGTTTCATAACTTATTAAAATTGAAGATTAAAACCAAATGAGAATGTTCTTGCCAGCGGATACCATCCACCTTCCGGGTCGAAACCGTCATAACCTGTGATCGTAGCTAAATTCTGGCCGGACAGATATACTCTCAAATATTTAATATTAACACGTTCCAACACACTTTGGGGGACAGTATAACCGACCTGTACGTTTTGAATTTTCAGGTAATCGGCTGTACGTAACCAGAAACTATTATATCGTGAATCATAATCATTGGATGTGTTTGTCAGTGTCAATCGTGGATAAGAGGCATCCGGATTACTTTCGCTCCATGCATCCAGGTGCATAGGGCGTGCATTGTCTGTCAGATAGAAAGCCCATCCTTCGTATCCTTGCAGATACTTTTTCGTATTCAGTTTTCCATACATATTCAGGGAGAAATCGAAATCTTTGTATCCGAAAGACAGGTTCATACCGAAGTTCAGAGGGATTTTCCGGTTCAGCACTACGCGGTCTTCCCCGTCGATAATGTTATCGCCGTTTTGATCTTTATATTTGATATTACCGGGTAGAACATTTCCCTGGTTCGGAGAATTGGCAATCTCTTCTTCGCTCTGGAACAGGCCGATCGCTTCGTAACCGAACGGTAGCTGATAACGGTCGTTCAGATAGGTTACCGTATTATTTTCAATCCATCTTTCAGAATCTCCCATTTCCAGCACCTTGTTTTTGGAATAACTGAGGTTGACGTCGATGCCCCAATGGAAATCACCGTTCCCATCTTGATAACCTGCCATGATATCCATACCTTGATTCTTCATTTTCAGCAAGTTTGAGTAAGGAGCATTTAAGCCGAATTCGCTTGGAACGGGTGGTCTGTACAGGATGTTATCTCTCATGTTTATAAAATAGTCGGCAGACAATTTGATCCGTTGGTCAAACAATCCGAAATCCAAACCGATATTGGTATATTTGGATTCTTCCCATGTGATGTTCTGGTTGACGGCGATGTTATTGTATGCACCCCCTACCAGTTTATCATTGAAGGCATAAATCTTTGGATCATAAGATAATATCTGAGCTGTCGGATAGTAACCTACTTTTTCGGCATCTCCCAGGACACCCCATGATGCTCTTATTTTCAATTCGGATAGCCAATTGTTCGTTTCGATCATAAATGATTCACGGTGCAAATTCCAACCAGCCGAGAAAGACGGGAATACACCCCAGCGGTGATTTTTGGCAAAACGGGAAGAACCGTCCGCACGTAAACTAGCTTCGAATAAATACTTTCCTTGATAATCATAATTTAATCGACCGAACCAGGATTGAACCGCTACGTCATTGGCGTATTCGTTTCCGTTACCGTCTGCACTACCATTTTGTTTATTGCTGCTACCGGTGTTCAATACGTCCACATTGTCGAACGGCATGTTATCCCGGGAAGCCCAGAAACCGTCGGATTTATAATATTCCTGCGAGTAACCGGCTAACACTTTAAAGTTATGATCGGATGCAATTTTAAAAGAATAGTCGGTTGTAAACTGCAACTGTGTACGGAAATTGTATGTATTCGTTTCTTTTAGAGAAGATACCCGGTTTTCCGTTTTTGCGATATTGCCTTCTTCATCGTATAAGTAATATGTACTTACACGATTTTTGGTAGTCGTATTATGGGAATAAGTAGCTATATTTCCTTTAATATTCCAGTCTTTCAGAGGAGAATAGGTCACATCGAAGATCGCCATCATTTCTTTATGCCTTTCTTTGGAATAGCCGGATTCGTTTACTCCCGCAATCGGGTTGCCTCCCATTGCCCCACCGGCAGCGTATGAACCGTCGGAATTCCTGATCGGAGTGATCGGAGAGATTCGGGCAGCCTGTGATTGCCATCCTGTAGTACCTCCGTTCGGGTTTTTGATATTTGTCTGTGTATATTGCAGACTGGCATGTGCTTCCAGGTTCTTCAATATCTGAAAACGCATATCCGGTTTGAATATCAGACGATTGTAATTATTATTCGGTAAGTTTCCATCCTGATAGTCGTTGGATATGGAGAAACGGTAAGCAATCGATCTCTCTTTACCTGACAACGCCAGATGCGTATTATTGATAATGGTATTTTTCTTATAAATTTCTTTGTACCATTTATTATCTACATACTTACCGGCTCTCAGGTCCTGGATGCCCTGTTCTCCGTAAATAGCATCCTTTCCATCGTTGATCATTGCCTGGTCGTATAGACGCATGAAATCTTCTGATCCGACAAAGTCCAGCTTAAACTGTGGATTTTGTATACCGATATTACTGGAGAACTCCACAGTCGGACGCTCTGTTGCTTTGGCCGTTTTGGTAGTCACCAAAACAACACCATTGGCAGCACGTGAACCGTAGATAGCAGCAGAAGCAGCATCTTTCAACACGGATACACTTTCTATATCATTGGGGTTCAATGTATAGATATTACCCGGCATGCCGTCTATCAGGACCAAAACACCTGAACTGTTACCAATAGTGGAGGTACCACGTATGTTGATACTTGCACCGGAACCGGCTGCACCGCTTCCTTTCGATACGACCATACCCGGTACCGAACCGGCCAGCAATTCCTGTACGTTGGTAACAGGACGGGATTTAAGGACCTCATCTGTTTTAACGGTACCGATTGATCCGGTCAGGTTCACTTTCTTTTGTGTACCGAACCCGACCACAACCACCTCGTCGATAGCCTGGGTATCCTCCTTCAGAATGATTTTCAAACTGGTTTGTTTTCCGGCTTTGATTTCTTGTGAAGTATAACCGATGTATGAAATAACGATAATATCATTATCAGATATATTTTCCAGGCTGAAATTGCCATCTACATCTGTGATCGTCCCGTTCGTAGTACCTTTGACAGATACATTTGCACCGATCACAGGCTCTCCGTTATTGTCTTTAACCGTACCTGTAATTTTCCTGTTTAACTGTTGGTTATCATTAACGGCATCGGAATGATTCTTTTTAGATAACAAAATGTATTTGTTGGTAAATTCGTAACTGATATCTGTACCTTCGAAAGCGTCTTTCAGGTATGAGATCACTTTTCCTGATTTCTCCTGAACACGTATTGTCCGTTCCGTATCAATTTCCCGGTTGCGAAATACTACCAGATAGTCTGTTTGTTTCTCTATTTGATTGATGAGTTGCCCGATGGATATTACATTTGTTTCCAGTTTCATAATGGCATTCTGTGCTTCTGTATTTGTTGCCATCAGTTGAAAAATACAGACGAATAGCATAAATAGCGATACTCTCATGATTCTAAAATATTCTTTAAAGTGTTGATCATGTACAATAAAGAGTGGTAACAAAGTTTTTATTTTCATATCTTTGCTAATAATTAAGTGAATACTAAAAATTTTTGACTTGATGTGTTTACTTGATTGTCAACGGCGGATGTTACAGCATCTGCCGTTTTTGCTTTTAAAAGTGTTTCTTCATAGGCATACTAATTTTAAAGATTATACATGTTATCTGCTTAATGTGAAGATATTCTTTTCTTCATCTTTGCGGATTTTGAATTTGTGTATTTTCTGTATCATGTGTAAAATTTGATCGATGCCATCACGTTGACGGAATTTCCCGGTGTATTCCCAGTTGTATATGGATTGATCTTTTACAATGATCTTTACGTCATAATAGAGTTCGAGTTTCTTCAATATGTCGATAAGCGGTTCGTTGATAAAGCTATATATCCCGTCTCTCCATAAGAAATAATCTGCATGGGGCAGGGAGCCTATTTTCATTTGGTTTCCCTTTATTGTCACTTGTTCATCCGGTTTGAGGATAACTCCTTTGGATTCGGCATGAGGAAAATATACTTTTAACCCTCCTTCAAGCAGGCTTGTTTGAATTGTCTCTTTCCCCGGATAACTGTGGACATTGAATTTTGTGCCCAGGACCTTCATTTCTACTCCCTGTGAAGATACGATAAACGGTTTTTCCGGGTTTTTAGCGACATCGAAAAAGGCTTCACCTTCCACGGTTACTCGTCTTTCTTTTCCAGAGAATAAAGCCGGATAAGTTAATTTTGTTTGTGAATTCAGCCAGACTTCAGTTCCATCCTGCAAAGTCAGTTTTACACGTTGACCGGCCGGTACATACAGGGTATTCTCAATGTCCGCTACAGACTGTTGTATATCATAGTGACTGGTGGTAAACCAGTAGGTAGACAAAACCAGTAATGTGATGGCTGCTGCATAACTGGCAGTATGTAATATGATTTTGCGTATCTTTTTTGTTCGGATGATTTTGTTGAACAGTATATATCCCTGTCTGTTTTCCTCTTTATTATCAGACTGGTCGGAAAGAGTTAGCAGGGCATGCATGTTTTTATATTCAATGAATTGTTTTTTCAACTCACTGTTAGTTTCCACCTGTCTTAAAAACTGCAGTCTTTCTGTAGTATTAAGTTCTCCCTGGAAATATTTTATTATTTGTTCATTCATAATTTTGTCCTTGTATATAGTAAACACCTAAGCATGAAAAATCCGCTAAACGGGAAAATATTTTTTTCTGATTTCTTAAAGACAAAGAATAAATAGTAGTATCGGAAAGTAATCTTTAAGTTCGATTCTGAGTTTTTTATAAGCAATGCCCATTTGAGTTTCAATGGTGTTAATAGAGATATTCAATTCCTGGGCTATTTCTTTTTGTTTTTTACCTTCGATTTTACTCATAATGAATATTGTCCGGCATTTTTCAGAAAGGGTGTCTAATGCACGGGAAATAATTTTTTCTATATCCTGGTCAGAAAAAAGGTTATTATCGAATGCTTCTAATGAATCTAAATTCATTCGTAGGGAAATGGTGTATTCTTCCTGTAGTTTACTGGCTGTTTCTTGTACGACTAATTTGTGACGAAGATGATTTAGGCATTTGTTTTTTATGGTAGTGAATAAATAGGCAATGAGATTCATATGCATATTGAGCATTTCTTTGTTTTCCCAAAGTTCAACGAAGACATCCTGCACAATATTTTCGGCATCTTCCTCTGAGATAACGTATTCTTTGGCAAAATACTTCATCTTTGAGAAATATGAGAGATAGATGTCTTCAAATCTGGTCTCTTCTCTTTGCTCAGGGAATGCCTTTATTTTCATAGGTTAATAACTTTGTTCTAGAAGAACTACTATGTTTATTCAAATGCAAATATAAGTTATTTATGAGATAAGTACCTAATTATGTGGAACAATTCATTTAGTTCCTCAAATTGTATAAAAAGGATGTTTACGTTGTAAGTATGAGTATGTATCTTAATAATCAGTGTGTTGATTTTGTAATAATGATATAGTTCTTCTAGAACTAAGTCAGTTTTAGTATTTCAAAAGCTTTTCCTTCCTTTTTGTTGAATAAAGAAAACCTGTTTCCAGAGTCAATTTGTTTGAATATTGACCTGATGCGTTGCCCATCCAGATTTCGATAGTTCTGAGAAGCTGTTTTGATTTCATTGTTTTGCTTCATTTATAGAAAAAGGTGAAACCTTCAGAGAAAAAGCTTACGTTTTTTTCAGAATGGGTAGGCAGCCATTTCAAATAAGTGCCGCAGTGATTTTTCATAACCGCGGCAACTACTGCAAATGACTGTAGTTGGTATCTAAAATGGCTCCTACAAGCGAGATCCATATATTTATCTTTCAGCCTTCAGTTATTTCAAGGTGTTGATTTATAAAGTGTTATCCTGAAATGATAATAAAACGTGTCATTGAGGTAAAATATGTACTGTAGCGTCCTGAATTTAGTTGTCAGATTGTATTTCTGCCAACTATTTTCATCCTTCAGGATTATGATCTGATTATCAAAGGGAGGAAGCTCCTGAAAGCTGAAACGTGTATAATGAATAGATAGTTATGTATGTGACGTTACATAGTTATCTATATGCAATTACATAGTGACTAAAATCCAGCCTATAGGGAAACAACTGCTACCTTCAAGGGAATAAGCAGGCAGGATATAGAGAAGCGGCAGCTGCCCTTTAGGGAAAAAACAGGTACATTTCCGGGGAATAAAGTCTGCTTGACCAGGGGGCACCGCCACTTTCATACCAGTTTCTAACAAATAAAGCAATAAGTTATTCATAAACGGCAGTATAAAAAAACTCCGGCTCATACTTTTGTTATAATAAGTATGAACCGGAAAATGTGTGGATTGGAAAAGTAGTCGTTATTTATTCATGTTTACGTAATCCTGTTTCAACTTTTTCCATCTGTCTCCTAAACTTTGAATCGTGACAATATTAGGTTTTTTACCTTTGCCGGCCTCGTAAATAAAAGGGCCTTCATAGCCTGATTCTACTAAAGCTGAGAGTAACTCTGTCCAGTCAATAACTCCTTCTCCTGGTAACCAATGTCGTTCGTTTTTACGGTCGTAGTCAGACATGTGGGTATTTTGGATCTTTCCTTTTGTATTTTTCACAAAAGTGACCTGGGGTTCAATTAACAGGTGATTCACATCGAAGCATATTGCTGTATTATCAATGCCGTTAATGATCTCCAGTAACTCGGTGGATGTATTTCCCAGGCATGTTCTGGGAAGATTTTCAACCAATAAAGGAATATTCAGTTCCTTTGCTTTAGCAGCCAGTTCTTGTAGAGACTTCTTACTGGCTACTATCCTTGTTGCACGTTCCTCATTGGAAATAGGCTCTGCACTGGGATGAATGACAAACTTTTCAGGTGCAACGATTTTTGCACTTAATATCATATCATTCATATTCAGTTCTACCGCTCTTTGTCTTAAAGTATTGTTCGTTTGCGAAATATCGTAAGGACCGCCAAATGGCAAATGAACAGACCATATCACAATTCCGGCCTTATCTGCCCGATTTTTGACTTTTATGGCCCAGTCTTCCATCTCCTCCTGCGTTTTTTTAGCAGAATAAGGCCAGTCTATTTCCAGATACGGCAGATCGTTTTTGGCGAGTGCATCCATCTCTTCCTGCGTCATTTCAATAAATACGTCATCGTTGGCCGAACCCGCTTTCCAGTAGTCTAGTGGAGATGACTTTTTTTGACTGCAGCTCATCGTGAGAAAGGCTGTGGCAGCTATTATCAAATGTATCTTTTTCATTGTTTATCAGAATATTAATCAGTTGAGAATAATTGTCCATTGTTGGGAGCGTGTACCGCTGGCAGAAGTGACGGTAAACGTCTTCGTCTTTGAAGACCAGTCACTGTATCCATCTAATGCCGGTGAAATGTTAGCTCCTGAAGAAAGCCCGCAAGTGAGGAAAATACTGGATAGATCCGTTCCTGTTTTCACAGAAATGGTTACAGTTCCTTTCTCTGTATCGATAATCGGATTTTCTGAGATGATATTTCCTTTGTTTCTATCATAAGCATTCACTAATAATATTTCTGTTTTATCGAAGTTAGGTGCATCCGGAATTTCTGTTTTTTCGCATGCGGAAAGGACAAAACAGGTTATAATGGCTATTATATATTTTAATTTGTTCATAATGATACATATTTATGTTAGACAATTGCTTAGTAACCAGTATTTTGTTTGATGGCACTCACTCTGATAATCTCCTCATAAGGAATAGGATGGAGATAAAGGCGATCGTCCCAACTTCTGGTGTCGACTGTCTCAACAGTAAATTCAGTTGGTGAAACGAATTTGAGTCCATGAAGTTTACCTTGTGTCTGTGCACCGATTCTCCATCGGCGAACATCGTAGAATCGATGATCCTCAAAGGCAAGTTCCAGACGGCGTTCTTTCCGGATCAGCTGACGGAGTTTTTCCTGATTTGTTTCTGTATAGGCAGGTAACCCGACGCGTGCCCGAATTTCGTTTACGGCTTTTAAGGCACCTTGTATGTCATTAGTCTCTACACGGGCTTCTGCTTCATTCAAAATAACTTCGGCGTAACGGATCATGATCCAGTTCGTACTATGATCTTTGCCCGAAGCACCTGCATATGGATAATTATAATTGTCATAATCGATCCATTTCCATACGTTATAACCGGTTTGTGAAGCATCGCCTTTGTCGGGGGTATCCATTAAGTAATGATCTACCGTAACGGGGCCTTTATCTCCTTTGAAAAATATTTCCGATCCGTGGAAGACTATATTAGCGTAAAATCTTGGTTCTCGGTTTTCATATATTTTGGAGGTATTGACATCAAACACTTCTCCGTTATCTTTTTGTGAGAATGCGGGAGCAGGTGTTCCGTCTTTCAATTCAAACTCGTCTACCAAATCCTGTGTCGGTCCGATGCCGCCCCAACCTCTGTCTCCATAGGGATTATTTATATAGCAAACCAGATTGAAAACCATCATATTATTATATACGTCCGGGCTTTTGAATTGTAGGTCGAATATGATTTCCTTATTATCCTTATTCGTTATCCACCAGATGGAACGATAATCTTCGGGTGTTGTGCCGGGTATCAATTCATAATCCAGTTGTCTGACAGCTTCGCAACTCTTAATGGCATCGGCATATCGTTTGTCATATAGTTCTGCTCTCGATTTTAAAGCCAGGGCTGCACCTTTAGTTGCTCTTCCCTTGTCTTTGCCGCTCCACGTGTTCGGAAGTAGTTCGATCGCTTTATTCAGGTCGGCAATGATAAAGTCATAACTTTCTTTTTCTGAGCTACGTGGAATTTCCCAGTTATCTTCCATCGTAAGTACTTTATCAAGAAGTACTACTCCGCCATACCGTTTAACAAGGTCGAAGTAAAACATGGCCCGCAGGAAATGGACTTGTCCTGTCAATACATTTTTTTCATCTTCTTCAATACTAGACTCTCCTATTCTTTCGAGAAAACGGTTACACTTACGGATTTTCTCGTAGTGATCGTTCCAGATGTTATCGTTCGGATCGGTGGCACTCACCAGATTATAATTAAACAAGTAAGTACTGGCACGAAACTTATCTCTTTGAGCCGAAACGGAGTTGTCTGTTCTGTTTTCTTGCTCCAGACGTGTGTCCAAATAGATTATTGAATATAGATTATTTACATAATAATCGACTAATATCGGGTCTGCCCAGAATGCATCATCTCCAATCTCATCCAAAGGAGTTTTATCCAATATGCTGTTACAGCCATACGACAGGAATGCCAGCAGGAATAAAAGTGATAATTTTATATTTTTCATACTGTGGTAATTTTATTATTAGAAGGTAATATTTACTCCAAGTGTATAATTCTTCATCTGAGGATATGCCGAACCATCCATACCGGCATCTGTTGCGTTGTCGGTACGTAACTCAGGGTCCATGTATTTGATGGCAGAGATTGTAAACAGGTTCTGTGCACTGGCAAACAGTCTCAATCCCTGGATCATAGCTACATTCTTCAGGAGATACTTTTTGAAGTCATATCCTATTTCAATGTTTTTCAGGCGCAGGTAAGAACCGTCTCGTTGCCAGAAAGATGAAGTATAGTTGTTATTGGGATTGCCGCCATAATACAGGCGTGGAAACTCTGCATCTCTATTCTCCGGTGTCCAGGTATTGTTTATATGATGTTCGAACAACGTACTACCTTTACCTTCTGAATAGGGATGTGCCAGAAATCCGGTGTAACCATAAGTTGTAAGCCCTGCTCCCTGAAAGAATAACTGGATATCAAAACCTTTGTATTCACCGTTCAGATTTAGACCGAATACCAGTTCGGGGAATTTGCTTCTTCCGATAGCCACCTTATCTTCTGCATCAATAATACCATCACCGTTCTGGTCTTTGTATTTGATATCTCCTGCTTTTGCTTTACCGAATTGTGGTTGCGGAGAGTTATCTGCTTCTTCGTCGGACTGGAATAATCCTAAAGCCTCATAACCGAATTGCTGGTTCATCGGACGTCCTGTTATTCTTGTGTTAGGGTTATTTTTCTGTCCGGCGGGTTCCAGCAGGTCTATAACCTTATTTCTGGCCCATGTCAGGTTTCCTGTTACCGAGTAATTGAATTCGCCTACCGTATTTCGGTGAGAAAGATTCATGTCAATCCCGCGGTTATCAACCGTACCTACATTGGCTGCCGGTAGTTTGTAGCCTAAGATTCCCGGCATATCAGTACGTTCACGTAAGATGTCGCGGGTAATTTTATAGAAATAGTCGGCTTCCAATGTCAGTTTACTGTTGAAGAAGGAAGCATCCACACCCACATTGAACATTTCTGAAGTTTCCCAGGTAATGTTGGGGTTCGGGAATCTGTTTTCCGTATATCCTATGGCAATTTCGGGCGACTGACCGCCGAACACAGCATTATCTCCGGTTCCATAAGCAGACATATATCTGAATCGCCCGATATTGTCTGTGCCGGCTTTACCCCACGATGTTCTTATCTTCAGGTTGTTGACAATGTGTTCTACCGGTTCCATAAAAGGTTCCGATGATATTCTCCAGGCTGCAGATACGGATGGGAAGAAACCATATCGTTTGGCTTTAGGAAATTTCTCTGAACCGTCTATACGTCCGTTTGCTTCGAGCATATACTTTTCTTTATAGTTATAGGTCAGACGGAACACGGATCCAACTTTTGCATCTTCCTTGGCCTTGCCGCTGTTGTCTTTATCTTTGTCGGGTCCCGCAAATAGTTGATGGATAGATGATATTTGATATTTATACCGGGCAGCCCAGAAGTCATCTCCCTGTCCCTGTGATGTCGTGAATACGAATAAGGCACCTAACTGGTGATCTTTTGCAATCGTTTTGTTATAACTGGCTTGTGCCTCAAAGGTATAAGACTGGTTTTGTTCAAATGATTCTTTCAGGTCGGCTCCTTCTTTGTTAGGCGAGCTACCGTCGTATTCACCCAGTATCTTGTTCCAGATATAGAAATTGACGGGGCTTGTCCATGTTTTTGTTTTGTCGAAGTCCTTGTCGTAGGCGAAGATACCTTTTACATTTAATCCTTCTACACCGGGTATTTTTAAGTCAAGAACAAAGCGTGTGTTCAGGATGCTTTTCCTGTCATGGCTATAACCGCCGTCTGTAACCAATCCGATCGGGTTGTATCCTAACGACACCTTTCCCAGTTTGCCGTCAGGGAACCGCCCCGGGTCTGTCTGTGGATTACGATACATATTAGAGAAGATAAAAGAGGTACTTTCTGCAATTGTATTTCTATCTTCCTGTCTGTATGCCATGTCTGCCGATAAGGTAAGCCATTTGTCAATGATATTGGCGTCTATATTGGCACGGATATTATAACGTTTGAAATCAGTAGAAGGTGTATTAGTACGTGTATCTCCATATAGGGCGTCCTGATTTACAAAACCGAATCCTACGAAATATTTTACGCTCGAATTTCCACCGCTGGCTGTCAGGCTGTGTTGTTGTTGCCATGCTCTGGGCAGCAGGACTTCTTTGGTCCAGTTGGTGTTCGGGTATCCGTAAGGATCTGAGCCGTCTCTGAACTTTTGCAATTCGTCTTCCGTATATACACCATACATACCCGGATCATTGCCCATGCTCATTTCTTTGTTGCGCCATGCATCATTCATAAGGCGTGCATGATCGTAAGAACTGGCTATTTTCGGCATGCGCGTCGGGACTCCAAAGCCACCTTTGAAGCTATAATTGACAGATGTTTTTCCGGTATTCCCGCGTTTGGTGGTAATCAGGATAACCCCGTTGGCTCCGCGTGCACCGTAAGGAGCAACAGCAGATGCATCTTTCAGGACCGTCATACTTTCTATCTCGCTGGGGTCGAGCTGACTCATGCTACGTCCGACTATTCCGTCCACAACGATCAGCGGATCTGACGACGTAGGAGAACTTGAACCGCGGATAATGATTTTAGGATTCTCATAACCCGCTTCACCACTACTTTGTTGTACCAGCAAACCACTGACACGTCCGCCCAGCGAAGATGATAAGTTGGTAGAAGGCAATGACTCCAGGCTCTTCACCTTTACAGTAGAAGCGGATGCTGTTACCGTCTGCTTTTTCTGGACACCGTATCCTACTACTACGACCTCTTCGATCTTTTGCGTATCCTCAAGCAGTTTGATCGAAAAAGAACTCTTATTTCCTACAGCTATTTCTTGGGTAAGATAACCGATATATGATATCTGCAATAAAGAGTTTTCAGGTATGCTTAAAGAGAAGTTACCATCTACATCGGTAATTGTTCCGATAGTGGTTCCTTTTACAGATACGTTTGCTCCGATAATTGCTTCACCGTTCTCGTCGGTAATTATGCCGTTAACTGTTTTTTCTTTTTGCTGTGAAGCCTGAACCTCTGCTTTTGATTCTTTCTTCATCAGCATAATGTTGCTGCCCTCCATTGCATAGACGATATCGGTATTACCGAACGTCTTGTTTAGGATCTCTGCTACCGTTTTGTTGTCTGCATTGATCGTTACTGTTTGATTCAGGTCAACTTCATTTTTATTATATACAAACAGATACTCTGTCTGTTTCTCTATTTCCCGGATAAGATCTTTTGTAGAGATACTATTGGCAACAATGGAAACTCTCGCAGTCTGTGAGGAGGCTTCCGTTGCAAATAGTCCGGAAACAAATACAAAGAGGCACATAAAGGCTAGTTTCATAATACGAAATATGTGTTTAAATTGTGGTTTAAGCGGGACAAAAGAGCCCCTGTACAAAATATTTTTCATACTTTTGTAAACTGTGTTAGTTAATACTTAGATATTTAAGGAAAGAAGTCGGGTATTGACTTACTCTTGGCCGGAAAGTGTTGGAGCACTTTCCGGTTTTTGTTTGTTCATGTCTTTTATCTCATAGGCTAACTGTTTTTGTGATTAATTATTTAATGATTATCAGATTCAAGTCATTGTCTTTCGTATAGGTAAACTTATTCTTTAATTGAAGAACTTTCAATACATGCTCTACACCGTCTTTGGTACGGAATTTTCCAGAGTAACGGTTCCTGAGCAATTCCTTGTTTTGTACATCAATCTTTACATCATAGTATAATTCAAGTTTTTCTATCATTTTTCCTACAGGTTCATCATAGAAGCATATTAGTCCTTCTTTCCATAAGAAATAAGTGTCGTGTTCTATTATTCCTTTTTTCAGCTTACCGTTTTCTATATAAGTACGGGTGTTGGGCTCCAACCTGACGGTGGTGTGGGTGTCTGACGACGAAACTTCGACAGAGCCTTTTAGCAAAGAAGTTTCAAAGTTAGAAGAAGCGGAATATGCTGTGACATTGAATTCTGTTCCTAATACCCTGATATCATATTTCTCGGTTTTTACGGTAAAAGGCTTTTCTGCATCTTTAGCAACATCGAAATAACCTTCTCCGTCCAATATGACGTTGCGGCTGTCGGCTGTAAATCTGTCGGGGAAACTAAAAGTAGTCTTTGCATTTAGCCAGACCTTTGTTCCGTCTGTCAGTGTCAGCTCGGCCCGTTGTCCAGGCGGAACAAAAATTGTTTGCATATTAGCCGGGTCTGTTGTTTCCTCATTTATAATAAATGAGTACACGACGGTAAAAGCGATGATGAAAATGGCAGCTATTTTAGATAATTCAATGGCTATAGTCCGTAATGTCCATTGTTTCTTGTCTGTCGCTTTGTTTTCCTGAATAGTGGAATTCGCTTCCTGCTGCCAGATAGATATATCATATAGTTTACGCAGGGCAAGAAACTCTTTCATGTTTTTCTTGTCGGTATCCAACCAGCGGGCAACCTCTTCTTTTTCTTCCGGAGTTGCATCACCTGCGATATATTTATTTAATAATTCCTGGTTCATTCCTTTACTTTTGTGGGGATGTGTTTCATGCCCCGTTATTATTAAAACGATTCATTGAGTGATAACCCTAGTGGAGTATGAGAAATTATTGAAAAAAAAAGTAGAAATAGAAGAGCGGCAGGTAATCCTTCAGATTTTCACGCAGAGGCTTTAAAGCCTTTGTGATATGATACTCAACGCCTTTAACTGTAAGTTGGAGTTCTTCGGCTATTTCTTTATTTGTTTTGTTTTCGAAGCGGCTCATTTCAAAGACACGCCGGGTCTGTTCTGGCAGAAGAGCTAAAGTTGCTGTGACAATCTGCTGCACTTCGGTAGAGAATATGTCTTCGGGATTACATGCTTCCAACGTAGAGATGCGGATATCCAGTTCCCTTTGTCTCATATCCGTCAAGGTGCGAAGTGCTTCTGTTTTGACAGCTTCATGTTTCAGGTGGTCGAGCGATTTGTTTTTTAATGTTGTCAATAGCAAGGCTTCAATATGTTCTATCTCCTTTTCCTTCAATATTTCCCATAATTTAATCAGGACGTCCGATACAATATCTTCGGCGATACATTCGTCATGTACATAGGATTTAGTGAACAGAAAGGATTTTCTGTAGAATTTAGTATATAAAGTGTAGAAGTTATGTATTTCAGTCCCGATCATTTATTTCCGTTGTATTCACAATAGTCATTGGAAAACAAAAGTAGGGAAAATATGGAAAATATAATTCTATTTGATGAAATAATACGTATTGAATTTTTGAGGAAAAGAAAATAGTAGCATAATGAAACCGGCCCCGGCAAGGTTTATAGTCAAATAAAAGAGTGTTGTCGGCGATAAGTTGAGAGGGAATATGTGTCCTGTTGAGTGCAGGACGCGGCATTCGGGGCCGGCTTCATTACTACTATTTTAGTATTAATTAAATGTATACGTAACTCTCACGAGTTAGTTCGTTCAATCATTTTAGGAAAGGACCGGCCGCTGCCGTATCCCGGATGGTTGTTTCGGTGTAGTGGCCGGTGGCAAGAAGCATGGAACAACTTGCCACGGCGTTTACACTTATAGAATCCTGTCGGAAGGTTGTTTTTTAGGCCTCTTAACCGGATGTCGGGGTTGTGAGGGAGACTGCTTTCCTTCCTTGGCGGTAACTGTATTTCTTCTTGCAATGCCGGACTGTCTGCTCTATCAGACGAATCGTCCGTACATCCGGGCACCAGTGCATCGGCATCGCAACAAAATACAGTTACCCAGTGATTCTAAACCATAACCAAAACATAAAATAAAACTTACATAATGCTGCTTGTAGCATCTTCACCGTTACCCTGTATCCAGTCGGTAACGGATACCTCTTTCAATGTAAGAGCCTCTCCGCTGAGAGTTAATTTGTAGAGGTATTTATGTCCTTTTTCCCACATCGTCTGTGCAGGCATCTTGTACTTATATGAATTCCCGTTGATTGTGAAAAGAGCTTCGATGTCTCCTTCCGCTATGGGGGCCGTTGTCGGAATCACCCTGATCTGTTGGGTTTTGCAATATTCCTTACCTAATGTAACCGGTTCCGGCAAATTCAGACGGGTCGAGGTGCTGCAACCGGCTATTTTAGTGATTCGTCCGTTTCTGATGTCCATCATGCCTTTGCATATCAGGGCGCTTCCTCCGGCTTTATTTCCTATCTCTATGGCACTTAGCTGATAACTTTCATTTTCACCTTCCGGCAGATTCACCTGGAAAGAAATGAGTGACAGCGCATGTTCCATATTCAGCAAGACCACCGGGGAGATGCTGTTTACTATTTTTTGGCCGAGAGCGTGTGTGCCATACATATAGTCGCGGGTTTGAGTGGCATCGGGCGACAGCTTCACAGGAATGCTTGCTGTTCCGAGCTTCATCTGCGACTGATATGGATAATAGGCATACACGGTGGCCGGGTCAAAATTAAGTGTGACTTCCGGCGTTTGCCGCCAGGAGATTTTATTACTAATTAAATTTGCTTCTGCTTTTACATTTATATAATCACTATCCTCGTCATAAAGTCCGCCGTCGCTTTCGCGTGTAATCAGCAGTCCTATTTCCGAACCTTCTTTGAATTCCTGCACGAAATTCGCCGATTTAGTAGTTAAAATACGTGTAATAATTTTTAATGGCTTTTCTTTCGCGCTAATACTCTCAATGGCTGAGAAATTGCTCTCGTGCGAACAACCAGCCAAACCCGAAATCAGTGTAATTAATAGTAATAAATTTCTCATACTTTTATGCTATTTTTGTATCAAATTTCATATTGCAAATATCCGGCAGTTTGAGGAAAGAGAGGGATCATACGGTATAAAACCACGATGAAATGGTATAAAAACGCATGGTGCAAATAATCCAGGGGCGTCAAATTGTCTAAATAGAGTGCAAATCAACTAATTGAGGGACCAAATTGTTTATACTAAAACGAGGGGAAGAATATGCTGGACAAAATACAGTTTTTATTGAGTATGCAAATAATAGGCCTGTGCGTATTAGGAGGCATTATGATGCTATTGAGGTCATTTGGTAACCGAGCACGACTTATTTTGGCATGGAGTATGATTATGTGGGCTTTGATGGCTGTAATCAGAATTTCCGTTAATTCTTATGTGGATGAAGCAAAGGAAGCGTTCCATCCCGACGTTCTTATTGCAAGCTGTTTTGTGACAGCCTGCCTTGCTAGTTATGTGATTGAAAAGCTACGTCCCGGTTTCCTTACTTTAAGGCGTTTTTCGGTTTTTCTTTCGCCTGTTATAGTAGGTGGTTTATCGTATCTTACTTATCGTTTATCGGGTGGGGAGATTCATGTTTTTTATTCGATAAAAGATGTTTTTACGCATTTTAATCTGGATGTATTTCTGCGGCTATTGGTCTTGGCGCTTACTCTTTTTTATATGATTGTGCCGATATATCTGGTTATAAAATATGCCGATGAATATACAGCTTATTTAAGTGAAAATGTGTCGGACCCTGAAAACTATGACCTAGAGTGGTTGAGGCGGACAATGATCGTGTTGTCTATCCTGTATTTCCTTTATGTTATTTTGTTGCTGACCGACCGGACGATTCTTTATGTCGTTATTAAGTCTGTTATGCTGGTAGTATGGTTTTATTTCTTCTATAAGGCTTTATTCCTTAAAAATATCCGGCTTGAGCATTCCTTTAAGAACGGGTGGGATCTTCCTTCGAATGATGAGGAAGAGGATGATGATGACGAGGAACAGCGGGGTGCCCTTTTCAAACGTTATGCAGAAGAGGTGAATACTTGGTTCGAGCGGGAGAAACCTTATCTGAATGATGACCTCCGGTTAACTGATCTTCAACGGGTGTTCCCTATCAGTCGTTCTTATCTTTCGCAATTGTTTAATAAGGAATTGGGAATGTCGTTCTCCGATTATGTAAACCAGTTCCGGGTGGAGGAGAGTAAGCGCCTGATGGATGCCGAGCCGCTTGCCAGTATCCAGGAGATTGCCGAACGTTCCGGTTTTCATTCCATGAGTACATTCCGCCGTGCCTTTATTAAGCAGACAGGGATTGTTCCTTCCGAGTACAAGAGGGGATAGGTTGTATTTCGGTTTTACTATATAACGGTCTGAGATATGTATCATATATTATGATATTATAGTCGCATATATTATGAAAATGTTGTATCATAATATATGATATTTTGTTATCATAATATATGAAATAAATATGTTGTAGTGTACGGAACTATTTTCTACTTTTACGTCCTATTAAAAAATACGTTTACTATGAATAACACAACTACTACTGCCCGTCCGCATATTGTCTGGCTGGACGCACTTCGCTTCGTTGCTATCCTGATGGTGATTGCCTGCCATTGTACGGACCCTTTTAATGCCTCTCCGGAGTCGCGTGCCAATCCTGATTTCAATTTCTGGGGATCGGCTTATGGATCAATGCTGAGGGCCTGTGTGCCTCTGTTTGTGATGATGACAGGTTTCTTGTTGCTTCCGGTGAAGCAGGAGGCTTCGGTCTTTTATAAGAAACGTATTCCGCGTGTCTTTTTTCCTTTCCTGATCTGGTCAGTGCTGTTTAATCTGGCTCCATGGTTTATCCAATGGGTAGGAGGGAGTCCGGAACTGGTGACAGACTTTTTTCCTTACGCACCCAATCCTTCAGCTTCTTTGGCCGACGGGTTGAAAGATGTCGCTATGATACCGCTCAATTTTACCGTTTACGCAACGCCGATGTGGTATATTTATGCTTTAATCGGATTGTATCTTTATATGCCTGTCTTTTCTGCCTGGGTGGAAAAAGCATCCGAAAAGGGTAAACGCTGGTTCTTATATATTTGGGGAGCTTCGTTGTTTATTCCTTATCTGATGGAGTTTGTTTCTCATTATCTTTTCGGAACTTGTTCATGGAATGCTTACGGCCTGTTCTATTATTTTGCCGGTTTTAACGGGTATTTATTGCTCGGGCATTATTTAGGGAAAGGAAATGACTGGTCGGTCGGCAAAACACTGGCTGTTGTTGTTCCTTTGTTCCTGATTGGCTATCTGGCCACTTTCATTGGGTTCAGATATATGACATCGGACCCGAATGTGAGTGAGGAAGGCATGGAACTGTTTTTTACTTATTGTTCTCCGAATGCGATGCTGATGACGGCGGCCATATTCCTTCTGATGCAGAAGGTCCGTATTACTTCTCCTTTGATTTGCCGGGCGTTGGCTAATCTGACGAAACTGGGGTTCGGCGTTTATTGCGTACATTATTTCTTTGTAGGGCCTTCTTATTTACTGACGCTTTGGCTGGGTATTCCTATTCCGGCAATCGTTCCGGTATCGGCTGTCTTTACGCTGGCAGCGACCTGGCTGTTTGTCTATTTATTGAGCAAACTGCCTTACTCCAAATACATTATCGGGTAAGGCGCTTCAACGCTCCGGCCGGTCTTTTGTGCAAATGATGTTAAAAGCCGGTCCGGGAAGTATATCGTATCTATATAACCACTACTTTTGTGTTGTAAAACATATTTATAGAATATGTTTAGGCAAAGAGATCGTTTTAAATAATTAGTATTGCGCTATGAAAAAGTTAGCAAGAAAGTGTCTCAGCTACCTGGAAGTTTTGGGTAGATATGCGATGCAAAAGTATGGAATAGAATAAAATGAAGTTTTTCAGTGTTGGGGATATCCGGAAGGGTGTCCCTTTTTTATGGCTGATAATAGCCATAAGGTATTAACTCTTCTCTGTTTTTTATCTCTTTCAGGTAACAATCGTCGAGCAGAGTGATTCGGTTCGCTATTTTGTGTACTTCCCTGAAATTGTGGTCTGTCAGAATGATTCCGTGGTTTTGGGCGCTTTCGGTCATCAGTTTGCGTATCTGTTCGGCAACAACGGGCGAGACGCCGCTGAAAGGTTCGTCCAGCAGGATATAAGGGGCCGGACTGAAAAGGGTGGTTTTGATTTCCAGGTAACGTTGTTCTCCGGTTGATATTTCACAGATACGGGAGGTCCGGATGCGAAATAGTATTGGGTCTGCGAAAAAGCGTTTCCTGTCTTCCGGAGCGATACAAAGTTCTGCTATCCGTGACACTTTCAGATGTGAGGGAAAGGAGGGATGCTGTGGCAGATAGGCAAGCAGTCCGGAGCGGAAAGCCGGCCCTTTTATGACTTTTCCGTCGATGCGGATAAACTTCCGGTCGGCTTTCAAGGTGCCGAAGATGATATTCAGCAAGGTTGATTTGCCTGTCCCGTTTCGTCCGAAAAGGGCAATAATATCTCCCCGGCAACATTTCAGGTAAACATCTGCCAGTATGGTCCGTTCGCCGAACGATTTAAGTATGCTGTCTATTTCAAGGCCTGTGTACATAGCTCGATGATTTGATTCAGTAGATTACAGCAGATGAACATGACGATAAACGTAACGATCCAGAGTTGATACTTGCCGATTCCCTGATTATAATAGAAAAAATATTCTTCTTTGCGTGTCAGTTCCTTGTAGATATAGTCGAATCCCAGTCCGACCGTAGGGATGAGTTGTAGCCATAGTCTGATAGAGTCGATCATGCTAACATAGAATCGAAGTGCGCTAAAAGAGGCAAACAGAAAACCGATCAGGACACTGAATTTTAATGTACTGAGGAAGAATGTCCGGTAAAACCGGTATTGTGTTTTCCATCTTTGCAGGCTATCCATAATCGATCGGTTTTAAGAGGATAACTGATTTTCCGCTAAGATATTCAAATCCGGGGGAATTGAGGTGGGATTCTTTTTAATAAAGTATAAAAGGGGATGAATAAGATCTTTTAATTCACACCTCAATGTAGGTTTCATTGTCTGTTTGGTTCCGCATAAACCACATAATTGGAATATCCTGTATTATCATCCAGCAGCAATAAAACAATATTGACACGTTCTGTCACCCAAATGGCAACAGGGTAAGCACTAGGATATACCTTTTGTTCGGAGAACAGTTCGTCATACAGTTGCCACATCTTATCTCTATTATCTTCATATGTGGGGACTGAATAGAGTTTGCAGAAATAGTCGTAAAGTTGGTAGCTTTGAGTCATGTTGCCGTTAAAAACCCTTACTTCGGCATATGGGACAGTGCCGCAAAGGCCGTATGTGGTCATCAAATTAGGACTACTTTTAAGTACATCTGCATAAGTACTCCATGCTGATGAGTTTTTAGTAATGTCTTTCCAGTTGTATTCCAGAAAATCCTTCTCATCGGTAATGGTGACGGCGAGTTGATGACGGAAGATAACCTTGTTGTCTTTCCATGCAGTCAGGTTAGTCTTATATTCACCGGGATACTTGAAACAGTGCCCCCATTCCAAAGTCAGACGGTTACCTACCCCTTCGTGTTCAAACACTCTGAAACTGTTGTTTATCTCATCTACTGTCCAAACAATAGAATCGCATACAACAGAAAGACTATTAGAATTAATTGACTTCGAATCTTCATTATAGAGATAAAAATTCATCGTATCGAAAATGTTCCCTTTCGATTGTTTTATGGCAAGACGGGGCATCGGGTATTCTGTCACTTTCACCTTTATTGTGGCTGATTCTCCCGTTTCATGGTCGGTGACGACAAGATCTGTTTCACCTTTCTGTTTACCCTTAATTTCTATTTTAGCCTTATAGTCGTCAAGCTCCCAAATATAAGCGGCATCAATAAGCTCCGGGTTTTCAACATTCAACGTAGTGTTTTCATGAGCAGTCAGATCAATGGAAATACTGTATCCCTGTATTACTTCGCACGAGTTTTGAGAAAGCTCCAAATAGTATTCCTGTTTATCATCTTCACTACAACTTGTAAAACCCATTGTGAACAGGAACAAAAGCATTCCAAATAGACTTTTTATTTTCATATATTTCTTGTTATATATTTTTATATTCTGCCAAAGATACGAAAAGTATTCACTAATCTCCGCTTTTTGTTTAATAGCCAATAAGATTCATGATTTTTCAAGCCTTTTCTCCTTTATCTCTGTGGCAAAGAGAATAAATCTTTCTTTTTTCAAATAAATATTCCCTCTTACTTTACGAAATCTGTGGATTGTTTCGAAAGCAGGAGGGAATAAAATATGCGGATAGGCTATGATTACCTGTCTTTTACTTTACAACAAAAGTCTTTTTTAATTTGATATCGTTGGAAGAGGCTCCGATGCGGACTTCAAATTCGCCCGGTTCGACTGTCCATTCCATATGTCTGTCGAGAATTTGCAGGTCTTCCGGCAAGAGGACGAAGGATACGGTCTTTGTCTCGCCCGGTTGCAGGGAGATACGTTCAAAGCCGCGTAGCACGGATTCGTAAGCGATTACACTGCTTACTTTGTCGCGGATATATAACTGTACGACTTCGTCACCGGCACGTTTGCCTGTGTTGGTGACATCTACGGTAACGGTTACAGGACTTTGCGAATAGGGTGTTTCCTGTTTTACGGAAAGGTTTGAATAAGCAAAGGTGGTATAACTCAATCCGTAGCCGAACGGGTAAAGAGCATCGTTTACACGGGTTCTTCCTGAACCGTTAGGGCCTTCGAAGTATTGGCCGTCCTGTGAACCCGGCTTGAACGGGAAGTTGAACTCGATCTGTCCGATTGAACGGGGGAAGGTAACAGATAAGCGGCCGCCTGGGTTATAATCGCCGAATAAGGTCTGCGCGATCGCTTCTCCACCTAACTGTCCGGGGAACCAGGCTTCCAGGATGGAGGGAATGTTGCGATCAGCCCAGTTGATAGTCAGCGGCTGTCCGTTGATCAGGACGAGCACGACGGGTTTGCCGGTGGCGTGCAAGGCTTCCAGCAGTTGTTGCTGACGGCCCGGAAGGTCGAGGCCAGTGCGGGATTTACTTTCGCCAGTGCAGGATTCGTCTTCTCCCAGTACGGCAATGATAACGTCACAATCGGCGGCGGCAGTGGCGGCTTCGGCAATCCCTTTCTTTTCCTCGTCGGTCAGCGGAGTCGGGACGATTTCGCTGTCGGGCCAGTTGGCGTCTTTCACTTCGCAGCCTTTGGCGTAAACAACTTCTGTCTGATTGCCCAGATAGTCTTTGATGCCGTCGTAAACAGTGATGTTATCCAGTCCCTGAGGGCCGTAACGGCTGATCATATAGTTCGTTTCCTTGGCTAACGGACCGGCTATAAGAACCTTTTTCGTCTGGTTCTTATCCAATGGGAGCAGGTTGTTTTCGTTTTTCAGCAATACGAGGGATTGTTTCTGCATATCCAGTACGAAGTCGCGATGTTTGTCGGCTCCGACAATCTTATCGGCGGCTTTCGGGTCTTTTACATACGGTGAATCGAACAGTCCCAGTTCGAATTTAACGCGCAATACGTCGGCAACCATGCGGTCGACCGATTTCATGGAGAGTTTGCCTTCTTTCACTAGTTTACGTACCGGCAGGATATAGTCTTTCGGATGTGTGAAGTTGGTGCGGACGTTCAGGCCGGCTTCTACTACCTGGCGTACGGCTTCCTCATAAGAATCGGCTACATGGTGCTTGGTCTGAACGAACTCGACCGCTTCGCTGTCACTTACTATGTATCCCTTGAAACCATATTCCTGGCGCAACAGCTGTGTCAGGAAATAGTAGCTGGCTGTTACAGGCACGCCGTCCCAGTCGTTATAACTGCTCATTACGCCTTTCGGATGCGCTTTCTGGACGACTCTTTTGAAAGGATAGAGATGGATCTCATGCAATTCGCGGGGAGCCACATGCGGGTCGGTACGGACGGCGGCATCGCGGCCACCTTTCGGAATGCTGTAAACGGCAAAATGCTTCAGCGTGGAAGCTACGCCGTTCTGCTGGATACCTTTTACCATCTGTGTGCCCAGTTCGCCTACCAGATAAGGGTCTTCTCCGTAGGTCTCCAGCACACGTCCCCAGCGTGGATCGCGGGCTACGTCAAGGATGGGAGCGTACACATTATTGTATCCTAAAGCCTTTGCTTCCTTACCGGCTATATCTCCCGCCTGATGAACCAGGTCGCGGTTCCAGGTGCTGCCGATATTGATGGGAGCGGGCAGGGGAGTTGCCTTGGTATGGTTCAAGCCGTGGATACCTTCGTTGGAGAAGTCCACAGGGATGCCCAGGCGTGTTTCTTCGATGAACCAACGCTGCGTTTTGTTGATTGCTTCGGCATGGTTGCTGAACGGGTAGATCAGGTCGGGTGTGCGGCGGCGGGCGCTTCCCACACCGTTCAGTTGTTCATCGATATTGGCGATACCGTCTTTCCAGATCTCATTCTTCCATCCTTCGGTGGGCAGGGAGTCTTTCAGGACACGCCCGAAACCGTAGAGAGTGGCCATCTGGCAACTTTTTTCTTCCAGTGTCATCTGGTTCAGAAGGTCTTGTACACGCGCTTCGATAGGAGCTTCGGGATCTTCATAAACGTCTTTTACACCGTTCTTGTTGAGGTCTATCCACCCTTTTTTGTAGATCGAGTCTTTCGCTTGTGCAGCTCCGCTTCCAAGACAGGCGACTGCTAGTAACAAGTACTTAAAATTCATGTTTTCTTCAGGGATTATATGTTTGTTATCGTATGTGATTACAGCATAAAACCGTATGGCCGGTAATTATTAGCGCAAAGGTAACAATTATCAACCATACGGTCAATGATTAGATGTTCAGGGAGTGAGACTTATTTTGTATCCCACCACAAACGGGCACTGATCTTATTGTTTTCAGACTGCGCGTTATAGTTTTCTGTGTTCATGGATGCTTCTTTTGCCGGATACAAGAAACGTACGGGAGCATTTTCTTTGTTCAGCAAAGTACCGTTTTCACGGTCGTCATCCAAGACAGGCAGATCGGTACGGCGATATTCAGCCCAGTTTTCATAGATTTGAAGGAAGCCGAGATGCAGCCATTTCTGGGTTGCGATCTGTTCCAGTGCTTTTGAAGGATTGAATTTGAATGTCGATGTTGCCAACCAGTTGCTCAATGTTTCATCGGATACATCCCTGTTGGCGATCGTCATGTCTTTTCCCTTTTCTGCGTCACTGTTTTTATAGTATTCGTAATAGTTCTGCACAGACAAAATTACTGCTTTATTATAGAACTCTTCTGCGTTACCGCTAAACAGTCCGCGTTGTGCTGCTTCCGCCAGGCAAAGGTATACTTCTGCGGCAGTCATACCGATACCGACCGGTAACTGGTAGTTGTTGCGGAAAGTAACAGTGTTCAGGCAACCATATATTTCAAAAAGTCTGGTTCCGTCTGGTCCGTTCACCAGCGAGATCGCTTTATCGGCAGAAGAAGGATAACCGATGATTTCTTTGCTGTTTTCATAAACATTTCCATCGTTATCGGTTGCCGGCTGATAGAATACGACCAGACGTGGGTCGGCAGCTTCTTTCAACATGTTCACTGTCAGTTCGGGAGCGTACATGTAATAACTGTGTGTCTTATTATGGCTTTCTCTCATGGCACGCCAGATACCATCGGGAGCTGTATCAATGCCGGAGACTTTGATATAGGTATTCTCTGCATTTGTCGTGATCAGTTGGTCGAGTGACAGTTCCGACAATACCTGTCTGGCTTTCTCCGGGTCTACATTGGAGATACGCATGGCGTAACGCAGGCGCAGTGAATTGGCAAACTTGTACCATCCGTTGCAGTCACCTTTGTAAATGATATCCTGGCGCTTGAACGTATCGTCACCCGAAGCCGTTTTAAAATAGGCGGCAGCCGATTTCAGATCGTCCAGAATTGCGTAATAGATATCTTTCTGCGTGTCATATTTAGGCTTGAAGATAACGGTCCCGCCGTACACTACGTTACGTGCCGTGAAAGCTTCCGTATATGGCATGTTACCGAAAAAGTCGGTAGCAATGGCTGTGTTATAGGCTTTCAGTATTTTACCAGCTTCGATATAGTTCTGGTATTTCGTCTGTTCTTCCGGCGACAGGGTGGCATAAATCTTGTCTATCTCTGTCAGTGTACTCATCCGGGTTACATAATAGTTTTCCCAGCGTGCCTTATCGTCCTGAATATTCTGATACAGATTGATACGGTCTTTGCCGGCTTGGCGGGCGGTAGTCTGGATATAATTCCCAATCAGGCGGAAATTATAGTTCCAGGTATCGGCATAGTCGTTTTCGATAGTTTTCTGTGCACCTTTAGTGAAGAGATATTCAATCTCAGCACTGGTGAATCCGTCCGGATTGCTATGCTTCTCATCCAGTTTACTTTCGCAGGAAGAGAACGCTACTGCAGAACCTAAAAGCAGGCTATATAATAATCTTTTCATATGAATTTTCTGTTTTATTATGTATGATGAAACTTTAGAAACTTGTGTTGACGGAGAAACCGAAACTTCTGGCCGACGGATAAGAAGTATATTCCACGTAAGGATTCGTTCCGCCTGTACCCAGTGTTGCTTCCGGGTTTACGTTGGGAACGCTCTTATAGATGAAGAACAAGTTACTGCCGACCAGTGATACATTCAGATTCTGTAAACCGATTCTGGAAACGATGTTTTTCGGAACGCGGTAAGAGAGTTTCAGTTCACGCAGTTTGATATAGGTGTTATCATACAGGTTATCTTCTGAACCGGCTTTGTTGTAGCGGTTGTTATAGTAGTCGGCAGCCGATACGATGATCTCGTTTTTGTTACCGTTGGCATCTACACCATTAACAACGATACCGTCGTGGCGGACACGTCCGTCAAGAGCATTCGCCGGAGCTGAAGAACCATGATTATCCAATGCAATCTTCTGGTTGGTGTTCTTGTCGATGTAATAAGGAAGTCCACCGTATTCTTCGTCACGTCCCCACAAGGATTCTTTGCCGGCACCCGATGCTTTCAGGTAGTTGTTGGTGAATGAAAGCAGTTTACCTCCGAAGGAACCGTCGATATGAACGTTCAGAGAGAAATCTTTGTAACGGAAAGTATTGCTGAAACCGCCGATGAATTTCGGAGCGGCGCTACCTGCATAAGTGAATTCCGATTCCTGCTGATAATAACCGTTTTTGTCGACAACAATACGTCCCTGGTCGTCGCGTAACCATTTCTTGATAAATACGCTCGGTGTTGCATATCCGGGAACGGCTTTAAAGATGGCGGCACTCCATGGACTGCTGATCTGGCGGCCTTCCATTCCGTCGATCAGGGAGATCAGCTCGTTGTGCGTATAGGAGAAGTTCAGGATACTTTCCCAACTGAAGTCTTTTGTTTGTACCGGAGTACCTGTCAACTGGATTTCCACACCATGGTTACCGATTTCTCCGGCATTCATTTTCATACCTACTGCACCGGTAGAAGGAGCAACGGGAACCGTGATGATCTGATTCTTCGTCTTGTTGGTATAGTATGCCAGGTCGACACCCAGGCGGCCGTCTAACATACGTCCTTCCAGACCGAATTCCCATGAATACGTCTTTTCAGGAGCAATATTGGTTGGCGGAACATCCGATTTGAACTCATTGGTGATGGCAGAGTTGTTGAACAATCCGTATTGATATTCGGAGTTGGTGAAATAGATGGAAGGAGTAGTGTTACCTACGATGGCATACGAACCTCTAACCTTACCATAGTTCAGCCAATCCGGCATATCCAGAGCTTCTGTGAAAACGAAACTCAGACCGGCAGAAGGATAGAAGAAGCTGCGGTTACCGGCAGACAGGCGGGATGACCAGTCGTTACGGGCTGTCAGGTCCAGATACAGGAAGCGTTTGTAAGCCAACTGTGCGGATGCGAATACGGCTCCCAGAAATTCACCCTGGTTGACAACTTTGTCTTTGCTGGCTTTTTTCGGGTCTTTCTTGTTATTTTCGGAAGAGAACATACCATTATATTTCAGCCCTTCTGATTCCCATATCATTTTCGATTCGGCAATATCTTCGCCCGACATACCGAGTGTGGCACTCACGTCGAAATCTTCGCCGAAAGCCTTGTTGAACATCAGCAAACCTTCCACGTAGTTCTTCTGGTAATGTGCATCTTCCTTACGGTAGCTGCCTTGAAGATTGGTCATATCTGCCGGATCGGAGGCTCTTTCGAAGTATTCCTTATTTTCTTTGTCGTCACGATAACGATCCGTACCGCCGCGCAGACGGAAATTAAGGAAGTCGAATATTTTGAGGTTAGCAGAGATCGAGGCGATTATACGTTCACGTTTTTGTGTGTATTCGTTTTCGTTCTGCTGCCACATCAGATATTTGATAATGTTGTCGCGGTTTCCTGAACTGATATTCTGGATCTGGTTGCTCAGAAAATAACCGTCTTCGCTCTTGTAATGATCTTTCCACAGTTGGGTGATCTCATTACGGGGCATCGGATAATTGGAAACACGGTCGATACGGGTCGGCATATTCTTCGTATCGGACATGTTGAATGAGATGGACGCATCGAAAGTCAGACGTTCGTGCACCTTGAAGTTACCCGAGAAGCTGAAATTATGTTTGTTCTGCTTGTAGTTTTCCAGATAACCGCCATAATTCATGTTGGTGTAAGCCAGGCGGATGCTGTTCTTTTCCGTCCCGTTGGTAATGGCGATGCTGTTGTTGTTGGTAAAACCATCTTTAAATACATCGCGGTAGTTGTCCGGCTGGGGAGAGTAGGGGCGTTTTACACCGTCCCACCAGAGGACTTCCGTTCCGTCCATGCGCGGGCCGAAACTGCGGTATGTATCGCCGTTATATATGTACTGTCCATCGGCATTCGTTGTAAAATAAGGATTTGAACCGCCGCCGAATACATTCTGGAATTCGGGCATATAAGCACGCTGGTCATACATATAGGAAGTGCTGACCTGGATACCCAGTCCTTTTCCTGCACTGCCGCGTTTGGTTGTAATGACGATCACACCGTTGGTAGCACGCGAACCGTAAAGGGCTGCCGCATTTGCACCTTTCAGGATCGACATAGTTTCGATATCGTCCGGATTGATATCGTTGAGGGCAGAACCCTGCTGGATCTCGTTACGTTCGCGGCCGGACCATTGCGAATCGGTATCATTGATAGGTATACCGTCCACAACGATCAGCGGGCGGGTATTACCTTCTACCGAGTTGATACCGCGGATCTGGATTTTAGTTCCTCCCGTAGGCCCCATAGCTGTTTGCTGGATCTGTACGCCTGCTGCCTTTCCATATAAGGAAGTAGCTACGTTTTGCACGGGAACCGTCTGTATCTGTTCAGCTTTCAGTTCACTCATGGCGTAGGGGAGAGCGCGTTTTTCTTTTTTGATACCCATGGCAGTAACCACCACTTCGTCGATTTTCTGGGTGTCTTCCACCAGCGTTACATGCAGGGATGCTTGTCCGGTGTATTTGATCTCCTGTGTTACATAGCCGATAAAAGAGATAGACAGGGTGCTTCCGGGAGTTACATCTATGGAGAAGTTCCCGTCCATATCTGTAATTGTTCCTTCACTGGTTCCTTTTACGGAAACAGAAGCACCGGCTACAGGGCCGAATGCATCAATGACTGTACCTGTTACTTGTTTCTTTTGCTGGGCGATGTTGGCGACAGCTTCCGACTTTACGTCTGTTGCAAATACCTGGCCGGTAGAACAGAGGGTGCCGGAGAGTAAAATTAATCCGATAGGTCTCAATACTTTTTTCATAAATAAATCTTTATTTAGATTCAAGAAAATTTTGTTTCTATGCTGCAAATCTATAATCTGCTGATAAAAAGGCATATTAGAATCGGTTGATAGAATAGTAAATACCGTTGGTGGCTGATATTACTATTTTTTCGACGGATATTACCATAATGTTGCTTCTGTATTTTAGTTAACGTGCACTCTTATTGTTGTTTACCGCTAAAAAAGGGTTAAATTTGCATTAAATATCTTTGTTTATGAGGCCTAAATTCTTGTATACATTACTCTGTTTATATTGTTTGTTTCCGTTATCGGCGAAAGAACTTTATTTCCGGCATATTGATTTGAACGATGGCTTTGCACAACCTTCTGCTATATCCATTTTTCAGGATAAAAGAGGAGCTGTCTGGTTCGGGAATGATAACTTTAATGTGTATGACGGAAGAGTCGTCCGTTCGTTCCGTTTGTCTACTTATCTGGATGGGATGGAGGATAATAATATCCATGAAATCTGTGGCGACGGGGATTCCTGTATTTATATGTTGGCGAACAGGAACCTGGTAGTCTATGATATGCGGATGGAAGAATTCCGGCAAACTTCCGTGCAGGCGCATGCGTTGAAATATAGGGATGGCGCCTTGTTTTATGCTTATAGAAACGGGTTCTACCGGTATAATCCTGATGGCGGGTCCCAAAAGATCTGTGCTTTCTCGGACTCGACCGTTATTATAAAGGACCTGTGTATTTCGGCTGAAGGCTGGTTGCTGGCTACCACGAAAGGATTGTTCCGGTTGGCGGACGGGAGTCTTCAAGTATTATTGGAAAATGAGTCGGTTACATCTCTCTTTATAGATGACCGGGAGCGGTTGTGGGTCGGTACGTTGGCCAACGGAGCCAAAGTATTTAGCCAAGGCGAATGGCTGTCTTTGCAGGAAAACACGCTCTCTTGTCCGCTTGTCAATAACCAGGTGAGGAGTATTAACCAGGATATTAAAGGGAATGTCTGGATAGGTACCTATGCCGGGATAACGGTGGTGAATCCCTCTTTGGACGATTGTTATCATTTGTCGCATAAAGAACAAGTCCCCTGGTCTTTGAAGCATTCATCCGTTTATGATATCTACCGGGATAACCAGGGAGGAATGTGGGTTGGGACCTATTACGGCGGCCTGAGTTATTTTAATCCGAATACAGAGAATTACCTGTTCTACGGTATTTCGCCGGATGATCCGGAAAGCCTGAGGGGGTTCCTGTTCGGAAAGATGGCGGAGGATACAAAGGGCAATTTGTATATAGCGACCGAACACGGGCGTCTGAATTGTCTGGATCGCCATACACAGAAAGTGAAACGCTTCAAACCGGATATTTTCCGCCTGCCGTGTGGTACGACCAAATCTGTTTGGTATGATGCTGGAAACGACCGGCTGTATATCGGTACTTTCCAGCACGGATTATATTGTTACTCTCCTTCTTCCGGACGTCCGGAACGCTTGGGTGAAGATGTATTGCTGGAAGATAACCAGCAGATCGTTACGGATCTGATACCGTGGCAGGGGCAGTTGATCGTGGTTTCGCAGGGAGGCCTGTTCCTGCTGGATCTCGATACCCGGAAACTCTCCCCGCTCTTCTCCGATCCCGACCTTCTCAGCCGCACTAGTGTTACTATCCGTTCCGCCTATTTGGATAATGAAAACCGGTTATGGCTGGCTCCGGCCAACCGGGAGGTTGTCTGTGTTAGGATGGACAACCGTATGCCCGAAGAGATCCCAGCCGTAAAAAAGATGATCGGGAAGAAGCCTGTCCATTGCATAACCGGAGATACGAGAGGTCATCTTTATTTTGTGGTGACGGGTGTCGGTGTATTGCGATATGATACGATGAATGATTTCTGGTCCTGCTACAACCAGGAACAAGGTCATTTACTGACCAACGAACCGTTCCGGGCAGCCGTTACCCCGTTGGGGAAATTGTTGGTCACATCTGTCCGGGGAATCACCTTGCTCGATATGAAAACCGGAAAGAGTACGCATACTTTACTGGGTACTTCATCGCCTTTGCATCGTCTGAACTCGAATTGTGGCGTCTATATTTCTCCTAAAGACAGTATGATTTTTATCGGTGGTGTGGAAGGCATGATCGCCACAAAAGAGTCGGGCCTGTCTACGGCACAGGTCCCTTATACCATTTCGTTCAATAGTTTGTCTGTAAATAATAATCCGGTCTTTCCGTCGGCGTCGCCAGGTATTTTGAAAGAAGGTATATCGTATACTTCCGGGCTTATGCTTACGCATGACCAGAATAATGTGACCATTGGTTTCACCTCTACGAATTACCGCTATGCCGATAAGAACCTGTTTGAATATAAACTGGACGGGTTGGATAAACAATGGACCCGTACGTTGCACCAGCAGATCGTTTATACTTCTTTATCGCCGGGAGATTACAATCTCTTGGTGCGCGAGGTAGGCGGAGGCAAGCAGATCGCTCTCCATATCAGTGTCCGGCCTCCCTTCTATGCTTCTCCCTATGCTTTTGCGGTATATGGTTTGCTGAGTCTTCTTTTTCTGGTTTGGCTGATCCGTTTCAACCGTAGCCGGGCTTTTCTGAAGGCTTCGCTGGAAATGGAACACCGGGAGAAACTGCGCATAGAGAGGCTGAACCAGATGAAGCTGAAATTCTATATAAATATATCTCATGAACTGAGAACTCCTCTGACGCTGATGATCAGCCAGGTGGACCTGCTGTTGCAGAACTATGATCTGGGGGGTACGTTCAGGACCAAACTTTTGAAAGTGCGCCAATATACGGCACAGATGCAGCAGTTGATTACCGAGGTGCTCGATTTCCGCCGCCTGGAACAGGGTAAGATGCCTTTCCATGTGAGTTGCCAGAACCTGGTCCCTTTCGTGCGGCAACAATTCGATGCTTTCAAAGACTATGCGGTGATGAACAGGATACAATATAAGCTGGAAACGGTGGAGGAGGATATTCCTGTCTGGTTCGATCCGGTGCAGATTCGGAAAGTATTCAATAACCTGCTTTCGAACGCGTTCAAATTTACGCCGAATGAAGGATGTATCACTGTTAGCCTGTTGCGTAAAAAGGAAGTTGCGGAGATACGTATCTCCGACACAGGTTCCGGTATTCCCCGGAACCAACAAGACCATATATTCGAGCGTTTTTACCAGGCGGATAATGCAACCGGTCTTTCTCTTTCGGGGAGCGGCATCGGCTTGTCGTTGACACATGAGATCATCCAGCAACATAAAGGCTTGATCGAAGTCGAAAGTGAAGTAGGAGAGGGTACGACTTTTACCGTTACCCTTTGTCTGGGTGACAGACATTTCACGGACGAACAGAAAGTGACTGAACCGCTTCCTGTCGAACCGTTGCCTATGCAACCAATGAAACCGGAAGACGCCGTTCTTCTGCCGGACCGTCCTGATCTTCCGGAAATGATTGTACAGGAAACAGCAGATACTTCACTTTCCGTGTTGCTGGTGGAAGATAACGAAGACCTGTTACAGGTTCTTGAAGAGGCTTTCTCGATCAAATATAAGGTCTATAAGGCAACCGATGGCGAAGAGGGTATCCGTATCGCCGGAGAGATGCAGCCGGATCTTATTATCAGCGACGTGATGATGCCCGGTCTGTCCGGAATCGCCATGTGCCAGCGCCTGAAGCGTAAGCTCGAGACATCTCATATCCCGATCGTCCTGCTGACAGCCCGTACAGACTTGGAAAGTGCCCTGGAAGGTCTTAAATGCGGGGCGAGCGATTATATCGTGAAGCCATTCAATATGGAAATACTCTTATTGAAATGTAATAATATCATCCATACGCTGAAACGGCAGCAGAAGCGTTTCCATACCGAGGCAGACTCCGTCCCGACCGATCTGGCGACCAACCGCCTGGACCGGCAACTCCTGGAAGATTCCGTCCGGATCATTGAAGAGAATATGGAGAATAAGGATTTTAACATTGATATGTGGTGTCGTGAAATAGCGGTGGGCCGTACCCGTCTGGGAACCAAAATTAAGGGGATCACCGGATTGACCCTGAATGATTTTATCCTCCAGATCAAACTCCGCAAATGTGCTTCTTTGCTGGAGAGCAGCGACCTGACAATCTCAGAGATTACCTGGAAAGCCGGCTTCTCGAGCCCGGGATATATGGGGAAATGTTTTAAGGAATATTTCGGGGTTACTCCTTTGCAATATCGTAATTCGAAGAAGTAAGAAAGGGGATAAGGGGTGTGTTAAAGCTAGTTATAAGGCTGAACTATAACACACCCCCTGCTCCCTTTCGAGAGGGGAAAAGTTACTATACATTAAAGCGGAAATGCATAATGTCGCCGTCCTGTACGACATATTCTTTGCCTTCCACGCTCATCTTTCCGGCTTCCTTAACGGCTGCTTCGGAACCATATGCTATATAATCGTCATATTTGATCACCTCGGCACGGATGAAGCCTTTCTCGAAATCGGTATGGATCACACCGGCACACTGCGGCGCTTTCCAGCCTTTTTCAAATGTCCAGGCACGTACTTCCTGTACGCCGGCAGTCAGGTAAGTCTGTAGGTTCAGCAGGTTGTAAGCTGATTTGATCAGACGGCTTACGCCCGATTCTTCCAGGCCGATTTCCTGCAGGAACATCTGGCGTTCGTCATATGTCTCGAATTCGGCGATCTCGCTCTCGATCTTGGCAGCTACGACCAGGATTTCCGCGTTTTCATCTTTCACGGCTTCACGTACGGCATCTACATATTTGTTGCCTTTCACTGCGCTTGCCTCGTCTACGTTGCAAACGTACATGACCGGCTTGCTGGTCAGCAGGAACAGGTCGTGGGCGATCTTCTGCTCGTCTTTTGTCTCGAAGGTCACCGTACGGGCGCTTTTGCCTTGTTCCAGAGCTTCCTTGAATTTTACCAGTACTTCGTATGCCTGTTTGGCCTGCTTGTCACCACCTGTCTGCGCCTGTTTCTGCACTTTCGCGATGCGGCTGTCAATGGTTTCAAGGTCTTTTATCTGAAGTTCTGCGTCGATGATTTCCTTGTCGCGGACAGGATTCACCTGGCCGTCCACATGCACGATATTATCGTCGTCGAAGCAACGGAGCACATGCAGGATCGCATCTGTTTCGCGGATATTGGCAAGGAATTTATTTCCTAACCCTTCCCCTTTGCTGGCCCCTTTTACCAGGCCGGCGATGTCGACGATCTCGACTGTCGTAGGAACGATGCGTTGCGGATTGATGAGTTCCGCCAGTTTGTTCAGACGCTCGTCGGGAACGGTAATTACACCAACGTTCGGTTCGATCGTACAGAACGGGAAGTTTGCTGATTGTGCTTTTGCATTTGATAAGCAGTTAAAAAGGGTAGACTTCCCAACGTTCGGAAGACCTACGATGCCACATTGTAAAGCCATATTATTATAGTATTTTTCTTATTATCAATTAGTTATATATCTCTGTAAAATAGACGAGTAACAAAATGGTAACAATATAAAGTTAAAAAAGAATAATTGTCCCTTCTACCTCGTTTTGGTGTGCAAAGATAATCAATTTTAGGCTAATGCGGTTATCTTCTTATACTTTCTCTTTTGTCCATTATTAGTTTTTAAGTAGAATCGTTATCTTTGCTCATATTAATGAAACAGAGAACATTATGGAAAATACAGAGTTTAAAGCTAAATTTGACAATATACAAAGGTTATTTGACCGTTGCATTAACCATGCCTATGAAACCTTAGAAAGAAGTATTTATATGAAATCCCAATACCTGAATATGGAACAGGTGGAAGAATTGGAAGGACAAGAGTATATTCGTGCTGCTGATGAATTAGCGAGTTTGTATATGAGTTATTCTGTACTAAGTGAGATACAGCGTTGTTATTTCATACATGACTTCTTTTGGGAAAGCGGTTTTTATGAAGCCTTGAAGCCCGATGAAAAAAGAAAGTACCTTTTATTCTCTCCTCTTTCATTTGATTATTCCCGATACGAACAGGACAATTCAGCCTATGATGAAGAACTGCCTTATTTTTCTGTAGTGGTTAAAACCGTTGTGTTGGAAAGATATTCAGCATACTTGCGAAAAAAGAAAGAAGATAGAGCGCGGGCAGAACTGGAGCCACAGCCGGAACAGGAAGTACAGAAGCCGACAACAAACACCGAGCTTCCGATAAAAGTCGTACCCCCTATTGCTGAAACGGAAAATCCGTTTGGTTCAATTCTTAATGACAAACAGATAGAATTGATTGCAGATTGCATCAACGAGGTTAAAATGTTCAATGCCTCTGTAACTGTTGATGATTTGAAAGCGATACTCTCCTGTAAACCTAATGCAATATTAAGGTCAAATAATAATAGATATGTAGCTTTCCTTTTTTCGGAATTAAGTAATAGGTCTTTGATTACCGGTAATTGGCAATCGGTTATTGCCAATAATAAACTGTTTCTTTCCAAAGACAAAAGTAGGGATAAATACCTCAATCAAGGGGATTTAGCCACAGCAACCAATTATGTGAAAGGTATCTCCCATGAGAAAGGATTTGCAACCATATACAACTATATCAAACAACTGAAAAGACTTTAAGAATAGGTTAAGACCTTAAACATAACTTAATCCACTATCAAGCTAATCCTCAATACATTTGCCCTCGTTAACGAAAAGAAAACGAGGGTGCGCACCTTCATATTGTTTCACTAAATCCAAAAAAGCAATATGGATAAGACATTAGAGATGCGAGTTGAGGAACTCGAACAGATGCTGTTTTTAACTAAGAATGTGCTTAGCTTTGATGAAGCGAGCAAGTTTCTTAACCTTTCCAAAAGTTACCTGTACAAACTGACTTCGGGTAACTTGATACCCCACTATAAACCGCAGGGCAAGATGCTGTTTTTTGAACGGGCAGATTTGGAGGCGTGGCTACGCCAAAATCCTATCAAGACACAGGCGCAAATAGAACAGGAAGCGCAGAAGTATATCCTTAGTAACCGTCCTTTAAAAAAGTAAAACTATGGAAGACAAAAAAGTGACGGAAAAGAAGAAAGAGGATGCAGCAATAACAAGAGAAGATTTTGCAGTCCTTTGGAAAACCATTCATTTGAAGATTACCGATACTTACGATGTGCCACCCGAAATCCTTTGGGTAAATGGTTCAACTATTGGAACACTGGGAAATTTCAGCGCATCCACAGGTAAAGCCAAAAGCAAAAAGACATTCAATATTTCTGCTATTGTGGCAGCGGCATTGAAGAATGATGAAGTTTTGCAATATTCAGCGTTCCTGCCCGAAAACAAGCGTAAAATTCTGTATGTGGACACAGAACAGAGCAAATACCACTGCCATAAGGTGATGGAACGCATCATGCGTTTGGCTGGTCTTCCTACTGATAAGGATAGAGAGGATTTTATCTTTGTCGTGTTGAGAGAATGTACACCCGACAAGCGAAAGCAGATAATAGACTACATGCTTGCTAATATGGAGGGTATAGGTCTTGTGATTATAGACGGTATCCGTGATTTGATGTACGACATCAACAGCCCCAGCGAATCATCCGACGTCATCAATTTGCTAATGCGTTGGTCAAGTGAGTATAATTTGCATATTCACACCGTATTACACTTGAATAAAGGGGATGATAATACACGTGGGCATATAGGAACGGAACTTAACAACAAGGCTGAAACCGTCCTACAGATAACCAAAAGTACGCAGGATGTGGATATTAGCGAAGTAAAGGCGATGCACATTCGAGACAAGGATTTTGAACCGTTTGCATTTCGCATCAATGAAACTGCATTGCCCGAAGTTGTGAAAGATTACGTTTTTGAACAACCTAAACAGAATCGCAACTTTCCACTTACAGAACTTACGGAGCAACAGCATCGTGAAGCGTTAGAAAACGGATTTGGAAAGGATGTAGTGCAAGGCTATCCCAATGTTATCGCAGCCTTGAAAAAAGGTTACGCAAGTATCGGTTTTGAACGTGGGCGCAATATTCTCGTGGACTTGAACAAATTCCTTGTAAACAAGCGCATGATAATAAAAGAGGGAAAAGGCTACAAGTACAATTCTGATTTCCACTACTAAAAGTAAGTTTGGTTTAGTCCGTGTGTATATATAAAAGGAATGGACTTCTTTTTAACGAACCACTATACAAGGTCAGTTTAATACACTCCGGGTGTATATATAGCGGACTAAACGGAACTGATTCAATTATTCATTTACCAATACATTCAGATTATGACAATCGAAGAATCCAAAAATATAAAGTTGGCAGACTATCTGCACAGTTTAGGCTATAACCCGATAAAGCAACAGGGCAATAGTCTTTGGTATAAATCACCGTTGAGAGAGGAACAAGAGCCTTCTTTCAAAGTGAACACAGACCGCAATTTATGGTACGACTTTGGAGCAGGAAAAGGCGGCAACATCATTGCATTGGCACAGGAACTTTACGCATCCGACAGTTTACCCTACCTTTTAGACCGTATAGCGGAGCAAAGCCCCTCTATCCGTCCCGTTTCTTTTTCCTTTCGCCAGCAGTCATCAACCCAACCGAGTTTCCAGCATTTGGAAACAGTGCCGCTTTCTTCTCCTGCTTTGTTTGCATACTTGCAGGATAGAGGCATAAATACAGCACTTGCGAAAAAAGAATGTATGGAAGTCCGTTTCTCGCTTAACGGTAAATGGAACTTTGCCATCGGCTTTCCTAACGCATCGGGAGGTTATGAGGTACGCAATAAGTATTTTAAAGGCTGCATAGCTCCTAAAGACATCACCCATATACGGCAGACTGGAGAACCTAAAGAAATCTGCTATGTGTTCGAGGGGTTTATGGACTATCTTTCTTTTCTGACCTTGCGACAGAAAAATTGTTCTGATTATCCCGACTTTGACAAGCAGGACTATCTTATTCTGAACTCTGTTTCCAATCTTTCCAAAGCCTTGTACCCGTTGGGGAACTATGAGAGAATACATTGTTTTTTCGACAATGATACGGCAGGGATAAGAGCCGTACAGGAACTTTATAAAGAGTACAGTTTCCGTGTCCGTGATTCCTCGCGCATTTATAGTGGCTATAAAGATTTGAATGATTATTTGTGTGGAAAACGGTTGATACAGTCGGCAGACTTGACACAGCAGACCAAACAATCACAGACGGTCAAACAAGCCGACAGGCAGGAACAACAACCAGCCAAAAAGAGAAGCAGAGGGTTTAGAATGTAGTTGCCGCACGCTTCCCACAGGCTTTTGAGTAAGGAAAAGCCATAGCTCAATAGGGCGTTTTCTTCACGCAGTGCAAGCACCGCTAAAAACACCCTATCGAGCAAAGGGGCGATGCCCCTTTTGAAACCCCGTGAACCATGCGGCGAATGTGCGAGGCAAACGGAATTGTCTAACGAAAAAACAGTATTCAATATGGGATATTTTACTCTTGATTTCAAGAAAGCAAAGGGAGCATCCGACGCTCGTATGTCCGACCATATCGAGCGCAGGGTGATAGCTCCGAATGTGGATTCTACACGTACACATCTTAATCGTGAACTGGTGGAACTTCCCGAAGGTGTGACGGTACGTGATGAAGCGATAGCACATCGCATCAAGTCGGCAGGCATCAAACGGAAGATTACTCCCGACCAAGTAAGGGCTATCCGTGTCATGATGTCGGGAACACACGAGGATATGATGAAGATACAGCAAGACGGGCGTATGAATGAATGGTGCAACGACAGTATGGAATGGTTGCACAAGACTTTCGGACGGGAAAATACCGTTTCAGCAGTTCTGCACATGGATGAAACTACACCTCACATACACGCCACCATCGTACCGATAGTAACGGGAGAGCGCAGGAAAGCAAAACAGAAGCAAACGGAGGGTAAGCGTTCCTACCGAAAGAAAGCGGATGCAGCCCGGCTATGTGCTGATGATGTATTGAACCGTGACAAGTTGATAGGCTACCATGACGACTACGCCAAAATCATGGATAAATACGGTTTGCAGCGTGGCGTGCGTGGTTCGGAAGCAAGGCACGTCACCACAGCCCAGTATTACCGTGATTTGAAGCGGCAGACGGGCAAACTGGAAACGGGCGTGCAGCAACTCCAAGAGGAAAGGGAGGAAGCTGAGAAGCAGTTAAAACAGGTTAAGAAAGAAATAGGAACGCAGAAACTTGAAGCGGTCAAGACCGAAGCAAAAGCCGCTCTTATTGCAAAGGTGGGTTCTCTTTTGGGCAGTGGGGAAATCAAGGAGCTTAAACAGGAGAATAGGCAACTGTATGAAGAAGTTACCACTCGTGACGAAAGTATAGAAAAACTGCAAACCATGGTGCAGGAGCAGCAGAAACAACATCGTAAGGAATTAACAGAAGTACAAGCGAAGCACATTGAAATACTGAATGAGAGGGATAAGGAAATTTCACGTCTTAACCGTATCATTGAGAAGGCGTGCAAATGGTTTCCATACTTCATGGAGTTACTCCGCATTGAAAAGCTATGCCGCCTTGTCGGTTTCAATCAGGAATTGACAGACAAACTTGTAAAAGGCGAGCCGATTGTGTGCAGTGGAAATTTGTACTCGGAAGAATATAGACGGAAATTTACAACGGAAAAGGCAGGTTTTCAAGTAGTGAAAAATCCGACAGATAATACGAAGTTGGTTCTAAGTATTAACAGACAACCGATTTCCGAATGGTTCAAAGAGCAGTTTAACAAACTACATCAGAACATACAGTCAAAACAGGAACAGAAAAGGAGCAAAGGATTTAAATTGTAAATTCTTTATTTAGCTAAAATATACAAAAGGTCAAATCTAAAATAATTCACGATTTGATATTTTGTATATTTATAGAATAGATTTACTGATTAGGTTTAGTCTATTCCTTTGTCTATATGTTCAAAACAAACTAAACTCATTTGTATGAACAGCAGCAAAATAGGGGCTGGCGAAAAGAGAAATGTTTTTCTGTTTTTCGCCAGTTTATGTTATTATTTGTACCAGCCCGATAATTGTAAATAACACCTGTTTTCAACTTCAACATCATTTGGTGACCACCATCGTGCAAGAGAAACACGTAATAATGTTCCTTTGGGAATTATGTCTTCTGTAGGTTGTAGCCCTACATATTTAATTTGTATCTCAGAACTCCAAGGATCATCGGTTTGGTATTTATACCGAACTTTTCCTTTAGAATCTATACTTTTTATTAGGTCTTTATCGGCAATCCAAAAAGAAACACTGTTTTGTGGAATTTTTGAAGAATTTATGTATCCACTTCCATTAGTTGTAAATTTTAGAGCCTTATCAAATAAATTATCAATATTACCTCTGCATATACTGATATTTCTTTTTGTTATAAAGTCAATCATGCTTATGCCATCTTTTAGTCGTCCTACATATTTAGAACTTTGTACTAAAATGTCTTCGATATGGGGTGGGGTCGGATTTTGTTTTTCTATGAATGTAATATCATAAGCCTCATTGATTTTAAATGGACAATCGTCAGATTGATTGTGACCATTGTTATCAAGCAATCGTACAAATCTTCCATCAAAAGTTATGCCTCCAACGCATACTCCTGTATTCATGTGTGTTTTTGATACTATTAGAACTTTCATTTTATAGGTGTTTAATGAAATTATTGTATTTAAGGTGTAAAGCTTTTGCTACTATAGAACGATGACATGCTTCAGGATGTTCTTCAACGCAGAATAGAGCTATTTTCTGAGAATTGTTTTCTTTTAATGTATGTATTAATGTATCAAAATTAAACTGTGATAATATTTTGTTCTTATACTCAATTTCAAATACTTTTCCGATTTCTATCCGAGCAGATTTCGATATTCCATTCTTCTTATCTATTTCTTTTTGTAGCTCTCGAATTTCAGTAGTTGGAGATAATTGGCTTATATATAAATATTTAATTCCATATTCTTTTAATTTGTTTTGTAAATAGGTACTATTTACATATGCGTATTTTTTACCTCTAACTCCTCTTCGTTGTCGAATATCGCAAAATGTATCTATTCCATTTTCTTTTAGCTTTGTAAAGAAAGATTGTTCTGTAGAGCCATATACCCCAATTGTGTAGAATTCCATATTTTATTAGATGTATTTTTTTCTTGATGTGAAATGTTCTTCGCCAAATATGGTATTAAGACCATCGCCATTAGTTAGTTCGAAAATTACTTGGTTTTGTGTTTTCTCTTTCTCAATACCAATGATATGTCTTAATTCAATTCCCATTTTTTGTAGTTCAACTCCAATGAGTTTTGCTCTATGGCATTCTTTGGGATTGCTTTCACTGCATAAAATGCAAACATTAAATCCTTTACTATTTGCATTTTGTAATCTTTTTAATCCTTCGATGAAAAACTCTTTGTTTTTTAGCTTGTTATAATCGACTTTACCATCAGTATAACACGTTCTATCTAAAGGTAATCCCCCTAATAAATCTCCCATATATCCATACTTAATGTGGTATTCTTCTACAGAATATTTGAGGAAGCCTTGGTTAAAATGAGTATAAAATTTAGAATATGGTTTAGAGCGTATATCAACAAGAAACTCAATATCGAAACTTTGTAGTTCCAATATAAGCTCTTTGATATCCTTGCTTCCATGTCCTATGGAAAATATGTGACTTAATTGTTCCATATATTCTTTTTGAATAGATTCTATACTATTACAAAAGTAACAAAATCTTTTTAATGTGGTTCTAATTTTACTTTTTTTATTTTGATTGTTAGCTAATCTGTGAAGTTGGGTATCAGGTCAATAGCTTTCTTCTTGCTTTCATCCACAATCTTAGCATATATTTGCGTAACTTGAATATTTGTATGCCCAAGTAATTTTGATACAGTATATAAATCTGCTCCAAGTGTAATCATCATAGTTGCATGGGTATGGCGGGATACATGGAATGTAAGATGTTTGTCTATTCCTGCACTTTCTGCCCATTTGGGCAATATTTCATTTGTCCTGCCCAATGATATTAAATCAGCGAAAACTTTGTCTGTGGGCTTTGCATTGCCTTTAGGAGGCAGTTGCTTTATAGCTTCACCACTTAGTGGTATTGAGATTGCTATTTTAGTTTTTTGCTGTACCATATTGAGGGTATATTTTCCTTCATTGTCTTCCTTTAAGTCACCCCATGTTAAGGCAGCTACATCGCAATGGCGAATACCACAAAAACAGCAGAAGAGGAAAGCTCGTTTTACCGTGTTATTGCGGAAATCTGTTTTTACCAAAATTTTCAACTCGTCTATGGTGAGAAATTCTCGCTTGGCTTGTACTTGCTTAGGCTTATCTTCCAATTTTATTTTATCCATAGGATTAGCAGGTAAAATATCTTCTGTTACAGCATAATTGATGCAATAACGAAGCATCTTGTAGTAGTGGGCACGTGTATTTGGACTTACATATTTTTCTTTCTTACAATGTTGTTGTTTAGCTGTTTTCAGATATTCGACAAAACCAATAATGTATTCCTTATCGAGTTGTTTAAATGTAATCCCTGTCTTATCGTATCGTTGCAAATGATGGATAAGGGTATTAGAGGTGACCTTTCTGCCTGTCTTTTCTATATCTTTATCAGCTATGTACTGGATATAGTCAATCAACTTGATGTTTGACTTATTTTTACTGTTGCTGAAGCCATAGCGGTTATTTTGTATTTCAACGATTTTTTGCGCTTTGATGGCATTTGCCAATTTCATGGTTTCTGCATTACGGTTCTTGGTTGCACGGTCTTTTTCTGGAACAAGATAGAGTTTTAGAAATTCATAGTTTCTTTTTCCATCTACATAGATGTCCAAGTAAATAGATTCGTTTCCGTTGTTCAATTTCTTGGTTCTGATACGGATTGGCTCCTTTATTTTCACTTCTTTGCTCATGGTTACTTCTTGTTTGATACAGTAGCAAAGATAGAAAATATTTTTGTTTTTGAGTAACAAACGAGTAACAGAAGTAACAAGAAACAAGGGTGAAGAAGGGAAAAATGAAGTAACAACAGAAAATGATAAATGAATGTAATATATTGATATATAGTATATTTATATTCTTTTGTTACTCTTTTGTTATTTTGAATATGGCATTACCATTATTCCACATTGTAATGCCATAAATTAGTATGTTGTTTTTATTATCTATTCGTATTGTTTCATCTCGGAAGCTGCCGTCCGGCAGACTTTTTCAGCGGGCAAAGATAACCATTCTTTCTTGTATATGTGCAATTTTCATTTATTGAAGAGGTTATTCATAGTTTCCCGTAGATTTCCAACTTGAGTTCGTCTATCAGATACAAATCGCTTCGGCAATGTAAATCGGCTTCTCCATCCTGCAATAATTGAAATGTAAGGGAATGGAAAAATAAATCCATAGCTTTTGCGTAAGGTATTTTCATTTGCTCTGCGAACCCTTTGATGATTCGTGCATATTTCAATAGCTTTAATGTTCCGACTGCATCCATAACTTTTTATATCAAATCGATTGCTTCTTTAAATACCAGATATTGCTCCAGGATAGCATCATTCAATATGCAAATCTGATGGTTAGGCTTTTCATATTTCAACCTGTCCAATGCAATGTCTTTACTCATATATCCTGAAAAATAAGCATCCAATGTGGCAAACACATTATCATTCGCCACACCTCCGATTATTACATCGTATTGTAGATAAATAGTTTCTCCCTTCCGGCAAGCGAATATAAAATCCAGCCATTCTTCATCATAGGCAGTAAATGTTTTTACCTTGAAGCCGGAGGACTTTAAAAGATTTTCATCCAGTTCGTATACATTGAGTATAGCTGCTTTTCGGGCTCTTAGAAAACGTTTGCTCCAACGTTCTGCCTGCTCGCGGATAGGGGTTATATAGAAGCCTTTACCAAAGTCTAACTTTTCCCGGGAGAAAGTGAGTTCCGGCCTCTCCACCCTGCAATATGAACCGTGATAAACAATCATAGGATCTGATTTTCTTTCATTAAGTTGATAATATCTTCCACTATATATTCCCGGCTTTGTGTGTGTAGTACATCATAAAACTCGACGATATAGTCTTGCAGAACCCGGTTTTGCATCATGAGGTCATATATTTCTGTTGCCGGTTTTTGCAGTTCTTCAGCAACGCACATCACACAAAAAACAGCAAATTCCATTTGCCGGGGTGTCATATTATTATATTCTGCATCGCTCATAGATTTTTGTTGTTAATTGGAGTTGGCAAAGATAACCATTCTTTCTTGTATATTCTTCAAGAACAGGGATTATCCTGGTTTTTACAGTTAATTTATGCTGCTGCGGGAGAAGGCCAGATGCCTGTGACCTGCGGTGTAGCGGGTGCCTTCTTTTTCGTAAGGGATTTTACGCAGCATTATTTTCCAGATGTAATCGTAGAGTGACATAATCGGTGGGTTTATAGGGTTGTTTTTAACTTGCTTAGGTACAAATGTTGTTCTTCTATGTCGTAAGAGACGGCATATAAATTTTCCTCACGGCTGTCTGTTACCAGGTAGACGACCGGGTTTTTTATCCGGAGGCAGGAGAGTAGCTTTCCGCTTTTGTCGAATACTAATATTCCGTTTTCTTTCATTTGTTTTTCCGACAGGTACTGGCTGAAGGCGTAGATATGTTCTTTTCCGGCTGTGATGCATCCGAATCCCTCGTGGTGAAGGTTGTCGAATTCGATGCGGTTGTTTACCCTTTGGTACAGGAAGTCGGACGTTTGCTTTTCCCATTGTTTGGTCAGGCGTTCGTTTTCGTAAGAATAGGAAGCGATATAACCGAAATAGGTGCTGGCGTATATGAACTGGTTGTCGCGTCGGGCCAGGTGTCCCTGGAAATAGTCGAGGTATTCCTGGTATTGATATTCCGTCCCGGCAACGGGATAATTTCCGAAGAAGTTGATTTCTTTGCTTTGCTTGTCTTTGTCGAAAACACTGAGTAGTCCTTTGAGGTAAGGGCCGAGACCAACAAATAGTTTATCGCCTACCTTGAACGCTTCTTTGGGCGAGAATTTACCTAACCGCAGGCGGGTGAAATCGGCGATCGACATTTCTCCGCGGTCTACAGCGAGTTCGTAATAGACGTTGTTGGCCGGGTTCAGATATTCGAGCCGGGCCTGTAAATTCTCATCGGGAGATATGACGATGGCGGTGTCTTTCTTCTTTAGCGTATACTGGTTCATTTCTTTGCCTGTAGTCTGGAAGATACGGATGGAGGAGGCATCCTGCTGGTTCAGCAGGCAGAGTAATGTATCGTTCAGCAGATGCAGGGGAGGAGCGAACAGGTCCGGGAGATCGGTCAAGGTCTCTTCTTCGAGGGGGATTTGCGGGACTGCGTATGGTGCGATCTTTTCTAATCTCACTTCCGGCCCTGAGCAACTGCCGACCAGTAAACTTGCGAATAGAACAGATAAAATGTTTCTTTTAGTCATCTTTCTTTGATTTATTTCATATTACCGTATTATACTGATGCTGTTTCATGCACTATCCGTCTGTCTTTTAGTTTTTGAATTTCAGGATCATCAAGACCGGGTTATCTTCTTCCTTTAGGTTGGAGGCTATTTCTTTCAGTTTCTCGTCCGTTATCTGGTTATTGGCGTAGGCTTCTGCCAGGTCCATGGCATTCAGTTCGATCAGGCCGTAGCCGTAGGGGACAGCTGTAGTGTTGATGAACTTCGGGTCCATCTCGCGGTTGTTTATGGCACGGTTGCGATAGACCGGTTCGCACCATTCGTCAGCATTGCGGTCGTACATGTATAGCTTTTCCCTTTTCTCGCGGTTGGCGACCATATCGCTCATTTTGACTGTTACTTGTCGCGGAAGTCTGCTTATCCAGGCATACCGGTCATTCATTCCCCGAAAGAGCAGGAGAGGAGCTTCCAGATTTGTAGTGGGTGCATGGAGGGGAACCATGACCGGCTCGAGATGCAAGTCCGGGTGCATCACGAAGATGGTGTCTAATGCGACGTCTGTTAGCCAGATCTTGTCTGCGCAACTGTGTAATTGCGGTAAGATTCCATAGGCGTTATTGGTATGTCCGTCATCCCATACTATTTTGCGGTCGCTGGCTATGCAACGGGGAATTTCTATTGATAACGTATCTATTTTTCCATCTTCTTTCGAGAGAAGAAAATAGGGGGCATACGGATCTTCGTTTCCTTCTTTAAACAGGCTGCATAACAGATAATCCCTATTCAGGTCGGTGATATTCAAATCCATAATGCTTTGACGGCTCAGCGTACGGAGATATTTTCCGGAGAAGTCATATACTTTCAGGGTGGTGAAGTCGGCAATGAATACCTCTTTCCGTTGCCAGTCGACAATATTGAAAATGGCTGCGGTGTATTCTTTCGGCCCTTGTCCCTGGCAGCATATACGGCCTTGCAGCGTTTGGCCTTGTTTGTCGAACAGCAGGATTTCACCGACTTTGCCGCCTCTTACCACTATGCCGTCGTTTGAGACAACGGAAAAGTTGGAGTTGACGAGCACGCTGTCGGTGGTTGCCAGTGGGATATACTCTATGTCGGCGATGTCTTGCAACCAGACTTCTTTGGGTGGATAGTCCTTTGCGACGTCGACTGTGACCAGTTGTATGTTTTTATCGTTCGTTTGCTTACAGGAGCAAACGAACGATAATGCCAGGGCAAGAATGAGGTATTTCATATACTAGTATGTTTTATCAGACCTCTGTTTAATGTGCCTCCAGCCAGTTCTTCCCTTCACCGCAGTCGGCGATCAGGGGGACTTGGAGCTGGATGGCGTTTTCCATTTCTTCGAGGACGATCTGACGTACTTTTTCCTGCTCGTCTTGGCAGACGTTGAAGTTGAGTTCGTCGTGTACCTGAAGGATCATTTTGCTTTTCAGACCTTCTTCTTCGAAACGGTTGTAGATGCGTACCATCGCTACCTTGATGATGTCGGCGGCGCTACCCTGGATAGGGGCGTTGATCGCATTTCGTTCGGCATAACCGCGTACGATGGCGTTGTGCGAATTGATGTCCGGCAGGTAACGTTTGCGTTTGAATATCGTTTCGACATAGCCTTTTTCTTTTGCGATGCGGATACTCTCGTCCATGTAATCGCGGATACCCGGATAGCTTTTGAAATAACCTTCTATAAGCTCTTTGGATTCTGCCCGGGGAATGTTCAGCCGTTCGGCAAGTCCGAATATGGAGATGCCGTAGATGATCCCGAAATTGGCCGTTTTTGCCTTGCGGCGCATGTCGCCGGTCACTTCCTCTACCGGGATGCCATATATCTTGGCAGCGGTTGCGGAGTGGATATCGGCGCCGCTGCGGAAGGCTTCGATCATGTGCTCGTCCTGGCTCAGATGGGCCATGATGCGGAGTTCGATCTGCGAGTAGTCCGCCGAGAAGAAGGTGCAATCTTCGTTGTCGGGAATGAATGCTTTACGGATCTCACGTCCCAGTTCGTCGCGGATAGGGATATTCTGGAGATTCGGATTCGTCGAACTCAGGCGGCCGGTAGCCGTGACGGTCTGGTTGAACGAGGTATGGATCTTGCCTGTTTCCGGATTAATCAGTTCGGGAAGGGCATCTATATAGGTACTCAACAGTTTTTTCAGTCCGCGATATTCCAGCAGCTTGCCTACCACCGGGTGTTTGGAACGCATTTTTTCCAGAATATCTTCGCTCGTACTGTAACTGCCTGTTTTTGTCTTTTTGGCTTTCTCTTCGATCTTGAGATGTTCGAAAAGGACTTCGCCCACCTGTTTGCTGGAATTGATATTGAATTTGACTCCTGCCAGTTCGTAAATCTCTTTTTCCAGATTGTTGAGTGCGGCGGTCAGTTCTTCCGATGACTGCTTCAACGCAACCGTGTCGAGCTTGACGCCTGTCACCTCCATTTCTACCAATACATATATTAAAGGCATTTCGATGTCGAAGAAGAGAGACTCGATACCGGCTTTCTTCAATTCGGGGGCAAAGAAGTTTTTGAGCTTGAGGGTGACGTCGGCATCTTCGGCGGCGTACTCGGCGATCTGGGCGAGAGGTACGTCGCGCATGCAAAGCTGGTTTTTCCCTTTCGGGCCGATCAGCTGCGAGATGGGGACGGGTTTATATTTGAGATACGTTTCCGCCAGGTAGTCCATCCCGTGACGAAGTTCCGGGTTCAGCAGGTAGTGGGCGATCATCGTGTCGAATAACGGACCGGTCACGCGGACTCCATACTTGCGGAGGACGATAATATCGAATTTGATGTTTTGTCCGATTTTCTGTGATTTGCGATTTTGGAGGGCAGGGGAGAAGTGGGCGACAACTTTCGCTGCTTCTTCCTTGTCGGCCGGAACCGGGACGTACCAGGCTTCGTTTTCCTTCACCGCGAACGACATTCCGACCAATCCGGCAGTAAGCGGGTCAATGCCATCTGTTTCCGTGTCAAAAGCGAAAAAATCCTGATCTGCTAAAAAACGGCCTAATTTAGCCATTTCTTCTTCAGTATCAACGGTTTTATATACATGAAGGGTCGTTTTTAAGTTCGCGAGAGTCGAATATTTTGGAACACTCGGCTCCTCGGTCGCAAATAAGTCAAAGAGATTGCCTTGAACAGGGCCTTTCGCTACTACCTTCTGCGGGGCGAGGGCGGACTTTTTCTCTTCGCCTGTCATTTTGTTAATAAATGTTCTGAATTCTAATTCCGTGTAAATCTCGGTCAGACGGGTTTCGTTCGGTTTTTCACGGACGCATTTCGCGGCATCGAACTGGATGGGGACGTCCGTCTTGATCGTTGCCAGGAATTTGGAGAAACGGATTTGTTCGGCATTCTCCGTCACTCTCTTCTGGAGGGCACCTTTCAGCTTGTCGGTATTCTCCAACAGATTTTCGATCGAGCCATATTCCTCGAGAAGTTTCTGCGCCGTCTTCTCTCCGACACCCGGGCAGCCGGGAATGTTATCGGAACTGTCACCCATCAGACCCAGGAGGTCGATCACCTGGTCGACCGAAGTCAGCGAGTATTTATTCAGGACTTCTTTGACGCCCATCACCTCGTAGTCGCCTCCGAACTTGGGGCGGTACATAAATATATGTTCGGATACCAGCTGGCCGTAGTCTTTGTCGGGTGTCATCATATAAACTTCGAATCCCTCTTTCTCGGCCTGCTTCGATACGGTGCCGATCACATCGTCTGCCTCAAAGCGGGGGACTTCCAGTATAGGGATATTGTATGCTTCTATAATATCCTTTATAATAGGAACGGATTGCCGGATCACTTCCGGGGTTTCTTCCCGCTGTGCCTTGTATAACTCGTAGGCTTCGTGACGGAAGGTCGGGCCTTTCGGGTCGAAAGCCACGGCGATATGCGTCGGGTTCTCGCGTTTCAGAACGTCTTCCAGACTGTTGATAAAACCGAAAATGGCAGAAGTGTTCATGCCTTTCGAGTTGATACGCGGATTTTTAAGAAATGCGTAGTACGACCGATAGATCAGTGCATACGCGTCTATGAGGAATAGCTTCATCTCTTTTAACACGTTTTAGGGTGACAATAGACGGTAAATGTACGAAAAAACTCGCTTACTCAATACTTTTTGTTACTTTTGCGAATCTTTGGATAGATTATGAATGATAGAAAGAAAATAGAACAACCGGTTGCGGAAGAGTTTAAACGCTTTAACGATGAGTTTGCGGATTCACTTCGTAGTGAGACGCATAGGTTGCAATCAGCTATCGACCAGCTCTTGCATGCCAGTGGCAAACATGTCCGCCCGTTACTGGTACTTCTCACAGCAAAAGCTTGTGGAAAAGTAACCGACCATACGATCAATTCGGCCGTTTTCCTTGAATTGTTGCATACGGCTACCCTGATACATGATGATGTTATCGACGAGACGAAACAGCGTAGGGGAGTCCCTTCGCTGAATGCTATTTTCGATAACCGCATTTCGGTGTTGGTAGGTGATTATGTCCTTTCCACCGCATTGATTCGTTCTATTCAAACAGGCAATTTGCAAATCATAAATATCGTATCCAACCTCGGACGTGACCTATCGGAGGGTGAGATCAAGCAGCTCGAAACGGCCGAAGAGAGTATCCTCGACGAGGCTTGCTATATGCAGGTGATTAAGAAAAAGACGGCTACGCTGCTTTCTTCCTGCACGGAGATCGGTGCTATTTCGGCGGATGCTTCGCAGGAACTGGTGCTTAAATGCCGTAAGTTCGGAGAGTATCTGGGGTATTGTTTCCAGATCAAGGATGATATTTTCGACTACTTCAAAGAAATGAATATCGGCAAACCGACCGGTAACGATATACGTGAGGGAAAGGTGACGCTGCCTTTGCTGCATGCACTTGAAAGTGGCAGGAGAGAAGAGGTGGAGTCTTTCTTGAAAGTGATTAATGAAAAGGATTTCTCATCCGGAAATATTGATGCTTTGATCGAGTTTGCCAAGGCGAACGGAGGTATTGAATATGCAGAAATGCGTATGAAAGAGTATCACGACAAAGCAGTGGAGGTGCTTATGCAGCTTCCGGAATCGGATGCCCGCGAAGGTTTGCTGGCGTTGGCCGATTATATTATGGAACGGCAGAAGTAATAGCTTCCAAGTTTGTTGGTTGTATCTGATATCTTAGAAAGGGGACGCGGATTACGCAGACGGGCGCAGATGAACACAGACTTTTTGTTTTTGAACAATAATTATCTGCGTTTCTTTGCGCCCGTCTGCGTAATCCGCGTCCCTTTTTTCTAAGATCGCTTTTCCGGAGATGAATTTATTTCCCCAGGCGGTGCTCAATATCTTCAACCAGGCTGCTGGCACCGATACGGAACAGTTCCTTGTTCAGCCAGTCGTTGCCCAGTACTTCTTTGACGATTGTATAGTATTTGACAGCATCTTCGGCGGTGCGTACACCTCCCGATACTTTTATACCGATCTGCTTTCCTGTGATGGAATGGTACTTTTTGATCACTTTACACATCGTATAGACGGCTTCCGGGGTTGCACCGGGGTAACCTTTGCCTGTGGATGTTTTAATGAAATCTGCGCCTGAATACAGGGCTAAGATAGCAGCTTTCCGGATATTCTCCGGAGTGACCAGGGCACCGGTTTCGAGAATCACTTTCAGTTTGCTTTCGCGGCAGCTTTCTTTGATCTCCTGTATCTCTTCGGTCAATTCTTCATAGTTATCTTCCATGAAATAACCGAGGTTCATCACTACGTCTATCTCGTCGGCTCCCGTCATGACTGCCATGGCTGTTTCTGCAATCTTCACTTCGATGAATGTCTGTGAGGAGGGGAACCCGGCAGCTACCGAGGCGATCTTTACTTCCTGTGCCGTCAATGCCTGCTTGACTGTTTCCACGAATAGGGGATAGGTGCAGATGGCAGCGACATTCGGAACGTCGGGGCGGGTACCTTCGAAATCATTTACCCGGTCTACCAGTTTCCAGATACTTTCTTTTGTGTCGATGCTGGTCAGCGAAGTCAGGTCGATGCATCCGTGGATTTGTTTCAGGACTTCGGGGGTGAAGTTCTCTTTTTCGTGTTTTTCCAGGATGGATGCGACGTGCTTTCCTACTATTTCTTCCGTTCCGGCCGGGTCGAATTTGGCGAACGCTTCATGGTATTTGTCCATGTGTTCGTGTTCATGATCGTGATGATGTTCATGATCATGGTCGTGACCGCAGCTGCAATTGTGTTCGTGTGCCATAAATTATAATTTATTGTTGTTTATATGTCGTTCTTTGTCCCGGCTGGTTTTCTTCTGCATATTCTTTTCGAATGCTGCGGTCAGGTCCACGCCGGTCTGGTTTGCCAGGCAGATCAATACCCATAGCACATCGGCCATTTCATCGCCCAGATCGCGGTTTTTATCGCTTTCTTTGAACGATTGTTCGCCGTAGGTGCGTGCCATGATCCGCGCCAGTTCGCCAACTTCTTCGGTCAGGATCGTCATATTGGTAAGCTCGTTGAAGTAGCGTACGCCATACGTTTTGATCCACTGGTCCACTTTCTCCTGGGCTTGTTGCAAGGTAATATCAGCCATCTTATTCTTTATTTTGCGAGTCGATCAGGATAGTGACCGGCCCGTCATTCAGTAACTCTATTTTCATATCTGCGCCAAACTCTCCGGTGGCAACATTCTTGCCGATTTGCAGTCCCATTTCGGCACAGAATGATTCATACATCGGGATGGCAAAGTCTGGTTTGGAGGCATGGATGTAGGAGGGGCGGTTTCCCTTCTTTGTAGAGGCATGTAAAGTGAATTGGCTAACCACCATTACCTCGCCGCCCGTATCGATTACAGAGCGGTTCATAACCCCGTTTTCATCGTCGAAAATGCGCAGATTGGCAATCTTCTTGCACAACCATTCGATGTCCTCCTGTGTGTCGCGGTCCTCGATACCGACCAATACCAGCATCCCGTTTCCTATATTGGATTTGAGTTGTCCGTCGATTGTAACGGAACAATGCTGTACACGCTGTATAACTGTTCTCATTTGTATGTTTACTTTAAACCATTTATTAATGCTTTTGTTTTAGCTTCCCCGATCAATTCCTTCAATTCATCGAAGCTGGCTTCCCGTATTCTCTTTACGCTCTTATAATGGCGCAAAAGTAATACTTTAGTCTTTTCTCCGATCCCATTGATGCTGTCCAGTTCGGAGCGGGTCTGGCTTTTGCTGCGCTTGTCCTTGTGGAAGGTGATGGCAAAGCGGTGCACTTCGTCCTGTATTTGTGTAAAGAAGCGGAACATCTGGCTTTGTATTGGCATACCGACCGTAACGGGAGGGAAGCCGAAAAGAAGTTCTGAGGTCCGGTGCTTTCCGTCTTTCGCCAGTCCGGCTATCGGTATGTCGAGATGAAGCTCGTCTTGTATGACTTCCCGAACGACTTCCATTTGCCCCTTTCCACCGTCGGTAAGGATCAGGTCGGGCAGGGGAGAACCTTCGTTTACGGCTCGCTGGTAACGGCGGCGCACTACCTCTTTCATGGATGCGTAATCATCGGGCCCGACCACTGTCTTGATAATGTATTTGCGGTAGTCTTTCTTCGATGGTTTCGCCATTTTGAAGACAACGCAGGCAGCCACGGCATCGCTTCCTTGTATGTTTGAGTTGTCGAAACATTCGATATGTATCGGTAATTTAGGCAGGTGCAAAGCGTCCTGTACTTCTTTCAGAATACGTGTGCTCCGTTGTTCTGGGTTGAGTTTTTCCGCTTGCTTTAATCGGTCTACCTTAAATTGCTTTACATTCATTTCAGACAGTTCCAGCAATTTCTTTTTATCGCCACGCTGTGGAACCGTAAAGGTCACATTACCTAATTCCATTTCCATTTCGAAAGGAACGATGATTTCGCGTGCCGTACTTTTAAAACGATCACGCATTTCTACGATACCCAGGCTGAGCAGTTCTTCTTTGGTTTCGTCCAGCCGTTTTTTGTATTCAAAAGTATAAGCCTGTACGATCGCCCCGTTTCCAATATGCATGAAATTGATATAAGCCGACTTCTCATTCTCTGCAAAAGAGAATACATCTATATTATGAAGCATAGGCGTAACTACTGTCGATTTTGCGCGGTAGTTTTCTATTACTTCGTATTTCTCCTTTATTTTTTGAGCTTCTTCAAACTTCAGTTCTCCGGCCAAAACCTGCATCTCTTCATAGAGGTGTTTACTGATCTGGGAGATATTTCCGCGAAGGATTTCCTTTATTTCGGAAATGTTTTGCTGGTATTCTTCCATAGATTGCAAACCTACGCAAGGCCCTTTGCAACGTTTGATATGGTATTCCAGACAGACCTCGTATTTCCCCGCTGCGATAGATTCCGGTGTCAATGGATATTTGCAGGTACGTAACGGATAAAGTTCCTTCAGCATCTGAAGCATGACTTTGGCAGTGTATACGGACGGGTAGGGGCCGTAATATTGTGAGCCATCCTTTACTATATTCCGGGTCTGAAATATGCGGGGAAAATATTCGTTCTTTACGGTAATCGAAGGATATGTTTTGTCATCCTTCAGCATGACGTTGTACCGGGGACGATACTGTTTGATCAGATTGTTCTCGAGCAGCAAGGCATCCTCTTCTGTATTGACAACAATGTATTTGATGTCGCGGATTTGCTTTACCAGTACACGTGTCTTATTGTTGTCGTGTTCCTTATTAAAATAGGAGGATACACGGCGCTTCAGGTTCTTTGCCTTACCTACATAAATGATCGTTCCCTTGTCGTCGAAGTACTGGTAGCAACCAGGCTTGTCCGGCAAGATAGAAAGTATCATTTTTATATGTTTCTCCGTTTCTGAACTCATCTTGTTTAACTGTTTCTGTCCTATACCCAGTGTTTTAGCTTCTTTTACCTAAAGTAAATGTTTCACGTGGAACAATTCGTGTTTTATCTCCCGAGGAGTACCAGTAGGATGTTTATATCGCTGGGGGAGATGCCTGGAATACGGCTTGCCTGTGCAATGGTGTCCGGGTCGATCTTCGTGAGCTTTTGCCTTGCTTCGGTCGATAAAGACTGGATCGAATTGTAGTCGAATTTACCTTTGATATGGATATTCTCCAAGCGGTTTATTTTCTCTGCGATGATCTGTTCGCGCCGGATATAACCGCTATACTTGATCAGGATTTCTGCTGCTTCGATAATCTCTTCTTTACGTGAAGCAGGAACCTTGTCCAACTCTGTGCGGAGTGCGGGGACGAGGGTGGCAACGCTTTCCAAAGTGAGTTGCGGACGAAGGATCAGGTCGATCAGTTTACAACCGTGAGCGAGTGGGGTAGTACCCAGCTTTTCCAATCCTTCGTTTATGTATTGCGACTTTACGGAATAGTTTTCTGCAAAGTTGATGATAGCATCCCTGTGTCCTTTTTTCTCTGTCAGCAGGTCGTAGCGATCTTGTTTAGCCAAACCTATTTTGTAGGCTTTTTCTGTCAGGCGCATATCGGCATCATCCTGGCGGAGCAGGATGCGATATTCGGCACGGGAGGTAAACATACGGTAAGGTTCGTCTACACCTTTCGTTACGAGGTCGTCAATAAGTACGCCGATATAGGCTTCATCGCGTCCTAGGATAAACGGTTCGCCTCCGTGGCAATTGATATGTGCGTTGATGCCGGCTATCAATCCTTGTCCGCCTGCCTCTTCGTAACCGGTTGTACCGTTAATTTGTCCGGCAAAGAACAGGTTACGGATTTGTTTTGTTTCCAGGTTATGATGTAATTGCGTCGGATCAAAGAAATCGTATTCGATTGCATATCCCGGGCGATAGATCTGAATATCTCTGAATGCTGGGATTGCTTGCAGTGCACGCAACTGGATGTCTAATGGGAGAGAGGAGGAGAAGCCGTTCAGGTAATATTCCTGTGTTGTTTCGCCTTCCGGTTCCAGGAACAGTTGATGTTGGGTTTTATCTGCAAATGTTACGATCTTTGTTTCGATGCTAGGACAATAGCGTGGGCCGATACTCTGGATTTGTCCGTTGTACAGGGGAGAGTCGGGGAGACCTTCACGCAAAATATTATGACATGCTTCGTTTGTGAAAGTCGTCCAGCAGCTAAGTTGTTTTAACAGGCGCGGCTGAAAATCGAGATAAGAGAATTTATGAAAGTCGTTCTCTCCCGGTTGTTCGCCCATTTCATCGAAGTGTATGCTGCGACCGTCGATACGTACAGGTGTTCCGGTCTTCATCCGTTCCGATTTAATTCCCAGAGAAACCAGTTGTTCCGTGAGCCCCGTTGCTGCCGGTTCCGAGATGCGTCCACCACGTAATTGTGTACGTCCGATATGCATTAGGCCGTTCAGGAACGTTCCGTTAGTTAAGACTACGCTCTTTGCCCGGAATTCTACATCCATATTGGTTTTTACACCACAGACAGTATCTCCGTCCAGCATTATTTCGCGGACAGTATCCTGCCAGATATATAAGTTCGGAAGGTTCTCCAGTATTCCCCGCCAGCAATCAATAAAACGGGCACGGTCACTCTGGGCACGCGGGCTCCACATAGCCGGACCTTTGCTTCGGTTCAGCATGCGAAACTGAATCGCAGTGCGGTCTGTTACAATCCCCATATAACCACCCAGCGCGTCTATTTCACGGACGATCTGTCCTTTGGCGATACCGCCTACGGCCGGATTGCAACTCATCTGTGCAATCTTATTCATGTCCATGGTGATAAGAAGCGTTTTTGAACCCAGGTTGGCGGCAGCTGCTGCGGCTTCACAGCCTGCATGGCCAGCACCTACCACGATCACATCGTAATTGAAAGTCATTGTCGTAATTCTCTTTGTTTCTTTTGCAAAGATAGTCATACTCCGCCTTTTAGCCACCATCCCAAAGGATATTTTGCTTATGCTTTGTTTCGTTAAAGATTCTACGGATGCAGAACTGTTGGTGGCTTTATCCTAAATATATTTTTTATATGTTTCTATGCAGCTTTTAAATTCTATAGTCCATCATATATTAATATAAGTCTAAAAAGAATGTTATGAAAAAGTATTTGTTTTTATTGGGGCTGTTGATGTCAACCCTTTCGTTGTTTGCCCAGGAGGCGTCGGTCGGAAAATCGTTGTTTTCTGTCCATGCGGGTCCCTCCTGGTATTTGGGAAAGATGATCGGGATTACAAACAACTCCGATGCTTATCGCAATGATTTGCGAAACGGGGTTTCCTGGGGTGTTAACTACTATTATCTGGGGGATAAATATATCTTCGATTCATTTAAACTGTCTCCCGGTCTCATTTATCAGGGTGGACAGTATAAAAATAGTCATGATGAAGGCTCCGATAAAATTCTGATGAACTACATTGCGCCACAAATCGCCCTGTTCTACGTCAAGCAGAAGTTTAATTTGTCTTTGTCGACGGGTTTGGGATACCAGCTTTACAAAGATAAAAGTTCGGTGTACGATAAACCGCGGAATGTGTCGATGAACAAGCTCGCTTATAACTTATCCGCAGGCGGTGAATATCTCTTTTCCCAGCATATAGGAATCTCTGCAAAGGTGAATTGGATCGTTACCTCTTCGGATAGCTATTCCGTCAAATACCATGGTCAGAAATGGCAGGTCGAGTCACCTGAATTGAATGGCGGTGGCGGCTGCTTTTCTCAATTATCGTTGTTGTTCGGTATGAATTTTCATTTTTAATTAGACACCATTATGAAATATATATTATTTATCTGTTTGCTTTTTTTCTGTATAGCCTGTGAAGAGAATAAATCGGTTGATCCCACTCTTATGCCTGAGGCTACTGCGACCGGTGCGAATACATTCGGTTGCCTGGTTGACGGTTGGGTATCTGTAAGCGGCCGCTGGGGGTTACCGGTTGCTGAATTTACCCAGCTGGAAGATAGCACCGGCATGACGATTTCGGCACAAATAGGTTTCGATTCTTACCTTCGCTTTTCAATACCTAATCCCAAACAGGGAGAAACGCTTCCGTACACGAATGTCTCTTTTGATAACCAAAAAATCGGAGATGGAAAAGTCCACATTACCCGGATGTCTGACGGGATATTCAGCGGGACTTTTGAGGGAGACCGTATTACAGAAGGACGCTTCGACCTGAAATATAAAGAGTGAACGGGAATCCGGGCCGCTACGGCTTACAATTGCTTTAAAACTTCCATCACATAATTCCGTCGTTGACGGGAAATGCTGATGGAAGAACCATCCTTCATACGGATATATCCCCCATCGCTTTTAATGAAACTTTTTATTTCTTCCAGATTGATCAGATGTGATTGATGAACACGGAGGAAATTGTAAGGTGTCAGCAAGTCGTCAAATTCTTTTAATGTTTTTGATACGATCAGCTTCTCTCCCGATTTAAGATAAAAAGTGGTATAGTTGCTTTCCGATTCGCAACGGACGATAGAGCCGATTTCAACAAATTCAATTTTATCGGCGACTGACAGGGCTATTTTCTTTTGTTTATCCAGTGCCCGCTTGTTTTGCAGAAGGTTTTGCATCCGCTTGTTTTCCTGTTTTCGTAAGACGACCTGGACTGCTTTATCTACAGCATGTGTCAGTTCTTCCGGGTCGATAGGCTTCAGTAAATAGTCGAGTGCGCTGAAGCGGATAGCCTGGATCGCATAGCTGTCGTAAGCCGTTACAAAAATCACTTCAAAAGGAATATCCGGCAGACTTTCCAGGAGGGAAAAACCGGTATCGTCGCCCAGCCGGATATCCAGAAAAAGGATATCCGGTTTAGCTTCGGGCAGGACGGTGCGGGCTTCCGTGACTGAACTGCAAATAGCCGATATTTTGATTTGCGGACAATAGGTACCGAGCATGCGGAGCAGGTTTTCCCGGTTCCCCTGCTCGTCATCAACAATTGCTGCGGTTATTTTTGTCTCCATATTTTTGTTTTTATAGAGGAATGGATAATTGGACATGGCAACCGGAAACAGACTCTTTCTCCTGTCTGTTTTCGATCGTAATACCGATTTCCGTATTGTACAAAGTCTTTAATATTTCGAACTCATTGGTGACGGCACGGATACCGAAGCCACCATTTGCCTCTGTTTTCAATCCGGGACCATCGTCAGTGATATCGATTATCAACAACTGATTCTGCAAAGATAATCGAATTATGATTTCTCCCGTACCGCGCGGAGCAATTCCGTGCTTAACGGCGTTTTCAACGAAAGGTTGTATCAGCATTCCCGGTATTTCGATTGCATCCGGCTCGATATTCTGATCGACAGTCAACGAGTAAGAGAAAGGATAACGAAGTTGTTCGAGTTTCAGGTATAGTTCCAGTTGCTCGATCTCATCCGAGAGAGGAACCAGTTTCTTTTCGGATGTAGCCAGAACTTTGCGCAGTAAACGTGAGAAATCGATCAGGTATTTGTTCGCCTCCTGATTGGCCGAGCGATTGATCAGATTCTGTATCGAACTTAGCGCATTAAAGATGAAATGCGGGTTCATCTGAGAACGAATGGCACGGAGTTCGAGTTCGCGGATATGGCGGCGGTTACGCTCCTGCTTCTGTCTGTTTTTGTTTCGGAAATAGTATATGATACCGATGATTGCTGCGATTAGGAGCGCACCTAAAATGCCCTCCTTGAATCCTTTCATAAAATCGTTGAAAGATTTGTCTTCTCTGTTCAGATCTTTTTGAATTAATTCAGGGATTTTACTTGTTGTAAATCCACCGAGCCTCCGATAGAGAATAGTTCCGTCTTCATGCATCAGGATAGTTATAGTACCAAAACCCAATTTAAAATTCAAGTCCTGCGATTGCTTTTCGGGTATAGCCTTGAATGGCTTTATCACTTCTGCATTGTGAGCTTTAAAGTTTGCATAAAGTTCGAATTGTACAGTGGAGGCTAATCCTTTCTCTTGAAGGAGTTTTTTCAAGTCGAGTGCCTCTTGAAGATAATATCCACTGAGGCCATGGCTTCCGGATAAAAATAACAGGATATATTTCCGGTCGCTTCCTTTCACCAGATGCAGGCTGTCAGTTATGACTAGACCACTTTCCTTGATATTTTTTCCGGCTTCAAAAGGTAATAGTGTATTGTATGCTCTTTTTACTTCGTTTGTTAGGCTGGTATCCGGACAGGAAGTGATAAAATTAGTGTAATCATCTTCAATTTCATGTAGTGTTTTATCATATGCTAATTTCATTAGGCTGACTCCGTTTATCAGATATCTTGGATAGCCGGATAGAATTTGTTTATTCAGAAGATACTCTTCTTGTGGAGTTAATTCTATCTGCTTATTCAGACACAGATTGTCCGATTTGAGTTCCTGTTTTTTGTAACTAGTGTACACATTCAGAAAGAAACTGTAATGTGCAGCATTCGGTTTTCTCAGGTTGTATGCATAATCGATAAGCGGATTGATTGATGCAAAGTGGGGAGCTTGCCAGTTGAGTAAACCACTTTTATGCCAAGCCTCTTTGTCATTATTATACATATAGCGTAGTAAGATAAACCCTCCTTTAAAATACTGTTCCGAGCGTTCGAATACCTTTTTCCAATAAGGATCCATTTTCTTAAAATCTTTCTCAAAGGCAATTTGGAAAAGAGAATCACGGGATTGAAGAGCTTTTTTTATCTCGTCGGGAGAAAGGCTACCAAATTCTGCATTGTAGAAGGAGAACCGTCGGGAGCTATAGTCGAGGTTGTTTTGCTCCCTCCCCCGTCCTTCGTAGCGGTAGGTATGTGTATTTGCATATACCTCTTTGTCTTGAATAATGGAATCTCCTGGAGTAAGCAGTAGCGTTATTCGTTCTCCGACTTTGTATTCTGTCGGATAAGCGATAAATATTTTCTTGTGAATGGTTGAATCTTTAGATGCATCGATACCGTAATTGCTACAAGTAAATTCTGTATTTGGGGGAAGATCGAATGAGGCATCGACAACCCGTGTATTTGGTATGAGTTGGATAGTTCCGTCTTTATCCCAGCCAGTCAGGAAATCCTTGGAAACTGGGGTAATCAATTTCTCTAGATTTAACGAATTTAGGAAAAATGTTCCCGGATAGGCGGATAATCCCTCCTGCCTTACTCCAAAAGGAATAAACGTTTTCGGATAAGAGTAGATTGAGTCTGATTTATCGAATACGAGTGCTTTCCGGCTTTTTCGGTCGTATGTAACGCGCAAAATTCGTTTGTCTGACATATTCTCTTCGACAGCGAAATCCTGTCGATAGCGGCTATCGAAATAATGAAAACCATGTTTTTCCTTATTATTATGGCAATCGTACAAGTTATCCAGCGTATAGTCGATAGAAATGGACTTGTCTGTTTTTTCTGCCACTGTAGCTAGTATGGTGATCCGGCGTATATTCTCCGCCCTCCAAGGGATTTCTTCTTTAATACCCGGAGCGATATAGGGATAGTAATGGACAGTTTCGAGGGTTATCCAATCTCCCTTTTTCAGTGAGTCGGGATTGTAAGGGACGAATGTGTCCGCCCAGCCGTTCCATGTCAGGCACAGGAATAAAAATAAGAGTCTCGCTTTCATATCTGTAAATTTAAGATGAAAAATTAGATTACAGACTAAATATAGACAGAAAGACTCTTATCTGTTTGAACAATGAGTAAATGGCAAGTTCTGATGAGTATCAGGATTTATTTTAAACTTTTGTTTGTAGAGGATATTTTTGCTGTTAATCGGTATACAGTTTGTATGCTCCTTGGAAACTCATTTTGATAGCCAAGGCGAATGATATTCCACCGACGATTGTTCCGAAGGCAAGTAATGAAAGGGCATTAGGTTCGGTTCCTAGTGGAAATTCATCATACTCGGAGAGGGCTGCTGCTATAAAAAATGAAGAAAAGAAACACAAAACAACTCCCAGTACAAGGCTTATCCATGCAGTTTTTTGAATCAATTGTTTGATAAGTATGCTTATTAAAATGACCGCTATTGAAAGAAGAATGAAAGGAATTGTCCATTTCCCTTTGCTTCCTATTTCGAAGATTGCGTCGAAAATAGTCGGTACAGCCAAAATCAACAGGAACCAAATCTCAGATATATTATTGATAGCTTTTTGGATTCCGAGTTTTAAAGAGGTTGTGTTCATGATAATATGTTTTTGAGTGACTACTAATTAATAAACGAAGTATTTACCAGTTTTATTGCTTCAATGACTTTATACATTAAAAATTAAGTACTCATGCAACATATTAGTAATATCCGGCATCTATATATTTAACAATGTTATTAGATATGTTATGAAAAAGTTAGTACTCCTTTTGTTTGTTGCCCTTATCTCTATTCAGATATCTGCACAAGAGTTTCATTTTATTCCCCGTATCGGGTTTAATCTGGCTAATACCTACCCGGAAAGTTTCGCGGATATGCGGCCTGGTGTAAATGTCGGAGTTGCCGGAGAAATCCGCTTTTCCAAATTGTTTGCACTGGAACCGGGAGTTTATTATTCCATGCAGGGATACCGCTATAAATATAAAGGTGAAACATCCAAATTGGACATTGATTATTTAAATATTCCTATTTATGCAAAGTTCTATTTGTATAAAGGTTTTCATATGTTTGGTGGTCCGCAATTAGGTATTAATGTCCGGGCAAAAGGAACCAACTTCAAATATTCGTTGGGTTACCCTCCTTTTGAAACAAAAACCGTTTCGAGGAATATAAAGGATGATATGAGTCCGTGTGATCTTTCTTTTTCCATGGGTGCCGGTTACACGTTTGATATGGGATTAATCGTTTCCGTCAATTATAATTTAGGTTGTACTTATATCTTTAAGGAGTCGGAATATACTTTGGGTGGCAGTAATCTTTTCAGGGGAAAAGATCATAATGGCGTTATCCAGTTTAACGTCGGATGGCGTTTCTGATTTTGGTTTATTAGAAACAACAGATGAAAAATGCCGGGATTAACTCTCCCGGCACTCTTCAGGCAAAATAGCCAGTGCTTTATTTTCGTTTTCTTCCATGATCTCCCTCTCCCCTGGCCCTTTGTCGTTGATGCCGCACAGATGAAGGATTCCGTGGATGATCGTACGATGCAGTTCTTCGTTGTATGGAGTTTCGAACTTTTCCGCATTTGTTTTTACCGTATCCAGACTGATGAAAAGGTCGCCCGATATCTTGTTTCCACTGGTATAATCGAATGTGATGATATCTGTATAATAATCATGTTGCAGATACTGGCGGTTTACTTCCAGGATCTTTTCGTCGGAACAGAAGATGTAACTGATATCCCCTGTCCTTTTACCGTATGTTTCGGCAACTTTCCTGATCCAGTTGCTGACAGCCTCTTTCTTGATGGCCGGAAGTTCGATGTCTTCTGCGTGAAATGATATTGTCATAATGCTATTATTATTCTTATTTGTCTTTCTGAATGATATGTTAAAAAATATTACCCGGTATAGTATTTTCAAATACCTGCCATATTAATCCGATTTACCCGGTATAGTAGTGACATTTTGATAATCGGGAATTTGCTGTCAGGCAAAGAATATATACGTTAAAGTTATTGCGGCAATAGCCCCTACCAGGTCTGCCAACAGTGAACATTGTATGGTGTAACGGGTATTGCGGATGCCAACGCTTCCGTAATAAAGTGCGACTACGTAAAAAGTCGTATCCGTCGAGCCTTGTACGATGGAAGCCAGCCGTCCGACAAACGAATCGGCGCCATAGGTGTTCATCGCATCCAGCATCATTCCGCGTGCACCGCTTCCGCTAAGCGGCTTCATCAGGATGGTCGGCAGGCCACCGACAAAATCAGTATTAACCCCTAATGCACCGACACCCATACGGATTCCTTCAATGATAAAATCCATCGTTCCTGAGGCGCGGAATACCCCTATCCCGACCAATATGGCGACCAGATACGGTATAATCGTTATTGCCGTCTTAAAGCCTTCTTTAGCTCCTTCTATAAATGTGTCATATACATTGATTTTTTTTCGTATGCCGCTGACAATGAATCCGCAGATTATAGTAAACAATAATGTGTTTGCGAACAAGGTGGAATAAAGCGAAACCTGTTCCTGTTCCAATGAGTTGAACAACCAGACCAGTCCGCCTATAAAGGCAGCCAGGCCTCCGAAGAACAGTACCAGATTTCTTTGGAGTATATTGATGCGTTGTTTGATGCAGACGGCCAGTATGGCAACCAATGTGGATGAGAATGTCGCCAGCATAATCGGCAGGAAAACGTCCGATGGATTGGCTGCCCCCATCTGTGCCCGGTACATCATGATGGTGATTGGGATAAGGGTTAACCCCGAAGCATTGATGCAAAGAAACATAATCATCGGGTTGCTGGCAGAATCCTTTTCAGTATTCAGTTCTTGTAGTTGCTGCATTGCTTTCAGCCCCATCGGTGTGGCTGCGTTGTCCAGTCCCAGCAGGTTGGCGGAGATATTCATAAAGATAGAACCTGTCACCGGATGCTCTTTCGGTATGCCCGGGAAGAGCTTGCTGAAAACCGGTGCCCCCAACCGGGCAAACGACTGGATGACTCCCCCCTTTTCGCCAATCTTCATAATACCCAGCCAGAGCGACAAGATACCGGTCAGTCCGAGCGATATCTCGAATCCGGTCTTGGCAGACGCAAAAGAGGAATTGATAATCTCTGTGAAGACTGCCGTATCTCCGGCAAAGATAAGTTTGCCCAGCGCGACGACGAAAGCGATTAGAAAGAAAGCGATCCAGATGTAGTTCAGAACCATATGTTAGTTGTTATTGATATTATACCTGCAAAAATAGGAATTAATTAACAATAGATTTGTATTTTTGCCTGAATAATAAAACGTAACGACTTATGGCAAAGATATTAGTAACCTACGACATGTTCCGCGAAGGGTTCACCGAGCTGGAAAGCAATTATGACGTGACTTTTCCCGAAGGAAGGGATTTCACCTATGAAGAAGTGTTGGAAATGATTCCGGAATACGATGTTCTATGTTCCATGTTCGACTTTCCGGTGAATAAGGAACTGGTCGACCGTGCCCCGAATCTGAAGCTGGTAGCCAACTACGCGGTGGGTTATAATAATATAGATGTGGCGTATTGCCTGGAAAAAGGTATCACCGTAGCCAATACCCCCGACCCTGTCACCGCCCCTACCGCCAACCTGGCTTTGGGACTGATGATCGACACCGCCCGCCGTATCACCGAATGCGACCGCAAACTGCGTACGCTCGGCAAAGAGATGAAGGTGGGTGTACTCGAAAATCTCGGCGTGAATATTACCGGACAGACACTCGGCATCATTGGCATGGGACGTATCGGAAAGGCGTTGGCCAAACGTGCGAATGCCTGCGGTATGGAGGTGATTTACCATAACCGTCGCCCACTTTACGTGGAGGAAGAGACGAAACTGAACGTGACGTACGTCTCTAAGGAAGAGCTGTTGGCCAAGTCCGATTTTGTCTCCCTGAATGCTCCTTATACTCCCGAGACCTACCATATCATCGGTGAAGCGGAACTGAAGCAGATGAAACCCTCGGCTATCCTGATTAATACTGCCCGTGGTCCGCTGGTGGACGAACATGCGCTGGTAAAGGCCTTGCAGGACGGAACGATTCATGGCGCCGGACTGGATGTATTTGAATTTGGCGACTATCCGCTGCCCGAATTGCTGGAAATGGAAAATGTGGTACTGACGCCTCATATCGGCACGCAGACAATGGATGTACGTATCGTTATGGCACGTACCGTTTGCAACAACGTAATCGGATTCCTGGAAGGCGACCGTCCTGTGTCACGCGTCATGCGTCCATGACGGCAGCTTTTGTGTTGAGCGAGCTTCTCTCTGTGGCGAATCCGGAGAAGGCCGCTTTCCTGCAACGTTTTTTCAAGACGGGGCCCGGTGAGTATGCCGAAGGAGATATGTTCCTCGGGTTGGTCGTTCCCCTCACCCGCAGCATTGCAAAAGCGAATAAGCAGACGCCTTTGTCCGAGTTGCAGCTATTGATTGAAAGTGAATACCATGAAGCCCGCCTTTGTGCCCTGCTGATTGCGGTCGAGCAGTTCAAGAAGGCCTCTGAGGCCGACCGTAAGAAATTGTATGATTTCTATCTGGATAATGCCCGGCGTATCAATAATTGGGACCTGGTAGACGTTACCTGCCCGCATCTGGTAGGTCTTTACCTGCTGGATAAAGACCGTACCCGATTATACGAACTGGCGGATAGCGACTGTTTGTGGGAGCAGCGGATTGCTATGGTTTCTACCGTCACTTTCATCCGTAACCGCGAATATACCGATACATTGGCATTGGCAGAAAAGCTGATGACGCATACACATGACCTGATGCATAAAGCGGTGGGCTGGATGCTCCGCGAAGTCGGCAAAAAAGACCGGGAAACATTAACAGACTTTCTCGAAAAGCATGCAACACACCTCCCCCGCACAGCTCTCCGTTATGCCATCGAACATTATCCGGAGGAACAACGGCAGTATTTCCTGAAGAAGAAGTAATGTATGAATGAAGAAATAAAAGAAAAACTCCGCCGGTGGGCGAATGAATATAATGTTAGCGGTTTTATCAAGGACGATCCTGTCCAGTTCCCCCATCGGTACACGGAGAAAAGGGATATTGAGGTGTCTGCTTTTATTACCTCCTGGATTTCTTACGGACGCAGGGAACTGATCCTTCGGAAAGCGAACGAACTGCATGATGCAATGGACCCTAGTCCTTACCGTTGGATTAGGAATGAAGGATATAAGAACTTGGCGGGAAATCCGGTTGAACTCGGTAATAGAGATACTTTTTACCGTTTCTACACCTACTCCCATCTACGTCAGTTGTGCGACCGGCTGAAAAGTATTTATGAAGAATATGACTCGCTGGAAGATGCTTTGTCTGCCAGTCCTTATCCGAATCCGGTGACAAAGATACAGGATATTTTCTCAGGAATCGAAGGGATTCCCGTACTGACGGGGACGTCTGCCTGTAAACGTCTCGCCATGTTCCTCCGGTGGATGGTCCGGAAAGACGGTATTGTCGATTTCGGTATTTGGGAAACAGCAATCAAACCGCATGAATTAATCATCCCTTTAGATACCCACGTCCATCAGATTTCGTTGGAACTGGGATTGACCGAACAAAAGAATGCTACCCTCAAAACCGCCGTCGAGATTACCGAAGCCTTAAAGCAGGTATTCCCGGATGACCCGTGTCTGGGGGATTTCGCTTTGTTCGGGTATGATATAAACCGGGAAAAATGAAAAATCAAATAGACTTTGCTATGATGTCAGGCAGTTCTCCAACCAGGTAGAAAGGTAAATTAATAAGCCGGAATTGCTTTCCCTGAACAGTCTTTACTTCGTTGACCGAATAAGGTTGTGACCATACCCGGAAAGCAACGGTTTGAGAAGAGCGTTCCATGAAAGAATGAAGTGAACGTAAATGAGCGTTATGCCCGGATTTCACTTCAATGGGAAAGATGCTGGATTCCTGTACCCATATATAATCAACTTCAGCACTGGAATCATTTTGTCCCCTCACCCAGAAATTCCGTTTCTGACTTACTTTGTTTGTCAGTGTCAGTAGCTCTTGCGCAACAATTTGTTCTGCAATCATACCTCTCCAGGCATCCAGAATATCGTTTGCTCCTAATATCAGTTTTTGTACCTGGGCAGCGTAATTTACCAATCCTGTGTCCAACCATATTAACTTGGGTGTACGTTTGATTTCTGACGTTGCCGGTACTTCTGTTGCAGTTGTAGGATAGACCAATTCCAGCAGCATCGCCTTTTCCAATAACCGGAATGCTTCTCCTACTTCACGTGCTTTGTAGGATGAGCCGGCAAAACCTCCGAGTGTAATATTTTGACCAGCTTTATGCCATCCCTCCTTTAAAAGGAAACGTACGACATCCGGTAGGAGTTTTCCGGTGGTATATTTTTCTACGTCATCCCTATACCCTTGTAAAAGTGTTTCATAAATGTTGTTGAGAGATAAAATGTCTCTTCTTTCTGCATATAGCTGTATAACTTCCGGCATACCTCCGATTAAGGTATAGATGTTGAATAAGTTCATCAATCGTTCATGAAACGCAGATGTTATCTCCGGTTGTGCAAGTACAGGCAATAATGTTTCTTCTTGGATGGCTTGTAGAAACTCCCGGAAGGAACAAGGGCGTAGAGCTAAGTATTGTACACGTCCTACCGGAAATGAAGTGTGTATGTCTACTATATTCTCTAATAAAGAACCTGCTGCTATCACATATATATCGGGCAGTTCTTCATAGAAATAACGTAACAGTGAGATTGCTTTGGCTGAATTTTGTATTTCATCGATGAAAAGAAGTGTGCGTCCTTTCTTGCGTATGACTCCGCAATGGGCAAACAAAAGAGGCATTAAGTCTTTCAGTGGGACAGACAAGTCGAATAATTTGGCAGCTTCCTGCTTTTCCAGATTTAATGGCAAATAATTGTCGAACTGTTTGCCGAATTCATTCACAACAGTAGTCTTGCCTACTTGTCTTGCTCCACGCAGGATAAGTGGCTTCCGATGGCTATCTGCTGCCCATGCTTCCAGGTTTACGATGATGTCTCTTTTGAACATTTTGTTTATAGGACTGGTTTACAGATGCAAATATACCAAATTGTTTCAAACCGGAGGCAAAAGCCAGTTGTTTTTGTTCTAAACCGGAGGCCAGTTGGTGTGTTTTTTGTTTCAAACCGGAGGCAAATTATATCCAACCCTGGCATCTTTTAGCGTCAACTAAGGGAGAAACTAATCCTCGGGTCATGACTTTGTATTATTACCCTGTACACCCTGGCTTATTAAGGTGTACACCTTGCGTAACTATCCTGTACACCCTGGTCGATTATCCTGTACAGGGTAGTTTTAGTGGGTAAGGACTTTCGGGCTAGTGAGTTACCACTTAATAAATAGTATCATACTACCTGCCGCCTAGTTGTGGCTGAATATCCCTGGCCGGATATATTGCAAATGACAAACGCCATTGCAAATAAAAAAAGTGTTTGCAATGGCGTTTGTCATTGGTTTATAGTAGTTTGCATTCCTGCATTGCAAATGGCAAATATTTTTATCAAAACTTTGTGTAGAAAGTTATTTTGTTATCTCTGCATAATTCACCTGCGGTGTCCGGATACCCGGCTTCAGTTCACCGTTGACGATGATCAGGCTGTCACCTTTCAATACGGCTCCTGCCCCGGCACGGGCTAACTGTTCGTAATCTCCCAGCTCGGTCCATTCTTTGGTAAAGGTGTTGTATTGTAAGAGGAATGTATTGAATTTGTACCATTCCACCGGATAATGCATGTACTCTTTTCCCTCTTTTATCAGCCTTTCGAGTCCTTCGAACTCTAATCTTTCTTCGGCCCGCTCCATATAGATGGAACGGTTGAGGGCTGTTAAGAAACGGCCGTAGTTGACGCCGCCCATAAGTAGGATTGAACTGTCGCCGTAAGCAACTGCGCAACCTCCGGTGAAGGTACGCCAGACTTGGCCTTTGACTGAAGGCAATTTAGTCTCCGTAGTCCAACTTTTTGTAGCCGGATGGTATGAGAGCATATCTGAAGAGACAATTGCATCCACATCCTTTCCATACGCATCCTTGGAAACAGGCTGAAAGCCGCTCGACAGGTAAATACGTACTCCGTCGGCCGACTGTTGGGCGGCTAAGACCGGTTGAAGGCGCGTCTGACCGGGGAAGTCCGGCAGTTTTTCCCAGTTTCCATCGAGGTTTTTGTTCAGTTTCATTGAATAGAAGCTATGGCCGGGTTTCCCGTTCTCATTTCCTCCGGCTACATATATCGTGTGGTCGATATAGGCCGCAGAAAGATTATCCATCGATACGGGAAGTGTATCCAATTTGCAAATATGTGCCTTTTCATCGGACCTGGACATGGACAGCAGATAGACATCGGCTAAAAAATCGGTGCTGTTGTTTCCCCCTATGCAGACGATACCTTCCGGTGTCGTGATGGAGGCTCCGTAGGCAACAGGAAGAGGCAGGTTGCCGGCTTTCTGCCATTGGGCGTTTTTGTCTGAAAGGTCGAGGGCGAATATATCGCTGTAATATCGTTTGGCTCCTCCCTCGGTGACCGGTTTGTCGGGGAAGTTGCAACCGCCGGCAACCAGCAGCATTCCGTTACTGATGCCGACAAAAGGGGCTGAAACGCCTAATGAGGCGGTGTCTGCCATGCCCGGCAAATCAGGTAGTTTATTCCAGGTACAGGTAATCATATGATTCGGTTTAGATGTTGGTGGCTGACTGCATCCGGCTAACATGACTGCCAGCAGGAGAAGACATCCGGTTAATATGGATTTGTTGTGCATGATACTATTGTTTCTTTGTTCTGAATGTTGAAGCCGGGAGTTCATCGTTGTTGACCAGGTTGGCACGGGTGAATGGTTGCCAGCCGTAGCGGACCAGCTTCGGATTCGTAACCTTCTCACTGCGGATTTTCACCTTTCCATCGATTATTTCGGCCTGGGCGGGGAAGAATAACCCGTCGTGTTCTGCTATTTCGAATGTGCGTATCGGCTGCCCGTCGGAGGTGTGCAGGCCGTCGGCATAATCGAAGGTGATGTAGGCGGCGTTATCCCTGAATTCGACTGAACGGAATAAAGGACCTGACGGAGTGAGTGGATGTCCGTATGTCTTGTTGAGCGCCCAACGGGCTAGGCGTTCCCCTATTTCGCGTTTGTATACCGGATGCACATTCAATGAATCTCCCCGGTCGCTGCTGACGGCCATGCCGCTGTTCGGAATCGTCTCCATCAGTTCGCGTTGGCTGTTGCGGAACCAAGTCCAGCTCGGGCGGTCGATGCTCGACAGCTGAACGTAATAGAACGGAAACTCTTCTCCCCAGTTTTTGCGCCAGCTTTCCACCAGCAACGGGAACAAACGTTCGTGTGTTTCGATATTCTGGGCATTCGATTCGCCCTGGTACCAGATGACTCCTTTGATCGGATATTGCTGCAATGGCTGGATTCCCGTTTCGTACAGATAGCAAGGCTCATACGGATGGCGTTGCAGTTTGTCGGATGATTTCTTCGTGTTGAGAACCGCCCGACCGCGTACCCAGTCCTGGATAAAGTCGTTCTGTGTCCAGTTATACAGTATATCGGTAAATTCGAATTCCAGTGTTTTCCGGTCTATCCAGGCTTCGGTACCCGACCCCCCTATGGCATTCAGGACGAGTCCGACCGGAACTTGCAGGCTGTCCGACAACATCCGTCCGAAGGCAAAGGCTACGGCCGAGAACTTATCGGCTGTCTGTTCGTTGCACGGCGTCCACCGGGTGTCGTGGTAATATTGCAGGCGGTTGAGCGAATCCATGGCAGAAATGTCCCATTCCACCGCATTCGTATACCAGCGGGGCTGCATATTGAAGAGACGTATCTGTGGTTGGCTGTCCGCATATTCGAGTAGTTCCTTCCGCTGGCTGTCTGCCAGTTCGTCTACCCGGAAAGCCATGTTGGACTGCCCGGAACAGAGCCATACTTCGCCGACCAGTACCTCTTTATAGGTCAGTTTCTGTGAAGCCGGTGCTTTCTTTTTGCTTTTCTTTTCAGTGGCGGGCGAGGCTTCGATGGTCAGTTCATAAGGACCTCCTGCCTGTAACGGGTCGAGCGTGACAGACCATTTGCCGTTGGAGGCGGTTACAGACTCTTTCTTTTGTCCGGCAATCTGCACGGTTACTTTCTCACCGGCATTGGCAGTCCCGGAGATGAGTAAAGGTTTTTCCCGCTGTAAGACCATATTGTCGGAGTACGTAGCAGGCATACGGAGACCTCCGTAGTTGCCGGTCAGTTCCCCGTAAACCGTTTTAGCGAGGATACCGGCTCCTTCCGTGTTCGGATGAAGGGCATCGGGTAACAGGTCAGGGCGGTTGTACAGGCCTTCCTGCAAGTCAATCAGTCCGGTGTTGGCCAGTCGGGCTATTTCTTCGATTGTCTCCTGCTCCATCCAGTACCAGTCGCGGGTACCCGATTTGAAACGCGGATGCCGGTGTGAGATGGGTGTCATCCGGCAAATCCATATCCGACAATCCGGATTAGCTTTGCGGAACGACGCTATCAGGGAAAGATAGTCTTTCACGAAATGATCCCGGTAGTTGGGCCAGTTGCGTGGGTCGGTATCGTTCAGTCCGAGATGGATGACTACCCTGTCGCCGGCAAAGTCGAGTGCCGCTTTGTATTCTTCCTGCTCGCAGTAAGGGCGATGTCCTTTGTTGAGCAGCGTGGCACCGCTTTTACCGAAATTCACCACTTCGTAGTCGTCTCCCAGCATGCGTTGCAGTTGAGCCGGGTAAGAATTGACCTCCCGGTTCTCTATGCCTGCACCGTATGTCACGCTATTACCTACACAAGCTACCTTAATCTTATTCTGACCGTAGGCAGTTGTGCAAAGTAACAGGCATAATAGTAAAAGAGTTTTTTTCATTGTATGATAGTCTGTTTATTTCTTTTTATCCGGTGAATAGACCAGGCCGTCTACCGCCTTTTCACCGTCCGGGGTGACAAAGACGAATGTGAACATCCATTTGTTCAGCCTGACTTCGGGAAGCGTGAACTTTCCGACAGGAAGTTTCAGGAAAACCTTGTTCCATCCCTTTTGCAGATGTACCCTGAGCGGTTCCCTGGCAACACAGTTCTCATTCCCCAGCGCGATTTCATTCGATTTTACGGTATGGGTCGCAGTCCATTCCGGCGGAAGCAGTTCTTGGTCGTTCAGCCATACGCGACTACCTTTGTAGTCCCACTTGCCCTGCGGTGGCGCCAGGTCCATTTCCGAACGGCCGTAGTTCTGGAATTCTATCCAGGCCCCTGCTTCCTGGTCTTTGGGCGAATATACCCAGGTCCAGGCATAAGCGGTATGGTTTTCTTTCGGGTCTTTGTAAAAGCCGGGAACGAGTGTGCCCCATACGTGGCGCAGATAGATTCCGGCACCGATGGTTTCGTTTGTTTCGTAGGTTTTCCCGTCGTAGGTATAGCTGTTTTGCAAGGCTGTTTCGGGCGGGAACACGCTATTCAGGTCACCGTTGTTGGGGAATGCGTCGGTGATGCGCCATTTCACGTTTGTCTGTTTTACGTATGAAAACGGATATCCTTTGAAATGATGCTCTTTATGCCAGAGCATTCGTTGTTCGAATTCGGCAAAGGAAGTGTATGCGCGGCTGTCTTCGGAAGGCAGGTTGGTCCCTTCTTTATCGAAGTATTCGTAGCCTCCTCCCCGCCAGGCACGGTCGGCTATGGCGAGCATGTTGGGATACAGGTGGTTTTCCCGTATCATGTTTTCTTCCGGTTGTACCAGGCGGTCGTTCCAGACGGCCAGGATGACACCTGCCATATCATCGCTACCTTCGGTATGCCCGTAGACGGTACTGTTGTATAAAGCACGGATGTCGGCAAAGGTATCGAAATGGTTCAGATAATGGAAACGGGAGTCGATGGCCGGTATTCCCGGTTGGGCTTTTCCCCGATAGCTCCACAGGTGTGTCATATCTATTTCACCCGGTTGGTAATGCCAGCCAGGGTTCCAGGAGATTGCTTTTTTGCCTTTCGACCGGACGAATGCGACCATCTCCGGTACAAACCGGGGATTGGTGAACTCCACTTCGTCGGTCCCGATATGCAGATAAGGCGTATCGAATGTTTCGCAGACTTCTTCTATGAGCAGTTTCAGTATTTTCATCCCTTCCGGACTTTGCATGTTGTGGCGGAAGGTCCGTTCGAAAGCGGCACTGTGCCCGGGCATGTCGAGTTCAGGTATCAACATCACCTGGTGTTGTTTGCAGAAAGAAACGAGTTCTTTGGCCTCTTTCAGGGTATAATATTTGCCCGGCATGCGGGTTGTGTTGATGCTGTCGTTTATCATCGGAAAGACTTTGCTTTCCAGGCGCCAGGACTGGTTCTCGGTGAGATGCCAGTGGAAAACATTGATTTTGTAACGGGATAAAATGGCTATTTCCCGTTTCAGTTCTTCCAGGGAGATATAACTGCGGCCTACGTCCTGCATGAATCCGCGGATACGGAAGGCAGGCCAGTCTGTAATCCGACATCCCGTGATATGGGCTCTGTTTCCTTTCTTTTCCGTTAGTTGGCGAAGGGTCTGGATGGCCCAGTACACTCCCTGTTCCGTGGTGGCTTCGATGGTGATACCCTGGGAGGATACTTGCAGTTTATAGGCTTCGTTTGCGTTCAGCTTTGCTTCCGGCAGTTCTTTTACAAGTTTTATTTGTAATTTGTGTTTGCTGGTGGGGTTGATGCCGATGTTATTCTCCTGCAACCAGGCCGTAACCATCTGCTCCGTATTTCCTTCCGCCAGGAGGGCGATTTCTTTTCCGGAAAACGTTTGCTTGTTCCAGTCTACCTGTTGCGGCCAGGGAAGCAAGTGCGGAATACCGGCAGCATAGGCCACCGGTATCCATACACATAATATGAACGTTATGAACAGCTTTTGTTTCATCGTATTTATTTAATCAGGTCTGTTAGCTTGACAGCCTGGAAGGTCATGTGTGCCACACTTGACTCGTAGAAGATACCGACTGTTTCCTTATCGATCATGGACAGGCAGGAATATCCCCATCCTTCGTCTTCGTCCAATAATACCTGATGTTCTGCCGGCCAGGTCAGACCACCGTCGAGACTGGCTTTAATCGTGATATGGTTGCGCCCTTTCGTGGTGTTCGGATTGGAGAACAATAACAGTTTCTTTCCGGTGATGTTGTCTTTCGCATCCACTTTGATGAGGCTTGCCATACAGACCGGTTCCTGTAAGGCGCTGCGGCTTGAAGGATGCTCGGTCCAGGTCTTGCCCAGGTCTTTGGTAACGGCTACGGCACGGCTACCGCCACGGTTATCGCGCATGTTGAGCATGAGCACGCCGGGTTCAACTTCTGCTACCTGTGCTTCGGTGGTATTGGTGCGTGCCAGGTTATGCAGATGCCAGGTTTTGCCACGGTCTTTGCTGTACATCACGCCTGCATTCGGTACACGCGTCGCGTCGATGAACTGGATGGGGAAAACCAGCGTGCCGTCCTGCATGGTGATGCCGCGTCCCGGACCCTGCAACAGGAAATACCAGGAAGGGTCTTTCACCTGCGAAGTGATGTTGATAGGTTCGCTCCAAGTCTTTCCGTCATCTTCGCTCTTGACAAGCATCAATTGGGCCGTTTCATCGGGAGTCATGCCCGGCATGGAGTTCCACCAGGCGCGTCCGTTACCCATTCCGTGAGTCCAGGCGGCAACAATCCAGATGGTGTTTGTCTTTTCGTCTACCAGGATGGACGGGTCACCTACTCCGTTTTGTGCATGAGGCAGACCGCCGGTTTCACCGAAGGTCATGGCTACGCGCATCGGCTCCCAGGTTTGTCCCTTGTCCGTACTGCGGCTCACGCCTATGTCGACCATTTCCTGTAAGTCGACACTGCTGTTGTAACGGATATCGTAAACGCCGAGAAGCGTGCCGTTGTTGGTCGTAACCAGTCCCGGGATACGGAAGGCTGCCGAGCCGTCATCGCCTGCCTGGCGTACGCCGACGCCTACGCGACGGGGTGTTTCTGCTTTCCCTTTCCATTCGATGGCTGCGGGTTTGTTATTGATGGTGGCCTCCGGCATCGTGAAGGATACTCTCGACAATAAAGAGGTCTCCGGTTTCATTTCGATGCTTACCCAGAAGTAGTTGGGACCTTTAATCATTGGTTGTTTGGAAGACAGCCTGATTGTCTTTGCCGGGGCGGTAACTTCATCTTGTTTGACAGAATAAGAAGGGTTCGCTACCCGTGTCTTGCCCGGTGTGTAACTGGTAACGTATGTCACCGGGTTGAAGTGCGTGCCTTCCCTGGATGGCGCTTCCGTGCCGCTATAGTATAACCGTACGGCTTTTATGTCAGACAGGTTCGTCTCTTCTCCGAATTGGAGTGTGAAATTATTTAATACATCTCCCTTCTGAGCGGGAATACGCATTTCCAACAGTACATTGTCCGTACGGTCTATCAGAATAGGAATCTGCTGTTCCCTTACGTACAAGCTGTCTGCTGCAAAGGCGGTTTGTGCGATGAATAGAAGACAGAGATAAAAGATGCTTTTTTTCATGGTGATTGTTCTATATGTGTTGTTTGTTAAATACTGAGTCAAATATAATCATATTATTTTCAACTAATCCGTCATATTTGCCACTTTCGGTCGAAGGAAGCAAATCTGAATGAGTAAAGCGATTGCGACGAGTCCTGCCAACATGGCAAAGTCGTGCCCCAGGTTGCCGGCATCTGTCGATCTGCCCAGCAGGTCTGTAATGGCTGCCCCGGCAAATACACCGGTCATATTCATGATACCGTAAGCCGTAGCCCGGTAACGTGGTGAGATGAACTGGCAGAGTATCGGCATATTATTGGCATCAAAGATACCGAAACCGATACCGAAACACAAGCCTCCGCCGACAATCATCAGGAAGTTATGTCCGAAACCGAGCAATAAGAGCGATGGAATGGTCAATGCCAGTCCGATAGCTCCGGTATAAACACGGCCGCGTACGTTGGTCTGTATCCATTTATCGGATAAGATACCGCCTGCAATGACTCCGATAAACGAAGATAAAGCGATTGTAATCGTTGATAACGGACCTGCTTCCGACATGTCGATTGACAGATTTTCGGAGAATAATGTCGGTAACCAGTTCTTGGTAGCCCAGCCCGGTAGACTCGGGGTTGCAAAATAAAGCAGGATAATCCAGAAAGAGATGTTCGTAAACAACATACCCATCCCTTTGAGAGCCCCTTTCACCGGATTCTCGACGGCAGCGCCCGCCTCTTTGATTTTATGAACGATATGGTCTTTTTTATCTTTCAGGAACAGAATAAGAATCACGCTGTATGCAATACCGACAATCCCGAACCAGTGGAAAGTCGTTTCCCAGGTAAAGGCGCTTGCCACTGTCGCACCGAAACCGCCTAAAGCCTGTCCGGTGTAAAGGCCGGTCATGTGGATGCCTACTGCCAGCGAACGGGTTTTCCCCTGGTGGTAATCGGTTATCAGCGACAATCCTGCCGGGATATACAAGGCTTCGCTTACCCCCATGAGGGCGCGCAGGAAATAAATCTGGTTGAAAGTCGTGCAATAACCCATCATCAGCGTGACGAACGACCAGACGAACAGGCTGCCGACGATCAACCATTTGCGGTTTACCCTGTCGGCTATCATTCCCGCTACAGGGCTCATGAATCCGTATATCCACAGGAACACGGCCATCAGGCGGCCGAAGTTGGCTGCCGATTCCAGTTCGGTGATGTCTATCATCATCGCGTCTTTCATGGTGGAGAGCATTTGCCGGTCCATATAGTTCAGTAAGGCTACGCCCCACAACAGGCCGACAACTACCCAGGGATAGATTTTCTTATTGCTCATATCGTTTATTTTGAAAGCATTTCTTTACAAAGCTGGTTACATTTCAGAAGCATCCGGGGGATGTGGAACGGGCCTTTATACATATTACCTTTGGCCGGCTGTGACAATGTCCCGTCATAATGGAAATAGCCGTACCATTCCCCATATTCCCTGTCCGGGAAACGGGCGTATGTGTATTCATTAATCATCCGGTGCATTTCAAGGTATTTCTTGTCGCCGGTAGCTTCATAGGCATAAAGTGTGGCGATGATGGCTTCGCATTGCGGCCACCAGAATTTCATATCGTGCCAGTATTCTTGCTGCGGAAGGTTCTTGCAGTCTTTGAAATAAGTGATTCCACCGTATGTTTTGTCCCAGCCCCATTCCCAGGCCCAGTTGAGGATAGTCAGTCCCATTTCTTTCAATTCCGGGTCCCAGTTGCGGTACTTGGCTTCTTCCAGGATAAACCAGGCTGTCTCGATGGAATGGCCCGGATTGATGGTTCGTCCGGGGATGGAGTCGATGAATTCGCCATTCGGTCCGACTGTTTCGAGGATTGTTTTGAATTCCGGCTTCATGAAGTCGCGGCGGAGTTCGCTGATGGACTCGTCTATCTGTTTTGTCAGTATTTCATCGTCGATAGCTTCGCGGATGCGGGCGGCCGTATCAATCAGTATCATGCATAAGGAATGCCCTTTGGCGACGAAGCCTTCGCGGAATTTAGGTTCAAGCAATCCCGGTGTATTTTTATAATGAAGGACTTGTTTGAAGAGGCTGACTGCTTTCTCCGCATAGCTTTTGTCTCCCGATGCGATGGAATATTGCGCCATGGCAATAGCGGCAAATGTTTCGGAAAAGACATATCTTCTTTTGCGGACCGGAATGCCGGTTGCCGTCACCTCATAAAACATGCGGCCATCTGTGTCGAAGCAATATTTCTCGATGAAATCAATGCCATTCTTACAAGCCTGCAACCATTCCTGACGTTTCTCTATATGATTGTAGGCATAGGCCAGGATGAAAGCGAAACGTCCCTGAAACCATACCGATTTGTTCGAATCCATCAGGGAACCGTCCCGGTTGAGGCAGGTGAAATAACCGCCGTTCTCTTTGTCGATGCCGTATTTCAGCCAGAAAGGCATGACATCGTTCACGAGATCGTTTTTGTATGTTTCTTCCCAGTAACCCAGATATTCTGCCGGTTGGGATATGTTTGTCTTTGCTTCCATAGTCGTTAGAATTTGTTGCATCTTTCAAAGAAGTTGATGGCTTCCAGTTCTGCTTTCATGGCAGCTTCTTCGGCATCGGTCATATTCCTGAACGGCGTACGGTTTTTTCCCAGGTCCAGGCCAATCAGTTTCATGATGCGTTTGCCTCCTACGATGTTTCCGCGATAATGGCAGATTACGTTAATCACATCCTGTGAGAAGTTTTGTTTTTCGCGGGCTGTTTCCAGATCTCCGGCTTCCCAGGCCGTGATGATGCCGACCAGCTCTTTGCCGTTATAGTTGGTTGTTCCACCGATGCCGCCCTGTGCCCCGCCCATAGCCAGGCAGGGCAGAATAGTCTCGTCCTGTCCGTGAAGCATGTCGAATTTGCCGTCTTTATATAACCTGCACTGGTTATATTCGTAAAGGCTTTCATAGGTATATTTGATTCCTGCGAAATTAGGGATGCGTCCGTCTACGGTCTTTAAGAAATCTACCATTGAAAGGAATGCGCCGTTGAATGCCGGAATATGATAATAATAGAAAGGCAGCTCCGGGGCCCCGCAAGCAATTTCTTCGCAATATTTCACCAGTTCTTCCACACGGTTTACTTTAGGGAATGGAGAAGCCATGGCACCTATTCCCCATGCTCCGATCTTTTGTGCGTGGGCAGCCAGATTACGGCTGGTTTTTACACAAGTACTGCCTACATGTACGATTACTTTGAATCCTTCCGGCACTACTTCCATCCATCTTTCGGCCAGTTTGATACGCTCTTCTTCCGTCAGCATATAGCCTTCGCCCGATGAGCCGTTGATGAAAACACCTTTCAAACCGTTGTTGGCTAAAAGTTTGGCATAGGCTTCAATAGGTTCGTAATTCACTTCTCCATTTTCATAAAACGGAGTAAAAGGGGCATCAATCAGACCTTTAATCTTTTCCATGGTACGCAGTATTTAATAGTTGTTATGTGTGTTATTTTAAATATGAGGCAAATATAAATAAAATAATTTAATAATATAAACTATGTTTGATTAATTATTTGTTTAATTCAATTAAACAGATGGCCTCATAAGATTATTTTAAGAATAATAAATTTATTCGAGGCCATCTGTCAATGTATGTCTGCAAACTGATAGGCAATCAATTTTCAGGGAAAGAGTTTATTTTTCTTTTTCAGCTTCCTCATAACCTGGAGTTTGTTCCAATGCCGGGTCTTTATCGAGCATGGTTTGCTCAATTGGCCACAATACTTTATACGCTTCCGATTCTTTCAATATCGGGTTTATGCCGTCTAAAGAGGCTTCTTTGCAAAATACCAGATGTTTACCGGATTTTGTCAATGTCATGCGGCGCACATCCCACCAGCGCTGGCCTTCCTGAACGAACTCTTTGTCTTTCTCATGTAATATAGCCAGTTCATTGGCTGTAAAATCTCCTGCTTTATAACCGTATTTCGATTCATCCCAATTAGCGGCATATGCGCGTTTACGCACCAGATTAATGTATTTCTGAACGCTGGCATTGTCTCCTTCCATATTAGCTATTTCAGCAAGTGTCAGATAAACCCAGGCTAAACGATAGAAAATGAAGTCCCCGCAATAAACGCGGCTACCTTCTGAATTTACATACCCGATATTTTTCTGAACGTGCGTTCCGTAAAGATAAAGTTCATCATTCTCATCTTTCCTGAATGAAGGCATAAATGTAGCATTTCTACGGGAGTCTTCTTCGTCAAAAGTTTTATAAAGGAGCATGTTGTATTCGTACCATTGAGAGCCATTAGACTTTAAATCCATCGGGTCTCCCCACGGAGAGCCATCAGCACGAAAACTGTTTTTACTTGTATGACCACCTCCTATATTGTAAGTAAATTGGAGGGTATTATTCGTTGCCTCTCCTTCCAGATAACGGATTGCAAATATGACTTCGTCATTCCCTTTGTGACTTTTGGCTTCAAAAACATCGGCAAAGTTATCGAGCATATTCAATCCGTAATTATTCTCAACGTTTAACAAGTGTTGTTTAGCTACCGCTAAATCAGCCGGATTGGCGGTATCGTCACCTGTCGTTACTTTGGATGTCCACAGGTAGACCTCGCCTGCCAGGCTTTCTGTGGCTGCTTTCGACCAATATACCTTTTTTCCTCGTCCGTAGGGATCGAAGTCATTTACATCGCCGAAATATTCCAAAGACTTTTTTAAATCGCTTTTGATCTGAGTCATTACCTCTTTGGGAGTAGAACGTTTCATGTATAATTTGTTCGGGTCCAACTCTCCGTCAATGACGTCTACTGTCAGACGCAAAGGTACTCCGCCATATATTCTGTAAAGATCAAAGTAATAGAATGCACGTAAACCGTATACCTGTCCCAGATAAAAATTCTTTTTTTCTTCACTCAGATAAGTAGCATCGGTTACGCGGGCAATGAAAAGATTCAGGTTCGTAATTCGTCCGAAAGTGTTTCCGAAACCAGTGACCCCTGTATTGTTTTTATCAAAGTTCTGTAAACGTATATTACCATCGTAAATAGCATTACCGTCTGCGCTTAGCCCGTCTTTATATATACCACCTCTTAATTCGCCAAAAGTAATTGTATGTTGCCAGGCTGCGTCACGCAAATGTTTATGTATTCCATCGATATAGCCGGTGGCATGTGCTTCTGTTTTCCAATAGGATTCACTTCCGTAATAATCGATCGGTCCTAAATCAAGAGCATCGCTACAAGAAGTGATGAGAGTTCCTGATGACACCAGTAACAATCCTGATAAAATGATTGATTTTATTTCTTTCATCTCGTTTTCGATTTAAATTATTAATTATTAAAATGTTACATTTACCCCGAAAAGTAATGTTCTGGGTAGTGCATAGCCTGAACCGGCACTTGATACTTCCGGAGATGCTACCGGGGCAGAAGTGATATAACCCAGGTTTTGTCCTGTGACAGACACGTCCAGATGCTGACAGAATATTTTGTTTGCCCACATCTTCGGCAGTGAATAACTTAGGGAAATCTCGCGGATAGCCAGATAATTTCCTTTATAGGCAAACATGGTCGATTTTCGATAGTAGTTGCTGTTCCCAATTGGTCGGCATACACATATCTGGGGTATTTAGCATTCGGATTCGATTCTGACCATGTGTTGAATACATCTGTAGTCGAATTGTATGTTCCCTGCATACACCCCAGGAACCATGGAGTCGTCTCGTCGTATATCCAATATCCTAATGCAAAATCGAAACGTCCGTAGAGAGAAAGGTTTTTCCATTTCAGCGTAGTATTAAAACCTCCGAACCAACGTGGCGTTGTATTTCCGACTACGACTTGGTCGTAGCTGTCAATAATACCGTCACCATTGACGTCTTTCCATTTTACATCACCAGGTTGTATTTGCAAACTTTTGGCTTTGTCTGCATCGCTCAGGGCATCCCAGGCTGCTGGACCGTATTGGTATTTGCCTTGGTAATTACCTGATTTTACAACCAGATTTCCGGGAATCTCGTCAAGACTTTTGTAGATGCCGTCTGCTTGGTAAGCGATCAATACACCCGGTTCGTAACCTTCCTGGTAACCGCCGACCCAGATGGTTTCATCGCTGCCGGGACCTTTATAGATTTGGGAGGTTTTCTGCATATTGCGTGGTAACCCGTTATCCGGTAAGGAAACAACTTTGTTTTTGTTAAATGAGATGTTGCCGGCAGCTTCCCAACTCCAGTCTTTAGTTTTTATTATTTTGCCTGATAATTCGATTTCAATACCACTGTTCCGGTATTTACCGTTATTGTTTTTTACGGATGAAAAACCGGTCGTAGTCGGCAAGCTGAGGTCCGCATGTTTATCTGAAGTCAGGCGGTTATAATAAGTCATATTTGCATTCAGTCGATTTTCAAAGAAACTTAAATCCAATCCGACTTCTGCGGTACGGGTTTTTTCCCATCTCAATCCCGGGTTAGGTAGTGAGCCGATTAAATAGCCTACATTTCCATTATAAGTTTGTTGATTATAAGACCCCTGGAGTGTGTATGCTTTAATACTGGAAGCATCACCGTTTATACCGAAGCTGGTACGTAATTTACCGAAAGAAAGGATCGGTAAAGCATTTTTTACGAAATCTTCTTGTCCGAAGATCCAACCGGCTGATACTCCCGGAAAGAATCCCCAACGGTTGTCTCCCAGTAATGAGGAATAACCGTCCTGTCGGAATACCGCAGAAAGTAGGTATTTACTCTTATAATCATAGTTTAGCCGTCCGAAATAAGACAGGATACGATATTTTTCATGCCACGAGTCGATGCTTCGTTTGCCTTTATCTGAACTGGTCAATCCTAAATCAGCAAAATCATCGGTCGGAGCGCCGGATCCTTTGGCTTCGAAACCACGTTTATAGTTGTCATAATATTCCATACCAAACATTAGCGAGACATTATGGTCTTTGAAAAATGTTTCGTTGTAGTTTGCAACAGCATTGTAAGTTTGTGCAAAAACGCGTTCAAACTTCGCCGTACTTTCACGATTTCGGTTGAAGGAACCGGGGGTACTTTCAAAGTCTTTTGTAAAAGTCTCGTATATTCCTTCCGAATAATACCAGTTAGCTGTTCCTTTTACCGATAAGTTTTTCAAAATGTCAAGCTGAAATGATTGGATCATGGTAAATTTATCCGACTGATTGTCTACCTGCCATTTATCCGGTTGATAATTCTGGTTTCCGTCCCCAGAGTTGGTTCCTAATGTAGGATTTCCGTCTTCGTCTTCAAAACGAGCGGTAGGAGGAGTTGACATGACGCGACCAAAATAATTACCTTCATCTCCCTGCGAACCGGGCATACTTCTCCAATTGGCACGGTTATAATTGAAGTTTGAAGTGCTGGTTAACCAGTCTGTTACTTTGTAGCTTCCATTCAGTATAAAGCTATAACGTTCATAGAAAGTACTGATAGGGAGACCTTCTTGTTTATTATAACCTAAACCTGCATAATAGGTACTCCTTTCATTTCCTCCGGACATATTGATATTATAATCTTGCGAAAAAGCGGGATTATTTAAATTATAATCCTCCGGATTTGTATTTTTATAAATGATTGTTTTTGATGGGTCCAGCGGATCCGGCATTTCCTGCCATCCTTTTTGTAATAAATAGGCATTCTGATCTGTTTTTCCCATGATGTTCCAAACTGTTTTTTCATTCAGTACATTACCTGTTCCCAGTGGGGTTCCCCCTGTTAGGGAGGCTTGCGGAGCCCATGGTGTATTTTTATAGGCTGTACGCATAGTCGAAATGTAATCATGAGCATTCAGAAATTCATAAGGATTATTGATATAATTCAGACCCATTTTTACTTTCAGATTAATTTCCCTATGTCCCTGTTTCCCTGTTTTTGTGGTGACGAGTACTACACCATTGCTGGCGCGTGCTCCGTAAAGGGCAGTTGCTCCCGCATCTTTCAATATTTCCATTGATTCGATATCTTCCGGATTTATGTCGTTTAAACCGTCACGGAGTTGTCCGTCTACCAATACCAACGGATCGCCGGTTCCATCCAGATTGGTTCCTCCGCGGAGTACCATTTTGGGTGTTTCCCCCGGATTACCGGATTTTTGGATTACTTTCAATCCCGCTACTGCTCCGGATAGTGCCTGTGCCGGATTGGAGAACAAACCAACTTTCAGGCTTTCTTCTTTTACTTTTGCGATAGAGTTGGTCAGTTTGGTTCGTAGCTGTTTACCTCCGTAACCGGTAACGACTACCTCTTCTAATGTTTGTGTATCTTCTTGTAAGGTAATTATCAGGGCCTGCGTCCCTGTTATTTTTACCTCTTGAGTTTTGTATCCGATATAAGAAATTTCAAGTGTTGCACCTTTAGTTACCATAAATGTAAATTTGCCGTTTACATCAGTTACAGTCCCATTTTGTGTACCTTTTTCTACTACGGATGCACCGGGAACTGTTTCTTTGAGATTGTCATAAACAATTCCTTTTACATTTATTTTTTCCTGTGCCCATATCATGCCTGGGATTAGGAGCATTAGTAATATAATTATGGTATTCTTTTTCATAATACTCTATTTATGTTTTAAGTATATATGGTTGTTTATTAAATGTTTACAGTAAAATATGTGAGTCCGACATAAAATAATGTCGTGAGAGCAATTCATGTGTATTTAATAACATATAATAATAATTAGATTTTCATAGGCATCTATTTTAGGTGAAACATTCGTTTATATGACTTTTTTGTTTTCATGTGCTAAATTTTTGTTTTTAATGCAATAGTTCTCAAAAGACTATGGTTTTGTATTAGTTTGCATATGTTCTGTATCATTTATGGCATAAGCTTATTGAAAAACCTTTGTATTGTTGGTATTTTCGTTTTTTCATAAATACTTTCTTATCAGCAAGGGAATAATAAAATAAATAATCATGTTATTGTTTGATATTAAAATAATTTATTTATATTTGCATCGTAGTTAATTATTTGAACAATAAAAAACATATATTGCATTGATATTATTCTTGTAGAAGGTATTTTGTTTCATTTTTCGAAAATAATACGACTTGTAAGTTATATTATTTATAAATTGAGTAGCTGAAGGATATTCTATTACAATTCTACCAGAATGATTAAAATAATTCGAAATACAAATCGGATAATGCATTATAGAGTAGTTGTATGGTTATCAACCATGAAGAAAATTTGTTATACCATAGTCTTTTGAGAACTATGTTAATTGTTCTTCACTCATCTTTAGGGTCATAATGTTTTTTTATTCCTTAAAAAATAAGTCTTGCGGATAATTTAAGCTTGGGTTATGTGTAAAAGACCTTTTTATCCAATTCGGTAGAGAGGTTGATATTTCGGGAATATAAATTTTCTTGTCGCATTTTATTTTTCAACTCTAGTATGGAATCATGTTGTTCTTGGGCTGAAAAATTGGAATTGTATATGGTTAACCGGTAGAAACAAGGCAATCGCATCAAAATAATGATTTGTCCCAAACCAAAGACACAGCATTCTAAACTAGAAATAATTGAACTATCCTGTCCCCGTGCTCGACACGGGGACAGGATAGTTCACTTCTGATAATAACTGAAACAAAGAACCGGAATCCAACACCTCGTTTTGAATCATCCTGGCCTGAATTGTTTATTGTAGGATCGGTATTTGGCTGATGACGTATTATAATAGATCTGTTTTTTCCTGTGAATAAACTTATTTCTTCTTTTATTTTTTGCCGTTTATAGCTTCCAACAAGAATTTGCCCGGTTTGAATTTTACGGTTGTTCTAGCCTTGATCCGTACCGGAGTGCCGGTCTTTGGATTACGTGCCATCCGGCTACTTTGCGGTCTGGGAATCAACGTCCCGAAGCCAATAAGGACTATTTCTTCATTTTGGGACATTTTTTCAGTCACGATCTCCATATAAGATGCCAGGACTTTTTTTGCTTTTTGTTTATTCAATCCGGACTTTTCAGCTAAAGCCACAATGAGTTCTGCTCTGTTCATTGGTATTTATTTTAATGATTAATAATTCTGTAAAGCTAATGAAAACAAGCCATATAATAGAATGGTTCCGGCAAAAAAATATAAGTATTTTTTTTGACAAAATGATATTTAATGTGTCTTGTAGGTGGATTGTACGGAGGGTGGCACGATATTGATCGCTTGCAGGCGATTGTAATAAGGTTCTGTTTGCCCAGTATGTTCTGTGTATCACCTAAAAAACGTCATAATACTTCCGTGTTGGCGGTTATTCTTGTTGTAATGCTTGTTTTGTCGTTGTTTCGCATGAATTTTGATAGTTGGCTACTGGTGCGTTTTTCTGTGCTTCTGGAAAGAAAACATGCTCTATAACATGTAATGTGGGGCTTGAAAAATTAAAAAAGGGGGATTATTTTCATGTAATTAACAAAAAATTGCTTTAAAACGAAATTAAATTTAGTTGCAGTCAAATTTTATTTCGTTTTAAACGGATATGAAATTCGTTTAAAATGAACTTTTTTTTGTTTGCAGAGAGTTCAAAAGTCGATAGTTATAAGATGTTGTGTTAATAAATGTATATTTTGTTTTTCCAAAAGGGAGAGATATGCCAATTTGGATGTTACTGAATTTGCCATATCTTTATCATAAAGTTGGAAAATGTGCTATTGTTACGGCAAAATGGCATAAAAGTCGTTGAAAAATACCGAACCGATCTGTATTTACATTGGCATGAATCCCGACTATGCAATCGTTTGCGGTATGACAAAAGACGAGATCGAACGCAATTTCCAACCCGAACTGGCTGCGCTTGCCGCCATGAAGCTTGCATGGTCGTATCAAACAAAAAACAATACGAACGATCAACATGTTGATGGTGCTTTCTCGGCTAAGGAAGGAGTAACCAACTATATGCCGGCTAAAACCGGTGATGTTGGACTATTTTTTCCGGGTGTTTGGCTTGTAATTTTTATTTAAAAGGAAGTCTTGTTTTTGAATGAAAGAGAAGTTTACAGCGTATAAACCGTACTTGTAAGGACGTTCGTTACATAATTTTTTTATTTATTCAGAGGACTTTTTGAAAAATATTTATCTACTTTTGTTTATTCAAATTACAGTAGACAAAAAAAGAACACCATGAATACAAAATTCCTTATCACGGCCGATAGCAATCGTAGTGCATTATTAAAAAAGAAGATTATACATTATTATATAGCCAATGGCGATGCCACAATTGCAGAGTTATGCAAGGAAATGGATTTGAGTATTCCTACCGTAACGAAATTGGTAGGAGAATTACTGGATGACGGTTATATCCTGGATTTTGGAAAACAGGAGACAAATGGGGGGCGCAAGCCGAATATCTATGGCTTGAATCCGGTTTCCGGTTATTTTGTCGGAGTGGATGTTTTCCGGAGTAAAATTAATATTGCAGCGGTCGATTTCAAAGGAGACAAGCTGCGCGTGGAAGAAAATATCCCGTATTCATTGGAGAATACGCCGGAGGCACTGGAGATGCTATGCAATTTGATTAATGACTTCATCGACCGACTAAGTGTTCCGCGTGAAAAAGTGCTGGCGGTAGGCGTTAATATCTCCGGGCGTGTTAACCCTGTGTCAGGTTATAGCTACAGTATTTTCTATTTCGAGGAAAAACCGTTATCCCAGATTCTGGAAGAACGCATTAATATAAAAATTTATATCGAAAATGATACCCGTGCGATGATGTATGGTGAATATATGCAGGGTGTCGTAAAGGGTGAAAAAAATATATTGTTCATTAATATTGGATGGGGATTAGGACTTTCCATCTTTATAAACGGTGAACTGTATTATGGCAAGTCCGGTTTTTCCGGTGAATTCGGGCATTTCTGTTTCTTTGATAACGAAATTCTGTGCCATTGCGGTAAAAAGGGATGTATTGAAACTGAAGCATCCGGTTCTGCCTTGCATCGTAAGTTGCTGGAACGTTACCGCGAAGGCAGCAGTACTATACTCGCTGAGAAAATAGAGAAAAAGGAAAAGATAAAAATGGCCGATATGATAGAGGCAATCCAGAAAGAAGATGTGCTTTGTATCGAAATCCTGGAAGAAATGGGTGAGAAGCTGGGTCGTGGAATTGCCGGACTTATGAATATTTTCAATCCGGAGCTGGTGGTACTTGGCGGAACTTTGTCTTTGACCAGCGAATATATCAGTCTGCCTATTAAAAGTGCGATACGGAAATATTCACTGAATCTGGTTTCTCAGGATACCGAAATCAAAGTTTCCAAGTTAGGAGAGCGTGCAGGTGCATTAGGAGCATGTCTGCTTTCCAGAAGTAAAATGCTTGGGATGATTCATTATTAATTTGTCGGTATGTTATCTCAATATTCCCCACTTCAATAAAAATAGTGGGTAGTTCCGTTCTATGAAATACCTTAAATACCCTTTAAGATCAACTTAGACAAAATAAATTGTCAGTGTTCGTTTTGATTTAAATATTAGCTTCGTATATTTGCTGCTATGCTAACAAAATCTATCAACGAGGAACTATTAGTGAAGGAACTGGTCCAGGGAAGCCAAGATGCTTTTCAGGCAATATTCATGCACTATTATCCTAAAGTCCACAATTTTGTATACGGCTTGGTTAAATCGCAACAAGATGCGGAAGATATTACCCAGGAGGTTTTTTCAAAAGTGTGGGGAAGTCGCAGTATGTTTGCCGATGTCAGGAATTTGGGAGCTTATCTGTTCATTTTATCTAAAAATACTACTTTTAATTTTTTGGAGGCTCGACAAATACGTATAGAAAGGTTGAATGAAAAGCCTTTTGAGGAAGAGGCTCATGACTCACCGGATGAAGATCTGATAGCAAAAGATTTACAACTTTTGATAGATATGGTAGTGGCTAATATGCCGCCTCAGCGTAAACTGATTTATCAGCTGAGCCGTGAAGCGGGATTATCGAATGCAGAGATCGCAGAGAAATTGGATCTGAGCAAGAAGACGGTAGAGAATCACTTGAATCTGGCGTTAAAAGAGTTAAGAAAAATCTTATTATACCTATTGATACTTTATTTGTGTTAAAAAATTAGGGGTGAATAGCATGAGAGTAGTCTTTATAATATAATCGTAAAGGAGAAATGAGTTATATAAAAAAAATAGTTGATTATTTCTTTCACCATGATCTCCCGGAGGAGATGAACTGGAAGATACATCGACGGCTATTGAAAAAAGAGGACAGACCGGAAGTTGATGAGGCATTGCAATCGGTTTGGGATACTATGGGATTTCCGGAAATGAATGAAGCTCGTCCCCGGCAGGCTTATTCCATATTGAGTAAGAATTTAGGTTTTACGGAACAGAAAAAATCTGCATCAAAAAATGTGCGGATCATGCCGTTTTGGGTAAAACTGACAGCTATATGGCTTTTACCATTGATTATGTTTTCCACATCCGTTTATTTTTATTGGCAGGCAACCAGTGTGAAAGATGTGTTGGCGACTGTTTCGCTGATAGAACATTTTGTTCCTGCGGGAAAGCGTGAGCAGGTTGTTTTGCCTGATAGTAGCCGGGTCTGGTTGAATTCCGGTAGTGTACTGATATACCCTTCTATATTTGTGGGAGACAGACGTGAGGTTTATTTGTCAGGTGAAGGTTATTTTGAGGTGGAAAAGAATGCGGAACAACCGTTTATCGTTAAAGCCCGGACACTGAATGTCGAAGTGTTGGGTACCCGGTTCAATCTTTTTGCTTATCCTGAAATAGGGCAGATTGCGACTACGCTTGAAGAAGGGGCTGTACAGGTCCGTTTGCAGGATGAAGAGGGGAAAACTTTTCACCTGGTGCCTGATGAACAATTGGTCTATTATATAGAATCCGGAAGCGTTGATGTGAGAAAGGTTGTTTCTGCCGATTATTCTGATTGGCGTGAGGGAGGTTTGCTGTTTGATAATTATTCATTCACTGATATTATTCGTATCCTGCAACGTACATATGGATTGGATATACATTTGCAGACATCTGCCTATAATAAGAATCTGCTGACAGTTCATTTTAATAAAAATGAATCGGTAGAAAATATATTCATGCTTCTGAAAGAGTTGATACCTGGTCTGGAATATAAAATTGACGGGAAAAGTATTTATCTGAAATAGGAAACAATAAAAAAATCACATGTAATTTGAAAAAGTTTTACGATTGATTGGGTGCAACGTTTTTTCCATCTGTCATTATAGATGAGTACGTACTCAAATCGGTGCAATTGTTTAACTATTTTAATTACATATGAAGAACAAACACAAATCCAGACGAATTGGAACCTATTGTCTGAGCTTTTTGATCGCAGGTTGCCTGCAGATCAATGCGCAAAAGGTCTCCTTTAGTGAAGGAACTGTTTCTTTAAAGGAAGCATTCCAGAAGATTGAAGCTTCATCCAAGTACAAAATCGCCTATAATGGCACACAGTTGGATGTAAACAAGAAAGTTGTGCTTAATCAGAAAAATGCAGAAGTATTGGATGTATTGAGTCAGGTGCTGGCTGGTACAGGCTATACTTATTCGGTAAAAGGTGACTATCTCGTCATTACCTCTCCCTCCCAAAATGCGGTCAATCAGAAAGTAAAGAACGTAAAAGGTGTTATTGTCGATGAAACAGGCGAGCCTGTTATCGGTGCAAACGTCGTTGTTTCAGGAACAACGAACGGTACGGTTACTGATTTTAACGGTAATTTCTCGTTAGAAGTTCCGGAAAATGGCACATTGGACGTTTCTTTCATCGGTTATCTGACACAATCGGTATCTCTGAAAGGGAAAAGTGATTTTCGTATTACATTGAAAGAAGACACCCAGAAACTGGACGAAGTAGTGGTTGTCGGTTATGGTACCCGTTCCCGTAAGAGTATTACCGGATCTGTGGACCAGGTGAACAGCGAGATTTTTGAAAATCGTCCGGTAACCAATGCGACTCAGGCGTTGCAGGGAGCTTCTGCCAACCTTATTATCCAGAGTAAAAATGCGAATCCGAACGATAACAGTATGAACATCAACATCCGTGGTGTCAGTACGATGGGGAACAATGACCCGCTGATCGTTATCGACGGATTGGTATCGAGTTCATCGACTCTGAACAATCTGAACCCGAACGATATTGATAATGTATCTGTCCTGAAAGATGCAGGTAGTGCAGCCATCTATGGTTCCCGTTCTGCAAATGGCGTTATTCTGGTAACGACTAAAAAAGGTTCCAAAGGCAGTAAACCTGTTGTTGCGTTCAATGGACAGGTCGGTATCCAGGACCCGCATATTTTATTTTCACCGGTCGAAGGCTGGCAAAACGCCATGTTGAGAAACCAGGCAAATATGAATGTGGGTAGTGCCCCCCAGTTCACACCTACCCAGATTCGTGATTTGTATGATCACCGTAATGAAGAAGAATGGTTGTATGACCAAATCATCAAATCCGGTCTCCAACAGAACTATAACATAAACGTATCCGGAGGTAGTGAAAATACGACCTACATGGTATCCGCCAGTTACTATAACCAGGAGAGTAACTTCCAGGGTAGCTTCGGTATGGAACGCTATAACTTTCGTAGTAATCTGAGTACGGAATACGGACGCTTTAAGTTGACATCCTTGATGGCTTATAACCGTCGTAAAGACAGAACTGTGGCCGGTGGTACAGGAAACACGATCATCAACTCATCCCGTGTCCCTTCTTATTATTACTACAAATTTATGGAAGGCGACAAATATCTGGTCAATGATATAGTCGGCGATGACAACCCGTTGGCATTGTTGCAGGACGGCGGTTATGAGAAGAAAGACGAAGACAATTTCATCGGAAGTATGAACCTCGATGTTAAGATCATCGATGGTTTGAAAGCAACCGGTTTGGTAGGTCTGGATTTGACTCAGCATCATCGTTATCGGCGCGACAAGAAAGTGCCGTTGTATTCTTCTGCCGATTTGGAGAATCCGGTACTGTACATGCACTCCAATACAATGACTGAAGATTATAATGAAAAGCGTTATACTCTGAGTACACAATTCTTATTGGATTTTAACCGTACATTTAATAATGCCCATAACGTAAGCGCATTGGTCGGTGTTTCAAACGAATCTTACACAAAACAAGCAAGCCGTATTGCCTGGGAATACACGGATGAAGACCTGGGATTGCCGACAACAGACGAATCCATCCAGAATAAAGATAACAAAAACTCGAACAATGATACGGACCAGACAAGCATTACTTCCGTATTTGGTCGTGTAGGCTATAATTATATGGATAAGTATTATGGAGATGTCTCTTTCCGTTATGACGGTTCTTCAAAATTTGCTAAAGATCAGCGCTGGGGGTTCTTCCCTTCGTTCTCTGCCGGCTGGCGTTTGTCTGAAGAAGCCTTTATGGATACGTATAAGAGTAACATCGGCGATTTGAAACTGAGAGCATCGTACGGTGTACTGGGAAATCAGAATGTGGACAATTATTCTTACCAGACTGTCTATCAGATGAACAACAACGGCTATGTATTCAATGGCATATCTGTCCCGGGAACGAGCTATACGGATGGTAATGCCTTCCTGACATGGGAAAAATCAGCTAACTTTAATATCGGTGCTGATGCAACTTTCCTGAATGGGAATTTATTCTTATCCGTAGACTATTTTGATAAGAAGACATCTAATATATTGTTAACACCGGAAGTTTCGTCTATCTATGGCGGTTCCGCAGCCAAGGAGAATGCCGGCGAAATGAAAAACAGAGGTTGGGAATTAACGATCAACTACAAATTAAATTCCGGCGACTTCCATCATAACTTCAATTTCAATATATCCGACTCAAAGAATAAAGTGACCGATTTCGGAGGAAAAGAACGTATCGACCAAAACGACCAGTTGTATAAATTGATTCGTGAAGGGCAGCCGTTAGGTTCATATTTCGGTTATAAAACAGAGGGATTGTTCCAGAGTTACGATGAGATTGCGAACAGTGCGCTGCCGGTAGGAGCTTCCGTTCAACCCGGTGATGTGAAGTATGTCGACCAGAACAACGATGATGTCATCGATGAGAAAGACCGTGTGATATTGGGTAATGCATTTCCGCGTTATACATTCGGTTTCACTTATAATATGACATGGAAAGGTTTTGACCTGAACGTCATGCTGCAAGGTGTGGGCAAACGTTCCATGTATCTGCGTGGTGAGTTGATAGAACCATTCCACTCAAACTATTCCTATTGTATTTATCAACATCAGTTGGATTTCTGGACTCCGACAAATCCGGATGCCCAATGGCCTCGTTTAGTTGCCCCGGGCTCATCATCTTCTACGAACAACTGGGGTATGGCCGGATCAGATATTTATTTGTTGAATGCAGCTTACTTACGTGTAAAGAATATCCAGATCGGATATACCTTACCGAAGGCATTGACTCAGAAGTTTGGTGTACAGAAATTACGTGTCAGCGTAAATACCGAAAATCCGTTGACATTTACCAAGAACTCATTTATCGATCCGGAATCTTCTGAATTCGGCAGCGATATGGGTGGCATCGGTGGCATCGGGGCAAACAGCGGACGTAACTACCCGACACTGACTTATTATGGATTTGGTTTGGATATAGAATTTTAAGACATAGACTTTGTTATGAAAATGAATATTTTAAAATATTTGCCAAGTATAGCATGCGCTATACTTGCATCATTCGTATCTTGTAATGATTTGGATCTGGCTCCTACCAATAAGTTTACGGATTTGAATTACTGGACTTCCGAGGCAAAGGCTTCTTCCGTATTGAGCATGGCTTACAGTCAGATGATGAGTTCCGGCTATTTCTTCGCAGACGAACGATTATCGGACAACTTATACGAAGGGCGTGGTAGTACGGATGAGAAACTGATTACTTCGGGTCAGGCAAACGCCGCTCTGGGGCGATTCTCTGAAGATTGGAAAAAATGTTTTGAAGGCATTAAAACATGCCACACATTCCTGGAAAATGTAGATCGTGTCCCCGACATGGATGAAACAGTAAAAAACAGGATGAAGGCAGAAGCACGTTTCATTCGCGCCATGCTGTTCTTCCGCCTGGCTAATAATTATGGCGATGTTCCTTTGTTTGACTATACACTGACAATCGAAGAGGCTAATACGATCGCCCGCTCGCCGAAAGCGGATGTTATCAAGTTTGTCCGTGACGAACTGAATGATATCGTCGGTACATTGCCGACAAGACAGGAATATGCGGCAGCTGATAACGGGCGGATCACAAAAGGGGCTGCTATGACTCTGCTCGCCCGTACTTATCTGTATGAGAACGACTGGCAAAATGTTTCGTCTGTCTGCGAGAAAATAATCAATGGCGAATATGGTGAATATGCATTATTTTCAAGTTATGCAGGTCTGTTCTTGCCGGAAAACGAATACAACAGCGAAGTGATCCTGGATATGGGATATCTGCTGAATCTGAGAACCTGGAGTGAAATGTACGATGGGATTCCCTTGTCTGTGGGCGGACGTGTAAACGGTTTTGCTCCGACACAGGAACTGGTGGACGATTATATCATGAAAAATGGCCGGTCGATTCATGAAAGCGGTTCCGGCTATAAAGAAGACGATCCCTACATAAACAGAGATCCCAGATTGCAGGCTACTATCGTTTACCATGGTTACCAGTGGACAGACGGCAACGGCAAAACGTCCACAATTTATATCAAACCGGGTTCTTCTGCCGATGCTGGTGCTGCCAATCTGGATGAATATATCGGTCCGGGACAGAACTCCACCGCTACAGGTTATTATCTCCGTAAATGGTTTGATCCGACCGCTCCGGCAGGTCTTGCTTCCGGCTTGAATCTGATTCTGATGCGCTATGCCGATGTCTTATTGATGTATGCTGAAGCAAAAACAGAACTGGGTGAGATGAACGAAACCGTTTGGAACAAGACGATCCGTCCGATCCGCGAACGTGCCGGTTTCACAGACGCTTCTGCGTTGAATTACCCGGCTTCCGGTGATATGCAGACTATTGTACGCCGCGAACGCCGTTGTGAATTGGCTATCGAGGGGACAAGACTCTATGATATCCGTCGTTGGAAAACGATCGAGACAGCACTAAATGGCAATCCTCGCGGAGCTAAATTTGCCGCGGATAATACACAGTATATCCAATTGGATAAGAGATCTTTCAATAAAGATAGAGATTACTTGTTCGCAATTCCGCAGTCACAACGGGATATCAATAAGAATCTGACTCAGAATCCGGGATATTGATCAAAAGTTTTAAATCCAAAAAATCTAAGAGATATGAAAATAATATCTATAAAATATATGATGCTGTTCGCTTTTGCTATGGTCTTTGTGGCATGTAGCAGTGACGGGGAAGTGAGGCATTTGGGCGTGACTGCCGTTAAAGCGTTATATGAACCGGATAATGGGAAAGCCGTTGTCCTGCAAGCATCGGCATCGGCTTCTTTGTATTTTGAATGGGAGCCGTCGTTAGCCGAAGATGGTGGTGCTGTGTTGTACGATGTTGTTTTCGATAAGGCGGATGGTGATTTTTCCGATCCTGTTTCTATAGTTACTGCCGACAACAATGGCGGAACTAATCATGCAACGATCACACATAAACAGTTGAACCAGATCGCCGCTTCAGCAGGGATCGGATCTGCGGAAGAAGGGACTCTGAAATGGACGGTATATGCCTCCAAAGGTATTAATCCGGTCAAGGCTGAAGAAGAACGTACGCTGACGCTTACCCGTTTGGCAGGATTCGCAGAAGTTCCGAGCCAGTTGTATATCACCGGTGAAGCCACGGAAGTAGGAGCTGACCTGGAGAATGCCATGATTATGAAAAAAGTGGCTGACGGCGAATTTGAAGTTTTCATGAAACTGACGGAGGGCAAGTCCTTCAAGTTTGTCAGTGCCAATACCGGTACTCCGACTGAATACTCGTTGAATGGTGAAAAACTGGTAGAAGGCGGTACTACGACAGCAACCAAAACCGGTATCTATAAATATTATATTGATTTTAATGCCGGATCGTTTACTTCCAAAGAGGTGACTAAAGTGAAATGGTTCCTGAACTGGTCACAGAAAGAGATAGAACTGGATTACCAGGGTCTCGGTGTCTGGGCTATCAGCAACTATACGGTAACGGGATTGACGGATAGCGATAATTCGGACGATCGTTATAAGTTCAGAATGGAAAGTTCTGACGGAGAGACCGAATGGAGAGCTGCCATCAATAATGATAGCAAGCCGACCGGCAATGATGAGTATTACTATATGGCTGAAAAGACGAATGTAGAACAGTGGACAAACAACGAAGTCTGGAAGAGCCCGGCTACCGATGGTTGGAGCGATAAGGCGTATGATGTTACATTCTCTTTGAATACGCAGGGTGAATATACTCATAATTTAGTAATCAAATAAAAAGGAGGAATTATGAAAGCGATATTTATAAAACTGATGTTCATCACCTCTGCCGTATTGGCCTTCATGGGATGTAATGATAATATGGGTGACACGGATAACCGTTTGGCAAGTGTCAGTACATTACTTGAACCGGCGGATGGAAAATCCGTTGTTCTTGAACCGTCCGCATCATCCAGTGTTTATTTTGAATGGCAGACACCGAGTGTAGAGGAAACAGGTACTGCTCTTTACCAGATTGCTTTTGATAAGGTAGATGGTGATTTCTCAAAACCGGTGTATGTGATGTGTGCCAATAATAACGGATTTGGCAATTATGTATCCGTTACGCATAAACAGTTGAATCAGATTGCAGGTAAGGTCGGCATAAAACCGTCTGATACGGGTACATTCAAATGGACTATACTCTCTTCAAAAGGTCTGCAGAGCGTAAAAGCCGGCGTTGAAAATAAGATTACGGTAACCCGCCTGGCAGGTTTCGAAGATGTTCCGATCGATGTCTATGTGACCGGAGAGGCTTCTGAAGGTGGGGCTGACCTGGCAAAGGCACATAAAATGAAAGCTGTTGCCGGTGGTGAATTTGAAGTGTATACAAAACTGGCGGCAGGCAAACCATTCTATTTTACGGACGGAAAGACCGGTACTCCGAGAGAGTTCTATACAGCGGACGGCATGGTGAAAGAAAACGGAACGACAACGGTCGCTAAAGACGGTGTTTACCGTATTACATTAGACTTTAATACCGGAGCCTGTACCTATACGCTGGTAAACAAAATAACTTTCTATTTCTGTCCGGACGGAGAATCTCTGTTTGAACTACCTTATGTAGGTTATGGTGTATTCCAGGCGAAGGAAACGGTTACTTTCAAACAAGAGAGCTGGGGTAGGGATGAACGCTATAAGTTCAGAATGACTATCCGGGAAAATGGAGGTGCCGATGCAGAAAAGGAAGTCGAATGGGGAACATTGAACCAGACAGACTCCCGTCCGACGGCAAGCAGTCCGGAATCTTATTATTACCTGCAACTGTTTACCGAGGTATCCCAGTGGGATAATAAGTGGAAGCTGATGGGTGATTTTGATGGTGTTCCGGCTACTTATACCGTCTATCTGACGGCAGACCAGCCTTACACACATACAATCGTTAAATAGTTTATTACAAATATTTGGTAAGAAGGCCCCGGAATTGTATATTTCGAGAAAAATGGATCTTATTCCGGGTCCTTCTTTTTTAACAGCTAAAAATAATGTCATGAAGAATATACTCCTTTTCCTGTTTCTCCCTCTTTTCCTGGGGGCTTGTGGCGATGATGATAATACTCCGAACGGACCGGATGAAAATGATAATATTAATTGGTATGCCGCTGCCGACAGCAGTACGACAGCATTGGTAAATTCATTCTGGAATGCAGGAGGAAAATATTTTAATTATGATAGCAACGGAAATACGACGTTCCATTACTGGCCCCAGGCGCATGCGCTGGATGTTTTGACGGATGCTTATTTGCGTACGGAAGATGCAAAATATAAAACCTATTTCGACCAATGGTTTGAAGGCGTGAAGATCAAGAACGGCAATTCGTTCCGGAATGACTATTACGATGATATGGAATGGAATGCCCTCGCTATTCTTCGTGCTTACCAGGCAACCAAAGAACAGAAATATAAAGAGGCGGCATTGCAGATATGGGATTATATCAAAGTGGGTTGGAATGAGAATGCAGGTGGAGGTATCACCTGGGTAAAAGGGCAGGAGTATAGCAAAAATGCCTGTTCAAACGGTCCGGCTTGTATTCTGGCAGCCCGCCTGTATCGTGAGTTTGGAGATGAGACCTATAAAGAATGGGCACTCAAGATATATAACTGGGAGAAAAGTACATTATTCAATAGCAATAACGGAATGGTGTATGACAATATAAACAGTAATACCGGAGAAATACAGAAAGACTGGATATTTACCTACAATGAAGGAACATTTGTCGGATCGGCTGTTGAATTGTATAAGATATTGGGAGAAAAAGCCTATCTGAACGATGCCGTTTTGGCCGCTGATTATACCATCAGTACATTGGTCAACAATTCTATTCTGAAGGATGAAGGAACTGGAGACGGTGGATTATTCAAAGGTATTTTTATCCGTTATTTCACGGATCTGATCCAACAGGACCGCCTGGATGCAGGTGCTAAACGACGTTATGTGCAGTTCCTGAAAACCAATGCCGAGACATTATGGACGCAGGGAACCAATAAGTCGAATGTCTTATTCGGTACTTACTGGCGGAATGTCCCGGGAGCATCTACAGGACTGACCGAACAACTGAGCGGTTGCATGTTGATCGAAGCAGCTGCGTTGCTGGACGATTTGAATCTATTATAAGTTATACGTGTTTTTAATTTCAGACAGATATAGTTTTTAATTCTTGATCATTATCATATTCTAATAATTAATTTAGCATGAAAAACTCTTTTTTTGCAGGTTTGCTGTCATTAACCATAATGATAAGTTGCCAGCCGGATAAACAACTTACGAATTATGTGAATCCTCTTTTGGGGACAGCCACGCTATGGGAAACGAAAGATCTGGGTTATGAGCGTCATTTGAAGACAAGGACCTGGGGAGCAGAAGTCTTTCCCGGTTCTTCCGTCCCGAATGCGATGGTACAGCTGAGTCCGGTGACTCAGTTCCGGAGTGGGGCCGGTTATCAGTATGAAGATACGGTCATCTATGGTTTTTCGCATACCAACAAAGGACATTGGAATCTGCTGCATCTCCCTGTCCTTCCGGTGACAGGAAATGTTTCCTCCGGCGATTATGCTTCAACATATAGTCATTCGAACGAATCGGCCCGTCCGGGTTATTACCAGGTGTTTCTGGAAAGGTACGGGGTCAATGCCGAACTGACTTCCACGCTCCGCTGTGCTTATCATAAATATACTTTCCGGCCGGATGACGACAAGAAAGTATTAGTGGATATCACACGGACAAACAATGGAGTAAGAGACTGGAGTATTCAAAAAGTCGATGATTATACTTTTTCCGGTAATCAGGATGCGGAAGGAAATATCCGTTTCTATGCTGTTTCCAATTATAAGATTGAGGATATCAGACAGGTGAAAGATGGTGAACATGAAGTTTCGGTTGTCAGTTTTGCCGATAGCAAAGGAAGCAAACCACTGGAGTTAAAGATCGGTTTTTCTTTTGTAAGTATCGATAATGCAAAGATGAACCTGGAGCAGGAAATGAAGGATAAGAGTTTTGCGCAGGTTCGTAAGGAGGCTGATAAGACCTGGGAGAATTTGTTATCCAAAATAGAAGTAACCGGCGGAACGGAACGTGAAAAAGGTATTTTCTATTCCTGCCTGTACCGTTCGTTCTTATGGCCGGCGTTGCGTAGCGACGTGAACGGGGAATATACGGATGCCAAAGGCAATGTGGTAAATAATGGTTTCCGTTATTATACCGATCCGTCATTCTGGGACGATTATCGCAATAAGTTGATTTTATTGGGAATGATTTCTCCGGATGTAACGACCGATGTGATCAAGTCCATCACGGATAAAGGCGAAAAGCGAAATGGTTATATGCCAACCTTCTTCCATGGTGACCATGCCTCTGTATTTGTAGCCGGTAACTATTTACGCGGATTGAAGGACTTCGATCTGAACCGGGCTTATAAACTGTTGGTGAATAATGCCACTGTCCCGGGAAAAGGCGGCAGGCCATATCTGGATGAATATATCGAACAAGGATGGATTGCAGAAAAGGATACCACCAATGTCCCGACCTGGGATGAATACAAAGCCGCTGTAACAAAGACTGTGGAATATGCATACGATGATTATGCGACCGCCTTGTTGGCTAAGGAGTTGGGAGATGAAAGTATTTATAAAACATTGATGGAACGTTCCGGCAATTATAAGAATCTGTTTGACCCGGGTACGGGCTTTTGGCGCGGAAAGATTGCCGATGGCAGCTGGATCAAGGATTTCGATCCTTACTATCCTTATTATGCCTATATGTATCGTGAGGCTAATGCCTGGCAGTCATTGTTCTTTGCTCCCCATGATCCGGAAGGCATGATTGCCCTTTATCCCGGTGAAAAAGCGGTCGAACAGAAGTTGGATTCACTGTTCACTGAACCGTGGAGAAACTATGAAGCGCATAATATGACCGGTTTCATCGGAAATTATTGCCATGGTAATCAACCGGACCACAGTGTTCCCTATACTTATTATTTCATCGGTAAACAGGAGAAAACGCAATGTGTCCTGGATAGCATCATGAACCATTATTACGATATGGGTAAAGAGAAGCTCGCCTATTCGGGAATGGATGATGCCGGTGAAATGTCTGCCTGGTATGTATTCAATGCCATTGGTTTATATACCTATTCTCCGGCTGATCCGGAATATATTGTAACCGTTCCTTTGTTCGATCAGGTGAAATTCACTTTAGGCGATAATAATCAGTTCACGATCGTAAAGAACGGCAATGGGCGGAAGATTACGGATATCTTTTACGACGGTCAGAAAATCAATGGTTGGTTTATTTCACATGACCTGTTGAAACAAGGAAAACAACTGACGATTACTACTGAATAAATATATAAAACGTTTTTCTATTGGAATTAGGGGGTGTTTCAAAGCCCCCTAATATGTTTAGTACATGCCTATCGGATTGAAGGACTAAATAAGTCTCTTTATCTGATCGGAAGTCTGATCTTCTATGGTTGAATAGAGCCGTTTTTGAAGCATTTCGAACTGATCCTTGGAATAGCTGTGGTCGATTGTCCCGTGATCGATATGATGGATATAATCGCAACAGGAAGTCAGTGTCTCGAAAACATGTGAGGTGACCAGCACTGTTTTGCCCCCTTCCCGGAGTTGTTGCAGGATGAGGGTGAGGATATGGGCACTTTCCAGATCCAGGCCGTTGAACGGTTCATCCAGGACAACGATCGGTTTATCCAGCTTCAGAACGGCCAGCAGAGCGAGTTTCTTTCTCATCCCGGTTGAATAGTTCTCCGTTATATCGTCTAACGGAATATGGAAAAGTTGTTGCCAGTTGTCTGTTTTAAAGCCGTTTTTGCCGGCTGGGAAAAGATCCAGATATTCGCGCCCTGTCATATAAGGATAAAAGTAGTTCTCTGCTTCCAGATAGGCAATATCCAGCCTTTTCAGAGATCTGTCGTTATAGCTGACCGAGCCTGCGGATGGACGGATGAAGGAATACAGCGTATTCAGCAAAGTCGTTTTTCCGGCACCGTTCAGGCCGACCAGACCATGTATTTTCCCTGATTCCATCGATAAGTCGATCCCTTTCAGTACAGGAAATTCTTTTTTATATTCTACTTGTAGATTCCGGATTGTAAGCATATAAATAAGTTGTTAGATTCCGGCGGGCAGCCAGATAGTTTTTGACCAGGAAAAACAAGACTACCGGTAAAAGAACCGGAAAGAAAATGCTTATTACGGCTATTGTTATGGGGACCTGTCCTCCTGTTATTTTTGTATTCGGTAGATAATGGGCATATTTATTTATAATAAACAGTGTTATGTTCAGGGAAACCGCAGCCAGAAAGGTGAGGATGAACCACCAATGCTCCGGATATAAAAGTGTATATATCGCGAAAACAGGAGTTGTTGCACATAAGAATAACTTCAAATTTAAACGAAGCTTTCCGTGCAGGAACCTGTTGACCGGACGCTCCTGTGAGCAAAGTATCTGTACCGGTTCTGAAAATCTGAATATATCGGATACTATGACTGTGAAGAACCAGAGCGATGCCAAAGAAGCAAAAGGCAACAACAGGCCTATCCATGCACTCACATAAAGGATCAGTAATAAACCGCCGTATTGCCGTATCCCTGACCGCAGTTCAAAGGCTTCCGCCGGTATCCATTTAGGGGAGTTCATTCCTTTTTTTGTCCGGTGGAAAGGCTGTTTTATGAAACCAAGACTTATGCATCCGGCTATAATTGCCAGCGATACATACCAGTATGAATTTACCGATATGATGATAAGGACCGGTAGGGACAGTAAGAGATAATCCATACTGAATACTTTCCAGGCTTTCTCCTCTGCAAGATGGATAAAATGATAGTCTTTTCTCCGTAATTGAATCAATGAAAGGAAAACAAGCAGGATACCCGCTATAATCAGGCTCCCATGTAAATCTTTTGTAAACTGATACAGTGCAATCCCGGCTATCAGTAAAATACCTGTCAGTATAACCAGATAGATAACAGGTATTTCACGAATAAACTTTCCTGCCTGGCGGAGCCGGAAACGGAGGAATGCGCTGTTCATATTATACGTAATTTAGTGTTCTGGACAAATGTAGGTAATTTTATTTGTTCTGCTAAAAATAAAAGCGGATTCCAGCATCAAAACTCAGGCGGAAAATACCGCTTCTTTCGTCATCCGATTTCTGGTACCCGGCATTTTATTGTTTCTTTAAACGCCAAGTTCTGTTTTTTGTTGTATCCGACGGATATTATCCCTATCTTTCGGCTATCAAACCATACCTTTCATTATCAACGCTTATTCCATACTTCTCTTGCTGACATCCCATACATTTTAGCGGCCGATAATTGTGAGCCGCTTGGCTCATAATTATCAACCAAACGGCTCATAATTGTCGGCCAATCGGCTGATGGTTATCAACCGCTGATTTCCTGCCGGGGAAATTGGAGTTAGTACGTATGGTAATTATAAAAGGATAGGGAAGAAATAGAAGTTTGATCGGGAGCTAATTGTTAGTTTTCTATAAACATAAGTTTGTAACTATCTTTAAATTCATATTGGATATATAATCCCAGTGGTTTTAAGGTTATATTTAAACGCGAGATAGCCTGTTGAATTGTGTTCTCTTCTACTGTACATCCTTTCCAGACCAGATTGCATAAGTCATTTATTGAACAGGTATTTTCAGGTGCATTGCAAAACGCGACTAATAATTGTTGTTGCTGACGGGTTAGTTTTATAGTTTCTCCGTTGTACTTTAATGTCTTTGTGCTTTTTTCAAATAGCAGATGAGGAGAGAAGATATGGATATCAGGATCATTGCTCTGTTTTTCCAGTTGTTTGAGTATTTCTAGTTTCTCTTCCGTTTGGATCAACTCATTTTGCAGTGAATTTTCTCTTTCTGTAAAATCATTGATAAGGACCGGGATCTTTTTTTTTAGATTGTCCCAGGCATACCCCATAGACAATGTGAATAAAACCCAACCGACTAAGGCAACCCAATATGAGGTAGGCATACGGTATCCTAATGTAAATCCGGATATTTTTATATAAGCATTCAAAGTGATTCCCGTGGAACTAACTATATAAGGTTCCGTAAATAACGGGTCGAAAGAGGTTATATTAAAACGAGTACACTTTTGGCTCTTTTTATTGATCGTGTCGGTCATACATACAGCAGTAGTTATATGTATATTCTCTTTTTTCAATTTTTGTTGGAAAATCGTATCCAATTGATAAATGTTTATTGGATTTTTGAAAGATAATATAGATTGGAGGAAAGCGGTTAGTTTTTCGTCTAATGACTGATTAGATAAAGCAGGTACTTTTACCTCAATTGTTTCAGATTTGAAAATACAACTGTCGGGAGTGGTTATAGCTGACGGTACATCCATCAAAGATACTTTTTCTGTTAATCCCTGAGATCTGTTATGAAAATCTTCTTTGACCGATTCTTTAAACAGGGTGACAGACTTTTCCAGAATATGTCTTTTTTCTATTTGGAAGAATGATATCTCATAGATGGACAATTAGGAAAGGATACTATAGGGTTGAAACGATTTCAACTTTTTTCAAAAGGGAATATTGAGGCAGAATATAATCGTTTCCCTGTTTCGGAAACTGAAAAGAATCCGGTTTTTATAACAGCTTCAGTTTCAGTTTCTCCGGATAAAAGGAAAATGGCTGTGGGAACTTTATTTGGTGGTATATTGGAGTTTTTTCAATTATCTGATGATATAAATATATCTTCCACACGTTATTTTTATTCTCCTGAGGTTAATTTTAGTGGTGGTTCATTACTTCCTACAGATCAAACTGTATATGGTTTTTCTGCTTTGTGCGCAACAGATGCTTTATTATATAGTGTGTTGATTGCCGATAAAGATCCGAATCAGTTTAATAAGATTTGTTCTTTTGATTGGAAAGGTAATGAAATTGCTAAATATCAAACAGATTGCCTTGTTTTTAATCTTTGTGCATCTGATACCGACACAAATAGATTATATGCAATAGCTATTTCTCAGGAAAAAGGTTTTTATTTAGTCAGTTTTGATTTGGAATAACTAATTTGAAAATATAGTCAGCTATTTGAAAATCGGAAATAGCTGACGTAACAATTTTTGCTCTACTCTCATTTGGTCAGGAAAGATGTTTCTCTTATGTTATCAGAGGATAGGCTGTTGTGTCTTCGACTTGTTTGACTGCCCCTTTTCAAATATAGGAAAGGGGCTAATAATTAAGTCCGAATTGCCACAAAGGAATTACGTTCATATATCCCTGTTCAATGTTATCCTTTACAATAAAACCATTCTCAGAACCTTGTAATTGTTTTTGTTTTTTATTTTTGCCACCAACTTCAAAAATATAGTTAGCTATTTGAAAATCGGAAATAGCTGACGTGATAACTTTTTGTTCTACTCTCGTTTGGTTTAGAAAAAATGTTTCTCTTATGTTACCAATCTCTGAAGTATCCTGACCTAAACTATACATGAGAGTTGGATTATCTAAATAGACTTTATCCACTTTTCCAAGTCCTCTGATACCGCCTGTTCCGTCACGTAGTTGTGCTATTAACCCGGCTTCTTCCAGGTAAAGAAAATAGTCTGATAAATTGTTGCGACTTACTCCTAATATGGTAGCAATACTACTCATATTGGGTTTGAATGGTACACTTTGGGCTATGATTATAAGCAATTGTTTTAACTTTCGAGTTGTCGATATACTCATTTCTGCATATTGTGGAATGTCAACTTCCAGTGTTTTGTTTATCACTTGTTGCAAACGAATATTGAATTGATCTTCTTTAGAGAATGGATAATATCCTTGTTCTAAATAAGATTGAAAATAAGCGTAAGGGCGGAATTTATCAGGGAGTTCTGCACGATGTTGTATGATATCTGTCAATGAATAGGCGGGAATCTTTATATGATGAAACATCTCTAGATATTCACGGAATGAAAGTCCTTGCATGGAATAGACAATAGCGCGTCGGCTCAGATCTGTTGATCCTTTGTGGATATCAAGAATGGAAGAACCTGTAAAGAAAACTTTTAAGTCTGCATGATAGTCATATATTAGTTTTAATTCGCGTGCCCAGTCTTTGTATTTGTGGATTTCATCAATAATGAGATGTGTTCCGCCTCGCTTCACAAATTCATCGGCCAGATCAACGAGGTGATGCGCGGAAAAATATAAATCGTCAGCATTGACGAATAGTGTTGTATTTCGATTTAGTTTTTCTTTGGCATATTGTAACATCAATGTTGTTTTACCTATGCCACGTGGACCAACCAAGCCTAACAGACGATTATCCCAATTAATGCGGTTGAACATGTATCGATGAAACGTAGTGGATATACTACGTAACATTGCGTCAAAACTAGCTTGTAACTTTTCCATATGCTATGTGTTTTCTGCAAATATACTAATTTGCACTTCGGGAAGTGCAAATATGGCCTGTATTTGTGTTTTTTTTAGTGCAAATTGTGAATAAACTATCCGTAGATTGTTTCAGATAGCTCTTTCTGAGGATAGACCGCTACGTAAGTTATGAACGGGAGCCAGACGGTATAAAGCAAATATATTTACTATCTTTGCAAGTCAATGAGCAAAAATATGGAAGACGATTTTGATATAAGGGACACCCGTATGCCGGAAAGTGAACGAGAGTATGAGAATGCGCTCCGACCGCTTTCTTTTCATGATTTCAGCGGACAGGCCAAGGTGGTCGAGAACCTGAAAATATTCGTGATGGCTGCCCGTATGCGTAAAGAAGCATTGGATCATGTGTTGCTGCATGGCCCTCCCGGATTAGGTAAAACAACGTTGTCGAATATTATAGCCAATGAGCTGGGAGTTGGTTTTAAAGTAACTTCCGGGCCGGTTCTGGATAAGCCCGGTGATCTGGCGGGGGTACTTACTTCGCTGGAAAAGAATGATGTGCTTTTTATTGATGAAATCCATCGGTTGAGTCCGATCGTGGAAGAATATCTTTACTCGGCTATGGAAGATTACCGGATCGATATTATGATCGATAAAGGACCGAGCGCACGTTCCATTCAAATAGACCTGGCTCCTTTTACACTGGTTGGGGCGACAACCCGTAGTGGTTTGCTGACCAGTCCGCTGCGTGCCCGTTTCGGTATCAATATGCATCTGGAATATTACGAGATGGAGACATTGACGAAGATCGTGTTGCGTAGTGCCGATATTCTGAATGTAAAATGTGAACTGACAGCTGCCCGTGAGATCGCTTCCCGGAGCCGCGGTACGCCTCGTATTGCCAATGCGCTGTTGAGGCGTGTACGTGATTTTGCACAGGTAAAAGGTTCCGGTGAAATAGATAAGGCAATTTCCTGCTATGCGCTGGAGGCACTAAATATTGACCGATATGGCCTGGATCAGGTTGATAATAAGTTGCTGACTACAATTATAGATAAATTCGGCGGTGGTCCGGTCGGACTGACTACGATTGCTACGGCTTTGGGAGAAGACCCCGGAACGCTGGAAGAAGTGTATGAACCTTTCCTTATCAAAGAAGGATTTATCAAACGCACACCTCGGGGACGTGAGGTTACGGATCTGGCTTATACCCATCTGGGACGTAAAAGGGGCGAAGAACAAGGGTTTTTATTTGACTGAAAATAGTTATGGCTGGAGGAATGAAGCGGCTCGCAGGAGAGACTGCGATTTATGGTGTTAGTAGTATCGTAGGGAAGTTCCTGAACTGGATGTTGGTGCCGATGTATACGCGTGTGCTGGCGACGGAAAGCGATTATGGAATCGTGACCAATTTGTATGCCTGGACGGCATTGCTGATGGTTATTCTGACTTATGGGATGGAAACGGGATTTTTCCGTTTTATGAATAAGAAAGAAATTGCGCTTCCGATGCGGGTTTATGCTACTACATTATTTAGCATTGCTCTTACTTCTGTTCTGTTTGTGGTGTTGATATTCAGTGCGCTGACTCCAATTAGTAATTCTTTGGGGTATGGTTCGAATCCTGAGTTTGTCGGGATGATGTCGGGAATTGTGGCAGTCGATGCCTTTTGTTGTATACCGTTTGCATTTCTCCGGTATCAGGGGAAAGCGGTTCGTTTCGCTTCTATTAAGCTGTTTAATATTTTTCTGAATATTGTTTTAGTTCTTTTCTTCCTGATAGCTTGTCCATGGCTCTATGATCATACCCCAGTATTGGTCGATTGGTTTTATATTCCTGATTATCAGGTCGGATATATTTTTGTTGCGAATGTAATAACATCTCTTGTCACATTTGTGTTATTGTTTCCCGATATGATTCCGGGTTTACGGGAAAAAGCCAGTTTTGTTTTACTTAAACAGATGCTTGCTTATTCTTTTCCGATCCTGATTTTGGGGATTGCAGGTATTTTTAATCAGACAGCCGATAAAATACTATTTCCTTTCCTATTCGAAGATAAGGAAATGGCTAATACCCAATTGGGGATATATGGCGCTTGTTTTAAAATAGCAGTTGTGCTGGTAATGTTTACACAGGCATTTCGCTACGCTTACGAGCCATTTATTTTTGCAAAGAATAAGGATGATGACAGTAAAAAGTCATATTCGGAGGCGATGAAATATTTCATTATATTCGCTTTGCTTATTTTTCTGGCAGTGATGTTTTATATCGATATATTTAAACATATTGTCCCTGCTTCCTATTATCCGGGTTTGCGCGTTGTTCCTATTGTTATGTTGGGAGAATTGTTCTTCGGAATATATTTTAATCTCTCGTTTTGGTACAAACTGATTGATCAGACACAGTGGGGTGCTTATTTCTCGACGATAGGATGTGTTGCGACGATTCTGATCATTGTTTTATTTGCTCCGACATACGGATATATGGCTTGTGCCTGGGCTTCTTTTGTTAGTAACCTGGTTATGATGTTGTTATCCTATTTTATCGGACAAAAGAAATTTCCGATCCAATATGATCTTAAATCGGTGATCACTTATTCTGTATTGGCAACCGTATTTTATCTGGCCGGCATGTTGCCGACGATAGAGTCGGAAATCCTGCGTCTGGGTTACCGCACATTGCTGCTTTGCCTCTTTGTCGGTATCGTTGTAAAACGCGATCTGCCATTGGGAGAGTTACCTTATGTAGGGCGTTATTTCGTTAAAAAGAAATAATTTTATTCCGGTTTGATCGGGATGATCAGCGTAATGCGTAGTCCGGTTGTATAATCCGGGTCTACGTAGATCTGACCTTTCATACGTTCTGCGATCTGGCGGCAAAGATATAATCCCAATCCTGAACCGGGAACGAAATCATCCGCTTTGGTGAACCGTTCGAATATCCATTCACGTTTATCGGGCGAAATACCGCAACCGGTATCTGTGATGCTGACGATCATCCGGTTTTGTTCTTCTTCCGCTTTATAGGAAAGGACAATACTTCCCCGTTCGGTGAATTTGTTTGCATTGTTCAGCAAGTGGGCCAGGATCAGACTGAAATGGCTAGAGTTGGTAAAAGCAATATCCTTATTCCGGTCACCTTCTATTTGGTAATCGATCTCCGGTTTGCTGTTGAGTCTTTTGAGTTGTTCCATTTCACAGGAACAGAGCAGATGGATATTTACTGGTGATAAGGGCAAATCCTCCTTGTTGCTGTCCAGTTGGGCAATTTCGAGTACGCTGTTCATCATGGAAGTGATATGGTTGCAGTTCTCGAAAATGATCTTGCTGAATTCCTGCTTTTCTTCAGGCGTAATGTCTTCTGTCGTAATCAGGTCGGCAAACCCGTTGATCGCGTTCAGGGGTGTGCGGACTTCGTGACACATATTCTTAATGAAGGCATTCTTCATCTTTTCACTTTCCTGTGCTTTCTCGCTGGCGAGGATGACCAGGCGGTTCGAGTCCTGTAATTTCTTATACAATGAATTGATTTTCCATAAGCGGAACGCAACAAAGACTGCGAAATTGATAGCCAGGATAAACAAGGCCAGGAACATATATAGCTGGCTACGGCTTTTCTGTAAGTCCACTTCCAGTGCTTTCTTCTCAATAACCAGTTCGTCTACCCGTTTATTGATTTCCAGGTCTTCCAGTTTGTCTTTCATGTTTTTGAGTCGTGCCGAATCCACCAAAGCTGCGTATTCTTTGTGGGATTCATAAGCTTCCTTATATAGATGCAGGCTGTCGAGCATATCTATCTTTTCTTTGAGTGTCGAAACGACATGGTCTGATAAATCGATTTTAAAATCGGCATTGCGGAAATAATGAATAACGGAGTCGCAATATCGTATGGCCATCGGATAATCGTTGGTTGTACGGTAAAAATTCAGAGCTGTGAAGAAACGGTCATATTCGGCAGAGAAAGCAGCGTCTTCCGGATATTTCCTGTTCAGTTCCATAAAGTGCTGGAAATAAGAAGAGGCTAGGTCTTTTCCAAGCGTCTTTGCCGTAACGGCCAGAGAAGAATAGGCGTTCAGTAAATGCCGTTTGCTGATGTAAGGACGCTTTTTCATCTCTTTCGTTTCTGCATATTCTTTTTGCATTTCCAGATAGCGAAGCGCATAAGTCGCCTGGTCATTCATCGCGCCTGAATAATTCGATTCACCTGAATAGAGGGTCAGAATACTGAACGTATTTAAGCGGAATAAGTAAGAATATTGTAGCGGGATATTTTCCGACAAGTCGATGATCGCTTTAAAACGTGTGCATATACGCTTGTTCCATTCCTCTTCGTTACCCGGTTCGACCCGGTTGCCGTAAGCCATTCCGAGCACATAATTGATCGATATTTTTTCGAGGACCGAAAGATTTTTGTCTGTTTCCAGTTTAAGCCGGTATTGCTCGATCAGTTTCTTCCTGTCTTCTCCTTCGGTATAGAAAACCACGCGTACGTCGATGATTGTCTGCATATAAGTTACCAGAAAATCGCGTGCTTTGCCTTTCAGCTCGCGTTTTGCTTCTTCCATGTAAACGTTTGTGCTGTCTTTGATGTCGTTGTTGACATAAAAGCGGAGAATTTCGGTCAGGGCAGCTTCTTTATAATAATCGTTATCGTTGGCCAGTGCTTCCTTATACAGCTGTTTGGCATAGTCAACCTGTTCTTCCTGCCGGGAGATATCCATCAGGTTTGTCAATGTCTCCAGCTTTTCTTCCGGGGAGGATATTGATTTTAAAGCAACGCTTAAAGCCTCTTTGGTAGCCGTGTTGTCGGCAGCAGCAAAGAGTATATTGCCAAGCATGTATATCAGAATTAAGCAGCGTTTCATTATTTATATAAACATTTAGATGGACTCCTTTTCAAAATAATATTCTTCTTTGTGCAAAGTTAATTGAAAATCAATAAGACTTCGAATTTTATGCCGGTTATTCTTGTTCACACTTCTTATTTTTTATTTAGGGATACTATTTCTATCTTTGCACGATTAAGGTGTGGCTATTAGTCGGAGTATTTATCAATACAAGAGAGTGGGATGGAAAAAGGAGTGTTACACAAGCAAATAAGAGACTTCTTTGTTCGTAATTTTGACGTTCGCCAGGAGAAGGAAGATGAACTCGAAACGGTTGAGTCTATAAGAAAAGGTATTGAGTTTAAAGGTACTAATCTTTGGGTTTTGATCTTTGCAACATTTGTCGCTTCGTTGGGTTTGAATACAAACTCTACGGCGGTGATTATCGGTGCGATGTTAATCTCTCCGCTGATGGGACCTATCATGGGGTTCGGTCTCGGATTGGGCATCTATGATTATGACCTGATCAAGCGGTCTTTCCGTAATTTTGCGACGGCAACGGTGTTCAGTGTGATCACTTCAACCCTGTTCTTTTTGATCTCTCCGATCAGTGAGGCGCAAAGTGAATTGTTGGCGCGTACGCAACCGACCGTTTATGACGTCCTGATCGCTTTCTTCGGTGGATTGGCCGGTATTGTTGCCAGTTCAACCAAAAGTAAAGGAAATGTGATTCCGGGTGTGGCTATCGCTACGGCGTTGATGCCACCGCTCTGTACGGCCGGTTTCGGATTGGCAAGCGGGAATCTTTATTATTTCTTCGGTGCTTTTTATCTCTATTTTATCAATACGGTGTTTATCAGTCTGGCAACTTTCCTGGTGGTCCGTATACTGAAATATCCAAAGAAGATATTCCTGGATAAACAACGGGAAAAGGTGGTGACACGCTATGTCGGGGTGATTGTTTTTTTCACGATCGTACCGAGTCTTTTCCTGAGCTATAACCTGATCCGTACCAGTTATTTCAATGACCGGGTCGCTAATTTTGTGACGGAAGAACTGGCTTTTCCGAATACACAGATATTGAGTAAAACAGTGACGGATACGAGCGAGAAGAAAGAAGTGAAAGTCGTAATGATCGGTGAAAATGTGCCGGAACCCATGATCGAAATTGCCCGGACCCGGCTTCGCAAATATGGTTTGAAAGATGTCTCTCTGGTCGTCCAGCAAGGTTTCGGACAGGAAGCTACCGATATAAACGAACTGAAAAGCATGCTGATGCAGGATCTATATAAAAATAGTGAAGAAGTTCTTCGGGTACAATCCATACAGATCGATTCCTTGAAAAAGACGGTAGACCGGTATAAGAGTGCTTCGCGTATGACTTCGGAGTTGATCCCGGAGATGAAAGTTTTATTCCCGTCTGTTCTTGAAGCCTCTTGTTCGAATACCTATATTGTAAGTACTGACAGCATGAAACAGGACACAGTCATGTTGGTTTACCTAAAAAGCAAAGAGCGTATCAATGAAAAAGAACAGTTAAAGATCCGTGAGTGGCTCGGTGCACGCGTAGATGCGAAAAATATTAAATTACTAATAGAATAAAAAAGAATGAATTTTATGAAGAAGGTGTGGGCAGTTTTACTGCTTCTTGTTGCTGCAGGCCAGGTATATGCCGACGAGGGCATGTGGGTTCTGAAGGAACTTAACAAACAAAATCTGGCTCGAATCAAGGAATTGGGATTTGTCCCGTCCTATCAGCAACTTTACAGTGAAACCGACCCGTGTGTGGCCAATGCTGTTGTTATTTTCGGTGGCGGATGTACCGGTATTACCGTATCGGAAGAAGGATTGATCTTTACTAATCACCATTGTGGTTTCGGTTCTATCCAGCAGTTGAGTAGCGTTGAACATGATTATCTGAAAGACGGTTTCGTTTCTCAGAGTAAGGAAGAAGAGTTGCCCGTTCCGGGACTGAGCGTGCGCTACTTGCGTGAAACGGTTGACGTAAGCGACCGTATCAACGGTGAAATCGCCGGTATTGAAGAAGAATATCTGCGTTTGGCTGCTGCCGATTCTATCGGACAGGTCATCTGCGACTCGATCGGCAATACGGAATTCCAGGCTGCGGATGTAGTTCCTTTCTATAATAATAACAAGTATTTCCTGGTTGTTTACGATGTGTTCAACGACGTTCGTATGGTATTTGCTCCGCCCAGTTCAGTCGGAAAGTTCGGTGGTGACACGGATAACTGGATGTGGCCGCGTCATACAGGCGACTTTTCCGTATTTCGTGTGTATGCCGATGCTGATAACAAACCGGCGGAATACAGCAAAGACAACAAGCCTTACAGCCCTAAATATGTAGCAGAAGTTTCCCTTCAGGGATACCAGGATAAAGATTACGCGATGACAATTGGTTTCCCGGGCAGCACAGACCGTTATTTATCTTCCTGGGGTGTGAAACAGCGTATTGAAGACAGCAACAAGCCTCGTATCGAGGTACGCGGCATCAAACAAGCTATCTGGAAAGATGCTATGTCGGCAAGCGATGAAGTCCGTATCAAATATGCCTCCAAATATGCCGGTAGCTCTAACTACTGGAAGAATTCTATCGGTATGAACCGCGGTCTGGCTAATCTGAACGTGATAGAGCGTAAGAAGGAAGAGGAAGCTGCTTTTGCCGCCTGGGCCGGTCAGACACCTGAACGTAAAGCCAAATACGGCGAAGTGCTGAACCTGTTGGAAAAAGGATATACTTCGACGGATGAATACCGGAAAGTTTCCACTTATCTGTCAGAAGCATTTGTCAGCGGTACTGAAATTGTGCGCCTGGCGCGTATGGTACAGGGTGTGGATATAAACGGTTCTACTCCGGAAGAAATAGACATGGTCCTGAAAGACAAGATCCAGCCGTTCTTTAAAGATTACGATGCCTCCCTTGACCAAAAGGTATTGGCTGCCATGATGAAAGTGGTGAAAGAACGTGTTCCGGCTCAATATCTTCCGGATATCTATCAGAAAGTGGATAAGAAGTATAAAGGTGACTATGCAAAATATGCAGCAGACGTTTTTAAGAAGACTTCACTTTTGTCATACGACAAGATCGAGAAGATGCTGAAAGATCCGAAACTGTATGCAAAACTGAAAAAAGACCCGGCAGCCGAACTGAGTTTGTCCACGCTGATCTCTTTGTTCGAGTTGCAGCAGTTTATGGGCGATGCTCATTACGATATTGCCAAAGGCGAACGTCTGTATTTTGCCGGACTGAAGGAAATGTATCCGGAAAAGCCCCTTTCTTCGGATGCGAACTTCACGATGCGTTTAAGCTATGGTTCTATCGGAGGGTATCATCCGTATGATGCAGCCTGGTATGACTATTATTCAACGGAGAAAGGTATCTTGGAAAAAGAAAATCCGGAAGATGATGAGTTCTGGGTTCAACCGGAAATCCTGGACCTGATCCGTAGCAAGGACTTTGGTCAGTATGCCAATGAAAACGGACAGTTGCAGCTTTGCTTCCTGACAAATAATGATATTACCGGTGGTAACTCTGGTAGCCCTGTATTCGATAAGAACGCCCGTCTGATCGGTCTTGCTTTCGACGGAAACTGGGAAGCCATGAGCGGTGACATCGCTTTCGAACCCGACTTGCAGCGTTGTATTGCAGTGGATATCCGTTATGTACTTTATATGATCGACAAGTGGGGTAAATGTCCGCGACTGATCAAGGAATTGCAACTGGTCAGATAATATTGAAAGATCAACGTACTGAAAAAGCATGAAACTGTGCCAAAAGTCTTTGGCTGGTCTGTGATTGATAGGCCGGCTCCGGAAATAGACTTTTGGCACAGTTTTTTTTCTCTAATGCACTTCCAAAATGTTAAATAATGATTGTAATGACATAGTTTTTGAAGAACTATGGTATAAAATCGATGCAAATATAATGTAATTTTCTAATAAATTAATAATACACCCTTATTATTTTCACATATAGATTAAATTTTAACATAGAGATAGCCACTACCATAATGTCTGATTTACAATTACATACTATTAACAGAATACAATTAGATAACAAATGAAACAACCAAAAGTTTATTAACATTTATTTACCGTATTGAAAGTATAGAAATAAGCGACAACGCTATTCTCAAAAAATGCATATAATGTTGAAAACCAGTCGATTCAAAGCACCTTTCGCATTCAAATTCCCATCTGTTTTCGATGCTTGGAACGGAGTCAGAACGGACTCACAACGGAGTCAGAACGAAGGCAGAGTGGAGGGAAACCAGGGTCAAAACGGGTTCAGATAGGCTTTACACTGTTAAGGTATCAAAAAAAACAAGATCATCCATTGTTCATTTTATTTATGGTTATTTAGTATATATTCGCCGCAGAAGGGGATTGTTTAACACTTAGTTTGTATTTTATTCAAAAAGAAACATATGTAATCATTTCTGTCTTTTTGATAACTATTGTCACCATAGTTCTTCAAAGACAATGGTCTTTTTAATGAGTTTAAACAAACGAATGAAAAACCTACGAGTATTTCTCTATGCGATTAGCTGTGGTCGAAGTTGTTGATATTAAAAGAGCTTGCGCTCTTCTATATATTTTTAATATGAAAAAACAGAATTGTTTAACTTTTAAATTTATTTTATGTTGACAAATTCGAAACTGGTTAAAGCTTTGGTTCTGGCAACCGTATTCGGTATGGGCGGAACTATCCATGCAGCCGTAATCCCTTCCTCCGAAGGAACTATGATTACACAGCAGAAAAACAAAGTTACAGGTAGTGTTGTAGACGAAATGGGACCTGTAGCCGGTGCTTCCATTTCTGTGAAAGGTACTTCAAACGGTACGATTACCGACCAGGATGGTCGCTTTGTTTTAGATGGAGTACAAAAAGGAGCGGTATTGGTTATTTCGTTTGTCGGAATGGCTACACAGCAGATTACTTGGGATGGACATAGTGCCGTGAATGTAAAACTACTGAGCGATACGCAGGATTTGGACGAGGTGGTTGTCGTTGCCTATGGTACGGCAAAGAAATCGTCGTTTACCGGTTCTGCCTCAATAGTCAAATCCGACCAGTTGGAAAAGATTTCAGGGGCCGGTTTTGCGGAAGCTTTGCAAGGTATGTCGGCCGGTGTGAATGTCTCTAATAATGAGGGTAACCCGGGGGGCGAAACGCGTATTCAGATTCGCGGTATAGCTTCCATGTCCGGAAAGTCGACACCTTTGTATGTGGTAGACGGCATGCCTTATGATGGTAAGTTGACCTCTATTTCGCCTTCGGATATAGAGTCGATGACGGTATTGAAAGATGCCGCGGCAGCTTCGTTGTATGGTTCGCGTGCAGCGAATGGGGTAGTGGTAATTACGACAAAGAAAGGTAAATCGGGTAAGCCTGTTATCAATTTCAGAGGAGCGTGGGGTACTTCCGATAATGCGGTGGCTAACCCTAAAAAGGCAGATCCTTACCAGCAAATGACCAATTTGTGGCGTGCCTTATATAATGATAAGTATTACGTGGAAGGGATGAGTAAGCAGGATGCAGGCGATTATGCGTCGGCAAACTTGTTGTCGCGTGCTGTAAATCCACGTGTAAATTCAAAAGGCGAAACGGTTTATGTAACCCCGTTCAAATGGACCGGCGATGCTTCGAATTATGTATTGCATGATGGAAATGGCAACTGTTGGGCTAATCCTAATTTGGAAATGGTTTGGGATGAAAGCGATTATGACTGGTACGGGGCTGTTTTCTCACGTAAGTTGCGCCAGGATTACGGGCTGGATGTCAGTGGTTCGAGCGATAACGGGAAAACAAACTATTATACTTCTATTTCTTATTTGAACGATAAAGGGTATGCCAATAACCAGTATTACAAGCGTTACTCATTCCGTGCGAGTGTGACTTCGCAAGTGATGGATTGGCTGCAGATGGGAGGAAATTTGGCTTATAGCTATTCTCGCCAGAATGTTTCGGGGGCAAACCGTGCGTTGGTTTATTCAAACACGTTGAATTCGCCTTGGTTAAGAAATGAAGACAATACGGATTGGTATCGTTCGGAGAAGACCGGTATGCGTATGAACGATTACGGTGTGAACAGTCGTAATTTCTTCGGAATCCATGTCTTAAACGGGGCCGGCGATTATTGGAATAACCCCAATGATGATAATTTCAGCAATAAAGAGGGAGGTATGTTGACGGCCCATTATTTTGCCGAATTTTCTTTGCCGTTCGATATTAAGTTTAAGACGAATGTGAATCTTGACGATATCCAGGAGAATGGCTACGGGTATAGCTCGGCCGTGCATGGTTCGGGGCAACAGAAGCCTTTTGGCGTGACGGTTATGACCAATGGTGGAGATGCCACACGTGAAAACTGGAAAACAACTTCTGTTACATGGAATAACTTGCTGACTTGGAATCGGTCTTTCGGCGAACATAATTTGGATGTATTGTTGGGGCATGAGTTATATTCTTATAACCAGCAATATAATTATGGTTATGGTGAGGGCATCATGCAAATGGGACAGTATGAACTGGAATCAACGACTGCAAACTGGAGCGTAAGTTCTTACCGTAATCGTTATTCTTTGTTGTCTGTTTTTGGCAAGATAGACTATAATTTCCAAAACAAATATTATTTGTCCGGTTCTATTCGTCGCGACGGTTCTTCACGCTTCAGTAAAGACAGTCGTTGGGGTAACTTCTTCTCCGTAGGTGCTTCTTGGAGAATTTCGAAGGAGAATTTTATGGAAGATATCGATTGGGTTGATAATTTGGCGTTACGTGGTAGTTATGGTACTTCCGGTAACGATAAGCTGGTGCCTCGTAATACAAGTAGCGGTACTGCAGGAGATGAAATTTTATATGCTTATCAAGCCTATTATACTTCTGCTGATTTTTATGGTGCTGCCGGATATAAGCCGCGTACGATTGCTACACCTAATTTGAAGTGGGAACGCAACGAACAGTATAATATAGCGTTAGATTTCAGTGTCTTAAGTCGTTTGAGCGGAACGATTGAGTATTATTCCCGTAGTTCGAAAGATTTGTTGTATTACAGGAATTTGCCGTTATCCGCACAGGTAGGTGATGCTGCCGGTTATAACACCAATATGGGAAATGTGCGTAACAGTGGTTTGGAATTGACACTGAGTGCAGTAGCCGTCAAGACCAACGATTTTCAGTGGAACATTGATTTTAATATGTCTACCTTGAAGAACGAGGTGACATATCTGCCGGGTGGCTCTTATACGTATGCGAACCGTGGTGCAACATATAAATTGGAAGAAGGACGTTCTTTATATGAATTTTATATGCCGAAACATGCCGGGGTAAATCCGGATAATGGTAACAGAGTCTATCTGATTAAAGACGATAATGGTGGTTGGAAAACTACGGAAAATTATTCAGACGTCACGATGGACGATTATCAATGGTGCGGCTCTGCGATACCGAAGGCATTCGGTTCTTTGACCAATACGTTTACATATAAGGGATTTGATCTTTCTTTTATGTGGTATGCTTCTTTGGGGTCGAAAATGTACGATTATGTATGGTTGGAACGTACTGCCGGTTTGGATGGAGTAGGCATGATTATGGATCAGGTGGAAAGCAGATGGGAAAAGCCGGGTGATGTGGCAGAATTCCCTCGTTTGTCTTCTGCGAATGCCTCTTTGAACGTAAAAAGAACGGATTTCTTTATTCATAATAATGATTTCTTGCGTTTGAGAAACCTCAATTTAGGATATACCTTACCGAAGGCTTTGACCAAAAAAGTCGGGGTTTCAAATGCCCGCGTATATATTTCAGGCGATAACCTGTTGACGTTTGGTCCTGCCGCAAAACGTCATTCGGAACCGGAAACAGGTGTTATGGGTAACAACTATAATGGTAATACCGAAACAGACAACGGTATCCAGGGGTCAAGACGAGTTTATATGTGTGGTATTCAGGTTTCATTTTAATAAGAGTTTGATATGAAAAGAATATATAAAAATATGAAGTTTGTTGCTGTTGCTCTGTTGGCTTTTTCTTTGAGTAATTGCAATGATGAATTGACAACAAATTCATCGACTGATATAGATGAGAATACGATTTTGGGAAGCACTACGGGGCTGAACATGGCTTTGAATTCGGCTTATAAATATTTGTTGATGGGTGAACAAGGTGGAAGTAGCCAGAACGATGCTTGTTATGCTGGCGTAACCGGTCTGTGCATGTATTACGATTTGCCTGGTGCGGATATTATGAGTACGAAGAACTATGGCGGTTCGGTAGAGGATAGCTATCGCTTGACGGAAGGACGTACACAGGCCGCAGGAGATTATTCTAAACGTATTTGGACGAATATGTATAAGATTATCAACCAGGCGAATATTATTATCGATGCACTTCCGGAGGCTTCGGGTGATGAATCGGAAAAGCCGGTTATTAAAGGACAGTGTTTGGCCATGCGTGGAATTTCTTATTTTAACCTGTTGTTAAATTATCAGCAGACTTATGCGATAGCCAAGGATAAAAGAGGAGTTATCTTGCGGACTTCTTCCAGCGAGCCTGATTCCAAAGGGTTCTCGACTGTGGAAGAATGTTATAAGCAAGTGCTTGATGACTTGACGGCAGCCAAAAGCTTGCTTGCTTCATATGACCGGGAGGAACAATGGAAACTTAATGTGGATGTGGTTTCCGGTTATTTGGCTCGTGTTTATCAGGTAATGGGTGATTGGGATAAAGCTTTGGCTGAGGCTAAAAGTGTTTATGACAAGTATAATACGTTGATGAGCAAAGAGGAATGGTGCAGCGGATTCGATAATTTGTTATCGGATGGTTGTAAAGAAGTTATTTGGGGGCTGAATTTTACTAATTTGTCGAATATTAGTTCGAATACTGAATTCAATTACTGGTATAATCAGGATCCGAGTTATGGAGAAGGTATGACAGACGGTCCGATTTATAGTTTTATCAATTTGTTTGTAGACGATAAATTCGTTCAATTGTTTGATGAAACAGATTTTCGTGGTAGTAAATGTACAAAGACCGAAAGCGTAACGGACGATGATGTTAAGTCGGTAATGTTCTGGCACCGTACAGCTAATGGAGACAAAGAGATTGCTGCTAAATGGGCTTACAATAAATTTAAATATTATGGAGATGCCAATGGTGCTCCGCAGGGACATACTTATCCGGAGTTTTCATTAATGCGTTCTGCTGAAATGTTATTGATTATGGCAGAAGCGGAAGCGAATCTCAATAATACGGCAAATGCATTAACTTATTTGAATACACTGCAGAGTGCACGTAACGTTGCGAAGCCTACAACTACAACGGCTAAAACAGAGTTGTTGGAAAGTATATATGTAGAACGCCGTAAAGAATTGTTGGGCGAAGGGGTGACTGGTATGTATGATTTGTTGCGTTTACAAAAACCTTTGTATCGCTATGGTGCAACAGCTTCAAATCCGGCCGGGCATTTTTCTTTAGGTATGACTTATTTGGATAACTATAATGCAGCAGATGCTGAACCTTATGGATATCTGCCGTCAAATGATTATCGTTTTCTTTGTCAGATTCCTCAGTTAGAGTTTACTAATAATGACGCAATAGATGCTTCAAAGGATCAGAATCCTTTCCGTGGACAATAATAATGTTGGAGTATGTTTTAAAAAGGAAGATGGGATAAATTAAATAACGTTTTCTATAATGGGGCTGGTTTTCATTTGAGACAGCCCCGTTTTTGTTTTTCTTTCTTTGCATCCTGACATCTGACCTGCGAGTCCGAAATTACCCAAGAATACCAGATGTACATTTTCTGACGTAACATAAGATATTTTGATTGTGGATGGATACGCACGGCCATATGGCGATCGTCCTCCTCTGTCGTGATCAATTCCGGAACTATCGGGCGTAACCTGGATGATCTTGATTACGGAATCATTCGTTTGGTACGTACCGTCACGTTTCCTTTTAGACCGACGGCTTCGCCTGTCGTGCCGTTCAGCAGAACGCGCAGGTCACATCTCTCTTTTGCGGCAGGGAATTCAACGGTGAAGTCTTCTTGCTTATCTGTCGTTTTTGAACCGATCAGTTGACCGTTGAGCCAGATTTCGGCTTTTCCTGTCAGTTGTTTGAAGAGGATACTTCCGCCTTCTTCCCGATGAGCCTGGTAAGGATTGAATGTCGCACGTAAAATAACGAAATTGGCATTCTCCAGTTTGATCAGGTTGCCGCCTGAAACGGGTTGCCAACTGTTCATATCATTATCGGCTATCTGACGGGTGGCGTCGGGTTTCTCGGTGGAAAGGGGAGAAGCTACCCATCTATTCAGTAACATCGGTGGATTTTCTGCCGCAATGGAGGGGATAGGGGGTACCTGCTCAGCATTGATCGTGATCGTAGCCGGTTTTAATCCCGGAGTAGAGGCTGTCAGGGTGATTGGACCCGAACCTTCTTTGCTCTGTATGATGACCTGTGCCAGTCCGTAGAACAGACTACGTTTATTTCCCTTTTCCGGCTCGTGACAGTTCGGATTACCGTTTCCTACACCGATGATTTCGGCAGGGCCTGTCAGGGTGAATTCCATCATGTTATTGGCTGTCGGTACGTGACGACCTTTGGAGTCTACAACCTCCACGGTTATCGGCATAGCGTCCCGGCCATCACCTGCCAGGCTGTTACGGTCAGGCGTCAGGCGAACCTGGACGGGCTCTTTAGTTGTCTCTACTTTGGTACGTGAGACGATCTTTCCGTTCTTGTAGCCGATGGCTTCCAGCTTGCCAGGTTTATAAGGAACAGACCAAGTATTCATTTCGTACGGATCTACCACTTGTTCGGATATTACTTTGCCGTTCAGTAATAACTTTACTTTATCTGCGTTGCTCAATGCCATTACTTTGATAGGCTTTCCGATGGAGTCGGCAGGCCAGTTCCAGTGAGGCACCAGTTCCAAGACATCTTTATCCTTTACCCATTGTGCCTGATGCAGGTAATAAGCCATTTTGGGGAATCCGCATAAATCCATGATACCGAAGAAAGAGCTGACTGTAGGCCAGCGATGCGGAGTCGGTTCGCCATGATAATCGAATCCGGTCCAGTAGAAGCACCCTGCCATCCAGGGGCGTTCAGCCACGGCTTTCCAGGCTCTGCGGTGGGTAGCTCCCCAGTCCGCACATTGTGTATCGTATGAATCCATCAGGTTTTTCGACCTGTCTGTTACATATTCACCCCGGATCATAAAGGCGGAACCATCTTCTGAACTGGTCAGAGGCAGGTCCGGGTTTTCTTCGTGGAAACGGTCGTAACTTTCGATCTGATAATTGAATCCTCCGACATCTACCGCCTGCGATACATTATATTCAGAGAAGAATCCTCCGTTCATCGCAGCTGTTATAGGGCGTGTCGGGTCCATCTTCTTCACTACGTCGTACATGCGGCGAACCATTTCAACCCCGTTTTCCGTGCCCTGCATCGGTTCTTCGTTGAAAACGGACCAGAGGATTACGCTCGGACAGTTACGGTCGCGGCGTACTTGCCACTCCAGTTGACGAACATATTCGGGTGAAGTGTTGAACAATCTGTTTTCATCCAGTACCATGATACCTATGCTGTCGCAAGCAGCCATAAATTCTTTGGCAACCGGATTATGAGCAACACGATAGGCATTGACTCCCATCTCTTTTAGTTTGCGCAGGCGGAATTTCCACAAAGCATCCGGAACGGCGACACCCACACCGGCATGATCCTGATGGTTACAAACGCCTTTTATCTTGATATTCTCTCCGTTCAGCCAGAAACCGGTGTTATTATCGAAACGGATGGTCCGGAAACCACATTTGGTTTCGGCTTCGTCCGTTACAGTACCGTTTTGCTTTACAATGGTTTTGACTTTATAAAGTGCGGGACTGTCCGGTGACCAGAGTTGAGGGTCTGAAACTGTCATTGATAAGTTTGAGATCCCTTCTCCCAATGCTCCGACAGAGAGTTTCTGGGTTTGTGTCGTGATCGATTTGCCATCCGGGGCAAACAAAGAAACTTCTACTTCACTATTGGCAGGTAGTTTACCTGAGTTATATAAGGAAACCTCTACAGGTATTTCCCACTGGCTTTCGGTCTTCTTTACAGGATTGGCAAAGACACCATCTGTGATAATATGCAGCGGCGAGCGTTTTACCAGCCAGGTGTGGCGGTAAATTCCTGCTCCTTCATACCACCAGCCTTCTTGGGCTTCTGCATCTACGCGTACGGCAATGGTATTCACATCGTCACCATATGTTGCATACGGCGTGATGTCGATATACATGGATGTATAACCGCACCAGTTGCGATGCAGTACGGTTCCGTTAACCCAGATCGTGGCATGTGTGGCAATACCGTCGAACTGTAATTCCAGGTGCTTCCCTTTATCTTCGGGAGACAGTTTGAATTTACGGCGGTACCAGCCGAAACCGCGGTCGTAGTAACCCTGCGAAAGGTTGGCTTCCGGGTTTACCCGTCCTTCGATCGCCCAGTCATGGGGGATGTCTACGATACGCCAGGAGGAATCATCGTAGTTCGGGGAGGCGGCTCCACTCACGTATCCGGCTTTAGCGTTCCGGTAAGTCGCGTTATGTCCTTTAATAATCGGGTAGGGGATATCTCCCTTATGGAAACTCCATCCTTTGTCTAAAGACAGGACTTCGCGGGTGGTTACTTTTTCCTGTGCATAAGCCTGCAAAGAGAAGCCGATACACAAAAGAAGTAGAAAACTTTTGAGTGTTGTCATAGTTTTTGTTATAGAATTATTTGAATATTGTCTCTATCACCTCGCCTGTCCAGGATAAGGGTTGTTTTACTTTGAACAGGTGCAGGATGATGGCTGCTGTGTTTACTGTGTTATTAGCTTCCGTGATCTTGAATCCTCTCTTTATTCCCGGCCCGGTGATACCCCAGGGGACAATCATTTCGTCCGTATTTACTCCGCCATGCCCGTATTCGATACCGCCATGATCTGTCAGGAACATGAAATGGGTATCTTTGTATAATCCTTCCTGTTTCATCTTGTCGATGAATTTGCCGATTTCCACATCCGCCTCCTCGATGGATTGTATGTATTCCGGAGACATCCATTTATGTTTGTGCCCGGCATGGTCGGTATGTACGGAATAGAGGAATATCAGTGTCGGATTTTTCCGGTTCTCCATCAGAAAAGAAAGCGCTTTCTCGTAGTTCGGCACGTAGGCATCTTCTTCCAGGTAGCTGACTTCATCCAGATACTGTTTATTGTATGGGTAGAACAGGTTGATCCAGTTATAATAGAAAGCTGTTTTTGCCTGTGGAAGTGCCTCTTTTAATACTTTGAATACGGAAGGGTAATATCCTTTGCTATCTGTTTCAATCGCAGGTAATACGAATTTGGAGATTTCCCAGCTATTATCGACTACACCATGCTGTTCGGGGCCGCTTCCGCAAAGATGGCTGGTCCAGTTAGGCAATGTCACCGAAGGCATGACCACACGTGTATCCAGCGAGAGTGAACCTTCGGCCATCAAGGCATCCAGATTCGGAGTTTTTGCCTTCAGGTATCCGTCTACACAGATTCCGTCAAGTGATATTAAAACAATACGTTTTGCAGTAGGCGCATTTACTTTGGCAGTAACTGCCGATACAGGTTGGGTAATGGAGGCAGTGCCTAATGCGACAGCTCCCGCCAGTCCTTTTTTGAAGAAGTTTCTTCTTGAGTTTTTCATATTTTCCATGCTGTGTTTATAAGTATAAGTAAGAAGATCAGTCTTCAAAGGTAGTGGAAAATGTTATTTTGAAGACTGATTCTTTTCGTAAAAAGTACGCAAAGGTTTGCGCTTTCAATAACTATTTATTCCATTTCCAGATTACCCCTTTTTTCAAACCGTTTGCCTGCAAATAATTACCGTTATACCAGATACGGAATTTATTCCCCTGTAGCGATTTAACGGAAGCATCGACTATTTGTCCGTTTTCCCATTTCACCGCCACTTCAAATCCTCCCCGGGCTTTTAAGCCTGAGAATTCTCCTTTTTTCCAATCGGCAGGAAGGGAGGGAAGTAATTGAATGATATAACCTCCCTGATCGTACACATGACTCTGTAACAACATTTCGGCTATCCCTGCCGTTGTTCCGAAGTTAGCGTCGATCTGGAAAGGAGGACATATTGTGAAGAGGTTCGGGTTGATGCATTTCTTCATGACATCGTTCAGGTTCTCTTTCGCTTTTTCGGCCTGATGCAAGCGGGCATATTGGCTGATGGCCCATGCCGAACTCCAACCGACATAGCCTCTGCGATGCTGGATGCGGTAGTCCAGCGATTTGTTGGCAGCCTCGATCAGGTCGGGAGTTTGCAGCATATTGATCTGCGATCCCGGATGGATGGCGAACAGGTGGGAGATATGACGGTGACCAGGTTCAACTTCAGGGAACTCGTCGGCCCATTCCATGATGCGTCCGTCAGAACCAATTTTCGTATCGGCCAAACGATCTTTTGCATCAGCAACCTGGCGTGTAAAATCATCGTCGATGGATAATTCGCTGGATATCATGGCGAAGTCGTCAAACAGTTGCCAGATAGTTTGCTGGTCGTGTGCCGGTCCCATGCTGATCTGGCTATGGCTGCCATCGGGAGCGACAAACGTATTTTCCGGAGAAACAGCAGGACCGGAAACTAGTTCTTTTGTTTTCGGGTTCTCTGTCAGCCAATCCATATAAAACTCGATAGCTCCTTTCAGTACAGGATATGTTTTGCGTAAAAAGTCTTTATCGCCTGTAAACCGATAGTGTTCACCGATATGTTGGCAAATCCATGCCGGAGCACCGGTGTGCATACCCCAGGAAGCTGCTTCGCCCGGAGAGGTATATCCCCATACGTTCGTGATAGGGTGTACTACCCAGCCCTTCTTATTGTATTGGATTTGTGCGGTCTTGGTCCCTGGTTCAACTAGCGAAGCAATCAGGTCGAACATTGGCAGATGCATTTCTGACAGGTTGGTTACTTCCGCAGGCCAGTAGTTCATTTCGATATTGACGTCGGTATGATAATCGCCATTCCAGGCGGTCTGAAGCTTGTTTGCCCAGATACCTTGCAGGTTGGCGGGCATAGTACCCGGTCGCGACGACGAGATCAGGAGGTAACGGCCATATTGGAACATTTGTTCATATAGGTGAGGGTCTATCATGCCTTTTCGGGCATTCATAACCTTAATGTCGGTAGGGATCGTATCAGGCGTATTTGTCAGTTGCAGATTTGCTCTTTGGAAATAGTCGGTATATTCTTTTACATGTGTTTCATAAAGCTGATTGTAAGATTTGTTTATAGCTTTATTTAAAGATGCTTCGGTGATGCTGCTGAAATCCCGTCCTTTGTAGATGGGATATTCCAGCTTATAATCTGTCGATGCGGTTAAAAACAGAAGAACTTCATCCGCATCTTTCACTGTCAAGGTAGAATCAGAATACGTAACGGAACCATTCATCGGTACAGCTTTTAACCTTGTCATGTATTGAAGCCCATCTCCTCCTTTACCGTCTGAAAGTGCCCCGGCCATGATCAGTTGCTCGTTTTCCGTATAGGTAGAGTAGCGTTCCGGCCGGTTCATCCGGCAAGTAAAAGAGAGTTGCTGCTTTTTATCCGCAGATATTCTCATGACCATGGACTGATCCGGGTGGCTGATAAAGATTTCACGTTTGAAATTTACATCTCCTTGTTTGTAGGAAATCCTGGCTGTCGCATCATCCAGATTCAGTTCCCTGCGATAATCGGTGTAGGGCGATTTATTATCGAAGTCGATCCACAAGTCGCCCATCGTTTGATAACATCCGAAAGGGGCGTTGCTGCCTTGTCCGTGCCCGGAACCTTTTCCGGTACATATTTGTGTACGGTTTGTCAGGTCTGTGGCTTCTTTATATTTACCGTCAAACAATAGTTGTTTGATTTCTTCTATATGTTTGGCCGCTTCCAGATTGTCGCTATCCTGTATGCTTCCTGACCACATGGTCTCTTCATTTAGTTGGATACGTTCTTTGTGTACATCTCCAAAGACCATAGCACCGAGTGAACCGTTTCCTAAAGGTAAGGCTTTCAGCCACTCTGCATCATCGTCATATCCTTTATTTGGATTATCCGTGGCGGTTGCGTCGGCGGGAGTATTGTACCATAATGTTAATGGTACTTCTTTATGTTCCACGGAACAGGCGGTAAAACATAAAGAAAAGAGGCCTATAACAGAAACTATGCTTCTAATTTGTTTTTTCATGACTTATAAGTTCTTATAAATATAATCGGTGGAATTTCTTCACAGTCTTTAATATTACTTCTGTACGGAGAAAGTAAAATAAAGACTGTGTAAAATTAAGGAACAGACTTCTATTATAGTTGATAAAATGAGATGAATACTTTGCATAATTCGATATTATCAGGATAATGATAGTTGTTTTATTATTGTATAGAGTGCTAGTTGAAATTAAGCTGTATCCATCCGGCTACGTCTCCGTCTTCGGCGATATATGAATCCAGATATCTTGTCCTGTTGGAGTCGTAATTAAAGTAGAACTCATTACCTGCATCAGAATAATTGGCAACCAGGAAGGATATAGCATCGGGTAAAACCCAAGCTCTGAAATGTTGCTTTCCATTCGACTCGATTGTTACGACAACTTCGATTTTTGGGTTTTCTTTGGTGTATATTCAATGTTTTATCAAAATGGAACTTCTTCGAAATATTGTTGAAGATTTAGGAACAAAAGTAAAGAATTCTGTAAGTATCGCGAGATATGGTGGTACTTACAGAATTCTTTTTACTTTGTTCCTTACGGGAGAGCAGTTATAGATATCTATGATTTATTGATTATTTAGTTCGAATCGATACTCCTGTTTTACCAGTATATCGGAAATGGTCGGAACGACACAATCTGCCGGAACGACATTTTTCTCGAAATAAATAGGAACATCAGCCGATTTCAGCCCGTCGATGCGGATCACCATCGGATTAGTATCGATGGATTCTTTCAGGCGGCTTAAGCTGAGAATCCATTCTGTGCCGTCATAGAAGGAGTCGCCGATCAGATTTCCGTTCAGGTAAGCGTTGGCTACATCTCCTTTATAAGAAATATACATACGTGTTTCCTCGTTGCCACAAGTCGCAGCCGGAGCTTTTACTTCATAAAGGCCTATATATTCTTCAGGAGCAAAGGCGGAAGGCTTGTTCTTTCCGGTAGTTGTTGCAACAGGTTTGTTGTCTGCCGATAACCAGGTTGCATCTGTATTCCAGAGGATACGTTTACCATTCTTCAAAAGAACTTCTATTTCCGCTGTGATCTCTTTTCTATTAGAAAGATTAAATTCGATCGTATTGTTGCCGTTTTGAATGAAGTCGGTTACATTAGCATAGGAATAACTGCCCATAGATGTCGTTTTTGTTTCTTTTCCGTTGATCATACAACTGATTGGATCGGATGATACATAACGTAAATAGGCGCGTTCTACTTTTGAGAATGTGCTCAATGAGAACTGACGTTTTGCTATATTACCTTCTGTTGGACGTATCCACAGGCTTTTTTCCATCGGAGTGATCGGACGAAATTCTGCTTGCAGATTATGCGCGCTGCTTTGGAATGTTTGTTGCTTGAAATTACCGTCCTCATATGTCCATATCTCTGTTGACGGTTGATCGTCGATTAGAGTGATCTTATCGTTATCGTAGATCAACGATGAATTAGTAATAGCTACAAATTCTTTTCCTTTCAATGTCCCTTTCCATATATGATCTGATTCTTCCTCTGTGAGCGTAACAAAGCGTACTTTGGAACCATTCTCTTTCGTGATTTCAATGGAACACTCTTTTCCCGGGGTCAACCGGTCGATAAAATACCCGTTTTTTTCTTTCCGGGATGTACCGTTCTTTACTTCAACGCTCCGGATTCCTTTGTCTTCAATCAAATATTCGCCGGGTATAAAATCATCTTCAAAGAAGAAATAAGTATCAGTATTTCCTTCTTTCAGTGAACAGACGGGTTGTGTTGTCGAGTATTTCAGTAACACTTCGCTGAACTGCTGGTTGAACGGCCAAAGGAAATAAGTTCCGCCTTTAACGGTTACCTTTTTGCGTGGTATGTGGATGGTTTCGTCTTTGAGCTTTATAGAGAACTGAACATTTTTATAGTCCTTCCGGGTATGTTTATATAAGTAGTTGGAACAGAACAGATACCCTGCCGATTCGTTCAGGCGTACGGCCCATTGCAAATTGTCCCTGTCCTGATTGCTGGTAGGTAGGTAAGCTACAGCCGGAGCCAGCGCTGTTCCGAAATCATTCATGAAATAGTTATATTTCTTCGTTTCCTGCATGACTGTACCCAAAGTTCCGAATTCACGGATGGGGGCCTGGTAGTCGTAACTGATGCGAGGACCGGATGATTGGTATGTACTTATTTTCCCGACAGGATTAGTACCACCGGTGTACATATAATATCCCATCATATTGGCTCCGCACCCCAAGCGTAGATTGATGTTTTCTCCCGCCATTTCTTCCGGAACGACGGCACGGCGGTGGTAGAAAGCTGTGGTGCCTACGCCTATTTCACAGGTGAAGAAAGGGGAGTCATTATTTTCTCCGCTCAAAGATTCTACGTCTCCTTCAAGTTTGATAATATCGGTACCAATATTATCAGACAGACGGTTATAAGTGAAAAACTCAAAATTGGAAGTGGGTATTTCATTCTTTCCGGATGCGGTCCACGGAGCTTCGATATAGAATCCGGCGTAAGGAACGATTTCCCCTTTCGGATATTCACTGTCCATCCAGTGGGTCATACTGTAAAGCGGCAGATCAAAACCTATTTCAACTGCCATCTTTTTTAAGGTTAACAAATGCGGAATAATCATGCCTTTACGAACATATTCGTTTTCCAGTTGGAGCGCCATGACAGGACCTCCGTCTTTCCATAGTAATCCCTTTACTTGGTCGTATACGGCTTGATACCATCGACGGACATATTCGAGATACAAGGGATCGTTTGAACGTGTTACCAGGTTTTTGTTGCTGACAATCCAATCGGGTAGACCGCCGTTCTTGATTTCCGCATTACAATAAGGACCGAAGCGCAGGTGGACTTTCATATCGAGTTCCTTGCATAATTCTACAAAGCAGCGGAGATTCAGATGGCCTTCCCAGGAAAGTTCGCCTTCTACTTCCTCGTGTAATGACCAGATGCAGTAAGTTGCCACAATATTGATGCCTGAAGCTTTCATCTTGAGCAATGCATCGCGCCAATACCGATGGTCGGTTCTATTGTAATGGAATTCTCCCATGACGGGAAGTTGCGGAATGCCTTCTTCTTCCATGTACAGATTGTTGACACGGATCTCTTTTCCGGCAGGACCGGTATGACCCAATTCCAGGTAGTTTAGTGTGGGAGGTGTGATTTTACTTAAATTTATTTGGTACTGGGCGGATAAGCTTCCGGAAATACATAACGCCACAATGAATAGTACTTTTTTCTTCATGGTTGTTATTTATAGTTTAAATTATTTTATTTCAAAAAAAGGCTGCATCAAAAATCATGTGAAAGAAAAATGATGCAGCCTTGTATGAGTGTCAACTAGATGTTATTTGCTAAAATCTGAGATTATGATGGTCCAATTGGCTGTATCGCCATTGCCGGCAACAACCTTGTAGGTAAATTCTTTGGCAGAAAAATCGGCCGGAAAAGTACCCATTTGCGGAGCATTGCCTACGGGAGAAATACGAACTGCCGTAGATGCATCCACATTGATTGCCAATGTTTGTAGAGAAACCTGTTCTCTGATGTCTGCCGTAAAAGTAGTATTGGCAGCCGGTACATGGATAGAACAGTAGATTTCCTTTTTATCATTATCAATCGTTTTTTCTACCTCCATTTCTATTACCCGCATTCTTTTTTCTGTTTCGTCCCACCAACGATATTCGAAACGGACATTGGTAATGTCGTTTTGATCGAATGTTTCCAGTTCATCCAGCCCGGCTTTCAGACAGGAGGTATTGATGATCACTAATAACACCAGAATTAAATAGTTATATAACGTCTTCATTTCTATTCGTTTTTTATAGTTATTTGTTATTAATTACCAGCCTTCGTTCTGATCGAGTGACGGGTTGTTTATTCTTTCTCCTTCAGGCACGGGAAACAGATATCTTTTCTTTGTAAAGACACGTTCGTTGAAAGCTGTTTGATAAGGTAAGGCGATAATTTCAAAACTTTTTCCATCTTCGGAAATGCTGATAGAATGATGTACTTTCGTCAATTCATCGATTGTGCTTTTACCTTCAACCTTTCCCCATCGCAACAAGCTCCAATATCTGTCACCTTCGTGTACCAGGTCGATGCGGCGTTCGCGTTTGTAAACTTTCCAAGCTTCTTCAGCAGATAGATTCGTGGGTAATTCAGGCATGCCGCCGTGTATGGTACGGGTCTTGTTTATATATTCGATAGCCGTAGGGATGTTACCTTGGCGCAACATAACCTCTGCATAGTTTAGATAAGAACGTCCCAAACGCAAAACAATTTGATGATAAAAAGTCGGCTCCGTATTTAACAACGGTTTTGCCGTATATACCCCTTTACGCCATACATATCCTGTAAGTGCCATTCCCCAATCACCTCCGGCTTTACTGTCCCAATGTAAATTACCTTTATCACGCATAGTAACCAAGCTGTTAAAGTATGTACTGGAATCCTGTACGATTGTTGCATAGAAACGATTATCTCGATTCCGGTAAATCGCATCTGATACATATCCGCCGTTTTGTTGATAGTTTTTGTAAAAACTGCTTTGATTCCAGTCTTTGGCTGTTCCGTCAACATCTTTGACTTCGTATTCATTGACCAGGTCTACCGAAGGGAACATGCCGATCCAACCTTCAAAACTATCGTTTAACGGAGGATTTTTAGCAAATTCTTTCAATTTGTCGTTGTTTACATTCGGTACGAGGGTTTGCATCCAGGTATCTGCAAATTTAGTATTATTTTCGTGTCTGAATTGCGCCAAAATGATTTCTTTGGAACCTAACGCATAATCGAATTCATTGAACATTTTTTCGTAATCGGTATCCAATTCATATTGTCCGAGAGCGAAAAGATCTTCACTTGCCTTCTTGGCAATGTTGTAGTATTCCTCTTGTCCTGATTCGATATAAGCAGCACCGTGAAGGGCAACTTCTGCCATCAACGCATAGGCGGCACCTTGAGTTAGTGAACCGACTTCGGCGCTTGGGACAGAAACTGGTAAATCGATAACAGCTTCCTGCAAATCTTTCAAAATAAAGTCGTATGTATCTTTGATTGTTTCCGTTCTGGGAAATTCCATATTTTCTTCTGGATCAATGACACGGTCTACAATCATCAGTTTTCCGAACAAGCGGGCACGACTGAAATAGATCATGGCACGTTGCATTTTAGCCTGTGCGATCAAATGCTTTTTATCCTGTTCCAAAAAAGTGGTGTTTTCTTCCATCTTCTGAAGCATAAGATTACATTTGCGGATGTTTTCATAAATATCTCCAATTTTATTATCATTTCCATCCGGATTCCAACCGGCATCATAATAACGATCGATCTGTTCCTTATTCACATTGGAAGCTCCTCCGTCATCTTGAATCACATCATTGTCTGTCCATTTGTCACTCCAGATTAATCGTCCGGTAGCGTAATTTTGTGAGGGATACAAAAAGGCTTGCGCCAGTTCTGCACTTTCCCATACGTCATTTTCTGAGAACTTATCTAACGGACCTTTATCCAAGATGTCGCTACAAGCCGTACTCCCAATGAGTAGAGCCAGTGATATTGTTTTAATAGCTATATTTCTCATCTTTTTAATGTCTAAATATTATACTGTTTTAAAATCCTACTGTTACGCCTACGGAGTAAACACGTTGTACCGGGTAACCTCCGTTTGTACTTGTGGTTTCCGGATCGAAATATTCTGATACTCCGGAAATTGTAAACAGGTTACTTCCTGTCAGGCTGACTTTGCACATACTGAGCCAGTTGGCACTTTTCAATAATTTGTATTTGAAATCGTAAGCTAGTGACAAGTTTTTCAAACGTAAGAAAGATGCGTTCTTGAACCAAAAGCTTGATTTTTCCTGATTATTTTTTCCATTTATATTAGCAGATAAAGATCTTCTTGGGAACATGGCATCTGGATTATCTTCCCGCCAGTAATCCAGTTGATATTCATTTTTTATATAAAGTGATTCGTCTTTCTTTGTGTTGACTCCAAATTCCATGTGGCGTTTACCGGTCCCGTAGAACAGTCCGGATAAAGAGAAGCCTTTATAAGAAAGAGCAAAATCTACACCGTATGTGAAATGCGGAGCCTCCGGCATGCCGTAACGAATCTGATCTTCACCATCGATTTTACCATCGCCATTCAGATCCTGATAAGCGATATCTCCTAATTTAGTTTCAGAAGATGCTAATCTGCGGGGCACTCCCAGTATTTGTCCGACTGATTGGTATAGGCCGTTGTCAATAAGCATGACATCCCTGTAATCTGTTTGATGCACACTTCGTTTATACGGGTTTTTCAAAGTAGACAAAGCTTCTTCCTGTTTCACTACGGATAGATTGTTGTAGTACGTCATGTTCGTTCCGACTTCATATTGGAAATCTCCGACAGAGTCGCCCCATCTCATGGATAATTCGAAACCTTCGCGACGATGTTCGTTTTTCGATTTGATCTGTGGCAGTTTGGTTCCCAGCGGAGTGGTATAACGATCTGCCGGATTAACCAAACCTCCTTTGGTTACATAGAAGAAATAATCGATCGAACCTTTCAAACGATGGTTTAAGAAAGCAACGTCAATACCATAGTTTAATGAATTGCGGGTAAACCAGCTTAGCAATTCGGGAGAAGTTAATTCACCTTCATTGAATCCGGATAATAAATTTCCTCCGATGCAAATCGCGTTTTCTGCCATATTGTAAGTAGATAAATAGCCGAATCGGTTTACATTAGCTTCTGTTCCCATCTGTCCGTAAGAACCACGCAGTTTTAAAAGGTCTACATTTTTTAAGTCGAAGCTTTTGAAAAAAGGTTCTTCTGTGATGTCCCATCCCAAAGCAACAGATGGGAAGAATCCCCAACGGTGTCCCGGGGCAAAGTTGTCCGAGCCGTCATAGCGGAAACTACCTTCAATGTAGTAGCGGTTTGCAAAATCATATTTTAAACGGCCGACCAGCCCCATGCGTCCACCTTCTTTTGAGTTTCCTGCATTTTGCATGGTTGTGCTTGAACCGGCAAATAACTGGTCAACCGTACTTGAGAGATAATCTCTACGTGAAGCCCAGAAGTCATGGCCGGTGTTCTCTGCTGCCGTGAATACGGCTTTCGCGTCAATAGAATGTACATCGGCAAACGTACGCTGGAAAGAGGCGCTCAATTCAAACTGGTAAGATTCACCAAAGTAGGCCTCCTCTTTTAAAGAGGGCTTGGCAACTTCCAACTGTGACCCATCTATGCCATATTGGGGTGCGCGAGCGGAAAGTTTTTTCACGTGGCTGGAGTTGACACGGTAATAGAGCATAGTACCGAGCGACAATCCTTTCACCCAAGGTAAAGCCCAGTCTGCGACAAATTGCGTATTGAGGTACATTCCGTCGTTCTTGTCGTATCCTGAACGTTCATCCATTTCCATCAGCGGGTTATCGGATACAGTGCTTAAAGTGCCATCTTCATTGTAAGCCAAGTCCAGAGGTGATTTTGCATTTAAGTGATCCCAAATGGTATTGGCTGAATAGGATGGATATTTTTTCTTTTCCATTGCCGCATTGATGTTCAAAGCCACTTTTAGCCCGATTTCTTCAAAGGTTGTGTTCACATTGCTACGGAGATTGTATCTGGAATAATTCAGGGCATCTGATGTATATAAACTTCCCTGGTCGAATGCTGCTAGTGACAAATAATAGTTTACGTCTTTTTGATTACCTGTCATAGATAACGAATGTCTGTATTCCGGAGCGAAATTCTTTAACCCTAACGCATACCAATCCGTATTGGGGTATAAATAAGGATTAGACTGATTTTTTATAGTTTCCATCTCTTCTTGAGAGAATTGGTGGTATTCTCCATATCCGTCAGCCGTGGCTGCTTGGTTTTGAACACTTGCGAATGTATAAGCATCTATCTTTTTCGGCAAAACGGTCGGTTGGCTGTATTGAGCGTTCAAAGAATAAACGATGGATCTTTTTCCTTTTCGTCCTTCTTTTGTTTTTACTAGTACAATACCGTCAGCTGCACGTGAACCGTAAACGGCCAATGAAGCGGCATCTTTTAGAATGGAGATACTTTCGATATCTTCCGGGTTTAACGTTTTGAACTCCCAGCTATCTGTGGAAATGATACCGTCGATAACATAGACAGGATCTCCGCCGCCTCGAATGGATATCTTGGGTTCACTTCCAGGTTCTCCTCCTTGATTCTGTATGACAACACCGGCAGCTCTACCTTGTAAGGTGGATGCCACGTTCGGGAATGGCAGATCTTGCAATGTTTCACCTTTTACAGATGTAACAGCCGATACCATTTTTTTAGCAGAGGTTGTACCGTAACCAATCACAACCACTTCGTCCAATAATTTTGTATCTTCTTTTAATGAGATAGCAAATTCGCTTTTATTTCCTATTTTGATCTCTTGTGGAAGGAACCCGATATAGGAGACTACTAATGTTGCTTGTTCGGGTACTTCCAGCGTGAAACGTCCGTCCATATCGGTGACCGTACCGATGGTGCTCCCTTTTATCATGATGTTGGCACCGGCAACAGGTCCTAAGTTGTCAGAAACAATACCCGTAATCTTTTTTTTATTTTGTTGGACAGAGGCACTTTTCGTACGTAACGAAATATACCCCTCATTAAAATTATAGGCAATTTCACTATTACCGAATACCTCTTCCAGCACTTTGGATACAGGTTTATTCTTTGCATTTACATGTATCTCTTCCTGCAGGTCAATCTCTTTTTCGCTGTACATGAAAAGATAATCGGTCTGCCTTTCTATCTCATTGATAAATTCTTTGAGTGGCAGATTATTCCTGCTGATGCTCACTTTTGCATTTTGCGAATGCAAAGAGGTTGCACTAAGCTGGAAAATTGCAATTAACGTGAGAACTGTTGTTATTTTCATAATACGAATTGTATGCTTTAATTCAATATAATTGACACAATTGAACAATAGCAATAAGTTTTTTTTCATAACTTTGCTCATAGCTTTAAAAGTTAATACTGTTTTTGAATGTTTGTGGAATACATGAAAGAAGGAAGGTATTGACTTGGGGTGAGTGCTGGTAACACTTGCCCCTTTTTTATACCATTCCTGTGTAATGATCTGGCTTTACTTCATAGGCATTCTATTTTTAGGTGAATATGTTGTATTTAATATATTTCGATCTCTTCGTTATTGATTATCTTATACTGGAAATGATGCACCCCTTGTAACGCTTTCAGGATCCTTTCAATTTCATCACTCTGGCGGAACTTACCAGATACATACTGGTCGATCCGGGCAGATGATTTCACATCGAATTTTACGTTATACCATAACGTGAGATAATCCAGTATTTCCGAGAATTTCTTGTTGCTGAAATAGAATATTCCGCTTTTCAGATATTCTTCGTTGTTGAATGAAGCGGCTGTTTTTATCAGATTCCCATTCGACAAGGATACCATCTCGTTGGGTTTCAGTATAATGTTTTCCTCCGGCTTACTGTTATTTGTGACTTGTACACTCCCCTTTACCAGGTTTGTTTCAAATCGTTCGCTTTCCGAATAAGCAAATACATTGAAGCGGGTTCCGAGTACCTTTATATCATAACGTTGTGTTTTCACGATAAAAGGTCGTTTGGCATCTTTTGTTACCGAGAAAAATCCTTCACCATCCAGTTCTACCGAACGTTCATCCTTGCTGAATTCATTCGGTATTTTGATAACGGAGCGGGGGCTTAACCAGGCTTCTGTCCCGTCTTGTAGGGTCATAAAGATACGTTGACCTTTAGGGACTTCTATCTTTGTATAGAGCGGTGCTTTTTCTTCCGGAATGAATTTGTCGGTAAGCAGCCAGATGTTAATCAGTAAGATGGCTACGACAGCGGCATATTTTGCCAGATTGAGATAAAGCCGGCGGGCCTGTTTCCGGTTGATGCGACTTCCCAGTTCTTCCATTTTGAGTGAAGCCCATTTATCGTCTCCATTTTGTTCTCCCAGCTTTGAAATAGTTACCGTATTTTGCATACGGATAAATTCAGCTTTCTTTTCCGGACTGGATTCTATCTGGTCGAAGAGATCTTTCTTTTCTGTGTCTGAAAGTTCCCCAAGGAAATATTTATCTAGTTGTTCGTTCATGATACTTTATTACTCTTTCTATTAGTATGACGAAATACTTCCGACCATCTACTAGGCGGAAACAGAAAAAAAATAAATTTTTTTTGGAAAAGATTTTAGATAATGAAAATAAAGAGAGGGAGGTAGTCTTTCAATTCAACCTTTAATTTACGTATAGCGGTTACGATGTGATTTTGTACGGTATGGACAGAAATATTCAGTTGCGTGGCTATTTCCTCATGCTTTAATCCGTTCATTCTGCTCAGAATGAACACCTGCCGGCATTTCTCCGGCAGGTGTTCAATTGCCTGGGCTAATAAATTTTCTATTTCTTTTTCGGTAAAAATGTTTTCATCGAATTGCATCAAGGCTTCCATTTTCAGTTTCAGTTCTCTGTCCTGTAGACTGTCCAGTGATTCTTTTTTACTGTCTATTAATGTTTTATGGCGATAAAAGTCGATGCATCTGTTTTTAGCCAGTGTGAACAGGAAAGCGTTGAGGTTGGTCAGGGACTCCAGCATATCGCGGTGTTCCCACAAATACATGAAAATATCCTGTACGATGTTTTCGGCATCTTCGATGGATACAACATATTCGCGTGCGAACCGTACCAATTTAGGAAAATATATCAGATATATTTTCGAAAAGGCATGTTTCTCTGTCCCTGAAAAGTTATTCATATTTTTTCCTGTTTATTAATGGGCACATATAATACAGCCTTTCCATATCCCAGCTTTTTTATTCTGCCGTCTTCGATCAGCTCTTTCAGGTCGCGCACGGCTGTGGACCGGTTACATCCGTTTAACCGCATGTATTGTGCCGCAGTGAAAAACTCTTTTTCTTCCGATGCGATCAGCATACGGCCTTTCCGTTGTTCAGGAGAATAGCTTGTAGCACAGGCATCGGAGTCCCTTTCCAGGTCTATAGACTTCAAACGATTTTTTAATTTTTTACTCCCTTTGAAATGCACATTCCCGAAATTTACGGACCAGGAACGTATTTCTTTTTTATCCATCACCGGGCGACTTTTCAGGGAGATGGAAAATGAACCCAGGTCATCTAACTCGACAGTATATCCGTACCGCAGATTTTTCGAAATAACTTTGGCCAGCGCATCCAGCATTCCTTTGGTGGTGGCCGTGGAATAGCCGCAACTATCAGCTATCTCTTCTGCAATCTCCTGTGTATGGATCGTTCCTCTGGGTACAATCCGGGCATGTAAAGGTTGCTTCTTTCCGTCGCCTTTGGGGTTCGGATTCTCATATAACGCATATTTTGCTCCCATAATAGTCGTTGTAAAAAGGTAAATTTCAGTTTAGTATTGCATATCACAGTTGTCTTCCTTTCATATCACAGTTGGATTCCGTTTGTTTCACAGATGGATTTCTTTTGTTTCACAACTGTGATACGAAAAGAGGATTTGTACAAATGTATAATATATCTCGGGAAAATCACTCTGTCTGGCAGGTAATTTTTTATTCCCGGCGGGTAATTGGGATTATCTTCGGGGAACTTTCGACGAAATGAATTAATAAGATATACTGTCGGATTATAGAATTAATGCCTATATTTGATGAGATTCAAAACATGACTGTAAATCCGGTGTTATTATGAGAAACTTGATAATAGGTATTTTGATGTGGTTATCCTTTATAGGATGTTCTGATAAGGATGGTTTGTTAAGTCCGGCAGAGATGAAAGAGGATATCCGGTTCTATTTTCATATGATCAGGGATATTCATCCGGATCCCTATCAACGTTATGATTCGCTGACTTTTGTCAGGTTGGAGGCTGAGATGATAGAGTCTTGTTCTGAGCCTATGGCGAGAGAGGATTTTGGATTCAGGTTGATGAAGACCCGTAAATTCCTGGACGGGCATGTCGGGGTTTTCGATTTCTTTTCTCCTCCGGGGCGCTATCATTTTCCGTCTGTTGAATTTCAGGGAAATCTGATGTTGTTAGGGAATGATACTTTATTGGCTGTGAGAGATTCTTTCGCTTCTTATACAGCCCTGGATGTAGATTCTATGATTCCGTGGGACCAGCCTTCGAAAATCCGAAATGAGAATATGAATTTATTGTTGAATTTGTTATTGTCTCCTGCAAATAAGAGTACAACGACCTATACCGGCGTATTAAAGACTGCGAATGGAACTCGTGATACGCTTATTTGTGTGGATACCCGTAGGGCAAAGAAGAATCCTATTTATACCCAGCCTTACTCTTCAAAATTATATCCGGAAGATTCAATAGCAGTTCTTTATTATAATAGTTGTATGATTTATGGCGAAGAAGATGTGAAGCGTTATAAGGAATACGTGGATACCTTTTTTGACGAACTGAAAAGTAAGGGGATAAAAACGTTGTTTATAGATGTCACGCATAATGGAGGCGGATCGGATGGTAATAATTCTGTCATAATAAATCATTTAAAAGCAGATGCGTTTACTTCCAAAGTAAGAATGACGGGTAAGAGAGCAGGGATAGAGGAATACCTTAAATCGGATCTGGTCAAGAAGTTCTTCAATGAAAATGAAACAACCAAAAATTATTGGTTGGAGACTTTTGGAAATCCTATTATGGAAAAGGGGGTAGCTGTTTTAGAAGAGTCTGCACCGGCCAGGGAATCCGGTTACGAAGGGAACGTGTTTGTGATTATGGGAAATAGAACATATTCTGCCGGAGCTGATTTTTGTTTATCAATAAAAGCGTTTAAGGCAGCTACATTAGTTGGGGAAAAGGCTGGTCAATATTATCCTATTTGTGGAAATGCTATCAGGGGGACTTTACCTAATTCGAAGGTAATGTATCAGATTCCTTCGACGGAAGCTTTTTATGAACCGGAAACTTTATTTGAGGATGGGTATATCTGTCCGGATATTTCATATCCGCTGAAGGAAGAGATGGGGGTGGAGGATTATAAAGGAATCTTAGAGTTGGAAAATAGCAAGGGAATTTAAAATATTTGTGTAAATATACACGACTTGTCAGGTTAGAAGACTAGCATGATACAACCGATAGGTTTGTCTGTATCATGCATTTATTCTTATCGAAGCATTTTCTCTATTTTTAGTGGGGTCATTTATTTTTTTCATGCGTTTGTATTAAAAGGATCTGTGTAATGTTGGTCATTAAACGGACGTTATGCGGATTATTATATTTAATATGTATGAAAAAGCCTCCTAAAAATATATCTATTGTAATCCCTTGCTTTAATGAGGATGCATGTCTTAATGTGTTGTATGAGGAACTGTGTCCGGTAATGGATAAATTATCTTGCCCTTATGAATTAATCTTCGTGGATGATGGAAGTACAGATCATACCCTGGAAACAATATTGCTATTGTCCGAACAGGATTCTCATGTCCGCTGGTTGAGTTTTTCCCGGAATTTCGGGCATCAGAAAGCATTGAAAGCTGGATTGGATTATTCACAGGGTGAAGTCGTTATTACTATGGATGCAGATATGCAACATCCATCAGCGTTAATTTTTGATATGTTAGCTTGTTGGGCGGATGGATATGATATCGTGGATACAATCCGGATAGATAGTAAACAGTCTAATTGTTTCAAAACAGTTAGTTCTCGTCTTTTTTACCGTCTGATGAATTTTTTATCTGATGTAACGGTAACAGAAGGTTGTGCAGATTTCCGCCTGCTCGACAGGAAAGTAATTGAGGCATTGCGTGGTTGTCGCGAAGAATACCTGTTCTTACGTGGGATGGTTTCATGGGTCGGTTTTCACAGGATACAGATACCTTATCAGGCTCGGATGCGTTATGCGGGGACTACGAAGTATTCTTTAAAGAAAATGATTTTGTTTGCCGTTTGCGGGATCACCTCTTTCAGTATCCGCCCGCTACGATGGGCTATTCTTTTTGCTGCTTTTTTCGCTTTACTTTCCATCACGGAAATTATTTATATGCTGTTTTTATTTCGGGGCAGGCTGTGACAGGCTGGGCATCTCTGGCTATACTGATTTCTGTGTTGGGGGCAGTAATCTTATTAATGCTCGGTATTATAGGAGAGTATTTGGGTAAAATGTTTATGCAGTGCAAAAACCGTCCTGAATATATTGTACGGTCGGGAAATAGTTCGTCATCTTTTAATGTGTAACCGGCTAAATATAAATGCTATGAATATGCCAACAAGAATAAAAAGGTATTGCCCTCTGTTTTTTATACTGGTGATGACGTGTATCGTTTATCATCCTTTGTCAGAAAATGATTTTCTGTATTATTGGGATGATCAATGGTGTGTGATTAATCCGTATACTTCCGGGGGACTTACCTGGGAGAATCTGTACCGAATTTTCACAGAAACTCATGGTGGTCAGTATTCGCCCCTGAATGAAATAGGCTATGTACTTATTTATTCATTATTCGGGTACTCTCCGGTGATATTTCATTTGGCCGGTTTGGGAGTACATCTGTTGAATGTCGTGTTGCTTTATTTTTTTCTTTCCGGTCTATTGACTCAATCATCCCGGCTTACGACGATGTATAACAAACAAATCGTTTTTCTGGCTACTTTGTTATGGGCAATCCATCCGGTCAACGTAGAACCGGTTGCCTGGATAAGCGCATCCAAAGTTCTTGTTTATACATCATTTTATTTAACGGGACTTTTATGCTACTTAAAATTTATCCGTACGGAAAAGTTAAGTTATTATGTGGTAACTCTGGCTTTAGCTCTTTGTTCCTGTTTAGGGAAAGAACAGGCTGTGGTATTTCCATTATGTTTATTACTGGTCGATTTTGTAACAGACAGAGGACTGCTTCGTCTGAAGACATGGGAAGAGAAACTGCCATTTCTGCTGCTGTCTCTTTATATGGGAACCATCCCCATGCTAGCACAAGGGTTCCGGCGGGAAGAGCTGGATTATCCATTGATTGACCGGGTTGTCTTTGCGGCTTATTCCTTAATCGAATATTTGACAAAATGTTTGATACCCATTAAATTGTCTTATTTGTATCCTTTCCCGATCTTACCGGGATACGCTATGCCTTTCCATTATTGGTTTTATCCGGTAGTCGTTGTTTTTGTCGTTTGTTGCATTTATCTGTTACGACAAAAAAGGATCATTATTTTTACTTCGTTATTTTTCCTGATACATCTGTTATTTGTACTTCATATTATACCTATATCACGATTTGCGATTGTGGCTGATCGATACCTCTATTTGCCGGGTGTTGGCGTTTGTCTTCTTATGGCCTATTTGTTTGTGACGATCATACATTTAAAAGTGAAACGTATTCAGTTCATGATGATTGTAGGGTTGATTCTCTATTTGTGTTATTTGGGCTGTTACACGAATTATTATGTCAGGCAATGGAAAAATAGCGATAGTGTGAAAAAGGAACTTCGGGAGTTGATAAACGAGCGAGAGGATATAAAAAATATGCAGGAGTTACAGCAACTCATGCGTAATCAATAAGTAATAACAATTAAAGTTGGAGGTAAGCATGACAAAGAAAAGCTTTCTGAAAATCGGTGGAGCAATGCTCCTTTTGGCAATTGTGTTAAACATCCAATACGCCTGGAGTGGCTATGGTGTTAAGGATCATCCGCTTCATTTAGAAGTGTTGGGGCAGAGTAATGATACCGGAACGAGTGGTGATATTGAGACACATCCTCTTTGGTCACGGCTAGCATCATCATGTACAATGGATGTTGAAGGGGAACCTGGTTCTGAGGTTTCTGTTTTTGGAATAAAAGTTAAAATTAGAGCTGATGGGATTGCTCCTATAATTGTTAGTGATGCTTCAGTAAAATGTCAACGTGGAGGTAATGCACAATGTACTCCTTTCTTTTGTGCGGACTTTTGGAAACAAATGACTGAAATGTATGGTACACCTGCTACGCAGTAACTTAGGAAAGATACTGCTCTGAAAGCAAATCGGTTTTATAGAACTGATCATTTTAGAGCAGTATTTATTGGTATAAATGCTAAATAGTAAAAGTATGAAGAAAAATATATTGTATGTATTGTTGATTTTTATATTTATTGCGTGTGATTTAACAAAAGAAGATAAGAAAAATACTGTGAGAGGAGATATCGTTTCTATACCGATAACGGAAATGGAAACTGATTACGGTAAATTATCCGATTTTGCAGAGGATATAAAAATGATTCCTCTTGAATTTTCGGGTGATTGTATATTGGACAAAGTTGAAAAGATTGTGATGTCTGACAGTTGTATTTTCATAATGGAAAGATATAATCAAAAGGGTATTTACGTTTTCGATCATAGTGGAAAATATTTATATAGGGTTGGAAATTGTGGACAGGGACCTGACGAATTTGTTGATTTATCTGATTTTTCGTTGAATGAAGAGCAACAACTTATTTATTTGTATGACATAATGAGAAAGAAAGTTCTTATTTTTTCTTTTGAAGGAGATTTTATAAAGGATATACAGATGAATTATTACGCAGATAAGTTTGAGTATCAAGATAACTTATTTTACCTATATAGGGAAAGTCCGGTTATGGGTGATCCTGCTTATTCTTTGGTAATCAAAGATGATAAAGGAAAAACGATTAATAAGTATTATCCGCTTATTAATAAATCTCCATATATTCATGATTGCATTTTCCGAAAACTCGATAATGAAATTCTTTTTGCAGAATACATGCGTGATTCTGTTTTTAGTGTAAGAAGTGGAGAGTTAACTCCAAAATATTTTATTGATTATAAAGATAAATCAATGAGTAAGGTCGACCGTGAGAGTATTCTTAAAAGAACTCGTCTTCCTCTGACAGTTCTATTAGAGTGTAAGAAAATGGCAGGGATTAAGGATATATTTGAAATAAATGACAAGGTCTTTATTAAAAATAAGCATATAGTTATTCCCCAGTTTACGGTTTACGACAAAAAGACACAAAAAGTCAAAACCTTTAGCCATATATTGAATGATTTTTTGTTTATAGGTCTTTCTCATCTAATTGGCCAATATAAAGATTATTTGATATCGGTAGGTCCGCAAGAAAGGTTGCAGGCAGCTATTAATATAGGTTTTAAGGTTTGGCAGGAAGAAGGACTTCTGACTGCTAAAAGAGCAAAAGAATTAACAGCGATGATTGAGGAACGTTTTCCGGATCGGAATAATATCGGGGAAACTAATCCGATGATCTTTTTATTGAAAGTAAAGAAGTAACAACTATAAAATTGAATCTATATGAAAAGAATCTATTTGTATATTGCTATTCTGATTTCCGTGGTAGCGAATATATTTTTAAATTTTGCCATGAAAAAGAATGACAATAAAGTCGTTTCACAGAATGAAATAGTTTCCGATGAGTATTTGAATGAAGAGTTGGGGAAGGCCTATTCTTATTTAAAACTGAACGGGAAAAAGTTTGAGAATGTAACAGGGACATTGGGGTATCAGGATAAAATGATAGGACGCATGGGACTGGAAACATTGATAAGAGGCTATAATGTCGTTTTCTATTTTTCGGACTTATCATGCTCCTCTTGTATTATGGAACAGCTGAATTCATTGGAAAAACTGAAAAAAATAATCGGAGGGAGGATGCTGATCATATCGCATTTGCCACGAAAAGATGTGCAAAATGAACTGCTACGATTGAAATCGGAAATACCGGTATTTTATATGGATGACAAGTATGTATCTGTGTTGGAGGAGTTCAGCAAAAATCATCCGGCGGCGATAACATGGATGATTACAGATGATTTGTTTATAGTCAGCTCTTGTGTGACTGATAGCCATACCAAACATTTTAATTCGGAATTTTATGATGCGATCGTACGATTCTTTAAGTATAAGGTAATATACTGAAAAATAAGTGGTAAAGTCATATTTTGATGAAAAAGGTCATTGCTGTTATTTTATTCATACTTTTTTGTCTTTTTATCCGGATTGCAGTAGGAGAGTTATGTATAGTACCTTCCGGTAGTATGGAACCGACACTCCTTTGCGGTGACAGGGTTTGGATAGATAAGATTACGTATGGAGCACGTTTCCCTGCTAGATGGGCGGATATTCCGGTTATTAATGTTTTTACATGGATACGCCCGTTGCGGAAAATGGACAGGAACACTCATTGGAAGTACAGGCGACTTCCTGGAATAGGCTATCCGGAAGTGGGTGATATAGTGGTTTTCAACAGTCCGGAAAGTACGGACCAATTATTAGTAAAGCGAATCACTCGGATAAAGAAGAAGAATGATACTTTGCATGTCAGACGGGACAATTATTTGTTCCTGAGAAAATTAATTGCAGAGGAAGGATGTGATGTGAGGATGAGAAAACGTTCTGTCTATATAAATGGTATTTGCGATTCTATTTATAGGCTCAAACGTACTTATTATTATGTTGAGGGAGATAACTCAGCCGATTCAAGGGATAGCCGGTGTTTTGGATATATTCCGGAAACCTTAATTGTGGGTAAATTTAATTACGTACTGTTTTCTGTTAACAATCTGGGGAATAAAGGCAAAAAGATTAGGTTTGGACGCTTTTTTTATAAAATAACCAGATAGGTCCTGATTCTTTTATCTCACATTGTTCCTGCCAAAGAGTTTGTTTGTAATAATCAACGTAGTTCTTGTAGAACAAATGCATTTTTATTAGCAATTGACCAAAGATGTATGAGATATTATTGATTCGGGTAAAAAAATCAAGCCTAAGAGGTCACTTTTTTGTGCCAAATCTCTTTTTTCATACAATATCATTCCTTTATAAAGGGATATAATACTTTTTTACCCTATTTTTGTATTTATTATTCCATCGTTCTACAAGAACTATGGAATAATGGTCCATTGCATAATAAATTAGGAAAAATGTTGAAAACAAAACAATGTGACTATAAAAGACTATATGAAAAATATGTAGGTCAGATGTATTCATATGGTAAGGCACTCGGTGTTGATGATGATGCGTTGTATGATTTGATTCATGATGTATTCCTACATTTTTTTGAACATCAGAATGAGATTGTCGATAATGATAATGTAAAATATTATCTTTTCCGGTGTTTAAAAAATCGAATGATTTCTGAAAAGCGGAAGGAAGTTACTATGGAAGATATCGATGAATCAGATGATTATCTGTTTTCTATAACTGTGTCCGGACTGGATTATATAGAAGAAGAGGAGGAGCGAAAGGAAATTGCCGAACAAATTGAAAATATGTTATGCAGTCTTACGGGACGACAAAGAGAAGCCATTTATTTACGCTATATGCAAGAATTAGAGTATGATGAAATTGCTGTATTACTGAATCTTACGACTAAGGGGACACGCAAATTAATATATCGCGCAATCGAACGTATGCGTGAGCAATATGGTCCTGTTTTATTTTATTTTTTTCTTTCCGATCATTTTTTTTCATTTTAATGGGGTCATATTTCTTCTTTGTGCGTATTTATTTAAATGAATACTCATAAAAGTAAGGAATGAGCGATAAACAAATACCAGAAATAGTACATAGATTGTTGCATGACCACAGTTTTGTCATGTGGTGTATGGTGCCGACCCAAGAGTTGGATATTAAATGGCATGCTTGGATAAAAGAACATCCGGAAAACCAGCGGGCTATTGACGAAGCACGTTTAATATTAAGATCAGTACGGTTGAACGAGTATTCTATTCCGGATGAAAAATCAGAACAAATTTGGCTGAGGTTACAAAACGAAATGCAGCAAAAGCGTTTTAAAAAGCGTAATCTATTTATGAGATATGCAGCGGCTTGTGCTGTTTTTGTAACAGTTAGTTTGGCAGGATACTGGTTAATGGATAGAGGTCTATTTTCAGGAAATAATCTGATGACAGGTATCGGTATGGCTATTGACACGGTTCATACAGAGGTTACATTGATAACAAAGGATCACAAAGTCATAAATGTGGAGGACAATACCTTGATATCTTTCAACTCTGATGTAACGATGAAAAACTCTCAGGATGAAGAACTCATTGTAAAAAAAATTGAGACTGAAGGGATTGAAAAGAATATTGATGAGACAGTGATGAATACGTTGGTCGTACCTAAAGGGCGCCGTTCTTCATTATTACTGGCTGACGGTTCTAAAATTTGGATAAACTCAGGGAGCGTGTTGCGTTTCCCTTCCCGGTTTGAAGGTGACGATCGTACTATCGAAGCGGAGGGGGAGATTTATATTGAGGTCGTAAAAAGTGGCAAACCTTTTCATGTGAAAACGGCTAGTTTTACAGTCAATGTGTTGGGGACTAAATTCAATCTTTCCGCTTATGGTGACGAGCAGGCACAATCAGTTGTTTTAGTAGAAGGTAGCGTGATGGTTGACACAAAGGAAGAAGAAAATATACAATTAACTCCAAATCATAAGTTGACCCTTCAGCCTGATAAACACGAAATTAATGAGGTAGATGTTTTAGACTATATCTCCTGGAAAGATGGCGTACTTATTTTTAAAGGAGAAACAATGGAAAATATCCTGATGCGTTTAAGTCGTTATTATAATGTGCAAATTGAATGTGCTCCTGGTATTGCCCAGCGGACAAGTTCCGGTAAACTCGTCTTGTTTGATAACATAGAGCAGGTCATGGAAACTTTTTCAATGCTTTATAATGTTCATTATCGCTTTGAATCAAATACATTACTAATAGAATAATAACTTAAAAAGAATTGCCTATGGAATATAGAATATGAAAAACGCTTGAAATTAAAAGCCCGAACGATGGGCAAGATCGTTCGGACTTGTCAGAAATTTAAATTTTCCAATTAAAAATGAAAAACCTAAAGACATACAAATGTATGAAAAAAATCAGACATATTATTGTATTACTGCTGAGTATGGGTATAACCTGTGCTTATGCAAATAATGAGTCGTTTATTTCGATAGAACAAATACTGGAACAAAAACAGTCCACTATGCTGGACGTTCTTAAATTCATAGAAACCGAGACCGGTTATGTGTTTTTCTATTCCGATGAGATCAAAAGCGAGTTGAATAGAAATGCGCAAACTGGAGTAGTGAAAGGTTCTATACAAGAAATTCTTAATCCGCTGTTTGAGAAGACAGAACTAACTTATCAGATAAATGGTAACCAGGTGGTGGTAAAAAGAAAAGCGGTTTCCGGTCCTGTTTCTTTACCCGCTGTTTCGCAAAAGAAAAGTATAACGGTAACCGGGGTTGTCAGCGATGCGACCGGTGAACCTTTGATTGGGGCGAATATCTGGTTGAAGAACAGTTCTGTTGGGGCTGTTACTGATATTGATGGTAAATATTCAATTAAGATAGATGGTGTCGGCGGTGTTTTAACTTTTTCATATATGGGTATGAAAAGTGTGGATATTGCCGTAAATAACCAGACAACTATCAATGTCACATTGGCTACCGATGATGAAGTTTTGGATGAGGTGGTGGTGGTCGGCTACGGTCGTCAGAAGAAAGAAAGTGTGGTTGGTGCTATTTCTACCGTAGATGTAGCAAATTTAAAAATGCCTGGCTCATCTATTTCCAATGTGCTGGCCGGACAGTTGGCTGGTGTTGTAGCAATGACCCGTTCGGGAGAGCCTGGAAAAAATAGTGCTGCTGATTTTTATATTCGTGGTGTATCTTCGTTTAAAGGTAGTTCTACTCCATTAGTGCTGGTTGATGGTATCGAACGTGAACTGGACCTGGTAGATACCGATGATATCGCTTCTTTTTCTATCCTGAAAGATGCTTCGGCTTCAGCTGTGTATGGGGTACGTGGAGCAAACGGTGTTATTCTGATCACAACTAAAAAAGGTAATCTCGGAAAACCCGTTATTAATGTGCGTGCCGAAGCAGGTATAACCAGTCCTACTAAGATGCCAAAGATGGTTAATTCTGCACAATGGGCTGATTTGTATAATGATATCCAGCCGGGATATTACTCTCAGGATGCAATTGATAAATATCGTACCGGTGCTGATCCTGATCTGTATCCGAATGTGAACTGGATCGATGCACTCTATAACGACCTGGCATCTAACCAGCGTGTAAACCTGAGCATTACAGGTGGTACCGATATTGTGAAATACTATATTTCAGGCTCTTTTTATAATGAAAGCTCTATTTTTAAAAGTGCCGGTAATTTGTATGACTATAATTCGTCTGTTCATTATGATAAGTTCAATTTTCGTGCTAATGTAGATTTGGCTTTAACCAAAAGCACGACACTAAACCTGAATCTGGCAAATATCTATGAAAAATCGTTTGGTCCGGGTGATAGTGATAATGATAACCGAATATGGGAATATACCTATCTGGTATCACCCAACGCTTTCCCCATTGAATATTCGGATGGAACGATTGCTGCTCCGTCAACCGATTCCGGTTATAATCCCTGGAATATGCTTGTGCACTCCGGATATCGTGAACAATTCTGGAACTCTTCGCAATCATTGATAGGATTGACACAGGATTTTGGAGCTTTATGGGAACCCTTGGAAGGATTAACCGGTAATTTCAAGTTCTCATGGGATGCATGGAATACAACGATTCAACGCCGTAGTAAAGAACCGACCCAGTATCATGCAACCGGAAGAGATGAGAATGGGAACCTTATTTTCGGTTCTCCTGTCCGTACAGGTAGCGGAGAGTTGTCATATGCTATCGGTCGTGACGGAACAATGACTACTTATATGGAAGCTTCATTGAATTACGACCACTTATTCGCAGATAAACACCGTGTAGGAGCGTTGTTCCTTTATAATCATAAAATACATACACGTACGCAGGAAGGGGATAAATTTAAATCTTTACCTTATAAGAACCAAGGTATTGCCGGACGTGTGACCTATGCTTTCAATGATACGTACTTCGCTGAGGCTAATATGGGGTACAACGGTTCAGAGAATTTTGCCCGTGGACATCGCTTTGGCTTTTTCCCTGCTGGTGCTATCGGTTGGATGGTTTCGAATGAAAAATGGTTCAAGCCGCTGACAAAAGTGGTCGATATGCTGAAACTGAAGGGTTCGTATGGTATAGTCGGAAATGACGATATCGGAGGAGAACGCCGCTGGGTATATGAATCGACTATTCTGGTAGGTAATGATGCTGGAGCAGGCCAATGGAATTATGGTTCCGCCGGAGCTAATGGTGGCGGAGGTATTCGTGTTGGAGATGTGGAGAACTTATCTGCATCCTGGGAAGAAGCTACTAAGATGAATGTCGGAGTTGAATTGTCATTACTCGACAAAGTGAGGGTACAAGCCGATTATTTTCATGAAAAACGAACCGGTATCTTTCTTCAGCGTGCCGGCTTACCGGCTATTGTAGGTTTATCGGTTATTCCTTATACGAATATCGGGGAAACAATGAACCAGGGATTCGACGGTACGGTTGAATATACACAGAAGGTCGGAGAGGTATTTCTGACCGGACGTGCCAACTTTACTTACAACCGGAATAAATTGCTGAATAACGACGAACCGGATTGGGAATATAAATATCAGAACAAAATCGGCAAACCGTTTGGTTCGGGTGGCAATTTGCAGCCTTTTGGATTAGTTGCCCTGGGACTTTTCGAAAGCCAGGAAGAAATTGACAATAGTCCCAAGCAATCCTTTGGTGAGTATAGGGTCGGCGATATCAAATATCAGGATATAAACGGTGATGGTCAGATCGATTCACAAGATAAAATCGCTATGGGATTTACAAACCTGCCGGAAATTGTATACGGTTTCGGGGCTACCGCACAATGGAAGAATTGGGATGTGAATGTCTTTTTCCAGGGTGTTAGCCATGTAAATTTCTTTTTAAGCGGGTCTACCATTAAAACACCATTTGGTTCCGGAAATATGGAACGTGCTGCCATCAATGAAGATGTGTATGATAAAGTATGGCGTCCGGGTAATACGGCTGAACAAAATGCTGGTTCGATTTATCCCCGGTTGAGCTGGAGTGGTGCTGTCGGATCATCTAATAATTCACAGACATCCGATTGGTGGATGCGTGACGGTAGTTTTCTGCGCCTGAAAAATTTTGAAGTGGGATATACGATGTCAAAAGGGTTAATGAACAAAACGTTTATCAAATCGTTGCGTTTTTATCTTTCGGGTAATAACTTGTTGACATTTAGTAAATTCAAACTTTGGGACCCGGAAAAAGGGAATGGTGACGGCTCCGGTTATCCTCCTAACAGGGTGATTACCGTAGGTTTAAATGCTAATTTCTAATTCATTAAAAAAGATATATATGAAAGTCTCGATAAAAACTTCTTTTCAAATCATTTGTTTTGCTGTGGGGGTAATATTCTTTTCTTCTTGTAATGATTTTTTGGACAGGCAGGAAGATGAAAAACTGACCTTCGATAAAATATGGGAAACTCGTAATGATACAAGGAGTTATTGGCTCAACTCGATGAGTTTTCTTCCTGATGATGCCGGTGACTTTACGAATTTACCCTGGCTGGGAGCCTCTGATGAAGGAACTGTTACTTATGCCCGCGAACTTCGCTGGATCAATTTCGGATCCTGGAATGCAAGTAATGTCCCTAATTATCAGATGGATCGCTTTTATAAGGGAATTCGTGAATGTAATATTTTTATGCAGAATGTAGATAGATGCTCTGATCCTATTGTCACAAAAGAAGAATTAGCCCAGTATAAAGTGCAGAGTCGTTTTGCCCGTTCTTATTATTACTTTCTGATGATGCGTATTTATGGTCCGGTCTTCTTGTTAGGTGACGAACTGTTGGATTTTACAGCGTCTACGGAGGCTCTTTATCGTCCGCGCAATACATGGGAGGAATGTGTGGATTATGTTGTAAGTGAAATGGAAGCTTGCATTAACGATCCGGCTATGGCTGAAAGTTATTCGGATGCGGAGAAAGGATTGGCTACTAAAGGTACTTGCCAGGCTGTTATTGCTCGTTTGAAACTTTATTCGGCACGTGACTTATTCAATGGTAACAAACTTTATAGTTCTGTAAAGAATCCGGTTACTGATCTGTTTCCCGAATTGTCGGGTGTGAATCTTTTTCCGCAAAATTATGATGCTAATAAATGGTTGGAAGCAGCCAAAGCAGCTAAAGTGTTAATTGATAATCCGTTGTATAAATTGTATCGTGCCGGTGACGGTTCTGACCCATATGCTAATTACTATGGTATCACACAGGAATATTGGAATTCAGAGCTTATCTGGTCTACAGGGTATAAAGGACGTTATCAGTTAGGAGTACATACAGTACCGACCGGTATTTCCGGAACTGCTTATGGCGGTGTTGGACCGACACAGCAGCAGGTTGATGCGTATGCTATGAGTAACGGACGTTATCCTATTACTGGATATAACGGAAAAGAACCGATTGTTGACAGAAGTTCGGGATATAGTGTTGATGAGTTCGAAAAGACGACATGGAAATATCCGGCTTGGGGAGGTGCGGGAGAATATGATTTGACGGCTCCTAATATGTATAAAGATCGTGAACCCCGCTTCTATGTGTCTGTATTTTTCGGGGATAACTGGTGGCATCACGGCAGTGGAATGACAAAGATTTCTTTTGCGAAAGGTGCTAACAGTAATAAATCGCATGACTATCCTAAATCCGGATATCTGGTTAATCGTTTTTATGACCATACGCTTAATTCAGCGAGTGGACAATGGGGAAATATTGTATTTCCGACTTTTCGTCTGGCTGAAATGTATCTTAATTTCATTGAAGCGGTACTTGAATGTAAGCGACACAATGTTGCTATGCCCGGAGGTTATGAGGCGCAGGCAATGGAAGTGTGGGCTGATTTGCGTGATCGTGCTGGGTTGGCTCCTATTACTGAAGTTTACCCCAACGCTTCAACAGAAAAGTTGATCGAACTTTGTCGTAACGAGCGCCGGATTGAACTTGCTTTCGAGAATCATCGCTATTTCGATACGCGTACATGGATGATAGCCAAAGATGTTGATGGTGGCCCGATGTACGGAATGAATGCACAATTTCCTGGTAGTGGGGATGTGACTCCTGACGGTTTCTGGGAGAGAACGGTTTTCGAAACACGTGTGTTTGAAGACAATCATTATTTGTATCCTTTCATACAAAGCGAATTGGATAGAAATAAATTGTTAACCCAGAATTATGGTTGGTAATAGAAACCATTCTTACGAATCTAAAAAGAATTATTTATGAAAAAGATTTTAATGATATCGCTTTTGTTCTCTTTAACTGTCGGTTTTGTGGCATGTGATGACAATAAAGATGAATATCTGAGCGACTATAGCACAATTGTCTATTTTAGAAACAGCGGGGAAATACCGTTGACACTCTATAAGACTGGGGAAGATACGGAGTATCAACTAACTGTTAATAAATCAGGCTCAGACCTGGCAAGTGTGACAGATGTAGAAGTGGCAGTATTGGACGATGCGGCTCTGGATGCTTACAATGCACAAAACGGGACTTCTTACGTCAAGCTGCCGGAGAATTGTTACCAACTTGCAGATAACCGGTTGGTGTTCGGTTCGGACAATTTATATAAAATGGCGAACATTGTTTTTAAGACGGATCTTATTTACAACTTGCCGGCTGGTACGAAGTATGTGTTACCCGTTTCTTTGGTAAATTCAGCCGATTCTATCAATTCGGAAAAAGATAAGACTATTTTGATACCATCCGTAGAAATACCTTTCGTTTATTTCGAGCAAACTGGTTTTGTTTCGAATACATTCACCGACGGAGGGGATACGCAGGCTAAGTTTACATTACCGGTCTCTATACCGATGGTTAGTAAATGGACGTTCGATTGCACGGTAGGAGTAGACGAATCTTTACTGGAGGAGTATAACAAAGAGAATGAGACTAATTATGCCATATTGCCACAAAGTGTATATTCACTAAGTAACGATGGAACCGTGTCGTTCGTTCCGGAAGAGAATTCGAAAGATCTGGAGATAACGGTAGACCGCACGAAGCTGGAGTATGGAAACTTTGTTTTGCCGCTACGATTGATTGATTGTTCGAAAGACGGATTTGTGATTGATGCTGCTAAAAATGCTTGTTTATATGGTATTTCATATGTACCGGACGAAAGCAAATTGAAAAAAGTGGAATTGACAGCCGATATGCTTTCTTCAAATGCGGTTGAGCCGTCGGAAGGTTCATTGGCAAATCTGTTGGATGGAGATGTGGAAACTTACTTCCATTCTGCCTGGAGCGTTGCTGTGGAAGGTTCTCATTACCTTCAGGTTGCATTACCGGCAGAGACTACTGCGTTTAATTTCTATTATACGACACGTTCGGCAAATGGCAGTGCCGCACCGGCAAAGATCATTATTGAAGGAAGTCTGGATGGTGTATCTTTTAATAAGATAAGCACGCTGACCGATGGACTGCCGACTGGTGGTAAAGAAACTTATAATTCGAAGATTATGGTAGGAAAGCTGTTTAAGATTATTCGTTTCTCTGTTCCGGAAAATGCGACAGGAGGTAATTTCTTCGTATGGAGTGAATTTGGAATGAAGGTTTTCTAGACTTTATTTCCCAGACATAAGTCTTTTGTTATTAAAGGCGGAAGTATGGTTCATTAGATTCCATATTTCCGCTTTCTTTGTAATTGTTCTATGAAATAATCAAATGCTGTAACTTGAAAAATACTTACCCTTTCTTCTGCTTCTTATACTCCCTTGGTGACATCCCCATCACCTTGCTGAATAGCCGGGAGAAATAATAGGTATCTTCTATCCCTATCTTATAACAGATCTGGTTTACCTTCATATCCGTAAAGTCCAGTAGCTGGCAAGCCTGTTGTATCTTCAGTTGGTTGAAATAAGTCAGGGGGGCATATCCGGTACGCTTGCTGAACAGGACGGAAAAATGGGAAGGGGAATAGCCTATATGGGTAGCCAGGTCTGCTAATGTTATTTTCTTTTCCAGGTTTTCTTTCATATAGTGGATGGCAGCGGTAACGATATCGTTCTGATCCGATTCGTTACGGGCTGCCTCACGATATTGTTGGAGATAACGTAAAGAACCTAAGTAATAATGAAAAGCAGAACAGGCATACAATAAGTTTTCATGGCTGTATCCCATCTCCAATGTGCGGAATATCTCTTCGAAAAGATCATTCCGGTTACTGATCCGGGACTGGACGCTCGGTTTTATTTCGATCGGACGGCTGGCCTGGCCGGCAAAGTAAGAGGCCAGCTTCCCCTTGAAATGTATCCAGTAAATGGTCCAGGGATTCGTATCATCCGAACCGTAGGCATGCGTGACTCCGGCTGGCAGGATAAAATACTGGTTGGCTGTGACCGTATATTCCTGGTCGCCGCAACGGAACCATCCGGCTCCCTCTATACAATAAATGAAGACGAACTGGCAGATCGGCTCTTTCCGTTCACGGAAATGATGCAGGGCCTTCGGGTAATAACCGATGTCCGTAATGTGCAGGATCGATGAAAGCGCGTCTTTCTCCATCTCTTGTACGATAGACTGAGGTAATACAAGGGCCCGTTCTCCGCTAAAACCGTCTTTGAGTTTGATCATGGTACTGGATTTATAGATGTGCACAAAGATATATTATTTATATTATATCTTGTTATTTTGGGAATGTAAATCGAAAGATTGTCCATCCCTAAGCCGGTTTTATCTATTTCACTATTAACCGGAAACCTGTTTCTTTGCACCATAACTTTAATACTAATGTCATGAAGCGAACAACAGCTTACTTATTACTTATTTGCCTGGTCTCAGCTATGGGCGGATTATTATTCGGTTACGACTGGGTAGTGATCGGAGGTGCCAAGATATTTTATGAACCCTTTTTCGGACTTGAAGGCTCTGCTGCTCTTCGCGGATGGGCGATGAGTAGTGCCCTGATCGGTTGTCTGGCCGGTGCGTTGCTTTCCGGTGAATGGAGTGATAAGTACGGGCGAAAAAAGATGTTGATTATCGCTTCTTTCCTTTTTGTACTGTCTGCCTACGGAACGGGGGCGGTCAATAGTTTTAACTGGTTTATTATTTATCGTATAGTCGGTGGGTTCGGTATCGGTATCGCTTCGAACATTTCACCGGTATATATTGCTGAGGTCGCTCCGGCCTCTGTCCGGGGAAAGTTTGTTTCCCTGAATCAGCTGACGATTGTTTTGGGTATCTTGATGGCGCAGTTGGCTAACTGGCAAATCGGAGAGTATTTTACACAGGGAGGTGAAACGCTGAGTGCCAACAGCATTGAGTGGGCCTGGCGATGGATGTTCTGGGCGGAACTGATTCCGGCCGGATTGTTTTTTATCCTTTCTTTTATTATTCCTGAAAGTCCGCGTTGGTTGGCAACCGTGCAAAAGACGACCCAGGCACGAACTATCCTGTTGCGCATCGGCGGAGAACAATATGCCGATCAGACATTGGATGAACTGGCGCAACTGACCGATAAGAAAGAAGAAAAAGTAAACTGGGGAGCTCTGTTAAAGCCGGGTGTCCGGAACGTGCTCATTATCGGAATCGTATTAGCGATCTTCCAGCAATGGTGCGGTATCAACGTGATCTTTAATTATGCCCATGAAATCTTTTCGGAAGCCGGTTATGCGGTGTCGGATGTCTTGATGAATATTGTAGTGACAGGGGTGACTAATGTGATCTTTACTTTTGTTGCCATCTATACGGTTGACAAATGGGGGAGACGAAGTCTGATGTTTGTCGGTTCGGCAGGGCTTGCCGTTATCTATGGAATATTGGGAACCTGCTATTTCTTTGAAGTAAGCGGTTGGCCGATGCTTCTGCTGGTAGTGATGGCGATTGCCTGCTATGCAATGTCTCTTGCACCGGTGGTTTGGGTGGTTCTTTCCGAGATATTCCCCGTAAGGATACGCGGGATGGCAATGGCTATCTCCACATTCTTCCTGTGGGCAGCCTGCTTCCTGTTGACATATACTTTCCCGATATTGAATGAAGCGGTGGGTGCTTCCGGAACCTTCTGGTTGTATGGTGCCATCTGTTTGAGCGGATTCTTCTTTATACGTGCAAAACTTCCTGAAACAAAAGGAAAAACATTGGAAGAACTGGAAAAAGAATTAACAAAATAAATATACTGAAATGACTGAGAATGTGAAAGTGTGGGAAGAAGATATCCTTCTTCCTACCTATGGTATTGGCAAAGCCGAAAAGAATCCGATGTTCCTGGAGAAGCGTGTTTACCAGGGAAGCAGCGGAGTGGTGTATCCTTATCCGGTAGTGGAAAAGATAGAAGATACCTGCGAGGAAAAGAGTTACCATGCCGTTTATCTTGAAAACGAATATATCAAAGTTATGATCCTTCCGGAGCTGGGCGGACGTGTACAGATGGCATACGATAAGATTAAAAACCGCCATTTCATCTACTATAACCATGTGATTAAACCGGCTTTGGTCGGTTTGACCGGTCCGTGGATTTCCGGTGGAATCGAGTTCAACTGGCCGCAACATCATCGTCCGAGCACATTCCTGCCGATCGATTATACGATCGAACGTTGTGCCGACGGCAGTGCCATCGTTTGGGTGAGCGAGCGCGAACGTATGTTCCATCAGAAAGGGATGGCCGGTTTTACCCTCCGTCCGGGACGGGCTGTCCTGGAGATTCAGGGTAAACTGTATAACCCGACACCGATACCGCAGACTTTCCTTTGGTGGGCGAATCCGGCTGTGGCCGTAAATGATGCCTATCAATCGGTGTTCCCTGCCGATGTAAATGCCGTGTTCGATCATGGTAAACGTGATGTGTCACGTTATCCGATTGCTACCGGTACTTATTATAAGATGGATTATTCGGCAGGAGTGGATATTTCCCGCTATAAGAATATACCTGTTCCTACCTCTTATATGGCAATCCGTTCCAACTATAATTTTGTGGGAGGATATGAGAATGATACCCGTGCCGGTGTGCTTCACGTGGCAAACCATCATATCTCGCCGGGTAAGAAGCAATGGACCTGGGGGAATGGCGATTTCGGACAGGCCTGGGACCGTAACCTGACAGATTCCGACGGCCCTTATATCGAACTGATGACCGGTGTCTATACCGACAACCAGCCTGACTTCACCTGGCTTCAGCCTTATGAAGAAAAAACGTTTACCCAATACTTCATGCCTTATCGCGAACTGGGTGTGGTAAAGAATGCCTCTTCCGACCTTCTGATGAACCTGGAACCTGATGGAAAGGGCGCTTTATTAAAAGTTTTCGCTACTTCCGTGCAAAACGATTTGCATATTGTCGTGGAGAAAGCCGGAGAGGTTTGTCTGGATATTACCCGTGATATTACTCCCGAAAATATACTGGAGGAATTTGTTCCGGTTGCAGATTTGTGCGATGTGAAAGTCTGTATCCGTAACGCAAAAGGGAAGCAGATGTTGTCCTGGGAACCGGAACCCGATGTGATTAAGGAAGTACCTGAACCGGCCAAAGCGGCTCTTGACCCGAAAGATGTGCGTACCACCGAACAGTTGTATCTGACAGGCTTACATCTGGAGCAATACCGCCATGCCACTTATTCGGCAACCGATTATTATAAAGAAGCACTTCGCCGTGATGCGACCGATGTACGTAATAATAATGCGATGGGATTGTGGTTGATTCGTAAAGGTCAGTTTACCAAGGCAGAACCTTATTTGCGACAGGCGGTGAAAACACTGACGGAACGTAATCCGAATCCTTATGATGGCGAGCCATTATATAATCTGGGCCTTTCTTTGAAATATCAGGGAAAAACAGAAGAAGCATATGACTCTTTCTATAAAGCCTGTTGGAATGCAGCCTGGCAGGATGCCGGCTACTATTCCCTGGCCCAGTTATCGGCAGCACGCGGGGATTGGGAAGAGGCTCTCTATGAAATAGATAAATCTTTACTTCGCAACTGGCATAATCTGCGGGGACGCCATTTGAAAGCAGCTATCCTTCGTCATCTGGGACGGAAGGATGAGGCACTGGCTTTGATTGAGGATTCCCTGCGTATCGACCGTTTCAATTTCGGTTGTGGTTTTGAAAAATATCTGATTACCGGAGTTGAGGCTGACCTGAAAGAATTGCTCGCTCTGATGCGTCCGGAGGCCCACAATTATGAAGAACTGGCTTTGGATTATGCATCTGCCGGCTGTTGGGAGGAAGCATTGATGGTGGCTGAAACGGCTATCAGTCAAAATGTTTCGGGGCAGACTATGCTTCATTATTATAAAAGCTGGTTCCTGATTCAACTGGATCGTAAAGAAGAGGCCTTGGCAGCTATCCGTGAAGCTGAACAGCAATTGCCTGATTGTTGTTTCCCCAATGTATTGGAGGCAATTCTTGCTCTACAGTCTGTTATCGGGTTTGCAACAGAAACTCCAAAAGCCTTGTATTATTTGGGTAATTTGTGGTACGACAAGCGTCAGTATCCGGAAGCAATCACCTGCTGGGAGACTTCCATGCAGCAGGATGATACCTTCCCGACCGTCTTGCGTAACCTTTCCCTGGCTTATTTCAATAAGCTGAATAGGCAGGAAGAGGCGGTTACTCTGCTTGAAAAGGCTTTTGCGCTCGATATGACGGATGCCCGTATCCTGATGGAGCTTGATCAGTTGTATAAACGCCTGAATCGTTCGCATGAAGATCGTCTGGCTTTCCTTAAAAAGCATAAAGACATAGCTTTCCAGCGTGATGACCTGTATCTGGAATATGTCACCTTACTGAATCAACTCGGACAATATGAAGAAGCAATCCGTATGATCGATGCCCGTAAGTTCCATCCGTGGGAAGGGGGAGAAGGCAAGGTCCCGACACAATACCAGCTGGCTCGTGTAGAATTAGTAAAGCAGTTGTTAGCTGAAAAGAAATATGAAGAAGCTCTGGCCTTGATTGAGGAATGTTTCATCTATCCGCATAATCTGGGTGAAGGCAAACTATATGGTGCACAGGAAAACGACTTCAATTATTATAAAGCCTGTGCGTTGTCAGGGTTGGGACGTAAAGAAGAAGCGACGGAGTTATTCCTGGCTGCCAGCATCGGAAACAGCCAACCGGCTGCCGCTATGTATTATAACGATCAGAAACCGGATAAGATATTCTATCAGGGACTGGCTTTACGTAAGTTGGAACGTGAAGAAGAAGCTCGCGGACGTTTTAATAACCTGATTTCTTATGGCGAAAAGCATCTGTATGATGTCTTTAAGATGGATTATTTCGCTGTATCCTTGCCTGATTTACAGATATGGGAGGACGATATGAATAAAAAGAACCGTATCCATTGCAATTACCTGATGGCATTAGGTCACCTGGGATTAGGAAATAACGGGAAAGCAATGAAATATTTCAATATCGCTGCCGAAATGGATAATAACCATCAGGGAGTTCAGATACATCAGAAGATGATCTGATCTTTTCCGATGGCATGAGCAGTGCTTTTTATAGCATTTTTGGAGATACTCATTTAAAGAAGAAATAATAAATATGTTGAAGGTTTTTTTATCTATATGTATAACACTGATGTTGCTGACTTCTTGCCAAAAGCCATCGTCAGAGATTTCTTTGGCAGGCAAGTGGCAGTTTGCCATGGACAGTACCGATATCGGGATAACGGAGAAATGGTTTGAACGTTCGTTTGCTGATAAAATACAGCTGCCCGGAACGACCGATGAAGCGGGATATGGCATTCCGAATACACTTCCTCCTTCAGTGGAGAAACCGCAGATTCTTCACCTGACTCGTAAAAACAGTTATGTCGGTCCGGCCTGGTATTCGCGGGAAATATCCATTCCATCGGATTGGGAGGGGAAGTCTATAGAACTAAAACTCGAACGTGTTATCTGGCAAACTTCTGTTTGGGTAGATGATAACCCTGTGCAGGGAAGTTGTGAAAGCCTGATAAGTCCGCATCGATTCGATCTGACCGGTTATCTGACGCCCGGTATACACAAACTGACGATTCGTGTGGACAACAGGAAACAACATGATATTACTGTAAACGATATGGCGCATGCTTATACCAACGAAACACAGATTATGTGGAACGGTATAATCGGCGATATCTCTCTGATAGCAAAAGAAGCCCTTTCCATCGAAAATTTGCAGGTTTATCCGGACGTATCAGGTAAACAAATCCGTATAAAGGGAAAAGTTTCCAATACGGGTGAAGCTACAGAAGGTTTGCTCTCGGTAAAGGTGGAAAATCAAAAAAGTGGATTGGTCGTATCTGCCCTTAAACAAAAAGTGGATTTTCAATCAGGCGAAAACCTTGTAAATCTAACCTGTTCAATGGGGGACTCGATAGAAATGTGGAATGAGTTTAACCCCGTTTTATATAAAGTGGATTTAGAGGTGAATGCAGGTTCGGTTAAAACGGAAAGGAGTACAAAGTTTGGCATGCGCGAATTCAGCCGGAATCAATCGGACCTGCTATTGAACGGAAATAAGGTCTTTCTGCGAGGAACACTCGAATGTTGTATCTTCCCGCTGACCGGACGTCCTCCGATGGAACCGGAAGGATGGAAGAAAGTGTTCCTTACGGCTCGCGAATGGGGATTGAACCATCTGCGTTTCCATTCCTGGTGTCCGCCCGAAGCTGCTTTCCAGGTGGCAGATTCATTGGGATTCTATTTACAGGTAGAGCTTCCGCTATGGTCGGTAAAAGTGGGAGAAGATTCTCATACAAATGACTTCCTGTATGCTGAAGCTGACCGTATACTTGCAGAGTATGGCAATCATCCCTCTTTCTGTTTCTTCAGCCTGGGGAATGAACTGCAACCGGATTTTGAATTCTTATCCCGATTGTTGAAGCATACCAAGGAACAGGACCCGAGACATTTATATACAACCACTTCTTTTACATTTGAAAGAGGACATGGAGACTGGCCTGAACCGGATGACGATTTCTTTATCACGCAATGGACTAAGAAAGGCTGGGTACGTGGCCAGGGTGTATTCGATTCCCAATCTCCTTCGTTCGATAAGGACTATATCGCTTCTGTCGAAGGAATGGATGTTCCGCTTGTTACTCATGAGATCGGGCAATATTCTGTTTTCCCTAACCTGAAAGAGATAGATAAATATACCGGAGTCCTGGATCCTTTAAACTTTAAAGGCGTAAAGCAGGAACTGGAGAAAAAAGGCTTATTGAATAAGGCTGACGATTACCTGAAAGCATCCGGTTATCTGGCGGCTATCTTATATAAAGAAGAGATTGAACGTGCGATGAAAACGGCAGGTTGCAGCGGTTTCCAGTTATTGGACCTGCATGACTTCCCGGGGCAGGGAACAGCTTTAGTCGGATTGCTGGATGCCTTTTGGGATAGCAAAGGTGTGACTGATGCAGAAACATTCCGTCACGCCTGCTCGCCGGTAACACCTCTGGTTCGTTTCCCGAAAGCAGTTTATACGAGTGGGGAATCTTTTACAGCGTCTGTCGAAGTTGCTAATTTCACAGATAAAGAACTGAAAGATCAGTCTGTTTCCTGGATACTGAAAGATGAAAAGGGAAAAGAAATAGGAAAAGGCATGATGTCCTGCCCTTCGCTGTCAATCGGGTTGAATAGATTGCCGGAAGCGATTACCTGTCCGTTGGCGCAGCAGGAAGCAGCTCGGTTACTCCTGTCCGTTGCTTTGGATAATACTCCCTATAAGAATGAATGGAGTATTTGGGTATATCCGTCCCAATTGAATCCGGTGAAGGATGATGTCGTTGTTACCCGTGATTTACGGGAAACTCAGAAGGCACTTGCCGATGGAAAGAAGGTTTTATATAATCCGGACTATAAAAAGATAGAAGGGTTGGAAGGTAAATTTGTCCCTGTATTCTGGAGTCCGGTTCATTTTCCGAAGCAGGCAGGTTCAATGGGAATCCTTTGTGATGCGTCCCATCCGGCATTCGCCCATTTTCCGACAGGCAATTATACCGATTGGCAATGGTGGTCGCTGCTGAAGCAATCAAAAACGATTGTTATGGATACTTTGCCGTCCGTGACCCCTTTGGTGGAAGTTGTCGATAACTTTGCTAATAACCGTCGTTTGTCAAACCTGTTTGAAGCAAAAGTAGGTGAAGGAAAATTGCTTTTCTGCTCAATGGATATATTGTCGGACTGGGAACAGCGTCCGGAAGCCCGGCAGTTGTATTTTAGTTTGCTTGAATATATGAAAAGTGATTCGTTTGATCCGTCAAGTGCGATGGAATCGGATGTTTTGGCTCAATTGTTTAAATCCGGCCTCTCTTCGGGAGCAAGTAATCCGGAAGATATTTATTGATTAATGTAAAGATGTAACTTATGAAGAAGCTGTTTATCGTATTATTTGCTTTGATGGCAGGGATGACTTGGGCACAGCAATCTCCTGTTACTGCCGGCAGCGACGGAAAGTCGTGGACATTGGCAACACGTTCTTTTATCTATCAGATCCGTGTTTCGGATCAGGGAAAGGTGAATATGTTCTATTTTGGCGATAAAAGTCAGAATCCGGACATGCTACGGAATCCGCTGGGAGAAGAAGTGACTGTCCGTGGCGGTTATTCTGCTACGACACCGATGCTGGAAGCCGTTTTTAAAGACCGGGTAAGGGATATAGAGCTCACTTACGAAGGGGCGGAAATGCTGACGCAGGATGAGTATGCCACATTGGTTATCCGTCAGAAGGATAACTATTATCCGTTGGCTGTTACCGAATATATCCGTGTTCTGCCGGAATACGATTTGCTTGAGAAATGGGTAGAAATAAAGAATACCGGAAAGAAAGGAAATATTGAAATAGAAAATGCCCAGTCCGGAACGTTCTTTCTTCCGAAGAACGCCTATGAACTGACGCATCTGTCCGGCAGATGGGGATATGAGTATCAAATGAATGTAACCAAACTGACACAGGGCTTGAAGACGATTCAGACAAAAGACCTGCGTTCGTACGGTTCCTCTTTCTTTGCAATCAGACCCGAAGGCGAACAGGAGGAGACTTGCGGCGAAGTATGGTTCGGCTCGTTACAATATAGCGGTAACTGGCGGATGGACTTTGAGAAGTATGCTCCCGGAGAAGTTCAGGTTACCGGAGGAATAAATTTCTGGGACCAGTTGTTGGTTCTACAGCCCGGAAAGAGTTTTATCACTCCTAAGATGATGGTCGGATATACCAACCGGGGGATGGAAGGTGTTTCGCAGAACCTGGCTTCGTTTACCCGTGAGAAAGTTCTGTATCCTTCTCATCGCGATCAGGTTCGTCCGGTTTTATATAACAGCTGGTATGCCACTACTTTTGATGTGAATGAAGAACATCAGCTGGCTTTGGCAAAGATCGCAAAAGATTTGGGCGTTGAAGTCTTTGTTATTGACGACGGTTGGTTTAAAGGCCGTATCAACGATAAAGGCGGTCTGGGTGACTGGACGGTCGATAAGAATAAATTCCCTAACGGCTTGCAACCGATGATCGAGAAAATCAATGCCATGGGACTGGATTTCGGTATCTGGATAGAGCCGGAAATGGTAAATCCGAACAGTGACCTGTATCGCCAGCATCCCGACTGGGTGTTCCATTATCCGAACCGCACCCGGCATGAAACCCGTAACCAGTTGATGCTGAATCTGGCACGCGAAGATGTCTATCAGTATTTATATAGCTGCTTCTCTACGTTGTTACGTGAAAACAATATCAAGTTTATCAAATGGGATATGAACAGAGGGGTGACGGAACCTGGATTCCTGTCGGCTCCGACCGATGAACAGCGGGCCGTTCGTATTAAATACATCGAGAACCTGTACCGTTTGTTTGAAACATTGCGTGCGGAATTCCCGGAAGTATGGTTTGAAAATTGTGCCGGAGGTGGCGGTAGGGTAGACTTGGGTATGATGGCCCGTACCGATTTCTGCTGGGCAAGCGACAATACAGACCCGGTGGAACGTACGTTTATCCAGTATTCTTTCCTGAATGCTTTCCCGTCTAATTCAATGATTAGCTGGGTGACACAGGAAGACTGGCATAACCAGAGGCATCCGCTTGAATTTAAGTTCGATGTATCCCTGTGCGGTGTTCTGGGCGTTGGTTATGATATTACGAAATGGTCTGATAAGGAAAAGGAGATTGCCCGTGAGAAGATTGCTCTTTATAAAGAAATTCGTGAAACAGTTCACAAAGGTGATCATTATCGTCTGATATCGCCTTACGAGCATAACCGGAGCGTACTCCAGTTCGTCAATAAACCGAAATCCGAATCAGTTGTGTTTGTGTATAATCTGGCGGAATATCCGGATAATGCCATACCGGAAACCAAACGTTCTAAAAAGGTAAAGCTGCGTGGTCTGGAACCTGATGCCTCTTACCGGATTGAAGGTATGGATGGTCTTTATGCCGGTCGTCAGTTGATGAATATCGGAGTGGAATTTCCCTTGTACGGAGCATTCAAAAGCCGTATATTTAAGATTGTAAAACAATAATACATGGTTTGTCAGATGAATTTATTGTCTGCATCAGCATTCAGCGGAGAGGGTTCAACCTCTTCCGCTGAACTGGTTACATTAAAGAACCGTAACGGCCTTGCCGCCCAATTCACCAATTATGGTGCCCGCTGGGTGAGTATGTGGACACCTGACCGTGATGGCTGTATGGGGGATATTCTTCTTGGTTTCGATACGCTCGACGGTTATTTGACGGCGGGCGAGCAATATCATGGTGCGATAGTGGGCCGTGTTTGCGGACGAATTAATAATGCCCGTTTTACCTTAGAGGGACAAGAGTTTTTACTGGCTTCCAATGATGCTTATGGAAAACCTGTCCGTAATCATTTGCACGGTGGAATGGCCGCTTTTCACAATCGTTTCTGGAAATCCCGCCTGTTTGTCACTTCTTCCGGAGAGGAAGCTGTCGAATTTACAACCTGTTCTCCAAACGGGGAAGAAGGCTATCCGGGAAACCTCGAAGTAAAGGTGACTTACCTGCTGAAAGATAATAATACCCTGCGGATGGAATGCGAAGCGACAACCGACCGCCTAACACCTGTCAATCTCACGAATCATGCTTTCTTTAACTTGCAATCATCCTTTGGTATTACAGATAAAAAGAGTGTTTTATCTCACAATCTAACCCTGAATGCTTCTGCTATCATTGAATGTGATAGTGAATTAATCCCTACGGGCCGGTTATTACCTGTAAACGATACTTTACTGGATTTCCGTTTGCCCCACACTATTGCTTCGTCTTTGACAGAAGAACATTCACAAATACAAAAAGGCAAAGGTTTTTCCCTGGCTTATGCATTGGACGAAGAAAGTGGTGGAGAATTGAATTTTGCTGCTTGTTTGTCAGATGAAATCAGCGGAAGAAAGATGGATATTTATACAAATCAACAATCTGTGCAGGTATATAACGGTTATTTTATGGACGGAACGGATATTGGAAAGGGGGGTACTCCTTATTATACCAGTGCCGGCATCGCCATCGAAACCCAGGGATATCCGGATGCTCCGAACCAACCGTCTTTCCCTTCCATTTTAATAGATAAAACAGAAAAGTATAGGCATGTCGCTGAATACCAGTTTGGAGTTGATTGAGTTTGAAAGAAGGAACAAAAAATATTGAGGGTACGCCGCCCGGATGTTTATCAGCCAGGGATGTACCCTCTTTTATTTGTAATCAGATTTACTTTAAGCCTAATTTTGTTTTGATAGCCTTCGGGATCGCGTCTTTATGAACCATTACATAAATGGTTTTGGCGCGGACGAAGCTTTCCGACATATTCAGGTAGCCACCGAACTTATTTCGGTCTGTGCCCCATGAATTTTTGGTGATGTAATACTTTGTGCCGTTCTGGTCCTTGGTGATACCGGTCAGGTGCATCAGATGGTCATCGGTAGTCACGAATGCTTCGAAACCTTCCTGACGGACTTCGGGGGTTACTTTTACTTCCGGATACGGCTGTTCGAATTTGTATACTTCTTCCAGGCGCTCTTTCTCGTCCATCTTTTCGAAACGGGCGCGGTCGGTATTCGAAAGGTCTTCCACCTTCTTTACTTCCGGATTGATGGCTACACCGTTCTTGAAGGAGAAGCCTTTTTCGCTGACATCACCGTCCCAGCATACGGTGAAACCGTTGTTCAGGGCATAATCGACTGTCTCGATCATTTCGTCGAGCGGCAGGTTATACATGAGCTGATGTTCCCAGTTGTCCGGTACTTCGACGTCGAATTTTACATAATACGGATGATGGGTGAAGCTCGTCAGTTCGATGTAATCGTCCATATTCAGTCCCAGAGATTCAGCAAATGTCTTGGGAGTATATTCTTTCCCTTTGTAAGTGAATGTAGTCGGAAGCTGTCCCAGGTAGGTATCGAACAGGTTTTGTATCAGTTTGTCGTATTCAGGGCTGCGTTTCTTATTTTTTACCGCAACGTCAGCGATAGCTTTCATATATTGAGCCATTTCGCTGTGATTGTGGCGTTCGGAATTGTAGTTGATCCCTTTGTAAACCTCTTCGGGAACGATTCCTACCTGGCGGTATGCATTTTTAAAAGTATGTGCCAGACTGCCTTGTCCGATATTTCCTTCGCCACGTCGCAGGTAATTATCCTGTAACTGGTTCATATATTTCTGGCGTACGATGAACATTTCAGAGAGGTCGTATTCTCCCTTTCCCATGCGTAACAACTCTGATTCCATAAATGAGGTGGTAGCGAAACACCAGCAAGTACCAGTGGCTGCCTGATTTTTTACCGGGGTAGCCGGAACTGTCACGACTTCGGTAAACTGATAGCCTTGGGCGAATGCGCTGAGTGCGGAAAGCAACAAGGCGCAGGATATGAATAATGCTTTCATAAAATATGATTTAATAGTTTGTAATCGTTATTTAGAAACCTCGTGCAAACATCTTCCAGAATTCGTCAGCCATTTCGCGCCAGCGTTGCATGGCGGCGCTGGCAAAGTCGGAAGTATAGCCGGTCAGATAAGCATTTGCAGCTTCATCGCCTTTCGTTTGTTGAATTTGTTTGTATTGAGCTTCAACAAAAGGTAATTCCATCTGTCCTTTTTCTTCGAAATGGGCGATGGCTGTTTGCATTTTCTCTTTTGTCAGTCCCCAGCGTACAGTTGCCAGTTTATTGGCTTCGCGGAACGACCAGATGGCGGCATCGGTACGATGGCGATGCTGTCCGCAGATACCGAAACTGGGAGGAAGTGCGGTGGAACCGGAGAAAATAGGAATACGCGGACTCTGTCCCGGATTGTCGAATGACAACCAGGCAACCCCTCCGACTGCATCAGGCAGCCAGTTTCGCAATTGGATAACATGGGAGTAAGAGCATTGGGGAACGGCTACCAAACGGTTGCGGTCGACCGTCCCGGGCTTTATCTCATTCAACATATTGATCATATCAGTTGTCATCCAGGGATTGGCGGCCGGACTGGTGATAGAATCTTTATCCGAACTGTCTTTCTTTTTGGATGGGGCTTTCAGATTTTTGGTCGTATCCCAATCTGTCCCTTCATAGGTTGCACGCAAAAGCGCCATTACATCGGTTACGGCTACCTGCTTATCCGGTTTTACGCTCAATGGCAGTTCTTCCGAATCATACGATAGCTTCAGGGAAGGTGCAAGGCTGTTCAGGATAAAGAACTCACGCAGGCTAAACGATTTCAGTTCGCCGAAATAGTTCCCTCCGCTGTAAGCCTTCCAGAAACGGAACGGTTCTTTCCCATCCCAGAATCCCATCTTTTTGGCAACATCGAAGACATTGGCGGAAGCCATATAATTGTCTTTATCCTTTAAATCCAAAGTAGATATGCGGGAGATATTAGCCGATACGCTGACATGGTCGTCCGGAATGCGGACAGCTGCCCAGACACCGCCGATTTTGTCCGGCCCTTCACCGAAGACTTCAAATATCCAGACTTCATCCGGGTCGGCAATTGTCAGACATTCGCCGGAATCGCCATAGCCGTGTTCTTTGACCAGCTCACCGATCAGGCGAATGGCCTCGCGGGCAGTCGTGCAACGTTGAAGAGCGATCTTTTCCAACTCTTCGATCATGAACATGCCTTTCTTGTTAACCAGTTCTTTCCGTCCGGAAATAGTCGTTTCTCCGATGCCCAGTTGTTTTTCGTTGAGGCAAGGGTAGGAGGTATTCAAAAACTGATAGGTGGAACGGGCCTGCGGGATGGTTCCTTTTAACTCGACGTTGGTCTGGTCGCCCGGATATTCCGTATGCATCCGTCCGTTCCAGATGGCGACGGTCGTGTCGCGGTCATAAGTGGCGGCCGGAACAATATCCATCCAGGTACGGTAATTTCCATCGCAAGTGTGACTGGTCATTACCGAGCCGTCGGCAGAGGCTTTCTTGCCGACCATAATACTAGTGCAACTTTCCGGTGTGTTGACCGGTTGGGCGTATTCTATCTCCTGCGCTGATGTGATCAGACAGTGGCAGATAAGTGTAAGAGTAAAGAGAAACAATCTGTTCATGTGTTTGTCATTTGATTTAATGGCTAAAGATACAAACTGTATCGGAATAATTGCATATATTTGCCCAAATCTAAGGTGTGTACGATAACATAACAATTATAATCCCATGAGAAAACTATTATCTATTGTAGTATTGCTGGCTTTTCTTGCTTTGCCGGCATTTGCACAACTTGCTTTGTTCCCCACACCGGCGAAGGTTTCGGGAGGCAAAGGATCGTTTACAATCGGCACGGCTTCCCCGATCAGCGGGAATGGAGGATATGCCGATGAATTGGCTAAGAAACTACAGTCCGAACTGAAAGGACTGGGTTTATCAGGAACACCTTCCAAAGGCACGGTTCGACTGGTATTGGATGAAAAACTGAAAATGCCGGACGAGGCTTATTCATTAACAGTCAGTCAGGAATCCGTTTTACTGGAAGCCTCTTCGGAATCCGGCCTGTTCTATGCGAAAGAGGCCCTGAAACAACTGGCCCGTTTTGGAAAAGGAACAGTGAGAGCTTGTAAGATCACTGACCAGCCCCGTTATGGCTGGAGAGGTTTTATGCTGGATGAAAGCCGTCATTTCTTCGGTAAGGAGAAGGTGAAACAATATCTGGATATTATGGCTTCCCTCCGTATGAATATTTTCCACTGGCATTTGACCGACGAACCGGGTTGGCGTATCGAGATCAAGAAATATCCGAAGCTGACCTCTGTCGGTGCTATCGGTAACTGGCATGATCCGGAAGCTCCGGCTAAATTTTATACCCAGGAAGAGATAAAGGAAATCGTAGCTTATGCTGCAGAACGTCATATTATGGTAGTGCCGGAATTCGATATGCCCGGACATGCTACCGCTGTCAGCCGTTCTTATCCGGAACTGTCCGGTGGCGGCGAAGGCAAATGGGACGGTTTTACTTTCCACCCCTGCAAGGAGACGACTTACCAGTTTATCAGCGATGTTCTCGATGAAATCGTTTCTTTATTCCCTTCCCCTTATATTCATATCGGTGGGGATGAGGTTCATTACGGTAACCAGAGCTGGTTTACCGATCCCGAAATCCAGCAGTTCATCAAAGATAAAGGATTGCAGAATGAAACCGGACTGGAGCACTATTTCGTGAAACGCGCAGCCGATATTGTAGCCTCTAAAGGTAAAACCATGATCGGTTGGGACGAGATTATCGATGCCGGTGTTTCTCCCGATAAAGCAATTGTGATGTGGTGGCGTCATGACCGTAAACACCAGCTGGTAAAAGCGCTGGAGAATGGTTACAATGTGATTATGACACCGCGCCGTCCGTTTTATGCAGACTTTGTCCAGTATGGCGAACATAAGGTGGGCCGTCTGTGGAACGGTTATAATGCGATCGAAGATGTCTACCGTTTCCCGGAACCTATTATTCACCTGACGAAAGATTATGAAGACCAGGTGATGGGCTTACAGTTCTCATTGTGGACGGAACGTGTGGCAGATGAGAAACGTTTGGACTTTATGACTTTCCCCCGCCTTGTCGCTGTCGCCGAAGATGGCTGGACACCTGCCAAGGCAAAAGAATGCAGTCTCTTTATGAAGAAGTTGCCTGTTTTCCTGCAATATCTGGATTCATTAGGTATCTATTACTTCAATCCGTTTGATCCGGCTTCGACTCCTGAGCCGAATGCTCCGGAAAAAGAAGATGTGTTGCAGAATGGTTGATCTGAAATAAAAAGAAGGGACGGAATCTATTACGATCCGCCCCTTCTTTTTGTTATCTATAATATAGATTAATATCTTTTCTTACGGGCATTGCGGTCTGACGTTTCACGTCTCCACGGTTTTTCGCTGTTGCGTCTGTCGGTTGTGCTGCCGCTGAAACCACCGTCGCGTTTGCCTTTATAGCTACCGCCACCCTTATAACCGCCTCTGGAACCACTGCCACCGCGTGAGTTATTTCCTCCACGGCTGAATCCTCCGCCCCGGCTGCTTCTGCCTTCGCCTTTGCCCTGTGCAGGCTCAACGGAGATACGGCGTCCTTCGATCTCGAAACCGTTCATGCTGTCCATTACGCGCTGTGCTTCGCCTTCCTCTACTTCAAAGAATGAGAAGTTGTCGCGCAGGTCGATCTTGCCGATGCGAACCTTACCCGGTACGCATTTGTTGACCAGTTCGATCAGTTGGTTCGGATATAAGCCGTCTGATTTGCCGAAGTTCAGGAAGAAGCGTGAGAAACCTTCTTCTGCATTGTGGGCACGGCGTTCGCCGCGTTCTGCACGGTCAAGACGGGCCGAGCGTTCGTCTACTTCCTGAATCTCGTCAGCATCTTTATAATAGTCGATCATACGGTTGAATTCCAGCGAAACAACACGTTTGATGATGTCTTCCTTGTCCAGCCATTCCAGTTTACGATAGATCTGCGGCATCAGTGTTGCGATCTCTTCTTCGTCTACCTTCACTTTTTCGATCTGGTCGACGAGGTTGAAAAGCTGCTTTTCACAGATGTCGTGTCCGGTCGGCATTTCACCTTTTTCGAATTTCTTCTTGATGATATTCTCGATCAGACGTATCTTACCTTTTTCCTTTACGTGGCAGATGGAAATAGAAATACCAGTCTTGCCGGCACGACCTGTACGGCCACGGCGGTGAGTATAAGATTCTACTTCATCAGGTAAACCGTAGTTAATTACGTGAGTCAGGTCATCCACGTCCAGTCCGCGGGCAGCAACATCGGTAGCAACCAACAACTGAATGTTTTTAACACGGAACTTTTGCATCACATAGTCGCGTTGCGCCTGACTCAGTTCGCCATGCAGCGAATCGGCGTTGTAACCGTCCTGTATCAGTTTGTCGGCAATTTCCTGTGTTTCCTTACGGGTACGGCAAAAAACGATACCGTAGATGTTCGGATAGAAGTCGGCAATACGCTTCAATGCCAGGTATTTATCCTGTGCACGAACCATATAGTAGATATCCTTGATGTTCTTGTTACCTTCGTTTTTGTTCCCGATAACGATCTCTTTCGGGTTCTTCATGTACTTCTTCATGATGCTGGCAATACCCTGCGGCATTGTAGCGGAGAAAAGTAACATGTTACGTGCGGGGGGAACCTCAGCCAGAATCGCATTGATGCTGTCGGTGAATCCCATGTTTAGCATTTCGTCCGCTTCGTCCATAATAACGTTCCGGATCGTACCCAGATCGACTGTCTTACGGTTCATCAGGTCGAGCAGGCGTCCCGGTGTCGCTACCACTACATGTACGCCACGTTTCAACGTCTTGATCTGACTTTCAATGCTGGAACCTCCGTATACCGGCAGCACCTTCAGGTTGTCGATATATTTGGAGTAATCATTCAGGTCGTCGGCAATTTGCAGACAAAGTTCCCTGGTGGGACAAAGTATGAGTGCTTGAGGCTGATATCTTGTCACATCGATCTTCTGCAGGATGGGCAGACCGAAAGCGGCTGTTTTTCCTGTTCCTGTTTGTGCCAATGCAATTACGTCGTTGTCTTCTCCCAGCAAGAAAGGAATCACTTCTTCCTGTACCGGCATGGGCGATTCGTAACCCATTTCTTGAATTGCCTTCAATATGGGGGCGGCAACTCCTAATTCTTCAAATGTTTTCAAAATGTGATATATGTGTATATAATAAATTCAGAGGGTACAAAGGTAGATAAATAATTCGGATTCACATTAATATAACATAATTTCTTTTAATGCATCCCGCTTCTTATCTGTCAGATGTAATCCTTTTGACAGATATTTGTCTACCGAGCCGTAATCTTTCCGGATCCGTTTCAAGACCAGGTCGATCAACCCTTCGTTGACAGTGACCAAAGTGGTGATCGTTTCCTGTGCATTTGTACTCAGGTCGCGTGCCATATAGGCCAGATGTCCGATATTGATATTCTCGTTGGAAGCCATGTAATCTTTAATGATCGTTTCTTCCGGTATTCCGAGAGCAAACAGCAGTATGGCGGTCAGGTAACCCGTACGGTCTTTTCCCATCGAGCAGTTAATCAGGATCGGATAATTATCCTTATTCAGAAAAACATCGAGCGCCTTAGCGTATTGTTCGCTGTAATCAGTAACGTACTGCAAATAAGTGTCCTGCATGAACAGGATTCCGTCTCCTTTACGCATCCGGTCTTCCTGTATGCGGGCAACTACGTGATCCATATTCTTTATGGGAATAGGGATGTGTACGATGTTTGCATTGGAATAACGTAGCGGACTGGCTGCTACTTCATCATTCCCGCGCAGGTCTATAACCGTTTTGATATGCAGATTGTTCAGACGGATCGAATCCCATTCGCTCAGGGAGCTGAGTTGTCCGGAACGGAATACCTGTCCCCAGCGGGTCGTTTTATGGTTGTGGGCAGTCCCGTAACCACCGATTTCCCGTAGATTCTGGAGGCTGTCCATCGATACGGAGCGAGCACCGATCGTCTTGAAATATTTATCGTTGAAAGACAACAGGAAATATTTACGCGACATATTATCGTTGGTGATATAAGTCGTGACACCGTCTTTTATGTTGGCATATCCTGCGGGAAGAGATCTGTTGAACGATTCGGGATCGTCGGAAACATACATCTTAAGTATACCTTCCATTTGCGGTTCGGTTTCCCATTTCAGAATATAATTCCCTATATCATCGCGCAGGCAGAGCGTCCGTATTTCCGGACTGTTGGAGGAACAACCCGTTATCAACGTAACACAAGCAAACAGAGAAAAAATCTTTACTAACATCGTCTTTCTAGCATACATACATTACAAAGATAATAATTCCTGCCCTTTTTCGTACCGGAGTTAATGATATTTAAGACTACTGGCGGTATGAGGTTGCAAATTCTTTAGAAATGTAATTATCATAGCTTTGGCATACTTCAGACGCAAGGTCCATGCCGCAGCGGATAATCTTTTCCCAGGTTTCTTTGCTCATGGTCGAAAGATCATGATATCCGATATTATATTTCAATAATCCGTAGATGATACCGGCATTGAAATTATCTCCGGCACCGATAGTACTGACCGGATTGATCATGTCGGTATCGAAATGTTCGGACAATTTGCCTGTGTACAGATTCACCCCATTTGCCCCGTGTGTGGAGATGAACCGTTCACAGTAAAATTTGATATGATCGGTATAGACCCGTTCTACCTCTGTCTTTCTGAAAATATTGAAGAAGTCTTCGTCCGAACCACGTACGATATCTGCATATTCCAGATTTTCGAGGATGGTGGGAGTGAGGTATATCGCTTCATGGGCGTGCGCTTTCCGGAAGTTCGGATCATAATAAATGATCGCTTTCCGTTCTTTCGCATATTCCAGAAATTCAACCATCCGTTCTCTCAGAGCCGGATTCAGGGAGTAATAGGAGCCAAAAATAAAGATATCGTCCTCATTGATGACCGGTAGCGGTACTTCCAGCCGTTGTTTGGGATAATCCTTATAAAAAGTGTAATTGGCATTGTTTTCATTGTCGAGGAAAGCCAGCGATATCGGGCTCTTCCCGTCCGGGAAACGGTCTACAAATTCTGTCGAGATATGATTCTCTTCCATGAATCTACGGATGATCTCACCTACATGGTCGTTGCCGACTTCGCTGATGAAAGAAACCGGGACTCCCAGACGCCCCAGCGACACCAATCCGTTGAAGACTGATCCGCCCGGCACGGCTGTGTGCGGCTGGTCGTTCTTAAAGATAATGTCGAGAATCGTCTCTCCGATGCCAATAACTTTTCTCATATAATGGGCTGTTTATAGTCTATTCGTTCTTGCTTTGTTCGCGGCTTTTCGATCCGAGGTAACCGCCGTGATGCCGTTTGGCATAGTCTTTATTGTTGAAATTGATCCTTTTCATCGTACCTACCACCAAAATATCCCCGATAACGGTCATCACCGTCGTTGAAGTGGTCGGAGTGAGTCCCAGCGGACACACTTCTTTCGGAGCTCCCGTAAGCAGGCATACGTCGGCATCTTTTGCCAGCGAACTTTCCGAATTGCTGGTGATAACAATAAATTTCATGTCGGGCACCAGGCCGCGTGTCAGTTCTACCAGTTCCAGCAATTCGCGTGTCTTTCCGGAATTGGAGATCAGTAACATGATATCATTGTCACGCACGATACCCAGGTCGCCATGTTGTGCTTCGCTGGGATGCAGGAAAAAGGCCGGCGTACCGGTCGAACTGAAGGTGGTAGCAATGTTCATGGCAATCTGGCCGGCTTTTCCCATTCCGCTGGTAATGAGTTTTCCTCCCAGTTCGTGAACATATTTGACAATAAGAGTTACTGCTTCTTCATAGCCGGAGGTTACCGGGATATTCAGTACTGCTTCAGCCTCCTGTTGCAGGATGCAGGCGATTGCTTCGTGTGACATAGATACTTTATTAATTATACAATTATCCTAACAGTGTGCAAAAATACGATTAAAAAAATCAATTCATTCCCCGGGCTTTATAAATTTTTGCCTTAGCATCATTGATGCGCTGGAATTTTTCGTTGGCCGCTTTGTGAATATCTTCTCCTAAGGCTGCCACTTTGTCCGGATGGTGTTTCAGGGCAAGCCGGCGATAGGCGGCACGTACTTCTTCGTTGGTTGCTTCCGGTGTTATTTCAAGAACCTTATAAGCCTCTTCCAGCGTATTTGTCTCCAGATTAAGCATCGACTCGACCTCTCTGTCCGATAATCCCATGGATAAGGCTACTTCTTTGAGAGCTTCTATCTCTGCCGCGCATACATGCCCGTCGCTTTTGGCGATCTGGGCCAGAAAAGCCAGGAGTTGCAGGCGTTCTTCGTAACTCAGGTTGTATGCGATCTGTGTTCCGCATTCCCGGATGGTATTTTTGAAAGCCATCGGATTTTCACGATCCATGCGTTTCTGCTGTTCGAAAAGGTTCAGTAAAATCTGTTCCCCCTGGGATACGGCCATTTCTCCGAAATTTCTTCTGAGGAACTGGCGCACAAACTCCATTTCACTGTGCATGATCCGCCCGTCGGCTTTGATGATGTACGATGCCATTACGAGCATGGAGAAAAGGAAGCTGTTCCGCTGGCCTGTGTATCTGTCTTCCGGGGAGGGTTCACTTTCATAACTCCTTCCGCCGTATGCCTGTCCCGCCTGATTGATTCCTTCATCAAACAAAGAGCCGAATACGATTCCGGCCAGAGCGCCTAAAGGCCCTAAAGCCATAAATCCGATAATGCCGCCGATCCATTTTCCTATTCCCATACGATTTTTGTATACTTTTCCGGCAAAGATATGAATTATTTTATTGGGATGATATATGATATGTATAAGGAGGATGAGAAACCGTTTCTTTGTTCCTGAACAAATATAAAATAGTTCCCGATGTTTTTGGATTTACTATACGTACTAAACAGAATTACTACGGCAGCTAATCAATGGTTGATAACCATCAACCGATTGGCCGACAATCATCAACCGTTTGGTTCATAATTATCAACCATACGGCTGATAATTATCGGCCGCTGAAATGTAACGCTTGTCTCAAAGAAGAGAATGGAGTAACTGGTTGGTAATGAAATAATAACTTTGACAAGCGAAGATAAGGATAAAACTGCTGTGTTGCAAGAAAATTTTGCTTTCTTCAAAACCATTACGGGTTTATTTTAACCGATGAAAGGGAAACCTTGAAATTCCGCGAAAGAAATTGATTCTATCCATGTATTTATGTAATATAAATCTTATATTTGCCACATAACGAGAATCGTTGATCTAAATGCTCTGAATATGAAACCGTTTAAGCAAGTTTACCTTATTATTATTGTGATTGGCCTTTTGTCTTGTCATTCAGGGCAACTCGATAAAGTATTACAGCAGGCAGATTCTCTGATGGAGAATGAACCGGATCGTGCATTGGCACTTTTATCGTCTTTTCCTCATCCGGAAACATTGAATCAGGCGGACTTTGCCGCTTATCAGTTGATGTATACGAAGGCGAAGGATAAATGTTATATGGATTTATCCTGTGATACCACCCTTATTTTAAAATCATTGGTATATTATAAAGAACAAGGCAATGCTTCTCAAAAAGGCTGGTCGAATTATTATGCAGGCCGTGTTTATGAAGAGGCCGGAAAGCTATTTGAATCCGGATTGTATTTCCTGAAAGCAGCGGAATATGCGGGAGAGATACCCGATCCTCTTTTGGGGATGATGGCTAATTATTATTTAGGAGAGTTACACGATAAGCAGTATGCTTTTGATAAATCGCTGGAGGCTTATAAAACATCGTATGCTATTTACGGTCAAACGTCTGAAGATAAATATACGGGTACCTTACTGCGTTCGATAGGCTCTGAATATGGAATAAACGGAAATCGGGACAGTGCTTATTTTTATTTAGAGAAAGCATTAGATATTGCCCGCGAACAGAAAGATACGATAGAAATGGCTGCTATATATAATGATATAGGGGTTTATTTGAAAGAAGATAGCCTGTATTCGAAAGCGAAATGTTATTTGCAACAATCTTTATCTTTAGATAGTGATAGCAGCTGGATGATAACTCGAAAGATTACTTTGGCTGAAATTCATGCATATTTGAATGAGACCGATTCTGCGCTTTTTTTAATGGACGATGTAAAATCCACGGAGAAAATATCAGATGACATAGGATTGCAGGCTATTTATTATTCGGCTTTAGCAGAAATGGAAGTTTCAAATAAAAATTTTGAGGCAGCATTTCTGAATCAGAAACGATATGTTACTTGCGTCGATTCTGTTTATCAGCTTCAGCGTAAAAGTTCATTAGCAGAAACGGAACAAATCTATAATTATCTAAAGTATCAGGAAGAGAATGAAAAATTACATATAGTACAATATTATACAGTTGTAATAATTGTCGGAGTTGTTTTGTTGGGGGGACTTATTCTTAGTGTTGTAATTATTTGGAAAAGATGGAAGAAGAAGCAGGATTTATCGAATGCGGAAGAAACAGTAGATACCTTACGAAAAATGGAAAAAGAAAATCAAAGTCACGGTGATGTCAATAAGACAGTTACATTATCTGGTTCTTCTGATGAAGAAAAGAACAAAATGATAAAAAAAGCATTACTCATGCAGTTAAATATAACGAAGGTTTTGTCCCAACTCAATGAGAAATCGGACAAAGATCAAACCTTTCTTGAAAAATTTAATAGTTTGTTTTATGGAGAGCAACGTTCTAATGATGTGAATTGGAAAGATTTTTATGTGTCAATCAATATACTGTATGATGGTTTTGCTGAAAAAGTACAGGCTACTTATACTGATATTTTGAATGAGCGGGAAATACAGCTTTGTTGTTTGCTGAAAGTTAATATGGATACTACTGAAATAGCCTGTATAATGAAACAACAAATTAATACGGTCCGTGCTCGAAAGACCAGTATACGAAAAAAACTGCAGGCTCCTGATGCCGCTGATATTGTAGCTTTCATTGAAGAGAAGTTGAGAAATAAGAGGTGAATTCGTTAATATATCGACCTGCATTTGCAAAATATTAATCATTGAAGGGAAAATATTGATTTTTCTTAAAATGGTTCCTTGTTTCATATTGATTACTAGTTTATTATGGAATTAACATATCGGATAAATATATGTTAATAGCGGAGCTATATTCATGTGTGTGTTGTTAATTTTAGGGTGTCATTTTAAACGATAATAGTTATGAAAACAAGAATGATTAGTATCATGCTAACCCTTGCAATGATTTGTAGCACGACTTTTTTTGTGAAAGCAGATGCGGTAAAACTTCAGAATGCAAAGAAAAATTCAGGTGGAGTACGTTCCATCCGCTTGGATCCCTCTTGTCTCACGGTTAATCTGGATAATAATGTAATCCACGTTGATTTTCTTATATTATTGAGAGGTGTCAATATTTCTATTGTCAGTTCGGATGGCAGACAGGTTCATCAACAAGTTATTTCTCCTCAAACTTCTTCGGTTGATATTGACTTAAGTGGAGAAGAGTCGGGAGTATACACGGTTTATTTTACTGATGCGACTGGTGTTTGTTTGTTTGGTGAATTTACCATATTATAAATCTGTTATATATCAATTGAAGAAAATCACTGTCTCATTTAGGGATTGTATTAAAAATACTTTTGAAAAACATGTTAACACTCAGAAAGACAAATAATAAACAATGGTATGATTGGGCAATAATAGCACTCTTGGTCATATTGTTTTGCCTGTTGCCTTCTGTTAGTTCAAATGAGCTAATACAAGGGACGATGAGTGGAAAGATGTTTTTTTTCTTGTACGTGGTTTTAATAGGTGGTATTTTAATTGCATTAAAGTTTATTACGAAATCATCTTTCTGTGTCTCTTTTAGTTATATAGATGGAATATTGTTTTTATGGATAGCATACATACTCATAAATGGCTGGTTTCAGCATATCCCTCTTTCAAACAGGCTTTTAGAGTTAAGTGGATTGGTAGTTCTATATATTTTATTGCGACAGATTGAACCATCAAAATTTGGAATTATTTTAATTGCGATGGTTTTAGGCTGCATTATTCAATCTGTTTATGGAAACTTGCAATTGTGGGGATACACGCCATCTAATCATTCATTATTTAAAATGACGGGAAGTTTTTTTAATCCCGGACCATTTGGTGGTTATCTTGCAAGTGTTTTTCCAATAATGATCGGTGGCCTCCTTTTTAATAAGAAATATCTTTTACCTTTAGGGGAGACAGGTAATCTAATAATTTTATGGGTCGGAGTTTCATTGGTTTTACTGACATTAGTTGCTGCTGATTCACGTGCGGCTTGGTTGTCAATTGCCTTGTCATCTATGGTGTTACTAGTCAAGCGATATTCTATAATTCAATTATTTAGAACCGGTACTTCAATAAAACGTAACGTGTTATTACTTTCTTTATTTGTTTTGGTTGGAGTATGTTTTATTGGACTCATGAAACCGAATGATAAGTCGGCAAACGGACGTTTATTGATTTGGAAGGTTTCATCTGGTCTTTTCATGCAGCATCCGTTGATTGGTGTAGGGTTTGATCGTTTCAAAACTTTTTACAAGGATGAACAGGCTGATTATTTTAAAAACACGCTAAACTCTTCTGAAGCGATGGTTGCCGGAGATACCAACTATTGTTTTAATGAATTTATTCAACATGCTGTAGAGAATGGGGTAATAGGTTTATTCTTTATGGCAGGAGTTTTAGTTTGTATATGTGCAGCTACAAGCAATTTGTTTAATAATGAATTATGGATTGCGAAAGCCGGTATAACTGGAATTATTGTTTTTGCTTTTTTCTCATATCCTGCACAAATTTTACCAATCAAAACCGGTTTGGTTTGTTATTTAGCATATATTGCAGATTGTACGGAGAAGAAGAAGGTTGGGTTTCCGCAAAAGGATGAATATGTTTTCAAACCAATATTAGCAATCTTTGCGGTAGGAGTAATTTTTATTGGTTGTACCAGCCTGCCCGCTTATTATATTGCATGTAAAAATTGGAATTCAGCTTATCAATTTACCCAACTAAAAGACTATACAGCAAGTATGAATGCAAGTACAAAGGCATGGCCGTTGTTACGATATAACGGTGATTTTTTGACTCATTATGGAAAAACATTGACTATGGCAGGTGAGCACAAACAAGCTGTGGAAGTTTTGAATCAAGCTGTTTCATTCTACCCTAATATCATTGTTTATACGGCTTTAGGTGATAATTACAAAATATTAGGAAGGATAGAAGATGCAGAACGAGCATATTTAAAAGCATGGTATATGAATCCAAGCCGATTTTATCCAAAGTATTTGTTGGCGAAACTGTATGATGAGACGAATCAGAGTGAGAAAGCTATTACTGTCGCAAAAGAATTGTTGGATAAAGAGGTGAAGATTGAATCGACTGCTGTTCGTGAGATTCAAACAGAAATGAAAAATATTTTAAAGAAACATAAGGAGCGAGGTTGAGGTGTGTCGATTAATTGGTACATTGATTCTTCGTTGAAGTATTAATATTTAAATAACAAACAAAATGAACGCAAAAGTAAAATTACTTGGTGCTGCCGCTGTCTTTGCAGTGGCAATGTTCGTGAACGCATCCGTTAATACGGATAAAGCTTCACAAGATGTAACACTTGCTGATTTGGCGTATGCCTCTGATGCAAATGCTGAGTGCCCTCCGCCAACTGTAAAGAATGGGCGTTGCAATTGGTCCGGTACAAGATGTGCCTTGAATCCTTTCCCGGAAGATCAGAATTGCGATTTTTATTCAATGCCCTGATTCGTGAAACGTGAAAGAAAAGTCAAAAACGATTGACAATTAATCTTATTACAAATGTGTATAAAGATTAAAAATCTAAATGGCTGTTTTTGACAATATACACGTATTTTAATAAGGGTTGGCTGAAAATTGGAATATTAGATTTTATCCTGCTAAGAATCTATCGAAAGGGTATTAGATAATAAACTCATTTTTTAGTCAACCCCTGTATATTAATTACATTCGGATAATTTAACAATACATATTTATGTACAAGAAATGGTATTATGTTTGTTTTATTTTTATTCTTGTTTCTTGTTCTCATGATATAGCAAATATCAAAAATGCAGGAAAGGGGAAATTAAAGGCAAACTATCAATTAGTAACGATAGAAGAAAAAAAATTTCAACTAGATTCAGAAACAGCTCCGAGACCGGTTTATACACAGATGTTTAAAGATGAGTCTGGTACTGAACTGTTTACATTTTTCAATTCATATAATAAATCAATATATATTTATGACTATTTAAGTTCGACATATATTAAAAGTATCCACTATGATAATGAAGGTGCTAATGGAATACTTCATCCAATAGGTTATTATATAAAGAATATGGATTCAATCTTTGTTTATGATATGATGAAAATAGAAGTCGCATTAACTGATAGTTCAGGGTTTGTTAGGGACAGAATATCATTGAAAAACAGTACTGATAATAATTGGGCTTTATATTATCCTCAATATTCTCTCAGTACTATAAATCCCTTTATAGAAAGACAGGGGAGATTGATATTGACTGGTTTTGCTCCTTTTGCAATTCCTTCAGAAAATATAGATAACTTTTTATTTACAGTTTATATTGATTTAAAAACAAAGCAAATAGAATATCATCATAAATATCCTAAGGCATTATATGGCTGTAATTACAATTGGGAAGGAGGATTTGCAACCATGGTTTATCCTTGTTTATCTCATGATGAGAAATTGATTTTTAGTTTTCCTGTATCACATGATTTGTTTTTTTATGATTTCAAATCAGAGAACTTAACAAAGTTATATGCGGGAAGTAATTTTGCAAATACTATTCATTCTATTGATCATGAACAAAGACGTACTCCCAATGAGTTGATAATGGAAAATTACATGCAGGAAGATATGTATGGAGCGATTCTTTATGACCCTTATCGTAAAATGTATTATCGTTTCCTACTGCAAGGTATGCCAGATGCTGCGATTGGAATGTCTACAGGTGAAAAACCTGTGGATATTATTATCATGGATGAAAATTTCAATTATTTGGGTGAAACTACTATAGGAGTAGAAAAAGAATGGAATTGGACAAACTCTTTTGTTACACTTGAAGGGCTGAACATTGAATATATTAGTGGTGAAGGTATAGACGAAGATTATCTAACGTTCAAGATTTTTATTCCTAAAGTAATTTAGTATTAAATATTTGCATTATGAAAAAATATATCTTAAAAATATTCTTAGTCCTTTTAATTGTTTTTGGAGTGTCCTGTAAAGATAGTACAGATATAAAGGAAAAAGAATTTTTAACAAATGCTATTAAACAACTAAATATTACTTCTCAATGTAAATGGATAATAGTATTGCCAGGTCTTGGTTGTCATGGTTGTATTCAGGAAGGTGAGTTCTTTATGAAAGAAAACATAAAGAATAGTGATATTTTGTTTGTACTGACAAATATATCTTCTTTGAAAATTTTTCAGCAAAAAACTAATATAAAAATAAATGACTATCCCAATATTTACATAGATAGAGATAATCATTTCAGGTTACCTACAAATAATGCAATCTATCCTTGTATTATACAAATGAGTGGTGGCAAACTTTTAAATTATTCTTTTCAATCTCCCACATCTGCAGCTTTTTTTACACTGGAAAAAAATGAAAAGTAAAAAATGTTTATATTGAGAAATGATGAAATATATAGCAGCCATACATAGAAAATATATTATTCTGTTGAGTACTATGCTTACGTTTTGCTTTGTAGTTCGTTCACAGCAATCTATGGATGCTATAATGGACTGTTTACAAACAAGATATTCTGTAATGCCTTCTGAACAGATTTATCTTCAAACCAGTAAAGGCATTTATGAAACTGGTGAAGATATTTGGTTCAAAGGCTATCAGTTAGATGCACAGACTATGGGACTGTCAGATAAAAGTAAAACACTTTATCTGCAAATGATTGATTTTAAGGATAGTGTTGTTTGGAAAGAAAAATATTTGATAGAAAACGGTATTGTCTCCGGACATGTTTATGTAGATGAAAAGCTACAGGAAGGCGACTATTTTCTGGAAGGTTATACAAAATATTCTTTTTATAAGAATGATACTGTCGGGATAACCTCTTCCCGTAAAATTAAAATAGTAAAGAATATATCCCATGCCGAAATTTCAGCACTACCTAAAGATACTGCTTTCCGGTTTGAGTTATTTCCGGAAGGTGGAAATCTCGTTTCCGGTATCTTCTCCAAACTAGCTTTCAAAGAGACAGACGGAAAAGGAAATCCCGTGAGTATTGAGGGTATGCTATGTCAGGACGGTAAACCGTTAAGTGAAATAAAGAGTACGCATGACGGAATGGGATCTATATTATTCACACCTCTTCAGGGGAAAAAATATCGGATAGAACTTAAGAACGGAAAAAGTTATTCTTTACCTGAAATCCATTCTGAAGGCATGGTTCTGCTACTCTCCAAACAGAACAAGGAGGGGTTGAACTTCATCGTATCCCAGAGTGAAGGATTGCCGGATCAGCAGATTTATCTAATCGGACAAATGCGCGGAATGGTTTGTTGTATGGCGAAAGGTGTACTGAAAGACAGTCTTAAAATAACAATTCCGCTGAATAATTTTTTTTATCAAGGAATAGCAGAATTCACCCTTTTCAATGAAGCTATGCAACCAATAGCTGAAAGGCTGGTATATGTCTACCCAGAAAAAAAGCTGCATATCGTTCTTGAACCGGAGAAAAAAAGTTACACTATCCGTGAAAAGGCAACAGTGAAAGTACGGGTTACAGATGAAGAAGGCATGCCTGTAAGGGCAAATCTGGGCATTAGCATTTGCGATCAGGCATACAATGATCCTGGCAATCCGGTAAATATCTTGACCCATTGCTATCTTTTATCTCAGATACGGGGAAAGATATATGATCCGGCTTATTATTTTAACGAAAAAAATAAAGACCGGGGTGATGCTTTGGATTTGTTATTATTGACGCAGGGATGGCGGCGTTACATTTGGGACATGGCAAATCCTGCCTATCAAGGAAATATATTTTTAACAGACGAGATAACAGGTAAGCAGACGGTAAGGAGTAATAAAAAAAATATAAATGATCAAAAATCGGAACAACTGATACAAGTCTCCGGTCCGGAAGGCAATTCTTTATTTGTATGGACGGATTCTGCCGGACGGTTTACTGTAGATCAAAATATGATGAAAGAGCTTCGAGGCGGTTATGTGTATTTAAAACCTATGTTGTCTGAACAATTCAAACCGGAACTTGAAATAGATGATTTGTTTTCAGCTATTGATACAGTCAGAAGTAAAAGAAAGAATCATTATCCAATAATTGATCTTCTGCAGGATGAGGAAAAAAGCACTTTTACTCATCCTGTTGTAAGTCTGGATAGCACAATCCTGTTAGATGAGATAACCATAACGGGAAAAGGACGAAAGCCTTTTCGGGATAAATTTATGGGGCGATTGGATAGTTTGGCTCAGAAAGATTTAGGTCCATGGGTATGTGCCGATGGGTGGCTGGAAAATTATAAAGAAGGCTATACACATCATCATGACCCTCGCTATTGCCCATGTCCGACTGATAATGGAGAGCCTAGGTCAGCTCCTGTTATAGGCAAAGTTTATAATATAATGAAAGCTGAATATTTCCCTTGTAATGCGCGTGGAGGTTGGTGCTTTAAACCGTTAGATTATCAAAAGGTTGTTTACCGGGGAGCGATTTATTCCGAAGAAGAATTATTACGTATGAATAACCTTTGGCGCACTAAAGGCTATTATGCCGCGCGAGAGTTTTACCAGCCGGATGAAGTCGATATGCAATTGTCTGTTCCAGATGCCCGTAACACCCTGCTATGGGTGCCTTCCGTTGCTACCGATGAGAAGGGTGAAGTTACTATCTCTTTCTACTGTTCCGACATAAATACCGGATTCACCTGTGTAGCGGAAGGTGTAGATGGGGCAGGGTTGTTAGGTACGGGCAAGTGTGAGTTTAGAGTAATAAGGAAATGATGAAAATACACAGATTGACAATAATTATTTTAGGGTTATCTCTTTTTGTTGCTTGTAAACAACAGAATAAGAAAACTGTGGATGCTGTTCTTGATAGATGGTACGGAAAAGAAATTCTTTTCCCTGAAAAATCAGTTTTTACCCGTTTATTAACGGATACAACTATTTTTGATTATTCGAAGTTCAACATGAAAATTCTGATCTATGCCGATACAACTGAATGTATGGGATGTAAATTGCAGTTAAATAGATGGAAAGAGTTTATGATTTCGGTTGGGTCTGCAACAAGTGATACCATACCTTTCCTTTTTTTCATTTATCCAAAAGATATCGAAGAAATGAGATATTTGATTCAAAGTGAGAACTTCGACTATCCGGTTTGTGTAGATTCTGATGATCTCCTTAATAAACTCAACAAGTTTTCATCCGATGTCTCATTTCTGTTAGATGAAAATAATCATGTTATTGTGGCAGGAAATCCTATTCTCGATTTAGAGACCAGAGATTTGTACATGGAAAAAATTGCAGGGAAAAAAGCGTTCAACAATTCAATCAAAACAACAGTAAATACAGAACAGACAATTTTTGACTTAGGTACATTCGATAAGACTGATATAAAAGATGTTTTTGTAAAAATAAGGAATACAGGAAATAACCCGTTGGTGATTTTTGATGTCAATACCAGTTGCGGTTGTATAACTACTTCATTCGATAAACAACCGGTTAATCCCGGAAACAATATAGTAGTCAAGCTCAAGATAATACCCAATGAAACCGGATTTTTAAGTAAGGTAGTAAGGATTAGCGGTAATTTTGATAAGCCGATCGTAATAAATATTCAAGGAAATATTACCGACTTGTAATGCATGAAAAAAAATAATCAGATACGACATTGGATAAACAGAACAATCAATTGTGTTTTGGGTTTGTCACTGGTTGGACTGTTGTATGTTTTAGTTCAGGTGTTTTTAATCGCTTCTTTTAGGATACCCAGTGATTCAATGGCTCCTGAATTGATTAAAGGCGATCTTGTATGGGTTTTGAAACCGATAATCGGTCCCAGGCTATTTAATATACTAGCTTCAATGAAAGGAGAACAGGTTGAAATATATAGAGTTCCTGGTATTAGAAGTATGAAGAGAAATGATGTATTGGTATTTAATTATCCCTATTCTGAATGGGATCAGTGGAACAAAATAGAAATGCATATCTTAAAATACTATATTAAGCGTTGCATAGCCCTGCCAGGCGATACACTTACTATCCAAGATGGAATTTATCAGATTAACAATAGTGATATTCTGGTTGGAAATATTGAGTCTCAGAAAAGAATTATCACTTTTGATATTGACAGAATACCCAAAGAACAATTTTATACTCTTCCACATGACAGTATCCTTCATTGGAATATCAGAGATTTTGGCCCGATGTACATACCCCAAAAGGGAGATATACTTTCAATGAATAGAACAAATTATCTGCTTTATAAGAGACTAATTGAATGGGAACAAAAGGACAGTTTGCTATATAAAGATGGCAAAGTTTATTTAGGTGATTGTCCCATGAAAGATTATCGTTTTAAGAATAACTACTATTTCATGGGAGGAGACAATTGCCTAGGGTCGGTTGATTCCCGTTTTTGGGGATTGGTTCCTGAAAAGTTCATTGTTGGGAAGGCTTGGATTATATGGAAATCAGTTAATCAGGATACAGGAAAGATGCGTTGGAACCGTTTTCTAAAAAATATTAAGTGAAAAACTGATAAGGGTAATATTATATCTGTGAAATAAATAATACGAGATTTTATGAAAAAGTATTATATATGTTTTATTTTCTTTTGTTTGTTGTCTTGCTCTCATTCTGGGGACAAGGAACTGGAGCAAGCTTTGGAACTATCCGGAAGTAATCGAATAGAGCTGGAAGCTGTATTAAACCACTATAAAAATGATTCACTAAAATTGAAAGCTGCCTGTTATTTAATTAAGAATATGCCTTTTCACTATTCGAAGGAAGAGCATTATGTTTCTCCTGAAGGGAAGAAGTATAGACCGAATTTAACTCTGTTTTCAGGTAAAGATCAAGTAAAGCAGCATTGTGATTCATTAATCCAATGCGGTTATCGGATTGAACAATACAAATTATTTGATATAACTGCTCTTGACAGTGCTTTTCTTGTCAACAATATTGAATTAGCGTTTTCTGTTTGGCAAAAACCTTGGGCCAGGAATGTCTCATTTAGTGATTTTTGTCGATATATATTGCCATATAGGACACAAACAGAAAAGGTATCATTTCTTCGGAAAGAGATAATGGAACGGTTTATTTCCATACTTGATTCAGCAAAAGTAACTACACCGCTCGAAGCCTGTACTCTTTTGAATGAACATTTGAAAACGGTTATAAGATACCAGGATACCGGACTTCCTTTTTATCCTACTATTGAAGAAACTTATTGTACAGGTCTCAGTCAATGTGATGGAATTTGTAATTTAGGAACATTCATTATGCGGGCTGTAGGTATTCCTATAGCAGTGGATTTTACAATTTGGCCGAAAATGGATTTAGGACATAGTTGGTGTACAGTCCTTGATGAGGGACGATTTTATAGTTTTGGTCCGGGAGAGGACCAGCCTGATGTACATGCTAAATTATTTTCTGAGGTACGCCACAGAAGACCTGCCAAAGTTTATCGTTTTCGTTTTGATCCGGTAAATTATAATAAGAACATAGAAGATGACAAGTATAATACTTTTCTTAAAAGTCCATTGTTATATGATGTAACGAATGAATATCTGGATAAGACGGTTAATATAAAAGTTTCGATTAATGAGGATGATAATATCCGTTATGAACAATCTGATCAGGTGTATTTGTGCATATATAACTATTATGAATGGAAACCACTCGCAATAGGCTGTTGTTCAAACGATGTATGTACTTTCGATAATGTAGTTGGAGATAATATATTTATAATAGCTGATTGTCCTGAAGGAAAAGAATTAAGATATATAACAGCTCCTTTTTATGTAAATGTACAAGGTGAAATACATAAGTTTATTCCACAGTTGCAACACAGAAAGATGTGTGTGTTGGAAAAAAGGAAAGCTGATATAAATCATACATTGTTTTATTGGGACATTGTAGAGAAACGTTTTATTCCAATATCATTTACGGAATCAACGGATACAACTCAAATATATGATCAGGTGCCTGATAATGCCTTATTATGGTTTACAATACCGGAACGGATATTTAATCAACGAATATTCTATATAAAGAATGATAGCATAAAAACATATTAGTCAAATATAATTAGGACTATTATATTTCTTGTTAGATGTCGATGTCTTTAGGCAAGAAACCTGCTGAAAAACATTGGTTGACGTATAATGGTGTACCCGAAAATACATTACTTTTACTTCATAACCATACACGAGGAAAAGAAGAGAGGATTTTTACTTATGAGAATGGTTGTCAGGTTTGGTGGTGAGAGTTTGTGAATTGTTAATTTTGATAGATAAAGTTATGAAAATGAAATTTTTGTTGTTTGTTTTTCTTATTATATCTATTAATACAAATGCTCAAATGTGCTTTTTCCCTGGTAGAGCAAGGGATATTAGATCTTTATCTTTTGTTGATTCTGGGAATTTGAAAATTTGGTATACAGTAAATGCTTCTAAAAGTGAGGATATACATATATTGGAAATTGGAGATAATGTATCGAAATATTATAGTTATAATGTTTATTTAGCCGATTCTTTGTTTACTGATTATATATCAAAAAATCCTAATTCATCTGTTGCTCCTCATTTTATGAGACCTAGTTTGGCACGAAAATATTTGTGGTCGGAAATTTATAAAAACTTAAAAAATAATATGCTGACAGAATATGCACATATGCCGCTTTATGTTTCAGACTATAAGTATTCAGAAGAAATTCCGAATTTTTTATGGAAGATATATGAGGATACATTATATATAAAAAATAGATTATGCCAAAAGGCTGTTTGTTCTTTTCGTGGAAGACAATATATAGCTTGGTTTAGTAAAGAGTTCAATCAGAGTAATGGACCATGGAAATTTGGAGGATTGCCAGGAATAATTTTAAAGATATATGATGTTAAAAAAGAATTTGTATATGAGTGTATACGTATAGATAGTGATAAAGAAAAATTTTCAATTGAATCTTATGATTATAGCAATTATGATAATATAGATAGGATAGAGTTGCTAAAATTGTGGACAGATATTTATGATCATTATTTTATTCTTATTGGAGGAACTAGTAAACTTCAGTGTACAGACAAGTATAATCCTTTAGAGTTAGAATGATATCTGGATATCTTTAAGCAAGAAACCTGCTGAAAAACATTGGTTGACGTATGATAGTGTGCCAGGAAATACATTACTTTTACGGCATAACCATACTCGCGGAAAGGAAGAGATGATTTTACTTATGATGAAGAGGCTCGGATTTGCTGATAGAGGCTTTGAATTCTATAAGTTTAGATTGTAAATCTATATTGAAAAACATAAATATTGAAAAGTTATGAAGACGAAAATTTTATTTGCAATTTCGTTGCTATTTGCAGTAACTGTATTGAATGCACAGGAAGCGAAGTATGGGATTAAGTCAGCTATTATTAAAAAGGATGTGGTTGCCATGGGACAGAAAGTTGAATGTACATGGTATATGGATGATTATGGGAAGAAAGAATCTACGGAACTCACTATGAAGACAGGTGGAGTTGCTGGTGTGGAAAAACATATACGAACCATTGCGGATGGGAGTTCAGCGATCAATATAGATCTGGATATGAAAACGGCCATGAAAATGAAATTACCCGAGAAACCGATCAATTATTTGCAGTTAACTCCTGAAATCGTGGAGAAATATAAGATCAAAGAAACAGGCGAAGAAGATATTGCCGGAAAACCATGTAAAAAGTATGGTTTGGAAATCACGCAGATGGGGCAGACAGTTCAGATGTCTGTCTGGGTCTGGAAGGGGCTTGTGCTTAAATCCGAAACATCTTCTAACGGAATGGTCGTTATGGTTGAAACTGCGAAAACGATAGACGAAACTTCCGCTGTGGCGACTGATAAATTTACTATACCGGATGGCATAAAACTGCCTGAATAGGTATTTTATCCGAATGTAGTGATTGGGGTAGTCAACCTGAACTAACAAAATAACATAATTTTCAAGCGATGATAAAGATAGCCGACTTTTTAAAACATAAAGTAACAACTACGATGTACGTCTGGGGTGTTATAATGATTCTGGAGCTTATATATATGGGGGGCGGTATCAGTAATTTGATTCTGGATCCATCATCAAAAGGAGATTGGCCTGCTGTAATATCTGCTGTTTGCGTATTGACTGCAGGCATTTTGTCAATACGAAGAGAATGGAAAACTAAAACGGATGGTCATGAAATTGAAAATGATAAAAAGGAGTTATAGTCTTGAATGGAAAATAGCTCTTCTCATCAGTTTGGGATACTGTGGTTATTTTCTATATGGTTATTTTAAAAATCCGGAAATAATCCATGATAAGTCGATATTTATTGGGTTAGCTATTTTTGTATCGCTATTTGTCATGAGTTTATTAGGACTTTTGTTAGGATGGGAGAAAAGGGAGGCGATCAATCTGGATGGATGGAAATATAAGTTGTATGGCAAAAATAAACGTTTGTTTCTGCTATATACAGGTTTGGTTGATGGTTTGCTGTTTACGGCACTACTTTTATTTATAGGATATTGTTCAGGCTGGATCGAAATGTCTTATTTTCAGGCTAAAGGCTATTTAGGGATAATATCGATTTCTGTGGTTTTCATGATACTTTCTGCTTTCATGAATTATCGGAAATATCATTTTTTTGACCATTGACAAAGCAAAAGTCTCATATCTTCTGTGTTCCGGTTTGAATCCGGAAGAAATTACGTTTGTCAATGTGAATTCTGGTCTAAATCCGACCATCGAAGGATATAATAAACGCTTCAAATTATATACGTTGGGTTTCTCGAATCTGGAGGTCCAATATTATTTTTTGAAAACGAATAAAATCAATCTCTTATGAATAATATCCGGATTTTTATTCGTACTTTTCGAACCAATATTAATATTAAATATAACCGCATGAAAAAACTCAATCTAACATTATGCTGGCTGTTTGTGGCAGTATTCGCGTTACAACAGCTTTGTGCACAACAGTTGCAACCTCTTCCTGTTGATCCGAAGGTAAAATATGGGAAGTTGGATAACGGACTTACTTATTATATCCGGCAGAATAAATTGCCGGAAAACCGTGCCGATTTTTATATTGCACAACAGGTAGGTTCCATACTGGAAGAAGATTCGCAAGCCGGATTAGCTCATTTTCTGGAGCATATGGCTTTTAACGGAACAAAAAATTTCCCCGGAAAAATGATGACTAACTATCTGGAAACAGTCGGTGTCCGTTTTGGCGAGAATCTGAATGCCTATACTAGCTTTGATAAAACTGTGTATATGATTATGAATGCGCCTGTTACGCGTCAGGGTATTATCGACTCCTGTCTGTTGGTGCTTCATGATTGGTCTAACGGTATTTCGTTGGATGGTGAGGAGATCGATAAGGAGCGTGGCGTCATACGTGAAGAATGGCGTACCAGCGGAAATGCCGGCATGCGCTTGATGAAACAACAGCTTCCGGCTATGTATCCGGGTAGCCAGTATGCCAATCGTTTGCCGATAGGAAGTATTGATGTGATCAATAACTTTAAACATGATGAGATACGCGCTTATTATAAAAAATGGTATCGTCCCGATTTGCAGGCTGTTATTGTGGTGGGTGATATTGATCCGGATAAGATTGAGGCTCAATTAAAGACGCTGTTTGCCGATGTGCCTAAGCCTGTAAATCCGGCAGAACGTATTCTGTATCCGGTTCCTGATAATGAGGAACCTTTGGTTTCGGTTGCACAGGACAAAGAGGCGACAATTCCTTATGTGTACCTATTCTTTAAACATGATCAAATGCCAGATGAGGTAAAAGCATCGGCAGCGGGAATAGTGATGAACTACATAAAAAATGTCTCCAGTGTCATGATGAACGAACGTTTCCGTGAAATCCTGCAAAAACCGGATGCTCCGTTTCTGGGAGCTTCGGGATATGATGGTAATTACTTTGTCGCTAAAACAAAAGATGCCTGGAATGTATTTTGTGCTGCAAAAGAAGGAAAGGTTACTGATGCGCTTGCTGCCATTACGCGCGAAACAGAGCGGGTGAACAAATATGGGTTTACCGCTTCCGAATATGAACGTGCCCGGGTGAATGTGTTGAAGAATTATGAATCGAATTATAAAGAACGGGATAAACAGAAAAACGGAACTTACTCAAACAGATATGTGGGCCATTTTACAGACGGGGGTTCCATCTCAGGGATAGAAAATGAATATGCTATGATCAACCAAATAGCACCGTCGGTTACTCTTGAACAGGTCAATCAATATATTCAGGATATAATCGGTGAGAAAAATGTTGTTATATCTGTATCTGGCCCGGAAAAAGAAGGACTTGTATATCCCACGAAAGAAGAATTGTTGGATGTATTTAATAAAGCACGTCAGGAGGAATTGACGCCTTATGTTGAAACGGTGTCTGATGAACCTTTGATAGAGAAATTGCCTGCACCCGGCAAGATCGTATCATCTAAGGAAAATGAGTTGCTGGGTGTAACGGAACTGACTTTGTCCAACGGCATTAAGGTTTTACTGAAAAAGACAGATTTTAAAGATGACCAGGTATTAATGACAGCCACCAGTCCGGGAGGTACGACTATGTTCGGCGATGAAGATATTGCGAATCAGAAGTTGATAAATAGTGCAATCAATCTGGGTGGTGTTGGAAATTTCAGCAAAACGGATTTAGCTAAAAAACTTGCGGGAAAGAAAGTTAATGTTTATGTTTCTCTTGGTCCGGATTGTGAGAAAGTGGATGGGTCTTCCTCTCCCCAGGATATTGAAACAATGTTCCAGTTGATCTATCTCTATTTTAATAAGCCTCGTATGGATAATGATGCGTATGCTTCATTTGAAGAAAGAATGAAATCACAGTTGACAAACCTGGATCTCAATCCGATGGTTTCGTTCAGTGATACACTGAGCACTTATCTATATAATGGAAATCCTCGTGTAATGCGTGTACAGTTGTCTGATTTTGATCATATAAGCTATGCCCGGATGATGGATCTTTATAAAGAACGTTATGCGGATGCATCCGATTTTATTTTCACATTTGTCGGAAATGTAGATACGGATGCTATCAAGCCGCTGATAGAACAATATCTGGCGACTTTACCATCTCTTGGTCGCAAGGAACCGAAAGGTCGGGAAGATGTATATGCTCATATGCAAAAGGGAATTACGGAAAAGCGTTTTGCTCGTTCGATGGAGACTCCTAAAGCTTCTATTGTCGGCATTTATTCCGGACAACTGGATTTTACACCCGAAAATATGACATTGCTCACCGCCTTGAAACAAATACTTGATATTGTTTATGTGGAGAAGGTCAGGGAAGAAGCCGGTGGAACGTATGGCGTCAGTGTTTCTTCACAGTTGGGTTATTTCCCGAAAGGAGAGGTAGCTTTGCAAACATATTTCGATACGGACCCAGAGAAGGCTGATTTAATGAATAAAATTGTACGTGACGAACTTCAGAGTATTGCGAAAGATGGTCCGCGTATTGAAGATTTTAATAAGACGAAAGAAAATATGCAGAAGAAATATGCGGAAAATCTGAAAGAAAACAGTTATTGGTTGCGTGTGGTCGATGATTACTATTTCCATAATCTGGATCGTCATACACCAAATAAAGCAGTACTTGACGGTATGACTTCAAAGCAGATACAAGAGATTGCTCAAAAGATACTTTCGCAGGGGAATATGCTGGAAGTATTTATGGAACCGGCTAAATAGGATTATATAAAAAACTGATATAGAGGATCTGGGAAGTGTTTAAAATACTTCCCGGTTCTTTAAATGAAAATAGGCATTATTAAACGAATTCTGGTCTAAATCCTTATCTTTGTCTGAATGTTTAATCCGGTTGAGTTATGGAAAGAAATTATCCGATAGGAGTACAGAGTTTTGAGAAGATACGGAAGGACAATTATGTATATATAGATAAAACCCGGTATGTTTACAGGTTGGCGAAAACCGGTTCATATTATTTTCTGAGCCGTCCGCGACGTTTTGGAAAAAGTCTATTGATTTCTACGTTTCAGGCCTATTTCGCCGGGAAAAAAGAACTTTTTGAGGGGTTAGATATCGAACAATTGGAGAAAGACTGGACAACTTATCCTGTGCTTCATCTCGATCTGAATGCACGAAATTACGAAGATGAGAATTCCCTGCTGGAAGAATTGAACAAACATTTGGAAATATGGGAGCGTGAATATGGAAGCCATTATGGCGATCGTGCTCCGGAAGAGCGTTTTTTTCATGTCATTCGTTTAGCATATGAGAAAACGGGGCAACGGGTAGTTATTTTGGTGGACGAATACGATAAACCGATGTTGCAGGCTATCGAAGATGACAGGTTACAACAGGTGTACCGAAACCAATTGAAGCCTTTCTACGGGGTGATGAAGAGCATGGATAGTTATATCAAATTTGCTTTCTTGACAGGGGTGACCAAATTTGGGAAAATAAGTGTTTTCAGTGATTTGAATAACTTGAACGACATTTCAATGAACCCTGATTTCGCAGCTATTTGTGGTATGACTGAAAAGGAGATACATCATTATTTTGATTTGGATATCCATACATTGGCAACCAAAGAGGATCTGACTTATGATGAAACTGTTGAATTGCTAAGGGATAATTATGACGGTTATCATTTTACCGAAAATTCGGAGGGTATCTATAATCCTTTCAGCTTACTGAATACGTTTTATGCCATGCGCCCCGATAGTTATTGGTTTGCAACGGGAACACCAAGTTTTCTGGTGTACCTTTTGCAAAGATCCCGTTATGATTTATGGGAATTGGAAGAGGTGGAAACAGACTCCGATGTGTTGGATAGTATTGATTCCTTTTCGAAAAATCCGATACCGGTAATTTATCAAAGTGGATATCTGACCATCAAAGGATATGATAAGCGCTTCAAATTATATACGTTGGGTTTCCCGAATTTGGAGGTCAAAGAAGGTTTTTTTAAATACCTGTTGCCTTATTATGCCGATGTAAAGGAAACGGATACGACTTTCAATATCCGTAAATTTGTAGGTGAAGTGGAAACTGGCGATTACGACTCTTTCTTTTCCAGGCTTCAAACCTTCTTCAGTAACATTCCTTACGACTTGGTCGGCGATTTGGAGAAACATTACCAAAATGTACTTTATATTATAAGTTGCTTGATGGGATTTTATGTTGATGCTGAATATCACACCAATCGTGGAAGGGCGGATTTAATCCTGAAAACTCCGGCTTACATTTATATAATGGAGTTCAAATTGAACGGAACATTAGAAGAAGCGATTCGCCAGATCGAAGAGAAAGGTTATGCCGAGCCGTTTGCTCACGATCCCCGTAAATTGGTCAAGCTAGCTGTAAATTTCAGTTCTAAAACAAGGAATATCGAAGGATGGAAGGTGGTCTGAGCATAACTTTAAAGATTGTCTACCATGGAAATTTATCCGGCATTCTTCCTTTCTCCTTTTATTATTGTACTTTTGCACGTCAATTAAGCGAAAGATAACAATGCATTACTTCTCACATATTTTACCTAATGGTCTTCGTATGGTACATTTGCCGATGGAATCGCCGGTTTCGTACTGTGGATTTGCTGTAAATGCCGGAACCCGGGATGAAGAATCGAACGAATTTGGTTTGGCTCATTTTGTGGAGCATATGATGTTTAAGGGTACCGAAAAGCGGAAAGCCTGGCATATCCTGAACCGGATGGAGAATGTAGGCGGAGAACTGAATGCTTATACGACCAAGGAAGAGACATTTGTGTATTCTATCTTTATGGAAGAACATTATCAGCGTGCTTTCGAATTACTGACGGATTTGATCTTCCATTCACAGTTTCCGCAACAGGAAATAGAGAAAGAAGTGGATGTGATCCTGGATGAGATTAATTCGTATGAGGACAGCCCTTCGGAACTGATCTTCGATGAATTCGAGAATTTGCTTTATGACGGGCATGCGCTGGGACATAATATATTGGGAGATGAGGCTTCTCTTCTGACCTTTAATTCTGAATCGGGCCGTTCGTTTATGCGTCGTTTTTATGCACCGGAAAATATGGTATTCTTTTCGATGGGGCGTGTGGATTTCAAGAAGATCGTTAAACTGGCGGAAAGTCTGCTGTCGGATATCGCTTTCCCGATTGCTTCCCGCAACCGGGTGGCACCTGCCGGAATTCTTCCGTGTGTGAAGAAAGTGCATAAGGATACGCACCAAGCGCATGTACTGATCGGTAGTCGTGCTTATAGTATGCATGATGAAAAACGGATACCGTTGTTCCTGCTTAATAATATGCTGGGTGGTCCGGGCATGAATAACCGTCTGAATGTTTCACTCCGTGAGAAGCATGGATTGGTTTATAATGTGGAATCGAATGTTACTTCTTATACCGATACAGGCCTGGCTAGCATCTACTTTGGTACGGATCCGAAGAATATGGAGAAAGCTCTGAAACTGGTTCATAAAGAGTTAGGTAAGATACGTGACATCAAGTTGTCCGCCACGCAACTGGCTGCTGCCAAAAAGCAGGTTATCGGTCAGTTGGGTGTTTCGGGAGATAATAAAGAAGGACTTTTCCTCGGTTTGGGAAAGAGCTTCCTCCACTATAACCGGTATGATACCCTTCCGGAAGTTTTCAGCAAGGTCGAAAGCCTGACTGCCGAAGAGATACAGGAGGTGGCGAATGAGGTGTTCGCGCCGGAGCGGTTGTTTAGCCTGATTTATCAGTAATATACAATATATCTCATACTTACCAACATTCTGCCTTGTCCTTCAGCTCAGGGATGCTGTTTTTGGTGAATCTGGGGCTTGCTATTCCTTTTCGTTTTTGGGTGATGTAATCGTTGAGTAGGAGGAATGCCTGACGACCGAGCAGGGAGATGGCAATCAGGTTGCAGATCGTCATCAGTCCCATTGTTATATCGGCCAGGCTCCAGGCCAGGTCGAGGCTTGCCAAAGCACCGAACATCACCATTCCACCGACTAACAGGCGGTAGGTGAACAACACGCTTTTCTTTTGAGTGACGAATCGTATATTGGCTTCTCCGTAATAATAGTTACCGATAATGCTGCTGAATGCGAACAGCAAAATGGCTACAGCGACGAAGATACTGCCGATACTTCCAACCTCATTGGTCAGTGCATGTTGCGTCAGTTGTACGCCGTTCACGCTTCCGTCGAGCGGGGCACCGCTGAAAAGAATGATGAAGGCCGTACAGGTGCAGATGATCAACGTGTCGGTGAAAACACCTAATGTCTGGATAAGACCTTGCTTTACGGGATGCGATACATCGGCTGTTGCCGCTACGTTCGGAGCCGAACCCATACCTGCCTCATTACTGAACAGGCCCCGTTTGATTCCCTGCATCAAAGCAGCTCCGACCGTTCCGCCGATGGCCTGTTCCCATCCGAAAGCATTGCCGATGATGAGTTCCAGTACGGCTGGAAGTTTTCTTATATTGAAAAGAACGATGCCCAATGCCAGCGCAACATATCCGAGAGCCATTACAGGAACAATAATACTGCTCACTTTCGCGATCCGTTGAATGCCACCAAAGATAATGAGGATGGTCAGGATGGTTAGTATGCCGCCAATTACCCTGTGGTCGAATCCGAAGGCCCCTTCCCAGGCTGCGCAGATCGTGTTACTTTGTACCGAATTGAAGGCAAAGCCGAAAGTGATAGAAATCAATACAGCAAAAAACACGCCCATCCATCGTAACCCGAGGCCGCGTTCCATGTAATAGGCCGGCCCTCCGATAAAGGAGTCTTTTCCTCTTCTTTTATATAATTGTGCTAATGTCGATTCGACGAAGGCGCTGGAGGCTCCCAATAAAGCAATAATCCACATCCAGAATACGGCTCCCGGACCGCCAACCGCAATTGCCGTAGCTACTCCCGCCAGATTGCCCGTTCCGACACGGCTGGCCAGCGATACGGCAAATGCCTGAAAAGAAGAGATATGTTTTTCACCGTTTTTAGTTTTTCCGGTAGAATCTCCAAGCAATTTTATCATTTCTTTTATCATGCGGAACTGTACGAAACGGGTTTTCAGGGTAAACCAGACGGCACAACCCAATAGCATGATAATTAATATATATGACCATAATACATCATTGATGATGCTAATCCATGAGTTTACGATATCCATGTGTTTGGCTTGTTTTGTTTCAAAGATAAAGTTTTTTTGCGTACCACCTCTTCACTCCTTATAACAACAGCGAAAAAAATCGTGTTAAAATCGCATTAACATTTACCCTCGGAAAATGGCCCATTTGTTAAAGAATTACCTCCGTTTTACCCCCAATCGTAGGGAGTGGACCTTCACTGGAGCTAATACGGAGGTTATATGGAGCATTTCGGTGTTAAAACCGACAAGAATCTTTATGCATATTTAACCGGTTTTGCGTGAACACAATTTTGGATTATTCGCTATCGGCATGTAACCAATATCAACCCGGTAGAGCATGAAGTTTGAATTATTTTTCATGATTTACTATTTGAATGTCAAATTATTAGACACTGGTGTATAAAAATTAGACATTGGTATTTTTATATGGTGCATACAATTATGTGATAAACAATCAGATATGTTTTTGGCATATATTTTGGATAATAGGAGGAAATGATAAATCATATGAAAACGATATTAAGAAATTCTCTAAGTGTATTACGACGTTTTAAGATGGCGGCTTTTTTGAATGTAACAGGGTTGGCCGTTGCTTTTGCCGCTTTTATTGTTATCCTGATACAGGTAGATTACGAACGGAATTTTGATCATTGCCATTCGACTTCAGATCGGGTATATCGTTTGGATTTGACGTTTCCCGGTACTTTCGGTACGATTCTGCCTCGTGCTTTTGTGGAGGAAGTTATCCAGTCATCGCCCCATATCGAAGCCGGTAGTCTGATCTATCCGTATAATCCGGAAGTCTATTTTTCTGTGATGGAAGACGGACAAAAGATTGGTTATCGGGAGTTGATACAAACTTGCCATCCGGCTATTACCCGGGTATTTGATTTTCAGATTATTGAAGGAGAACGGGATTGTCTGAAAGACCCGGAAAAAGTAATCTTGCCGGAAAGTATGGCTCTCAAAATGTTTGGTGAACAGCCCGCTGTAGGAAAAGCCATTCATGCCGAAGAAGCAATTCAGTCGAAAGACAACCGTGAGTATACGGTTGGGGCGGTCTATAAAGATTTTCCGGGAAACTGCCAGATGCGTAACCTGATCTATACGGCAATCGGTGAAACCTATCAGCGGGACAATTTCGATGCCAGCAATTATATTTGTTACCTCTTGCTTGATACGCCGGAGTCGGCACAAGCTGTAACGGATAATTTTAATACCCATTTTGATTATGCCAAAGTAGGTTTGGAGGGAGAGGGAGGTATCAGGTTGACCCCGTTGACAAGTATTTATTATATGAACGAAAGCCAAGACGGAACGATCTTTCGGAGTGGCAATAAGGAAGTTACCAGGTTGCTATTCTTTATTGCTTTGCTAATCATCATTGTGGCTGCCATCAATTTTACCAATTTCAGTACATCGCTGACGCCTATGCGCATTAGAAGCATCAACACTCAAAAGGTATTGGGTAGTTCGGATGCCGTATTGCGTTGTGCGTTATTAGTGGAGGCGGCAATTATCAGTATGATAGCTTGGGTACTGAGCCTGTTTATGATATGGATATTGGGACGTACGGAGGCTTTGCCTTTTGTGGAGGCAAATTTGGAGATAGTAAGTAACCTGTCTATTATATTATTGACCGGTGTTATAGCGCTGATTACCGGTATTGTCGCCGGATTGTATCCCTCCTGGTATGTGACTTCTTTTCCTCCGGCATTGGTTTTGAAAGGGAGTTTCGGACTTTCACCTTCCGGGCGAAAGTTGCGTACGGTTTTGATCGGTGTTCAGTTTGTCGTTTCTATTCTGTTGATTATCGGAGCTGTTTTTGTACGTCTTCAAAACAATTATATGCGTGGTTATTCTTTGGGATTCGGCAAGGAGCAGATTGCCGTTGTCCGTTTGAACGGAGAAATCTATAACAAATCGCGCGAAACGTATGTAAATCGACTGAAAGAATATTCGGGTATCGAAGATGTTGCTTTTGCTATGGAGAAAGTAGGTTCGAAAGATGGTTACAGTACCAGCTCCGGTTCTGTAAAGGAAAAAGAAATACAATTTTTTCAGATATATGCCTCATCCAATTTTCTTCGTGTTATGGGAATTCAGGTAGAAGAAGGGCGTGATTTTTTACAAGCAGATGAGTTGTCGGAAGAAGCCGTATATATCTTTAACCATACAGCGCAAATGAGTGCGGATATGGAAGTTGGCGACCGGGTTACGTCGTGGTTGGCTGGTCGTATTGTAGGTCTTACCGGTGATGTGAAATTTACTTCGCTTCGCAATGGAGAGAATAATATTGCTTTTGTGACAGGTAATATGCCTATCCCTTTGACAGTTTCTTATATTCGCTTGAAGGCCGGAACAGACATACTTGGAGCTGTTTCTCATATCCGTGAAACAATGGCCGACATGGACCCGTCTTATCCTTATGATATTGAGTTTTATGATGAGATATTTAATCAATTGTATCATAAGGAAGAGAACTTGCGTAGTCTGATTATGGTTTTCAGTATATTGGCGATTATCATATCACTTGTGGGGGTATTCGGTTTGGTCGTATTTGATACACAGTATCGTAGAAAAGAAATCGGTGTACGCAAGGTACATGGGGCGACTAACGGGGAAATATTAGAAATGCTCAACCGCTCTTATATGTATATCGTACTGGTTTGTTTTGCCTTAGCAGCGCCGGTAGGCTACTATGGTATTAAGAAATGGTTAGAAGGTTTCGCATATAAAACACCGATGTATTGGTGGGTATTTCCGGTTGCTTTATTGGTGGTGTTGAGCATTACGATCGGAACAGTGACATTCCAGAGTTGGCGGGCGGCAAATGCCAATCCGGTAGATAGTTTGAAATCGGAATAAACGGATTCGGTTAGACAGGTTTGCACATATGTTTTCCGGTAACAAATGTTGCTTGATACCTGGATATCGAAGCCTTCGATACCCAGGTGCGAGCATCATTATATTGCGTTCCTGTTTTTTTGAGGTAAGTGTTTTAGGGTTGTATCATGCATATTGAAAGCCATCCAGTTTATTCTGTAATTCTTTACGAGCGAAAAAGATACGACTTTTCACTGTGTCTAGGGGAAGATTCAGTTTATCTGCTATTTCTTGATATTTGTAGCCGTTTACGAATAAAGAAAACGGGATTTTGTAATCCTCATTTAAAGCGGCAATCGCTTTTGTGATCTCTTTGATCTGATAAATCTTGTCGGGAGAACCGGAAATGGAGTCGCAGGTAATATTCAGGTTGTACAAATCGACATTTTGATCTACTGAAGTTTGTGCACGTACCATCTTATGATAATTATTGATAAAAAGATTGCGCATGATGACCATAACCCAACCTGCAAAATTAACATTGTCTGTAAATTTTTCCTGACTGTTTAACACCTTCAGCGTTGTGTCTTGTAAAAGATCCAGAGCATCCTCTCTGTTTGCTGTTAGTTTGAGAGCAAAATTCATCAGGCGATCTTGTATTCCTATTAGTTTTTGTTGAAATTGTAAGCTGTCCATAATACTAGTTTTTTATTGTTGTTGATTTGATTTTGTTGCAAATCTATTTTTTATGTTGCTTTTGTGATGTTCAATGTGGTACGCATTGTTTCAGGTATTGTTTGATAAAGAGTCTGGAAATTATATATCGGTAAATTTCGAACATTTGCCGAACGATTTCGGTATACGATTATGTGGGGCGATGAGATTTTTTTTTCGTTTTTCGTGTAACTTTTTTTGAAGTAGCTTCGTCTTACTTGCAGAAATAAACGACAGGCAGGTATGGCCACCCTGCCGGAAAAATAAATTATAAACGTATGAAACGAATTCTATTTGCCATCATGCTGCTCGGCTGCATGATACAGGGAGTTTTTGCCCAAAATTTGGAAATAAAAGGTATGGTGAGGAATGGTCGGGATAAAGCTCCTCTTGAATTTGCCAACGTTGTGTTGCAGACGGCAGATTCTGTCTTTATAACCGGTACGACTACGGATGGAAAAGGGCGTTTTATGTTGGATAAGGTGAAAGCAGGCGATTATTTACTGGCTGTATCCAGCCTTGGATATGAAACACAATATATTGCTTTGGATGGATTTAATAAAAGTATCGACCTGAAAGAGATCTTGATGGAAGATGCGCCCGTCTCGTTGGATGGCGTCACGGTCAGTGCCTCTAATACAAGCAGTCGTTCCGATCGCAAACTGATATTCCCTTCCGATCGGCAGGTAAAAGCATCTACTAACGGAATGGATTTGCTGCAACAGTTGATGTTGCCGAAGATAACGGTCAACCCGATGTCGAACGAGATTAAAGTGCCGGGCGATGGCGAAGTGCAGCTTCGTATCAATGGCGTAAAAGTGGAGTTGGATGAAATCAAAGCTTTATTGCCGGCTGATATTATTCGTATTGAGTTTCATGATAATCCGGGTTTGCGTTATAGGAATGCGGAAGTCGTGCTCGATTATATTGTTCGCCGGCCTGAAACGGGAGGAAATTTCAGTGTGGATATGAGCCAGGGGGTGAATGCTTTATGGGGCGAACACCGTGTTTCGGGAAAGATCAATCATAAGAAATCGGAGTTCGGTGCTTCTTACCGGATCGGGCCACGCGATTTCTATGGCATGTCGAGAGATAATGAAGAGATTTTTCATTTGGCGGATGGAACAGTGCTGCATCGAAAAGAGACTGGCGATCCGAGTCATGCCAGTATGTTCATGCATAACCTGAACCTGAATTACAGTGTGCAGGATCCTGAAAAGTATCTGTTCAACGCTACGTTCCGTTATTGGAACAATCATCAGCCGCACTGGGATTACCGGGGAATTCTCTCCAACCTGGACAATCCGGATGATTATGTAGACATGGTTGACTTGAATAGTAGCGATAATCAGGTTCCGGCTTTGGACTTGTATTATCAGCGTAATCTGAAGAACGACCAGACATTGGTGTTCAATGTGGTGGGAACTTATAACCGCACTTCTTCCCATCGTTTCTACCAGGAAAGCCGGGGGGAGGAATTACTGACGGATATCAATAACCGTGTTTCCGGAAAGAAATATTCCCTGATCGGTGAGGCGATCTATGAAAAGAAATTGGCTAACGGGAATAGTCTGAGTGGCGGTGTTTGGCATACGCAATCTTTTTCCGATAATGAGTATCGAAACGGACATGATTATGATACACATATGGATCAGTCTGCTAGTTCTATTTACGGTGAGTTCAAAGGCAAAGTTCGAAAATTGGATTATATGTTGGGAGTAGAATTGGCACGTTTGTACTACAAACAGGAGGGGACGGATGATTCGGATCAGTTTTATACATTTAATCCCCGTTTTACTTTGCAATATGCTTTACCCGGACAGTCGTTTATACGTCTGAAGGGGTATGTCGGCAATCTGTCTCCTTCTTTAGGCAACCTGAATGCCGTCGAGCAGGTGATCGATTCCCTTCAGTTGCAACGTGGTAATCCGAGACTGGAGTCTTATATGAGCTACCTGTTGGATCTTAATTACGAATATCAGAAAGGTATTTTTTATGCGCTCGTCAACGGTACGTATGAATATGTACCTAATGCTATTATGGATGAGAAATACCAGGAGGGCAATAAGATTATCCAGACTTGGAACAATCAGAAAAACTGGCAGCGTGTGGTGGGCTCTGCCATGTTTCGGGTAGGGCCGATCAAGGATATTTTGCAATTTTCTTTTACCGGTGGTGTGAATCATTATATCAGCAATGGCAATACGTATTCTCACCGGTATACGAACTGGTATTGTAATATGCAGGCGTCGCTTACGTGGAAGAAGTTCATGTTGATGTATCAGATGAATACGAACTGGAACAGGTTCTGGGGTGAAACGTTGGAAGGGGGCGAGAATATTCAGATGTTCATGGCGAAATATAATTTCAAGAACCTTTCTTTAGGTATTGGGGCATTTAATCCTTTCTCCGATAACTGGAAGGTGCAGTCCGAGAATTGGAATCAATATGCTTCCAGCAAAAAAACTTCTTATATCAAGGAAAGTTCCCGTCTTTTTGTTGTTTCGGTATCGTATAATTTCTCTTTCGGACGTACATATAAGGCCGGACAGAAACGTTTGAACAACAGTGACAGTGATTCGGGCGTAATGAGTACAGGTAAATAATATTCTTTGTATCTTTGAAGGAAATTAAAGAGTATAAAATATGAAAGCAATTGAACCCAATCTGATAAAGGATAACTTTATTGAAATTATCGGGAAGGAGTGGATGCTGGTAAGTGCCGGTGATAAGGATAAGTTTAATATGATGACAGCCAGTTGGGGCGGCGTAGGTTTCCTTTGGAACAAACCGGTGGTGTTTGTCTTCATCCGTCCAGAGCGTTATACCCGTGAATTTGTCGATGAAAAGGGGGTTTTTACGCTCTCTTTCCTGGGGGAAGAACACAAAGCGGCTCATAAGGTTTGTGGTTCCAAGTCAGGCCGTGATATGGATAAAGTGGCGGCTACAGGCCTGACTCCTTATTTCACGGAGCTCGGAAATCCCTGTTTTGAAGAGTCGCGCCTGACGTTGGAGTGCAAAACGCTTTATGTGACAAAGATGGATAAAAATAGTTTCATCGATCCGGCTTTGTATGAAAAATGGTATAGCGCATTGGCGGGTAATCTGCATAATGTATATGTGGCAGAGATCGTGAATGCCTGGGAAAAGTAAATTTATTTTATTCCCAATTCTCTGAGCATTTGCTCCGTATGAGTCAGAAAATACTTCGTTAACTGGTAATGTTGTGTTTCCTCATACGGAGTAATATGTGCTCCATCCTCATCTATGGAATAGATATCTGCTCTTGGGTAAGCCATGATGATGGGCGAATGCGTGGAAATAATCAGTTGGCAGCCTTGTGCCACCAGTTCTTGTATCCGGACCAGTAAAGCCAGCTGGCGTTGAGGCGATAGGGCTGCTTCCGGCTCATCAAGGATAAAAAGGGTATTTCTTCCCGCATAATTCAGAAAAGTGCTAAGAAAACTTTCACCATGCGACTGTTCGAGGAGGCGGCGTCCTCCGTAAGCTGCCATAGAATAATCGCGGCCATAGTTTAGTATGTCTTTCATCGATTTGGCATCTATTTCGGCTGCATGTTCGAAGAAGGATTCTGCCCGGAAGAAGAAATGGTCGAATGGTTTCCGCTCTTCGATGAGGCGGATGCATTGGGGCAATACGTTTGAATAGGATTTCCAGGCTTCTTTTCCGTCATATAGCATGCCCTGGCTGTCTTCATCCCGTTCTTCGTATTTGAACATGATGCCTTCGAGCAGGGTTGACTTACCGGCTCCGTTTTCACCGACCAGGAAAGTGACCGGTTTTCGGAAAACAATCGATTCGATATACCGTACTGCTGCGGCTCTGAACGGATATTTGAGCTCTTCTACCGGGCCTTCCACTTCGGCAGGGTTGAGTAATTGTGCTTGTTTGAGATAAATCATAGCTTTCTTTTTTACAAATGTATATAAACTTCCTGTTTTATTCAAATGATAAATAAGGAGTCAGTCTTTCTTTATCTGTTTCAGTAAATTCTTCCAGTAATTGAAGATTTTCCCAGCCGGATAACTTCCCTTTCTGTTTCCGTAGCTGTTCGATGATGCGGGCTTGCTGATAATTTATATAAGGATGTTTGCATAGTTCTTTAAAGGAGATTTTATGGATCTCTAACGGACAGATCAGGGACATATCTGCCGAAAACCACGATTTCATCGCATTATATCGTTCTTCATCAAGACCGTACACTTCACGAAGTTGTTCTACCGTATAGAAACCTCCCAGCAGTTCTCTGTATTTAATGATCCGGCGGGCAAAAGAGCTTCCGATCCCGGGAATTTTTTTCAGGATTGTGGTGTCGGCAGTATTTAGTTCGACAACAGTTCCGATAGGGTATTTTTCTGTTTTAGGAAAAGTCCTTCTTTCGGATGTATTTGGGGTTTCTCCCGAATGAAATTTATTTTTCTCTCGGGAGGAATTGTTTTTTCTCCCGGATGCAGGAGTTTTTACCTTTTCCGGATCAGGACTATTTACAGGGATATTTTGAGCCGTTTTTACTGGTTCAGATAGTCTGTTATTGTTGACAGGTGTGTAATTGGTTTTTTCATCCGTCAGCAGTAAAATGATCCAGGAAGCAACAATCAGACAAAGTAGGAGAGTCAACGCTCTGCGTTCTCCTTTGGAGAAATAAAGTAAATCACGCCAGTTCATAGTTGTTACGGTTTAATGTTTCTGTTCTTTTTAGCTTGAGTAATACTTACAGCTTGATGTAAGATGTTCAGAACTTCTATCCGATCTTTTGTTATTCGATAAAGAATAAAATGAGCGGGAAGTATGGCCCTTCTGTATCGCTTATCTTTTGTGGGAAGATAAGGATATTCTGCATTTAACAAATAACCGGAAGTTAATTGTCGAACAGTTTCATAAATAAGGTTTTCGTATTCGATAGCTTTTTTTTCTCCAAAGTTTATTTTTCCATATTCAAAGATTTGGTCAACAGAAGAAAAAAAGAGAAGCGAAACGACTACCGGTTTCTTCTTTGTTCCCTCCATTGTCTTATCATTTCTTGTCCTTCTTCCAAAGTATAAAAAGGTCCTTTTTCTGCAACTTTTACCATTGATTTAAATTCGTCAATAGTTAATTCCCCTCCCTCAATGACTGGATTGAATTTCAGTTCCTTCCATTCCTGCATTTTTTGTTTGATTTCTTCCAATGTATAAAATGGTCCTTCTTCGGCTTTACGAACGCGGGCAATAAACTCTTCCTGAGTCATGTCTAATCCGGGAAGTAACTTTCTTTTCTTTGAGACGGTTTTGATTTCCATATTGATAATTATTAAATGATGAATACTCTTTTGCAAAGATATAAGTTACCTGTTGATAAGCAAACAATTTATACCTTTTTATTTTCAAAACAAGGAGGTTATCTTTTTGATCAGTCCCAATTCGTTCAGGAAGATCAGGCCGATGGCTACGGGAGCAATGTATTTTATAAAGAACGCATACGTATTGAAGAAATAAAAGGTGATTGTTCCCTTATTTGTCAATTCTTCCTTCAATACTTTTCTTTCGATGCGTAAACCGACAAATACGCAGATCATCATTCCGCCAATAGGCATCATAATTTTTGCCGTGAGATAGTCGAGTGCATCAAAAATGATCAGTCCGCCAATGGTATATTCTTTCAATAGACCGAAAGAGAGAGAAGCAAGGGCTCCGATGACGGCAACACCGGCAGAAACGATCCAGGCCGCTTTCTTTCTGGTCATATGATATTCTTCATGTACATAGGCCGTTGCCACTTCATGCAGAGAAATGGTAGAGGTCAAAGCTGCCAAAGCTAGTAGAATGAAGAATATGAAAGACCATATATTTCCGAACGGCAACTGCTCGAAGATATTCGGAAGGGTGATGAACACCAGTTCCGGGCCCGCTGTCGGTTCAATACCAAAGCTGAATACAGCCGGGAATACCATGATGCCGGCCAGTAATGCGACAAAAGTGTTCAGAACAGTCACCTGTATCGCTGTTAATTGCAGATTTGTATCTTTCCCGAAATAAGAAGAATAGGTGATCAGACACCCCATCCCGATACTCAGTGAAAAGAATGTTTGTCCCATAGCACTTAAAATAACGGAGGAGGTGATCTTCTCGAAGTCCGGTTTGAACAGGAAAGATAATCCTTCGTTTACCCCCGGCAGGGTTATGGAACGTATACATAATACCAGTAGTATAAGGAATAAGGCCGGCATCATGATCTTGGATGCCCTTTCAATTCCTTTTTCAACCCCTGAGACGATGATGAAATGTGTGATTGCGATGAATACGATTGTCCAGCCGATCGGTCTGAGTGCGCTGGAGGAAAAGGCTTCGAACTCGGTGGTAAACTCGGCAGTAGTTTTTCCCGACAAAGAGCCGGTCATTGCCTGCCAGATATATTCCAGCGTCCATCCGGAAACGACGGAATAGAAACCTAATATAAGAAATGCAGCCAAGACTCCGTTATAGCCGATCAGCGACCATTGTGTTCCCGGCGCTAGCTCCTTAAAAGCTCCGGCAGCGTTTCTGCGTGAGTGGCGGCCGATAAAAAATTCGGTGATCATGATAGGAAGTCCCAGTAAAACAGTGCATATCATAAAGACCAGCAGGAAAGCGCCTCCACCGTTCGATCCTACCATATAAGGAAAACGCCAGATACTACCCAAACCTACAGCACACCCTACAGTTGCTAATATTACTCCGATTTTACTTCCAAAAGTTACTCTATCTTTATTTGCCATAGATTATTTGTCCTCTTTCTATATTATAATAAAACAACCCCGTCCTTGATATGGATTACGCGGTCGGTGTTGGCAGCCAGTTGTTCATCGTGCGTTACGATCACAAATGTCTGGTGCATCTGGTCGCGCAATTCGAAGAAAAGGCTGTGTAATTCTTCTTTGTTTTTGGTATCCAAGCTGCCCGAAGGTTCGTCAGCCAGGATGACGGCCGGGTTATTGATTAATGCACGGGCCACGGCAACGCGTTGTTTCTCGCCACCGGATAATTCAGCCGGTTTATGAGTCATTCGGTCCGATAGTTTCATGAAATTAAGTATTTCCTTCGCTCTTTTTTCTGCATCGGACGCCTTTTCCCTGGCAATCAGTGCCGGGATCATTACGTTTTCCAACGCTGTAAATTCCGGTAGCAGCTGGTGGAACTGAAATACAAAGCCGATATTCTTATTACGGAAGGCAGCCAGTTCTTTTTCGGAAAGTTTGCCTGTTTCTGTTTCGTTAATAAATAACTTACCGTTGTCCGGCGTATCCAATGTCCCGATAATCTGGAGCAACGTCGTTTTTCCGGCACCGCTGGGGCCAACGATAGCTACAACTTCACCTTTATTGATCGTCAGGTCGATGCCCTTCAATACCTGTAAATTCCCGAAACTTTTAGTAATACCCTGCGTTTGTATCATGTTGATTAAATATTTCTTATTACATAGGAAGCCAGATAACAGCCGAAAATAGCCGGCATATACGAAACTGTCCCGGTAGTCGTCCGCTTACATTGTTCGTTTTCCACTTCCACTACGGCTTCCGGATTGGCGATTTCTGTTGAGAAAACGACCGGAATACCTTTGTTTAGTCCCATTCCCCGAAGCCGTTTGCGCACCGCTTTTGCCAGTGCACAGTTGCAAGTCTTGGAAATGTCAGCTATTTTCACCTGCGACGGATCGATCTTTGCTCCGGCACCCATGGATGAAACAATGGGAATTTCACGTCGGTAAGCATGATATAGCAGATATGCTTTCGGACTGAGTGAATCGATGGCATCCACGATGAAATCGTACTTTTGGGCAGAAAGAACCTCTTCTGTCCGTTCGTCACGCAGGAACTCATTGAGTATTGTCAGCTTCAATCGCGGGTTGATATCCAGTAAACGTTGTCCCACAACTTCTGCTTTCTGCATCCCCAAGGTAGAATGTAAAGCCGGCAGTTGGCGGTTAATATTGCTGTCGTTCACCGTATCCGCATCAACAATGGTCATATGTCCTATCCCGGCACGGCATATCTGCTCGGCTGCATAAGCTCCGACGCCTCCGAGTCCTACGACCAACACATGGCAATGTGACAAGTACTCCATCCGTTCGGCCCCCAGTAAGAGTTCCGTCCGTGTGTTCCATTTGTAACTCATTTATATGTTTTTGAGCACAAAAGTAATAAATCAATCAGAAACCGCCTTTTTATTAGTCATCTTTTAACTATTCCTTCATTTCCGGTTTGTGCAGATGAGTAAAAAGCAGTAATATTGTACGCTTAAATTTAAAATACAATGAAGATAAAACGCTATTTAATGCTGGTTGCAGCGTGTACTCTCTTTTTAGGGAAAAGTTTTGCTGCCAATAACGAGAAACCGTTCGTGATACCTGAATTACAGGAATGGAGAGGTGCTCAGGGTATGTTTACTCCTTCTGCTACTTCCCGTATTGTTTATGCGAGTAAAGATCCTGCCGTTGCCCGTGTAGCCAATCAGTTTGCCGAAGATTATGAAACAATGTTCGGGCGTAAGTTGGCTGTTGTGCAGGGAAGAGCCTCTGCCGGTGACTTTGTTTTCTCCATATCCGGAGACAAACAACTGGGTGAAGAAGGATATGCCGTGAAAATTGCTGACCGTGTAACCGTATCGGCTCCTAAAGCCAAAGGTTTATACTGGGCAACCCGTACGCTTCTTCAGATGACGGAGCAAAACAGTGACCTGGCTTTGTCAAAAGGTTCAATGCGCGATTATCCGGATTATGCGATCCGCGGTTTTATGATGGACTGCGGCCGTAAATTTATCCCGATGAACTTCTTGCGCGATTACGTTAAGATGATGGCCTATTATAAAATGAATACGTTACAGGTTCACCTGAATGATAACGCTTTCAAACAGTATTTTGAACATGACTGGAACAAAACATATGCAGCATTCCGTCTGGAAAGCGAGTTCTTTCCGGGGTTGACGTCACGTGACGGCTATTATACAAAGAAAGAATTTATTGATTTCCAGTTGATGGCCGATAGTCTGGGCGTAGAAATCATTCCGGAAATAGATGTCCCCGCTCATTCTCTGGCATTGACACATTATCGCCCGGAAATCGGTAGTGAGGAATATGGCATGGATCATCTGGATTTGTTCAAGCCGGAGACTTATCAGTTTGTCGACAGTCTGTTCCGGGAATATCTGGAAGGCAGGAATCCTGTATTTGTTGGTAAACGGGTACATATCGGAACAGACGAATATTCAAATAAAAAGAAAGATGTAGTGGAGAAATTCCGCGAATTCACCGATCATTATATTCGTTTCGTGGAAGGCTTCGGTAAGCAGGCCTGTGTTTGGGGTGCTTTGACACATGCCAAAGGCGATACTCCTGTGAAATCGGAAAATGTGCTGATGAGTGCTTGGTACAATGGTTATGCTGATCCGAAAGAAATGATCAAACAGGGATACGATCTGGTTAGTGTGCCCGATGGCTATCTGTATATCGTTCCGGCAGCCGGTTATTATTACGATTATTTGAATACGGAAATGTTATATAAGAAATGGACTCCGGCGCACATCGGAAAAGAGGTTTTCCCCGAAAAGCATAAACAGATTAAAGGAGGAATGTTTGCCGTATGGAATGACCATGCCGGTAACGGGATCAGTACGAAGGATATTCACTACCGCGTATTCCCGGCTTTGCAGACATTGGCTGTGAAGATGTGGACTGGAAAAGACTGTAAAGTACCTTATGAAACATTCAATGCGGCTCGCCTTTCCTTGAGTGAAGGTCCGGGAGTCAATGTAGCCGGGCGTATCGGTAAAACACCGCGTGCCGTATATAATCAGGAAACATTGAAGCCGGGAACCGAGACCGGGCTGAAGGAAATAGGTTATCAGTATACTGTTTCTTTTAATATCACATCAGTTCCCGAAGAGCGGGGAACAGAGTTGTTCCGTTCGCCGGATGCCGTCTTCTATCTGTCCGATCCTGTTTCTGGCAAACTGGGATTTGCTCGTGACGGTTATCTGAATACGTTTAACTATCAGTTCTACCCCGATGAAATGGCTTCAATTGCTATCAGTGGCGATGAAAAATCGACTCGTTTATATGTAAACGGACAGTTGAAGGAAGATTTGAATATCCAGAAACGTTTCTTCAACGGAGGAAAAGATTCCATGAGCTATGTTCGTACATTGGTTTTCCCGCTGGAAAAGGCCGGAAATTTCAAGAGTACGATTACTAATTTGGAAGTGCTGAATTATTGTAAGTGACAAATAATGGGGCAAAAGTATGAGTTATTAACTTTTGCCCCATTTTAGTATAGTGTATTATTACTTATTTAATATTTCATTAGCGTAACGTGCATAATGCCCCTGTAAACCGTTTGCGTACCTGCGAAGCACTGCTTCCCCCATACCGTTATGGTCACCACATAGATACAGAGCCCTGGCAAGATGTAGCTCTTTCAGAGCCAGATTTCTGGTGGAAGTATCATTTTGTCCGGGAACGGTTCTGGCTCTTGCTTCTGTATACGACAGGATTGCGTGATTACGAACACCTGGTTTAGACAACATCATAGCAAGAATAGGTATTGCCTCTTTGCTGCCGATTGCTTCTGTTGCCATAGCAATAGCCCGGAAATGAGAAAAATAATCTTCCGGCTCCAGTTGTTTTGCTTTTTCCAAAATAGTTGGAAGAGCAGAAGAATCTTTCGAGTTGCCTAAGGCTGTAACCAGTGCATCCAATGGACTCAGGCACATTCCGAACTGTCCCATACCAGTATAATGCCATCCTTCATCCCATGTAGTATGTTGATGGACGGTATCAGTCAGAATTGAGCTTCCTTTGTTATTTCCAAGAATACCAAGAATACTGGCAAGGATCATTTTTTCTTTAGGTATGGTTGCCTGACTGAGTTGTTTGCTTACCACTTCAAGACAACGATCAGGATCAGTCAGTAAAATTTCAAGTCCTTTGTAATTCTCGGTTACACTGATAGCTGCTTTTTTCATTGCCGAATTACTGAAACCTTTAAATTCTTTATCCGTTAATACCCGTTCCGGGAGATTTCCTATTTTAACCAGATGTTTTTGGACTTTTTTGATGTCGACTTTACGGAGCGGTTTTTTTTCTTTTGCACACAAAGCAGCTAAATAACCTACTGCATATCCCTGATTCTGCAAGCAAGGTTGCATGCGAATAACGGGCATGGCATCACGGTGGGCACTGGCTCCGAGACCGGTTGTCAATATGCCCTCCAATCCTTTGGGCAATAAGCTGCGTAGAGGAACATCAGCATCATATATTTTATGTCGTTTTTCCGGTGGATTCAGAATAAAATAAGGATCTATGATCATTCCATGAGTATCGAAAGAACTTTTATGGAAAGATATGGTGTCTGAATAACGGCGTTGATTTATCACATCGTAGACGGAAATGATATGCTCTCCGATAATCCTGCGACGTTCGCGTGTCTGGGGCATTTTTACGATATCAAAAAATCCTTTCATTTTATTTTTTGCCTGTATGAATGTACGTGATACATCAAGAATATCGGTATCATCGACAAAAAGCCAGTCATTGTTATTATAAAAATCACCCGGATCGCGTTTTCCAGCTCCGGCTCCTTGTACAGCGAGCGTATTTTTTCCGGTATAATCGAAAGGTGATCCGGCAGCAATAGCTATATCTGCACTCCCTGTACTGTCGATCAATACTTCTGAAAGGAAAACCCCACGTCCGAAAGGAGTTGCGACAACAAGTCCTTTTACTTTATTGTTTTCTACTAGTGCTCCACATCCCAATACGCCAAACCACAGTTCACCATTTGCTTTGAGTAATTCTCTGCGATACCATTCCATTTTCCAGTCGGATACCGATTGTTCTTTCCAGTTTTTTAGTTGTCTTGGGTGGTCTGCGGGGGCCATATTATGGACACCATTATCAATAGTTGCTGTAAAACCTTCCCGGAAACCATCCCAATAACAGCCGATCAGTCCTATTGTTCCTAATCCACCCAGTCCGTGTAGATATTCCAGTACAAGAGTTTTTGCTCCTTGTCTGGCAGCCGATATCCCTGCGGAAGCTCCGGCTGTACCTCCACCTAAAACGATCACATCATAATTCCCCAATACCGGCAGAGCCCCGGCGGGAGAGTCGGCAAAGCCTTTCTGCATGGAGGGGCGGAGAGGTTTCAGGATTTCCCCGATTTGTCCGTAATTTGTTGCATTTACTTTCGGTTGACGGACGGCAATTTTCTCAGGCATCGGTGAATTTTTAATTTGTTCGGCAATTTGTTCTCCAAGTAATTCTCCTAAAAACATGGCATTGACCGGGCGCATCACATATGCAGCCGTTTCCCTGGGGATATCAGCGCAAGGTCCAAGAACCCAGAGGTTTTCTATATTCTGGGATTTGAATGCTTTTTCCGGGAGTTTACGGATAGACAATGAGCTTTCCCGGTAACTTTCTTTTCCTATGATTGTATGCTTTGGGATATACCAAAGTAAATCCGAGCTATCTACCTGCTCCGGATCCCATGTAACCGAACGGGCTATTTGTTCGATTTTCATCAGGGAGCCATAAGAGTTATTGTCGAGGGACATTCGGAACGTGTAACGTGTAATTGGATAACTTTTGTTGTTCACTTTAAAAGGCTGGGGGAGAACTTCCGCATTGCTGATCTCGGAGGCTTCCTTTTTTGCGTTGCCGACAACTGTGTATTGAAACTCTAATGTTTCTGGTTTAAAAGGTGTTTGTTCAGCTCCGAGTAAATTGGCGACAGTTGCATGGTGGGTTGTGTCGATGATCGCTTTGCAAAGTATGGCTTGCCTTCCCGAACGGTTGGCTATAACGACTCCGCCAGGTAATCCTGCCGGATCTGTCAATACATTGGTCACATAACTACTGTAAAGAAACCGGACATTGTTATCTATCAGTTCATTTTCCAGTACAGTCTTTACGCTGAGCGGAGTCGGATATTCTTTTCCGGGGAAAATTTTCCGGGAAAGATCTGTTTGAAGTTTCTCATCTTTGTTGTGTTCAAAAAGAAAACTGCCGCATATATCATCTCCCAAATAAGGCATATATCCGATTAAGAATACATCGCAACCTGTTTTTGCCGCAGCAACGGCTGTAGCAATTGCGCGTGAACTACCTCCAACTACTATAATGGACGTTTTTGCTATTATGGGTATTTTACGTTGACCTTCATAACAAAACTCTGTGTCAGGTACAACTTGATAGATAGTTGCTTTTGCCTCTTCGAGGTTGTTTAGTGAAGCTAGTGCTCCTCCGGCAACTGTTATTTTCAAAAAATCTCGTCGTGTAATCATAATGTATCTTTTTAATATTGGTCTGTGTAAGCAGTATATAAAAGTAAATATTTATTTCTTTGGTACTAATAGAATTGCATCACTAAATAATGCGCCTTTTGATTGGCTTCCGTCAATAGTGATTGCAACAGCTTCCCCTTTTTCGAATGTAAAGGTTCCCAAGCTAACCCACGAACCTTTTTTCTCTTTAGGTGTAATACTTATTTTTTCAGTTCCTCCTTTATATGATACTTCAAATGCCATTAGATCCGGCATGCTGGAGTCGGGAAGGTGTGTACAGTAGAAAAATATTTCGTAGGTGTCATTTTTTTTAATAATAGGCATAAATGAAAAAGAGCTGTTGTTATTTTCATTTGAACTCAGCAAGTAACTGTTTTTGTAATGAGCTCCAAAACCTTTATTCCAGCGTCCTCTCCGGCTGATCTTATCAATATCACTGTCATCAACCAGAATCTCCGGTGTAGAACCATCCAGATAAGGATCTTCTTTCAGGATGCGACGAAGTTCGGAAATATTAATATTCTGTACACTTGTGTTGCTGTCAATAGCAAGTGCGGATGCAATTGCTGCAGATTGTCCCAATACCATGAAAACAGGTTCCATGCGTATTGAACCGAAAGCGATATGAGTGGAAGATACGCAAACCGGAACCAACAAATTTGTGCACTCACTTTGCTTGGGAGTAATGCTTTTATAGGAAATAGGGTAGGGTGGGAAACCATGATATTGGACATCTCCTTCATTTTTTACCATACCGTTTGTAACAATTCGCTGACAGTTGTGTGAATCCATTCCATAGGCTGCCATCCCAATGGCATCGCTGACAGTTTCTTCACCCTGGCAATTCTTTTGTGTCATAATATATTCGCCATTCAGGCGGCGAGCTTCGCGCACATATAATTGTGTCGGAAAGTTGTCATTATCTACAAATTCGTCTTTTGCCCATCCAAATCTGGAAACCTGGTCGCGTAGTTCGGAGGGAACTCTATCGTCGTGTGTAAGAAAATAGAGCAGTCCTTTTGTATAGTCCACATGTTCCTGCCAGATTCTTTCCCGGGTTGCATAGTCACCGTCCGGATATTCGTAATTCATTCCGATCATGTCGGTCGATAACGGTCCACGGTTATTTACATCATATTTATTATCCGGCATAATGCCCCAATTGAATAACAGATAATTGTCTATGTGTAAATCCATTTTGCGGATAGCACGTGCCAATAATTCGTATTTATCCGGATCATAATTTTCAGGTTTCTCAAATGGGCGTTGATTTTCTTTATTATCGGTGAGGCATAAACGGAAATTGTATGCCTGGACAAGTTTATCTCCACTTCCTCTTTCTTTTAATGTATTTGGTTGGATTCCCCAACATAAGCCACTGGTTGGATCTCCTTCCTTCAAATAAGGGTCGATTCCATCCGGGAATTGGTGGTAAACAGACATTTGAACCCCATTAAGCGTTTCATCCTGATTCTCATTCCCTTCACGCCCGACAAAATAGGAAACTCCGGCCTTTGCCATCAAATCTCCTTCATACGAGCAATCGATGAATTGTTTGGCCTTAACTTGTATCAGAGTTTTTTTGTCAGGCTGTTTGGAATCTTCCAGGGTGATGTTTTTTATTCTTTTATTTTGAACTTGTGCGTCTGTTATACGGCGATAATACAGTACATCTAACTCTGCATCCTCTATGAAGCGATTCATAGTTGCAGTCGCAAGACTTGGCGGAAAAGTCCATTGTTCGAATTTATTGTAATGCTCTCCTATACGGCGATAGAAAAGACGGGCTAACCCGGTAACGGCATATTTATTCCCGATATCAGTCATTCCGAGACCCCCGGTTGTCATGCCTCCCAGATATTTGCCGGGTTCTATCAGGAGAACGGATTTCCCCATCTTTTTGGCAGAGTAAGCAGCAACTACGCCAGCTGAGGTACCGCCATACACACAGACATCCACTTCTTTTACAAATTCACTTCCTACATGATCTCCCGACTGGCAGGAGAAGAGACTTATGCAGAAGGCCAATATTATAACAATATACTTTAGATTCATTGTATTACATTTAAAAATGAAAGAAAAATACCCCGGCTGTAATCTGAAAATCCTTTAGGAAAACATGTGTTACAACCGGGGTGCATATTGGTCTGAAGAATTAATAACCGTCGTTTTGTGTCAAATTACTGTTGACTAAAATGTCGTTGGCCGGGATGGGCCACAAATAATTTTTCCGCGCATCGAAAGACATTTTATAGAATGTAGTGATATATCCGGCTGTTTCCATCGGAGAGAGGTTGGGCAGACCGTTTTCGTCAATCGTCGGTATACCACCGATAGGATAGTTGCCTTCATCCCAGTTCTTCAGTAAAATTTTGAAGTCTGAAGACAATTCCAGATTGGATTCACTACCGGTCAGACCGTTCCAGCTCGCAGAACCGGACCAGGCGCGTGGCAGGTAATACATCGGCTTGTTATGTGATTTATCGGCAATACGCCAGCGTATTAAGTCACGGTAACGAAGTCCTTCAAACGCAAATTCTGAACGTCGTTCCATACGGATGATTTTCCGTAATGCGGCTTGGGATGTAACTTCTACATGTGGATAAGCTCCGGTAGCTCCGCGATAGGCTCGTTCACGCACCAGATTGATGCTTTTGTCCAAATCCTCCTGTGTACATTGTCCCATCTCGTTCTTCGCTTCTATGTAAGTCATCAGTATCTCGGCGTAGCGCAGGTAGGGATAACAGTTGTCTGAAACACCACCGTAACTGTTGTAATCTTTCCAGTTATCTTTCACGAATTTGCGGAGCATCAGCCCGTTGTAGGCGGAGTGCTGGTTAGAGGCTTTGGCATCATTGTTGAGCACCATTTGGCCGGTTGAGACTTCATACACTTTGTTTGCATAAGGACTGGGGTTATATTCATAACCAAGTGTAATGTAGTCCGGATACTTTTCGGGAAAAGTCCCGTCTACTTTCGACAGCTCATATTCGGCATAATCAGCAGAGTATTTTGTCTTGAATGGCTGGATTGTCATCGCAAGACGTGGATCACGGTTGGCAAAGGGATCCTTCGGATTATAGAGTGGCGACTTGTCGATGGGAAGGCCATCGATACAAGTATAAGAACAAAGCAACTCCAGCGAAGGACCTTGATTGGCGAAACCGCCTAACTTACGAATAACGTAGTCTTTGACACTTCCAAAAAGACCATACCCTTTCTTTAGTGTCAAATCACCTTTGAAGTAAAACATTAACTCTGATGAACTGTTGGCTTTGAATAGTTCGGCGTAATTGTCATGCAGTTTATAAATGCCTAAATTCATACATTTTTCTGCTGCCGAGGCTGCGGTCTGCCAATCGCCGTGGAAGAGCGCGAAACGAGCTTTGAAACCGAGAGCTGCCCCTTTGGTCGGTCTTTGTTGAGTTGCGTAGGAATCGGGCAGATATTCTATGGCCTTGTCTAAACATTCATAGGCATAAGCTAGTACTTCGCTTTTAGGGGAACGAACAGCTACATAGGCTTCGTCCAGGGTCATACCTTTGTTCAGGACACAATCTCCCCAATAGGTTGCCAATTCGCAATAGGCGAATCCGAGCATGAAGTATGCCTCTCCTTTATATTGGTTGACTTTGTTATCACTTAGGCCGCTTGCCGTTCCGTTGTCCAGGGATTGGATTACTTTCGTGGCACGTGCAATGGACTTGTAGAGTGAGGTCCAGCGGGTTGAAGCAGTACCCCACTGAGCAGTCACTGTCCCTAGAGTGATATCGTTGGATCCATTGCGGTTCAAAAGGTCATCGTCCCAGTCAAGGTTATCGATGGGGAAGAAGTCCGGACGCCACAGATCGTTGAGCGACATCTCAATTTCGGTTTCATCATGATACCAATTCTCACTTGCACCTTCTGATAGTGGATTCAGGTCGAGGTCGGCACAAGCAGCCATGCTTAGTGTCATTATTCCGGTAAATAGATATTTACTTATTTTATTCATACTGGATTCTCTAATTAAAATGAAACATTCAGACCAAAAATATAGGAAGACATAATGAGGTCGCTGCTGCGATCCCATTCCGGATCGTATCCGTCGGGATACTTTGAAAAAGCAGGCAAATCGTTTGCACTGAAATAGACTCTCAGTTTATTGACGAAGAACTTTTTCGTGATTTCTGACGGAATGGTGTAGCCTAAAGTGATATTTTTTATACGCATATAGGCTCCGTTAAAGAGATAGAAGTCGCTGTTGGCATAAATATTGGTATTGTTGGTCGTCAACTTGGGATATTTCGCCTTTGCGTTCTCGGCATCTGTAGCTGTCGGACTCCAATGGTTTTCGATCAGATTCAATGGACAGGCATAGGCTTGATAGTTGAACGGTGTACCGGGCCATGACCAGTAAACAAGCTGGTGACCGATACCCTGAAATGATAGGTTGAAATCGAAGTTTTTCCATTCAGCCCAGAGTGAACCTCCGTATTGCAGTTCCGGTAACGAGTTACCTAAACGTACGCGGTCGTTGGATGCTGTGATTTTACCATCCTTGTCAATATCCAGATAACGGATGTTTCCTGCCTTATCGTTGTTGGTCAGGACAGCTATCGGGTTACCGTCCTCGTCATACATAGCTGCATCATTCAGTATGATCCCCAGGTTTTTGTAGCCATACCATTCATTATAATATGAACCCTCTTCGGTAATCTTGGTTCCATCGATTTTTTGGCGGTTGGCCATATAACCCATTTTTGAGCGGTAGTCTGAGATATTAAAGCTGGCACCGTAGCGGAAGTCGTTGATCTGGTCGCTCCAGGAGAGTTCAAGATCCCAACCTTTCGTGTTCATATCGGCAGCATTGTTCTGTGGTGCGTTGTAGCCGAAATAAGAAGGGAATCCTACTTCCATCAACATATCGGTCGTCTTTTTATAATAGTAGTCGGCCGAAGCGCGCAGCCTGTTGTTTAATAGGGTGATGTCTGCACCGATACCGTAGGTCGTAGTTGTTTCCCAAGTGATGGTGTTGAATGCATAGTCTGTCTGATAGGCGGTTTGCACTACGTCTGACGATCCGGTGGAGGCGTTGGGAATGAAGCCGGTTCCGAAAGTCAGTTTGGCCTGGTAGGGGAATTCTGAACCGATACGTTCGTTACCCAGTTGTCCGATTGAGCCGCGAAGTTTCAGATAGTTAATAACACTTTTGTTGAACCAGGGTTCCTCTGAAATGACCCAACCAGCACTGACAGAGGGAAATGTACCCCAGCGGTGGCCATCGGCAAAACGTGACGAACCGTCAGAACGGATATTTGCCTGCAGCATATAACGGTCGGCCCATGAGTATATGATACGTCCGAAGAAAGAACGGTAGGCATTGTGTCCGGCATTTCCACTATTGTATTGATAATCCTCCGGGCCTAAGTTCAGGTAGGGAAAGTTCACTAAGCTATAATTTGTGCGTGATGCACTTTCATTTTCCCAGTTATAGGAGTAGTCTTCGTAACCGGCCATGAGTCCGATGGAGTGGCGTTTCAATTGTAACTTGTAGTTGGCATAGAATTGCATAGTCAGACTATGTGTGTCGTTGCGTGTTTCGTTCAGGCTGGTTGTTGCATAGCCTGATCCGGGAATGGCATCTCCACTGATCCGGAACACGTCATATTTCTTTTTATGGTCTTTCCCTTTGTAGAAAGTATATTGGGGTGCCGCGATTGCTGTCAGGGTCAGTCCTTCTATCGGTGTGAGATCCAACTGAATCTTACCGTTAATACGATAGTTCTGACCTTTGACAGTTCCCCCCAGATCATGTAGCGCAAAAGGGTTGTCGCCATCCTTACCATCGGCATAGCTACCGTCGACCCAATAAGAGTTGTAGAGCGGAGAACGGGCCATGAAGTCTTTGATAATACTGCCTTCTGCACTGTGTGGTGTAACTGTGCTGGAGTAAAGTAGGTTCACGTCCACATTCGCATGGATCCAATTGTTGATATTGTAGTCGTTGTTTGAACGTACATTAAAACGCTCATAGTTCTTTTTGTCGTAAAGGGCATCGGCATTGTAGTAATTGAGGCTGAAATTCGTTTTCAGTTTTTCGGTACCTCCGCTGAGGGAGAAGGAGTGGCGCTGATGATGCGTAGAACTTTTAATACCCATTCCCATAAAATCTGTATCTGGATAACGGTCAGGATCTTCAGCCCGCAGTTGTGCATAGTTGTTGATCAAATCTTCCGAATAGGCCGAGTGGAGGGAAGAAGCACCATCGTTATAGGCGAGTTCGTTGTATCCTTGCATCCATTGTACAGCATTGGCAAACCTAGGCTTGGCTGTTGGTGCATCAATGCCGTATTCCACGCTGTAGGAAAGATGGAAGTTCTTATCCTTGGCGCGTTTTGTTGTGATCAGGATGACACCGGCAGCCGCACGTGAACCGTATATGGCTGCTGAAGCTGCGTCTTTCAACACCTGGATATCTTTTACGTCTTCGGGCGCAATGTCGTTAATATCACCCGGGATACCGTCCACGATTACCAGCGGGTCATTGGTTGATAGTGTTGTGACACCACGTACACGAATGGTAGCTCCGGAAGTAGGATCACCGCTTGAGCGTGTGATCTGTACACCGGCCATCTGTCCCTGCAGCTGATTAGAAAGTTGCGGGGTGTTTTTCATCTGAAGTTTGTCACCACCCAGAGAGGAAGTTGAACCGGTCAGGTCAATTTTGCGGGCCGTACCGTAACCGATCACTACTACTTCATCTAGATTCTGCAGGTCTTCCGTCAGTTTAATTATGAATTGGTTCTTGCCATCTATAACTATCTCTTGCGTATTATATCCGATATAAGAAACTTTTAGTGTTGCGTTTTGTGCAACATGAAGGGAGAAGTATCCTTCGAGATCTGTAATGCTACCGTTGGAGGTACCTTTTTCAACCACATTTGCACCAATGACCGGTTCACCATCTGCATCAATGACTTTACCTGTAATATGCTTGGTCTGTTGTTGCCGGACAGCATAGGCTTTGCGGATAATGTTAATGTTCCGATCGTTGATTGTATAAGTCAGGTTTGTTCCAATTAAAGCCTGTCTCAGAACATCATCGATCTGCAGGTTAGTTGCTTTTACATTGACATCGATGTTTTTCACTTCTTCATCGACATAGAAGAATAGAAACTCGCTCTGTTTCTCTATCAGGGAAAACAGTTCAGTGAGGGATATTCGCTCTGCTTTGATTGAAACGGTTACAGATTGAGAATAGGATGATTCTATTGCTACTGCCTGAAACAGAGCGACGAAAAGTAAGATGACCGTGATTTTCATAATTGAGAAAAGTTTTTTTAAGTCTTTGGCTAAGAAAGACCTGTAATACGAAACATTTTCCATATTTTTGTACTGATTTAAAGATTGATAATTCGCTTTATCCACAATGTTTGGCCACGGAGGGGAGGAAGCGGAGAATTAAAATTGAAGATTTGAAAACCGGTTGTACTTTCAGGTATGACCGGTTTTTAGGTTAATGTTGGTACTATTTCATAGGCATTCTGTTTTTATTAATAAAAGTTTATCTGATATAGTATGTATTATTCTTATTTTCCCATTTCATAGGTAGACTTCGTGAAATTACTTTCAGAATTTCATCCAAGGTTTGTTCTTCGCTGAAACCACCGGATACCGTCATTGATGGTTTCGTTAATTTCTTATTTCCAATAATGATCTGTACATTGTATCTTTTTTCAAGTTCTTTTGCCAAATCTGTGAACATGATCATTTTATATTTTATCAGACCTTCTTTCCAAGAGATTTCTTTTTCTATATCAACTTCGTGTACATCAATGTTACCGGTTGTATAATCGAATGCAGCTTGTTGATTGGGATATAATTTTATTTTTTGCCCGGATCCCTCGAAAGATACACATCCTTCTATCAGTGTGGTAATGATTTTATCAGATCCTTTGTCAATCTTTGCATTAAACACTGTTCCCAGCACTTTAATGGTTCCCCTGTTTTTATTTTCCACTTCAAGGGAAACTTCGAACGGGCTATCAAGATTTTTAGTTACTTCAAAAAAAGCTTCCCCCTCCAGTTTTACTGACCGGTTGTTTTTTCCGAAAGCATCTGAATAGGTAAGTGTGCTATTTTTATTTAGTGTAACTTTTGTTCCGTCACGGAGTGTGAATTCTGATTTGTTGTTATTGGTGAGATAAGTGTAATACTCTTTGCTTTTCCCGTTTGTACTGGTTATACTGAAAAAAGATGAGATCGTGATAATCAGAACAATTGAAGCGACAACTGACAGGAGGATCGGAATCAGATACTGTTTCCCGGGAGTTTGATGTCTGTTTATTTTATCCTGTAGTTTTTCTAATGAAACAGATGGGTTTACGTATTGATTAGATGCAATATCTGCACTCCAGTAACTTTTTAGCAGACTGAATGTTTTATGATTTTCTTCTTTTTCATTCATCCAGTTGCTGATGAACAGAATATCTTCAGCCGACGCTTCTCCGGCTAAAACTCGTGCTATAATATGATCTATTTTATTTTCCATCTTTGTTACTTCTAGTATTATAGTCGTAACGTATATGGAAAAACCCTTAGTTGTAAATTGAAAAAATAGTATTAATTTTATAATTAAAACCGTACCTGCAATCGAACCTGCATCATATTGATTTCGCATTTACCCAATGCAGAATACTTGTCCATCCAAAGATGTGCGTAGTTCAGGCGGGAAGAAATGTATTTGTTGAAATAATAATTGATGCCGATGGATACGTCGTGCTGGCTTCCTCCTGTGATATGGCTGCTGAAATCATTCAGGTTCGTATAGTTGTAACGGCAGGCAAGCAGAATAGAATGTGGGTCTTCAGGCATTACCGGTATTGCATCGAGTGCATCGTAAGCATATTTGCTCCCTTTTAGGAGGAATCCGCCCAATATATATCCTCCGTGGGCGGAATAGGAGGGTTGGGAAGAATTTTGTTTGATTTTCGTGTAAAGAAACTCTGTTTGTAACAGCCATTTTTTTTGAAACAACAGGCATTCTACGTTCGACTGAACCTGATTTTTGGCATGTTTGAATGTCAAATCTAACGTTCGGGGGGATGGAATATAAGTAACGCCTTTTGTCTTTAACCGGATTTGTTGTTCACCGGTTTCCGTATTTTCATCAGGGACTTTGAATAAAGCTCCTGTGCCTATATGGAATAATTGTCCCGGAGAATTTATTGGGCGCCAGACGACACGTCCGGAAAAGTTATAACCGGGTTTGGTTGTCTCGGAGAAGCTGAGTCCGTCACCGCAAAAAGCACCGGCTGATAAATAATAAGAAGGAAGGGAACGTGTGTAGGATATGCCTATTCTGCGATCCGGATAGAAAGTTTCCGCCACATTGGAGGCTGTGTTGAAAATTAAATCATTTGTGCTGGTGGACTGGTCTATACTGTAATAGCCGAGCATATAACCGGCACGGAAATAATTTCCGTCTTTGCCATATTCGGTGAATGCATCTTTCAGTGTTATCTTATTGTTTGCAAAGCCTACATCTATTTTGGTATACCAGTTCGAATAGATACGGACTTTAGCTGCCAGCCGGACATCTGCGATATGCGCTCCGGCATGTAACTCTTTGGGAGAATGAATATAAACACCGCCATCCAGGAATAAACGGCCTGATAATTTCCAGTCGATAGGTGAAGAATCCGGCGTTGCAAAAACTGAAAAAGCAAATAGAATAAGTAGAAATAAGGGTGTTATCCGTCTCATGAAAAATGTTCCTTTACAGTATTGAAACTGTAAAGGAACGAAAAAAATGGAAAAAATCGAAGTGATATTGTAAAGATATTGGTTATAGACCGAGTTATATCGTTTATTACTAAGACAGGAATTTTGAAAATACCCCTACTGGTATGGAAAGAAATATTGTAGTTTGGAAGATACAAAAAAACGAAAGGGAAAGTCCGGATTTGACTCCGGGCGTTTCCCTCTCTAACTTAACCGACCCCCTTATTTCCCAATAAGTTTTATATTACAAATGTATGTGATTTGTGACAATGATTTGTTTCGTAATTCAAGCAATTGGTATTAAAGGTCAGACAAATTTCATTTTGTTTTCTGCCGCTTTATCTTTTGACCGATAAAAGGAAGATTTCTATATATTGTTGTTTTGAAAAGAACAACAGGCTGTTGATGTTTGTTTCGGTTCGGGAGTATTGAGGGATAGCGGTGACTTTTTTATTTATTCTTCTTTTCTAAGAAATTCGCGTAGTTTTTTGATAGCAGTAGCAAGGTGGGCTTCAAGTGTTTTTACGGAAATTTCCAATATAGCTGCTACCTCTTTATATTTGAGCTTATCTTCACGGACTAACTTGAATGCCGTTTTGCATTTTGCCGGCAATGCTTCAATGGCATTATTTAGTTGGTTGATTTTTTCTTTGGAAATGAGGTCGTCTTCCGGAGTTGTTTCCGTATGGATGAAAAGGTCTATTGAAAGTTCGTTCAATTCTATTTGTTCCATGTGTATGGAACGGTAATAGCTGATAGCTTTATGTCTGGCGATAGAATAAATGTAAGAATCGAAATTCGTTACTTTCAGTAGAGATTTTCTATTATTCCATACTGCCAGGAAAGTATCGGAAACAATTTCTTCTGCTTCCACTGTGGAGGAAACATAGAGTCTCGTAAATCGTATTAACCTTTGGAAGTAAGTCAGGTATAACGATTTAAAAGCAGCTTGGGAATCGGTCAATGCCATTTCACAGAGCCATTGCAGTATGTCATCTTTATGGTCGGTCAATGATTGAAAGTTAATAACTATGATATTGTAGTCGCATTTTAGAAGAAAAACCCTTAGTGTGATAACTTTCTTTTTTCTCCCTTGTTTTAATAATAAGGGCGTTTTAACAATTGTAACATGTTTGTAATATCTGTGTAACACATGTGAAATAATTGTTTCAGACCTTTGTTGTCGAATATGTAACACTCATTTATGGAAACATTCTATCTGTTCCTCGTAATTTTTCTTTTCGTGCTGGCGGTATTTGACCTGTCGGTCGGAGTCAGTAATGACGCAGTAAACTTTTTGAATTCTGCAATCGGTTCGAGGGCCGCATCGTTTAAAACTATTATGGTCATCGCCGCAATCGGTATTTTTGTCGGCGCTTCTTTGTCTAACGGTATGATGGATATTGCCCGGCATGGGATTTATCAGCCGCAACACTTCTTTTTCTCTGAGATTATGTGTATCCTGCTGGCTGTTATGCTGACCGATGTCGTACTGCTCGATATCTTTAATTCATTGGGGATGCCGACATCGACGACCGTTTCGCTTGTGTTTGAATTGCTGGGAGGTACGGTGGCCCTGTCACTGGTCAAGATAGCCAATTCCAACGGTGCTTTGCAGTTGGGGGATTTGCTGAATACCGATAAGGCTTTTACCGTGATTCTCGCCATCTTCCTTTCTGTGGCGATTGCTTTCTTCTTCGGAAGCGTGGTGCAGTATATTTCACGTCTCATCTTTACATTTAATTATAAGAAACATACAAAATACTTTATAGCGCTGTTTGGCGGCCTGGCGGCTACTTCCATCCTTTATTTTATGCTGATAAAAGGGTTGAAGGAAAGTTCTTTTATGACCGGCAATCTGAAAGAGCTTATTTACGGCAATACCAGCATGGTGGTGTGGGGTGCTTTTATTTTCTTTACTATCCTGATGCAAATCCTTCACTGGCTGAAGGTGAATGTATTCAAGATTATTGTGATGCTGGGTACTTTTGCCTTGGCATTGGCTTTTGCCGGAAATGACCTGGTGAACTTTATCGGTGTTCCTCTGGTTGGCTATTCTTCCTATATGGATTTGATGGCGCAGGGGGGAACGACGACGACGGATACATTCCTGATGGGTTCGCTGCTTGCTCCGGCTCAGACACCCTGGTATTTCCTGGTCGGTTCGGGGCTGGTGATGGTGATTGCACTGGCTACTTCCAAGAAAGCGCATAATGTGGTGAAGACTTCGCTGGATTTATCCCGCCAGTCGGAAGGAAACGAGAGTTTCGGAACATCACCGGTGGCACGTATGCTGGTCCGCACTTGCAATAATGCTTCCAGTACGATTCTGAGTGTGGTTCCGCCGAAAGTAAAGGACTGGATTGACAGCCGTTTTAATAATGATGAAATTATTCTGGAAGACAAAGCCAGCTTTGACCTGGTCCGTGCTTCGGTTAATGTGGTACTTTCGGGATTGCTGATTGCGTTGGGTACTTCTCTGAAGCTGCCGCTTTCAACGACTTACGTGGCTTTTATGGTGGCAATGGGTAGTTCGTTGGCCGACCGTGCCTGGGGACGGGAAAGTGCGGTTTACCGTATTACCGGTGTGCTGTCGGTTATAGGCGGATGGTTTATTACGGCGGGAGCTGCTTTTACGATTTGCTTCCTGGTTGCTATCGTTATTCATTTCGGAGGCATTGCAGCGATGGCAGCGATGGTCGGCCTGGCAGTTTATATGTTGATACGTAGCCAGATTGCTTATAAGAAAAAGATGAAGAAAGAAGCCCTGAAGGAAGAAGTGAACACGACAGTTGCCAAACTGCGTGATACGACAGACAGCCGTGAAGCCCTTTCTTTGTTCCGTGAACATAGCCGCGAAGAATTACAGTCGGTATTGCTGTTTACTGCGGATGCACTCGACCGTTCCGTCCATGGTTTCATGAATGAGAATCTCCGGGAGCTGCGCAAAGTCCTGAATGAAATAGAAGAGAAAAAGATACATCTGAAGCAAGTAAAACGTGTCGGTACGCTGGGCGTAACACATCTGGAACACGATATTGCCGTCGAAAAGGGATTGTATTATTATCAGGGAAATGATTTCGCTAGCGAGATTATCTTCAGTGTCCGCCGTCTGACAGAACCCAGCAAGGAGCATGTGGATAATAACTTCAGTCCGCTCAACGATATTCAGAAAGAAGATTTCAGCAAAATGACGGAGAGTATCATTACTTATCTGAAACGCTGCGCTGTCATGATTGAAACGAACGATTATCATCGTCTGGACGATGTCATAGTCGAATCCGTCTCCTTGACCAACCAGCTCACTGCCCTGAAGAAAGGTGAATTGAAACGTATCCAGGGACAGAGCGGAAGTACGAAGGTAAGCATGGTCTATCTGAATATGGTACAGGAAGCGCAGAACGTTGTATCGTTTACTGCAAACCTGGTGAAAGTAAGCCGTAAATTCCAAAAGGAATAAGGATGAAAAACGGCACCGGGGCAAAATGCCTTATAATGTTATTCGCTAGTCGATTACAGTTTCCTCGTAGTTCCTGTTTCAGGAAACTGTAAGGAAACTATAAGGAGTTTATAAAGGAACTGTCAGGGAAGAAGATGCCGGCTTTATAATGCCAGCATCTTCTTTTCTTTTATCAAGTCGCTTTCGTCCATGCGGAGAGAAGGGACGGTGCACATTTTGATGCAATCGCCGGTCTGGCAGGTGTAGTCGTAATAGGATTGTTGTTCGGGCGTGAAGTCTTCTTTGGCTATCAGGCCGTTTTTCATTGCCAGAAACTCTGCGATGTCCGTACTTTCCGATTCCTTTATGAGGACGATACGGCGGGCGACCGGATTGCGGTTGTAATCCAGTCCCAGATATAAACCGCGTAGCTGGCGGGGATTTTTGAACATGGGAATTTGCAGATAGACAGTAACCAGCGTTAACGGGGGAACCGGATTTTCACTGAACATGCAATAAAAGTTTTGAGGGTCCCCGTTTACCCCGATGCCCCATTGCGCTTCATCGTATGCATTGAGCCGGCCGATACGGAGATGGTCCTTATTGTCGGACAATGTGATTATATAAGGTTCGCATTTCAGGCAATCGCTGGAGGAGGAGAGGCTATAGCTGGTATATAACCCGCAGATGTTGGTCGTCTTCCGGGTGGAAAGAGATAATTCCTCATTGAGCAACTCGATGAAAGGAATCCCTTTCTGTGTGTGCAATGCCGCCGGTTCCAGTTCGTCGAGCCGGTTCAGCGTGTCTTCCAGTCCCGAAAGCAGTTTTCTTTTGGATACGTTATTAACCAGCGATAGCGCCTGGTCGAGCGCCTCTTCTTGAGGCATTGTTTTGGCCGATTCAAAATAGGCGGGCAAGACGGTCGTATAGAGCGATGACAATACGCTCGGAGCCATTCCCACCCAATCGGCTATTTCTTTCATCTTCGTACCGTTGTTCCTTAAATATTCAATCCTTTTGTAGAGTTCTGAGAAGTCATTCATCATGTAACATTTTCTTTAATACAATACAAAATAACGCCCCGTTTGTTGCATTTCCGTTACATGAATGTTACATAAATATTTCTTTATAATTTATTGATATTTAGTTATATATTAATAATACATATTCATGTGTTCAGTAATATTCCTGTAACATCTCCGGGATACTTTTGCCGTCGAAAACAAAACGACAGCATGATGAATAATTTGTTACATATCAACGAAACAACCCGGAAACGTCTTTCCGATTTTCTTTTTATCCTTTGGGCCGGAGGTGCCGCCTTGTTATCCTATTCTTTAGTATATGCACTACGTAAACCTTTTACGGCTGCCTCCTTTGAAAATGCGGAATTCTTCGATTTGGATTATAAAGTGGTGGTGACAATCTCACAGATACTGGGATATGTTATTTCCAAATTCATAGGGATTAAGCTGATTTCCGAGTTGAAACCGGAAGAACGGTTTAAGTTTATCCTCACTTCTGTGTTGCTGGCGGAGTCTTCGCTTATTTTATTCGGATTGCTTTCCACGCCGTTCAATGTGGCAGCCATGTTTCTGAACGGGTTGTCGCTGGGATGTATGTGGGGAGTCATTTTCAGTTTTATCGAAGGACGCCGGGTGACGGATATTCTGGCAAGCCTGCTGGGAGTCAGTATGGTGATTAGTTCGGGTACGGCCAAGTCGGTCGGGTTGTATGTCATGAACCATCTCCATGTGAACGAGTTCTGGATGCCGGCCCTGATTGGTGGCGTTGCGCTTCCCCTCTTGTTGTTGCTCGGTTGTGCGCTGAACAAACTTCCGGAGCCTAACAAAGAAGACATCGCCATGAAGTCTGAACGCGAAACGTTGAACGGACAGCAACGCTGGGAGTTGTTTAAGAGCTTTATGCCTTTCCTCAGTATGCTTTTCGTGGCAAACATAGCGATTGTGGTCCTGCGGGATATAAAAGAAGATTTCCTGGTGAATATCATAGATGTCACTGCTTATTCCCCCTGGCTTTTTGCCCAGATTGACAGTGTGGTGACGTTGATTATCCTGGGGATATTCGGTTTGATGGTCTTTGTGAAAGACAATCTGAAGGCATTGTCCGTCCTGTTCGGTCTTATCATCATGGGGATGATTGCGATGTCGGTCGTTTCTTTCGGGCAGGACCGGTTCCGTCTGTCGCCTGTGACATGGCTGTTTATTCAGAGCCTGTGCCTGTATATTGCCTATCTGACTTTCCAGACTATCTTTTTCGACCGGTTCATCGCCTGTTTCAAGATACGTGGAAATGTAGGGTTCTTTATTGTGACGACAGACTTCCTGGGATACACCGGAACCGTATTGGTTCTTATCCTGAAAGAGTTTTGTAACCCCCATATTAATTGGGCGGTATTTTATAGTCAACTAGCCGGTTATGTTGGCATCTTTTGTTGTATCACTTTCATCTGTTCTTTCGTATATTTGCATCAACGTTTCCGTAAAGAAACGGGTATGACAGCCGCCAGGGAAGAGACACTTGAAGCCACTCCGCAGAATGCCATCACCGTAGCCTGAGAGAAATAATAAAAACTAGTATATAAAGTTATGAAGAAGATTTCGTGTGTAATTATGGACTGGGCCGGAACGGCCGTCGATTTTGGTTGTTTCGCTCCTTTGAACGCCTTCCTGAAAGTCTTTTCGGAAGAAAAAGGAATAGACATTACTTACCGTCAGGCACGTGAGCCGATGGGACTTCTTAAGATAGACCATATCAAGGCTATTCTGAATATGCCGGAGGTGAATGATAAATTCCGTGCACGTTATGGCCGCGACTGGAATATGGACGACGTGAACGAGATGTATCAGAGTTTCGAAAAGCATCTGTTCGCTTCCCTGAAAAACTTTACGACTCCGATACCCGGTGTATTGGATATTATCCGACTGTTACGTGAAGACGGACTGAAGATTGGTTCGACAACCGGCTATACGCAAGCTATGATGGACGTGGTTCGTCCGGGTGCCGCCGCAAAAGGTTATGTGGTGGACAACCTGGTGACTCCCGATGATGTCCCCGCAGGCCGTCCGGCTCCCTATATGATTTATAAGAATATGATTGACCTGGCTATCCCGTCGGTGGATAATGTGGTGAAGGTGGGCGATACGATTGCCGATATTAAAGAGGGAGTGAATGCGAAAGTATGGACTGTCGGTCTTATAACGGGAAGCAACGAGATGGGGCTTTCGGAAGAAGAATACAACCGCCGCTCTGCCGACGAACTGGCCGGACTGAAACACGAAGTACGTGAACGCATGTTGGCTGCCGGTGCCCATTTCGTATTGGACAACATCACGGAACTTCCAGCTTGCATTGAGAAAATTAACAGATAAAATAAGGATATAATAGCTATCATTAAATATGAGAAATTATCTTTTACTGACACCTGGCCCATTAAGTACGTCACAGACCGTGCGCGAAGCCATGCTCCAGGATTGGTGTACCTGGGATAAAGATTATAATGGAGGAATCGTAACCCCAATCCGTAAAGGTCTGCTGGCTATCGCCGGACTGGATGAAAACGAATATACTGATGTGCTCCTGCAAGGCAGCGGAACCTACTGTGTGGAAGCAACCATCGGAGCCGCCGTGAAACCGACCGACAAATTGCTTATCCTTGCCAATGGCGCTTACGGGAAACGTATGGCGCAGATTGCCGGATATTACCATATCGACCATGTCCTGGTCTCTTTGCACGAAACAGAACTGATAACAGGCGAAGTTGCCCGCCGTGCCCTTGAAGAGAATCCGGGCATTACTCATCTTTCGATGGTACACAGCGAAACGACGACCGGCCTGCTGAACCCGATTGAAGAGGTGGCGGAAGTCATTCGCGGCAAGGGTATCACTTTTATTGTCGATGCCATGAGCAGCTTTGGCGGTGTACCTATCGACATGAAGAAGCTGGATATCGACTTCCTGGTGAGTAGTGCCAATAAATGTATCCAGGGAGTTCCCGGTTTCGGTTTTATCATTGCAAAGAGGGAAAAGCTGATGGCTTGCAAGGGTGTGGCCCGTTCATTGTCACTGGATATCTATGACCAGTGGGAAACGATGGAGAAGGGTGGAGGTAAATGGCGTTTCACGTCTCCCACACATGTAGTCCGTGCCTTTTACCAGGCTATGAAAGAGCTGAACGAAGAAGGAGGTATTGTCGCCCGTTACGAACGTTATAAAAAGAACCACCGTACATTGGTTGACGGAATGCGTGCACAAGGTTTCAAGACCTTGCTTCCCGATGCTTCCCAGGGACCGATTATCACTTCATTCCTTTATCCGCATGCCGGGTTTGATTTTAACGCATTCTATGCTGCTCTGAAGCAGAAAGGATTTGTGATTTATCCGGGTAAAATATCCGATGCGGATACTTTCCGTATCGGTAATATCGGCGATGTGTTTCCAGAAGATATGGAGAAGCTGCTGGAGGCAATCCGGAATACTGACTACAAATAGAATATAACTCTGAAAACGGTTGATATACTATATTATAACCGGATGTCGCCGCTCACTTCCGGTTATAATTAGCCCAATCTGAAAAAAATGCAAGAATAATGAGCCGATAATTGCTTTTATATTGTATATGATAATAATTTTGAGTACGTTTGCTCCCATTAAAAATCAAGTTATTCAGGAGATTGTTCGAAATTGATTCATCAGTGCCTATTTAGTTGATGGATGGTAGTAATTTAATAATAAAAGCAAATGAAACGGTCAGATTTAATTGCAGCTATAGCTGCTGAAAGTGGTTGTAGTAAGAAAGATGTAGATGCAATGCTTGAAGCATTTTGTTCTGTTGCGACTAATGCACTTCGCCAGAGGGATCCGATAGTGCTGAAAGGCTTTGGAACTCTTTCTCCAAGAGAGCAGAACAGTCGTCCGGCCCGCAATCCCAAGACAGGTGAGGTTGTTATTATCCCGAAACGTCTGAGTGTGAAGTTCAGCGTTGGTAAGTTCCTTTTTGAAGACCTGAACAAGTAACTGCTATCGGTGGGCGATGGAATCCCGCAGGACGAGTATTCCTTCCGGTCCCATATTGAATAGTAAGTCTACGATACTTAAGTTGGGGAGGAATCCGAATTTATCCCGGAATACCTGGTAATAGGGTTGCGGGAAAAAGGCGGAATCTTCCCCTTCGTGTTTCGGGCGGATAATTTCCCGGAAATCGTTCGATACTTCCGGCATGTAAGTTTCCGTATAAACAACGTTCGGTTGCAGGTCCAGCAGCCGGCAGACCAGCATGCGCAGCTCCTCGTTGAAATCAAACAGGAACTCATATTTCTTCTCGTAGAACGGTGCGAAATCTTCCTCATAATACTCAAAGAACGGACTCATATTATAAGCCGAGACCAGTGCATTCCAATGCAGGTGGCGCCAGTTCCCGTGGTCGGATATGCGGATATCCTTCGTCGGGCATTTCAGCGTGTCGGGCTTGACGATGGGGACGGAGAGTGACAGCGGACCGTTGGCAGCCGCGATTGTACAGCGGTTGCGATAGGTTTGTTTCAGATAGTTTTCGGCTGTTTCTATCCGTACCTCTTCAAATTGGTAGAGTTTGCAGTATTGTTGTACCGGGCCCAGGTAGGCCGAAGAAATATATACAGGTTGCATGATTAGTTTACGGGTTTAAAAATTCGTTGCCGGTCTTTGCTGTACCAGCAGAGCCAGGCGTTTCCAATGATATGGTTGCGTGGGATGAATCCGAGGTGACGCGAATCCACCGCTTCGTTGGCATTATCGGAAAGCATCCAGTAATAATCCTGGTTGAAGAAGAAGAAATCTGTCTCCCGGCCGTCCAGGAATAACTTCCCGTCACGGAACACGGCCTTGTCGCCGGCTTCGGCCCGGATGGCTTCACGGCAGGCGGTGAGTGCAGCGGCATTGAGGCGGTAGACTCTGCCTTTTTGGGGAACGACCAGTTCGTACGTATCCATTGGGTTTTTAAGGAAACGGATGTTGGCATCTTCCGATAATTCTTCTCGTATCTGATATTCCTCAAAGGAAGTCAGGTTGAAGGAGATGCCGAACGGTTCTTCTTTCATCTCTCTGAGCGGGATATTCAGTTTCTTCTGTGCCGCCAGTACTTCCTCCTGTGCCGCCTGTGTCACGATATAAGTATTGAGTGACCGGGGGGAATGAGGTATCAGCCTTCCGTTTACCCGGTATCCGTCATTACTAATCCGGATTGTGTCGCCCGGCATACCGATACAACGGCTCAGAAATAACGGGCTCGATGTCGTATCTTTCAGCAGCGGACTGGTAAATAAAACTACCCGGTTGCGCCCTGGGTTGTCTTTTTGCGGGAGCTTGTTCACCAGCATATAATCGCCTTTGTGCAGGGCAACTTCCATGGAGTCGGTCGACACGCGATACGACTCCATACAGAAATAACGGATTACCATAACGCCCCCCACCAGCAACACGATTGTCACCAGCCATTTTACTGCGGATATGAAGGAGCGCTTTGTCATTATTCTTAATTCGGATGCACCATGCGGAACAGACGGTTCCAGCGGATACCACCGTCGAACAGGCTGCGGTCTTTATCCAGTGACAACCAGATAAGGATAGGCTTTCCTACGATATGGTCTTCCGGAACAAATCCCCAGGAGCGGCTGTCGGCACTGTTGTGACGGTTGTCGCCCATCATCCAGTAATAATCATATTTAAATGTATAGTCTGTTTCCGGCTTTCCGTTGATATAATATGTACCGTCTTTTTCTTCCAGTGTATTGTTTTCGTAGTTTTTGATGCAACGGCCGTATAGAGCGATGTTACGTTCGTTCAGCGGTATTGTCGCCCCTTTCTTCGGAATCCACAGAGGACCGTAGTTGTCGCGTGTCCAACCTGTTTCATACCATGCCGGATAAGTCAACCCCGAAAATGCATCCGGTTCGATTACAATCTTTTTCACTATAGGCAGTTTCTCGGCTATCGCCAGTGCTTTCTTGGTCAGCGGCATGCGATAGACCGGATTGTACTGTCCGGGGGCAATCGATTCGAAGCCGAGGAAAGACATTAAATCCTGGTAATATCCGTTGTTGGAGACTAGTACCCGGTCTTCTTTGCTTACATTCATCAGGCGGAACTGTTCTTCCGTGATAGGGGAACCATCCGTTTCGACGTAATAACAGAACTGCATATTCTCCGGATTCTCAGCCGCTTTACCATCGATATATACCTGGTTGTCGCGTATCTCTATGGTGTCGCCCGGCATACCGATACAACGTTTCACATAGTTTTCACGTTTGTCTACAGGACGGTAGACTACATCCCCGAAGGTATTTTTATCCATCCAGATGCGTTCACGTCCGTGCTGCATAACCAGTTCGTCGTAGCTCGGATTCTGCTGTTTCAGGGCAACCGTGTCGCCGGCAGGAAAGTTGAACACTACGATATCATTGCGTTTTACATGACCGAAACCTTTTACCCGTTTGTAACCCCATTCCGGCCAGTCCAGATACGATTTACAGTTGAAGAACGGCAGCGTGTTCTGTACCAGTGGAAACGACAGCGGCGTGTTCGGGACACGCGGACCGTAACTCAGCTTGCTTACAAACAGGTAATCGCCTACCAACAAAGATTTCTCCAACGAAGAACTCGGAATTTGGTAGTTCTGGAAGATGAACAGATTAATGAAATAGACGGCAATCAGCGCGAACAGGATATCGTCCACCCATTCCAACGCATTTCGTACCGCCGGGTTCTTTGACCGTTTCCAGGCTCCCCAGGGAATATATTTTGTCAGGAAAATATCTACGAGTACAATCAACCCGAGCAACAACCAGAGGTTCTGCATCCAGATTGAAAAGAGTATATACAGCACGGCAGAGATGCCGAACTTAATCCATTGTTTCTTGGAAATTTGTTTCATTTGCTGACTAATGTGGAATTAAAATTTAAGCATATCGTCCATACCCAGAAAGCCTTTCTTCCCGGCGGTAAATTCAGCGGCAACGACAGCGCCGAGTGCGAAACCTGCGCGGCTCTTGGCGTCATGTTTGATACTGATATAGTCGACATCCGACTCATAGGTCACCTCGTGGATGCCCGGCACTTCGCCTTCGCGGATGGCGTGGATTGGCAGGTCGGTTGGCTGTTCGGCTGTTTCCAGTGTCCAACGGTCTTTTCGGTCTACGTTTTCAATGATTCCTTCTGCCAGTGTGATAGCGGTACCGCTCGGAGCATCCAGTTTGTGGATATGGTGCGTTTCCGTCATGCTGATATTGTAGGAAGGAAAATTATTCATGATTTTCGCCAGGTACTTGTTGAGGGCGAAAAAGATATTTACTCCGATGCTGAAATTGGAAGCGTAGAAGAATGTCTTGCCTTCCTTTTCACATTTCTCTTTTATTTCGCCGATACGGTCCAGCCAGCCGGTTGTGCCGGAAACAACGGGAACGCCGGCAGCGAAACTCTTCATATAATTGTCGAATGCCGTGGCCGGAGTCGTGAACTCGATGGCTACATCTGCGCTCTTGAAATTATCTGACTGAAATTCTTCCGGGTTGTTTATATCTACGATAGAGACGATTTGGTGTCCTCTGTTCAATGCAATCTGCTCGATGGTTTTACCCATCTTTCCGTAACCGATAAGTGCAATCTTCATAATCTTTTCAGAATAAAATGAATAAATAAGCTAATAACTTAGCCTTCAGGGGTGCAAATATAAAGAAAATGAATTAGATTTGTGGCATAAATCTTAACTCTGAAAAGAATATGGAACGTTTATTACATTATGTTTGGAAATACAGACTGTATCCAACGACTTCGCTTCTTACTACTGACGGACGTACAGTATCGGTCATTGACCCCGGAACACCCAATACCGACGCGGGCCCGGACTTCTTCAATGCAAAGATGAAAATAGACGGTACTTTGTGGGCCGGGTGTGTTGAAATCCATGACAAAGCCTCCGACTGGCTGCTTCATCGCCATGATAAGGACAAGGCTTATGATGCCGTTGTTCTCCATATTGTGGAGGTGTCGGACTGTATCGTTTACCGGATGAACGGAGAGGTTATTCCGCAAATGGAACTGGCAGTGCCGGAGTCGGTTGTGCGGAATATCGACTGGTTGCTCCATCATGACAACTCTCTTCCCTGTGCCGGATATATCCCTCAAATGGAGCCCGTTCACATTACATCGTGGCTGGGGGCTCTGCTCGGCGAACGGCTGGAACGGAAAACGGCCGATATATTCCGTTTGCTGGACCAGTATGCCGGTGACTGGAACGAAGTCTTTTATATTACTTTAACCCGCAATTTCGGTTTCGGTGTGAATAACGACATCTTCGAGCGTCTTGCCAAGAGCTTACCGCTCAGGTATATTCAGAAGCAACGCGGCAGCAGTTCGCAGGTCGAAGCGATGCTGTTCGGACAGGCCGGGATGCTGAATGAAGCGATCGATTGCCCTTATTATCGTTTGCTGCAACGTGAGTATCAGTTTCTTCGCTATAAATTCGGATTGACTCCGCTGGACTGTTCTCAATTCAGGAACCTTCGTACCCGGCCCATCAATTTCCCCTGTCTGAAGTTGGCGCAACTGGCGGCTGTCTGGATGCAATACGATACCTTGTTTTCTGTTATCCTGACGGCAGGCAGTATCGGTGAGATTAAGCAATGTCTGCGTGTCACACCTTCCGCTTATTGGGAGACGCATTATCATTTCCGGAGCGCTTCCGCTATAAAAGAGAAAACAGTCGGGGAGAATTCTTTGTGTATATTGTTGATAAATACGGTAGTTCCCATTCTTTTCGCTTACGGAGTCAGGAATAAGCAACCCGAATACTGCGAGCGTGCAATCCGTATCCTTGAAAATCTTCCTCCGGAGAAGAATACGATTGTTTCGGGTTTTAGCCGGGCAGGGATAAAAGTCTGCCATGCAGGCGACAGTCAGGCGCTGATTCAATTGAAACGGGAGTATTGCGAGAAGAAGAAATGTTTGTATTGCCGGATCGGGTACAGGTATCTGAAACGGGGTATTCCCTCTTTATAGAATGCAAAGATTTCTTATTTAGCGTATATATCACTATTAGTCACCGGATTTTTCCCTATTTTTGCCATCTGATTAAAAAGCGATTGAATGGGTAACAGATATATAAAAGATTTATTGCTGGTACTGTGCGGAGTGTTTCTGTTGGTAACCATGTATTCGTGTGCCAATATGGCTTCTCCGAACGGGGGACCTTACGACGAGACCCCCCCTAAATTCATAAGCAGTCTGCCTGCCCCTAATCAGATGAATTATAAGGGGAAGAAGGTGGAGATTCTGTTTGATGAACTGGTTCAGCTGGACAAGCCGTCGGAGAATGTAATCATCACGCCGCCGCAGATGCAATTACCTGTGATCCGTGCCGCGGGAAAGAAGGTCGTGGTCGAACTGAAAGATACACTGAAAGAAAATACGACTTATACGATCGACTTCACCAACTCGATCTCCGATAATAACGAGAAGAATGTATTCGAGAATTTCTCCTTTGCCTTCTCTACCGGTGATGTGATCGATACGCTGGAGGTATCGGGTATCTTGCTGAATGCCGAAAACCTGGAACCTATGCCCGGTATCACGATCGGTCTGCATAAGAACCTGGAGGATTCGGCATTTGTGAAACTGCCTTTCGACCGTACTTCGCGCACGAACGATAAAGGACAGTTCACCATTCGCAATATCTCTCCAGGCAGTTACCGTATTTTCGGTCTGAACGATGTCAACCGCGACTATAAATTCGACCAGCCGGGCGAGGAGATTGCGTTTAACGACTCCATTATCATCCCTTCGCTGGAGTTGACCACCCGGCAGGATACGCTTTGGAAAGACAGCCTGACTATCGATACGATCCGTACGGTTGCCTATACGCGTTATTTCCCGGATGATATCGAATTGCGTCTGTTCAAGGAAAACTTCGTGCGCCAGTATCTGCTGAAACCGGAGCGGCAGCAGGAAAACTTGCTGACCATACGGTTCAACGCTCCGCTCGATACCGTACCGCTTCCGAAGCCACTTAACTTTACGCCGGAGAATCCTGACTGGTTCTTTACACAGGAAACGGAGGCGGGAAAAGGCGTTAATTTTTGGCTGACCGATTCGCTGGTATGGAAACAAGATACGTTGCAGGTGGAACTGTCGTATCCGAAGAGCGACTCGCTGAACGTTCTCCGACCGCAAACCGATACGCTTCAGTTTGTGATGCGCCGCCGTCCCGAAAAGAAGAAAAAGAAGAAAGATGACGAGCCGGAACCGATCGTCTTCCTGGGTATGCAGATCGACGCGCCCGGTTCGATGGACTTGTTCGATACCGTATCCGTTACGTTCAATGAGCCGATCCTCGAACTGCCGAAGGAAGTCTTCTATTTGGACCAGAAGGTCGATACGGTATGGACTCCGGTTGATTTCGAGCTTTTCCCGGACTCTGCCAACAGCCTGAATTACTTCATTCGCCGTCCGTGGAAATATGCCGAGGAGTATCGCCTGTCGGTGGACTCCGCAACGATCTTCAGTCTTTATGGCAAGTGGAACGAACCGTATTCGGCTGAGTTCAAGATCAAGAAAGAGGATGAATACGGACACTTATATATTAATGTAGAAGGAATTGATACGACCGCTTATGTGGAATTGCTGAACGGTAGTGATGCCCCGGTGCGGAAGGCGAAGGTAAAGAACGGCGGTGTCCTTTTCATGGACCTGAAACCGGACAAGTATTACGCACGCCTGGTGGTCGACCTGAATGACAACGGCAAATGGGATACCGGCAATTATGCCGATAAACGCCAGCCGGAAGAAGTCTTTTATTCGCCAGTTCAGTACAACGTATTGCAGAACTGGCAGGTAGAAGAGACTTGGAATGTCAAGGCAACCCCATGGGCAAAACAGAAACCTATCGAGATTACAAAGAATAAGCCGAAAGAGGCAACCAAGAAGAAAAGAAATTACAAAGATGAAGGACAACAGAAGTCTTCTTCGCGCAATAGCGGTATGGGCGGCAGCATCGGCATGCCGTTCTAAAGGAACCGGTTTATGTCTGCCGGTCCTGTTGTTGCTCCTTTCCGGAGTGGCCGGTGCGCAGACTATTCCGGTGAAAGAGCGGTTCAATGCCGGTGAGGAGGTGCAATATGAATTGTACTTCAAATGGGGTATTCTGATGCCACGCGCCGGACAGGCAACCTTATCCATTAAAGATACCCGCTATGAGGATAATCCGGCTTATCATTATAACCTGTTATTCCGAACTTCCGGCATGTTTGAGAAGATATTCTCCATGCGCGATACGATCGACTGCTATTTCACGCCTGAGATGCTGTTACTCCGTAGCGAGAAACGGGTGAATGAGAATGACTACTATCTGATCGACGACCTGAAGTTCTCTTATAGTACAGGGAAGACTTCGGCCCATTCCCATCGCTATACGCCTTCACGGACGAAGATCGACACGATGATCGTTTCCGAACAATATATGTTCGATATGCTGGGTGCCACCATGTATCTCCGCTCGCTGGACTGGGATAACATGAAACAGGGCGATGAATTTCCGTTTCATGTGGTGATCGGACGGGACCGGATCAACATCAGTTTCCGCTATACCGGGCAGCAGATCGTGGAACGCAACGAGACACTGAAATACCGTACCCGACATTTCTATATCGATATTTTTGACGACGCTTTCACCCAAAGCAAGGCGGCCGCCGAAATATGGATCGGGGACGATGAAAACCATATCCCGGTCAAGATTCGTGCCAAGCTGAAGATAGGAGCGGCCGAGGTCTATTACAAATCATCCAAAGGATTGCGTTACCCGCTTACTTCGCGGGTGGAAATTCCCCGGCGTTAGGCAGTGAGAGAGTGAAACGTGTTTCGGAGTAAGGCTGTGAACTGACCAGGAGTTCGCCGCCATGCATCCGTACGATCTGGCGTGAAAGGCTCAGGCCGATACCCGTACCCTTGTTCTTGGTGGTGAAGAAAGGAATGAAAATATCTTCCAGCATATCGTGGGGGATGCCCGGCCCGTTATCCGTTACTTCTATCAGGGTCGTGGTGCCGGGTTGTTTTACCGTGAGTGAGATTTCACCGTTATCCTGTCCTTCCAATGCTTCCATCGCATTTTTCAACAAGTTGATCAAGACCTGTGAGAGCAGTTCTTCATCGGCATTGACTGTTATTTCGTCCTGGCAGAGGTAAACAGTCAGACCGATCTGTAAACGTTGCAGGTCCGACTGGAACAGCAGTTCGATGTTGCGTACCTGGCGGGAGAGGGAGAACGGATTGGGATTGGGAGCCTGCAACCGTGCCAGTTGGCGGTATGAATTGGTGAAGTTCATAAGGCTCTGTCCCTGGCTCTTGATCGTATCCAGTCCGCGGACCGTCTTCCGGATGGTGGCGTCGTTGATCTCGTCGCAGCTTTTCGTCGTGTCGTTGCTCCGGTAATAGGAGAGGAGCGTGCCTGAGAGGGAGACGATCGGAGCGATCGAGTTCATGATCTCGTGGGTCAGGACGTGCATCAACTTGTCGTATGCCTCGTATTCTTTCCGTAACAGTTCGCGTTCGAACTCTTTCTGCTTGCTCTCCGTCATCAGGCGGTGGATGCGGTTGAATGCCGTATGCAGGCGGCGTTGTTCTTCCGGTCCGCTGTTTTCGGGGAAGTAAAGCATCGACTCATTGTCTTCGATGGCATCGAGGAACAGTTGGATACGGCGGTTCGATGTATTGAGGAAATAGACGAGGATCCCGACCAGCCATAAGGCGATCAGTAGGGTGACGCATCCCAGTATGATGGCTTTACCGGTGATAATACCCGTTAGTCCCACGCCGGCAACAAGGAGGATGGCCGCGACCTGGAAGACTATCTTCAGATAGATGCGTGTGCTGAACATTCGTTTCACAGGTTGAACCGTTTTAGTTTGTTATATAAGGTCTGCCGGCTTACCCCCAGTTGCTCGGCGGCAGCGGTCAGGTTGCCGTCGTTCTGGGTAATAGCCGCCTCAATCGTCTTGCGCTCCACTTCCCCCAGGTTGGGGGTATCGGAGAACGAGACGGATTTTCCGGGACGGATAAAGAGGTCGGCGGCACGGATTACATTCTTCTCGGCCAGGATCACTGCTTTCTCGATGGTATGTTGCAGTTCGCGTATGTTGCCCGGCCAGTCGTAACGTTCCAGTTTGGCGGCTGCCTGCGGATGGATGGTCAGGCCAGGCTGGTTGTACAGGGCCGTATACTTTTTCAGGAAGTAGTCGATGAAAAGGGGAATATCTTCCCGGCGGTTCCTGAGAGGCGGTATCTCTATTTGTATGGTGTTGATGCGATAGTAGAGATCCTCCCGGAAAAGAGATTGCTTCACCAGTTCCGGCAGGTCGCGGTTGGTGGCGGCGATCAGACGTATGTCGATCGGGATTTTACGGTTGCTTCCCAATCGGGTGACTTCGCGGTTCTGCAGGGCGGCGAGCAGTTTGGCTTGCAGGCCGACCGGGAGGTTGCCTATTTCATCCAGAAACAGGGTGCTTCCGCTGGCAGCCTCGAATTTACCCGGCCGGCTTTCGCGGGCATCGGTAAAGGCACCTTTTTCATGTCCGAACAGTTCGCTTTCGAAAAGGGATTCACTGACGGCTCCCATGTCCACGTTGATCATTTCCCGGCGGCTGCGGAGCGACAGGCGGTGTATTTCTCGGGCGAGCATTTCTTTACCTGTACCGTTCTCGCCAGTGATAAGGATATTCGCATCCGTTTTGGCAACCTTGGTCACGACCTTGATCAGTTTCATCATAACGGCGGAGTGGCCGATGATCATGGCTGGCTCCACAGGGCGGTCGGGTCGGTTACGATCGGTCTTCTGTTTGACCTTTTCCCGTTCTACGGCTTGTAAGGCGGCGTGTATCTTTTCGAGCAGGACTTCGTTGTCCCAGGGTTTGAGTATAAAATCAACGGCTCCGCTTTTCAAGGCTTTGACAGCTAGTTCCACATCTCCGTAGGCGGTAAGCATGATGACCGGCAGTTCGGGGGCTATTTCCTGGATACGGCGTAGCCAGAACAGGCCTTCGTTTCCGGTGTTTACGCCTGCGGAGAAATTCATATCTAGAATGACAAGGTCGACCGGCATCGTATCCAGCACGGATAAGATGCTGTTCGGGTTGGAGGCGGTCTCTACCCGTTCGAATTCATCTTCCAACAATAATTCGAGCGAAGTCAGTACACTTTTATTATCATCTACAATGAGAACTGTTCCGGTTTGCATACGATTAATTTTTCCGTAAAGGTATCGGCTTCCGGGGTACTTTGCAAATGAGCGTCAAAATATTTGACACTAATAACAGGATAATATAACACTATAGTCCTAATCCGATTAGCACTCGTATGCTAAGGCAGTCAGCACAGTAGTGCTGGTGAGGGTAACACTACTGTGCTGGCCCCGTATCCGGCACAGAAGCAGGGCCTGTTTTTTTATGATTGACACATCAGCGTCCATATTTTTGACAATCGGGCGTCCATATATTTTACACTTTGCGAGGCTGTTTCTTTTGTGGAATATGATAATCAGTCAGTATGAAATGTGGCACGCCTTTTGCTTTTACATGTACATGATGAAAATGCAAATAACAATTAAATATGGATGGAGGTTAGCCTGCCTGTTGCTGTTTGGTTCGGTAGTGGGAGCAGGTGCACAGGAATCCTGGAGTGTCGACTCTTGCATGCGCTATGCGCTGGAGAGGAACCTGGCACTGAAAAACAGCCGGTTGGATACCCGTATCGCTCGCGAAGACTTTACGGCGGCGATAGGAGATTTCCTGCCTTCGGTCAGTACCAGCGGGGCTTTCGGGAAACGGATGGGACGTTCGGTCGACCCGAAAACGAATTTGTATACCACCTCTTCCTTCGTGGAAAGTACGCTGGGAGTTGATATATCATTGCCTGTTTTCGACGGGTTCAAACGTATCAACCGGGCACAGTTCACCCGGCTGAACAGGCAACTGAGCAGCGTTGCCGGAAAAGCGGAGGAGAACCGGGTGGCTTTCGAGGTGATGGATGCTTATTATGTATATATCTTTGACAGAAAGATGAGTGCCCTGGCTGCCGAACAACGTAAGCTAAGCGAGCGTTACCATGAGCAGATGCTTGAATATGTGGACCTCGGCCTTCGTTCACCCTCTGACCTTCAGGAGGTGAAAGCCCGTTTGCAGAGCGATATTTATCAGGAGACGGTGAAGAAGAAGACGGAGCGTCTTTCTTTTCTTGCACTAAAAGAGTTGTTGCAGATGCGCGATTCGGACTCTTTATCCGTTAGTGACAGAGAGGGGGATGACGGTGAGTTGCCGCTTCTTGCCGGTTATTCGGCTCCGGAAGTGTATGCAGAGTCGGAGACTACGCTTCCCGAGTTCCGGATGATGGATTTGCGGGAACAGGCGTCGCGAAAGTCGCTTGCCATCGCGTCGGGAGCTTTCTCGCCTTCCATCCGGGCGGATTTCAGTCTTTATTCGAGTTACTATGACACGGAACGCGATGCGGACGGACATATCTCCTCGTTCGGGCAGCAGATGAAAAACAATTGGAACAAATATATAGGTCTGCGGGTATCTTTCCCTATATTCAGCGGTTTGTCCCGCTTTACGGCAGTCAGGAAAGAGCGTTTCCGCCTGCAACAGATAAGGAATAACAACGACCAGCAACGAATATCCTTATATAAGGAGATAGAAGACGCCTGCCTTTCCTTACAGGCTTCGGCAGAGGAACATCACCAGGCTAAACTGCAATTGCAGGCAGCTGCAACCACCCTCAAAGAGAACGAGGAGAAGTGGGAGGAAGGCATGGTTTCCGTCTTCGAACTGATGGAGAAACGGAACCTGTATATCCAGGCCAAAGCAGAACTGGCCCGTACCCGGCTGCAATATGACCTGAAACACCGGATGGTCGAGTTCTACCGTACCGGTTCATTTTTAGTAAAATAACAACAAAGAACAGATATGAATAACAACATGGACACCCCTATCGAACGGAAATCCCGTTTGAAGAAGAAACATCTGTATGCGATGGCAGGAGGCACTTTCCTCCTGGTCTGCCTGCTTTACTTTATTTTCCGCGATACCTCTTCCTCCATGAAAGTGGACAAGGAACGGCTGACCATCTCCACCATCGTCCAGGGTGAGTTTAATGATTATATCCGTGTGATAGGGCAGGTGCTCCCGGACCGTATCATCTACCTCGATGCCATCGAGGGCGGCCGGGTGGAAGAACGCCTGATAGAAGAAGGGGCGCAGGTCAAGGCCGGTGATGTTATCCTCCGCCTGAGTAACCCGTTGCTGAATATCGGTATCCTGCAAAGCGAGGCAGACCTTGCTTATCAGGAGAACGAACTCCGTAACACCCGCATCAGCATGGAACAGGAACATCTGCGTCTGCAACAGGACCGTATCAGCCTCAACAAAGAACTGGTACAGAAGGAACGCCGTTACCGGCAATACGAACGCCTGTATAACAAACAACTCCTGGCGCGTGAAGATTTCCTGCTGGCAAAGGAGGACTACGAAAGTGCCCGCGACCAGCTTGTCGTGCTAGACCAGCGTATCTGCCAGGACGACCTTTTCCGCAGCAGCCAGTTGGAGAGCCTGGATGAGAATATCCGGAACATGAAACGGAGCCTCTCCCTCGTCCGCGAACGGTTGGAGAACCTGAAGGTGAAAGCGCCCGTCAGCGGCCAGCTGGGTAATCTCGAAGCACAGATAGGGCAGTCTATCGCCCAGGGGGAACGTATCGGGCAGGTCATCACCCCCGAACTGAAGGTGGAGGCCAAGATTGACGAACATTATGTGGAGCGGGTGATGCCCGGCCTCCCCGCCAGCTTCGAGCGTGAAGGAAAGACCTACGACATGGAAGTGACGAAAGTCTACCCTGAAGTGCGCGACGGCCAGTTCCGTACCGACCTTCATTTTACCGGAGGACGTCCGGAGAATATCCGTGCCGGGCAGACCTATCACCTGAACCTGCAACTGGGTGATCCCGTACAGGCCATCCTGATTCCCCGCGGCAGCTTCTACCAGGCAAGCGGCGGCCTGTATGTATATGTCGTGGATGAGGACGAGACTGTCGCTCGCCGCCGTTCGGTGAAGATAGGCCGCCAGAATCCGCAGTATTATGAAGTGACCGAAGGAGTGAAACCGGGAGAGAAAGTGATTATCTCCGGCTATGAACTGTTCGGTGAAAACGAACGATTGATTATCAGATAACAGAAAGGATAAAGATGGATTATCTCTCTCAAGTCATAAAAAGCCAGCGCGCCCGCAAGTCACTTTCGGTCATTAATATCTTCGGCCTGTCGGTGTGTATCTCTGCCGCCCTGCTGATTCTGCTCTATGTCCGTTTCGAACTGAGCTACGACTCTTTCCATGACGGCGACCGCGTGTACCGTGTCGAAAGCCGTTTGTATGAGGGAGCAACGCTGACGGATAATTGGGCGACGACCGCATTCGGCCACGGTCCGGTGATGAGCCGGGAGATACCGGGCATCGAAAAGTTCGTCCGGCTGACCGCCCAGGACCGGGAACAGGTGGTTACCTATCAGGATAAGCAGTTCGCCGAAAGCCGCTATTGTTTTGCCGAACCAACCTTTTTCGACCTCTTCCGTTTCCCTATTCTGAAAGGGGAGAGAGACGGCCAGCTGACCCGTCCCAATACCGCCGTGCTGACGGAAAGTGCCGCCCACCGTTATTTCGGCGAGGCGGAGCCGTTGGGTAAAATCCTGACCTTCCGCACGTCGACAGCCGAACAACATTTCGAAGTGACAGGCATTATTGCCGATATGCCGGCCAATTCGCATCTGCATTATGATTTCCTGCTGTCTTATTCCACGATACCGAAGGAACGGCAGGATATTTGGTATATTCACGGCGTCTATACGTATGTCCGCCTGGAACCGGGGAAAAAATCGGAAGATATAGAAAACGCCTTTGCCGCTATTTCAGATAAATACAAAACCGCAGCTTTGAAGCATAAGGACTGGAAGGTGGAGTTAATCCCATTGAAAGATATTCACCTGACTCCGCAGAAGTCGTATGAGAAGGAGACGAAAGGCAGCCGTACCGCCGTGTATATCCTTTCGGTGATGGCGATTGCCCTGTTGCTGACAGGCTGGGTCAATGCGTTGAACCTGATGGTGGCGCGTTTCCTGGAACGGGGAAAAGAGTTCGGAGTGCGTAAAGCCTTCGGTGCCTCCCGTCGTCAGATGCTGTTGCAGGGACTGACGGAGGCCGGCATCGTCAACCTGCTGGCAACCTTGATTGCGCTCGGTTGGTTGGAGGTATTGCTGCCGCTTGTCTATACCTGGGCGGAACATGATTTTGGTGCCGATATATTAGTACAATCGCAGTTCTGGCTGGCCGTAGCGGTTATTGCCGGGCTGGGGACGCTTTTCACCGGCTTATATCCTTCCTATCTGCTGACACGCATCCGTCCGTCGGATATCATACGCGGGAAGTTATTACATAGCCGGAAAGGCAATAAGATGCGGAAAACATTGATTGTCGTGCAGTTTGTCGCCTCCTTTATCTTGATAACGGGCACGTTTGTCGTTATCTCCCAGGTTCGCTACATGCAGAAGGAGGCCGCTTCTCTCGGGACAGACCGGATCATCGTATTGAAATATCCCTCTTTTACAGATGAACTGTCCGTCAGGATGGAAAGCTTCAAGAAAGAACTGAAGCGGAAGACGTATGTCCGCCAGGTGACTGTTTCCGGTGCCGTGCCGGGGGTGGAGGTCGCCAATTATTTTGCCAACCGTCCGTTCGGCAGCGACCCGTCCGAGGTGAAACTGATTCAGATGTTCGCCGTCGATTACGATTACCTGGCCACCTATTCGCCGGAGATGGTCTGCGGCAGGGGATTCTCGGAAGAGTATGGAGATGAACTGAATAAGGTCGTGCTGAACGAAGAGGCCGTCCGCCTCCTGGGTTTCCCTTCTGCGGAAGCGGCTTTAGGCAAACAGCTGACGATGGAAGTGTTGCAAGACCCTCTCCAGGTGATAGGGGTGGCGAGGAACTATTACCAGCAGTCGCTGGCCGTCCCTTATAAGCCAATCATCTTCTTCCTGAAAGACCGCGTTCCGATTATCGGGACACCTTATATTTCCATTCGCATGGACGGTGTGGCCGGTCCGGTCCGTCTGGCGGAGATAGAACAAATCTATCGCGATTTCTTCCCGACTTCGTTGTTCTCTTATTTCTTCCTCGACGATTTCAACAGGAACCAGTATAAGGAAGACCGGAATTTCGGATGGATATTTGCCGCATCGTCTTTGCTGGCCGTCTTTGTCGCCTGCCTGGGATTGTGGGTAATCACGCTTTTCTCGACCCTCTCGCGGGTGAAGGAAGTGGGAATACGTAAGGTGCTGGGAGCGGGTAAAAGGAATCTTTTTGTAGTTTTGACGCGTGAATTATTGCTTCTTACGGTACTTGCGTCCGTGATAGGTATTCCCGTGTCCGCTTTCCTGATGAATAGCTGGCTTGAAAGCTATGCGTTTCATATCCCGTTGCCCTGGTGGAGTTATGCGGTGGCGTTCGTGCTACTGATGTGTATCGCTTTCGGGACGATTGCCCGGCAGGTATGGCGCATCATCCGCCTGAAACCGATGTATATTTTAAGGAGTGAATAATTTATAAATAGGAACATATGATTAAAACAGAGAATCTGTCTATGCTCTTCACCACGGAAGACGTACAGACCAAAGCATTGAATGAAGTAAGCCTGGAGATAAAGAAAGGCGAATTTGTGGCTATCATGGGGCCTTCGGGTTGCGGCAAATCCACCTTGCTGAATATCCTGGGAACGCTTGATTCGTCAACTTCGGGCAAATACTTCTTCGATGGAAAGGAGATCGATAAGATGAGCGAGAGCCAGCTGACTTCTTTCCGTAAAGGGAATATCGGCTTTGTATTCCAGAACTTCAACTTGATTGACGAACTGACGGTCTATGAAAATGTAGAACTGCCCCTTGTCTATCTGAACAGCAAGAAGTCCGAACGCAAAAAGAAGGTGATGGAGGTGCTTGAACGTATGAATATCGCCCATCGTGCCGGCCATTTCCCGCAGCAATTATCCGGTGGCCAGCAGCAACGTGTGGCTATTGCCCGTGCAGTGGTAACCGACTGTCCCCTGATTCTGGCGGATGAGCCGACGGGTAACCTGGATTCGACAAACGGCCTCGAAGTAATGGAACTGCTCAGCGAACTGAACCGGCAGGGAACGACGGTCGTTATCGTCACCCACTCCCAGCGGGACGCGAAGTTTGCCCACCGGGTCATTCATTTGCTGGACGGGCGGATTGTATCGGAGGAGAAACGTTGACGGTAATCATCAACGGAGGTTGACGGTGTCCGTCAGTTACCGTTGACAACTGTCGTCAATGAGAGTTGACGATGACCGTCATCACAGACAGGATAAAGTGAAGTACTAATATTTTATTGACAGATTCAGAATACTATGATTATTTCAAACTATTGGAACAGTGCCCTGCGCAGCCTGACGAAAAAGAAAGGCTTCAGTGCAATCAATATAATCGGCCTGGCAATCGGTATGGCGGCCGCCCTGCTGATTCTGACCTACGTGGCTTTCGAATATAGCTACGACGATATGCACAGCCGTGCCGACCGCATCTTCCGCGTGGAAGCACGTTTCTACGAAAACGGCGAACTGACGGATGACTGGGCGAGCAGTTCGGCCGGCTACGCCACCGCTATGAAACGTAACCTGGCGGGCGTGGAGGATTATACCCGCGTCGGCAGCCAGTACTATCCGGAGCAGGTCGTGAAATACAACGAACTGCTCTACCGTGAGACTGGCATCGGGTATGCCGAGAAGAATTATTTCAACTTCTTCGATTATGAATTACTGAAAGGGGATAAGAATACCTGCCTCGACGGGCCGAACAAGGTGGTGATAACCGAGCGCATCGCCAATAAATACTTCAAAGGGGCCGACCCGATTGGGAAGATACTGATTTTCCGCAGCAATATCGGCGAAGAGGCGTGCGAAGTGACCGGCATCATGAAAGATATGCCCGTCAACTCGCATGTGCGTTACAGCATGATGATCTCCTACGAAACTCTTCCGAAATGGATGGATGAATACTGGTATCGCCACGAAGTGTACTCATACGTCCTCCTGAAGTCTCCCGCCCTGAAGAAACAGGTGGAAGAAGCCTTCCCTGCAATGGCGGAGAAATACAAGACAGAAGAGGCGCTGAAGAATAAGACCTGGGCAATCGAATTGACTAACCTGCGCGATATCCACCTGAATCCGCAGAAGGCGTATGAGCCGGAGACGAAGGGGAACAGTTCTTCCATGCTGGTGCTGATATGTACGGCGTTGGCGATCCTGTGCATTGCCTGGATCAATTATATCAATATGACGGTTGCCCGCTCGATGGAACGGGCCAAAGAGATCGGCATTCGAAGGGCTTCGGGGGCGAGCCGCCGGCAAATCGTGGCGCAGTTCCTGTTCGAATCGCTGATAACGAACGGGATTGCCTTTATCCTGGCTATCGGGTTGATGGAGGCGTTGATGCCTGCTTTTAACAGCCTGACCGGGCGTGACCTGGGATTTTCCGTGTGGGTGACGACCTCGTTGGGGTGGATGCTGTTGTTGATTTTTGCCTTGGGCGTGTTCCTGTCCGGTTTCTATCCGGCGACGATTTTGTCGGGTATTAAGCCAATCCGGATGCTGAAAGGGAAGTTCACGCATACGAAGAATGCGGCGACGACCCGTAAGGTGCTGGTCGTTTTGCAATATACGGCGTCGATGGCTTTGCTCTGCGGGACGCTGATCGTGTATGCACAGTTGCAGTTTATGCGTCAGGCCTCGCTGGGTGTCCGTGTGGACCAGACGTTGGTGTTGAAATTTCCGGCGCATTGCGAGGAACTGTCTACGAAGCTGACGGCGATGAAAAGGGAGTTGAAGGCATTGCCTTCCGTGAAGAATGTGACGGTTTCCGGTGCCGTTCCCGGGACGGAGGTGGCAGATTTCCTGTCTATTGTCCGTTTGAGTGATGCCACGAAGCAAACCCGCCTGCTGGAAATGCTCAGTTGCGATTACTATTATCTGGATGCCTACGACCTGAAGTTTGTTGCCGGCCGTGGTTTCGGGGAGGATTTCGGTGGTGATGTATATAATATCGTCCTGAATGAGGCAGCCGTCCGTACATTGGGCTTTGCCTCGCCCGATGCCGCGATTGGCGAACGCCTTTCCGTGGAGACGGTAGACCAGCCGATGAAGATTATCGGTGTGGTGAAAGATTATCATCAGCAGTCCCTGAATAAAGGCTATACACCTATCCTGTTCGCCCTTCACGACAAACTGAGCTGGATGAAGCAGCGTTATATCTCCGTGGTGATGGAGAATGCCAATCCCCGTGAGTTGGTGAAGCAGGCGGAGACGGTCTGGAACCGTTATTTCCCGGATTCCAGCTATGATTACTTCTTCCTCGACCAGTTCTTCGACCAGCAATACCGGCAGGATGAGGTGTTCGGGTTGATTGTAGCTCTCTTTGCGATACTGGCGATTTTCATCTCCTGCATGGGACTTTGGGTGCTGGTGATGTTCTCCTGTTCGACCCGTGTTCGTGAAATGGGTATACGTAAAGTCTTGGGTGCTTCCAAAATACAGCTGTTCTATGAACTGGGACGTGAGTTCTTTGTCCTGATCGGCATTGCGATAGTGATAGCTCTTCCTCTTTCCTGGTGGGTCATGGACGGCTGGCTGAGTAATTATTCGTTCCGCACCGACTGGAAAGCCTGGTTCTTCCTGGTTCCGGTGATTTTGTTGTGTGTGATTTCCCTGTTGACCATAGGCTGGCAGACTGCTAAAACAATCCTTAGCAAACCTGCCCGGTCGTTGCGGTACGAGTAAAATAATGTGCCAATGAGGTAATGTGCCAATATGCCAATGGAAATAGCATTCCTCATATTGGCACATTGGCATATTATTCAAGTATCATCACTATCATTTCATTATCGGCCAATGAACCGGCCAGCTGGCGGACGCGTTCCTGTTGTTCTGCCGGTAATTTGGAGAAGTTTTTCATCTTTTGCAGGGCTTCCAGTTTCCTCTTGGTATAGCTGGTAAACAGTTTATTATCCTGCCAACTGATTTCGCCTAAGATAACAGGGATACCGTTCGGCATTTCTGCAGGCAGAAGAAATTCTTCCGGGTAATTGTTTTCATCTTGAATAAGCGATAGCTGTTTATTGTCTTTATCATATAATGCATACGAATAGAAGACGCTTTTCTCATTGCGTGTATTCGGACAATCGTAGTTTTTCGAATACGTGAAGAGTATGAAATGATCTGTATCGACCCAGCTTTTGGCTACGTATTTCTGGGACTTATCCCCGTATAGTCCGTTGTCGATATTTAATTTCTTATCTCCGAATCGCAGGATATATTCCGGGCATAAACGGTTGGGTGAGGAGACGCTGAAGATTGTATCGTTGAATGCTTGTCTGAAATAGGCTTTGTCTTTGTTCCGGTACGTCCAGGAGCTTTCGGGAAAAGCATACGGACCACTTAACTTGACGGTCGGGAGATTATAATTACCGAATACGCATAACGTGTCGTATGAGTTCTTGTTGAATGTCGTAAACATGACCGGTGACATGAAATCGCCGGAGATATTAAATAAGGTTGAATCATCCAGACTGGTCAGGAAGGCTGTCTGCTTAGGGTCAATGAAGCGGATTTCTTCGATCAGGCGGCCGTCTTCAATTGACTTCCAGACCATTTTATTGTATTTGTTGACGGTGTCCCTTTCCATATAACGGTATTGGTTTCCGGGTTCCAGTGTAATTCCGTTGATTGTGCTTTTCCTGTTGCTGGCATGAAATTCCAGTTTCTGGGTGGCAGGGTCGTATTTCAGTCCGTCGATGCGGGAGATAAGCAGCGTATCCGTGAGCTGTCCGTTTAAATCAAAACAGAAAGTACCGAAAAGGTCACTTGTCAGAATCCGGTTTTCCAGTAGTTGTACGTTTGTATTTACTCCTCTGGCACTGCTCATACCACGGTCGTAAGAGACGATGATACTGGCATCATACAGGAAACTTCCCTGGTTGGGGGAAAGCGGATTTTTTAGAGTGATGCAGGTTGCCTTGTTGAAATGCTCTTTCAGTGAAAAAGGCCGGACAGGCAACTTGGTTGTGAAGTCCAGTACGACAGGAGGATTGGCGGGATCGGTTGTACGTATTTCAGTGTTTTGTATGCCTGGATTTAACTGGCTCGTTTCGATGATGATGGGCTTTGCCGGAGTTGTCCCGGCTGTTTCTTCCGTTTGCGTGTTTCCCTGTTTTCCGCCGCAGGCACATAAGGCGATTCCTATGCATAAAATAGCAGTACTTGTTCCGACTTTCATGTGTTTCATAATTCGTGTATTTATTGTTTCAGGAAGAGCAAATGTAGGGAAAACAAAAACGTATAACAAAATAAGGAGTTGACATATTCATCTTTTCTTATTCTGTTATACGTCTACTATTCAGGTAGATAATGTATTTTATACCTGTTTGTCGATTGACATTTCGTTTTATTCTATCGGTGCAAACGGAAGTTCCGTGTCTTTCCTGTATCCGGAGCCGCTGAACGTTGCAATCAGTTCTCCGGCTTCATTCGTGATATTTACTTCGCAGTTGGCAAGCCGTTTATGGCTGAATACTTCCCGTGCTTCGGCATAAAGGAATCCTTTGCTTTCGGCTTTGAAGAAGTTGATATTGGAAGTGATGGACAATGTCAGCCGGGCATGACTGTTGGTAGCTGCCGCAAACGCCAGGTCGGCCAGCGTAAAGATGGCACCTCCCTGGCAGACACCGCCACCGTTCAGGTGCATCGGTTTTATCTCCATACGGGCTTTGGCATAACCATTACTCGTTTCCAGTAATTCTACCCCGGCAAATAAGGCAAATTTGTCGCCTTGAAGAAATTCGTTTATTGTCATCATTATTGTTTAATTTTATTATTCCCGGAGTTGAATTCTACCAGCTTTATCCAGTTTATAGAGCCGTCTGTATGACAAAAATTTACAATGAATTCTTGTGTGAATTTATTTAGCATTGCTGCATATGATTCTTGAAATTCTTCGTTTCGTTCTTTTGCTTGGGCGGATAAAGGTTCGATAATATCAGTATACAGGTTTTCATTATTGGATATGAAAGTCCAAAAGTCTTGTCCACAATATTTGAAATAGTCTCCTTTATCAGGTTGTTTTTCTTGGCCGTAACAACAACCGTTAACAGCTTGGATTGTTAATTGAGAATTACTTGTTCTTAAGGTACGCTGAGCTGTTTTGAAATCTGATTTCATTTTTTCAATCTGGCTACTGTTACCCCAGTTAGGGCCAGATTTAATGGAAACAATATAACGTGTATTATTTTTATCAAATTCAAGATCTATGCCTTTAGTGGCAGATTTCCATCCTCCATATGTGTTTTTGCATACAAAGATTGCTAACCCTTCCATCCAATCTCCAAAAATTGTTTCTTCTGCAGAGGATATAAAAGCATCAGCCAGGCTTTTGACGATATCAGAGGCTGTCAGTAGGTATTTCGCTTTGAATAGGTAAGGATTTTTCTTTTTTAATACTGTTTTTAGCTTTAGCTTTTTTAATTTGTCTATACGGCTTTGGTGGAAGTTGCCGATGTTCTGTTTCACATACTGTGTCACTTGATTGATCAATTGCTTTTCCATATTTTTCGATGGGTTCAAATAATACTAATTCACATTGTTGTAATTCCTGTTTTACCATATTATAGTATTCAGGCTTAATTTCAATACCGATGCTATTTCTGCGCATACGTTGGGCTACAAAATTTGTAGTACCGCTACCCATGAAAGGGTCAAGTACAATATCATGTTCTTTTGTGAAAAGTTTGATAAACCATTCGGGTAGGCCTTCTGGAAAAGCAGCGCTGTGATTTTTATTATTACATTCGGTTGCGAGGTGTAATACATTTGTCGGATATGCTTTTTCACGATCAAGCCAATTAGAAATATTTTTACCAAATCCGCTTCCCACCTTGGAATTATCCCGTTCTTTGTCAGTTTCACTTAAATTCTTTAATCGAGACTTAGCCCAATCTCCAGTAGGAACCATTACTTCTTCTTGATACATATTGAACTTTTTCGACTTGTTGAATTGTAATAGTCGTTCCCAAGCATCACGGAAACGATTAGGCCATTTTCCCGGATATGAGTTTTTCTTATGCCAGATAAATTCTTCAGTCCATAACCAACCTTGTTTTTTCATTTCTAAAATGAGTTCTAAAACATAAGTACTTCTTTCACCATTTTGTACTTTCTCTTTTATATTAAGAATAAATGTACCAGAGGGTTTTAGTACTCGAAATAGTTCTTTAGAGATAGGAAGAAACCATTCTACATATTTATTTACAGAGATTCCTCCATATGAATTTTTTCGTTGGTCGGCATAAGGTGGTGAAGTGATGATCAAATCTACCGAATTGTCTGGTATCCGTTTTAACTGTTCAGCACTATCACCTAAATATATGTCGGCTCTAATTTCCATATTATAGTTAAATTAATTATTTTATTTACTTAGCTTCCATTCTGCTCCGTCTTTGGTATCCTTAATCTCGAATCCCATAGCAGTCAGTTCGTTACGAATCTTGTCGGAAGTAGCCCAATCCTTATTGGCTTTTGCCTGTTGGCGGATAGTCAGCAAGAGGTCTACAGCTTTACCGAATGTCTCATAATTGTCACCTCCGGCAGATGCTTCGTCTTTCATTCCCAGGATATCGAATACGAAAGTGTGGAATACTTCTTTCAACTCTTTCAGGTCTTCAGCCGAGATAGTCGCTTTGCCATCCTTTACGGAATTGATGGCGCGGGAGGCATCGAACAGATGAGAGATGACAATCGGAGAGTTCAGGTCGTCATTTAAAGCGTCATAACATTTCTTGCGAAGGTCTTTCACATCTACTGTCGAGGCATCCGAAGCTGTCAGCTTTTGCAGGTGGTTGTAAGCATCCATCAGACGGCTCAATCCTTTTTCTGCGGCTTGCAGGGCTTCATTGCTGAAATCTACCGTACTGCGGTAATGCGCCTGGAGGATGAAGAAGCGGATTGTCATGGCCGAATAAGCCTGGCTCAGCATTTTGTGGTCGCCGGTGAAGAACTCATCCAGCGTGATAAAGTTACCGAGCGATTTACCCATCTTCTGTCCGTTGATGGTAATCATATTGTTATGCATCCAGTAGTGAACCATATCATCCCCTTGTGAAGCGACAGCCTGTGCAATCTCGCATTCATGGTGCGGGAAGATCAGGTCCATGCCACCCCCGTGGATATCGAAATGCTGTCCCAGGTATTTCTTGCCCATCGCCGTACATTCGCAGTGCCATCCGGGGAAACCGTCGCTCCACGGAGAAGGCCAGCGCATGATATGTTCGGGTTGCGCACATTTCCAGAGGGCGAAGTCGATCGGGTTATGCTTCTCGTCCTGGCCGTCCAGCGCACGGGTCGTATTCAGCATATCTTCGATATTACGGCCCGAAAGGATACCGTAATTATGGTCTTTGTTGTATTTCTCTACGTCAAAATAAACGGAACCTTCGCTTTCATAAGCATATCCGTTGTCAAGAATCTTCTTTACCAGTTCGATTTGCTCGATGATATGGCCCGAAGCATGCGGTTCGATGCTGGGAGGAAGCACGTTGAGGGCATCCATCGCCTTGTGGTAACGGTTCAGGTAGAACTGCACCACTTCCATCGGCTCCAACTGTTCCAGACGGGCTTTCTTGGCGATTTTGTCTTCGCCTTCATCGGCATCGTGCTCCAGATGGCCTACGTCGGTAATGTTGCGTACATAACGTACTTTGTATCCTATATGTGTAAGATAACGGAACAACAGGTCGAATGTGATAGCCGGGCGGGCGTGTCCCAGATGCGCATCGCCATAGACCGTCGGACCACAGACATACATGCCTACGTGGGGTTCATGCAACGGGATAAATTGTTCCTTCTTTCTTGTGAGCGTGTTGTAAATACTTAATGGATGTTCCATATCTGTTCATACTTTAAAAGTTGCTTTGTCTTTGCCTGTATCATCGTAATACAGAGGAAGACAGAATGCAAAGATAATGCCTTTGTCTATTTTGAGCAATCTTCGCAGCAACCTTTTAATACATAGTTGATACTTTCCAGCGTAAAATTACGGGGTAATTCGACCATCGGCACCGGAATATTCCGCAGGCAGAATGTCCTGTGGCACTTCAAACAATAAAAATGCGCATGAAGTTCACTGACGGAACAATTGCAACCGTTGCCGCAAACCGAATATTTCAAAGAACCCGAACCGTCGTCGATACAATGGATAAGGTGATGATCCAGGAAAAGGTTGATAGTCCTCGATACGGTCGATTTGTCTACCGTGTCCAACTCATTCTCCAGATCGAGCAGGCTGAAAGCTCTTTCAAATCGCATCATCGCTTTCAGGATAAGCAGGCGGATGGCTGTCGGTCTGATTTCTCTTTGTTTCAATATATCTAAATAAGCATCCATATCAATCTGTTTTAGTCGTCTTTAATATTCGTACGGCATTGAGGATTGCCAGCAAAGCAACACCGACATCGGCAAAAACCGCTTCCCACATGGTAGCAATTCCTCCGGCTCCCAGCATCAGAACAATCAGTTTGACACCGAAGGCCAATGCTATGTTTTGCCACACGATAGTACGTGTAAACTTTCCGATGCGGATCGCCGTTGCCACTTTGCTGGGCTGGTCGGTCTGTATTACGACGTCGGCCGTTTCGATAGCGGCATCGCTTCCGAGGCCTCCCATGGCAATGCCTATGTCGCTTAATGCAAGGACTGGCGCATCGTTTATCCCGTCGCCGACGAAAGCGATTTTGTTTGTTTTGTCCTGCTTCAATGCTTCCAGGTGGGCGACCTTTCCTTCCGGCAGTAGGTCGCCGTAGGCCCGGGGAATTCCCAATTGTGTAGCTAATTTAGAAACAATAATTTGTTTATCACCTGATAATATTTCCAGGTTATTAATATTTAAGTCTTTTAATTGTTTGATAGCTTCCACTGCATCTTCTTTGGGCGTATCGGCAAGCAGGATATAACCGGCGTATTGCCGGTCGATCGCACAGACAACCACGGTATCCGGATTCTGTTTCCTCCTAATGAAACAGTTGTTTCTATATGGTGAAACACTTGTTTCATTAGGAGGAAACAAAACACCTTCCGAGTCCAACAGACGGGGGTTACCTACTAATACTTCCTTCCCGTCGACTATTGCTTTTAATCCGTAACCTGCCAGTTCGGTCGTATCGATGGTTGTGTCGATTGTTACCTGCTGCTCTTGGGCGTATGCCAGGATCGCTTTGGCAATAGGGTGGTTGCTCCGGCTTTCGACGGAAGCAATGACTCGGAGCAGTTCTTTTTCAGGAATGTTATTTTCCGTAGAGAGGCTCCGTACTTCAAAGACTCCTTTGGTGAGCGTACCTGTCTTGTCGAATACGACCGTATTTATCTTGGTGATGGCGTCGAGATAGTTACCTCCTTTAAACAAGATTCCCTGCCGCGAAGCTGCTCCGATCCCTCCGAAATATCCCAGTGGAATGCTGATAACCAATGCACAGGGACAAGAGATAACAAGAAATACCAGCGCACGGTATAACCAGTCGTTAAAGATGAACAGGAAGTCCGGCTGTACCAGTGAATAAAGATAAGGTATAAGGACAATCAGAAAAGCCAGTCCGGTTACGATTGGTGTATAAATGCGGGCAAATTTCCGGATAAACAGTTCGGCCGGCGCTTTCCGTTCGGATGCATTCTGCACCAGTTCAAGAATACGTGCCAGGGCGCTTTGGTTATATGGTTTGGTTACTTCCAGCCGGATTACCTTATCGGTCACAATCATTCCGGCCAAGACATTTTCATTCGGACTAATCGTACGCGGAACGCTTTCTCCCGTAAGTGCTGCGGTGTTGAAGGAAGCGGCTCCGCTAAGTAATTTACCATCGAGAGGAACTCTTTCTCCGGCTTTCACCTCTATGATTTCTCCCGGTATTACATCGGCCGGAGCTAACGGGACACGTTCGTTATCACGAATGACAACTGCTGTTTCGGGCCGGACGTCGAGCAGCGCACTGATATTTTTACGGGCCTTCGACAATGCATTTTCCTGAAACAGTTCGCCGACGGAATAGAATAACATAACAGCCACACCTTCCGGATATTCCCCGATATAGAATGCGCCGAGTGTAGCGATACACATAAGTGTGAATTCACTGAATATTTCTTTTTCGCGAATACTTTCAATCGCCTCTTTCATCACCGGAAGTCCGACCGGCAGATAAGCGAGTGCATACCATATAAATCTGACGGTTGAGTCGAAGAATCCGGCCTCCGCTACCTGCATCGCAATTCCTCCCAGTAGCATCCCGAAGGAAATTGCCGGAAGAAGATAAGGCGAAATTTTTCTTTTACGTTCCGTATGGCAATGATTACAACTGCAATGTCCCATATCTGTCATGTTTTATTTATTTTCCTGATACAAAGGTAGGTGTTATGAGGTGCAACAAAGTTGCAAAGAATCCGTATATTTGTCGGGTTAATGTTTAGAAAATGAATAATATGAAAAACTCTCGGACTTTTATTGGTATTTTATGCTGTCTGGCCATGCTCTGTTCTTGCTCCCAGACAAAGAATCAGTATGACTTGTCGAACTTTGGCCTGATTCCCGACAAGAAAGATAATGCTTCCCCTTTGATGGCGAAGGCTTTGGAACAGATAGCCGCTTCCCATACAGGTGATGATACGATAACAATCGTACTCCCTAAAGGTCGCTATGATTTCTATCCCGAAGGTGCAGCGCAAAAGGAGTATTTTATCTCCAACCACGACCAGGATAATCCGAAGCTGGTGGGATTGCCTTTTGAGAACATGAAGAATATCATTTTCGATGCACAAGGTTCGGAATTGATTTTTCATGGCCGTATGTTACCTGTTTCATTGATTAATTCGGAAAACTGTACCTTGAAGAATTTCAGTATCGACTTTGAGAATCCGCATATCAGCCAGGTAAAGATATTGGAGAACGATACGGTTGCCGGTGCCATTACCTATGAGGTGGCTCCCTGGGTGGAATATGAAATTCGTGACAGTGTATTTTATGCCAAAGGTGAAGGTTGGGAGCATGCTCCGGCCTGGGGCATCGCTTTTGAAGGAGATACCAAACGCCTTGTTTATACAACCAGCGATATTGCTGTCGGTTCTAAAGGCGTATCGGAAGTTTCTCCCCGCGTGCTTAAATCAACCAAATGGAATAACAAGAAACTGATTCCGGGAACAGTTGTTGCCATGCGCGGCTGGGGACGTCCGACACCGGGTATCTTTGTTTCTTATGATACGAATACAACACTTGAAAACATCCGGGTTCATTATGCGGAAGGTATGGGATTACTGGCGCAGATGAGTGAGAATATCACACTGGATAAATTCTCCGTATGTCTTCGTGGTGATAACGATCCCCGTTACTTCACGACGCAGGCAGATGCTACTCATTTCTCCGGTTGTAAAGGAAAAATCGTTTCTGTAGGCGGCTTGTACGAAGGTATGATGGACGACGCTATCAATGTGCACGGAACTTATCTGAAAATCCAGAAACGTGTAGATGATAAAACGCTGGTAGGTGAATATATGCATCCGCAAAGCTATGGCTTTGAATGGGGATTCCCGGGGAATGCCGTACAGTTTATCGACTCGAAAACAATGGAAATAATCGGCGACCCGAATAAGGTTACAGCCATCAAAGCGTTGGATAAGCCAAGTGCCCACGGAGCTAAAGTGTTTGAGATTGTTTTTGAGAAACCGGTCGATCCGGCTATCAGTGAAAAAGGAACATTCGGTGTCGAGAACCTGGAATGGACTCCTGAAGTTTATTTTGCAGACAACGTAATCCGTAATAACCGTGCCCGTGGTTCCCTGTTCAGCACGCCGAAGAAAACGATTGTTGAAAAGAATGTGTTCGACCATACATCCGGTACGGCCATTCTGCTCTGTGGTGACTGTAATGGTTGGTTTGAGACCGGTGCCTGCCATGATGTGGAGATTCGTAACAATAAATTCATCAATTCATTGACGAATATGTTCCAGTTCACAAATGCCGTTATTTCCATCTATCCGGAAATACCCGACCTGAAAGACCAGAAAAAGTATTTCCATAGCAATATCGTCATTGAAAATAACGAGTTTGAAACATTCGATGCCCCGATCCTGTATGCTAAATCGGTAGACGGTCTGATTTTCCGTAACAACACAATCAAACAGAATAATCAATATCCGGCTTTCCACTGGAACAAGCACCGTTTCTTCTTCCAGCGTGTGATTCACTCAGAGATCAAGGATAATCAGTTTGACGGCGGTTTCGACGAGAAGCGCGATGTGAAGGTAGAGAATTAAGCTGCCTTTTGAATAGCATTGTCAGACCTTTTCAAAATCTATTTTTTGAGAAGGTCTGATGATTTTATATCGCAGGCTATCGTAAACCGGAACGTACTTCCTTTCCCTAATTCCGATTCAACAGACATTTCTCCGCCCAGCTTGTTGACAATCATTTGGCAGATAGATAAGCCGAGTCCGGTTCCGGGGACGAACTTGTCGAATTTGGCAAACCGTTCAAATACATGGTTTAAATTCTCTTTGTCTATCCCTTTTCCTGTATCGGAAACATAGAAAGATAATCCGTTTGGAATGACTTCATAACCGATTGTTATCGAGCCTTCCGAGGTGAATTTGGCTGCATTGTTCAGTAAGTTGGTGATTACCTGTATCAGCCTGTTCTTTTCGGAATGGATAATGAACTTTTTATAAGGCAGGTTACAGATAAGTTTTACCTGCGATGGTAAGTGCGAATCATAGACCTGCTTCAAATCAGCAATGACTTCTGTAATATCAAAATCACTGTAGTTGAAGGTCATTTTCCCCGCATCGATTTTGGATATGTCGAGTATGTCGTTGATAATCTGTAGTAACAAATCGTTGTTTTCTTCGATAATCCGGATAAATTCATCTTTATCCTCATGATCATCTGTCTGGGCGAGAAGTTGGGAGAAGCCGACAATGGCATTCAACGGTGTCCGTATTTCATGGCTCATATTAGCAAGGAAAGCCATTTTCATCCGGTTGCCTTCTTCTACTTTTTCAATATGTGTGATATCGATCAGAAGGCCTGTTACACTTTTAATATTTCCGTCGGGAGTATATTCCAACGGAACGGAGAAGGTATTCATCCAACGATAATCGGTATCTCCGTCCAGCATGACGCGTAAATGCAGGTTACTGTATCCTTTGCATTCACGGGCACGTTTTTCTTGTTCCTTTTGCAAAATAAGACGATCATCCGGGTGAACAGTGAAGCTGAATGACCCGCGGATGAAATTACCAGGATCGACTGGGTCGGGATATATCCGCGTATATTCCTGTGTTTTGATATCCAAATCCCATTGAATGATATTGGCTGCCTGAATAGCCAAATCGCTGCGTTGTATGTAATTGCGGAATCTTTGTTCGCGCTCTATCTCTTCTGTGATGTCTTCGCGTGTTCCGATTAATTTGAGGACATTTCCGTTTTTGTCGTATTTAGAAACCTTGGCAATTAATCTGACCCATCGGTATGAACTGTCAAGACTTTTTATGCAGAATTGAATATTCAAAAGTTCGGAACGTTTATTCAGAATGTCGTCGAATGCTTTTAAATAGGTTTCCTGATGTTCGGGGGCAATTGCTTTATAAATATCTCTTGTTGTCGTATCCTGATTGAAAAATACGGATTCTCCGGAAGAAGAAAATATGCCGGTCTGATTATCATATTCCCAGATAATCATATTTGTGATTTGCAGGAGTAAATCACGCTGCTGACGATTCTCTATCAGTTCCTGTACCTTATTTTTCTGGTCTGTGATATCTTTTTGGGTACCGATTAGACGGTCTATCTTCCCGTTCTCTCCACGTATGCCCATTGAATAAATCTCATACCAGCGTATTTCTCCTTCCGGTGTTAACAGGCGGAATTGTTCGATGCTTTGTTCGTGTTTCTCTTCAACAATGTCAGTGACCAGTTTGACATGACGTTCTCTGTCCTCGGGAACCAGTTGTTTGGTGACATCCCATAGTTTCATTCCCGGCTGTGGCACCGTATTTTCATCAGATAAATCGAAGGAGTCGCTTTCGGGGAGATAAGACCATACCGACAGGTTTCCGGCTTTTAAGGCCATTGTCAGTTTGTTCTTTTCATTGATAGTCTCTAGCTGGGCTTCTACCCGTTTGGTCATGTTTCGGAATATGCCGAAAGTATAATCTTCGAAAGGAATTATATATCCTTCGGCATAACCAATATGACCTTCATTTTCAACTTCGTAATGAATTATATTCGATTTACGCGTTTCCATCGTATCCAGAAATGCATTCAGGAGTTCATTTCCGGAATCACCTCTTAAATTCTTGTAGCAGAACAGCTCCCGGATAGTTTGCCCTTTTTGCTGTTGAGGCGTAAGGAACAAAGATATTTCGGGCTGATAATTAAGCAGGTCTTCAATAAAACCTTCTTTATTAACTATTAAAACGGTATCAGGAAGGAGTTCCAGGAACTGCTTCATGCCTGTCAGAGAGTTTTCATCATTCGCCATAGCCTATAAATTTCGGAGGTTGACCGGTCGGCAAAGTTACTGAATATATTTCTCTCTGATTAAAAAAATAGAATAGAATATATTAAAACCCGATGAAATTCACAACTTTTAGTGCGTACGGGAGAATTACTTCTTTATTCGTTTTAAACTATAGTTCAGTCCGGATTCTGCTTTTTTGAAATCATCTCCAATCAAAGTGATTGTAGAATCATTCTCGCAAAGGAAATTCATCCTTTCATCGCCATTATCGGAAATTAACTGCCAGACGGTGGCATTGTCGTCTCCGGGTATTCCACGTAATGTAAGCCGTTTGCCGGTAGTGACGAATGTTGCATCTTTACCGTCTTCGGCTTCCAGGTAAGTCTGTGAAAGAGAGAACGTACCATCACCGCTATGTTCACGACTACGGATTGTCAGGTCGTAACGGATGCCCGGGCAATCGGCGCAAGGCAACTCACCTTCATAAGTGAGCGTTTGCATTTTACCCAGGGAGTCATCGCTTTCCGCCTTGTCTTGCCGGTATATTTCTTTTTGGCGCTGGCTAATTGTCCATATACCATCTTCGAGACGTATATTCTTAGTGTCATCATCTTCTATATTCCAGGCATAACCTCCGGCGGGAAGCGAGCGGCGGTCGAGTATTTCATTCGGTGTACCGTTTGAGAAAAATAACTCAGCTTTTAATGAGTCCGGGCTGAAAACGATATAAGCGGATGATTTACCATCGGTGGCTTCCAGTCGTATTCCCGATTCAAAAAGGCGGATACAATTTTGTTGCACTTCCGACCAGGTATAACCGGCAGAAGCAATACAGCCATGTTCGTCTTTATCATTTCCAACCATTTCGGTAGATTCGTTTTCAGCCTGGGATTCTTGTTTCGCTTTCTGTTGTCCACAGGAAAAAAGAAGGCCTGTGCAAAGGATAAGGGCGGATAGGATAGGCCCGTTGTTTGTTCTTTTCATCAGAATGAATGTTTTTAATTTGTTTATAAACGGATATCATTACACTATAAGAAACAAAGATAAGTTATTTTTTGTTCCTTTGTGGCTTGAATAAAAGATAAAGCCTGCAAGGAATGAGAACAGCTCTTTTTACTGTAATTTTTCTGATAATAGCATATCTGTCGCCTCTCTGTGCGCAGAATGAAACAGTGTTGTCTGACAGTTTAAAACAGAAGATGCCTGTTATCGAGTACAAATTCAATGCGAAACATCTGATACTTCCGGCTTCGCTGATTACAGTCGGGGCAGTGGGTACGGCTATTGACGGTATGAATGATTTTCATCTTTTCTCGCGGAAAAGCGATGTGAAGAAAATTCATCTCGATGATTATATGGAGTGGGGGATGCTGGGTTGGGTATTTGTCTGCGACCTGATGGGGAAAGAAAAGCATAACTGGGTGGATCAGCTTTTCCTTGTCACTCTGGCGGAAGGGATGAATGCCGTTATGACACGCACCTTAAAATATACGGTAAAAGAAATACGCCCGGACGGAGGCCCGTATTCTTTTCCTTCCGGACATACGGCGAATGCTTTTTTAGGGGCGCATATGGCCTATAAGGAGTTTAAGGATAGCAGTCCTGTATTGGCTTATTCAGGATATGCCCTGGCCCTTTTTGTTGCGGGTTCCAGATTATATAATAACCGGCATTGGGTAGCCGATGTCGTCGCTGGGGCCGGATTCGGTATTTTGTCCGTCGAACTGGCTTATCTCACCTATTTCCCTATTCGTAACGCCATTGCCCGTAAGATAAACCGCAAAGCAGCTCAAAATATGGTGATTGCTCCGACCTTTAATGAGCAGGGAGGAGGTGTTTATTTCTCTTATTCGTTTTGATAATCAGGATAACTGCTTATTGATAGCCAGCAATTGTTCGATATGTGTCCGATCGTTGCTGAGGCGTGGAATTTTGTGCTGGCCGCCTAATTTACCTTTTTCTTTGAGCCATTCGTAGAAGGCACCTTCATGGGCGATTGTGATTTCCAGCGGTTGAAGAGATATTTCCTTGTAACGTTTGGCCTCATAGTCCGAGTTTAATTCCTGTAATGTTTTATCTAGTAATGAAGCGAACTCTTCCATGGAAGGAGGCATCTTTTCAAATTCGATAAACCATTGATGACGGCCTTTCGCCTTGTCGAGCATAAAAAGAGGGGCTGCTGTATATTCTTTGACGATAGCTCCGGTCTGTCGGCTGACCTTACTGATCGCTTTGTCGGCATTATCGACCATCAACTCCTCTCCGAAAGCATTGATATAATGCTTGGTTCTTCCCGAAATAACGAATTTATGCGGGAAAAGAGAGGTAAAACGTACCGTATCTCCAATCTGGTAACGCCATAGTCCGCCGGAGGTCGTGATGACCATCGCGTAGTTTTTTCCTGTCTCCACTGCTTCCAGCGGCAGAATGGTCGGATTGGGCATACCGACTTTCGACATAGGGATAAACTCGTAGAATACACCGTAATCTTGCATCAACAGCAAACTCTGATCCGCCGGATCATCCTGTATGCCGAAAAATCCTTCTGAAGCATTGTACGTTTCCATATAATGCATCTTGTCCGAAGGAATGAGGGCTTTATATTGTTCCCGGTAAGGTTCGAAGCTGATACCTCCATGGAAAAATACTTCCATATTGGGCCAGACTTCGGTCAGATAGTCCCGTCCGGTCTTTTTCAGAACAGACTTGATTAATACCAGCATCCATGAAGGAACACCGGAAAGACTGTTTACATCCTTATTCCACGTACTGTCTACAATCGCTTTTATTTTGCTTTCCCATTCATCCATCAGAATGATCCGTTTAGCCGGAACACGCATCAGGTTGACCAGCGGATTCAGGTTCTGTAGCAGAACTGCGGACAGGTCGCCGCAATGGGATTTTTGATTTAGAGGAGAAGGACTGTGGCTACCGCCCAGAATCAATCCTTTTTTGGAGAAAAAATGACTTTCCGGATTATTTCTCAGATAGAGGGCAACCGTGTCGAAACCACCTTTGTAGTGACAGCCCTGCAATATTTCCGGAGTGACGGGAAGGAATTTACTCTTGTCGTTCGTGGTGCCGCTGCTTTTGGCGTACCACTTGACTACCGAAGGCCAGAGTATGTTCCTTTCTCCATTAATCATCCGTGTGACGTAAGGCTTTATGTCGTCATATATCTGCAACGGGACACGCTGGCAGAAATCTTCATATCTTTTGATACTTTTATAATCATATTTCAACCCCCATTCCGTGTTGCGGGCTGCCGATAATAACGACCGTAGCTGCTTGCGTTGCAGCCGGTCGGTCTCCTGCCCATATTTTTCTATCTCCTTTTGACGGGGGCGGAAGAGTAGTGATATTGTATTTGTTAAAATATCCATGCTCTTTTTATTTGTATCGGTTGCAAATGTAGGCATTCTCTTTTTATTTATATCTTTGTCGTATACATAATTAACAAAACAATGAAAATAGGTATCCTTTCTTCGGGAGGTGATTGTCCCGGTATAAACGCAACGATTCGTGGTGTCGGTAAAACGGCCATAATGCATTATGGCATGGAAGTGATCGGAATTCATAGTGGTTTTGTTGGCTTGTTGAACAAGGATATTCAATCGTTCGACGAACGCAGCCTTTCTGGTATCCTGAACCTGGGCGGAACGATCCTGGGTACTTCCCGTGAAAAACCGTTCCGTAAATTACTTGCCTCCGGTGAAAGTGAAAAACCCCAGATTATTATACAGAATTATGAAGAATTAGGATTAGATTGCCTGGTTTGCATCGGTGGAAACGGTACACAGAAGACAGCCGGAATGCTCTCAGCCCTCGGTCTGAACATCATCGGCGTTCCTAAAACAATTGATAATGATGTGTGGGGAACGGATATAACGTTCGGTTTCGATACGGCTGTCAATATTGCGACGGATGCGATCGACCGCTTGCATTCTACTGCCAGTTCACATAAGAGGGTCATGGTTGTGGAAGTGATGGGGCATCATGCCGGCTGGATCGCCCTTTATGCCGGAATGGCGGGAGGAGCGGATGTGATCCTGCTTCCCGAACTGGGATATGATATGGACAAAGTAAATCAGACGATCCTTGACCGTGCCCATCGTGGTAAACCCTATTCGATTGTTGTTGTTGCCGAAGGAGTGGAAACGCCCGACAAAAAACGTCCTTCCGATTATATCACCCGTACGATTGAGGCGGCAACCGGCATAGAATCCCGTGATACGGTGTTGGGATATATCCAGCGTGGCGGTAATCCTTCCCCTTTCGATCGTAACCTGGCAACCCGTCTGGGAGGGCATGCGACGGAGTTGATAGCCAACCATCAGTTCGGGCGTATGGTCTGCATGAAAGGAAATAATGTGGAATCAATAGCCTTATCGGAGGTGGCAGGTAAATTGAAACTGGTCATTCCGGAACACGACCTGATCATTCAGGGAGAAAGAATGGGGATTTCGTTCGGTAAGTAATTACCGAACTTCTTCATTGATTGTGGCATCAATACACTGCGGACTGTTACTTGTCATTTGTTTGATCGGAGCCTGTTCCTGCTCCGTTGTCGTATCTTCCTCCGGGAGATCTTCAAACTCATGTTCGGCAGTTGTTTCGCCGGTCTGTTTCTTTTTCAGTTCGGAAATAAACTGCTGGAATACTTTATCCGTACGCAATTTTTTGATTGCCATCTTTGCCGCGTTCTGCTGTGATTCCTTCTTGGAATAACCGATACCGACGCCTATCTGCGTGTCGGCCAGTGTGACGCCCGTTTGGAAGACCGGATTTCCGTCATTGTCAGTAAACGATTCTATCAGCTCAAATGTAATTTCCAGTTTGTTCTTCTGGCTCCATTCGATCAGACTGGATTTGAAGTTTACTTCTTTACGGGCGATATTATCCAGGTCGATGTATTTATTGATGATTACATCTTCTACAAAATGATAACACATACGGTATCCCTGATCCAGATAGATTGCTCCGATCAGTGCTTCCAGTGCATTGCCATACATATGATTATTGTGAGAACTCAGTTTGGCTGAGTAGACAACCATCTTGTCGAGTCCCAATTCAACGGCTACGCGATTGAGTGTTTCGCGTTGAACGATTTTGGAACGGGTATTGGTCAGGAAACCTTCCCGTTTATTTTGAAAATGTTTGTATACAATGTCTGCCACGACGGCATCCAATACGGCATCACCCAAGAACTCCAGTCGTTCGTTGTTCAGCCATTTTCCATCGCTGGCTTCCACAGAGGAAGATTTGTGCAGGAAGGCCTGTTCGTAAACGTGGATGTTATCGGGGTAAAATCCCAGTATTTTATATAAAGAAGAATAAGGCTCCTTATTCTTATGTTTGAGGAGCCTTATCTTTTTGTATAATTGTGTAAACACTTTACTTCACAAATTTTTTTACAATCATGCTGGCATTGTGGCCACCGAACCCGAAGGTATTGGACAGTGCTGCGTTAACCGTTCTTTTTTGTGCTTTATTGAACGTGAAGTTCAGATTGTAATCGATTTCAGGATCATTGTCTCCTTCTTCATGATTGATAGTCGGAGGAACAATATCTTCATTAACAGCCATAATACAAGCAATTGCTTCCAATGCTCCGGCTGCACCCAGTAAGTGTCCAGTCATAGACTTCGTTGAACTGATGTTCAGCTTATAGGCATGTTCGCCGAATACATCCAGAATAGCTTTCGCTTCCGAGATGTCTCCTACCGGGGTAGAAGTGCCGTGAACATTGATATAGTCTATCTCTTCCGGTTTCATCTCTGCGTCTTCAAGAGCATTCTTCATCACCAGTTTTGCACCCAGACCTTCCGGATGAGAAGCTGTCAGGTGGTAAGCGTCTGCCGACATACCTGCACCAACAATTTCACCATAGATCTTAGCGCCTCTGGCCAATGCATGTTCCATCTCTTCAAGAATCAGACAGGCTGCACCTTCACCCATTACAAATCCGTCGCGACTTGCGCTGAATGGGCGCGAAGCTGTTTCCGGTGATTCGTTTCGGGTTGAAAGGGCGTTCATCGCATTAAAACCGCCAAGACCGGGAGCCGCAATAGCAGCTTCTGCACCACCTGTAACAATTGCATTTGCTTTTCCTAAACGAATGTAATTGAAAGCATCGGCAATAGCATTGGTTGAAGATGCACATGCTGAAACAGTCGCAAAGTTCGGACCACGGAAACCGTACATCATTGAAATATGTCCTGCTGCAATATCTGCAATCATTTTAGGAATGAAGAACGGGTTGAATTTCGGACCGATGGTGTCTTTTGTTTTTTCATAACCGGCAACTTCTTCTTCAAAAGTCCTGATACCACCGATTCCGGCAGCGAAAATAACACCGATACGATCTTTATTCTCATTCTCCAAGTCCATAGCTGCATCTGCAACAGCCTGTTTGGCTGCGCTGATAGCTAATAAACTATAGCGGTCGCATTTGCGAGCTTCCTTACGGTCCATCACCTCTAACGGATCAAAACCTTTAACTTCGCAGGCAAAGTGCGTTTTAAATTTTGATGCATCAAAATGAGTAATAGGTCCCGCTCCACTCTTCCCATTGATAAGGCCCTCCCAGGTTTCTGCGAGGGTATTACCAAGAGGAGTAATGGCTCCAAGACCTGTTACTACAACTCTTTTTAATTCCATACCTTTAATTAAAAGGATTGATTACTTCGCGTTAGCTTCGATATAAGCGACTGCATCGCCTACTGTTGTAATCTTTTCTGCCTGATCATCAGGAATTGAGATACCGAATTCTTTTTCGAATTCCATAATCAATTCTACAGTGTCAAGAGAGTCTGCTCCTAAATCATTAGTAAAGCTCGCTTCGTTTGTAACTTCTGTTTCTTCAACACTTAATTTGTCAACGATGATAGCCTTTACTCTAGATGCAACTTCAGACATAACTTTTTCAATTTAGATTAATAAATACGAATATACTTTTTAAATTTGCAGTGCAAAGAAAAGAATTTTTTATGTTACAAAACAAATTTAATGCACTAAAAATGCGGAAAACTGCACATTTTTTCTTTTCGTGTGCACTAAAACATAGGAAAATATGAAAAACGTAGCAATTTTTGCCTCCGGTTCGGGTACAAACGCGGAAAATATCGCCCGGTACTTCTCTAAAAGTGAAACCGTTAAAGTCGCGGTTGTTTTGTCCAATAATAAGAATGTGGGCGTTCATGCACGCGTCAATAATCTGGGAATTCCGTCTTTTGTGTTTTCCCGCGACGAATTTGTGGAAGGAACCCCCATTTTGGCGAAACTGGCGGAATATCAGATCGATTTGATTGTTCTGGCTGGTTTTATGAATAAGATTTCAGATGCGTTACTGACAGCTTATCCGGGTAAAATCATCAATATTCATCCGGCTCTGTTACCTAAACATGGCGGAAAGGGAATGTATGGGATGCATGTGCATGAGGCTGTCGTTGCTGCCGGCGAGAAAGAGTCAGGCATAACGATACATTATATAAATGAGAATTACGATGAAGGTGATATCATTTTCCAGGCTAAATGTGAGGTGTTGCCTGCCGATACCCCTGAAGAAGTGGCTACTAAAGTGCATGCATTGGAATATGCTCATTATCCGCATGTGATTGATGACTTATTGAAATAGTAAGAAAAAGGTATAAAAAATTAAGCCCTACCGGTAATTTCTTGATCCGGCAGGGCTTTTCATCTATTAGTGGTTTAATCAGAATGTCATGTTCAATTGCATCACATAAGTACGTGGTGCCGATACCAGCATCGGGCGTGTGCAATATTCTTTATTAAAGAGATTGTTGATCATAAACTGGAATGATACGTCTTTCGTTATCTTTACGCCGGCACGCAGGTCGACTACACAATAGTCCGTATTCTTTTCTTTCCAGTATGTATTAAGCGTTTCTCCGCCGATATTTCCATACAGCAGCTGACGGATATACTCCATGGCATCCGGCTGTTCTTTTTCGCGTTCGTCTACCATCAGATAATCGACTGCCAGCATCTTACTCTTCCAAGTCACATTCATACCCAGGTTCAGGCGTTTCCACTGGAGATCAAGCACACCTTTCACCGTGTGTTTCTGACGATATTTCAGATATTTGGAGTCGTTGGATTTTTCCTTGGCACGGAGAGGGTCGTTATATTGTGCTTCGATTTCATTCTTTTCCTTGTAATCGATATCCTCGGGTTCGATGAAAACATATCCCAGGTTATAAGATAACTTGGTGTCGGGATTGAAGTTGTAGAAACCGTTTGTACTTATCTCTGCCCCATAGATGCGTGCTTTGGAAACATTGTAGAATTGTGCACCGATACCCGGCATCTGACCTTTGGCGATGATACCCAGGATTTCCTGTGTACTGTTGGCATAGGCATAAGAGTTGGGGTCGAAGAAGCCGAAACGGAATTCGATCATGTCCGTATATTGCGTATAGAAACCGGCCACATCGAAGAATCCCATCAGATTACCGAATTTATATCCTTGTTTGAAACCCAGTTCTGCATTTACCCCTTTTTCTGCCTTTACTTCATTGTTCGGGAATACACCGACTCCACCGATATCCTTGCGGGCATATTTCTCGGTCAGAGAAGGATAACGATAGCCTTGTCCGAAACTGGCCCGGATAAAGCTGTAATCAGCCAGTTGGTAATTCAAACCTGCACGGAAGATAGGTTTGACAGGTACTTTAGCTCCGAATATCTTTGTGTCGGCTTCACGAAGGAAATCGTCCACACGATAATATTCGGCACGCATACCGGCAGACACGCTCAGGCGGTCGAAAAAGCGTTGGTCATACTGGAAGAACAGGGCTGCATTGTCGCTGTCGTGATTGCCTGTCGTTACAGAGGTGCTTCGCATATGTTCGTAAGTGGCTCCGGCTGTGATCTGTGTACCGTTGTCCCATTTTTTGTTGAACTGGTAATCCAGATAATACGTATAATTCTTGTCGATGGTTACCGGGGCAGCTTTCGGGTTGATCGCATTGGACAACCAAGGGATCAGGTCGGAGGTACTGCTAGGAATACCACGTTTCATCACCCATGAAAGCAGGTCACAGTAATCGGCTGTAGTCGCTGTCGGGAAAATACTTCCCAGCAGATTGGTTGTTCCGTTTACCAGTCCGTTAAGGTCGCCTTGCAAAGCCGGCTGGATGATTGGATAGAGCATGCTGTAATCGCCGTTTTGTACGTTTTGCACAATACCGGTAATGGCATTGACATCAGTACCCATATTTCCCAAAATGTCCGTGATCGACTTCCCGCTGTTCGAGCCGTCTGCAATATTGTCACCGCGGTAATAGAAGCGGGCCTTTACCTTGTGGGAGGTATTATTATTCGGGTTTGTAAAATTAAAGAACGGGTCGATGTAGAAAGTATTTGCTTCGCGTCCCATATTGGCAATGGGAGACGGTTCATAAACATCTTTCGGCGAACGCCAGAGGAAGAAATCGGCATATTTGTCACTCATGAAGTTTACGTTGAAACCATAGTTCAGCAAATTGCCGTCTTTCATCGGCTGATGGTAAGTCAGGTTACCGCCGGCACGAAACCGTTTGTTGTAACCTTGTTTTTTATATCCTTCGTCGGTAAACATATTCAGTCCGGCCGATACGTCGAAGTTTCCGATGCGGCGGGCATGTGAGAAGTCTATCCCTTCATAAATCGGGTTGCGGATACCGGAGAATACGTTTTTACGCAGGAATGGCTCTACCTCATATTTACCTTCTTTCCAAAAAGATTTGTCGCTCCACCGGTATTCCTCGTTGTCGGGATCGCCGTAAATACCTAAATAAGCACGCAAGGTCGTTACCGGTGTCAGGCTTGGCCGTTTGGTCCGGATGTTGATTACACCGTTCAGGGCAGACGAACCGTACAGTACGGAAGAGGCCCCTTTCATAACTTCTACCTGTTCGATATTTTCCAGCGGAACGATATTCCAGTTAATGATTCCTGTACCCGAAGTTAGCGCACTCATTCCGTCGATCAGCACAAGGCTTCGTGAACCGACGCCGTAGGTCCAGCCGTTACCACCACGGATAGAAGGCTGTTTGTCGTTGATATCGACTCCCGGCATTGTATTCAGTGTGGCACTCAGGTCGGTTGGCGCTTGCTTGGTAATATCTTCGGCCTTCAGTAAATCCATGGAGACGGTGACATTGCTTAGTTTTTGTTCAAAACGTCCGGCACTGACTACCACATCTCCCAACAGGTTGGCTTTTACCTGCATGAATATATTTCTTGTCTTCGTTTCATTCCGGTTGATTACTACCGGGACCTGTTCGTTCTCATAACCGATGTAACTGAACAGCAGGTCGACACCCCCTTCCGGAAGGTTGATCTGATAAGAACCGTCTGCTTCGGAAATTGTACCGTTTGTTTCTCCCGTGATCCTTTTATAGGTAATATTGACTCCCGCCAATGGCTCATTGGTCTCCTTGTCATATACGAATCCTTTCATGATCTGTCCGAAAGCAGGACCGGTCAGGAAGGCAAGTAAAAATAGTATTGTATATTTTTTCATGTCTGTACTCTTTATTTATTATTGTATCTCCTTTTGTTTGCTTAGCATCATGCCTAGTTCCAGTGTTTTTGTTTGTTGCAGGCTACTGGCAAGCATTTCAAGCAAAGATGTTATCATCGGTCCCATTGGTCCGCCAATTATTTCTTCCGGCAGAAGATCTTTTATTAAGGGTAACAGCGGAAGGAAAGCTGCAATTTCATCTTTATCCAGATATAGGAATATATCTCCCTTATAAGCGATTTGTCCGCCCATGCTGCTGTAAGGGGCTTCCGAATTTTTGCGGATATTCATCCGGATACCGGTAGTACTCCATTTATTAAGCTGCTGGTAAATGGCTGCGATAACGGAAGCGTCGAGGCCGCCGTCTGCCTTAGTCTTATTCTGTTGAATCTGGTAAAGAATCATATCGATGTTGGGGACTATATAAAGTTCCGAGTCGTCTTTTACATAATAAGAAGCCAGATTGATCGGCGAAGTGAGCCATTCGCTGTCTTTTCTGTCCGGGGGAATGCTTATCAAATCTCCAATAGCTTTGCCTTCCGGCATGGTGGCGTAGCGGGCTGTGATATTGCCATCCGGATTGAAAGAGACTTCATTGATAAACCAGCAGATCAGGTTTCCTGCAATAGGCTCCAGTATGGGAACTACCTGTCCCAGAAGAGCATTGTCAGTTACCATATGAAAGGCATGGCGCATCAAAGTATATTCTCCCAAAACAGGGTCTGTTTCAATAGATTCCCCACCTTGCACCGGATACCATGTCCCATTTGAAGTCAGTTGGTTCGATGCGATTTTTACATTGGTCAGATCGAATGTCATCTTGCCTTTTTCAACATTCCCTCTGTAAGCGAAAGTAGTGCCGTTGTTTCCGGTTCCGTTTCCTGAAAAAGAGTAACTGTTGCTTCCGGAAGTAACTGCTACGTTCTCCAGCAATGTTGCGGCTTCCCCGGGGAGGACGTAATGCAGTGTAATGGTTGCCGCATTGTTACCGGTTAGTTTGAAAGAGACGTCCTTACCGATGAACTCATGTCCACTGTAAGTCAGGTTCAGTGTATTGCCACCTTCCGGTGTACTCAACTTATTGGAATAGATTCCGTTTAATTCGGAACCGCCCTCATCATCATTGTCATCGCAGGCAAACAAGAAGGGGACCATGCAGATAACATAAAGAAAGTTGCGCAATAAATACTTGTTCATTTACTTTTCTTTTTATTGTTTAATTTTGATGATACAAAGTACTGATATAACTTTGTACCAAACAATAGCTATCTTTCAGAATCAATATTCCATTATTAAGAATCGACATTTCGGAGGTGTAATAACTATCTGTATATTAGTGTATGGTAAAATGACATTATTAATAATAGAATATCGAATGTGAAAAATAGACATTGACGGATATGTTTATATCTCCTTTCTTTGCTCTCATTATGTTAATGAGTATATTGTTAGGATTTTTAGCCTTTTTGGTCCGGATGCTTTTTAAAAGGAAGGTAGCAGGTAAAAAGGTAAGTGAGGCTTGTGAGGTAAAAGAACAATGTCTCCCGGATAGCAAAGAAGGCAAAGAAGTCTGATTTGTGATGAAAAAACTACGTGTAAAATATTGAAGAATGAAAATACTGCTTGTAACAAGAGGATCGCAAGGCGATGTACTGCCTTATCTGGCTGTAGCCCGCGAGTTGGTTAAACGGGGTCATGAGGTAACGGTAAATATTCCCCATGTTTTTGAGGAAATGGCAAAGAAATATCCTGTAAAAGTCGTTTTGCAGGATTTTGATAATATTGGCGGGATGATGGCCGACGCAGCCGAGAATAAACAGAGTTTTAAAAGGATTGTTGAGTGGACGCGCGAGGCGATAGACAAACAGTTTGTGCAGGTAATTCCGCTTTTGGAACAGAACGATGTTCTTGTAGCTGCTAATACTGAATTTGCCGCTACGGGGATTGCCGCGTATTGCAAGAAGCCGTTCGTCCGCACTTCTTTTGCACCTTTTCTTCCAGGCGAGAAAATGCCGCCTCCTGCTTTTCCTTATCCGAAACCCAATCCGATCATTACACCTAAATTGCTTTGGCTGATGATGAACCGGGTATCCAACTATATGGTGAAGGATACGATAAACAAGAACCGTCGGAAATACGGATTGGCTCCAATCAGTAACTTTGGGGAGGATGCCGCAAAGAATAGTGATAACTTCTTATTGTACAGTCGATATCTGGGACATACCGATCCCGTCTGGGACAAACGTTTTCGCTGGAATATAGGCGGGTATTGTTTCAATGATACCTTTGAATATGATGAAGAGGCTTATCAGGAATTGATGGCTTTTATCAAAAAGGAACAGACACCGGTTCTCTTTTTTACGTTAGGTAGCTGTACATCGAACGACCGGGAGCGCTTTTGCGGTATGCTGGCCCGTATCTGCAAACGGAAGCAATACCGGCTGGTGGTCGGTTCAGGTTGGGCAAAGACCGGAGAGACGTTGCAGGGGAATGAACAATTGTTCCTGATGCAAAAGCCGATTCCACATCATCTGATTTTCCCTCATTGCGACGCCGTGATTCATCATGGTGGAAGCGGAACGACGCATAGTGTGGCACGTGCCGGGAAACCTCAGCTGATCACTCCTTTACTTCTGGATCAGCCTTATTGGGGGTATCGGGTCCAGGTGCTCGGAGTCGGCCCGGAAAGAGTGAAGATCGCAAAGGTATCGGAAAGTGAACTGGAGCAAAAAATGGGTGACTTGATCAGCAATCCCGAATATAAAAAGAATGCGGCGATGCTCAGTGAGCAAATTGAAAGTGAAAAAGGAATCGAAAACATCTGTAATTATATAGAATCTTTGGCACGATAACCCGTTTTTTACCGGAGTTTGTTCCTGTTGAAATGTGGTCCAGCCTTGAAGATAAAAAAGAAAGTGGATAAAACTGTCAGGCAGGCTCCAAACAGATAAGCGTGGTTGAATCCACCGAATTCCTGTGCGATACTTCCGCCGATCATTAATCCGATTCCGATACCGACATCCCAGCTAGTGAGGTAGGTGGAAGTTGCCGTTCCGCGCTGGCTGTTGGGTGCCAGATTGACAAACAGGGTGTTGAATGCCGGGAACATGGTTCCGAAAGCAACACCTTGTGATAAAGCGATGGCTATATATAAATAGGAAGTGAACGTCGGATTCCATTTCATCAATGCATCGAGGGAAGCGAGCACAAAGAAACTGGCACATGCCAGATACATCCCCAATGTAATAACCAGTGTGATACGCCCTTTATCTACTTGCCGGCCGGAAAACAGCCTGGAAGTCGCGAGTCCGATCGCCATAAAGGTGAAATAAAGTCCTGAATTGACAGATATACCGATCTCGTCGGCATACATTGCCACATAGGTGGTTGTCATCCCGTAAGGAATGGAAAGCATTAGTAGTGATATTCCTGCCCAAAGGCCTTTTACCAGGAAGAAGCGGTCGAGCGAAATCGGTTCTTTCTTTACCGGTTGCTTGTAAGGCGTTTTAACCAGATAAGCCATGATAAATCCCAAGAAGCAGGAAACCAGCGAGCAACTGAAAATCACTTCATAACTGAAACTGTTATGCATGAACAATCCGATCATCGGACCGAAACTCATTGCCAGATTATTCGCCATCCCGTAATATCCAATTCCTTCGCCACGACGTGAAGAAGGAAGAATGTCGATCACGATCGTATTACCCGATACCGTGACCATCCCGAATGCGAATCCGTGAAGAATACGCAGCACAATGAAAATACTCAACACGCTGGCAATCATATATCCGGCAAAAATGACCATAAATATAGCATAAGCCAGTAGATATAACGGGCGACGGGCAAAGGTATCCAGCAGATATCCGGAAAACGGACGGATACAAAGACAGGCTATCGTATAACAGGACAGGATAAACCCGATCATCGACTTATCCGTCATAAACCGTTCCTGTAAATAGAAGGGCAGGATTGGCAGTATCAGGTAAAATGCAAAAAACAGCAGAAAATTAGCCGTTAATATGTAGCAAAAACCGGGTGATAATAACTTGTCTTTCGCCATAGCAGTGAATAGTAGAATGGTATTATTTGAAACCTAACTTATCAAAAAGTTCCCGCTCTTCTGTTGTCGCGTTCTTTACCGTATAAGCGGCAAACTCCCGGGGATGATGATAATTTGCCCGGAACCATTCGAACTTTTCCGGCGTTTCCCTCAGTGCTCTGTCTACACCAAGCGGACTAAAACTTTTAAGTATTGCGTGTTCGATACGATGTTCCGTCACTCCGGCGAGATCGATAACAGGATCGGCAGGCTCTGGCGGCATAACTTCTCTTAATTTCTCTATTTTCACACCGAAGAAACGTTCGATATTTTCCAGGCAGGTACGAGTCCCGTTGGCTTTGCCATCAGCGGAGAATCCGGCAATATGGGGGGTGGCAACGGCTGTAAGACTTAACAGTTCCCGGTCGATCGCCGGTTCGTTTTCCCAGCAATCTATCACTGCTTCGCTGATTTTTCCTGATTTCAGAGCTTTTATCAATGCCGTCGTATCGTGTACAGCTCCTCTTGAAGCATTTACAAACCAGGGCTTTTTATGTGTTTTGTTGAAAAAAACTTCGTTGGCAAGGTGACGGGTTGCAAAAGGTCCTTCTTTTGTCAACGGTGTATGGAAGGTGATGATATCAGCTTCTTCTGCGATCGTATCCAGCGAAACGAATCCTGCCGCTCCCTCTTCTTCAGCTCGTGGCGGGTCATTACGCAAGATATGTAAACCGTAAGCCGTACACAGTTTTTCCAGTTCTTTCCCGACATGCCCTACACCGACTATCCCGATCGTTTTCCCTTGAAGCGTTTCTCCTCTGCGAAGGGCTATCGTGATAAGTGAAGCCAATACGTATTGTGCAACCGAGACTGCATTGCAGCCAGGTGCATTTTTCCAGGTGATACCTGCTTCATCACAATATTTTATGTCGATATGATCGAAGCCGATAGTCGCTGTAGTAATCAGTTTGACACGGCTTTCGTCCAATAATTCGCGGGTGCATTTGTCGATGCTTCGTACAATGAGAGCATCTGCGTCGTGGATGGTTGAAGGAGTAAACTCGTTTGAGTTGAGGTATTTTATTTCTGCGATTGGTTCGGCTACGCCTTTTAGGTATGGGACCGTGTTGTCAGCTACTATTTTCATTTTGCTTGCCTTTTACTGGTGCAAAGATAGAGATTATTTGCGAAAAGTTTGAAGTTAGAAAAATGATTGATGATGCTATTCGATCATATCTTTTTATTTTCAACAGATGGGGCTGAAAATTAAGTCTTTTTAGTGATTGCTATTACGATTTGTTCGTAATGCTTTGTATCTTTGAAAAATAATCTTAGATGTAAATAATCTGTGTTATCGAATTAAAAAAATATGCCATGAAACATAATCTATTTTTATTGGTTACAGTTATTTTTGTGAGTGTTTCTTTTCTGCTATTCTCTTGTGGAAATAGAAAAGCGTCAGTGGAGGAGACTGCATGTGATAGTGTAGAGGTTCAAGCGGAAATCTCTTATCCTTTTTTAATCGATAAGTCGAATGAAGACGAACGTGATATTGAGATTAACGATATAGCCAAAGTCTCCTATTTGAAGTTAGGAACGAATACAAAGAGCCTTATCCCGCGTAAATGGAGTTTTTCCGGTATTTTCTTAACTGACAAAGATTTGTTTCTTTCTTTTGGAGAAAATATTTATAGATTTGGTTTGGACGGTACTTTCCTAAATAATATAGGAAAACGTGGAGCTGCTCCCTTTGAGTTTGTTGTAGGTGGTATTTTTTCCGTAAATGAAGAGACGCAAGAGTTGTTTTTGTTAGATGTGGCGCAGCAAAGAATCTCGGTCTATACTTATGGGGGGAAGTATCTGAGAAGTGTAAAGTGTGAAAAAGGATTTGATCGCTTTTATGTTTTGAATGATTCTCTGGCCATTTGTTCGACGAATGATATCACGAATGATATTCGAGCTTTTACGATTTCTTTGAGAGATGGAAAAGTTGATCATGTCTTGTTGGAAAAGAGAATGCTGACAGATACGCGAAATTTGATGACGAATATTGGAGCTTTTTCAAGGCTCAATAAGTTAGGAGACCGTATCTATTTATGTATCTCGTCGAGTGATACTATATATGTTTATGATACAAAGAGTCATATTCTCGACCCTGTTTATATCCAAAATCCTTTGAAGACAGATGCGGATAAGGTGAAAACAGTCCCGTATCTGCAATTTGAGTCTTCCCGGTTTGCCAGTATATTGATTAATGATATTCCAAGGTCAGACTTTACCTATTGGGTGGATAAAGAATCCGGAGAATGTTCAAGGGTAAAGATTCGTAATCGGGATCTGGATGATTATGTTCTGGCTTGGGGTACGAACCGGGATAATTTGGTCTTTGATATCTTGGAAATGCCTAGATTGAAGGAACGCTTGAAGCAAGGTAAATTATCAGGAGAACTGAAGTCTTTGGTTGAACAATCAGATGAAGAGGATAATCCAATAATAATGATTGCTGAAATTGAAAAATAATAGTATGAATTAGAGGATGTGAAGGAGGATGATAATCCGGTGTTGATGGTTATGAATTTAAAATAAGGTAACTATATATCACTTTACAGTGAAGAGATAAAAACAAAAAAGACACGAAAAATATTATAAATCTCGTGTCTTTCTGAGTTTTACTCCGTATCTTTAGCCTAGTAAGGAACGATATTTATTGATTTGATACATAACAGAATAAAGAATGGCTAATTCTTCCGCATTGAGTTCATTTTCAAAAAATTGAAAATTTGAAATTTCACTCTCAAGTTCTGTCATTTCATCAAATATTAGTTCTTTTTTCATTTTTAACACCTCCTTTCGGTTTTTAGAGGTACGAATTTCAAAAACAGAGCCCGAGCAGTTTATGGGTTCTGTTTTTATTTTGCAAATATAGTAAATTTTATCATATTGTGCCCCAAAAACGAGATTTTATAAAAATAATTCGTTAAATTTATCATAACAAATAAATACAGCTATGATAAATGTCAAAGAATTTAATTCATTGTTCGAGCTTCTAGAGGCATTCCCGACAGAAGAATCCTGTATAAGGTATCTCGAAGGCTTACGATGGAAAGAAGGAGTAACATCTCCTTTTGATCCTGACTCTAAAGTCTATATTTGTAGCAAGGGAAGGTATATGTGTAAGAACTCTGGTAGACTGTTTAATGTCAAAACAGGAACTATCTTTGAAAACACTAAACTTTCATTGAGAAAGTGGTTCATGGCAATTTGGCTAATTCTTTCTCATAAGAAAGGTATATCTTCTTTGCAACTTGCTCGTGACATTAAAGTCACTCAAAAGACAGCTTGGTTCATTCTCCAACGCGTTCGTATTTGTCTAATTTGCAAAAATGAAGGTAAATTGAATAATGAAGTGGAAGCTGACGAAACTTTTGTCGGTGGAAAGAACAAAAATCGTCATCGTGATAAAAAAGTCAAAAGATGCCAGGGACGTTCTTTTAAAGACAAGACACCAGTTTTAGGAATGTTGGAAAGGAAAGGGAACGTGATTGCAAGAGTAATTAAAAATACCTCTAAGAGTGAGTTAACTCCTAAGATTATAGAATTTGTAGATAGAAATGCAGTTCTGTACACAGATGAGTGGCATGGCTACAATGAAGTGGATAAGCTATTCTATCATTATTCAATAGATCATAGTAGAGGGCAATATGGTATGGGACGTATTCATACCAATACTATTGAAGGTTTTTGGACTTTACTCAAGAGAGGCTATATGGGAATCTACCATTATATGAGCCCGAAGCATCTTCAGAGATACGTCAATGAGTTTGTATTTAGATACAACACTCGCAAAATTAGCGAACATAACAGATTTAATTTGTTACTTTGCAATACAGAATACCGTACAACTTATAAAGAACTGATCGCATGAGCAAGAAAGAAACAACAACCGGAGAAGAATTTGAGAACTTTTTGAATTTTGCTATTAAGTACAAGGTAACTAAGAAGCCAAGAAAGATGAAAGAGATAAAGAAGACAGCAGAACAATGTAGATTGGAGCTGGAAGAGATAGCCAAAGAGATGAACCTTCCTATTGAGGACAATAAAGTTGTTCTTGAATGGGGGAAAAGAGGTGGGAAATTTGATGATGATGTATTTGTAAAATTAATAGCACCATTGTATTTTCCCAGTCCAAAGTTTAAAGTTGAATGGAATGAGGAAATGCAATGGCATACAGCACGTAAAGATGAAAATTATAAGGAATGAAGTGATATATCTCCTTCAAATTCAATCATATCTTCATCTCCACCAATTATTATTTCTGATGGCTTAAAAGTGGTGGCAGGTTCGTTTTTCTTGTGCGCAACAACAGTTTCGTCATTAACAGCTGTGATTCTGTAAACTTGAGTCAGATCATCAATCGGTCTCATATAAGAGTTTACTTCTATTCCTTTGCCTTCTTTGTCTTTCATGATCAATATTGGTTTTTATATAATGCAAATATAACAAAAAATTGTATATTTGCGCTGTTCTATAGGACAAAAACATTTTAGAAAATTCGGAAGTGCCTTACTTCGTTAAAATCGCCAGTTTTGACAAATAAGTATACAAGGTGCAAGCCCCTGCTATATCTAGCGGGTTGCTTGTCTGCGTATACTTTGGGTTTCTGGCGATACCTTACGAAGTGTGGACAGTGACCCGCTTCTTTTTGTATTCCACCTCTATTGGTCATGCGGAGGTAAAAATACTTTTTAGTATGAAAACTAAAGTCATATTGATTGTACTTTTAGCAACTTTGTCTATTAATATTTTTGGACAAAAGTATACAGCTATAGATTTTTTTGTTCCAGACACATTTGCATTTGGTATAGAATATCAGTTTATTAATAATAAAACTGGTGCACCAAGCAAAAGTATGAATAAAAGGACTATTTATCATAAACCAACATGGAGCAAGAATTATCAAATTCAAGAATCTACTTTTATGGATGGACAAGAAATAAGTAGTATTTTAAGTGTTGTTTTAATTGATAACGATAAGGTTGTGTTGAAAGAAAAAGAAAGCGCTAGTATTTTAGGTAAAGATAAGCGTAATGTTTATTCTGAACCTATAGTGATATTTAAACTACCTGAAGAAGGTAAAACTGCAACATGGATTATTCCAGGAGAAAAAAGTGCTTTAAGTGGAAAAATAGATCCTCCTACTAAATGCACTGCAACATGGACTACTCTGAACTTTGAAGGGAAAAATCAAAAAGCAATCAAAGTAACTTCCATAACACAAGGAGAAAATTGGAAAGTGGAAGGTATACAATATTATGTCTATAAAACCGGTCTAGTTAAAGAAGATAGTATTAGTAAAGGCAAAACTAGTACCTTGTACAAATTTTATCGTTTTATAACTGACATTAGACAATTGTAAATTTGAAAAAGATACAGATACCAGATCGTTTGATTTTGATAAAAGTATCTGTATCTTTACTGTGTAGTAAGATTAATAGTCATTTTCAAAAATTTGACAGGAACAGAATAATTCATCTAGTTGTTCAAAAAGTTGATATAGACTATGTTCGTCTTGTTCTTGTTCTAATAAAGAAAGTAGTTGGCTTTCTTTCTCTTGTCGAGTTAAAAATTTATTGTTCATATAAAATATTATTGTTTTACTACGAAATTTCAGGAGGGGTAGTTGCGGTACCCCTCCTTTTTGAATACAAATTTAAGTATTTTAATTTTAGTTTGCAAATAAATAGACTGGAACTTCACTGTAAAGTGATATATAGTTACCTAAAATAAAGTAGTTATGAAGGTATTTGAATCTATTTTGTTGCTGTTGTGGGGTGTCCTAATGGCTTGTTCGCAGAATAAAGTGAATCTCAATGAGAAAGAACTTAAAAGTGAACTTCAGAGTTTAAAAGTTACTCCGGTTAAAGGGGGTATAGAAAAAGATGTAGAGGCTTCGGAAGTTGATTCGGTTTGGAGTATACCTTATTATACAGCCTCTTTGACGGATTGGGAAAGTTATTTCCGTACCAATAATAAGTATAAGAATTGGGACTCGAAAGATGAGAAGATGGTTTTGATAAATGCGATCATCGAGAAAGACAGCACTGCTACACAAGTTAAAGTTGTCGGCAAAGGGTGTGGAGTTAAAGAGTTGGAAGAGGAAGCCGTGCGTTTGATAAAAGCGGCAAAAGTAAGTCCGGCGAGTGATGAACATGGGAATCTGTTAAGAAGTAACTGGTTCATTCCGGTTTATTTTCCCCCCAGATAAATTTTCGGCTTCTATAGTTTATAGCGGTTGGGGGATTACTACTTGCTCTTCTGAAAAGATTTTCTACCTTTGTCAACAGTATTTACAGAAAGCAAAACGATTATTTATGAATTTCAGCGAACAGTGTTACCGGATATTTGAACAGGCTACGAAAGCGTATCATGTTTCTGATGATGTGGATGCAACCATGCATAATCCGTATGAGGTAAAAAGTATAGAGTTCTATCTTTATTTGAAAAACTGGATTGATGCGGTACAGTGGCATCTGGAAGATATCATCCGTAATCCGGCAATCGATCCGGTGGAGGCAGTGGCTATCAAACGCCGTATAGACAAGTCTAATCAGGATCGTACCGACTTGGTGGAATTGATCGACAGTTTCTTTCTGGATAAATACAAAGAAGTGAAAGTATTGCCGGATGCGACGATCAATACGGAAAGTCCGGCATGGGCGGTCGACCGGTTGTCTATCCTGACATTGAAGATTTATCATATGGCCGAAGAGGCTAACCGTCCCGATGCAACTCCCGAGCATAAAGCGAAATGCGAAGAAAAGCTGAACGTGTTGCTGGAACAGAAGGTTGACCTGTCAACGGCTTTGGACCAGCTACTGGCTGATATTAAAGCCGGACGTAAGTACATGAAAGTGTATAAACAAATGAAAATGTACAATGACCCGGCATTAAACCCTGTGTTGTACGGGAAAAAATAAAACGGAATGAAATGGCAAAATACTTATTATGCGACTCTCTGCATGGGGTGTTTTACCTGGTTTCGATGATTTTCTCTGTCGCTAAAGCGAATTATACTGAATGGTCTTGATGGCAAATTGATGTTGTTTTTAGGAATAACATATCTTATTGTCTTGTTTTAAGCGGTTGCTGTGACTGTAATGTCTGTCAGAATAATGGAAATAGAATAGCTAAATATACAATATTTAACACTATGCCTATTTATATGAATTTCCAATCACCGTTTTAAATAAATTGTCATCTCGTTTAAAACGAATTTTTTTTCATTTTAAATGAGATGAGGGTTTATTTAAGACGAAATATTTGTTAAATTCAGTCGGTGAAACTTTTTTGATGAGCCTTTTTCCCTTTAAAAACTATGCTGTAAAGCAGATTTAGATTCCAGATGAAGCGAAAAGTTGTATTGGGTTTAAATATCTAATTCATATATTTATTTAATCTTTTATATCGTCATTTATGGGTATAGACTATTGATGGATCAAAAAGCTGTATTTGTATAGTGAAAGTTTGAATAAGGATATTTTCTATCTTCTCCTGGGTGAGATAAAAAGTGCTGTGTCTGGTCAGGACTACATACAGCTTATTGGTGATAGGGATAATTTGACATTTTGATAAATACGATAATATCCTGTCGTAACAATGATTGCCGTGACAATATGACAACGGCATGTAATGAATTCAGATAACTTATTCCGGAAATAATTTATATCTTTGTGAACCGTATTGATAGAAGTTACGAATCATGAAAATGTATTAAATTCATTACATGGCAAAAATACTTGTTATAAGACTTTCTGCTATTGGCGATGTTGCTATGACGGTTCCAGTGATCTACTCTGCCGCCAAAGCAAACCCCCAACATACGTTTACTGTACTTACGCAGGCTTTCCTAATACCTGTTTTTATGAACCGTCCGGCAAATGTGGACGTGATCGGTATCAATACGAAGGCGGCAGAAAAGACATTGGGCGGATTACTCCGGTTTGCCTCTGCGTTGGTCAAGTATGAGTATGATGTCGTATTGGATTTGCATAATGTGATCCGTACCATGATTATCCGAGGTATGTTCCGGATAAAAGGGAAAAAGGTTTATGTTGTTGATAAAGCAAGGAAGGAACGGAAACGGCTGACCGAGCGTACTCATAAGGAACTGAAACCCTTGCGTCCGGTGATAGAACGCTATGCCGATGTATTCCGTGCTGCCGGTCTGAACTATACGGAAACTTTCACATCCCTTTATGAATCGAAGCCGGCCGATCTGTCGGCTATGGAAGCCGTGGCCGGAACAAAAACCGGTAAATGGATCGGAATTGCCCCGTTTGCCAAGCATCGCGGAAAAATCTATCCGGTGGACGATATGGAACAGGTTGTCGCCCGCTTGTCGGAAAATGAAGATTATACGATCTTTCTGTTGGGAGGTCGTGGTTATGAAGAAGCTGTTTTGGAGCAATGGGCATTCCAGTATCCTCGTGTAAAAAGTGTCGTCGGTCGTTATTCGCTGGATAATGAACTTGCCTTGATCAGTCGGTTGGACGTATTGCTTTGTATGGACTCTGCCAATATGCATTTCGCTTCTCTGGTCGATACAAAAGTGATTTCGGTTTGGGGAGCAACGCATCCCTATGCCGGATTTTACGGTTATCATCAGGACCCGAAAAATGCCGTTCAACTCGATCTTCCTTGTCGTCCCTGTTCTGTCTTCGGCCAGAAGCCTTGTTTCCGGGGGGATTGGGCGTGCATGACACAGATTACGCCGGAGATGATTGTGGATAAGATAAATTCCACCTTGCAGAAATGAAAGTAGTAACGAATCCGGCATATCCTTTCCTGGCAGATTTTTTTTGTCATTTATCCGACCGTTTTGAGACGGAAGGAACCACGATATATGAGGGACGAAACGTGTTGAAGCGGTTTAATATCGAAGGATGTGAACTGGTGGTGAAGAGTTTCAAGGTCCCGTTCTTTGTCAATCGGGTTGTTTATACATTATTCCGAAAATCAAAGGCCAGGCGTTCGTATGAATATGCTTTCGAGATATTGAAGCGGGGGAGCAACACGCCGGAACCTCTTGGATACATAGAAGAATATAAACATGGCCTGTTGAGCCATAGCTATAGTGTTTCTGCGTATAGCGGAGCTTCCGATATCCGGGAATACATGAACGGACAGCTGAAGGATAAAACCTTGTTGACTGCATTAGGTGTTTTTATAGCCAGTCTGCATCAGGCTGGAATTTTTCATATAGATTTATCACCGGGAAATATCCTGTATTATAAGGAACAGGAAACTTTTCGTTTCACTCTGGTAGATATCAACCGGATGCAATTTAAGAAAATAACAGTACGGGATGCGATCAGGAACTTTTCACGGTTGGCCATTTCCCGTGAAGCATTGTCATGCGTCACCCGTGAATATGCACGGATTCGCGGGTTGGATGAGGACTCTTTTGTACGGCAGACTAATCAATACAGTGATCGTGTTTATAAAAAGTACGCTTCCCATCTGGCATGTAAAGCCTGGAGGAAAGAGGGTGGAAATTGGTTTACCCAACCTTATTTCCAATACGTCATGGCGAATCTGTTCAGCCATTGTCCTCTTTTCACGAAGGCTGTGCGAGATCGTTTCCATAAAAAACGTATCCGGATTTATACCTCTTGCATATTGCCGTTTGATTTCCGTAAAGTCTTTCCTGAAAGTTCTCAGGAGGATTGATCCTCTTTTTTTTGTGATTGGGAGGTCCAGCCTGTTATCTGTGAGCAGTGGCTGATATAATATGATTCTTCTTCCGACAGATTTTTAGAATCGTTATACCATGGCTTATGTTCAGCCTGATAAGGGTATGCCGTGCGGTATGCCTCAACCGACCGGCTTCTGCTCAGTCCGACATGTGGTCGGTAAAGGGCGAAAGTCGTATCGATGGGAGCCCGGAATAAACCGTTTTGGGCCGGACGGGCATAGTATTGTTTTTCCCAGTCAATTACTTTTTGCTTATGCTCGTACTGATCCGGCAGATTATCGATCCGTAATGAAAAACCGATTTTGCGGGCAAACGGATGCGCTTTCAGCTCTTTCAGGAAATAATCGATGAAATCGTCCGGGCAATCAGCTATGGGGATGACATCCGAATCCGTATAGATATAATAATCATTACAAAATTTCTTCTTCAACTCTGATTTCCACAAAGCCTTGAATCCGAGGTTCTCTTTAAGCCGGAATACGGTAAAGGGGCATGTCTGGTAATATTCCAGCAGAGGCGGGTAGGTTGAAGCGTTATCCAATATATAAATACGCGTATATCCTCTTGAAGTCAGACTGTCCGTCAATTGGATGAGTGTTGTCAACCGGTTGAAGTTATTGATGATAATAGGGATGTCCTTCCCGTTTGATATGTGGGATGGCATTATCTTTCCTTTGAGGAAATAATAATAATTCGCGATGGCTGTAGTCAGTTTCTTTAGCATATAGAGTAATAATTTATTTAGATGCTCTGATTAATCCTCTGCGTAAATAAGGGGGCTGCATGTCATGATTGTGTGTGTAGATCATGTAGCCTTTTGAAAAACTTGTTTTGAATCCGTTACCCTGCAATATGTCCGTTAATACAACTTCATCATCATGCCGGTGATAAGTACATAACGCAATTTGCATGGATTTATTTTCATTTATCAGACGTTTTGCCCCGTACAATAGATCTCGTTCTGCTCCTTCAACATCGGCTTTTATAAAATTCACAGAGGAGTCGTCAGAGAAAAACGAATCGAGAGTTATGCAGGTATCGGTATCTTTATTTCCGACAAATTTGTGAATAATGGATACTTTCTCTTTCCAGGGTTCAAATGTTTTTTCCAGAGCCTCTATCCAGTCGTTATCTGTTTCAAAAAGATAAACATGTTGTACTTTATCTATTACACTGAGCGAAAAATTCCCTTCCGCAGCTCCGATATCTGATAGAATATCATTGTCTTTAACATTGAAATTTCCATCGGTATAACGGTGAGGAGAAGCTATGTCTTGTTCCGCTTGCAGGGCGTTGTAGGCACGCTGTATCCGCTTTACGGACCATTTACGTTTGAAATAAAGTCTTTTCTCTTCGTGCAGGACGTATTTTAGCTGAGAGTCGTCATCCGTGAAAACCTGAATGTCTTTCGCTTTGTACTGTTCCGTAAATGATGAAAGAAATGTTGTTATAGGATGTGATCTTAAGTATCCGATTGCTTCTTTCTGCTCATTGGATAATGAATTTTGCGGAAGAGAATCGAAATAAGACAGGATGACTTTTCTGAATAATTTTCTGCGGAGGCCGTGGGGTAAAATCCGACATTTGTAAAAAGAAGATAAAGCGAACATGATTGATCTGTTTTGATAGGTTTATTATATTTATTCTTGGAATGAGATGAATTCTGTCTGCACATAATATCCGGACAAAGATAATGATTTTCTTTTGTATGGTAGGTTGGAAGACATGCATATTCTTACTGAATATTTTGCAACTAAGAATCCATTCTCTACCTTTGTGGGGTAAAAGAGAGAAGAGATAGGCATTCTTTTCATATTATAAACTATATATGTATGATTCCGAAAGTAATTCATTTGTGCTGGTTTAGTGATGATCCTTTTCCTGTTGAAATAAAAATCTGTTTGGCAAGTTGGAAACGAATATTGCCGGATTATACGGTAAGGCGCTGGACCTATGCTGATGCGATGGCTATTGGCTGTGATTTTATAGCGGAGGCATTGCGTGCTAAGAAATGGGCTTTTGCGGCAGATGCTGTACGTTTTTATGCGATTTATAAAGAGGGAGGAATATACATGGATAGCGATATGCTTGTAGAGAAACGCTTCGACTCTTTTATACCTCAGCATGGTTTTGCAACGTTTAATGAGTTGTGGGGTACGCTTTTTTTACAGGCTGCTTTCCTGATTGGAGAACAGGGAAATGCTTATTGTAAGGAGGTTTTTGAATATTACAACCAACGTCATTTTCTATTGCCTGACGGATCTTTCGATATGTTGATCTCACCCAAGATTATGACGATGATTGCTGAGAAAAAAGGATATAAGCGGGAAGATGTCGAGCAGCGTTTGGGAGATGATATAATTATCTATCCAAGTTGCTACGTTTCTCCGTGTAAAACAATCAGATATCCTGAGGCTTTTGCCTGCCATCAGGTGTATGGCAGTTGGCGAAAACGTCGCTTCGGTAGAAAAATTGAGCGATTTTTAAAGCATATATGCCTTGTGGTTCGTTTTGCATTATTCAAACGGTAGAAAAAAATTGGATACGGAGAGTCTGAAAAGACTCTTATCGGCTTGGGATATCTAAAAATGGATAATCGGTTGCCAGAACTTTTTCATTTTCCGTTTATACCATGAATGGCATCCGAAAGGTAACTGCCCGCCGGTCAGCTTATAACAGTAAGCCGGATATTTATCGAAGGCGAATCGGATTGCTTCCATAGCTTCCGGATAAATGAACCCTGTTGCTTCTGTTGCCCAGAACACGTCTTCATTATAGAGGTGATGCCGGTCTTGCGCCAGGTAGAAATTGATACGGTCTGCCTGTTCGCGGGTTACCCGGTAGTGGCTGTCGGTTTTGCGTAATGATAATCCTCCGTTCCCGATTTTGTTGTAGAGGTCTTGTTTGGATGGCTCTCCTTTTTGCCGGTGGTACATATGTGCCAGATGCATAATGGCGGAGATAATGGGAAAGCGATATACCGGTTTTTGCAGCCAGGGAGCACCGATGTAATCATAGCCTTTGCAGCACCATTCCTTTAATTCATCCCGGAAAACAAAGGCATCCAGTTGGTAGATCAGTATATAAGTGCTGTCAAGGAACCGTTCGTAAAAACCGGAAGCAAGCATTAACCGGTTGTAACCACTGATCCCTTTAAAATAAGCATCATCGAATGACGTAAATGTCAATCTGGGAAATTCAGCCTGTAGTTCTGAAAGGTCCAAAGACTCGGGCTTTATTACAACCAGCGGATAAGCCTTTAAAATATCGTATGCCTGCATCAACGAACGTTTTTCCGTCGCAGTGAACGTATTTTTATAGATGGGTATGATTACTTTTACTAACTCCACAATTTACTACTATAACTTGTTATTGCGTCCAAAGATAACTAAAACTAAATAATTTGATCTAATCATGGTTGAGTGATTTCTGATCGAATGTAAGAAAAATCATTTCATAACAAATCTTTAGCCAGACCAGAATACAGAACCATGACTTTACTACATATGGATGAACTATAGCCCTTCGGAAAAAGGGGGGTGTTAATTCCGTTGTAGAAATAGCGACGACGATAATGGTAAGTATAAGCAACCAATAGTTCAGTTTTTTATTTGAAGCAGGTGAGTTGACATACCAGATACCTACTCCGAGCATGGCCGTTACATAAGAACTAGCCTCGCTTCCGGAACTGAACAAAACTGTGAAAAGCAGTACATTGGCTAGTAGCAGGAAACGGAAAGAGAGACTTTTGTATTGCCTGATACGCAGATATGGAATAAAAAATAAAATGAGTCCGGGAACTATCAGCCATAAGTCGCTGTAATCGGGATTTCCGGATACCCTCCTGACTAATCCCAGTAAAGATACATTCTGTGAAATGGCGAACATATTATGTGAGTTTTTCTCAGTGATGGCTATAAACCAATCCTGATACTGGCTCATCGTATATTCCAATCCAAAGAAAGGAATCGGGAATATGAATAAAAGGATCGTCCAAAATAAACAAGATAGTAAGAATTTTATCTTGTGTTTTGAGAAAAAGAAGAAAGCCAGTCCGACAATTGAATATATTTTTACAAATGTACCGAGCAATATGACAAATGCTGCCCAAAAATCTTTTTTCTTTTCGATAAAAGCAAAGGCCAACAGGATAAAGGCAGCGACAGATATATTGAATTGCTGGACTAACTGGGCTGTTATCAATTCGATATAAGCAGTCCAGCATATTATCGCTTTTTGATTTTTTGACAGGGGCAGTTGCTGTATGGCGTAAAATAGCAGGGCTGTATTGGCCATTACCCATAATACCATTCCCAACCACTGGGGGAGAATGGCAAAAGGTGAAATGATAAAACTGAATATGATTCCGTAAAGATTGACGTCGCCATATTCTTCAGGATAAGGACCGTATAATGTGAGTCCGTGTATCGCGTGATTGTAAACACCTTCAAATATCTTGTAATTGTTGAACTTTCCGATAATCAACTTGGCTATAACTGTAATTGCTGCTGTAACCAGCCATATCGCAAGAATAGTTTTGTTTTCTTTCAGTTTAGGATTATGTAGAAAGGAGGTTACAAATTTGAGTTTACTGTTTATTTGAGGTCTGCTACTTACTATTCCCATTTTGTATTATGTTTTGTTGAAATGAAGAAAAGGTCATAAAAGTATAGTCCTTTTTTATAGAGAAGGATATCAAATCGTCCAATCGTTTTATCATACCTTCTCCCGAATGATTGGTTATGATAAATGGTAAATTCCATTTTTTCAGATTGGTAAATTCCCAGGGGTGAAAATAAGTAACAATGTAGCCATCGTGTTTCAACGTTCTCTGAAATAACCACCGATAGACTTTAGCCGGGAGGTTATGGTAGGCCAGCCAGAATAGAGGAAAACGGAAAACAGGAGAAACAGATGCAGGAAGTTGCAGGACGTCATCTTTGTAAAACCACGTGCGGGGTTTATCCAGGTGGTTGTATCTTCCTGGAATACATGTCGGGTTTAATGAAGAATTATATGTATATCCTGCTTTTTTTATTTCTTTTTCATCGATCGGCATCATACGTGCCATACGGAATCCTTTTACAGGCTGCCCGGTTTGTTGCTCAAGAAATTCGCGGGAGCGTTTCAAATCTTCCATTTCAAATGAAGAATGATAGTATCCGTGTGAGGCGATCTCATGACCGTCCTGTAGGATGTTCTCGATGATTTCGGGAGCGTGAGCAGCGAAATTGGCCGTGCAGAAGAAAGTGGCATGTATCTGGTGTCTTTTAAGGCAAGCCAATATCTTTCTGGTCCCTTCGATAGACACAGCCATTTGTTGTTCAAATGGCACTTCTATCCCATGTTCCAGGGGAACATCGAATTCTTCAATATCAAAACTGAGTAAGATCATTGCTGAGTAAAATTGAAAAAAAGTTTACTATTTCACGTTTTAGCACTTTGAATCCCATGTCGGATACTGTTAAGCCATCCCTGATACGTGACTGTACGGCCTGTATGTTCATTTTTTTCCGTTGAGCCTTGTATATGAACTCAGTATCAAACAAGAAGCTATTAACTTTTGTTGATAAAAAAATCCTTTTGCCTGAGCGGTTGAATCCTTTGAGTCCGCCTTGAGTATCATGTATTTTTAAACGAAGGAAAACAGCGTTGCATATATGGGACGATTCGGAAAGAAACCTCCGGAAAGGCGGTAAATTTTTTTGGTAATTCCTGTCCCTTATGGCAACAACGATATCTGCTCCGTTGAGTAATGTGTTGATTACCTGTCTGAAAGAACTATCTGTGTAGGGGAAGTCATAGTCGGTATATATGATATATTCCGATTGACAATGCCGCACGGCTTCACGCAGAGCGTATCCTTTCCCTCTGTTGGGACGATAGTCAATTACTTGGACTCCGGGGATTCCGTTTTTTAATGCGGCAACTACTTCCGGTTCGTATCCGCGTTTAGAACCGTCACTGACAATAAGCAAGTGAAAATTTACAGGATTAAACAAGGATTGTATCTCTTTGAATTTCCTGATAACCTTTTGCTCCCAGCCGGAAGGTGGGTTATAGCAAGGTAAAATAAGATCAATATCAGCTCTGCAATTCATCTTCTATTTCTTTAATCAACTCTATAGGTAAACAGATGCTCTACGTAAATATCTGATACAAAGATATGATATTAAATTACTTGTATTGAGGTTTAAACTAATTTGTACGGATATTGACAGACGTTTACAGTGTTGGCGTATAAATAAATATACAGAAATAAGTTGTATCTTTGCCTATCATTTCAGAACGGAAAAGAAGAATAAAATAAATGGAAAATATAAAGGTTGCAATTATTGGCCTGGGATATGTCGGGTTACCGTTAGCGCATTTGTTCGCAACCAGATATCCGGTTGTTGGTTTCGACATTAAGCAGGATCGGGTTGAGGCCTTAAAGAAAGGGCAGGATATAACGATGGAAGTCTCTGACGGAAAACTGAAATCTGTTTTATTGTCTCACTTACCGGAATTTGATGAAACAGGGCTCTATTTTACATCTGCTCCTTCTGATCTTCAGTCATGTAATTATTTTATAGTAGCTGTGCCTACTCCTGTAGATAGTCATCATAGTCCGGATTTGACTCCTTTATATAAGGCCAGTGAAACAGTTGGGCGTGCATTATCAAAAGGGGATATTGTTATCTATGAATCAACTGTTTGTCCGGGCATTACAGAAGAGGAATGCGTTCCGATTCTTGCAAAGACTTCAGGATTGGTATATAATGAAGACTTTTTTGCCGGTTATTCTCCTGAGCGTATCAATCCGGGGGATAAGGAACATACGGTAGAGAAAATTATGAAAGTAACCTCCGGCTCCACACCGGATGCGGCGGAGAAGGTAGATGCGCTATACCGTTCTGTAATTACTGCCGGAACATTTCCGGTATCCAGTATCCGTGTGGCAGAAGCATCTAAAGTGATTGAAAATACGCAGAGGGATATTAATATTGCTTTTGTAAACGAGTTGTCTAAAATTTTCCATCTGTTGGATATAGATACAAACGAAGTGTTGGCTGCTGCTGGAACGAAATGGAACTTTCTGCCGTTCAGACCGGGGTTGGTTGGAGGTCACTGCATTGGTGTCGACCCTTATTACCTGATCCGGAAAGCGCAGGATTACGGATATCATCCCGGCCTGATCCTGTATGGGCGTCGTATCAATGATACGATGGGCGAATACATAGCCAACCGTGTGGTGAAATGTATGATTAAAAAGGATGTACCGGTTAAGAATGCGGAAGTGCTGGTGTTGGGTTTTACCTTCAAGGAAAATTGTCCGGATGTGAGGAATACAAAAGTAGGGGATGTTGTCCGTGTATTGAAAGATTACGGCATCAATGTCTCTGTGTATGATCCTTGGGCTCGTGCGGAAGAAGTCCGGGATGAATACGGAATAGAGTTGACCGGGTCTTTATCCGAAGGCAGGAAGTATGATGTGATTGTACTGGCTGTGGCTCATAAAGAATTTCTGGAACTTGACATCCCGTCGCTTGTTAGTGAAAATCACGTAGTATATGATGTAAAAGGTTGTCTGAATCCGGAATGGGTGGACGATCGGTTGTAAATATAAATCCACAACATTATAGAATGAAAACAAACATACTTTTTTCCCTCCTTATTTTTTGCTGTAGCTTTTTTACAATCTTTCCTGCCAATGCAGATTGGAGGGATAAAATACCCTTGTTAAAGTATTCTCCCCGTTATTTTGGTGCGAATGCCTTCCCTTTTCCGGAATTGATGGGCGGGAAGTTATCTCCGCGCTGGGAGGTCGAATTAAGAGGTGAATATCATAAAATGACCGGGGATAAGACGAAAGACGTTTTTGCCCGTTTGTATATCCCTATAGCCAAAGGACGTGCCGGTGTATCGCTTTACGGGGTGATTCAGGAATGGTACGAAACATCACCGGAAGTGCGTGACGAGCGTAATGCTGTCGATGTGAAATCTCCGATCCCTTGTCATGGGGATTTTATATTGAGTTGCCATTATCAGGTGCTGAAAAGTGAGAAATGGGTGGATATCGTGGTAAATGCAACTCTGAGAACAGCCAGTGGGGGACGTTTGTGTGATGCCCGTTATACAGATGCGGCTACTTATTGGTTCGATTGTAATATCGGACGGACGTTGTGGCAGAATCCGGAAAAAAATGCCTCTGTCCGTTTACAGGGAATGGCCGGTTTTTACTGCTGGATGACGAACGATCTGATACATCGGCAGAATGATGCTTTGACATATGCGATAGGGGCACAGGCTACTTATCGTGGTTTTACATTGAATTGTGACTATACAGGCATAAGGGGGTACAGAGGAGACGGGGACAAACCGATGATTGTCCGCTCAAAACTCAATTATGAGATAAAAAAGAACATTATCTCTTTCGGTTATAAACACGGTATACAAGATTATCTTTACGATAGTTTTTCGTTGGCCTATATCCGCTGTTTCTGAAAACCATCTTGAAGGAGGATTTTTCTGTTATTTCCGTCCGAAATCAGCCGGAATTTCCCCCCACACCGAAGTCTCCCATTTCAGGATCGTTGTAGTATAGGTGTTTGTATTCAGCCATTTCTCGGCACGTTCGATCAGATCGAAGATTTGCTCGTTGACAGGTTCACGTTCCAGCAGAGTCTTGCATTTCTTCTTTTTGACCCAACTGATCGCATTACGGCTATCCGAATAAATAGGCAGGTTGCTTCCTTTCTGCTTTAACAGTGCCAGACCATGAACGAGTGCCAGAAACTCGCCGACGTTGTTTGTCCCTTTTTTCAAAGGTCCGATATGGAAAATCTCTTGTCCGGTGGCTGTGTAAACACCCCGGTATTCCATATCCCCCGGATTTCCGCTACAGGCGGCATCTACCGCCAGGCTTTCGTTGATCGGTTTTCCGACAGGTGCTTTCGGTGCCAGATTGGCGGCAGCTTTGGCTGACGAAGCAGTTTTCAGGTAATGCGTATATCCTTTCTCAAAGGCTTCAACGGCCTCTTCGCGGGTTTCGAACGATTTGTATTTCGCTCCTTCTTGTCCTTCCACCTGCATTTTACACTCTGCCCAGTTGTCGTAAACACCTGGGTTAAGTCCTTTCCACACGACATAATATTTGTTCTTCGCCATCTTCTATATTCTTCGGATATGATTTGCAAAGGTAATATTTTGTTACTTTTCTATTGAAAGAAAAGTAATGAAGAAAAAAAACTTTACATTTGCGGTAAACAATCATATACGAGATGAAGCGTATTTTTTTGATAGGTTATATGGGAGCCGGAAAGACGACGGTCGGCAAAGACCTGGCCAAACGAATGGGGCTTTCTTTTATTGACCTGGACTGTTACATAGAAGCCCGCTACCATAAAACGGTCGGGCAGATATTTGCTGAAAAAGGGGAGGAGGCTTTCCGTGATATTGAACGGCGGATGCTCCACGAAGTGGCCATGTTTGAAGATGTACTGATCTCCACTGGCGGTGGTGCTCCCTGCTTTTTTGACAATATGGAGTTTATGAACGAAACAGGCTCAACCGTTTATCTGAAGGTGTCGGTGGAAGAGTTGGCTAAACGTCTTGAAATCTGTAAATCGACTCGCCCCGTACTGAAAGGACGTTCCGGTGATGAGTTGGTTGCATTTATTGCCGAAAGCCTGGAGAAAAGAACTCCCCATTATATGAAAGCTTCAATCGTGTTTGATGCCGAAGTGATGTTGACGGAAACGGATGTGCATGAGATTTCGGAAGCATTGGAAAAAATAGTATAATATATAATGTAAGGCAGTTAGGAATTGCCGGCCGTGGAATCGTATTATGGAAGCAACAGGAGACAAACAGCTTCAGGGTTCATATATTACCCAGGAACTGTTGAAGGAATTGAATAAGGTAGGTAATCGTTTACTGATTGGTATCCCTTGTGAACGGAAAGAGGGGGAAAAGCGGCTTGCGCTTACTCCTGAGGCTGTTGACATGTTGACCGATCGCGGACATCGTGTATTGGTAGAGTCGGGTGCCGGGTTGGGGATCAATTACTCCGATAATCACTATTCCGAGGCTGGTGCCGAGATTGTCGCTACTCCGGCCGAAGTTTTCCAGGCTGATATCATTCTGAAGATACTTCCTCCTTTACCTCAGGAAATCCTGTTGATGAAACCTCGTTCTACTGTCTTCTCCATGGTGCAACTCAATCTGTTTGCTCAGGAAGCTTTTGAACTGATGATGGCCAAACGCATTACGGCAATCGCTTATGAACTGATGTCGGACGATCAGAAAAGATGTCCTATCCTGAATGTTATTTCAGAGATAGAAGGGACAGCTTCTATTACCATTGCTTCCGAATTGTTGAGTAATACCCAGGGAGGAAAAGGTATTTTGCTGGGAGGAATCCCTGGAGTGTCACCGACTGAGATTGTGATCGTCGGTGCAGGAAATGCAGGAACCGTGGCTGCCCGTGCTGCTTTGGCGCTAGGTGCATCTGTTAAGGTTTTCGATGATGATATCAACAAGCTGCGCACGATTCAGCAAGTATTGGGGCAAGGTTTGTTTACTTCGACTTTTCATCCGAATGTATTACATAATGCTTTCCGTACGGCGGATGTAGTGATCGGAGCTATGCGGTATATCAATACACGTTACCGTTATGTGATTGCGGAAGAATTGGTCAGGACTATGAAACGGGGTTCTCTGGTGATTGATCTGCGTATCAGTCAGGGTGGTTGTTTCGAGACAACCTGCTGTCTGGCTAAATCCGATCCGACCGTTTTTGAGCAATACGGTGTATTACATTATTGTATACCTAATATAAGTAATCGGGTGGCACGTACCACCTCGATGGCTTTCAGTAATATATTTGTACCCATCTTTCTTGCTTTGGGAGATGCCGGGACAGTCCAGAATATGATAAAGTCGGATGATGGCTTTCGTTCAGGTGTTTACATGTATTGTGGGAAACCTGTAAACAATTACGTGTCTAATCATTTTAATTTATCATCAAATAACCTGGATCTATATCTTTCTGCTTTTTAAGCCTCAAAAGTTTTGAACAAGCCAAGTTTATTCTTTACTTTGCGGAAATCTAACTACAAACAAGCGATTAAGCTAATATAAATAATTATGGCAGAACAAACAAAAGTAACAACGTTGGAGAAGGTTGTGATCCGTTTTTCGGGTGACTCCGGAGACGGTATGCAGTTAACCGGAACGATCTTTTCTAATCTGTCGGCTATTTTTGGAAATGAGATTTCTACATTTCCCGACTATCCGGCGGAAGTACGTGCTCCTCAGGGAACACTGAGTGGTGTATCAGGATTCCAGGTGCATCTGGGATCACGTAAAATTTTTACTCCTGGTGATAAGGCGGACGTTTTAGTCGCTATGAATCCCGCCGCTCTGAAAGTGAATGTGAAGCATATCAAACCAAATGCAATTGTTATTATCGATACCGATTCATTCAAGAAGAGTGATCTGGATAAGGCTTTGTACACAACGGACGATCCGTTCAAAGAACTGGGTCTGAACAGTGTGCAGGTTGTCGCTGCCCCGATCTCTACGATGGTGAAAGACGGTTTGGCAGAGTTTGGTTTGGATAACAAGTCTGCGCTCCGTTCAAAGAATATGTTTGCCCTGGGCCTTGTTTGCTGGTTGTTTGACCGTCCTCTGGAAGAAGCCATGAACATGCTTCAGAATAAATTCGCCAAGAAGCCGGTGATCGCACAGGCTAATATCAAGGCGTTGACAGACGGTTATAACTATGGTCACAATATCCATGCGTCAGTTTCTACTTATCGTATTGAAAGTAAGAAAGCTGAACCGGGATTCTATACGGATGTAAATGGAAATAAGGCTACTTCCTACGGTCTGATTGCTGCTGCCGAAAAAGCCGGCCTGCAACTTTTCCTGGGTAGTTATCCTATTACTCCGGCGACTGATATTTTGCATGAATTATCTAAACGGAAAGATTTGGGCGTAATTACCGTTCAGGCTGAAGATGAAATTGCCGGTATTTGTACGGCTATCGGTGGTAGTTTTGCCGGTTGTCTGGCTGCTACATCGACTTCCGGTCCGGGTTTGGCGTTGAAGAGTGAAGCGATCGGTCTGGCTGTAATAGCTGAATTGCCGCTGGTTATCATCGACGTACAGCGTGGAGGTCCATCAACAGGTATGCCGACAAAGAGTGAGCAGACCGACCTGATGCAGGCGCTTTACGGACGTAACGGTGAAAGTCCGCTGGTAGTGATTGCCGCTTCTACTCCGACAGACTGTTTCGATGCAGCTTACTGGGCTGGTAAGCTGGCTGTAGAACATATGACTCCGGTTATCCTGATGACGGATGCTTTCATTGCAAACGGTTCGTCTGCCTGGAGATTACCTGACCTGGACAACTATCCGGAAATCAAACCGAACTACGTGTCCAACTATCAGGGAGAAAAGCCCTGGAAGGCATATCGTCGTGATAAAGATACACAGGTTCGTTACTGGGCTATCCCGGGTATGGAAGGATTTGCACACCGTTTGGGAGGTCTGGAGAAAGATTACGATACAAGTGCTATCTCGACCGATCCTATCAACCATCAGAAGATGGTTACCACCCGCCAGGCAAAGATCGACAAAATTGCTGATTTTATCCCGGAACTGGAAGTGCTCGGAGATCCCGATGCCGACCTGTTGCTGGTAGGCTGGGGCGGTACATACGGTCATCTGTATGAAGCAATGGAAACAATGCATGAACAAGGCAAGAAAGTAGCTTTGGCCCACTTCAAATTTATCAGTCCGCTTCCGAAGAATACGGCAGAGGTACTTTCCAAATATAAGAAAGTGGTTGTTGCTGAACAGAATAACGGACAGTTTGCCAACTACCTGCGTGGTAAAGTTCCCGGATTCAATCCGTACAGATTCAACCGCGTGAAAGGACAGCCTTTCGTTGTTGCGAGATTAGTTGAGGAATTCACTAAAATATTGGAGGCTTAAAAAATGACAGATATAAAATTCGAACCGAAAGATTATAAAAGCGACCAGTATGTACGTTGGTGTCCGGGTTGTGGAGACCATGCCGTATTGAACTGCTTACACAAAGCGATGGCGGAAGTAGGAGTGGCTCCTCATAATATGGCCGTTATCTCGGGTATCGGGTGTTCTTCCCGCTTACCTTATTATATGAATACATACGGTTTCCATACCATCCACGGACGTGGTGCTGCAATAGCAACAGGTGTGAAGACTGCCCGTCCCGACCTGAGTGTCTGGCTGATCACCGGCGACGGCGACTGTCTGGCTATCGGTGGTAACCATTTTATCCATGCCGTACGTCGTAATGTCGACCTGAACATAGTTCTTTTCAACAATAAAATTTATGGTCTGACCAAAGGACAATACTCCCCGACTTCCGAACGTGGCTTCGTTTCTAAAAGTTCTCCTTACGGAACAGTGGAAGACCCGTTTATCCCGGCTGAACTGGCTTTGGGAGCACGCGGAAACTTCTTTGCCCGGGTGATCGATGTGGATTTGAAGAATACAACTGAAGTATTGGCTGCTTCTGCACGCCATAAAGGTGCTTCTGTCACGGAAGTGCTGGTAAACTGTGTAATTTTCAATGACGGCATTCATAAGAGTATCGTTGATAAGGAATATCGTGCAGACCGTACCATCTTCCTTCGCCACGGCGAAAAGATGATTTTCGGAAAAGAAGGTAACAAAGGTCTTGTGTTGGATGGTCTTAAACTGAAAGCCGTTACGATCGGTGAAGGTGGCTACACAATGGATGATGTGCTGGTTCATGATGCCCATGAAAAAGATACGACACTTCATATGATGCTGGCTATGATGAAAGATGATATGCCTATTGCCCTGGGTGTTATCCGCGATGTGGATGCTCCGGTATACGATGAAGCCGTTCATCAACAGATTGAAGAGGTACAGGCAAAGAATCCTACCCGTAAACTGAAAGACTTCTTAATGAAGGGTGAAGTTTGGGAAGTGAAATAAGATTTTATTATAATAACTGGAATAGGAGGGGTGATCATATGGTCATCCCTTTTTATTTTTATAAGAAAAAGTGAGTATAAATGATCGAAACCTGTGTTTTGAAAGAAAAACGTTATTGGAACAATGAATAAAGATTATACAAAATATACTGCGGAAAAATTGTTGGAAGATGATTTTTTTATCGAGTCCAATACTTCTCCGACGTTGGATACGATCAATTTCTGGAAAAGACAGGTTGTAGACGGACTGGATGAACAGGAATATCAGTTAGCTATATTCTTTTTGCGTTCCATAAAGGTAAAAAAAGAACAAATGACTAATGAACGGCAGGATTTATTATGGACAAAGATCAAGGATTCGAATAAGATTCTGCAACTGCAACGTAGCCGTCGCTTTCGTTCTTTTATGTGGATGGCTGCCGCTAGTGTCGCTGTTTTGATTATATTCTCTATTTCATATATATATACCAATGTAAATGAGACTCCGGATGTAGAAGCTGTTGCCCGGGAAATGGCTGTCACTCCGGATGAGGGAGAGATACAATTGGTTTTATCCGACAAGCTGATTCCGATTAGCGGACAGGAATCTCAAATCGAATATGATGCGAAAGGGACAGTGGCCGTTAATTCGGAAAAGATTGCTGATGTATCTTTGAATTCTGCCAATACCTCTAAACGGTTGTCAGAGTTTAATCAGTTGATTGTCCCGAATGGAAAACGTTCCACCCTGATTTTAGAAGATGGGACTAAACTCTGGGTGAATGCCGGCAGCCGGATTGTGTACCCGGTTACATTCGCTGATAAAAAAAGGGAGATCTATGTAAATGGCGAAGTTTTTCTGGAAGTGACACCGGATAAAAAAAGGCCTTTTATCGTAAAAACGAAAGAGATAGATGTACAGGTTTTGGGTACTTCTTTTAATGTAATGGCATACGAAACGGACGAATCTTCTTCAGTTGTCCTGGTTACAGGGGCTGTACAGGTGGATACTAAGGATGACGAAGATTTCCGTTTGGAACCTAACAGAATGTTCTCTTATAACCAGGGAGAATGTGACATAAAGGAGGTTAATGTGAATGATTATATTTTATGGAAAGATGGGTTATATACATACAGAAGTGAACATTTGTCAGTAATCCTGGATCGTTTATCCCGTTACTATGGAAAAAAGATCAGCTATAAATCTGATGTGGCAGATTTAAAATGCTCGGGAAAACTTGATATGCAGGAGGATCTGGAGGTTGTCCTGGATGGGCTGAGCCAAACAGCCCCGATTCTCTATAAGAAAATAGATGAAGAGTATATAGTAGTCAAAGAAGGCAGATAAAAGATTGTATATTAGGTTATTATTTTTTTAACATATATGTTAACAACTTAAATTGGAAAGCCTATGGAAAAAGCTCGGATGGAAAAATGACAGATCTGTAAATACTAACAAAACCGGATAACACTGCCATGTTATCCGGTTGGATCTCTAAATTAACTAGTTGAAAATAACCATTTAAAAATCAATACAAAGATATGGTAAATAAACGATTCTCCAATTCCTGGAGTATTAAATATCGAATTATGAAAATCGCTGCCCTATTCCTGATCTTAGGAATAAATGCAAGTTTGGCCAGCAGTACTTATTCGCAATCGGCGACATTGTCTTTGAAAGCGAATAATAAGACAGTGCAGGAGATCTTCTCTGAAATAGAAAAGCAAAGTGAATATGTTTTTTTCTATTATGACGGTATATTGGATGTAAACCGGAAAGTGAAATTAGATATCACTGATCAGACTGTGGATATTATATTAAATCAGTTGTTTACAGGAACAGATAATACCTATGTAATTAAAGACCGCCAGATATTTATATCAAAGAAAAAGAATACCGGTTTGATCGGCCCATTGCCATTGAAAGCCCAGGACAGAAGTTCTTTTCGGGGAAAGGTACTGGATGATTTGGGCGAACCTTTGCCGGGAGCGGCTATCCTGGTTGCAGGAAGTACCCGCGGGGTGACGACTGACCTGGACGGTTCTTTTGAACTGGAAGTAAATAAATCGGATAAACTGGTCATTTCTTATTTGGGGATGGAAGATCAGGAAATCGTTATCGGTAATCAAAACGATGTTGTGATCAGAATGAAGCCAAAGGCCGATGAACTGGAAGAAGTGACCGTTGTAGCTTATGGTAAGCAAAAGAAAGCCAGTGTGATAGGTGCTATATCAACTATCACCTCCGAACAACTTCAGGTACCGGTTGCGAAACTGAGTACAAGCCTGGCCGGACAGATGGCCGGTATCGTTGCCATACAACGTACCGGTGAGCCTGGTGCCGGAGCAGATTTCTGGATACGGGGTATTAGTTCTTTCGGGGCAAACAATACACCGCTTATACTGGTGGATGGAATAGAACGTTCGATGGATTTGGTTGATCCGGAAGATATTGCTACTTTTTCAATATTGAAGGATGCGACAGCTACGGCTTTGTATGGAGTTCGTGGTGCAAACGGGATTGTTCTGATTACGACAAAGCGAGGAAGGGAAGCCAAGCCTGCTATCAATGCCCGGGTGGAATATGGGATTTCTAATCCGACCGTAACACCTAAAATGGCGAATGCCTCCCAATGGATGGACTATTATAATGATATCACATTGCAGGGGAACGGACAACTGGCTTATCAGCCGGTAGAATATGATAAACACGTCAATCATACGGATCCTGATTTATATCCGAATGTGGACTGGTGGGATACAACTTTCCGCAATATATCCAACAATATCCGTGCGAATGTAAATGTTTCGGGAGGTGGAAAAAGTGTCCGCTATTATGTTGCCGGTTCGTTTTATAGTGAGAATGGCATTTTTAAACCGGTAAAGAATCCTCAGTATGATCCTCAGGTCGGATATAAGAAAATCAATTTTCGGGCCAATGTTGATATCAATGTGACACGGCTGACTGAACTGAGCCTTTCGTTGTCGAACCAATATGAGGTAAAGAACCGTTTGGGAGTTGCAATGGAAAGTGTCTATAATAACACGCTGGCTGTCCCTTCTGTTGCTGTTGTGCCTGTATTTTCAGATGGTAGTTTATCCCGTCCTATTGTAGGTACTAATCCTTATCTGGACTTGAACTATACGGGTTATTCCGCTGACTTCTGGAACAATGCTCAATCTTTGATCAGCTTGACACAGGATTTTTCATTCATTACTCCCGGCTTGAAAGGAAATGCAAAATTCTCGTGGGATGCCCGTAATGAATCGACGCTGGATAAACGTAAGTCGCCGGTTACGTACGATGCCCTGGGAAGGGATAAGGAAGGAAATCTGATTTTACATCAGAACCGCGACGGTAATGATTTTCTTTCTCTGGCTCGTTCTAACAGAGGGGCACAAACCTGGAATTTTGAAACATCGCTTACTTATGATCAGGTATTCAACGATGATCATCGGGTGAACGGCCTGTTTTTATTCAATATCCGGGAATATACCAACAATTTCCCGACTGATTATATTGCAGCTTTTGCCAATAGAAATATCGGTATTGCAGGTCGTGCTGCCTATTCCTTCAGGGATAAGTATTTCGCTGAATTTAATTTTGGTTATAATGGTTCTGAAAACTTCGCTCCTGGAAAACGTTTCGGTTTTTTCCCTTCAGGTGCTTTGGGCTATATGATCAGCAATGAAGATTTCTGGAAACCCCTGTCATCTGTGATCTCTTTATTGAAGATTAAAGGTTCTTATGGAGAGATAGGAAATGATAAGATCGGCGGTGATCGTCGTTTTGCGTATAATACCGAGATGCAGTATACGGGAGGTTGGAATTTCGGACGTGATCAGGCAAAGTGGATCGGAGGTATCGCAACCGGACATCCCGGTAACCCGAATGTATCCTGGGAAACTGCCAAGAAGACGGATGTCGGTTTTGAATTGGGACTGTTCCATCGTATTAAACTGAGTGCCGATTATTTTAAAGAAAAACGCGAAGGTATTTATATTCAGCAACAAAGTATTCCTTCGGTAGTCGGTATTAACGTGACGCAGTATGTGAATTTAGGTAAGATGCAGAATCAGGGGATAGATATGACGCTGGAATATGAACAGCAGGTAAATGATGAGTTATATATATCCGGACGTGGAAACTTTACCTTTAACCGTAATAAAGTATTGTATGATGATAAACCGAGTCAGCAATGGCCTTATTTGAATGATGTAGGTTTTCCGATGGATCAACATAGGGGGCTGGTTGCTATTGGTTTGTTTGAGTCGGAGAAAGATATAGCGAACAGTCCGACACAAACCTTCGGTCCGGTACGTCCGGGAGATATCAAATACCGGGATATAGACGGGAACGGGATTATCGACTCAAACGACCGGGTTCCGATGGGATATACGACAATCCCTGAGATCAACTATGGTTTCGGTGTGAGCCTGCGATGGAGGCGTTTTGATTTATCCGTATTCTTTCAGGGAGCTACCCATGTAGGGCGTATGATCGGAGGAAGCCAGGTGTACGGTAGTGACGGCAGTATTCTGTCTCTTGGAAACTTCTATGAAGAGGTAGCAGAGAACCGTTGGACTGAATGGAATCCGGATCCGAATGCGAAATATCCCCGTATGTGGATGTCTGCTTTCGACAATAATAAGCAACAGTCCTCCTATTGGTGGCGTGATATGAGCTATATCCGTTTGAAAAATGCGGAGATAGGATATTCATTGCCTAAAGAACTGATACAAAAGATAGGTCTTTCGACAATACGTTTTTATATACAGGGTGTCAATCTTCTGACGTTTAGCGGCTTCAAATTATGGGATCCGGAACTGAATACCGGAACCGGAGGGTTATATCCTCAAATGCGTACGGCTGCTATAGGAATGAATGTTAACTTTTAATTATTAAGCATATGAAAAAATATAAGCATAAATATACAGTAATCAGTCTGTTATACATGATTGGTATGTTGTTTACCGGTTGTGACGGTTTTCTGGATGTAGAGTTGGATAATCAGATTAAACTGGAGGAAGTATTCAATAAACGTTCCACAACCGAACAATATCTGGCACAGGTGTATGGCTTTGTTCCACAGACATATAATTGGCACGAAAATGCAGTCGGAGCTAGTGTTCCCATGAGTGATGAAGCTTTGTTTTCCTGGATGTCCGGGTTGGGGTATCATAGTTTTTTGAATGGAACATGGAGTGTCACGACAACTTCCTATGCAATCTGGAAAAATATGTATCAGGCCATTAATCAGGCTACCGTATTTATGAACCACGTAGATGAGTGTGTGGAGTTGACCCAGAAAGAAAAAGATATAATGAAGGCGGAGGCTCGTTTTTTGAGAGCTTATTTCTATACGCTCTTAATAAATCAGTACGGACCTGTTTATGTTTGGGGAGATCAGGATTCTGATTCCAGCATTCATGCGGAAGATATTGATCGCCACCCGCTGGAAGCAAATGTACAGTTCGTGCTGGAAGAATATGATAAGGCTGCAGAGGTTTTACCTTTACAGATAACGGATCTCAGTTGGTACGGACGTGTAACGAAAGGAGTTGTGTTAGCTGCTAAGGCCCGTTTCTTGTTGTATATGGCGAGTCCGTTGTTTAATGGTTGCTCTTTATATCAAGGGATGCAGAATAAAGACGGAGAATTATTGTTCCCGCAGTCACCAGACCTTGAAAAGTGGCAAAAGGCGGCTGATGCAGCTAAAGCTGTCATCGATCTGGGAATTTATGATCTGGTACGGAATACGGCGGAGACTGATCCGTTCAAACGGGCAATCCGGTCATATATGGGGGTAACATTGGAAAAGTGGAATAAAGAGGTTATCTGGGGGCAATGGCAGACTGATGGAATGTTCATTGTGGTCCGCTGTAATCCTCCTAAGTTCTGTAAGACCGGCTACGGTGGATATTGTCCTTCTATCCGTTTGGTCGATACTTATCCTATGGCTGCTTCGGGGCGCTTCCCTGTCACGGGATATAATGCGGATGGTTCTCCGGTCATAGATCCGAAGTCCGGTTATGTGGAGGATGGTTTTAAGGATAGTTATAAACACCCGTTAGATACTTTCCTACTTGTAAAAGCACATAACAGCTGCGTCGGACGTGATGCCCGTTTTTATGCTTCTGTTTTGGCGAATGGATTTCCTTGGCTGAATCCGGCGATGAGAAAAGATGCTGTTACATTTTTTGATGGAGGTACTTCTTCCTATTCAGGTAGTGGCGATTGTGTAAAGGCCGGATATTCCTGGCGCAGAATGACCGACCCGACTTTGAATACGGACCAGGGTAACTGGGGGCAATTGGTCGCTCTGATCTTTCGTTTAGGTGAAATTTATCTGAACTATGCGGAAGCCTGTAACGAAAAACCGAACCGGGATGAGGCCGAAGCTTTGAAGTATATCAACCTGATCCGTGAACGTTCCGGTTTGAATAAATTGGAGGATGCTTATCCGGAAGTCAAAGGGAATAAAAACTTACTTCGTGAGCTGATCCAGAAAGAACGTATGGTCGAATTAGCTTTCGAGACACTCCGGCTATCGGATCTTCGTCGGTGGATGACCGCTAAAGATGTTCTGAACGGAAAAGTATGGACAAGGAATGTCGCTGCGAAAAATTATGAAGACTCATGGCACAGGACAACGTCTATCTGGGCTTCAGGAGACAGGGTATTCACAGACAAAAATTATCTGTTCCCTATTCCTCAGGAGCAATTGAATGAAATGCAGAATTTGACACAAAATTATGGTTGGTAATAAAAAATGAAGAATATGAAATTCAAATATAATATATTTCTGATGGCCTTATCGGTATTCTCGTTGTGGTTTGTTTCATGTGACGAATACAGGGATGCGGATGAATTGGATGATCAGCTTTATCTGCAAAAATCAGGGTTGCTGGAAGCTAAGGTCTTTAATTGGGGTACTTTTACCTATGAACTGCCTGTGATAAAGAGTGGTAAAGGAAATCATTCCGCAACCGTCCGCCTGTCGGTGGATGAATCCATTTTGGCTGCTTATAACGAAACGAACGGTACCGATTATAAACTGATGCCGGATAATTGTTATTCGCTGAAAGAGGGGAGTTTATCTTTTACGGAAGATGATTACAGAAAGTTCTTTCTGATTGATTTTGATCCCGCCTCCCTGACTGATCTGGGCAACGATGGTTTGCAATATGTACTGCCCTGTTTGTTGGTGACCGATAACGCGGATATTCGGATCGCAGAGGAGGATAAGGCGCAGATTCTGATCAAGCCTTCTGTCTATCAGCCTTATATTGGTTTCGAAACTCCGGGTATATACAGGACGGGATCTGAGTTCAGCATAAAAACGGATGACGATGATGTTCTGGTCATTTATCCTAAGGTACAGGTCAATTATTATAATGACTGGGATATTTCTTATGATGTCGAGGTCAATTCAGCTGCACTGGATGAATATAACGGTTCCCTGAGTGCAGGTGCCCGAAAATATAAATTACTGCCGGAAGGTGCGTATACGATAGATCGTTCGACTTGTATCCTGAATAAGAACCGGGATTATGAATATCTAAAGATCACATTGGAGGAGAAAGCATTTAAAGTGGATGAAAATAATTATGCTTTCGGGTACTATGCCCTTCCTCTCAAAATAGCTTCTGTCTCAAAGTATGGAATCGATCCGGAGGCGGATGTGACAATCTATCCGATTTCTATCCAACCCCCGGTTATGGAGAAAACCGGCTGGACGATAGAAGAGTGTAATTCTATTATTACAGATGAAGTCGAGAACGCTTCGTCGATGGATATACCGGATAATCTACTGGATAATAATAATAACACTTATTGGTGTACAAGAGCTATCAAGCCGATAGAATTTCCTTATTTTGTCACTATAAACTTGCAGGAGAATTGTAGTTTGTATCGTTTGGGATTCCAGTTGCCGGAAGATGAATCACTTGGAAATATCAAATCAGGTTATTTTGAAGTTAGCACAGATGGTGAGAATTGGACAAAAATTGTAGATTGGAGCCGCAAAAGCAATCTGGAGGATCGTTCGATGGAACTGGATTTCTCAATGCAACAAGCCAATTATATCCGTTTTGTTATTACGGATGCGTTTGAATATGCAGATCCTGCATTGGGCAAAGCAAGTGGTGCGGTTTGCCAGGTTGCAGAGATTAATGGTTGGGGTATTTAATAACAGATGTTATGTCAAATAGAAGAACTTTTATTAAACAAATGATGGCTGGAGGTATATTATTACCTTCAGCTCCCCAACTTCTGGCGGAGGGAAACTCTTCCGGAGTGGTTGGAAATGGGGAATCTGTCGGTTCCAGCGAGATACGCATTGCTTTAATCGGTAAAGGCGGAATGGGGACTGCTGATGCGAATTGTGCTTTACGGGTACCAGGGGTAAAGATCACGGCCGTATGTGATGTTTATGAAACGCGTTTGGAGGATGCTAAAAAACAGTGGGGAGATCATATTTTCATAACAAAAGATTATAATGATATTCTGAAACGTAGTGATGTCGATGCCGTACTGATCGGAACTCCCGACCATTGGCATCAACCCATTGCCATTGCAGCCATGAAAGCTGGTAAGCATGTATATTGTGAAAAACCGGTTATCCATAAAATAAGTGAGGCGGAAAAACTGATTGATGCGCAGCGGGTAAGTGGTATGTATTTTCAAGCCGGGAGTCAGGGTATGGCTTCTTTAGGGAATAGAAAAGCCCGGCAACTGTTGCGATCCGGGGCTATCGGCAAAGTCAATTTTATAGATGGGCAGTTTACAGGTGCTCCGGGAACATTGGGGTATTATCCGGTTGCTGATAATGCTTCTGAAAAAACAATCTGGTGGAAACGGTTCTTAGGAAATGCACCTAAGCATAAATTCGATCCCCAACGTTTCTTTTATTGGAGGAACTGGAAAGATTACGGAACCGGCATTGCCGGAGATCTGTTCGTGCATGTGCTGGCAAGCCTTCACTATATAACTGATGCTATTGGTCCGGAAAAAGTTTATACGACAGGTGGTATCCGGCATTATACAGACGGATACCGGGATACTCCTGATGTGATGCTTGCTTATCTGGATTATCCGGACAGGGAGGATCTGGGAGCGTTCACCGTACAGTTGGGTGCAAACTATGTCGACGGTGTTTCGCGTAAATGGGGAAGTATGGACTTTCGTATTGTCGGTTCGGAAGGAACTCTCGATGTGGCATGGGATAAGGTCACTTTGAAAACGTTGCATAAGGCTGATACAGCTTTCTTGCAGGCATTGGAACCGATTGGGCAGGGGATCGATACGCCGGTTGTCAAATCGGAAAAGGAGATAGAATTCATTGCTTCATCGGACTATAAGGGGGGGCATTATGATCATTTTGAAAACTTTTTTACGGGTATCCGTAATAAAACCCCGCTTGTTTGTGATGTCATGTTTTCTGTAAGATCTGCTGCTCCGGCCTTATTAAGTTATGAAAGTTATGAACGGGGAGAGGCTGTTTATTGGGATGCTGAGAATCTGAAAGAAAGAAAAAAATAAACTTAAAAAAGAGATTTGTCTATGAAAATTATAGGATATGCAGTCTTGTTGTTGCTAATAAGCTGTCCTTTGTTCGCATCGAATCCGGTTCTTTCGTCGACAGCGGAAACAGTTGTCCCATACCGGTTATCGGAGCAGGAGAAGAAAGATGGTTACCGGTTGTTGTTTGACGGAACTACTCTGGATGGATGGATTAACAACTCTGATGAGTATATATTGGAAAACGGTTGTATTGCTAAAAAAGCCTCGGGATTCGGAAATCTTTATTCGGAAGATAGTTTCTGTAACTTTGTATTGAAGTTTGAATTTCAACTGACACCCGGAGCAAATAACGGATTGGGGCTTCGGCACATCATAGTTCCGGAAGGTTATTTGGGAATGGAACTTCAGATACTGGATAATGACGATCCTCAATATAAGGATCTGAAGCCCTACCAGTATCACGGAGGTTTATATAATTATGCTCCGGCCAAACGCGGGTATTTAAAACCAGTGGGCGAATGGAATCAACAGGAAGTGATAGCTCGGGGAGCCAATATTAAGATCATTTTGAATGGGACGGTCATTCTCGATACGAATATCAAGAAAGTGATTAAGGATATTCCGTATGATAAGGTACAGTCCGGATTGCGGAACTCATGTGGTCACATCGCTTTCTTGGGGCATGACTCGGTAGTCAGGTTCAGATATATCCGTATAAAAGTTCTCGAGTGAGAACCACGCAATTGCTTATAAAACAACGACAGACTACTGATTGACTTGTTTTATAGGCAATTGTAAGTTACATGCTGATAAGAAGGAGCAGGACAAATTGCATTTCTGCCTGTGAGAAAGTGGTACGTAGCTTTTTTAAAGACCTTTGTATCAGATTCTGGGTAGATTGGTAATTCATATCCATGATCTGGCAAATCTCTTCATAAGATAATCCTTCTACAAAACGATAATAGATGATTTCTTTCTGGCGTGGCGATAAAACCTCGAGCATCCGGATCATTTTCTCATTCAGGAATTGTTCTCTTTCATTTTCGATAATCTCATCCTCAATCGTATATTCTGCCGCAAAAACAGGTTCCAGCGAATCGATCTGACTGTATTTTATGTCTTTTCTAAATATATTGAATAGCTTGTTTTTCAAGGCAATAAAAAGGTATAGTTTGATGTTGTCTGTAGACTGGAGGTGTCTGCGGTTCTGAAATATCTTTATAAACACATCCTGTATACAATCCTCTACCAGCCCTTTATCAGAGGTAAAATGCATGCCATAAGCATATAGCGCCTGCGAGTACTCTCTATAAATATATGTATAAGCTTCATCATCTCCACAAAGAAAATTCTCCCAGATTATCTGATCTGAGTTTCTCTTTTTTGTAGTCATGGGGGTTGACTCAGTGTTTTTTCTCATAAGAATGCTACGTGGTTAGACCTTGTTCAGAATCAGAACACAAAAATTGGGGAAAACTACTCAACTTTTTCTGTAAATATATTCACTTTTTTCTAAGTGACTACTTTAGTTGACACTTCTGTCGCAGATTGTAAAGTCTAGTTGACAAATAGACTGCCCGGATTGTTAATTGCATGGAAAAGAGCAATTATTACTGAAAAATTTCCTTAATAGAGTACCAGCTATAAAAAAATGTATTACTTTTGTACCGGTCTTAACAAGGCGCGATAATAGCAAGTTAGATGTAGGTATTGGAGCCCTGTTATTTTAATTTCGCGAGAGAGAAAAGTTATATAAAGTCAATCATTTAAATTATTATCAAGAATGGCTAATTTAGATTTAAGCAAGTACGGAATTACCGGTGTAACAGAAATTTTACACAATCCGTCTTATGATGTTCTGTTCGCAGAAGAAACAAAACCATCTTTGGAAGGTTTTGAAAAAGGTCAGGTAACAGAACTGGGTGCTGTAAACGTAATGACAGGTGTTTACACAGGTCGTTCACCTAAGGATAAATTCTTTGTAAAGAATGAAGCCAGCGAAGACTCAGTATGGTGGACTTCTGAAGAATATAAAAATGATAACAAGCCTTGTACTGAAGAAGCATGGGCTGATCTGAAAGCTAAAGCTGTAAAACAATTGTCAGGCAAACGTCTGTTCGTTGTCGATACATTCTGCGGTGCAAACGAAGCAACTCGTATGAAAGTTCGTTTCATCATGGAAGTAGCTTGGCAGGCACATTTCGTAACTAACATGTTTATCCGTCCGACAGCTGAAGAACTGGCTAACTACGGTGAACCTGATTTCGTTTGTTTCAACGCTTCTAAAGCAAAAGTTGACAACTTCAAAGAACTGGGTCTGAACTCTGAAACTGCTACAGTTTTCAACTTGAAGACTAAAGAACAGGTTATCCTGAACACTTGGTACGGTGGTGAAATGAAGAAAGGTATGTTCTCTATCATGAACTACATGAACCCGCTTCGTGGTATCGCTTCTATGCACTGCTCTGCTAACACGGATAAAGAAGGAACTAGTTCAGCTATCTTCTTCGGTCTGTCTGGTACAGGTAAGACTACTTTGTCAACTGACCCGAAACGTCTGTTGATCGGTGATGACGAACACGGATGGGATAACGAAGGTGTATTTAACTACGAAGGTGGTTGCTATGCTAAGGTTATCAACCTGGACAAAGAAAGCGAACCGGATATCTACAACGCTATCAAACGCGATGCTCTGTTGGAAAACGTAACAGTTGCTGCTGACGGTACTATTGACTTCGCAGATAAGAGCGTAACAGAAAATACTCGCGTTTCTTATCCTATCTATCACATTGAAAACATCGTTAAGCCGGTATCTAAAGGTCCGCACGCAAAACAGGTTATTTTCCTGTCTGCTGATGCATTCGGTGTATTGCCTCCGGTATCTATCCTGACTCCGGAACAAACTCAGTACTACTTCCTTTCTGGTTTCACAGCTAAATTGGCAGGTACAGAACGTGGTATCACTGAACCGACTCCTACATTCTCTGCTTGTTTCGGTGCTGCATTCTTGTCATTACACCCGACTAAATACGGTGAAGAACTGGTTAAGAAAATGGAAATGACTGGTGCTAAGGCTTATCTGGTTAACACTGGATGGAATGGTAGCGGTAAGCGTATCTCTATCAAAGATACAAGAGGTATCATCGATGCTATCCTGGATGGCTCTATCGACAAAGCTCCGACTAAGGTTATTCCTTACTTCGACTTCGTTGTTCCGACAGAACTTCCGGGTGTTGATCCGAAAATCCTTGATCCTCGTGACACTTACGCTGATGCTGCTCAGTGGGATGAAAAAGCTAAAGATTTGGCTGCTCGCTTCCAGAAGAACTTCGCTAAGTTCACAGGTAACGAAGCTGGTAAGGCTTTGGTTTCTGCCGGTCCGAAATTGTAATTCAAACGCCGGAGGTAAATCTTACCAAAGGTTAAGAATAATATCATCAAAAAGCGTGGAACATACCGTTCTGCGCTTTTTTTTGTATATCTACATTAATTTTATCATAAATGTTAGTTTGTTTTAAAATCTATTGTTATCTTTACCGCGTATTATCCGTTAATGTGTGGGTTTAAGGTATAATGATAAAACGTTTATTACTGATTTTAGGAGTCGCATTGTTTTTGTCGTCGTGCGGCAAGGACGTCTCTTACCGAATTGAAGGCAAGTTGTCTAATTTGGAAGATGAGACGCTATATGCTGTTTTTGAGAATGACAATTATAAAGTTGTTGATACCATCACTTGCGAGAAACCCGGACAATTCTCCCTGAAACGGAACGAAGGAGACTTCAATACCGTAACGATTTTCTTCGATAATAAAAAAAGCTGGACCACGGCTTACCTGATGAAAGGAGAGAAAGTCACCATAACCGGTGATGCTCTTTATCCGGCTTTGCTTCAGGTGAAAGGCGGACGTGTCAACGACCAGTTGAATTCTTTTCGTAAAAGTGTTACTCCCCTGCTGAAGGAGCAGGCAGACCTGATCAAGATATTAACGAGTAAAAGCAGTCAAACAAATACAACGGAAGATACTGATATTCCTTCTCGTCTGACGAATGTAAACCATACCCTGAGTGAACGGGCGATGGAATATATACAAGAACATCCGGATGAAGAAGCTTCGGCTGTTTTATTGCAATATTATTTTATGAATCCGGATGATACCCGCAAAATGGATGAATTGCTGGCTGTGTTAAGTCCGAAATTGAAAGATTTTTATCTGATTCGTAAAATGCAGGATTACAGTATGAAAGCACAGCGAACTTCTTTGGGTGCAGAAGCTCCGGGTTTTAATGTAAAGAATGTATATGGACATACTGTGAGTCTGGATTCGTTTCCGCAGCGATATTTGTTACTTGCTTTTACGGCTCCTTGGTGCGATATGTGCCAGACAGAAGATCTGTTTTTGGATAAGGTCGCGATGAAGTACCCGAAAGAGAAAGTCGATATGCTGTTGATCAGTCTCGATGACGACCCGCAGGAGGTACGCAAGTTGTTGGCAAAGGATAGCATCAACTGGAATTTGGTAACCGATTCTGCCGGACAAGCAACAATGCTGGTTGATCTGTATAATGTGAATGCACTTCCTCGCTGTTTTCTGATCGATGAGGAAGGAAAGATCATCATGAAAACGGATAACGGTGTAGAAATAGAACAAACACTTGAAAAACTGGTAGAAAAATGAGATAACGAATTATAAACTTCCAACCAAAATCATTAATTATGTTAGTAAAATCTTATGCCGCCGCGGTGCAGGGCATCTCTGCAACCATTGTCACCATTGAAGTAAATTGTACAAAGGGAATCCAATTCTTTCTGGTAGGTCTTCCCGATGTTGCTGTGCGTGAAAGCCACGAACGTATCATTTCTGCGCTTCAGGTGAGTGGATATAAATTCCCCCGTAATCGAATTGTGATTAATATGGCACCTGCCGATATTCGGAAGGAAGGTTCTGCTTATGATCTGCCACTGGCTGTCGGGATACTGGCAGCCGCCGAGGAATTGGATGCTTCGCGGCTGGATAAGTTTATCCTGATGGGCGAACTATCGTTGGACGGAAGCCTGCAACCGGTAAAAGGCGTGCTCCCTATTGCTATTAAAGCGAGGGAGGAAGGCTTTAAGGGTTTCATACTGCCCAGGCAGAATGCCCGTGAGGCCGCTGTTGTCAATAACCTGGAGGTCTATGGGGCCGATAACATCAAAGAGGTGATCGAATTTATGGGCGGAAAATGCGAACTGGAACAGACTGTTGTTGATACGAGGAAAGAGTTTTATGCCCGTCAGGAGCAATTCGAGTTTGATTTTTCAGATGTACGCGGCCAGGAAAATGTAAAACGAGCTTTGGAAGTCGCTGCGGCAGGAGGCCATAATCTGATTATGATCGGTCCGCCGGGAAGCGGAAAATCAATGTTGGCCAAACGACTGTCCACGATCCTTCCACCATTCACCTTACACGAATCGTTGGAGACGACTAAGATACATTCTGTAGCCGGAAAGATAGGGGTGGAGACTTCCCTGATGGTGCAACGCCCCTTCCGTTCGCCGCATCATACCATTTCAAATGTAGCAATGGTGGGAGGCGGTGCCTATCCTCAACCGGGTGAAGTGAGTCTGGCTCATAACGGCGTGCTGTTCCTCGATGAATTACCGGAATTCAACCGGAGTGTTTTGGAGGTGATGCGACAACCGTTGGAAGATCGAAAGATTACTGTTTCTCGTGCCCGTTTCTCAGTCGATTATCCGGCTAGTTTTATGCTGGTTGCCTCGATGAATCCTTGTCCCTGCGGTTATTATAACCATCCGGACAGGGCTTGCCTTTGCCCTCCGGGGGCAGTACAGAAATATATGAACCGTGTATCCGGCCCGTTGCTCGACCGTATCGACATACAGGTGGAGATTGTACCTGTTCCTTTTGAAAAGATATCCGAACAACGTCCGTCTGAACCCAGTGCTGCTGTTCGTGAACGGGTTGTTAATGCCCGTGCAATTCAGGAAAAACGTTTTGCCGACAACGAAGGTGTATATTGCAATGCACAGATGACCACGCAACTTCTGCATAAATATGCTGTACCCGACGCCGCTTGCCTGTCTCTTCTTAAAACGGCTATGCAACGTCTAAGCCTTTCCGCCCGTGCTTACGACCGTATCCTGAAAGTAGCCCGTACCATTGCCGACCTTGATGCCTCTGAAAAGATAGAAACACGCCATCTTGCCGAAGCCATTAATTACCGGAATCTGGACAGGGAGAGCTGGGGATTGTAAAAATTATTCCGTACCTTTGCCCCTCAAAAAGAGAACACAAGGTATGGAAAAACATTTTAAGAGAACGCTGATAACTACGGCGTTGCCGTATGCGAACGGACCGGTACATATCGGACATCTGGCCGGGGTGTATGTACCGGCCGATATTTATGCCCGCTACCTTCGTCTGAAGGGGGAAGAGGTATTGATGATCGGGGGATCGGACGAACATGGTGTACCTATTACCCTCCGTGCTAAGAAAGAAGGTGTTACACCGCAGGATGTGGTGGACCGTTTTCATGGCATTATCAAGAAGTCTTTCGAGGAGTTCGGCATCTCGTTCGATATCTATTCACGCACAACTTCGTCTACTCATCGTCAGGTAGCGTCGGACTTTTTCCGTACCCTGTATGAAAAAGGAGAGTTTATCGAGAAGACCAGCGAACAATATTACGACGAGGAAGCCAAACAATTCCTTGCCGACCGTTATATAACCGGTACATGTCCGCATTGCGGTAACGAAAAGGCTTATGGTGACCAGTGCGAAGCCTGCGGTACATCGTTGAATGCTACAGACCTGATCAACCCGAAGTCTGCCATTAGTGGTAGCGAACCGGTGATGAAGGAGACCAAACACTGGTATCTGCCCTTGGATAAGCATGAACCGTTCCTGCGCAAATGGATTCTGGAAGATCATAAAGAATGGAAACCGAATGTGTACGGACAGTGCAAGAGCTGGCTGGACATGGGATTGCAACCGCGTGCCGTAAGCCGCGACCTGGACTGGGGTATCCCTGTTCCGGTAGAAGGAGCGGAAGGCAAAGTGCTTTACGTATGGTTCGATGCCCCGATCGGTTATATCTCCAATACAAAAGAATTACTTCCCGACAGTTGGGAGACCTGGTGGAAAGATCCTGAAACCAAGATGGTACATTTCATCGGAAAGGATAATATCGTGTTCCATTGCATCGTATTCCCAGCCATGTTGAAGGCGGAAGGTACTTTCAATCTGCCGGAGAATGTGCCAGCCAATGAATTTCTGAACCTGGAAGGCGACAAGATCTCTACTTCCCGCAACTGGGCGGTATGGTTGAACGAATATCTGGTGGATATGCCGGGAAAACAGGACGTGTTACGTTATGTCCTGACCGCCAATGCTCCGGAAACAAAAGATAACGACTTTACCTGGAAAGACTTCCAGGCACGCAATAACAACGAGTTGGTTGCCATCCTGGGTAACTTCGTAAACCGTGCTCTGGTGCTGACTGAGAAATATTTCGAAGGAAAAGTGCCGGCAGTAAGCGAACTGACTGACTATGACCGTCAGACTTTGAAAGATTTCGAAGATGTAAAAGCAAATGTGGAACGTCTGCTCAACACCTATCATTTCCGTGATGCCCAGAAAGAAGCCATGAACCTGGCCCGTATCGGTAACAAATACCTGGCAGATACGGAACCCTGGAAGCTGGCAAAGTCAGATATGACTCGTGTGGCAACAATCATGAACATCGCTTTGCAGATCACAGCCAACCTGGCTATTGCTTTCGAACCCTTCTTGCCGTTCAGCATGGAGAAACTCAACAAGATGTTGAATGTAGAACCGTTAGGCTGGAGCCGTCTGGGCGCAACCGATTTGTTGGAAGCCGGACATCAGCTTGGCAAATCCGAACTGCTCTTTGAAAAGATCGAAGACAGTGTGATCGAAGCGCAGGTTCAGAAGTTGCTGGATACAAAGAAAGCGAACGAAGAAGCCAACTATAAAGCGAAACCGATACGCGAAAACATCGCGTTCGATGATTTCACAAAACTGGATATCCGTGTGGGAACGATCCTGGAATGTACAAAGGTGCCTAAGGCCGACAAGTTGTTGCAGTTCCGTATCGATGACGGTCTGGAGAAACGTACGATCGTTTCCGGTATCGCCCAGCATTATGCCCCCGAAGAGTTGGTCGGAAAACAGGTTTGTTTTATTGCCAACCTTGCTCCGCGTAAGTTGAAAGGCATCGTATCGGAAGGTATGATCCTCTCTGCTGAAAACTTCGACGGCAAGTTGTCTGTCATCACTCCGGAAAAAGAAGTGAAACCGGGTAGCGAAGTAAAATAATATAAGATCTCCGGTGCTATGGAACGTAAGAGTGCCGGGAGTATGAATGATAATAGAGCCGGTATTCTTATCTGTAAGAGTCCCGGCTCTCTCATAGGTAAGAGTCCCTAAGCTCTCACTTATCATAGAAAAGAATGTTAAAGGTCTTTTATGCAATAAAAGATTATTTGAAACGTTTTAATCTTCATAAGATAAACAGTGGTATACAATAGGAAAGATGCTTGAAAGACATATACAAATGGTTGACTTGCAAGGTCAGTATCATCGCCTGAAAGAGGAGATAGATGCAGCCATGCAAACTGTTATTGAAAGCAGTGCCTTTATCAACGGTCCTCAGGTGAAAGCTTTTGGTGATCATTTGGCTGATTATTTGGATATTCCCTATGTGGTTCCTTGCGGGAACGGTACGGATGCTCTTCAGATCGCTTTGATGGCGTTGCAGTTGCAGCCGGGGGATGAGGTGATTGTTCCGGCATTTACCTATGTGGCGGCTGCCGAAGTGATCGCTTTGCTGGGATTGACTCCTGTGCTGGTGGATGTAGATCCGCGAACCTATAATATCGATCCCCGTAAAATAGAAGAATCTATATCCCGTAATACCAAGGCAATTATTGTAGTTCACCTGTTCGGCCAGTCCTGCGATATGGCTCCGATCCTGAGAATAGCCGGCATGTATCATCTTCATGTGATAGAAGATAATGCGCAGTCCGTTGGTGCGGAATATACTTTCCCGGATGGACAGGTGAAGAAAACAGGGACAATGGGCGTTATCGGTACGACTTCGTTTTTCCCATCCAAGCCGCTGGCCTGTTTTGGTGACGGAGGCGCTTTAATGACTTCTGATGAGAGTCTGGCAAAGCGTATCCGTATGATCGCAAATCATGGTCAGGAAGTTAAATATCATCATAAGTTGATAGGATGTAACTCTCGTCTGGATACCCTGCATGCCGCTGTTTTGGATGTGAAGCTGAAGTATATCGACGAGTTTACGAAAGCCCGGCAGGTCGTTGCCCGAAGATATGACGAAGGTTTGGCTTCATGCGAGCAGTTGATTCTTCCGAAGAAGAGTGATTTCTCTACACATGTCTATCATCAATATACGGTTCAGTTGAAACCGGTTCCGGAATATTCGGATACGGCAAAGCATCGGGAGGCATTACAAGTGGCTCTTAAAGAGAAAGGTATTCCTTCCATGGTATACTACCCCGTTCCTTTACAAGCACAAGATGCTTATAAATGGATGGCACGTACCCCCGGAAGTATGGAAACAGCAGCCCGTTTAAGCAACTGTGTTCTATCTTTGCCGATCCATACGGAGATGACAGTGGAAGAACAGGAATATATAATAGATGTATTGGTAAAGGAGTTAGAGAATAGAAAAATATGAAAGAAAATAAGATAAAATTCGCCGTAGTCGGTTGTGGTCATATCGGAAAGCGCCATGCCGAGATGGTAACCCGTGATCAGGATGCCGAATTAGTCGCTTTATGCGATATCCGTCCTCGCGAAGAATTGGGAATAGAGGGGTATGAAGTCCCTTTTTTTGCCGGTTTGCAGGAATTATTGCAGAGTGGCATTCAGATAGATGTCATTAATATCTGTACTCCGAACGGTTTGCATGCGTCTATGGCGGTACAAGCTATCGAAGCCGGTTGTAATGTGGTGATAGAAAAACCGATGGCGTTGACACTGGCTGATGCGGAGAAGGTGGTATATGCTTCTTTGAAATACCGTAAACAGGTATTTTGCGTCATGCAGAACCGCTATTCCCCTCCTTCCGTGTGGATTAAGGATATGATCGACTCCGGCAAGTTGGGTAAAATATACATGGTTCAGTTGAACTGCTATTGGAACCGTGACGAACGCTATTATAAACCCGGTGGCTGGCACGGTGATGCTGCGCTGGACGGAGGAACGCTCTTCACCCAGTTCTCCCATTTTATCGATATTATGTATTGGTTGTTCGGGGATATCTGTAATATCCAGGCTCGTTTTGCCGATTTCAATCATGAGAAACTGACCTCTTTTGAAGATTCCGGCTTTGTGAATTTCAATTTCGTGAACGGAGGAATGGGAAGTCTGAGTTATTCGACTGCTGTCTGGGACAAAAATATGGAAAGCAGCATGCTGATCGTGGCAGAGAATGGCAGCGTAAAGATCGGTGGACAATATATGAATGAAGTGGAATATTGCCATGTGAAGGAGTATGAGATGCCCGAACTGGCTCCAACCAATCCGGGTAATGATTACGGCCCTTACAAGGGATCGGCTCAGAATCATAATTTCGTGATCCGCAATGTGGTCCGTGTCCTTTCCGGCTCCGGTTCGGAATGTATTACAACGAATGTATTAGAAGGTATGAAAGTCGTAGATATAATACAACGTATCTATGCTCAAAAGTAACGATTCTGAATAAGAAATAATGATCGGTAATTTCCCTTTTATATAAATAACGATTTTAGAAGGGAAAGAATCCCTTCAAATTCCTATCTTTGTGGAAGTTTTGTCATTTCCGGCATGGGACTGACCAACATTGTTGTGCTCTCATTCTTATGAAAAGGACTGAGATATATAGAGAAACTCAAATTGAACAGATAGCATGAAACAGATTTTAGTTACCGGAGGAGCCGGTTTTATCGGCTCTCATCTTTGCGAACGCCTGCTGAAAGACGGGAACAATGTGATTTGTATGGATAATTATTTTACAGGTCTGAAACAAAACATTGTTCATTTACTGGACAATCCCTATTTTGAGCTGGTTCGCCATGATGTGACATTCCCGTATTATGTGGAGGTCGATGAGATTTATAATCTGGCTTGTCCGGCATCTCCGATACATTACCAGTTCGATCCGGTGAGTACAACTAAAACATCTGTTATCGGTGCCATCAATATGCTTGGGTTGGCTAAACGTACCAAAGCACGTATTCTTCAGGCTTCTACCAGTGAAGTTTACGGTGATCCGATCGTTCATCCCCAGGAAGAAAGTTATTGGGGAAATGTGAATCCGATCGGTTTGCGCAGTTGTTATGATGAGGGCAAACGTTGTGCGGAAACTTTATTCATGGATTATCATCGTCAGAATAAGGTAGATGTCAAGATTATCCGTATTTTCAATACCTATGGTCCCCGTATGCGTCCGGATGACGGCCGGGTTGTTTCCAACTTTATCATGCAGGCGTTGAAAGGCGAAGATATTACTATTTACGGTGATGGAAAGCAAACCCGTAGCTTCCAGTATGTCGACGACCTGGTGGAAGGTATGATTCGTATGATGGCTTCCGAAAACTTTACCGGACCTGTCAATTTGGGAAATCCGAGAGAATTTACCATGCTGGAGTTGGCCGAGTTAGTATTGAAGATGACTAATTCGAAATCAAAAATAATATTTACCCCTCTTCCTTCTGATGATCCGAAACAGCGTAAACCGGATATTACTTTAGCAAAAGAAAAACTGAATGGCTGGGAACCTAAAATCCGTTTGGAAGAAGGTTTGATAGATACAATTAAATATTTCAAGAGCCTTTAATTTTGCATTTTGATTATAAATTATGAAAATAGCGATAGTAGGAACAGGCTATGTCGGCCTGGTTACCGGAACCTGTTTTGCAGAAATGGGGACCGAAGTTTTTTGTGTAGATGTTAACACCGAAAAAATTGAAAACCTTAAAAAGGGGATAATCCCTATCTATGAACCCGGTCTGGAAGATATGGTCCATCGTAACCAGCAGGCCGGAAGATTACACTTTACAACCGATCTTACTGAATGTCTGGACGAAGTGGAAGTTTTGTTCAGTGCCGTAGGTACGCCTCCCGATGAGGATGGTAGTGCAGATTTGAAGTATGTGCTTGAGGTAGCCCGTACTGTCGGTCGGAATATGAAGAAACATATTCTGGTCGTAACAAAGAGTACGGTTCCCGTCGGCACGGCAAAGAAAGTACGCCGGGCTATCCAGGAAGAACTGGATAAACGTGGAGTAGAGATCGAGTTCGATGTCGCTTCTAATCCTGAATTTCTGAAGGAAGGAGCAGCGATCAGCGACTTTATGAGTCCGGATCGTGTTGTTGTTGGTGTAGAATCTGAGCGTGCAGAAGAGCTGATGACTCGTCTGTACCGTCCTTTCCTTTTAAACAATTTCCGTGTAATTTTTATGGATGTGCCATCTGCCGAGATGACCAAATATGCTGCGAACGCCATGTTGGCTACCCGTATCAGTTTTATGAACGATATTGCCAACTTGTGTGAGATTATCGGTGCGGATGTAAATATGGTACGTAAAGGTATCGGTTCCGACAATCGTATCGGTAACCGTTTCCTGTATGCCGGCATCGGTTATGGCGGTTCATGTTTTCCTAAAGATGTGAAAGCTTTGATTAATACAGCCAAGCAAAATAATTACCCGATGCGTATCCTTCAGGCAGTCGAGGAAGTAAATGACGAACAGAAATCTCTTTTGTTCCATAAACTCGAAAAGCATTTTAATGGAGACCTGAAAGGTAAACGTATCGCTATCTGGGGACTGGCTTTTAAGCCTGAAACAGACGATATGCGCGAAGCTCCTTCTTTGGTTTTGATAGAAAAACTGTTGGCGGCAGGTTGTGAGGTATATGCTTACGATCCTGTAGCAGTAGAAGAATCAAAACGTCGTATCGGAGATGCGATTCATTATGCAAAAGATATTTATGATGCAGTAGTGGATGCCGATGCCCTGATGCTTGTAACGGAATGGAAAGAGTTCCGTATGCCTTCCTGGTCTGCCATAAAGAAACTGATGGCTACTCCGCTGGTTCTTGATGGCCGTAATATTTATGATATCAAGGAGATGGAGGAGAACGGGTTTGTCTATCATTGCATAGGGAGGTAGAATGCATATTGTAAACTAAAATTAATTAACTATGAAAGAAAATGTGATTAGATTCAGTGATGTAGAAAGTTGCATAATTGAATTACGGGATCAAAGAGTTCTGCTTGACAGGGATGTCGCTATGCTTTATGATGTAGAAACAAAAGAAATAAATCAGGCAGTCAAAAATAATCCGGATAAATTTCCTGCCGGATATTTAATCGAATGTAATAAAGTTGAGAAAGCCGAACTGGTCAAAAATTTTGACCGGTTCAATCCTTTAAAACATTCAACAGCTCTTCCGACAGCTTTTACTGAAAAAGGACTTTACATGTTGGCAACACAATCCTGAAAAGTAATAAGGCAACGCAGACAACAATCGCAATCGTTGAAGCTTTTGCAAGAATCAAGGAATTGTCCAGAACTGTTTTACAGTTACCTACCGCCGATGAAGCACAGCAGAAAACACTTATGCAGCGCACGAGTGAGTTAATGGCTGACTTATTAGATGATGAACCGAAAGTAACAGATTCGGAAACGACAATAGAATTGAATCTGGCTGTTTTAAAGTTTAAGCATACGGTGAAAAGAAGATAAGAGTGGTTGGTCATAAAGAAGTTTTTTGAAAAATAACTATCATACTATCATATTTTGTTTGTACTCTTTGATTTACGGGATGTATAACTATGATGGTTGATGAATTTATCTATCATAGAACTATCATAAACTGTCATTACCGTCCTACTCTTCGTTTGTTTTGTGTTAAGTATGGCATTTAATTTGTCAAAGTAGTTATCTTTTTTAGCTAAAACAGGGAGAAAATTTTCCCGGGACCCCTATTTCGACAGTTTTTATACCCCGGTCTGAGTGATGCTGACACCCGGGTGTGGAGATGGTTAAGACCCGGGTCTCAATGAGTTTATATAGTTATATCTTTGAAAATAAGCAATATACTGTTTGAAAAAAGATAGCTGTTTTTATGATAGTATGAGAGGGTAATTTGTATCTATCATGTATACTGCCATTTGTTGTAATGATTGATTTGCAATGGGCGCAAGGAAGTTTATGATAGTATGACAGTTGTTTTGCAAAGTGGATTGGAAATAAATGGAGAAAAATAAATAAAAACCAAGACAATGACGAAGAAAGAAGCTATTAAAATTTTCGAGGAGAAGAAAGTTCGTACTCTTTGGGACGACGAAACGGAAGAATGGTATTTTTCCATAGTAGATGTGGTGAGTGTATTGACAGAGAGTGTAGATGGTCGGAAGTACTGGAATAAGCTCAAACAGAGACTGAAAGCTGAAGGAAGTGAGTTGGTGACAAATTGTCACCAACTGAAATTACCGGCAGCAGACGGTAAATATTACAAAACTGATGTAGCCACCACCGAGCAACTATTTCGTTTGATTCAATCCATTCCATCCCCGAAAGCCGAACCATTCAAGCTTTGGATGGCTCAGGTAGCCAAAGAGCGATTAGACGAAATACAGGATCCGGAACGGACAATCGATCGGGCGATGATGGAGTATAAAAACTTGGGTTACTCGGATCATTGGATCAACCAACGGCTCAAAAGCATCGAGATCCGTAAAGATCTGACTGATGAGTGGAGAAATCGCGGATTACAGGAAGGGGTACAGTTTGCTACTCTTACGGATATTATTTATCAAACATGGTCTGGTAAAACATCGAAAGAGTACAGACGCTTTAAAGGGTTGAAAAAAGAGAGTCTCCGAGATAACATGACTAATACTGAACTAGCCCTTAACATGCTGGCAGAAGCAGCAACCACGGAATTGTCCAAAGAAAAGGATCCGCAACATTTTGATGAGCATATACAAGTCGCCCGACAAGGGGGAAAAGCAGCCGAAGCCGCCCGAAAGCAATTGGAAAGTGATTTGGGACATTCGGTCATTTCTCCGCTTAATGCAAAAACTGGGTTGAGATTGGATAAAGGTGATGATAGGAAAGAATAAATGGCTGAGGAAACTTTGAAAGATAAAACGGCTAAAGGCCTTTTTTGGGGAGGGATTAGTACATTCTTCCAACAAATAATAGGAATGGTATTTGGGATTGTGATAGCCCGTATACTTAGTCCGGATGACTATGGATTGGTGGCTATGCTTGCTATTTTTAGTGCTATTGCCAATACGATTATGGATAGCGGCTTTACTACGGCGTTGATAAATAAAAAGACTATTCGGCATGAGGACTATAATGCTGTCTTCTGGTTTAGTGCGTTTTGTGGAATCGTAATTTATATGATTTTATTTCTTGCTGCTCCTCTGATTGCCCAATTTTATAATAAACCGGTTCTTCTTAATCTTTCCCGTGTATTATTCTTAAGTTTCTTGATTTCAAGTTTTGGGATAGCACATAATGCGTTACTTTTTAAGATGATAAAGGTTAAGCAACGAGGTATTATTGATATAGTGGCGGTCTTGGTGTCTGGAGTTGCAGGACTTATCTTAGCTTTATTGGGTTTTGCTTATTGGGGATTAGCTTTGCAGTTAGTTACTCAATGTTTATCTGCTACTTTATTGCGTTGGTATTTTTCGGGATGGCGTCCTACTTTTACATTTGACTTTTCTCCTATTAAAGAAATGTTTAGCTTTAGCTCTAAAATACTGTTTAATAATATATTAGGGCAAGTGAATGCTAATTTTTTCTCTGTATTGCTTGGTAGATATTATACAAAGGCAGATACGGGATATTATTCTCAAGGAAGTAAATGGATGATAGTAGGAAGTATGACTGTTACTAGTATGATTCAAGGGGTAGCTCAACCTGTATTAGTTGAGGTTACAGATGATAAAATACGACAGAAGAATGTCTTTAGAAAGATGTTGAGATTTGGCGCTTTTGTTTCATTTCCTGCAATGTTAGGGATCGCTTTTATTGCGAAAGAGTTTATTTTAATTACGGTTGGAGAGAAATGGATTGATAGTGTTCCTTATCTTCAGATATTGAGTATAGCGGCCTCTTTTGTGTTTATAACCAATCTATATTGTAGTTTGTTATTGTCTCATGGAAAATCAAATATAATACTTTATGCTAGTTCTATCTTTTATGGTATTAATTTGTTATTGGCTTTCTGTCTAGTCTCTTATGGTATTTTTCCAATGGTAATAGGATGCTCATGTTTTAATGTATTATTAAATTTTTGTTGGCATTTCTGTGGTAAGAGTTTAATAGGTATTAGGACTATTGAACTTTTGAAGGATATTTCTCCCTATTTATTATTAACAATTTTCTGTTTTATGACTTCGTGGGGAATAACGATGTGGATATCTAATTTATATATATTGTTTTTATCTAAGATATTAATAGTAGCTTTACTTTATAGTTTTATTCTGTGGAAAATGAAATCTGTAATTTTTAATGAGGTTTTTTCTTTTTTGTTTAAAATGAAAAAGAAGATGATGAATACATGATACAAAAAGAAGTTTTCATATGAAATATATATTAGTCTTATATAGGAAATATTTGCCAGGAAATTTAAGGAGAATTATTTATGGATTAATAATCAAACCCTATTTGCTTTTTATTAATGATCCCAAGGTCTTTTTAGTCGATTGGAAATGGCGTTTTAAATTGCTTTTTGAGTTCTATTTCGGTAAAGGAAAACAATATCCTATTGAATATCGAGAGGCTGCTAAGTTTTCTTTTTTATATGGACCTTCTTTGGTGATTGGCAATTTTGTATTTCATTATTTGTCTTTAGATATTAAAGTGTTTTTATGTGAGAAGAGTAATTTGTATTATGTATTGTTTGATGGAAAAAAGTTGTATTTTAAAAGGGGATTGACAGAAAAGGAAGTACAGAGTTCTTATAAATCCTTATTATTGGAACAAGATTCTCGCTCTCCCCATTCCTATGTAGGAACTGATTTTAAAGTAGATGAAGGTGCAGTTTTATTTGATGTTGGTGCGGCAGAAGGTATTTTTACCCTTGCTAATATAGAAAAAATAAGGCATGCTTATTTATTTGAATGTGAAAATGAATGGATTGAAGCATTGAATATGACATTTTCTTTTTGGAAAGAAAAAATAACAATTGTACAAAAATATGTATCTAATGCGAATGATATATATAATATCTCATTAGATGATTTTGCTAATGAAAATCTTTTGCCTGATTATGTTAAGATGGATATTGAAGGGAGTGAGTATAATGCTTTATTAGGAGCGATTAATATTATTAGAAGTAAAACTACAAAATGGGCTGTTTGTGTTTATCATAAGCATGAAGATGAAAAAGAAATTTCTTCTTTATTTAGTGAATATAATTATAAGCAATCTTTCTCTACGGGTTTGATGTTCGTTCAATGGAACGATGATCGATATCCTATTTGCCCTCCTTATTTTCGAAAAGGAGTTTTGAGATTGCAAAAATAGAATGAGGTGTATAAAATATCTTTGATTTATGAAAGTTTTATTTGATGATCAAATATTTTCAATGATGACTCATGGTGGTGTTGCAAGATATCACTACGAACTAATAAAGGCATTGAATGAGATAAATGTAGAAACTGTATTACCATTGTTCTTTTCTAATAACTATTATATACAAAAGAGAGATGTTTCTTCTCATTTTAGTTCATTACCTTTTAATTTGAAAATATTCAATAGAACATTACCTCGTTTTAATCGTTATTATTCAGAAAAGGCTATTTCAAAACAAGATTATGATGTTTTTCATCCAACTAGTTATGCATTATATTTTTTAGAAAAATTGAAAAATAGACCATTTGTTATTACTGTACATGATATGATTACTGAAATTTATGATAAAGATAGCAATATCAATAAGGTTAAAAAGATGCTGATATCTAAGGCTGATAAAATTATAGCAGTTAGTGAAAATACCAAAAAAGATATATTAAATTTTGTTTCTGTTGATGAGAAGAAGATTGATGTGGTATATCATGGAAATACACTTTTGAATGACTTAGAATCTCTTCCTTGTAAGAAAAAAGATTTTATACCTTATTTCTTATATGTAGGTGGACGTTCTTCTTATAAGAATTTTAAATTTTTATTAAAAGCATTTTCTATTATTTCTCAAAAATATCGAGTGAATTTAATATGTACAGGTAGTAATTTTACTTCATATGAAAGGAAACTCTTAGCAGAATATAATATCAATGATTGGGTAAAGGCGAGCATTATTAGAAATGATGAGGAATTGTGTCTGTTATACAAAAATGCTATATCTATTGTTTATCCGTCTTTATATGAGGGATTTGGTATGCCTATATTGGAAGCTTTTGCATGTCACTGTCCTGTTTTATTGAGTAATACTAGTTGTTTTCCAGAAATAGCTCAAGATGCTGGGCTTTATTTTTCTCCGTATGAGTTGGAATCTTTAGTTCATTCAATGGAATTGATATTATTAGATGATTTGTTAAGAAATTCATTGATAAATAAGGGATTAGATAGAGAAAAAGAATTTTCTTGGAATAAAACTGCAAATCAAACGTTAGAAGTTTATAAATCTGTATTATAGAATTTATGTCGAAAAAGAATGTTAGAGTATTAGCTTTCTATCTACCTCAATATCATCCTATACCGGAAAATGACAAGTGGTATGGTAAAGGTTTTACGGAATGGACAAATGTAGGGAAAGCTAAACCATTATTTAGAGGGCATTATCAACCTCAGATTCCTGCAGATTTAGGTTATTATGATCTTAGAGTTCCTGAAACAAGAGAGGCTCAGGCAGAGATGGCTAGAGAATATGGTGTTGAAGGTTTTTGCTATTGGCATTATTGGTTTGGTAATGGACGCAGATTGTTAGAACGCCCATTTAATGAAGTATTATCTTTGGGAAAGCCTGATTTCCCTTTTTGCCTTGCTTGGGCTAATCATAGTTGGCATGGTATTTATTGTGGCTTGAAAACTAAAGAGCCAGTAATGAGACAAACTTATAATGGAATAGAAGATTACAAAAAACATTTTTATGATGTGTTGCCTGCTTTTAAGGATAAACGTTATGTGACGGTTGATGGTAAACCGTTCTTTTTAGTTTTTTCACCGCAGGAAATTCCTGATTCCAAAGAGTTTATAGATTGTTGGCAAGAACTTGCCAAACAAAATGGACTTCTTGGAATCCATTTTGTAGCTCATACTTACCGACCTGATTATATAGATACTTTGTTGGCAATAGGATATAATGCTGTTAATGTTGTCCGATTGTTTGAATATCAAAGAGTAGGGTTGTCTTTGTTAAGAATGGCAATTAATAAAATTAATAGAGAGATATTTAAACATGGATTTTGGTATGAATATAAAGATGCAATGAAATATTTCTCTGGTCTGGAAGATAAAAGAGAGAATGTGTATCCTACTTTAGTTCCTAATTGGGATCATTCTCCAAGAACTGGTAAATATGGTTCTATACTGAAAAATTCAACCCCAGCTTTGTTTCAGAAGCATGTGGAGACTGTGGTTAAGTCAATATCTGATAAATCGGATGAACACAAAATTGTCATATTGAAATCATGGAATGAATGGGCCGAAGGTAATTATATGGAACCAGATTTGAAGAATGGTAGAGGTTATTTAGAGGCTTTGGCTAACGGACTAAAAAAGTAAATATGTATCGGACCCCTATTTTATTTTTAATATTTGCACGTCCGGATACAACACGAAGAGTATTTGAACGCATTAAGCAAATTCAGCCAACAAAGTTGTATATAGCAGCAGATGCTCCACGTGAGAATCGCCCGGATGAAATCAAACGAAGTCAGGAAACCCGTCATATTATTGATTTAATTGATTGGCCTTGTGAAGTTCATACTCTATTTCGTGATACTAACTTAGGTTGTAAAATGGCTGTTTCGACTGCTATTTCATGGTTTTTTGAATGTGAAGAATATGGTGTAATCTTAGAAGATGATTGTTTACCGGATTTGTCATTTTTCCCTTTCTGCGAAGAATTATTGTTGAAATATAAGGATGATGAGCGTATTGGACACATTGGGGGAAATAACTTTTTGCGAAATGATGTAAAGAGTGAGTATAGTTATGATTTTTGCTCTGTATCCCATATTTGGGGATGGGCTTCCTGGCGGAGGGTCTGGAAGGATTATGATGTGAATTTTCCTTATTGGAATGAGATTCGAGATGACAAGTACAAGCGGAAAGGTTTATTCCGAAATTTGAAGGAAGAAATATATTTTTCAACTTTTCTTTCAGATGTGTTAGGAGGTAATAGGGGTATTAATACCTGGGATACTCAATATTTTTTTATGCATAGACTCCAGAATAGATTATCGATTTATCCTATGGTTAACTTAGTTACAAATATTGGTCTGCATTCAATTGAGGCTACACATACTACTGCCCGGAATGATGATTTATTCGTTCTTTCTGAGGAAATGAAATTCCCTTTAAAACATCCGGTTTATATAAAGGCAAATGTGGAAATTGATGATTTTACTGTTGCTCACCAATTTTTTTCTTATAAAAGGCTGGTGCGTTATTTTTTAGGTATGTATTAAATATCATGAGCTTTATGTACATCCGATTTTTACTGTTCTTCAAATATGTGATTGAATCTTTTCTCAACACCAAAAGGTATCGGTTAACTAGAAAAACTAAATTGTATTTGGAGTCGGCAAGTTGTAAATTGCCCTTACAAGATAAAAAAGAGATTATGGAATATTTAAGATATTCTTTGATTTCACAGATAAACTATTCTTTTAGAAATAAGTATTTGACACAAAAAATCAAATTGACAAAAGATAAAAGTAATGGACTCTTCTATGTAAATCATAAAGGGAAAAGGCTTTATTTTAAACGAGAATTATCAAAAAGAGCAATAAAGGATTTGTATCGGTGTTTATGTATAGAACAAGATAAAGATTCTCCTCATAGTTATTCATTTGGGGAGATGTCTTTTCAAAATGAAATTGTAGCGGATATAGGTACAGCTGAAGGTATATGGGGATTAAGTCTTATTGAAAGTGTAAAGACCCTATATTTGTTTGAATGCGATGAAGGGTGGATAGAAGCTCTTAATTTAACTTTTTCTCCTTGGAAAGAGAAGGTTCGTATTATAAATAAATATGTATCGGATAACTCGGAAGGGTGTATGATTCGGCTGGATGATTATTTTTATGAAAAGGGCATAAACCTTTCTACTATAAAAGCTGATATTGAGGGGGCAGAAGAAGTTATGTTAAAAGGAGCAGAGAAAATGATTCAAAATGGAGTACTGAAAAAAATAATAGTATGTTCCTACCATCGTCCAAATGATGAGAAAATGATTTCCGAAATGTTGGGAGATAATTACTTGTTATCTATTTCTAAAGGATATATGTTGGATGTTTATTCGGATGTAGATTATGATTCAATAGATATTTCCTCTATTTTTAGAAAAGGTGTAATATATGCGAAATATAAATATTAAGAATAAATAATAGGTACTCTATGAAGGTTTTGTATGACCATCAAATGTTTTCAATGCAAAAATATGGAGGAATTACCCGATATTTTTCTGACTTGATATTCGATTTACCTCTTGGATATGAGGGCGAATTACCTATCTTATACAGTGAAAACCATTATTTAAGAGAAAAAGAGGATGTCGTAATAAGGAAGTTTTCAGATATACTTCCTTTTAGATTAAAAAGATTATATTACTATCATAGAAATACAATATTGTCTAATCAGGCAATAAAGAAGAATGAATTTAATCTGTTTCATCCTACTTATTATGATCCATATTTTATAAAAAAAATCAAGAAGCCTTTTGTCATTACTGTCCATGATATGAATCATGAGAAGTTTCCTGATTTATTTTTGACGTATGATAATACATCTGAAAATAAACGTTTATTGGCAAAAGAAGCTGCACATATCATAGCTGTTAGCCAAAATACTAAAAAGGATTTGGTTGAACTGTTTGGCATTAGCCCTAATAAAATTACAGTCGTATATCATGGCTATAAGCAGCATTGTAAATCAGCGGAGGCTCTTTTTGAGAATTATCTTTTGTTTGTGGGAGAACGTAAAGGCTATAAAAATTTCTGGAACTTTATAAAGGCGATGGTTCCTCTCTTGAACAAATATAAGGATTTAAAAATCGTATGTACAGGGAATCCCTTTAGCCGAGAAGAATTGGAACAATTAAATCAAATCAAATTAATAGACCGGGTTATTCAAAAATCAGTTTCAGATAGTGAGCTGGCTTCTCTCTACAGATATGCGTTAGCTTTTGTTTACCCATCTATTTATGAGGGATTTGGCATTCCTATATTGGAAGCATTTCAAAATGATTGTCCGGTTTGTTTGAGCAAAGCAAGTTGTTTCCCTGAAATAGCCGAAAATGCGGCTGTTTATTTTGACCCATCTGATTTGGATTCAATAACAGAGGCTGTACGTAAAGTCCTTGAAAATAAGTCTCTTGCTGATGATTTAAGGGATGCAGGAAGGATAAGGCTGAAAGACTTTTCAATAGATTTGATGGTGAAAAATACTTGTGAAGTTTATAATAAATATGCATTTTGATATTATTGGGGGAGTTATAGTAGCTTATGAATATACCGATTTTAATAGTTCACAAGGGTAATACTTTCTATTTACCTATAGTACTGAGGCAGTTACGATTGTTTAATCCTAATAGCCGGATTTGTCTGATTAGTGATGAAAGTACAAAGTGCTATGATTTTGTAGAGCATTATGATATAAAGAACTATTCAGAGGGCCTTATACATTTTGGAGAAATTTATAAGCATAGATCATCTAATCCATATGATTATGAGCTCTTTTGTTTTCAAAGGTGGTTTGTCATTAACGACTTTGTTAAAGAAAATGGCTTGCAGGATTTTTTGTGTATGGATTCTGATGTGTTGTTCTATTGTAATGTTGATGATGTCTTTAATCAGTATTTAGGCTGTGATTTTACTATTTGCAATAAACTGGGGCCAGGCTGTTCTTTGTTTAATGCTCATTCAATTAAAAGTTTCTGCGATTATATGATGTTGATGTACACATCTCCTTCTTATATAAATAAAATGGATGGGATTTATGAAAACTTGAAGTCTGAAAAAAAATTAGGTGGGATTTGTGATATGACTGCATTTGTTTGGTACCAGGAGAATGTTAAATGTAATGTTATAGATATTGCAACTCCAATAGAAGGTTCTTGCTTTGATGGTTGTATTACATGGTCTGCTGGTTTTGAAATGAAAAATGGTAAAAAGAAAGTCTATTGGATAGACAATCTTCCATATGGAAGATTAACGAGTGATAACTCGTTAATCCGTTTTTACTGTCTTCATTTTCAAGGGCGTTCAAAATACTCTATCTTTAAATATATATTAGATAAGAATAAAGTTCACCATTCAGGTTTCTGGTATGATTTAAAATGGTTATTATCGAAGGATATTCTGAATGCCCGTTTAAAAGGTATAAAAAAGGCAATCAATAATCCGAAGATGGTGGTTAATTTTGTTAAGGCGAAACTAAAGTAAGCCGTAAATTTTTTAATGTAAATACAAATAGGAAAGTCTAATTAATGCAACAACCAGTTTTCTCAATCATAACAATCACCTATAATGCTTCCCGTTGGTTAGAGCAGACTATTCTTGGGGTGCTGAGCCAATCGTATCCGAATATTGAATATATCGTTATTGACGGAGGTTCGACGGATGGGACGGTGGATATTATAAAGCAATATGCTTCCGGAATTTCCTATTGGGTAAGTGAGCCGGATAAAGGTATTTATGATGCAATGAATAAAGGTCTTCAGAAGGCTACGGGCGACTATGTATGGTTTATTAATGCCGGGGATTCTTTATTTACCTCCGATATCGTACAACGAATTGCCTCTTTAGTTCAGAAGAAGAAAGTTCTGCCTGATATTATTTATGGAGAAACGGTTATTGTTGATGAAGAAGGTAAATCGTTAGGACAACGGAGATTGAAGGCACCAAACAAACTTACATGGAAAAGCTTCCGGATGGGCATGTTAGTTTGTCATCAGTCATTTATAACAAAACGTAGTATTGCTCCGTTATATGATTTAACATATCGCTATTCTGCTGATTTCGACTGGTGTATCAGATGTATGAAACAAGCAGGTAAAATATATAATACGCGAATGACATTATCTAACTTCCTGGATGGCGGGGTTAGCACGACTCAGCGCAAAGCCTCTTTGAAAGAAAGATATGATATTATGTGCCGGTATTATGGAGTAATATCAACATCTTTACTTCATGTCTGGTTTGCTATTCGCTTTTATTTTGCTAAGTGGTTCAAAGGTAGAGTGTAAACGAAAATATATAGAAGATACATATTATGCATAGTATGGTGAAAAATGTGGGTAAGCATGTGGCTGCCCTTGTCTTGTTTTTAGGGTTGGTGATGGCTTATTTCTCTCCCGCAGTGTTTGATGGAAAGGTTATCAGACAAGGTGATAATGTGAAAGCTGCCGGTATGGGAGGAAGTCAGGTCGATAAATATGCAAAGACTGCTGAACCGGGTGAGTTTAGTGTATGGTCGGATGCTATGTTTTCGGGGATGCCTTATGGACCGGGATATGGAAGTCCGGCTCCGGAATTGCCCTCTTATGGCATCGTTGACGGATGGTTGAAGACTCCGGGATATACTCATGCTGCCATGGTTTTTACCGGGTTAGTCTGTTTCTATCTGTTGATGTGCATCATGGGAGTGAACTGGTGGCTGGCGATAGCGGGAGCGATTGCTTTTGCTTTTGCTTCTTATAATATAATCATTATTGAAGCGGGACATATTGTAAAGGCTTATGTGATAGGGTATATGCCTGTAACGTTGGCGGGTATGTTCTTGCTGTTTAAACGAAAATGGCTTTGGGGAGCAGTCCTGTTCCTTTTAGGAGTGGCTTTCTCTTTGTTGAACGGACATGTTCAGATAACTTATTATCTGGTTTTGTTATGTTTCTTCATCTATTTGGGATATTCTATCAGGATGCTTAAGGAAAAGCAGACTGCCGACTGGCTTAAAACGTCTTTGATTATGCTGGCATGTGTAGTTTTAGCAGTCCTTCCCAATGCAAAACATATGTATTCCAACTGGGATTTGGGACAACATTCTATCCGTGGAGCCTCTGAACTGACGCCTAAACCAGACGAAACGGGAAAAGTGGAGAAAGCCTCTTCCGGTTTGGATAAAGATTATGCTTTCCAATGGAGTTATGGCTGGAAGGAGTTATTGACTGTCATGATTCCGGATGTATATGGAGGTAGTTCGGGAGGTACATTAGGCAGTTCTTCTGAGTTGTATAAAGAATTGAAGAAAAATGGTGCCCAGGTAGGAAAAGAGGTTCAGACTTATACTTATTGGGGGGATAAACCATTTACATCAGGACCTGTTTATTTTGGAGCATTGGTATGTTTCTTGTTTGTATTGGGGATGTTCGTGGTGCGTAACCCGATGAAATGGTGGTTGTTTGGCGGGGCTGTTTTCCTTACATTCCTGGCCTTGGGGCGTAATTTTGATGCATTCAATGATATAATGTTCCATTATCTGCCGTTGTATAATAAGTTCAGAACAGTAGAAATGGCTCTGGTGATTCCAGGATTGGTATTTCCTCTTGTTGCCATTTGGGGATTACGGGAAATATTCAGGGGAAATGTGGATGATAAAACGATGAAAAAAGGCTTTTTATGGTCTTTAGGCATAACTGGTGGTATTTGTCTGATTGTGTTCCTGATACCTTCATTATTGTTGAATTTCCATTCTGCTTATGATGCACAGTTCCAGAACCAGGTTCCGGAATGGTATTACACTGCTTTGTTGATGGACCGTGCTTCGCTGGCTTCGTCGGATGCATTGCGTTCTTTGATTTTTATTTTGTTGGGAGCCGGTTTATTGCTTTGGTACTGGAAGGCGAAAAATAAGACGACTGCCTCTATGATTGTGAGTGCAGGTATGGCCGTATTGATATTGGTTGATTTATGGTCGGTCGATCGTCGTTATCTGGACGATAGTAATTATGTAAAGGAAAAAGCGGAAGAATCCTATAAGGAAAGTGTTGCCGATAAAGAGATATTTAAGGATACGGATGAATCTTTCCGCGTGTTTGGACTGAATAATCCGTGGCAGGATACAAACGTTTCTTATTTCCATCATTCGATTGGAGGATATCATGCCGTTAAATTACGCCGTTATCAGGAATTGATTGATTATCGTCTGGATGGTGAATACCGTAATATTATCGGTGCTTTGCAAAAGGCACAGAGCATACAGGATATAATGCCTGTCCTGGCGGCCTCTCCTTCTTTGAACATGTTGAATACACGGTATATTATTTATAATCCGGACCAGGCGCCGATTCGAAATCCGTATGCTTACGGAAATGCATGGTTTGTAGATAAGGTGGATATTGTAGAAAATGCAGATGCAGAGATTGATGCCTTGAATACAATTGACCCGTTGAAGACAGCGGTGGTGGATAAGCGCTTTGCGAAAGACCTGGAAGGCTTTACTCCGCAGGTAGATTCCACGGCAACGATTGTGTTGGAAAAGTATCGCCCTAATCGGTTGACATATAAAACGAAAGCATCTTCGGAACAACTGGCAGTTTTCTCCGAAATCTATTATCCGGGCTGGAAAGTTACAATAGACGGAAAAGAAGCGACTCATTTCCGTGCCGACTGGATTTTACGTGGAATGCTGGTACCCGCGGGAGAACATACAATCGTTTTTGATTTCCATCCGGATACTTATGTGCTTGCCGCTAATGTGTCTGCTTATAGCTCTTTTCTAATCTTGTTATTGCTGATTGCTGCAGTTGGATGGTCCGGCTGGAAATATTGGCAGAAGAGTCGTGAATGAAAGACAATTATAGTTCCATAGTGGAATTTCTGGAGAATAAAGGATTGCTGACGGAATCTTTTGATCTGGAGTTTAAAAGTGCGAAAGGTGGATTCCCTAAGAGCTTTTGGGAAACTTATTCTTCTTTTGCAAATACCGAAGGCGGTATCATCATCCTAGGTATTTCAGAGAAGGATGAGCAATGTTTCTATGATGGTCTGCCACAGATGGTGATGCGTAAGTTTCAAGATGATTTTTGGAATCAGGTTAATAATAGGGAAAAGGTTAGCTTTAATCTATTGTTGGAAAATGATGTACAGATGCTTGAGATACAAGAAGGACAATTTATTTTAACCTTCCGTATTTCTTGTGCTGATTATAGGAATCGTCCTGTTTATATCGGCTCAGATCCGATGAAAGGTACTTATAAGCGTTGTCATACGGGAGATTATAAATGTACTCCGGACGAAGTAAAAAGAATGCTTGCCGATAGCTTGCCAGACAAACCGGACTCCAGAATTTTGGAGAACTATACATTGGAAGATCTTGATGAAGTATCTGTCGCTCAATATCGGCAGTTGCTAGGAAGTGTAAGACCGGGTCATCCTTTTTTAAAATGGGATGATAAAGGATTATTACTGAAATTAGGCGGTTGGAAAAAGGATAGGTATACAGGAAAAGAAGGCTTGACAGTTGCTGGTTTATTGATGTTTGGTAAAACAGAAAGTATAGTAGAGGCTTTTCCTGATTATCATGTAGATTATCAAGAGATACCGGAAAGCGGAGAACGTTGGATAGACAGAGTTTATCCGGATGGGACCTGGGAGGCTAATCTATTTCAATTCAAACAATGTTTCTGCTTTTAGGGTATGGAGAAAAGGCAGGTTCCGGAAGCACTCGGATTATGAATGCCTGGGAAGGAGCACATTGGAGAAAGCCTCTGATAAATGTGTTGCCCCGTCCGGATAGAGTTGTGCCTGAGTATGGAGCAGTTATTGCCTCAAAAAAGTATAAATAAACTTATCTCTGTTTTTGGGGAAGAAATTACCCATTTATATGGTGACGGATTAATTGCACTCACGACTGCCGAAATGGAAGGATGTGTGTCTAATGTCAGATTACAGCAACTGATAAATAAACATTCAACGGAAATATCTCAGTTATTGAAAGATTTATGCAATGAGGGATACTTGGTCGCAGAGAATAAAGGACGATGGACTGTCTACCATCTGAATTTACGCGAAGAGAAAAAAACTGTTCAAAAGAATCTTTTTGAAGAAACGATGATACCTCCGGGGAGAAATGATGACACCTCAGGAGAAATGATGACACCTCAGGAGAAATGATGACACCTCCGGTGAGAAATGATGACACCTCGGGGAAAGAAATGGATGAGGAATGAAGAACTAATGACGTTGGTTGTTGAGATTTGTTGCGATACATTTAAAAGCGTTGATGAGATTGCAGCAGTGATTCTTCGTACACCAACTTATTTGAAGAATAAGATATTGCCTCTCCTTTTGGCTCAGGAGCGTTTAGAGCGTCTTTATCCGACCATTCCAAATCATCCAAACCAAGCTTATAGAAAAAAACAAAAGTAAAATTTATGATATCTTACTCAATCATAATCCCCGTATATAACCGTCCGGTTGAAGTTCGGGAATTGCTTGAAAGTTTATTGCATCAGACTTGCAAGGATTTTGAAGTGCTGATTATTGAAGATGGTTCAGCGGTTCGTTGCGACGAGGTAGTCAAAGAATATGAAGACCAGCTGAATGTACGTTACTTTTTCAAACCGAATTCGGGCAGAAGCCTAACCCGTAATTATGGCATGGAACGTGCTGAAGGTAAATATCAGGTCTTTTTCGACTCGGATTGTATTATTCCGGAAGACTATTTCGAGAAGGTTACGAACTATCTGAAAGAGACGAATGCGGATTGCTTCGGCGGGCCGGACAGGGCACATGCCTCTTTTTCCCTGATGCAGAAAGCTATTAGCTATTCGATGACCTCTTTTCTGACAACTGGCGGTATCCGTGGAAGTAAGAAAGGGCTGGAGAAGTTCGTGCCCCGTACGTTCAATATGGGATTCTCGCGGGAAGTTTATCAGAAGGTAGGCGGCTTTAAGGATATGTTCGGAGAGGATATTGATTTAAGTACCCGTATCCGTAAAGCCGGTTTTACTGTAGAACTGTTTCCGGAAGCCTATGTGTATCATAAGCGCCGTGTGAGTCTGAAATCGTTCTACAGACAGGTGTATGTTTTTGGAATGGCGCGTGTGGATTTATATCAGATGCATCCGGATTCGTTGAAGCTGGTTCATCTGTTGCCTGCCTGTTTTGTACTGGGAGTGTTGTTTTTATTGTTATCGTCGTTAATCTGTCCCTGGGCTTTACTGCCGTTGGGTGTTTATATACTGGCGCTGTTCCTGGAATCTCTGTTTGTCAATAAAAGCCTGTCGATCGCTTTACTTTCCATCGTGACCAGCTTTATTCAATTAGGCGGTTATGGTATGGGATTTATCGGTGCATTTGTCCGCAAAGTGATTTTAAAGCAGAAAGTAGACGTTGAGGCAGAGCTGAAGAAGCATTATAAGAAGAAAGCCTGAGCAAAACTCAGCAAATCCGCATAATGGGCCTGGTAGAGTGTTTTTGATACTTCTCCCGGGCCATATTTGTTTCCTATAAATACTCCCCTTATCCCGGCATTTTGGGCAAACAGCATGTCACTGATGCTATCTCCTGCCATTATACTTTTCGTGAAATCAATGTCCGGAAAATCATCTTTGGCCTGAAGTGCCATGCCTGTGTTGGGTTTACGGTTCTTGCTGTAATCGCTGGTATCGGTACAAACATATATCTTATCTATCCTTCCTCCCTGTCCGGAGACTTCATTTATCATATAAGCATGTATCTCTTCCAGGTCTTTCCGGGTCATTATGCCTTTTCCGACTCCGCGCTGGTTAGTGACAATTATGATATGTTTGAACAGGGGGGAGAGTAGCCTCAGGGCTTCCAGTGCTCCGTCGATAAAGATAAATTCCCCGGTTGTTTTGACATAGTCGTGCGGACGTTGCTGGTTGATAACCCCGTCGCGGTCCAGGAATAATGTGTTATAAGGCTTTATATCTTCCATCTTTGAAGTCTGTTTGAGCTTGTGCGTAATCGTCAGGGATACCGATGTCTATGAAATATCCTTCCGATATATCCGGAAAGGATGGAGGAGGTGACTTTTGCCTCAAAGAAATCCTTTTCGAGTGAAAACTTTGCCGGATAGGCGTCCAGTTCGTTGCTGTTAATCAGATAGATGCCTCCGTTGATAAGGCCCGATTCGCAATATTGCTTTTCGTTGAAACGCAGGATACGGCGGGATTCTTGTTCGATGTCGACAACCCCGTATCTGCTGAACTTCTCCATTCTTCTCAATGCGAGGGTTGCTGATGCGCTGGTTTGCCTGTGGAGGTTTAATAACTCCGGATAATTCACTCCGAAGAATGTATCGCCGTTCAGGACGAACACATTTTCTGTGCGGGCTTTTGAAAGTGCCAGCTTTACTGCTCCTCCTGTTCCGAGCGGGACTTCTTCGACTACGGTCGATATGTCGGCGGAAAAGCGGTTTGCCCCGAGCCATTCCTCGATAATCTCATGTTTGTACCCTAAGGAAAGGATGATATGTTTGAAACCGGCTTCAATCAGCGTTGTAATCAGGTAATGCAGGAAAGGATGCCCGGCTACCGGAGCCATGCATTTGGGAACGTCAGACACTACACTTTGCAGCCGGGTACCCATTCCTCCCGCCAGTATGATACATTCCATTCCTTATTCCTTTCCGAATATTTCTTCTTCTACCAATTCACAGATGATATGCCCGATGGTGATGTGCGCCTCCTGGATACGTGGAGTATCGGTAGACGGCACATTGATGAGGAGCTTCGTCAGTTCACGCATGCGGCCACCGTCGGCACCAGTAAAAGCTACCGTTGTAATTGCTTTTTCATGGCATGTCTCGAACGCCTTTACGATGTTGGCGGAGTTGCCCGATGTGGATAAGCCGACCAGGACATCGCCTGCCTTTCCGATACCCGAAATCAGCCGGGAGTAGATGATCTCGAAACTCAGGTCATTGGATACGGCCGTGATGTAAGAAGAGTTACAGTGTAATGCTTCAGACGGCAGAATGTCACGTTCCAGATAAAACTTGCCGGAGAACTCGGCAGCCAGGTGCTGTGCATCGGCGGCACTTCCACCGTTTCCGCAGAAGTAAACCCTTCCACCGTATTTAAAACAGGTGACAATCGTGTCGGTAATCTGTGCAATTGTGTCCTGCAGCTTCTCGTCCGCCAGTATCTGTTCGATAATGTCGCGGTGTTGCGCTAGCCGTTTTCTGATTATTCCTTTACTGTCCATGTAATCAATCCTTTCTTACAAAATTCAAATTGTTGTATATGTCCGATATGCATCTTGTCCAATGCTTCGGACACTTTGTAGCAGCTATTGCCGGGACAGTAGAAGAACATGAATCCTCCTCCTCCGGCACCGGAGATTTTACCGCCCAGGGCACCGTTGGCCATGGCAGTTTCGTATATATGGTCGATAAATTCGTTGGAGATGTTGCGGGCCATTTTCTTCTTACTGGTCCAGCTTGTGTTGAGCGCTTTTCCCAGTTCCTGCAATTCTTCCCGCAGCAGGCAATTCTTCATGCGGAATGCTTCATGCTTGACATTGTGCATGGCTTCCAGCGAGTCGTTTTTATTGTTTTTGACGTTTTCGGCCTGTTCTTCGATAATCTTTCCGGAGCAACGCTGTTGTTCGGTGTAGAAGAGAACGGTGTTCATGGCCCATTCCTGCAAGATATCATCGCCGATGCGGAGAGGATTGACAATGACTTTGTCGTCTTCCAGAAACTCCATGAAGTTAACGCCTCCGAAGGTAGCGGCATATTGGTCCTGTTTGCCTCCTGCCATATTCAGGTCAATGCGTTCGATTTCGTAAGCGTAATGGGCAATATCATATTTCCCCAGTGGTAACCGCAACCATTCGGTGAAAGCTCCGAGGATGGCGACAACCAAGGTGGAAGAGGTGCCAAGGCCGGAACCGGATGGGACGTCCATCTGGGTGATCAGTTCAAAAGAAAGAGGTTCTCCGTTGTTATAACGCGAAACGATTGAATTGTATATGCCATGTTGCAGTACTAACGGGCCGTCGAGAGGCAGTTCACTTACAGCCTCAAATTCTTCTGTAATGTTTTCATTGATATGGACAAACCTGATTTTCCCGTTGTCGAGTGGGCGGATAGTGGCATGGGCATATAAATTGACGGTAACGTTGAGGATTGCACCGCCATAGAGGTTGGAGTAGGGGGAAACATCTGTTCCTCCTCCGGCAATTCCCAGTCTGAAAGGTGCTTTGCTTCGGTATAACATAATAATTTGCCAATTAGTTAATGTGCCAATATGCCAATTAATAATTAGCTAATGTGAGAATGTGCCAAAAAGCCAATGGAAATAGTAATTCATTCAATTATTTCCTAAATTGGCATATTGGCACATTCTTTTATTGGCTAATTATTTTTAATATCTGTAATGGTCAGCCTTATACGGACCTTCTACCGGAACTCCGATATAGTCGGCCTGTTTGGGGCTTAATGTAGACAGTTTCACACCGATACGTTCAAGGTGCAGGCGGGCAACTTCTTCGTCCAGACGTTTCGGAAGACGGTAAACACCCACTTCGTAAGCCATCTGCCACAAATCCATCTGTGCCAGTACCTGGTTTGTAAATGAGTTACTCATTACAAAGGAAGGGTGACCGGTTGCACAACCCAGATTCACCAGACGTCCTTCTGCCAGCAGGAAGATTGAGTTTCCTGTCGGGAACGTATATTTGTCAACCTGTGGTTTGATATTGGTATGCTTGATGTTCGGATAGTTCACCAGGTTGTCTACCTGTATTTCATTGTCGAAGTGACCGATGTTGCAAACGATTGCCTGGTCTTTCATCTGGCTCATGTGGCCGATGGTGATGATATCGCAGTTTCCGGTGGTAGTAACGAAGATATTACCTTCTTTGACCGCTTCTTCCATCGTTGTAACTTCGAATCCTTCCATAGCAGCCTGCAAAGCACAAATCGGGTCGATTTCAGTAACCAGCACACGTGCTCCGTAAGAACGCATGGAGTGTGCACAACCTTTACCCACGTCACCGTATCCGGCAACTACCACGACTTTACCTGCAATCATCACGTCGGTAGCACGTTTGATACCGTCGGCCAGCGATTCGCGGCAGCCATACAGGTTGTCGAATTTGGATTTCGTTACCGAATCGTTCACATTGATGGCCGGAACCAGCAGTTCGCCTTTTTCCATCATCTGGTACAGACGGTGTACGCCGGTCGTTGTCTCTTCGGAAACGCCTTTCATCTCTGCAATCGTACGATGCCAACGCTGGTTATCTTCTTTCAGGATGCTGTTTAATGTATCCAGAATAACCTGTTCTTCGTGGTTACTACCTTTACGATTGATGGTTTCTGCATCGTTTTCAGCACGATACCCCATGTGAACAAGAAGAGAAGCGTCACCTCCGTCGTCTACAATCATCTGCGGACCTTTTCCGTCAGGGAAGCGGAGTGCCATGTCGGTACACCACCAGTACTCTTCCAGAGTTTCACCTTTCCAGGCAAAAACGGGAACACCTGTTGCAGCAATAGCCGCAGCGGCATGGTCCTGGGTAGAGAAGATGTTACAGCTTGCCCAGCGTACATCTGCTCCCAACGCAACTAATGTTTCGATTAACACTGCTGTCTGAATTGTCATGTGCAGTGAGCCGGTGATACGGGCACCTTTCAGAGGTTTCTGAGCGGCATATTTCTGGCGAAGAGCCATCAGTCCCGGCATTTCGTGTTCAGCGATTTCGATCTCTTTGCGACCGAATTCAGCCAAACTCATATCTGCCACTTTATAAGGCAGATTAGTTGGAAATAATTGTGACATAAATAATAATTATTTTGAATGTGTGGCAAAGATAACAAATTATTGAGTTGTACGGATGATTTGCAAGGACAAACATATCCGTCTGCTTATCTCTTTATAATTTCCTGCTTAGGAAACCGTAGTTTCCCAGGCAGGAAACGCGCGTTCCCTTAGGAGGAAACTCCAGTTCCCTGCGCAGGAAATTACAGTTTCCTGAACGGAAAACTACGAGGAAACTGTAATCGATTGAGCCGTAGCATTATAATGAAAATAGCCGCTGATACTAATCAACGGCTATTTTGCCGGGCAAAAGCCCTGTGCTTTTAATATGTTTTCGTTTTATACCGGCGTAATCCCTTGTTCGGCCAGCAGCTTCAGGCTGAGGTCTTTCAGCTTGAACTTCTGAATCTTGCCGCTACCGGTCATCGGGAAGGTATCGACAAAGAAGATATATTTCGGAATCTTGTGGCGGGCTATCTTGCCACGGCAGAAGTCTTTCACTACGTCTTCCGTCATCGTAACACCTTCGTGCAGGATGATAAAAGCACCGACTTCTTCGCCGTATTTCTTGGACGGGACGGCTGCCACCTGAACGTCTTTCACTCCTTCCAGGTGATAAAGGTATTCTTCTATTTCACGCGGGTAAACATTTTCTCCGCCGCGGATAATCATATCCTTGATACGTCCGGTAATGCGGTAGAAGCCGTTTTCGTCTTTTACGCCGAGATCGCCGCTATGCAGGAAGCCGTCTTTGTCGATGACTTCGGCTGTGGCGGCAGGATTATTATAATAACCTTTCATGTTGTTGTAACCGCGGTTGCACATTTCTCCCTGTACGCCAACCGGACATTCTTCGCCGGTTTCGGGGTCGATAACACGCACCTCTGTAAATTCAAAGTCGCGTCCGACAGTATTATAACGTTCTTCTGCCGGGTCGTCGATACGTGAATGGGTCATACCGGGTGATGTTTCCGTCAGACCATAAACGCTGGTTACACGCATAAACATCTTCTCTTCCACCTGGCGCATCAGTTCCACCGGGCAGAGCGAACCTGCCATGATACCGGTACGGAGCGAAGTCAGGTCGAACATCGGGAACATCGGATGGTTCAGTTCGGCAATAAACATGGTCGGTACGCCGTAAAGTGCCGTACACCGTTCCTTATGGATAGAGGCCAGTACTACCAGCGGGTCGAACTTCTCGACCATAACCTGCGTACAACCGTGTGTCAGCACGTTCATGGAAGCCAGCACCACACCGAAGCAATGGAAGAGAGGAACGCAACAACAGAGCTTGTCGTCAGCGGTGAATTTCATATGCTCGCCGGTCAGCAAACCGTTGTTCGCAATATTATGGTGTGTCAACATAACCCCTTTCGGGAAGCCTGTCGTGCCGGAGGTATATTGCATATTGACAACATCGTGGCAGTCAACGAGCTTTTTAGCGGCTTCCAGTTTGTCGTCTTCTATATTTTCGCCCAGCAATAACAACTCCGGCGTGTTATACATACCGCGATATTTCTCCTGGCCGATATAAACGACATTTTTCAGTCTCGGGAAGCGTTTGCTTTTCAGATAGCCGCGTTGCGATTCCTTTAGTTCGGGAAGCATGGTGTACATCATATCGATGTAACTGCCGTCAAATACGCCTTCGGTGATACACATGGTGTGGATATCGGCATTCTCTACCAGAAACTCCAACTCGTTCTGTTTATAGTTCGTGTTGACGGTAACGGCTACGGCTCCGATTTTGGCGGCAGCATAAAGAAATGTCAGCCAGTCGGGTACATTCGTTGCCCAGATACCGACATGGGTGCCGTGTTCGATACCGATAGAGAGCATACCTTTTGCCATCCGGTCGACACGTTCGTTGAATTCTTTCCATGTAAAACGCAGGTCTCGGTCGGAATAAACCAGGTATTCCTTGTCCGGCGTCGTTTCGGCCCAATGTTCCAGCCATTGGCCTAATGTCTTATCTTGCAGTTGTAATTCCATATCTTTTCTTTAACATTAATAGGGGGTATAAACAACTCCAAGGATTTTAGCCGTGCTTTCGGCGGCTGCATGAACGTGGTGAGCAACAATCGAATCATAATAGATGCTGTCGCCTTCTTCCAATATATAGGTATTCTTTCCGTAGTTTATTTCAAGTACGCCTTCCAGCACATAAATGAATTCTTCACCTTCATGTGTGGAAAGAATAAAATCAACGCCATCTTCCGAAGGGGAAACATCGATCAGGAACGGTTCCATATGGCGGCCTGATTTATCCTGCGACAGTGAATGGTATTCCATATGTTTCCGGTTCTCCATCGAATTGTTGGTAAAACCGATGCTATTGGAGTCATTACTGTCTTTTTTGCGGCAGATAACCGGACCGAGTTCGGATTGGTCGTCAAGGAATGTACCCAGGCGGACACCGAGTACCCGTGCTATTTTGATAAGAGGTGCCAGTGAAGGAAAATCTACATTACCTTCTATACGTTCGATTTGTTCTGTGCTCAGGCCGGAACGTTCGGCAACTTCCTCAACAGTGAGTTGTTTTGATTCACGGATACTTTTAATTTTGGCTCCGATGATTTTGTTGTTTCCCATAAGTATGTTTATTTTTAGATTATCTTTTAATTTGTAACTGAACGCCGCAAATTTACATTAATATTTTATTTTACCATGTAATTTACTGAAAGAAAAAAAGGACAACCCTTGTGAGAGTTGCCCTTTTGTAACTTCCTGCGAAGTAGTTTCTTATTTTCTGATACCAAGTTCTTTGATGATAGCACGGTATCTTTCGATATCAACTTTAATCAGATAATCCAGTAAACGACGACGTTTACCAACCAACATTTTCAGAGCTCTTTCAGTGCTGTAATCTTTGTGATTAGCTTTCAAGTGTTCTGTTAAATGTGCAATACGAACTGTAAACAGTGCGATTTGGCTTTCTGCAGAACCTGTGTCGGCAGCTGATTTGCCATACTTTTCGAATAATTCTTTTTTCTTTGCTGAATCTAAATACATGATTCTTTTTACTTTAATAAATTGATACTATATTATCTAAGCGGCGACAAAGATATGCATAACTTTTTTGTCTGACAACTCTTTTCTGTATCTTTTTTATATTTTGCAACATGAATATCACATACATATCGTAAAAATGTCGTACTTTTGCAGCCAATAAATTAGTCTTCGATGCAAAAAATCAGAAACATCGCGATTATCGCGCACGTAGACCACGGCAAAACGACGCTCGTGGATAAGATGTTATTAGCCGGTAAGCTTTTCCGTGAAGGACAGGCAGAGCCGGACCAGTTCCTGGATAACAATGACCTGGAACGTGAACGAGGTATCACTATTCTAGCTAAGAATGTATCTATTAATTATAAGGATTGCAAAATCAATATTATTGATACCCCGGGTCACGCCGACTTCGGTGGTGAAGTAGAACGTGTATTGAACATGGCCGACGGTTGCCTGCTGTTGGTAGATGCTTTTGAAGGCCCGATGCCTCAGACACGTTTCGTGTTGCAAAAAGCAATTCAATTAGGATTAAAACCTATCGTAGTTATTAATAAGGTAGACAAGCCGAACTGCCGTCCGTCGGAAGTGCAGGAAATGGTGTTCGACCTGATGTTCAGCTTGGATGCAACCGAAGAACAGTTGGATTTCCCGACAATCTACGGTTCCGCTAAACAGGGGTGGATGTCTGAAGACTGGCAGAAGCCGGCCGAAGATATCTATGCATTGCTGGATGCTATCATCAAATATATTCCGGAACCGGAGGTATTGGAAGGAACTCCCCAGATGTTGATTACATCGCTGGACTTCTCCAAATATGTAGGCCGTATCGCTGTAGGCCGCGTTCATCGTGGTGAGTTGCGCGAAGGCCAGGATGTTATGTTGTGCAAACGTGATGGTTCGATGGTGAAATCGAAAATTAAGGAATTGGATATCTTTGAAGGTTTGGGCCGTACGAAAGTAGACTCAGTTAAGTCTGGCGATATCTGTGCCGTGATTGGTATCGATGGTTTCGAGATTGGCGAGACTATTGCCGACATCAATGAGCCGGAACCGCTGCCTACGATTGCAATCGATGAGCCGACGATGTCTATGCTCTTTACCATCAACAACTCTCCGTTCTTCGGAAAAGATGGTAAGTTCGTTACATCGCGCCATATCTTTGAACGTCTTCAGAAAGAGTTGGACAAGAACCTGGCTTTGCGTGTGGTTCCTACTGATTCAGCCGATTCATGGTTGGTATATGGCCGTGGCGTGCTCCACTTGTCTGTGTTGATTGAAACGATGCGTCGTGAAGGATACGAATTGCAGGTCGGTCAGCCGCAGGTAATCATTAAAGAAATTGACGGTGTAAAATGCGAACCGGTTGAACAGCTTACTATCAATCTCCCGGAAGAGTCTTCCAGTCGTATCATCGATATGGTGACAAAGCGCAAAGGTGAGATGACAATGATGGAAAGCAAGAACGACCGTATGCATCTTGAATTCAATATACCTTCACGTGGTATCATCGGTCTGAACAATGCCGTTCTGACAGCTTCTGCCGGTGAAGCGATTATGGCTCACCGCTTTCTGGAATATCAGCCGTGGAAGGGAGATATCGAACGCCGTAACAACGGTTCCATCATTGCAATGGAAACGGGAACAGCTTTCGCTTATGCCCTGAACAACTTGCAGTCACGCGGACGTTTCTTCATTGCTCCGCAGGAAGAAGTATATGCCGGACAGGTAGTTGGTGAACATACGAAAGAAGGCGACCTGGTTGTAAACGTAACGAAGTCGAAGAAATTGACGAACATGCGTGCTTCAGGTTCTGACGATAAAGTATCATTGGCTCCTCCTGTCGTATTCAGTCTGGAAGATGCTTTGGAATATATCAAGGCTGACGAATATGTGGAGATCACACCGAACTATATGCGTATGCGTAAAGTCATCCTGGATGAGACCGAACGCAAACGTCAGGGTAGATAAACCTGTTGAAATATATAATGGGAAACCGGATATGTATTTGTGTATCCGGTTTTTTTATAAAGTTACTGCATGATTGTAAATCTGCAGTACGTCTTCAATCTCGTTGAAATCCGTTTTATTGTCATCTGCATATTTCTTTAGTTCCTCTTTATGGTCGGGGAATGCTTTGAGGAATTGCTTTTCATTGAGGAAACGGAATTGTTTTCCGTTACGCTCTATCCGGAATATTTTGTCGATACGACTGAGAATCAGCTTTTCTGTTTCCAGCTTATGGGTAGTGTTTCCTGACTGGAAAGAGGAATAGGAGTCGACCGCCGATGTTTCCGAACGCCCTCCGTAACCGACCTGTTTGCCTTCCCATTTTAATGCACCTCTGTACTGGACGAAAATAGGAGGGTCTTTTTGCAGCACTTCAGTTGCCCCGTCTTTCGTTGGAAGAAAAATTCTTTCGCCTATCTTGATGGTTGCCACCATTTCCGGTTCAGAGAATTCTTTGATATTGTTATTGTCGTGCTGGTCCTGAAAAAGGAACTTTTTGATGAGCAGGCTATAGTTTAGCGGGACATTGAATGTCCGGCCATCCTTGTAATAAACATATCCGTTTTCAAAGTTACGCAATAAGAATTGTGCACTGTCGATTTGCGCAGCCAACTTATTACTTCCGGAGATAATAGCCAATAATAGTATAATAATGAATCTACTCATAATATTATGATTAAGCTTAGCATATGCAAGAATAGGAAAATAATACTGAAATTGCAATATTAAACGGCTAAAAATGAATAAATTGTTATCTCCTTATGATTTTGGTAGAAATAAAAAAGCCGCCTCTTTTTACGGAGGCAGCTTCTATTATAGGATTGTGTAATATACTAATTACTTAACCAAGCTAGCGAAATCGCTGTTAGTTGCATATTTTGCAAATTCCAGATCGATAGCAGCTTCTTTAGCCATAGCTTTGTCAGCAGCGATAGCAGCTTTCAGGTTGCTGATAACTGCGTTTACATCGTTTGTGCGTGCTGCAACAACAGCCTTCAGGTAAGAAGTAGTTGCATCAGGTTTAGCAACAGCGTTCAAAGTCTGAGAAGCTTTGCTGTAGTCTTTTACTAAAAGCTGAGCCAAAGCAGCGTTGTTAGTCTTAACAGAACCGAAAGAGTTAACAGCTTTAGCATATTCGCCTTGTTCCAGATAAAGAACACCCAGAGCTTCGCCTAATTCAGCAACACCTGCAGCATTACCGAACAATTGCTGAGCTTTTGCCTGGTCACCCTTAGTCAGAGCGATCAAACCTAAGTTCATGTTAGCTTCGTTGTTAGCCTTAACAGAGTTAGACTTGTTGAACATTTGTTCAGCCTTAGCCAGGTCACCAGCCTTGAATGCCATCATACCGATGTTGTTCCAAGTGCGGTAGCAGTTAGGATACAGTTCAGAAGCTTTTGTATAGATAGCCATCTTTTCGCTGTCGTTGTTAGTTAATGTGGCAGCGTAAAGAATTTCTTCGATATTCAGTTCAGAAGGATTGCTCTTAGCCAATGCGCTGATTTCGTCGTCAGACTTACCGATGATTTCGATGTTAGCAGTCAAACGAGAACGACGCAATTGCGGAAGGATAGTTTCAGCCAGATCAGAATAAACAGCAGAAATGTTTTTGATTTCTTTTTCTCTTGTTTCAGGATCCTGGTACATAGAGATAACTCTTAATACAAGGTCTTTATCCTGCAAGTTGGAAGCAGATACCAATTCTTTGAAGCCTTCCCAGTCCTGAGCAGTGTAACGAGCGTCAACCGGAGCATCAACTTTCATTTTCTTCAATTCTTTATTCAGATATTTAGAAGTATTGCCTTCACGTCTTTCAGCCAAGCCTGTGTTCAGTTTAACACCACCATCAGGAGAAGCGTAAGCAGAGATTTCGATTGCTACGTTCTGGTTAGGAGCTTCATCAGCATTTTTAACCAGGTCTTTCCATTCTTTGATAGCATCAGAGTTCAACTCTTTAGCACGAAGTTCAGCCTGCTGGATAAGGAACATGATGTTAGCATCGTGAGCTTCTTTGATGATGCGCTGGAATTTGTCAGCAGCGATAGCTGCAGTTGCAGTAGCAGCATCAGCCAATTCAGAAGTTGCGATTACGCCTTCACCGATTTTTACGTCCGGTAATTTAACTGTTTTGTTCTTGATCTTTGCGTCAAAAGTCAGGTACAGTTCAGATTTCTTCATTTCAGGTTTGTAAGTGAAAGAAGATTTCATTGTTACGTTACCACCTTCTTTTTGAGCGATAACCTGATTGTTACCTTTTACTTTTTCACCTTGATAAGTGTAAGATGTTCCCCATGCTTCACCACCGGCATAACGGAGAACCGGAGTTACAGTTACAACGGCTTTCTTGTTGAACCATTTTGCAGGGAAAGTCGCGTTGATAGTCACGGGTACTTTGCCTCCGATAGCCTCAAGCGGCTGCGGTTCAGCTTTGATGTACTCTTCAGCTAGCGGTTTCAACTTGTTTGAACAAGAAGAAAGGGTTAAGATTGCTGCCATTACAAAGAATGACAATAAAAACTTTTTGTTCATAATTTGATGTAAGTTTAAAATGTTACTATGTTTATATATTCACTTTCAATTGTCCCTTAGCCATCAAAGTGCAAAACTAAAGCATTTTTTTGTTATGAATAGCAAAGATACGATAAAATCTCTCTAATTAATACTTATTAATGAATCCGGTCTTCTTTTTTTGCTAAAAAGAGTATAAATGACAGGATTTATGGACGCTTTAATCATTTCCATCCAGTACTAATTTAGTTAATTTGTAATGTATTGTTTTCATCTCTTTATCTTATCGGGCTCTGCCAAGTGCTTTCTTATTGTGTATTTTTGATTAAAATAAAATCTTTTGAGTAAAACATTCGTTTCCGTAGCTGATCTGTACCAGATAGATACCTGACGTGGCTGTGGTGGCGGTGATGATGTTTTGTCCCGAATGAACAGTGCCGTTCTGTAAAGTTTTTCCCTCCATCGACAGCACTGAATACCGTGCCTGACGGATTGTTTCCGGTAGCAGGACATGAATTGCTTTGGAAGCTGTTTCCACAAATATGCGGATTGGATTACTTTCGTTAATGGAAGTGTTAGCCGATGCCGTATTGTACTGGATGACCGGGTCGATGAATAAGGAAGTACTCATCGGGGAAGCCGGATGGCTGGTAGCTTCTATCCATTGACCTTTATAATTGATCCATACGGTATTTTTACTTGTTTCTCCTTTCGGGAGATTGAATGCCGAAAAAAAGATATTGCCGGCAGCCGATTTGATCTTGTATCCGATGAAGAAATTGCCGGACACATCGATTGGCTCTTTGAAGGTTATAAATGATTCCTGGTCGCGGTTCATCGGCTTGGTAGAATCGATAAAAGCACTTTTGTCATTGAGCGTTACGAATGAGGGGCTGAATGACTCGCTGTATAACAGTGTTTCCGGTTTATCCGAGCCATTGTAGACGGTGATTTCTACTTCAAGGTCACTCATCTTGCTTATAGCCGGATTTACGATGTATGTGCCGTATATTTTAGCGTTGCCCGTTATTTTATAGGCTTCGGCAAATTCGTTCATTCCCAGTGAATTGTTGCCGAAAGCCGGGCCTGTACCGGGAGAGGGGAGAGGTGTTGATTCTATTGTGTTGGCTTTTCCGCTTTCCTTTATATTGCTCAGGCGCAGGCATGGGGTCGCACTGTAAGGATCAAGTCCCTTGCAGATCCGTTCGGAGTTTGTTCCTGCCGGGTCGAGCCATATTTTTAATTGTTTGTCGGCATCCGGAGATATTTCCCAGTTTTGGCTTAGGGCGAAATAGAAATCGTTATAAGGACGGGGACAGTCGGACTCTCCTCCGGACAGACCTCCGATAACTAAGCCGTTGCTGTCAAATAACCCGGAACCGGAAGAGCCTCCTGCCGTGCTTCCGTCCGACCATTCCTTTATGTGCCAGTGCCCGTTTTTTATAAAGTTTCCTACCAGAGAGTTGAATGTCGTTAATTCGACTTCTTCTGTCGTGTTAAGTCGCTTTACGGTGCCCTCCGGATGATGGATTCCCACGTATGGGGCAGTACCCTGGTCTTTGGCATTCCAACCGGCATAATATGGCTGATAGTAAGCCGGTGGTGTTTCCATCAGTTGCAGTAAGGCCATGTCGGTCTGTTCGTTGGTCGCTTTGAAGCGGGTGGAAGCCATCGACATTTCTTCGGTACCTCTCATAACTGGGTCGCATAGAGGACTTTCATAATTGAAATAGGTGACGATATTGCCTGCAATCATTTCATAGTCCGGATTCTCGATGCTGAACTGCTTGTTCAAACAATGGGATGCTGTTAACAGGTAAGGTGTACCGTCGTTTGATGTATTATTAATTAATGTACCGGTACAAAAATCAGTCCCATTGATAATGAGCAGGACGACACTTCGGCCTATCTCATTATATTTATCCGTACTTTCTTGCAGGCAGGCCAGGGTTTTTATGCATCCGAGATACGTCCTGCTATATTCTTGCGGTTCGTATCCTCTGATATTACGATAGTCATGGTTTACTTCACCCACTTTTAGCTTGCCATGAAACTGAACATTAGCCGGTTCCTGATATTCGATAACTAATTCATCACCTTGTACCGGAGAGACGGGAAGTATGCCCAGTTCGGAGTTGTTCAAATGGTTGAATGCTCCTAATATATGTGTCTGGTCCGGATTGTACAGGAAGAGCTGGGCTCCTTCCGGAATTTCGTATTCAGAAAACAATACATTGATCGAATAGGCACCGGCCGATCGAATGCCCAGTCGCCATACGCGGGTGCCGTCGGCTTGTGTAAACCAGCTGCCCGAGTTATCCGGAGTAAAATCGGTCATGAATTTGTAGGCAAAATGAAAACTGCTGCGCAAATCGCTTTCGTTGAGTGAGTCGATTCGTAATTGTTCAGCGATGTCAAAAGCAGGCATTTCTTGAAACAGGCTTCCTGAGCGGGTGCTGAGTATCGTCATCGGAAGTGGTCTGCCTCCGTGACTGATCTGTCCTGTTAAATGGGCGGATACCAACAGGCAGAGGAAAAAAAGAGTGACTAGCTTTTTCATATTCATGCAAATATATGTTTTTCTTTTAATTAATTCTTTCTGTACTGCGAACAAATTTGTGAAACCACTCCCGTATTTCGTGATTTTTGTCTAAGTTTGCCAAGCGAAAAAGAATGATTCTGAAATTGTAAAACCAATATTACATAATTAAATAATAAAGATATGGCAACACCTCCTTTCAAGTATCAGGAACCGTTTCCACTGGGACCGGATACAACAGAGTATTATCTGCTTACAAAAGATTATGTGTCGGTATCCGAGTTTGAAGGACAACCGATTCTGAAGATTGCAAAAGAAGGATTAACAGCGATGGCTAATGCTGCTTTCCGGGATGTGGCTTTTATGCTTCGTCCGGCCCACAACGAACAGGTTGCTAAAATCCTGAGCGATCCGGAAGCAAGCGACAATGACAAATTCGTTGCATTGACTTTCCTTCGTAACGCCGAAGTTTCAGCTAAAGGCCAGCTTCCTTTCTGCCAGGATACAGGTACGGCTATCATCCACGGTGAAAAAGGCCAGCATATATGGACCGGCTATTGTGATGAAGAAGCGCTTTCTCTGGGTGTTTACAAAACATATACGGAAGAAAACCTGCGTTATTCACAGAATGCACCGTTGAATATGTACGACGAGGTGAATACAAAATGTAACCTGCCTGCACAGATCGACATCGAAGCAACCGAAGGTATGGAATATAAATTCCTTTGTGTAGCGAAAGGTGGTGGTTCTGCCAACAAGACTTATCTGTTCCAGGAAACAAAAGCGATCCTGAATCCGGCAACATTGGTTCCGTTCCTGGTTGAAAAAATGAAAACATTAGGTACAGCTGCCTGTCCTCCTTACCATATTGCATTCGTTATCGGCGGTACTTCAGCAGAAAAGAACCTGCTGACCGTGAAGCTGGCTTCTACTCATTATTATGACAACCTGCCTACAAGCGGTAACGAGTATGGCCGTGCTTTCCGTGATGTCGAACTGGAAAAAGAAGTTTTGGAAGCGGCTCACAACATTGGTTTGGGTGCTCAGTTCGGTGGTAAATATTATGCACACGACGTACGTATCGTTCGTCTGCCGCGTCACGGTGCTTCCTGTCCGGTAGGTATGGGAGTTTCCTGCTCTGCTGACCGTAATATCAAATGTAAGATCAATAAGGAGGGTATCTGGATTGAAAAGATGGATTCTAATCCAGGTCGCCTGATTCCTGAAGAGTTGCGTAATGCCGGCGAAGGTGATGCTGTAAAGATCAACCTGAACCAGCCAATGGCCGATATTCTGAAAGAACTGACTAAATATCCGGTATCCACCCGTCTTTCTCTGAGCGGAACGATCGTAGTTGGTCGTGATATCGCCCATGCAAAACTGAAAGAACGTATCGATAAAGGCGAAGGTCTGCCTCAGTATATCAAGGATCATCCTATTTATTATGCAGGTCCTGCCAAGACTCCGGCCGGAATGGCTTCCGGTTCATTCGGTCCGACAACAGCCGGCCGTATGGATTCCTATGTCGATCTGTTCCAGGACAATGGCGGTAGCATGATTATGATTGCCAAAGGTAACCGTAGCCAGCAGGTAACAGATGCTTGTAAGAAGCATGGCGGTTTCTATCTGGGAAGTATCGGTGGTCCGGCTGCTATCCTGGCACAGGAAAGCATCAAGAAAGTAGAATGTCTGGAATATCCGGAACTGGGTATGGAAGCAATCTGGAAGATCGAAGTAGAAAATTTCCCTGCTTTCATTCTGGTGGACGATAAAGGCAACGATTTCTTCAAACAATTGAAGCCGCGTTGCTCCTGTAGCAAATAAGAACAACTTATTATAAGAGGTGAAAGGCCTGTTCCGTTTATTCGGGGCAGGCTTTTTCTTTCTGTTTTCTTCTTTTCCCTGCCTTGTTGTTGCCTGTTCATAGTGATCTTTTCCGATTGAGTTCCTTATGTATTTTGTTGCCGATAGCTATACGTAAGCTTATCGACAATTATAGGTAATCTTGTCGATATTTATCAGTAAGTCTACGCATAGCTATCGGCAATAAAATACATAAGGGAATTGAAACATTTTGTTCGGGATGTATTTTTTTACTAATAGGATACTAATGAGGATATAGAGTCAACGATTATTGTCTATTTGTTAACGAAAAGGTGGATTGGTAGGCTAATTGACAGATTGATGTCTGATAGTTGTTTGATAAATAGGATGTTTGTGTGTTGACTTAAAAGAGTATTCTTCTTTTATTGATTTTGAATTTTTGGAGGATATATTGATTTGTTTATGAAAGAACCGGATCGCTGTGTATTGGTTGGATAAACTTTTCATGGTAGCATAGTTCTCTCAGAACTAAGTTTAATACATGTGCAAAATTAGAATATATTTTAATATTATGCGTCTTTTTTTGAAAAAAGATTAACAAATATATTTTATAACATATTGTTGAGTTGTGTACGGTATGATTGCTTCTACATAGCCCCATTGTTTTATTGCATGAAGTCATTGTAAATTAAGTAATGATATTTTAATAGGATAAATGCGTTTTTTATATCTCACACAAATCCCTACATGTTATTATGATTGATATTATGCACGTAGGCTTTCAATTTGTTCTATTAAAGTTGGATGCGGAGTCAACATGTTTCCCCCTTTTTTCTGTGATATTTCCTGATCCTTTACAAAATAAGCGATTTGAAGAAAGTTTCTATCGACATAGTTCTGAGAGAACTATGGGATATTATGAAAATATTCTAAAAACAGGTTGCTGATTAAGTACTGTTTTGGATTAGATAGAAATATTATGTAAAACTCTAAATCAAAATGTAGATGGAAATTAAGCCAGTACAAATTCAATCGCTGTCATTTTCTATTCCGCAAAGAATTGTGAAAGGAGTACAGGTCGCTTGTTTGTTGTCATTTGTTTTGCCGGCTTTTGCTGCGGCTGATTCGAATGATTTGTTGACTGTACGGGAGTCCAAGTATGTGGAAATGCAGCAAACCCAGAAAGTTTCGGGTTCTGTTTCAGATGATTTTGGTCCATTGGTTGGTGTCAGTATTCATGTTAAAGGTACTACAAACGGAACTGTAACTGACATGGACGGGAATTTCTCTTTGGAGGCTAAGCCTGGAGATATTCTGGTAATATCTTATGTCGGGTATCTCACTATTGAGCACAAGGTGACTGCCGGTCCTGTCAATTTATCTATGAAGGAAGACACTCAGAAGCTGGACGAAGTAATAGTCCTGGGGTATGGTACGACAACAAAACGTTCGATGATTGCAGCCGTATCAACAGTAAATGCAGAAGAGATGGCTGCTCTTCCGGTAACAAATATCACGCAGGGGTTGGCTGGGCGTTCACCTGGTTTGATTGTACAAGGTAGCGGTGGTGGTATTAATAAGACGAGTACGGTGAGTATTCGCGGTGGTGGCACTCCGCTCGTTGTTATTGATGGCGTTATTCGGGACTATGGAGACTTTGTTGCTTTAGCTCCCGAAAATATTGCGAATTTATCTATTTTAAAGGATGCCTCGGCTACGGCTGTGTACGGTTCGCGTGCTTCTAATGGTATTTTGCAGGTAACGACCAAGCAGGGAAAAGAAGGAAAACCTCAGATTGATTATAACTTCAACCAAAGCTGGTCTCAACCGAATGTATGGCCTGATAAATTGAATTCGTATGAGCGTGCTATACATCGTAATGTGGCGGCAGCGAATGACGGAGTGACCATTCCTTACAATGACGACGATTTACGCATGTTTGCCGATGGTTCGGACCCGTACGGACACCCTAATACAGATTGGCAAAAAGAGGTAATGAAGAATTTTGCTCCGCAACAGAAACATAATATTACGATTAGTGGTGGTGGTGCGAGCAATACTTATTATGCTTCTATAGGTCATATTAACCAGCAATCGCTGTATAAGAGCGATTCGCATTATATGAAACGAACGAATTTTCAATTGACTCAAACTTCAACTTTTAAATCCATTGGCCTGAAAACAACGGCACAGTTGGATGGTTACATGCAGTTTAAAACACATCCGTATACTTCCACATCCAGCGGATACGGGAACGTATTCTCCCATGTCCAGAATAAATCACCGATGGAAATTGGTCGGAATAAATATGGATTGGTGTATAATAATACAGATAATCCGATCGCTGAAATTTCTGATGACGGTGGCTATATTGATGAAAAAGAGAATGTAGTCAACGGCTTGTTGGGGGTTGAATGGGATCTTCCCTGGGTAAAAGGCCTGAAACTACGGGCGAAGGGCAGTTATCGCTATTATATAAAGGATAATAAGTCCTGGAGAAAAGATGCAGCTCAGTATGCATGGGATTCTCAAGAGCCTACATATGCTTCAAAACCACAGTTGAGCCAGTATGGGGAATTGGGAAATTCCTGGACCTTACAGTATTTTGCCGAATATAACCGTACGTTTGGCAAGCATTCGGTAAGCGCCTTAGGAGGTTACGAATATACAAGCGGTTTTGGACATAGTATGGGCTTGGTCCGTAAGAATTATGATTTCCCGATTGATCAAATTAACCCGGGACCTTCTTCGACGATGGAAAACTCCGGCGGTGAATGGGAAAATGGCCGGGCCGGTTGGGTCGGACAGGTCAAGTATAATTATGATAACCGTTATTTTGTAGAAGCCAGTATGCGTTATGACGGGTCGGATAATTTTCCGAAAGATCATCGTTGGGGTACTTTTTACTCTGGTTCGATCGGTTGGTCGCTGGCAGATGAAGCTTTCATGGAAACCATACGCGAAAAACATATTTTCGATATGTTGAAAATACGTGCCTCTTACGGACAAGTGGGTTTGGATAACTGGGGAAATGACGGGGATACGTATCACATCGGACGTTTTGCCTATCTGACATCTTACGGATTAGGCGGCCAGGAGTATGTAATGAATGGTGAGTATGTACCCGGTTTTTGGGAAGGGAGCTTGCCTTCTCCTGATTTGACTTGGTTTACCACTGATCAGTTTGATGCCGGATTCGATTTTAGTTCGTTGAATAATAGATTGTACGGCTCTTTCGACTATTTCTATTATGCAACCAAAGGTTTCTTATATGCACCGGATGCATTGGATGTTGGTTATACCGATCCGTTGGGTGTATCGCTTCCTAAAATATCGACAGATGGGGAACATCGTCGTGCCGGTGTGGAGTTTCAATTGGGTTGGCGCGATGATATTGGTGATTTCCATTATGATGTAGCCTTTAATTTTACAAAATTTGATGAGTTATGGGCTAACAACCCGTCTGAGTCACTTGAAAATAAGAAAAATCCTTACAAGCGTACAACCCAGCAACGGGGATATGCCGGTGTCTATTATGAGAATATGGGCTTTTATAAGGATGCAAATGATGTATATAACAGTGTGCAACGTACAGGTTCCCACTCACTAACGGCAGGTGATCTTAAATATTATGACTTTAATGGGGATGGCGTTATTGATGGGGCCGACCAGCATCGTTTGGGTAAAAGTAGTTTCCCGCGTGCCAACTATGGATTGAACATCAATTTATCTTATAAAGGATTTTCTTTCAGTACCCTCTTTCAGGGGGCAACCCGTTTTGATATGTATTTAGGTAGTGTGCTGATGATGAGTGATGCCAATACCGGTTCAAGTCCTACCTATGAGTTTCAAACGGACTATTGGACACCGGAGAATACTGATGCCAAATTTCCGCGTTTGTTGTCTTCTACCGGAAATAATGGTTCTAATAATACAGTCGGAAGTGATTTCTGGTTGATTAACGGAGGATATTTGCGAATGAGGGACATTCAGGTCGGATACGATTTCAAGCGTATACTATTGAAGAAGACCCCGTGGATCACCCGGTTGAATGTGGCTTTGAGCGGACAAAATATTTTTACTATTTCGGAGGCAACAAAGTACGGAATTGACCCTGAAAACGGATCAGCCAACCGTTATGATTATCCAAATGAGCGCGTGTTCGCGATCAACTTTGGTATAGGATTTTAATTGAAAATAAAAACAGAACTGATATGAATAAATATTTAAAATATGGTTTGCTGTGTTTCACTGGTGGAGTTCTCGCTACTTCTTGTGATGTGATGGATACAAAACCGATGGAATCGTATGATGAGGATTTGGTGTGGTCTTCCAAAGAAACCGCCGATGCTTTTGTGACAGAGGTGTATAAATCCTCGGTAGCCCTATATGCCGGAGAGTATGCTTATCTGGAATCATATACACCGAATGGAATCCATAGCGATTTGACAAACCTGGATGCTTTTCCTACTGAAGTGGGGATGGACCGGACAACGAATATGGGATTCGGCTATTTCGCTAATTTAAGGAATTGTAATTTGATTATCGAAAAAGCTGCTGCTGCCACTGCACTTACAGAGGCACAAAAGTCGGAATTGATTGCCGAAGGTCATTTCCTCCGTTCGTTAGTGAATTTTTATCAGACGCTTTGGGAAGGTCGTTTTGTTCCAATCATGAAGGTGTTGACCCCCGAGTCTACAGAAGATTTTAAGACCCCGCTGACTGCTAATGTAGCAGAAAGTTATAAACTGGTAATTGACGATATGAATGCTGGTATTGAAGGACTTCCTGAAGAATCGGCTTCAGGACGCGTCAATAAGTATGTAGCTTATGCTTTTCGTTGTCGTGCAGCGCTCCAAGCTTATGCTTATACGAAAGATGCGTCTTATCTGGATATGTGCATTGAATCAGCGAATGCTGTTATTAATTCTGGTAAATATACATTGAGCAGTAATTATGGCGAGATGTTCCAAAAGGCAGGAGCTTATGATAATGAGATTATTTTGGGTTATTACCGTTTGGAGAAGAACACGAATTGCGGTTCATTCAGTGAAATGATTAGTTGTGTGCCGAATGTAAATAATGATGAAATAGCCAATTCAAATGCTTCTCCATTATTTAAAGATGCTGGTGGACGTTCGTTTGAAGGCTGGGCCAGTTATTTCCCGACACAGGATATGGTAGACCAATATCTTGTCATTGATGAAGTGGATGGAAAGGCAAAACCTTGGAATGAAACGGCACAGTACAAAAATAGTGTAAAGGAAGAAGACCCCTCGACGTTGCAGGTCGGTGATTTTGTCAAAGTTGAATTGACTGGGCGGGTAGTACCGGATGAAGATGATATGGGTTCTACCGAAAAGGGGAAAAAGATTGTACGTTACGGACGTGTAACGGATGATTCCCGTATCAATGAGATTATGTATAATAATCGTGACAAACGTTTTTACGGAACGATTGTGTATGATTCTTGTACTTGGTTAAGCGGCGAGCTAGTGACACTTTGTTGCCAGGGTAATTTGTGGGCCGGTGTACGTAAAGACCAAGCGGATTCCTGGTATACTACGGCATCTGGTTATTATTGGAGGAAGAATGTTTATGAAGTTTCTCCTCGTTTTTATGTCTCGAATAATACGGATTATCATTTTGTATTGGCTCGTTTAGGAGAGATGTATATGAACCGTGCTGAAGCTTACTTGCTGAAAGGCGAAATAGATAAAGCAGTAGCAGATTTGAATGTGACACGTACACAACATGGCGGATTACCTCCTTCTATGGCTGTAACGGAGGAAGAGGCATGGCGGGATTATATTCGCGAACGTCGTGTTGAAATGGCTTATGAAGGTAATTTATACTGGAGTTATTTGCGCTGGGGCAAATATGGCGGATATGCAAATGAAGGGGAAAAGGCTAATGGTGTTATTCAGGCGTTAAACCGTCCTGTCCATAAGATTCAGATAACAAAAGACCGTAAGCGTTATTTCATTGGACAGATCGTAAGAAACAGAGCCTGGAACAGAAATTTTACAACAAAACGTTATTTAATGCCTATTCCGCAATCTGCGATTGATAGACGCGCAGCGAGTGGAATTACTGATGAACAGAATCCGGGTTGGTAAATTTAAAAATGAATATGAGTATGAAAAAATATAGTTATTTGTTATTCTTGTCCATTCTTTTCACTCTATCTTCTTGCCTTACGGGAGGATTGGAAGATCTGCCTGAGTTTGAAGAGAATGAGATTAGCGGGGTACAACGTGTAGAGTATCGTTATATAAGCGATGAGGTTTCGAACGCAAGCGGACAGCAGATCGTGAAAAAAGTCGAACTTGGACGATCTAATATTGTTATTGATAAGGAGGCTAGTACAGTTAGTCTGGATGTATCAGTTCCTGCTGCCAATGAAGGATCTTTTCCGGCGTCAGAGTGGGAGAAATGTTCAGTAAATAATATAGGTGTGATGGTCACTTTGTCTACGGCTGCCAGAATTTCTCCTAAAGAAGGATCGCCTGCTTTAGGTGTTCCTGGTGATTGGTCTAAACCCAATAAATATCTTGTAACAGCAGCTAATGGAGAGCAACGGGAGTGGACGATTACAATTGTTAATTTTACGAAGTAAACAGTCCGTTTTTTCAATATAATTTTTAGGTGGGGGATTCTATAAAGAATCCCCTTTTTTTGTCAAATGGTTTCGATATCCGTAACAGTTTTCCACGAAGATATGTACCAATCAGCTTTCCGGATAGTACAAAAAAAGAGCTACCCTTCGCAGGATAGCTCTTTATATATAAATGTATAAGAAAGTTGTCTATTAACGATCGTTACGGTTGTTGCGGTCTCCGCGATCCTGGCGAGGGCCACGGTCCCCACGTTCCGGTCTCGGACCTCTTTCAGGTCTTGGCGGACGTTCTTCGTAACCTTCTGGTTTCGGAAGCAATACTTTGCGTGACAGTTTGAACTTGCCTGTTTTAGCGTCGATGTCTACCAGTTTAACCTGAATTGTATCACCTTCTTTCAAACCTGCCTGTTCTACTGTTTCCAGACGTTTCCAGTCGATTTCAGAGATGTGAAGCAGACCGTCTTTACCCGGCATGAATTCAACGAATGCACCGTAAGGCATGATAGAAGAAATCTTTCCTTCGTATACTTCACCGATTTCGGGAACGGCAACGATACCTTTGATCGCTCTGATAGCAGCATCGATCGTATCTTTGTTTGTTCCGGAGATTTCGATCTTACCTACACCGTCAACTTCTTCAATTGTGATAACAGCGCCGGTCTTTTCCTGGATACCCTGGATAATCTTTCCACCCGGGCCGATCACTGCGCCGATAAATTCTTTGCCGATGGTCATTGATTCGATGCGCGGAGCGTGCGGTTTCAGTTCGGCACGTGTTTCCGGCTGAGCTTCCATGATTTTACCCAGAATGTGCATACGGCCTTCTCTTGCCTGAGCCAATGCGTTTTCAAGGATTTCGTATGACAGACCGTCTACCTTGATATCCATCTGGGTAGCTGTGATACCGTCTGCTGTACCTGTTACCTTGAAGTCCATGTCTCCCAGGTGGTCTTCGTCACCTAAGATATCCGACAGGATGGCATAGTTCTGACCTTTGTTTTCAGAGATAAGACCCATTGCGATACCTGATACCGGTTTCTTCATCGGAACGCCGGCGTCTCTCAGAGCCAGTGTACCTGCACAAACAGTTGCCATAGAAGAAGAACCGTTTGATTCGAGGATATCGGAGATTACGCGTACAACATAAGGGTAGCCATCCGGAATCATGCGTTTTAAAGCGCGGTGAGCCAGATTTCCGTGGCCGACTTCACGACGTCCTACGCCACGTGATGCTTTTGCTTCACCGGTTGAGAACGGAGGGAAGTTATAATGTAATAAGAAACGTTCTTTGCTGTGGTTCAGTACGTCGTCAACCATCTTTTCGTCGGCTTTGGTACCGAGTGTAACAGTTGTCAGCGACTGAGTTTCGCCACGTGTGAAAACTGCTGATCCGTGAGGTCCCGGAAGATAATCCGTTTCGATCCAGATCGGACGGATTTCAGTTGTTTTACGGCCGTCCAGACGTTTTCCTTCGTCTAGGATAGCGCGGCGCATAGCTTCTTTCTCTACATCGTGGTAGTAACGGCCGATCATTTCGGCTTTAGCTTCCAGTTCTTCTTCAGAGAAATTAGCTTTATATTCTTCTATGATTGCCTGGAAAGCATCGAAACGCTGGTGTTTGTCCGTACCCGATGTTGCAACGGCATATGCTTTTGCGAAACATTTGTCATGTACGTCTTTGCGCAGTTCTTCGTCGTTTTCTTCGTGGCAGTATTCGCGTTTAACGAGCTTGCCGCAAGCTTCCGACAGTTCAAGCTGAGCCTGGCACTGTACTTTGATAGCTTCGTGTGCAACCTTGATTGCATCCAGCATGTCTGATTCCTGTACTTCAGACATTTCACCTTCAACCATCATGATGTTGTCGATTGTTGCAGCAACCATCATATCGATGTCTGCTTTATCCAATTCAGAGAATGTCGGGTTGATAATAAATTTACCATCGACACGGGCTACGCGAACTTCAGAGATCGGTCCGTTGAAAGGTATATCTGAAACAGCCAGGGCAGCAGAAGCTGCTAAACCAGCCAATGCATCCGGCATATCTTCGCCGTCAGCAGAGAACAATATAACGTTTACATATACTTCAGCGTGGTAATTGTCCGGGAATAACGGACGCAAAGCGCGGTCAACGAGGCGCGATGTCAGGATTTCATAATCGGAAGCCTTTCCTTCTCTTTTTGTGAAACCTCCGGGAAAACGGCCAAATGCGGAGTACTTTTCTTTGTATTCAACTTGCAGCGGCATAAAGTCAACACCGGGATTTGCATCTTTAGCGGCACAAACAGTAGCCAGCAACACAGTGTTGCCCATACGTACGGTAACCGCACCGTCCGCCTGTTTTGCCAATTTCCCGGTCTCGATGGTGATGGTTCTTCCATCAGCCAACTCGATCGTCTTGTTAATTGGATTAAGCATAATCTTCTTTCTTATTTTTCTATCTGTAAAAATTGGTGCAAATGTAATGAAAGTTTACCTGTAAACACATGAAAATGAAAATAAAAAACATCAGAAAAGCCCTTTTTTATAAAAATAAAAGGAAGATTTTGAGAATAATAGTGCCACAATTGTAAAATAATGTATATTTGCATCGGAATTACGAACATTGTAAAGAAAAAAGGATGAAACAAATATCTGCGCAATTACTGGTTATTTTCGGAATTTGTATGCTGTTGTTTACTGCATGTAACAAGGCATCGGATTTTACAGTGAAGGGAGTTGTATCCGGAGCCGACGGTCAGACAATGTATCTGGAGAATGTGGGCATATCAAATATCGAATTGTTGGATTCGGTGAAACTGACTGCTGCCGGTAAATTCAAGTTTACCCATAAACGTCCGGAATTTCCGGATTTTTATCGTTTGCGTCTGAATAATCAATTGATAAATTTTGCGATCGACTCGGTTGAGACAGTTACTTTTGCTGCTGATGCCGGAACGTTTGCCACTTCTTATTCCGTTGAAGGATCTGAAAACAGTAAAGCGATCAAAGCGATCACCCTGGCACAGTTGGATGCGAACCAGGCGATCGGTCGTTTACGTAAAGAATATGAGGATAAGCATATTGCAGATACGACATACCGTGCAAGAATCCTGGAAACAGCAGAGGCTTATAAGGATGTAGCCCGTAAATATATTTATGCAGCCCCGATGTCGACAGCAGCTTATTTTGCTTTGTTTCAGCAGATCGACGGACTATTGTTCTTTGACCTCTATGACAGAAATGATGTAAAGGCTTACGGAGCAGTGGCTACCAGTTACGATCATTTCTATCCGGGAAGTCCGCGTTCGAAACATCTTTACAACCTGACTTTGCAGTCTATGAAGGTGCTTCGTGCACAGCGTCCGGTAAATCTGGATGATGTGAAAACGACTGAAGTGAGTTTTCTGGATATTGAATTGCCGAACCTGAAAGGGGAGGTGGTTAAACTATCTTCTGTGGCAGAAGGAAAGCCGGTTATTATTAATTTTACAGCTTATCAGGCTGAATGGTCTCCGGCATTGAATATGGCTTTGGGCGAATTATATACGCAGTATCATAGTCAGGGTTTGGATATTTATCAGGTGTCTCTGGACTCTGATGCTCACTTCTGGAAGAATGCGGCTTCAAACCTGCCTTGGGTAGCTGTTCGTGATCCGCAGTCTGTCTACTCTCAGATAGCCGGATTGTATAATGTGAAACAACTCCCGGCGATCTTCATCCTTGACCGCAAAGGTAATCTGGTTAAACGGGTGGATGACGTGAAAAATCTGGCGGCAGATGTAAAAGCTGTACTTTAATATAGTAGCTAACAATCAGATTTATATGTTGTAAAGCACTTGTGAGGGTTTGTGCATTTTGAAAAGATGTCTTATCTTTGCAATGTCTAAAATAAAGAGAAAAAGGAGTTCCGGCCAGGTTGTTGGTCGGGATTCTTTTTTTATTATGCAGTAATAAATATTAATTTTTAAATCAATAATTAGGAGGATTTAGTATGGCTGTTAGTTATATGACAGAAGACGGCTACAATAAGATTTTAGCTGAAATCAACTATTTGGAAACCGTGAAGCGTCCTGAAATTTCTGCCCAGATTGCTGAAGCCAGGGATAAAGGTGACTTGTCTGAAAATGCAGAATATGACGCTGCAAAGGAGGCTCAAGGCATTATGGAAGCAAAACTGGCCCAGTTGAAGGGGTTGATATCTAATGCACGTCTGATAGATGAATCACGTGTTCAGACTGACGAAGTTCAGATTCTGAATAAGGTGAAGATCAAAAATACGAAGAATAATATGGTAATGACATATACATTGGTCTCCGATTCGGAAGCAAACCTGAAAGAAGGAAAGATTGCCGTGAGTACACCGATTGCAAAAGGACTGATGGGAAAGAAAGTTGGAGACGTGGTGGAAATCAAAGTTCCGTCCGGATTGATGACTTTTGAAATAATGGATATATCAATTTAATACAATAAGATATGGCAACAATATTCAGTAGAATAGTGGCTGGCGAGATACCCTGCCATAAGGTTGCGGAAGACGAAGAATTCTTCGCCTTCCTGGATATTAATCCGGTTGCAAAAGGGCATACTTTAGTGATTCCGAAGAAAGAAATTGACTATATTTTTGATCTGGAAGACGCATTGTTAGGGCGAATGATGGCTTTTGCCAAGCGTGTGGCCCGTGCTCAGGAAGCGGCTATTCCCTGCAAGCGTGTAGGGATAGCTGTAATGGGATTGGAAGTGCCTCATGCGCATATCCATTTAATCCCTATAACAAAGGAATCGGATATGTATTTTGGAGGTGAGAAAATGACAATAACTCAGGATGAGTTGGCAGCGGTAGCTGCCTTGATAAAAAAAGCGTACAAATAATTGGTCAAAGGCTTTTTTTATTGGAAATAATACGTATATTTGTAACCACTATTTCTGCATATTTTTAGAACGGCAGAAATAGTGGTTTTTTAAATGATTCATTAGTGGTTTTTACTCATAAATTTGTTAACCTTAGAAGAAAGGCCCCTCTGAGACAGAGCGGCCTTCTTTTTTAAACACACAAATTATAAACAAATCTTTTTATCTCCCTATATATGTATTGAAAAATTAGAGTTATGCCATAAGTACGGACTAAGTGCCGGTAATCCCAAGTTTACAAAGTAAATGATACTTCCAATAAGTGCTAGTATCCAAATGACCAGTAGTGTCCATTTTGCCGGATTAGGTAATGGTTTCAAATTGAATAATTGACCGAATATGGCAAAAAGTAATGCTATTGCAGGTATTCCGATCAGTAAGATGATACCGATACAGCCTATCACTGCCATATAAACGGGAATTCCGTTGTAAAGATCCATTCCGAAAGGAGAAAGCTGATATAATATGCCTGCACCTCCTCCAATCAGGGCGACTGTTATAACAAACAGTATAAATACGACCAGTAAGAGAGGAGGGAGCAAAATGATACCTACCAAGACTGCTCCGAATTTTAAGAGGAAGCCGAATACTGTGACAAATAGATCAGCTATTTTCTGAAAAAAACTTCTTGGTTTATCTGAACTTATATAATCGTTTACGTTATTGCTGACTTTTTCAAATCCATCAGTAACGGTTTGTCCGATGGTTTCGAGCGTTACGCTTTTACCTCTCATGATCAATCTGTCTGCGGCAGTCCTGGCCAACGGCATGACCATCCATAAAACAATATATAATATAGCCATCCAATGTACGACCGGAATGAATAACAGCAGAATCATTGCCAGTCTGACAGCGGTGGCGTCCCATCCCATATAGGCTGCAATACCGGCTGCTACACCACCGATTACCCGGTTGTCCGGGTCACGCATCAACTTTTTCTTGCCGGTAATGACCTGTTCCTGATAAGTCCGTTTCTTAGCATTCTCTTTTTCTTCTTCAGTCTCTTCCTCGAATATCTCTTCCGGTTTACCCATGCGGTTGATCACCTCTTCTACATGTTCGATCGTGATCACCTCATGTCCCAGGCGTACCCGTTCACCGAACAACTCCGAAATACGCATTTCGAAATCGTTCATGATCTCCTCGGAACCTTCTTCTTTACGGAAATGTATACGTAAATTAGAAAGATATTTATCCAGTAACTGGTATGCATCTTCGTCAATGTGGAAAACAGTTCCTCCCAAATTAACTGTAAGTGTCTTCTTCATTGTTTTCTAATTTTAATTGTTTCTGATGTGGTTTATTGTATCATTTAGTTCCTGCCAGGAGTTTTCCAGTTCACCGAGGAATTCTTCCCCTTTCGAAGTGAGCTGGTAATACTTACGGGGCGGTCCCTGCGTAGACTCTATCCACTGATAACTTAACAGTTCACTGTTCTTTAAACGGGTCAAGAGCGGATATAAAGTACCTTCTACTACAATCAATTTTGCTTCTTGTAACTTCTGAATAATGTCAGAGGTGTAAGCCGGCTCTTTTTTGAGAAGCAACAGGATACAATATTCCAGTGTCCCCTTTCTCATCTGTGATTTTACGTTCTCTGCATTCATCGCTTATAGTTTTATGCTGCAAATATATGTATTGCCTGTGTACTATGCAATACATGCTACTGTAATTATCCTATTTTAACATCTTTCGGGTGGCGGTCTGCCTGTATTTCTGAATCCATTTTTGCACAAAAAGTGCAATTGTGTGTAAAAAAAGGAGCGAAAGTGTTGCTATTCAGTAGGAAACCCGTACTTTTGTTGTATCAATTCAAAAAGAAGAATTATGGTTTATTACCACTATGCCGAGTTAATTCACAGACAGGCTGAAAAGTATGGTTCACGTACAGCTTTAAAATACCGTGATAATGAAAGCGGGAAATGGTTAAAGATCTCATGGAGAGAATTCTCAGAGAAAGTAATGCTTACAGCAAAGGCTATGGCTGAGTTTGGGATAGAAGTACAGGAAAAGATCGGTATCTATTCTCAAAATATGCCGCAATGTTTATTTACAGATTTCGGTGCATACGGAAACCGGGTGATTTCTATCCCGATGTATGCAACTAACTCTCCTGCTCAGATAGAATATATTATTAATGATGCGGAGATACATACGCTATTTGTGGGTGAACAGTTGCAATATAATAATGCCTTTAAGGTACAAAAAGAATCTGCCGTCTTAAAACGTCTGATTATTTTTGATCCGGCCGTTAAGTTGAATCCGGAAGATAAGACTTCTATTTATTTTGATGACTTTCTGCGTCTGGGCGACAATGCACATGCCGAGACTACTGTAAAGATCCGTATGAATGAGGCTAGTGCTGATGATGTGGCTACTATTATGTATACTTCGGGCACGACCGGTGAATCAAAGGGGGTCGTTCTTCATCATTTCAATTATCTGGAAGCGATGCGTATCCATGATATCCGCTTGCCGATGGTTAATGACAAGGATACATCTATGTGTTTCCTTCCGCTGACCCATATCTTTGAGAAGGCATGGACTTGCTATTGTCTGCATAAAGGGGTGAAGATTGCGATTAACCAGGATCCGAAGATGATCCAGAAAACATTGCCGGAAGTTCATCCGACGCTGATGTGTAATGTGCCGCGTTTCTGGGAAAAAGTATATGTGGGAGTACATGAGAAAATCAATTCCTCGGCACCTTTCATGAAGAAGATTTTTATGGATGCGATAGAGACTGGACGTCTGTATAATCTGGAATATAAGAATAAAGGTATCGAAGCTCCTTTCTGCCTGAAAACCAAATTTAAGTTTTATGATAAGACTGTCTTTACCCTACTGAAAAAGGTGCTGGGTATTGAAAGAGGACGTTTATTCCCGGTTGCAGGAGCTCCGCTATCCGATACGGTGAATGAATTCCTTCAGTCTGTTAATATCCCTATCGTCTATGGGTATGGATTGAGTGAAACGACGGCGACAGTTTGTTTCTATCCGGAAATAGGTTTTCAATTCGGTTCGATCGGTGAAATAATGCCAGGAGTAGAAGTTAAAATAGATGAGAGTAACGGAGAAATTCTTGTCAAAGGTAAAACAGTTACTACAGGTTATTATAATAAACCGGAAGAAAATGCGCGGTCATTTACTGAAGACGGCTTTTTCCGTACCGGGGATGCCGGACGTATGGAAGGAAATGTATTGTTCTTTACAGAACGTATCAAGGACCTCTACAAGACATCGAATGGAAAATATATAGCTCCGCAAGCGATTGAAATAGAGATGGGCAGCGATAAATATATCGAGCAGATTGCTGTTATCGGCGACCAACGTAAGTTTGTCAGTGCTTTGATTGTGCCGGCTTATGCTTTGCTGGAAGAATATGCGGAAAAGAAGGGTATCGCGTATAGTAGTCGTGAAGAGCTTTTGGCCAGTAATGAAATCATCCGCCTGATAGAGTCGCATATAGAGGAACATCAGAAAAATCTGGCTTCTTACGAGAAGATCAAGCGGTTCACCCTACTTCCCCAGCCTTTTACGATGGAGGGGCGTGAGTTGACGGATACATTAAAATTACGTCGTCCGGTTGTTTTGCAAAAATATGCGAATGAGATTGAAGCGATGTATGCAGAGTAAACTGACAATTAATTTCCTATCTTTGCACAAAATTTAAAATAAGAAGAAGATTATGATAACATCAGACCAACTACAGAATGTGTTGGAGCGCGAGAACGCGCTGAGGGGGTATCTTTGACATAGATGGTAAGACCATCCAGTTGGAAGAAGAAGAACTGCGTACACAGGACCCCGGCTTCTGGGAAGATGCCAAACGGGCAGAGGCTCAGATGAAAAAAGTAAGAGAACTGAAGAAGTGGATCGAACTTTACAACGAGGTAAATGCGGCAGCAGAGGAGTTGCAGTTGGCTTATGAATATGTAAAAGAAGAGATTATCACCGAAGATGAAGTCGATGCGGCTTATGCCAAGGCTTTGGAGTTGGTAGAGAATCTGGAGTTCCGGAATATGCTTCGTGACGAGGCAGACCAGATGAGTTGCGTACTCAAGATCAATTCCGGTGCCGGTGGTACGGAAAGTCAGGACTGGGCTTCCATGCTGATGCGTATGTATTTGCGTTATGCGGAATCCCATAATTATAAAGTATCCATTGCGAACTTGCAGGAAGGTGATGAGGCGGGTATCAAGACTGTCACGATCAATATTGAAGGCGATTATGCTTTCGGGTATCTGAAAAGTGAGAATGGCGTGCATCGCTTGGTTCGTGTTTCTCCCTACAATGCACAGGGAAAACGAATGACATCTTTTGCATCTGTATTCGTTACTCCGCTGGTTGATGATACGATCGAGGTAAAGATTGAAACAGCGGCTATTTCATGGGATACTTTCCGTTCAGGCGGTGCTGGTGGACAGAATGTGAACAAGGTGGAATCAGGGGTACGCTTGCGTTACCAATTCAAAGATCCTTACACAGGTGAGGAGGAAGAGATCCTGATTGAAAACACTGAAACGCGCGACCAGCCGAAGAACCGTGAAAATGCGATGCGCCAGTTGCGTTCTATCCTGTACGATAAGGAATTGAAACATCGTTTGGCAGAACAGGCAAAGATCGAAGCCGATAAGAAGAAAATTGAGTGGGGATCACAGATCCGCAGTTATGTTTTCGATGACCGTCGCGTCAAAGACCATCGTACAAACTACCAGACTTCCGACGTAAATGGTGTCATGGACGGTAAGATCGATGAATTTATCAAGGCTTACCTGATGGAATTTGGCGGTGAGGAAGCAGCTGAAAAGTAAAGTTTTTACAAGAATACTTGCAGAATCCGATTAAAAGTCGTAATATTGCACCCGATTTCAGAGCAAGCTTCTGAAACACCGGTCCTATAGCTCAGTTGGTTAGAGCACCTGACTCATAATCAGGGAGTCCTTGGTTCAAGCCCAAGTGGGACCACGATTTAACATAAGTTTACAAAAGGAGATCACCTATAACAGGTGGTCTCCTTTTGTATTTTACAGATACTCAGTCTGTTATGCTGCTCGGTTGAATAATAGTTTTAAGTTCGGTAAAGCCGAAATGTAGGTAATTAACGTAAATGTAGAGAAGAGAATGGCGACGTATCGAGTTTATCAGAAGAAAGAAAACGGTAAGGGGGATGCCCCTATTTACATCAGTTTTTATCTTAATCGGGAAAAAATTGAAGTAGGAACGAAAATTAGTGTTCCTCCAAAACAATTTGATCCGGTCAAGGGGATTGTAAAATCTACCTTTGAATATTCGAAAGATAAGAACCTGATTATATCGGATATCAAGGCGATGATCAATGATATCTTAGTGCGGTACCGGCTTGCAAAAAAAGAATTGACCCGCGACCTGTTTATAAAAGAATTTAGAAATCCTGAGCAAAGCCAGGATTTTTTTGCTTTTTGTAGGGAGTACCAAAAGGTGCGGTTTCAAGAGATAAAAGGATCTACTCAAGACAAGCATAATTCATGCCTGGAAAACCTGAGATCCTTTAAAGAAGAGATACCTTTTTCGGAATTAGATGAAATGTTCCTACGTAAATATATTCTGTATTTGCGGAAGCAGAGGGGGCAAAAGGAGATTACGATCAATAAAAATATATCAGTAATAAAGTCCTATCTGGCTGCTGCAAAAAAGAAAGGCCTTATAGATGTTAATCCGGCAAAAGGATTAAAGCTGTGCGAATGTGAAGACACAACAGCTCCTTGTATTACGGAAGCGGAGCTGGCTGTTCTTGTACAGCTTTATAAAAGTCATTTCTTTAAAAAGGATATAACGCACGATTCTCTTGAGTTTTTCCTATTTATGTGCTTCAGTAGCCTGCATATTGGAGACGCTCGCGCATTGAATATTGAACAGATTGGAGAGAATGACTTTTGGTATATCCGGATAAAGATGGAAGGCCGACGTCCTAGAGTGGTGAGAGTGCCTATTTCGGAACCGCTTCGAAAAATAATCAACCGGCATTTGAATGGACGGAAGGAAGGTCCTCTTTGGGAAGGACTGATTACCGATCAGGAAATAAACAAACAGCTGAAGTATATTGCAAGGGTTGCCGGCATAAAGAGTAAGTTGTCTGCCAAATTCGGCCGTCATACATTTGCGACAATTTTCCTTAGTAAATCGAAAGACCTGAATGCTCTGAAAGAAATAATGGGGCATAAAAATATCAAGCAAACTCTAGTGTATGCACATGTCCTGGATCAGGACAAACAGGACGGGGTTTCGGCATTCAATAATTTCCAACTTTGATGAAATAGTTTGAGGGGAGTTTGAAATACTCGAAAAAAGTGTAACCCTGTAACCTTTGTAACCATTGATTCATTATGCTGTTTTTTAGGTTATTACTGGTTACTGTTTTTTTCATGCAAAATGTATCTATCTTTGAAAATATTGTAACCGGGCACTAAAAAGCCCCATCCTGACGGGGGATGGGGCTTTCTTCTTATTCAGTGATGGCCTTACTTTCTGGTGATCTTTTCTTCATTAGCCAGACTGGTTTATCATCAATAAAGCCTAATCTATATTTGTTACTGATCATCATGGCTGATACATCATCAACATGTAAAGTGATAATGTCTTCAAGATCCTGAATGATCTCTGTACTACTTTTCCGGTATGTTGCATCCTGCTCAGTTGCAGGTTCAAATTCTCCCAGATATCTGCTGAGTATAATAGTTGTAAGTTCGTCGTTCATGCTACTCCTCCTTTCATAACAACCATTTTGCACGGTCGCTTTTTAATACTTTTAGCTAGCAGTTCGCAGTATTCAGCTTGTAATTTGACAAACTTCTCCATATCGACATAAGCTCTGCCATTGGCGAACAGAATATCGCTAGCCTGTTTTTCTTGTATGGCAAGTAAAACACTGATGCCGTCTGGCAAAAGAAAAGAGAACATTGCATTTTGATCATTTCGTTCCTGGGTACAGAGTACCTGATCATAATTGTTGAAAACTGCCTGTAATAAATTACTGACTGATGCCGGTATCTTGGATGTTGATACCATGCCCTGGCGGGCGAGATTGTTTGACTTCATAATGTTGTACAGTTTAGCATAATAGGCAGGTTTCTTAAAAGCAAGAGCGGCTGCCATCTCCCTAAGCTGCTAAACTGTACAACATCATCACCCGAAGATGAAAAAATTGCTGGGAAAGACAACCGCCTTTACTATATAAATGGGCATAAAAAAAGCCCAACTATGTCGTGAGCATTATCCGTTACTCTTCGGTGCGATGAGATCGCCGTACAGTTTAGCGATGCAAACATACGGAATGTTTTTGGATTGGCAAGTATCCTGCGTTGTTTTTATTATATTTGTGTTTTTCAAACAGAAAGAAGGTTAAACTTATAATTGTAGGTCTTATGGAAGAAGAGAAAGAAACATTTAGTGACCGCTTATGCTCGTCAAACTTTTCGCAAAATTTGCTTAAGGCATATCGTCCTGTATTGTTAAAGCGTCTAAAATTGGTTAAAGAGGGGCATAGAGACTATATTTCTTTATTGACTGAAAAAGAAAATAAAGTACGATTGATATCAGAACAATTTGCCAATTTGAGAACAGTGGTTGGAGATATAGAGAAAGTTTTTATATTTCTTCGTTATCAAGGTTCTTTGCCTTTAAAGGGGTTGTATCCATTGTTGGAAGAGGAGAAGATGTATTATGCATATCATCTTGAGAACTATTTGATTAGGGTTTGTATGCTTCCTGATGTATTAGTAGCAATTGGTAATTGTGTGAATTCTTGGGGACTGCCACTCCTCTCTTATGGAACAACTCTACTTGATCCGAAAAAAAATAAAAAAGTTGAGCAGGGAGCAATTGACTTGATCAAAAAACTAATAGACAGAATCAAAGATGTGAAAGACTTGAGGAATCAAAAGCTTCATATCGGAAAAGTCGATGTTTCGTGCTTGATTGATATTGTATGGTGGGGTGATATTAATATACCAGGGCTGGAAAGAAATGAACTATTGGAAGAGTTTGCTGAAGATGAAAAAAATAGGCAACTTGAAGATTTGGAGCAAGAAGTGTTTGAGGTAATTGATATTGTGAATGACTTTTTAGACCTCATGGCTGAAAAAGTGAATGATTTAGTAGAACAGTAATGTTTAGTAAACATATAAGAATGATAGAAAGAGTGTGCTTGATGTCCGACGCACACTCTTTGTTAAAATTCTTTTATACCATCAAAATATAGACCAAATCCATTTTCTTTAGCAAATAAAGCTTGCATATTCATTTCTTCAGAGGATTTACGCGGATAACGTTTTGATAGGCAAATGTGTCCTTCTACAGTTACTTTTTCTGCAAAATCAATACCTTTTATTTTAATTTTGTTTTCAATAAGTTTGTAGGTGCTAATTATTTGATTTTGTGCGTGATTTATAATTGCCTCTTTTGATTCCTCTGATTTTCCTTCAGAATCGGTTTTAAATTCAACTAAACAGAAAACATTCTCATCAAATATAGCACAATCACATTTTTGCATTTGGCTTTTTGTGATAAATTTTCCATCAATGCTCCAAAATACAATTTCTTTTTTAGTGTTGTTCTTAATAGTAAAATATTCTTGATTAGGTAGTAACTCAGTAGGAATCTCTATTGAACATATAGAACACTTAAGAGATTTATCGTCAAATGCATAAAACTCTTCATCAGAAAGAATGGTTAAGCAATCTTCAACTTTAACAGCATATCCTTCAAAAGACGATAGGAGTCGCAATTGTGTGATAGATGTGGGATATGTACTCATTTTTTTTCTCTAAGTTTAGATAAATATAGTTGATATATTTGATTAAACTCTTTAGAAATTTCATCAGAGACAGAGTCAAGATAATTTTGAGCTATCATACCTGTTTTTTTCTCAAGTATAGAACGGCAATAAATTGTATTACTTTTGGATAAAGCATATGCTCTAAAGTCTTTGGAATCAATCCAAGAGTATTGGTTAATTTCCTTTTGAACAGCTTCTTGTAATTCAGGGAAATTATTAACTACTTGTTGTGCGAATAATAAATTGTTAATTGAAGATAGAATGTAAGGACTATGGGTAGTTATCACTAATGAATTATTTATTTTATTTTTGACCATTGCAGATAATAGTTCCACTAATTTTTTTTGTGCAAGTGGAAAAAGATGGGATTCAGGTTCTTCTACTATCCTAAAAGCATTTACATTATGTCGAACAACCCAAACAATATCTTGTAATACTCGAATAACTTCTTGTTGACCAGAAGAGGCGTTTCTTAAGTATACGTAGTTGTTTCCTCTTTGTCCCCAGCTGATTCGCTCTTGATTGTATTGAAGGGAATAATTACCTTTTAAAATATCAGACATACCTCGTATAATCCATTTTGTAAATGATGTATCGTGCTTTAGAGTATGCTCGTTTGAGAAACAATCTTTTAGTAGGGCAATACGGTCAAGGAACTTTCTTAATAGAAGTTCTTCAATAGATTGATTTCTTATTTTAGAATTGTGTAATAAGCTATTATCTAATTCACGAGAAAATACGCGTTCAAACAAGTGTCCAAAGCTAACAGTTGAACTCCGGTCTGCAACAACATAAAAAAGGTCTTCTTCTAATACATTAAAACAGTCATTAGATAATTCAGATATTTCTGCTGTAAATTCAGCAGAAGTAAATAGATTCATAGATTTGTCTAATATGTCATAATGTTTTTTTCTTATATTTCTTAATCGTCTTTTAAATGCTTGATTAAAAAAATCAGGACTTAATGAAATCGTTATATGAGGTCTTTCCCATTTAATAGAAACATATTGACTTTCTGTATAATAGAAAGTTATATTGTAATTTTCTGAAAATGTAGGTATTCCAAAATAATTTATAAATTTTGCCCGTGTTGGAATTAAAAAATTGTTCTTTGAAGAAAACGCTTTTTTTTGAGGCATTAATATTATGTTTTGTATAAAATCTTCTCTTAATGACTTGAAAAAATAAATAAGCTTCGCAACAGTACTTTTGCCCGATGCTTGCTCTCCTATCAAAAGAAGATATTTCGGAATCTCAATAGTCGCATCTTTGATAGGACCAAAATTGTGTATTTCAATGCGTTGCATATTTTATATGTGTTTGTTTTTTTACAAAAATAGGTAGAAGTATTGATTTACACAAGTGTAAACTGATTTGTATTTACTGCATGGCGTACAATGTTGCCTGATATTCCGGATCAAAGCCGTCAGGTGTAATTTTGAACTGCAAAGATTTACAAATAAACTTTTTACCGTTTACTATAAAAATATCCAATGGGGAAGGAATTGTGGTCGTCAATATGGCATGTACTGTATATTCTTGCTCCGGATCAAATATATCCTGTGCATATATCGTCGGGTAGAGCCCGTTCTTATCGTTAAATGCCAGTGTAGCCTTCGTTTCATCAATCAGGAAATACTTCTTTGTCACCCAGGGTGCATAGTAATGAGTTGTAGAAAAAGGAAAATCTAAAAATTCCGGAAATCCGTCGGGATCACCTTCAAAGGTGTTGTTTTCAATTCTTCTTATGCCAGTCCAGAAAGCCACCTGGATTTTATCGACTTCTTTCTCTTCTCCTTTCTTCCCGTCGATACGTTCTGCAACAGTGATATTTTCTTCTTCACTTATATAGGTATCTGTCTCCGGAATGGTAATATAACCGTTATATGTCAATAGTTCCCCGAACGGGTAAACGCAGGCAATTACATATTGTGAACAGATGTTTGCCGGAATAATACCGATTTCAATATCTTTCTTTGCATCTTTTTTCTTCAACCGTTTGAATGTGTTGACGCGGCGTAAACGGGTTTTCAGTGTTTCCTCCGTTGTCTGATCTGTCTTTTCTACGATAAATTCGGCTCCAGTTTCTTTATCCCGGTATAGGTTTTGCAGGTGTTCCTCTTTGGCTGGTGTAGTGATGGCGTTGAGTTCAGCTATATTTTTGACTTCAACGACCGGTACAACTTCAAGGATCTCCGGATCGATATCCTCGTATTTATAATAATCGTCGTCCGGAAGATCGTAGCGTATATTTGAGTTTGTATGACTTTCCGGTTGTTCATCAGCTGTAAGGAATTTGCGTTCAAATTGCTCTTCCACTATATCCGGAGAAAATAAATTTGCTTGACTGGTATAGTACTGGTGCATAAAGAGGATATCGACCTGCTTATCTTCTTTTGAGATAACAAAAACGATGTTGAACAATTCTTCTACCTCTGTCAAAAATTCAGTTACTTTTTTATCACCGATCAATTCTTCCCATTTAGCCGGCTTCTTTCCATGTACGATGAAAAGCCTTTTATATTCAGTCTCCAGGAGTGCATTAGTCCCAATAGTATAACCGAGTGCCTTAACGATACTTTCTATGTAGAATAAGAGGTATGGCATAGGACGTATTTCTTTTGGGGCTAACATTGCCGGCAATCCAATCTCCGGGGCACCGTTTGGTAAGTCGTTATATTTTATTTTATAACCTTTTAGGCTGTTGAGAGCAACGGCATGATTGTCGGAAACAGCTTTCACCGGTGCACAAATATAATCAGATTCCGGATATCCTTTGCTGAAGGTTGCCAGGGCTTCATCTTCGCTCGGATACGGAACTGCTCCCAGGTCTAAGGTTGAGATTTTTTCGTCACTACCGATCAGGTAGTTTAATTCGCTGTTTCCAGACGCCAGCTGGATGGATGCGGATAGTTCGTTCACCTCCAGTACAATTTCAGTACCATTCAGAATTGTGCGGCCGTCAACGATAAGACGAGCAGATCTATTCTTAAATGATGAACTGGACGTGAACCTGTTTAGGTGCTTATACAGTCGTGCATTTACTGGTATATCCAAGTTTATTGATATATCCAGAGTAAAAGATCCTCCTTTAGTAAAAAAAGCGTTCTCTTTGATTAAATCGAATGTGAAATCTTCCGGGAGCGCGACTTCTTGATTTTCTATGTATAGCTGTGTCATGACTTTTTAGTATATCGAGTTACGTTTTTCAACAATTTGTCGAATTTATCACGAGCTGTTTTCGTACCACCATCACCGGTTACATAGGTACGGGCAAGGGTTCCTTCTTGCATTTGTTTCTTGAGATCTTTGATAGTGGAAGATAACAGGAATAAAGCCTCTGTGATGTATGGATCTGGTTCAGTTGGCGTATTCTGGTAAACAGGATTTGTGCCCGGATTCGTTACAGACAAGCCTCCGAGTGCCCGGATGATGTCTGTTTCATTGATTGTGGCGATTGTGTTGTTCTTTTGAGCAACATCAATCATTTTGAAAACTTTGTTTACTGCTTTATTCCGGACGGCGAAACGATTGCCGACGAACTCTTCAGAATGCACAATACCTTTCGGTTCGTCCCAGGGGCCCTGATCAGTGTAACCTCCAGTCCAGAGATTTTTTATTTGTTGGCGTTGTTTGTTGGCCAATGCCAGCTGGGCGACACCGGTAGCACCAACCAAAACGGACAGGGGAATAGCTGCAGGAAATCCCGGCTTTACCCAAAGTTGCATAATTGCCGCGGACGTGGTCGCAATGATCTGAGCGGCTGTGATGGCGAAGTCGATATCTGCATATTTCTTTTTGACTGCTTTCTTTTCTTCTTCCATCTGTTCCTCCAGGGCGGCAGTCTTTTTCGCATTTCCTTTGGCCGCTTTCAGTTGAGCGGCATATTTGTTTTCGATGGCCAGTTCTTCACTTTGGCTTAGTTTACTAACTAGCTGACTTGCCTGACTTGCGATCTGGGCAACCTGATTGGCATAATTTATTTGTTTAGAAAGCATTGTTTCAAGATGTTCTTCTTGTAATTCGCGTTCTTGCTCCTGATACTCTTTTTGAGTGATTAGTCCTTTCTCGTATTGATCCAACAATGCCGCTTGCTTATATTCATAGGACTTCTTGGTACGCTCGATCAGGCGTTCGACTTCCGGGTCTTCCTTTTCTTCTTCAACTTTAATGTCACCTATGTAATCGGTAAAATTAAGTTTCTTACCGTACTTTTTGAGGAAGGCAATACGTTTGTTCATGAGCTTTTCTTCTTCTGCATCCGACTTCTGGCCGTGCTCCTTCATGAGACGGATCCGGTTATCCAGGGAAGCCATTTCAATCATTTCGATGTGCTTGTTATATAGGGCTTCGTTCTTGATCTCCTGATTGTAATATTTGGCCTTTTCCGCATTTTTGACCACGGCAAAAGTTTGATCACTATCCTTTAAGGCTTTCTCCAGGGCCTTCTTTTGTTTGGCTTCCTCTTTATCTTGTTTTGCTTGGGTTCCTTTTAAATTACCAAGAGATTTCAGACGGGCTATTTCTGCGTCGATCACTTCTATTTTACGGTTTTTGGCTGCAATTTCAGCTTCAGTGGTTTCAGGCATTTTCTCTGCTTCTTCGCGGAGATCCTTCTGTATCTGAAGCAGGGATTTTTTCTTTTCCTCTTCACCACTTCCGCCACCGGATCCACCGGTACCGGAACTTTCAGAATGGGCAGGGGGTGTCATGAAGGTGAACTTCTGATCAAGTTCTACCATATCCTGTTTATAATCATCGGAAAGCCGTTTGATGCGCATGAGATCCCGGTATGCAGAAGATGTCAAAACATTTCCGTATCTACCCTTTAATTCATCAAACATTTCATAGGCAGTTTTCCCTCCTGCCTGCATCATGGCTTTTAGATCGGATACATAGATATTTGCAATATCTTCGGACGATTGTCCGGCTACCTGTTTCCGAATATAGTCGTATTTATCAGCTACATTGTCAATATAGTTTTCGGTGATAGAGGATCCTGCATTTGTTTTCATCTTCATTGCAATTTGCGTTTCCAGGGAAGAATTGACCTGCTTTAAAGCGGTATCGATATCCTCCCAGTTACTTTTCTCTGTAAGCTGATTGGTCAGGTATTGGCCGTACTTTTCGTTAATGGTTTGGATCAGCTTCCGGCGAGTGTCGGTACCTTCGTTGGCTTTCTTCAGTGCGTCGAATAGGAAACCGGCTTCAAGTTGTTCCTGAGCAAGTTCTTTTCTAAATTCCCGGCTTGCTTTTTCTGCTTCTGATGTTTGTGTTACATACTTGTAAAGATATATGGTGGCAGCTGCAATGGCAGTACCAACAGCTACCCAGGGGTTTGAAGCAAGCAATAAGTATAGCTTTCTTACGGAAGTGATCACTTTGCCTGTCCATAGAGCTTTTGCTTTGTCTGCAATGACGGAAGAATTGACAGCAATGGTATATACAGCGATGGCACCGGCACACAAACCTATTTCTGAACTGTTCTTGCTGATCCATGAAATTAGGTTCACTAGCTTTTTCGTCCAGGAAGTAGTTAAATTCATGGCTGAAAGAATTGCAGGATTCAGCTGATCAATCAACTCGATTCCGAGTTCTGTAAGTTTATTCTTTGCTTGGTCACGTTTTGCAGCTGCAGTCTCGCTTTTAGTTACTGCCTGTTCAATGGCAACGGTTGTTCCGGTAACAGCTTTGGTATAGTATTCTACTTTCTCAGCTTCGTTGATCAGGACGGAAGCAACGTTATATCCTTCTTCTCCGAATTTTGCTTTGATATCGGCAGCTGTCATTTGTTGTTTACTCAAATTCTCCAGAGCCTGGGTTAAGCCAACTACTTTTGGATTCGTTGTATCTGATCCGGTTTGTAAGGTCAGGAAGAACTTTTTTAACCCGGTACCAGCAATTTCGTCTTTGATACCCTTTTCTCCTAGTGTTTCGATAGTACCGATCAGCTGCTCGATGGGTATTTTTGCTGAAGCTGCAGCGACACCGGAAGTTTTGATTGCTTTTGTCTGACTTTCGACTGCAGCGGATCCGTATTTACTACCGGCTGCTAGTGCATTGGTGTAGCGGGCTGCCTGATCAGCGCCGTCGCCATATTGGTTCAGTGCCAAAGTGGTTGCGTCTACTGCATCGACCAGGCGCATGCCGGAAGCAGAAGCAAGAATCAATGTTTGTTTTGTGACTTCGGCCAATGCTTCTTTGTTACCGAGTAGTTCTGGTTTTGCCGATCCTACCAGTTTGTAGGCTTCGAGGATTTCAGTTGATGATTGCCGGATCCGGATACCTTCTTCTGTGACTGTTGTGGATAGTTTTTGAGCTTGTCCTTTTAACCAAGCAATACTATCATCATCCAGGCCAGTTAACGCCTTCAGGTCTGCAGCAGATTCTTCCAGGGCGTCGCGTTCCTGGCGAAATTTACTGAAGGCAAGAGTAATGCCGGTGAGAACGGCAATGACAGTTCCTATCATACCGGCATACTTTCCGATTAAATTGTTAGCTTTCGTCCAACGGGATTCACCGACCTGTAATTCAGCATTTACCTGGCTAAGTTCTTTTTTGCACCGGCGGATCTGATCATTGAGAAACTTCCAGTCCTGGGAACCTCGCTTTATTTTAGGATCCGATAGTTGTCTGGTTAATTCTCGGATGGTAGCATTTAGTTCTTTAGGCTTGGCCGTCGATAAGTTATTCAGGATTCTGTTGACTTCGATAGCCTCTTTTTGTAGAGCTTTACGGTTTGCTAAGAGTTGGTTTTTCTGATCCTTGAGAGATTTAACGAGTTGAGCATCGCCGGTCTTTCTTGCTTCCCGGATCTGTTTGTCAACGCTTTTTACCTTTTCTTCGATTAGGGTTAATTCTTGTTTCGCCCGTTCACCGTCGATAATTAATTCGGTGGTTGCTGTTTGTTGAATAGGCTGCATAAATTATTGTTTTTGGCGAAAATAGAGGGTAGTCGTGTAGGGTAAAAAGACAAGGGAGAGGCTAAAACCTCTCCCTCCGCGTTAAGGATAGAAATGTAAATCCGGGAACCGATTGTAATGTATAGCCTGCCGGGAACGCCGGAACGCCCTATCCTAAATATTTGAAATCGTTGATTCGATTAATCCAACCCTGAAGGAATACTTTTTGTGATGGATCCTGCTTGCATAGATCTTCACAGAACTTGATACGTTCTTCTTTCAGACGTAAGAAAAATGCTTTCGGGTTAACCTGGTTAATTGTGGCTAACGTTACCGGCCCAACCTTGCCATCAGCTGTAACATTGAGTAAGCGCTGTGGGATAATGACACCCCATTTACCGGAAGCCCAAACCCAGTCTACAAGGATATTTGCAATCGACTGATCCCGGATCTGGTCTGCTTTCCAACGATTCCAGTAGTTTTTCCGGAGCACTTCAACTACGTCGTTACGGGTGATTAGTCGCAGGTCATCAGCGTCAATGTCCCCGTCGCCGTCTTTGTCGTAGCCGCAGGACTTCCAGGTCGAGAGTGTTATACCCATGTTTGTTTTGCCGCCTTTATCAGCTTTGTGGTCAGCCCAACCACCTTCCCATTTGAAGATGATCGGGACGAGTACTTCAATTTTTGCCATTGTTGTTTTTTTGTTTTAGAAAGGTATCTATGAAGGATACATTTTTAATAAATTCGATACTTATTACATAATGAATGAATGCGATCCATTGACTTTCAGTGAAAAGTCTTTTTAAATTACCCGTAACATTGACAGAGAAGAAATAGAGTAAAGCGTAAGTAATCATTGAGATTGATTGTAATGCTCCATTTTGGTTATTCATATGATCACCGATAAAAAAGGTACAGGAAATCAAAACGTAGAATACTGTTGCTTCGATAACACAATTAAATGCTTTCTTGAATGAGAAGTCTTCATTGTCAACTCTTTTACTTGTCAGGTAACCGACAATAAAACGAAGAATAAAAATAACAGTAGCGGATAATACCATCCCGTAAATAGGAGAAAAATAGGCTGCGAGTGCAGCTAATGTTGTAATGATGAGAGTTTTTAAATCTTCCATTGTATAAGGGGTTTAAATTTGAGACAAAGGAAGAATTATAGAGCCTGATCCAAAAAGACAAAAAAGGGCGTCCGGATATCACTACCCAGACGCCCTAACTTTACCTATGAATAGGTTTACGTTTTTGATGCCACAAACATACGACTAATTTCGATCCCTTGTCTTCGGGATCGTATGTTGTTCAACATTTAGTACTGAAAGTTAAAAATGGATATTTAAGCGCTATCCAATTAATACTTAAATGCTCCAAGGAATTTAAGGTAATTAAAAGTCTTCTATAATTGCTAAGGGTAAAACCCGAACATATTTTTAACAATTCGTACTGCTACGCGAATTTGATCCGCAGCAGCTTGGTCACCTTGTGCTCTAAAATTAGCTTCATCCTCTTGTGCTTCATCTACTAATTGTTGCCCATAATGATTAGGAACTCCCCCTGGTTGATTATGTATTGGATGTGCATTTTGAGCTGTTATTGATCCTGCGTCAATTAGAATTTGGCGTGCATTATTATAGACTCCTTGATTTATTTGCCTTTGAATAACATTGATCATTTTTGCCTGAATAATGGCATTTAGTCTGTTATCTACAAAACTAAACTTCGATCTTTCCTGTTTAGGTTGAATTAAACCCGCTTGTAAAACCTTATGTTGCTTATCTGCTTTCATAACTATTATTTAGGGAGGAAAGATACCAAAGTAACAGAAAGCTACCAAACTTAATTTGTAGATAATATAAATAGTACGATGAACAACAGAATATAGAGTGTGAATGTAAAAGAGCGTCTGGTTAGTGACATCCGTAACGTTCACATTTTTTCAAATTTTAATAAAAAAGAAAGCCAGCAAGGACATCTTTGCTGGCTCAACTCTTTTGCGTTTTGAACTATTCCAGTTTGGCAATCTCCAGTTCCAATTGGTTGATCTGATCCCGGATAGATTGTCGTTCTTGATGTATGGCATTAAGATCATATTCACATTTTAGCCCCAAAGCTGTATATTCTGTTGCTTTGATAATCTTATAATCAGAGGCTTGTAAGGATTCTATAAGCTCCTGTCTATCTCGATTGAGATAGTATCGTTTTTCTGTATTTTTATTCATAGTATTCTTAAACTAAACGTTATAGCTCTTGTCATTTTATTGATTATATAAGCCTGAGCCTGCTCGCCACTTTTGACTCCAATGGATACTTTTCCTTCTTTTTCAAATACATCAGAAAAGATATTATCTCCTGAAATTAGTACGCCACCTTGATAATGATTAGTCCTATATAAAGCGCTAAGTCCATCACTGACTGCTGAAATATAGTATAGGCCATAAAAACCAGATCCCTTGGGTATTTTGTATTCACCACCAGCTTCAATTCTTACATTATAGATCATTCTATTCAAAATAACTGACTCCTTAGCCATTAATCCATTAGACGAATCAGTTGCTACAGGTTGTTTATTCGTAAATAATTCAATAAACCTTGCTATTGTCATATTCTCCGAAGGGGCTCCTGTTGTCGGATTAACTAGCGTCACTAACCAGTTATCCGGTAGGGAGTCTGATTTTATATTTAGTTCATTTAAAGCTTTATCTGCCATATTACTTTACTATGTTGTGGGATTTCTCCCTGTTAATTAATTTGATAAAGAAAAGGTCATGGCAGATATAGATAATCAATTAGGCTTTCAAATTGGCAACTTGCTTCTGTAGTTCGAGGATAGCTTCACCCATCTTTTGGATATTGTACTCGTAGTGTTCGACAGTTTGCATTGTCGGTGTCGGTAGTCCATTTTCTTGCAATGTCATCGGGATATCGGCTGATACCGGGACTTCTTCGATAATTGTCTCAGTCAAGTCATTCGGTGTAAGACTGAAAGCGTTAAGAGTAGAAACACCTGCAATCTTTTTGAATGTGAAATTTTGAACTATATCTCCAACCGGTATTCTTGTCCGATCTGTCGCCGCGAAATATATCCCGTCATTAGCAAAAAGGTACATAAAATAAATCGAAGGCTCATTTTGATAACGAGTACTGACTATATCAAACGATTCTTTTTTATATTTGACACCATAGCCTATGTAAGCGAAGCTAGAATTCATTTGAACCCCTATGTGCATTATATCTAATTTATCTTTTATCATTACTTCCCCGCTGGCTGCAAATCCGAATTCTAATGTAGATTTAATCGTTCCACCTGAGGTCGAAAGGAAAGGTAATAATTCTATGAATCTCGCTATCGTCATATTCTCTCCTGGTTCTCCGGTTTTAGGATTAACCAATGTCACAAACCAATCATTTGGTAAACTATCTGATTTTACACCTAATTTATTTAATTCTATATCTGTCATATGTTTGTTAATTAATTAACCGGGGCGGTCCCGCCCGCGGAAGGTTACATTTGTTGTACCTCGCTATCGTCAGAGATATTGAGGATTTGTTTAAGTCTCTTGTTTTCTTCCTGTAGTTCCAGGACAGCTTTTCCGATCTTGTCAATTGACCAGACATACTGTTCCTGTAGTTCACTTTTAACTGGTGTTGAATCTTCCTGACTGGCTGAATCCGATACAGCGGACACCGCAAATTGTTCGACTGAACTGTCTGTAATAGAGGAGTTTGGCACGCAATTTGCGGGGGGGGGGGGTAAAATGCTGTTATTCAGAGAAGTAGTCTCAGTTAAGGCGTTAGCAGAAGCTGCCATTGATCTGCTTGTCCGTATCTCTAATCTAGTTAACCCTCCTGGATCACCTGATACTGTCAAAGGATATGTTACTCCAAAATATCCTATTGGAGTAATAGAAACTTCTATACCATTATCTGATTCAACATATAGTTCCAGCATATCATTATGTACTCTATAATAATACCCTCTATTTAAACCGATATTACCGTCTAGCGAAGTTAACACCGGTATTGAATTTTTCTTTAATACAGCACATATAGGACCGATTAAATAAGAAGAAAGATTACCAGCCCAAATCAAGGCACACCCTTGACTATAATGAAAATCAGCTGTTCTCATTAATAAAATATATTGAGAATCAGAAGAAGCTCCTGTTTTGTATTTTAATGATGACAGTAGTTTTGAGTTTTCGCTACTAAATAAACCATTTGTGTCACTTGTCGCTACGGGCATTTTCCCTGTTAGCGACTCAATAAATTGAGCAACCTTAATATTCTGAGCCGGCTGCAACGTTGCCGGATTAATTAACGATATTTTCCAATCATCAGGCAAGTTATTTGTGTCAGCCAAACCATTTAATTCTATTTCATTTGCCATAATATTTCAATTTTAGTTGTTATTATTTGATTCACTTTTTTATCGTTATGAGCCTAAACCACTCATAATGACTTCGCCTTTTTAGATAATCCTGATCAAAGCGATATTTATTAGCCTCTTTTTCAAACGAGATATTTTCATAGGCCTTTCGGCCATATATAAAGAGCTTGATAAACCATTCGATCACATATAGCAAATAGAAGCCTATAAAGGCTAACTCCTTCATCTGAGCCGTATGTATTGATTCATGATTAATAAATCCTGGCTCCGGAGTATCTCCAGTCCTTATGAAAAGGAAACCAAAAACATTCATGGCGAATCCCCGTTTAGGGATTAAATTATTGTAAATCACTTTTATCATCCTTTTTTTACTTTTAATGTTTCACCATCCAAATACACCTCGTTAAAACCGACTTTATCTCTCCCTAATGGCATACGATCGGCATTTATCTTTATCCTTTTATTTGTAGCATCTACCGCAAAAAAAGGTGCATAGATATAATCATCATAAATTGATAAACCATCACCGGTAATAACTAAGTTCGCTTTCTTAATTCCTGAGTTATAAAGATCAAAAGCAAGACGGGGACCAGACCTGGTTGACGTTACGAAAAAGTCCAAACGAGTAATTTCCTTATTATCGCTATTGATCATTTTAAGGCACTTCTCAACCGGATCAATAATAATTCGATTACCTCCCTTTGATGTTTCAAACTTCCCGCGAAGGGTACATTTGTTACTGATAAGTTCACCAGTCTTTCCATCTAACAACAGATTGGGTTCTCCAGAGTCAGGATCAATATCCTGGCTTTGCATCTTTTTGTTTTTAAACATAAACTCGGCAATGTTAGCCCCATCAATAAAGGCTGTATCCATCGCGACAAAACCGAGTTTATTCGCCGGCTCCCAATTACTATCACCAGACGATGATGTTGGTGGAACCGAAATGCCCTGATCCGGATTATAATTCTTAACTTGAAATATGTAATACACATTACCGAATGGATATAGTATAATATCCCGATAAAGGGAGTTCCAATAGTATGGAGCTTCATTTACATCGAAAAAGCCACAATTACGAGGCATTGATCCGGTAGCTCCACGTTCTCCATCTATGCCATCACGGATAACAGACACCCCAACTTCATCTACATAATTAGAGTTCCAGGCTTGTGCATCTGCCTGTTTTTCATACATTCGGATTGAGTACGCCTTTATTCCCGCTATTACTGTCACATTGATAGACGAGGTTTTAACCGGAGCCACATGTTGTTCCCATGCCGATGTGCCTGTTGCCGATTTGCGGCAGGCCAGATAAAATTTATTTGACGCTTGTACTGCTCCCGCACCGGTCTGCTGTTTACTGATAACGGTAAAAGCCGATGGCGTAGGTGTACCAACTGAGTTAAATACAATGTTTGTTACCGGAGATACCAACCAATAGGCCGTAGCATCAGTTCCGGGCTTGCCGTCTTCGGCCGAATATTGTACAGGATCACTCCAAGTGCCGGCAGCATCTGACACCGCTTTCTTCGTGGACTTCCAACGAGCTCCAGCCATGATCATTTGACTCCAACCACAAGAATTACCGGTCAGGATCGGGCGGGGCGGTTTGGTTATGCTCGTATGATAAGTCGTAAATTCCTTCTCTACAAGTTCAATAACTGTCGGAGGAATAAAGATGTCCCAGTATTCCGAATTAATATTTTCGACTGTAAGAGGCTTGTATAATAGGTAACTACCACCGGTCTTTAGATACTTACCTCCTGTGCTCAGGAATGGCACAGGGGTCTGCCCTGTATTTTTCTTTTTACAAAATATCTTGCCACCTGCAAAAGATAAGAGATCACGTTGGTTGTATTCCCGGTATGGACTATAAGGCTCTGTTATATAGTTCAAGCCAGCTTCACCCGGATCACCTTTAACTTTACTCCATATATAATCAGCAGGATTGTTTGATTCTGTGATAGTTTCTTTATTATATGCCAGCCCTATATATGCCTTTCCATCAGGACTATTACTCATCCCATTACCCTGCGCGTCATCTGCGTATCGGACCCATGTGTAGTAAGTTTTTCCATCATCTCCAGGCTTCCCCGGTATTCCTTCTCCGACAATTAAAGCCCAAGTATATTCAGCAGGATCACTGGATTCGATAGGGCTTAGTTTATTTATGGCCAGTCCTATATATTTTTTCCCTGCCGGTAACTCAGACATACCGTTACCCTTATCATCATCAGCGAATTTTAACCAGGTATAATACTGTATTCCGTCATCTCCTTTTTGGCCAGGAACACCTTGTTGACCAGGTTTACCATCCTCGGAAATTAGTTGCCAAGGATGATTGGGATCACCGGTATATAATCGTTTGCCACCGGTGGTTAAGTATTTTCCTCCGGTGGTCAAATATCCTCCCGGATTCTTCCGTGGCTTTACTCCTTTATTGTCTCTATTGGCAATAAAGGAGGCTCCATCACTTCGAACGATGTTACTTTTTTTATAGCCACGGGCAGAGTCCCATTCACCGACGGCCTCGGCGCTAGTCCCATCTTTTCCGTCTTCGCCTTTTGAGACGCGCTTAAACCAATCCAGATTACCATCGGCCGGCTCCGATGTTGTTCCATCCGGATTGATACAAAGCCAGGAAGATCCGGCATGAGTTACTTCATCATAGTAAGCGTATTTCCCTTTAACCCAAGCACCTTTAAAAAATGGTACTCTTTCAACAGACGTTCCATCTGCTGACATCTGGTTGATCACACCAGTCATGTAAATGTTATTCAAAAAGATTGAATAACCGGTCATGTTATACCCATGTACCGACAGATTGGTTAGATCACCAAACTGAGCAGCAATCTGACGTTTTTCAAATTCCCAGCCATCAACATGATAAAGATAGCGGGTATAGGTCCGAGTTGAATAATTAGATGTCTGACGGTCTTTGTTGACAAAGTTTCCGTAGCTGACAAAATGCATGGCCTCGCATGGATGGAACTCATGAGGATAGCTGGCTGATGAAGGACGGACCTGATATCTAAATGTTTTGTTCTCTTTGTCCAGTATTTCTGTAATGGTGAAATAGGCAGTATAGAAGCCGGCAAAAGTAAATCCTCCCTTGCTATCGTCTTTATCCTCTGTCGAATTTTCAGAAGGCGTAAGAGAGTGAAATATACCCATACTGATATCACCCACTGAGATAGCACCAAATTCACCATCCTCTAGCTTCAGTTTAGCAGTCCGATTTTCTACATCTACAGATTCAATGATACCGCCGCCTGGAGCATTCCACTTGATACCTGTAAATACTTCAACCCGATTAAACCTTATTTCAGGCACTTCCAAAAAACGACGTATAATAAGAGACTCTAGTTCTCCATTTCCGAAAGCATCGATCATTCCACCTTTGCCAGTCAAAATACCAGGAATGAACTCCCCGAATTTTGTTCCCTTCAAAAAATTAATCAACTCCTGAGCAAAATCTTCAATATCTTTCCGGAGGCGTTTGTCATCCTCATTCTTAGCCCGGAGAGCCGAATAAAGATTATTGTCTGTCGGTACAGTTTCGGTGTCAGTTGATTCAATTATTTCAAGATTCGAACCACTCTCTATTATATCAATTAATAATTGACCGACACGTCCTGCAGTATTAGCTGAAATTTGTGTTTCATCCCGGATTATTTCGGCCCTTCGCCTTAATTCATCTATTATTGATCGAATCTTATCCATGCCGTAAAGATGTTAATGTATGGAGGTTTTAAAAAAGACAGTTAACCAACTTGTGCTTCGAGTGTGTCTTTAATTATTCTGCAGAATTGCTGTCCGTAATTAGCTGCGAAGTGATCTCCCAAACGGAAAATACTGTATAAGTATTTTTTTGTCAGCCAGGGTTTAGGCATTCTTTTGGGGGATTGGCCGATATCCCCATTGTTGCCGACGGAGATTTCTCGGCCGTGTCCTCGTTCTACATAAACTCCATACTGGAAGAATTTATGAACGATACTTCCTTTGTCTGAATCATCTGCCCATTTGGAGAGTTCCATCTGGAATGACTTCATGAGTGTACCGGTATCGTAAACCTCATATTCCTGCATTTTTTCTTGCCAAATGGTGACCATCATGTTCATCCAGCCTTCCGCATATTGCCGGGCGTCTGTGTTGCTTGCTTTGTAACCGAGTGTCGTCATTTCCATTTATTGGGGTTAACACATAGACTCAGCGGAGTATTTACAGTAATAGAAAAATAGAGACCGGCTGTTTCCGGGAAAAGCATCAGGGGAATTTCCCAAAAAGGGAAACGATCGGACATATAGGTTAAACCGGATTGCAGTTTATCCCTGTCTGTGATCAGACGAGAAACAATATCGCGATATATTTCCCTGCAGGTATTCATTGTTTCATTCTGTGAGATCATTCCGTCAGGGCCTTTACTGTGATATTTTTTCAGGATCCAGATAAAATAAACCCTGCGTTCCACATAGCCACCAGCAGCCGGCATGATTTGTCCGTCTTCTGTATCATCAACGCAAAAAAAAGCATTCGACGTCCTGGAGTTGCTGATCAGTTCTTCGAGTGTATTTTTGTCCGATACCCGGCAAAATTTGAATGACTCAAGATCTTTTAAGCTGGCATGTATATTTTCAAAATAGGGGTAACAATCAAATCTTTCCATTACGTTGTTTTGTATTAAATTCTTCGACTTCCCGGGCTTTTTCGTTTAACTCATATAACGCATACCAGGTTTCACTATCCAGGACGGCATTCATCTTTGTTACGTCGCATGACGTTAGTACACGCAGCATATTGTTTATGTGTGATCGCATATCCGGAGTTTCGCTACCGGTATTTTCTGAAGGGGAAAATAGAAACGGAAATTTGTCAGACAAGATCTGCTTGATCGAATTGTACCATAGGAATACTGTAAATAATTTTGCCGGGGAACAGTGTTTAAATTTATTCTGCTGTTTGGCCGTGTTGCTGTCATTCCAATTTGTTCCTGCCGAGTATAGGACCGAAGTCAGGCAACGAAGGTAAAAATTGTCTTCAGTATATAGATATGCTTGATAATAGTTTTCGGCTGCCAGATATAACTTTAACGGGGATCCTTCCAACGTATCGAATACCGGCCGGAATCCTTTCAGCTTGCGAAGAGGTTTAATACCTTTCGGCACGTCTGTAATCCAGGAGAGTTTTTTTCGATGAAAATAAATTTGGTAGCTCTCAAGCAGGATCTTACGTTTTTTGAATTTACATAAGAATAGACCAGGCCCGGCGGCCTTGAGTATTTTTAGACCGGAGAAAAATTTCAGGGCCCAGATTTGAATATATTCTTCGCTTTTCCCGGTAGAGAGAAGCATTTCAGAAACAGCCAGGAATTGTTTTTCCGATAAATCAGCCCAGCTGTGTGGTACGGATATTTCAATCTTACTTATCATATACCACCGAAATAAGTTGCATGTTCTTTCTTGTTTTCATATTGCACGGCCGTTTTGAGCGCATATTCATCAGATCCGGCATAAGTGGGGAATAGGTCAAGCTGTAAACACATCGTATTTACCGAGGCTTCCATTGTCCTGATTGCTGCATTTATATCAGATTCAGATGGTGTGTTACTTCTGATCAGCGTGCCAAGGGCACATTTTACTGCATGTAGCACCGTATAATCTGGTGTTGCCGGAACAGAAGTATATTGCTTATTTAAAAGCTCTGCATAATATTCAGAACTAATATATGAGAAAATATATTCCGGCAAAAATTTGAAAGTCCGGGCGTGGGCCTGCCGGTAGATTTCTGGATCTTTCATGTCTTCAGACGGTACGAATGTCCGGAAGTCGGAATAACCGACAAACAGATGATCAGTGATACTGTGTAGTGTCGGATTCCTGTTCCAGAGTTCTTGTAGTTCCTTGTTGATTGATAGCCTGCGAATAATATTTTCTTTGAATTTTTCCTGCCAAACATCTTCCTGCAAACGTAATGCTGCAACCCTGTCTTTGCTGGCCGGTATATATTTGGAATTACTGCCACCAACGACAGCAAAGCCGTTGTTGGTTAGAATCAGGTCAAGGTTCGGAATAGCTTCAAAGAGTGCTTGGTGACAGATGTACCGTTTACATAAGATCCGGAAATTGTCAGTATCTGGAAGATTAGATATGTGATTGTAAAGATCCTCTCCGAATAATCTAAGTGAGGCTGTTTCTTCTGCGATATCAACCCATTCTGAATACAGGCCAACGTCTTGATTTGAATCAAACGTTGTCGGTATAAATTTCATAAATTCCTCGTAATTACTCAGTATCGCCATTGTTATCGTCTCCATCTTTTAGTTCATTACTTGATGTTGCCTTTGCGTCTTTACCCTGGTCAAGCGTGGTGAGCATGATGATCGGAATGTCGAATATAACTTTGTCCCATTCAGGATCTGTTGCTTTATTAAATTCCTGAATGATGAAAAACTGATCGAGCAAAAGATCATGAAACGGGATTTCCATTGACTGTTTCATAGTAAATAATTCGCGTTTGTCGGAGCCGGAGAAAGATCCTTTCGTTTTACCTGGTGTTGCTCCAATGAGTGACGGATGGATCCCTTGACCATAACAAAGCATATTGCTGGCTTCTTCCGAATCTTCGATCCAGTCCCCCCCCTGTTTTGTTTTGTCAATGCAGGTAATTTTTACATAGGATTGTTCAACGCCTTTGGGATCGACGTAATAACCGGTTATCCAAACTTTTCCTTCATTTTCAATCCCCATCATAAACTCGCGGATATTCTCTTTTTCCTTATTCCACCTTTCGATCTGCTTTTTAGGATCGGTGATCTTTTCTTCGTCCATGATCGTTGCCCTATATTTGGGGTTGATTTCAACTAACCAACGAACTGCCAGGGAATTTTGAAATTTTGCTTTTTTGCCAATCGGGATCATTTGTTTAATGTCGAACCAACCCGAATTGAATATGGCCCAGAAGGGTACAAACGGGTAATATTTATTCCCTACGCAGGGGAAAGTAGTCAGGATTGCGAATTTGCGTAATCCAGAATCTTTTTTTGTACCTTTTTCATCGGAAGCTCTGCCTGTTCTGATCTCCAGATCTCCGATCGGGTCTGCAGGATCCAGTAGGGGAATAACTTCGATTTCATCTTTAGAAATATTTTTTTCCCAATTACCGAAAAAGATGTGCTCAATTTTGCCGGTTTTCGGGTCGCAGGTTTCAAACCGGCAATAGCAAGCCTCCTTGTGTCTTAGCTGTACAATTTTTTTTCCGTCGTTGCTCAAAATAAGGACTGATACGCAGAAAAAGAAATGTTTGAAATCGTTGATCTGTTCCATGAAGTATCTGGCCGGCCTGTTGTGACGAAAAAAATTGAATACTGGGCCTGTCTTCGGGATCGGTTTGTTTGTAGTTTCATCAAGGATCTTTATTCCTCCGGAATAGCAGCAGAGCACATTGAAAAGTTGGTTCTGGCTTAAAACTTCGTCTTTGCGAAGTAGTTTCATAATTTCATGAGGCCGCAGGTTATCATCTCCCCAGGGCACATAACCTCTATACCTCCAATCATCCCCACCGAGTTTGATCGGTGTAATATCCGTATTCTCTTCAAATACCTGTGTCCCGACATTAATAACGTCGAGTATTTTGCCATATCCACTGGACATGACGAACATATTTTCTTGTGTCATAGACATACTTCTAAGTCATTAATCATGTATATTAATTTTGTTCGTATCTGCCGGACTTCCCGGCTGCTCTGGTTCATTACATTGATCACGTCCGGATGATAGCGGACAGAGGTAACGATTACTTTCTCGTATCGCTGGATTTCACCCTTTTTATTCCAAAACATAAGAGTGACAATTGCCCCTGGTTTCAGTAGTTTGCGTGCTAATTTTAAATGTATCAGTTCCATATTAATTAAATGATCTGTCGAATGTTGCATCAAATATTCGCCCGGACGTGGCCGTTTTATATCGCTGATTACTTTGTGTCAACCGGTATGAAAATTCGTACCGTGGTATTTCATCAGGAAGAGAGGATCTTTTGACCGATTGATCCAGGATTACAATCTCTTTGATTACCCCCAGCTGGTCATATAGCCATATTTCTTCGCTAGAGAACATATCGTCAATCGCGTAGGCAGCAGCTTGAGTGAGTAAGCCGGTATTTACCGTGTATTCTCTGAGGTTTTTTCGTTTGAAGTTCTTATAACCGCCGCCGAAAGTTGCGTAATAACGCTCGAATTTTCCTTCGCTGGCGGCTTCTCCTATGCAAGTGAAAGTATCTTCAACGCCAAAACAATTTCGGTAAACAAAGTGAGTTTCCTGCAAAAAAGGGGTGTAATCGATTTCGTATTTCATTGAACGCTCACCAAGGGTTACAGTATAGTACAACAATTGTTTTCCTTGATCTTTGAATATATTCGGAGAAACATCCAGGTACTTGACGGTACCGCTACCAATTGCTGCACGTTCAAAAGATTTGGATGATATTTTACCGTCTGCCAGATAGGTCGCATTAACGGTTGCTGTCGTCGATAGGGATTCTTTTGCATAAAATGCTAATGTTTCCCGACGCGAAAGGGCTGTTTTCTTCGTTGAAAACATCAGTGTCAGAAAGTGTGTGTTACAGAATGCTCCAGCTGTCATGTCGAAGTCAACGTCGCAACGCATCACTGTATGTTTTGTTTGCTGACTACTGTTGTAAATGAAGGTAAATTCAGCCACATTGATTTGTTGCTTGAGCAAATAGGCGATAGGGCCTTCGTTGCGAAGCCAGTTGGATAGAACGTCACCAATCCCGGTTATATATACGACACCGTCCGTATTCCTATAATATTTTTCTGTCGGCAGGACGATAATATTACCCATTTGGATCGTAAAAGTGATTGGCTGATTACTGTCCGGACTGATAATGATGTCGCCTATGGAGCTGGTAAAGCAGAATGAATCGGGTTGTTTCAGGATCCGCATAGTTAGTAAATTTTAAATCCGACGCCTAAAAAGGGGTGTCTCTCTTTAAAGTCATATCCGCCCTGTATAAGCCACCTGTTTTTCGTGATAACCAATGAGGTCGATAGCCTGGTATCTGCCGAGAGAAACAAGGAAAACGGCCTCTCAGGACATTCTATGACGGGTGTTGTGAGGGTGTAAGTGAACGTCCGACCGACCAAAGAGTTTTGATAAACGGTGTCTTTGAGTATAGCAATAATACTGTTGTTAGCAACTAAAGTATCGTTGTAGACTTTAGCAGATAAATAGTCTTGAATGATTGCTGAAGTATCTATTAAGACTGGCGGTTCCGGGATGAAGATATCTACGAGTTCTGGTTCCGGTATAAAAACAATATCGGAGCTAAAAATAGTATCTTTAATCTCTACCGGTATCTGTTTATAAATAGTACGGCCAATACCGAAACCAAAGCTAATGCAACCTAGGGTAAAGATTAGGAGGAATAGTATTATACTTTTTTTCATGTCATTTATTTTGGAGCGAATATCGTATACAAATAAGTCTTGTAAAAAGACAAAAGCCCTTTCCGTAACTTTAGGAAAGGGCTTATTATTATTCTATGATTGCTTTATTTGGAGATGATCGTTTTTTCATTAGCCATACAGGTTTATCATCAATAAAAGCAAGTGAATATTTATTACTAATCATCATGATTGAGACATCATCTACTCTTAGGGTTATAATATCTTCCAGATCCTGTGCAATCTCCAAACTACTTTTTCGAAATGTTGCATCTTGATCAGTCGCAGGTTCAAATTCTCCAAGATATCGAGAAAAAATAATGGTGGTAAGTTCTTCGTTCATGCAATACCTCCTTTCATTACAACCATTTTGCAATGGTTGTTTCGTTTTAAACTTTCAGCCAGGAGGCGTGAATATTCTTCTTGTAATTTGGTGTATTGTAATGCGTCGACATATACTTTACCATTGACGAACAAAAAATCGCCAATAATTTCTGTTTTTTTCTGACTCATAAAAGACCTCCTTTCTTAGCTGAACAATAAATCCAGTAAGCCGCAAGAACCAGAGGCAGGAACACGATAGTAAATACAGCCAGCAACGCGGCTGTGTACATCTTAGCTTCGTAGATATCTTTACAAAGGGTAACTTTATCAGGCATAGCGTGGTAGGATTTTTGGACGGTTGTCCAAGAAAAGAAACTCGTTTCGTGAGCTAACGTTGATTGTAGGGTACTATTATTCCCCGGCAAACAAATGTTTTCGTTGAGTTTGAGCATAACTAACATTGTTTGTTTTTGTGGACAGTAGAAACGAAAAACGGTTCCGCCTGTCCCTTTGCTCTACACCTCAACCGGCAGTTACGGCCATTAAGCCGTATCAAGGGGGTACGAAACCGTAATATTATATATACGTATAGTACAGGCACAAAAAAGGCCGATACAAAAATGTTCGGCGGACGATCCGCCAGTTGAGAAATAGAGCATTGCAAATATGAGGAAAGTTTTTGGAATGGCAAAATATTGTCTTATGATATCTTCCCTTTAATTTTTAAATGAATGAGTTGCCCAAAGTTAAATACGTTAATAACCATATCTTTAATAGCAAATACTGCATAAAAGAGAATATAACAGAGTAGAGATAGAATTCCATAGTTGAACTGTTCTATTGGTAAATAATCTGCATATGGCAAAGGTACTATTATTTGGGCCTTTAGAATGAGTTCCACAATTAGTCCAGCAACTAATCCAATGAATAAAGCGAACAGTGCTACAGCGAAAACCGTATTTTGTTTCTGATACAATGTTGGCTTATCATCTTTTGATTTTGACATAGTTTCTACAATGTTACTGCCGGAAAACCCCATGAGTAAAGCGTATCCACCCAATAAAAAGCCGAGTACATTAGGTATGATGGTAATAATTAAATTGGTTATCTCTGAAATAAAGAAAAGAGATGTCTGAGTGGAAAAAATAAAAACAGGGAGTACTACAAGTGTACAAATCAATGGCCACTTGGAGGACTCCCAAAATTTTTTGCGGGTATACAGTTTAAATACAGTTTTCCAACCGAAATTACTCATTTTTCTTCGATTTATACCTTTGTATCATTTGTGTATATACATCATGTTCCATGAATTCTTTATCTACCTGTAAAGATAACCTATTTGGGTGATCTTTTGTTATAATTTTTTTTCTGGGTTTCTTCCCATTTTTGATAGTTGCTGTTGCTGAGCCATTTTTTCTAGAGAGCATCAAGTATCCTTTCAAGAGTTTACTTTTCAATAAATCGAGAGTGGATTTTTTCCGACTATTAGCAACCAGATGTAAGCTACTAACTCCAGTGTCTTTTAAATCATCATCAACAAACATTTCATAATCCTCTGTAAGGTCGTTATTTGTATAACTGACATCTATTTCAAGCCTTGAAACGATATCTGCAGAAAGAATCTCGTTAATAGCATCTAATGATACTTCTATATCAATTTTCAGTTCTTCAGATTCATTAATAGCTGTTTGAAAGGAAGAACGTAGAAAATGTTCCATTTGTTTATCTGAGAATTCATTTTTATCAATATAACAAAAACGGTGAATTTCAGGGAGGAAAAAAAATTTGCACTCAACTGAGTTTGGATACATATCATCATCAATCTCATAAGATTGGAGTTGATTAGTCTTTCTGTTATACCAATTTTCATCGTCCAAAATAGTATATTTGATAATTTGTCCATAGTATAAGAGGATATCCTTATCTTTAATTGTGCGCATAAATTCAATTGCCCTATGGCTACCGACATCGATTCTTGGCCAGTTCTTAAAGACTCGTTCTATTAATTGAATGTACGCTTCGGTACCTTTCCTTTCCTTAGAAATCAATTTGATATTAAATATTTTTACCTTGATTTCTTTTTTTCTTTCAGTTATTTTGTATTCCATTGTATTAGATTGGCGAACTCTCATACGGTGCGCCCATCGGAACAATTAACCGAAACAGGATTGATGACCTGTTACACCGTATGAAAATTCATATAAATTGTTTTTGTTGGGCAATGCCAAAGGTAATGGAACTTTTTGAATAATAAAGGCTCTCTGCGAAAAAAATAATCGCAGCAAATGATTTATAAATAGGAGATTACCAAAAGTATGCAATGTTTTTTCTTGGAAAATATTTGATTTTTCCAAAGTTGAAACACTTATACCCTTGGCAGTGAGGAAGATGGTGACGGAAGAAACGCAGTTTCTTCTGTCTTTCGTACGAAGTACCCCCCTAGGCGCCCTGTTCCGTCCTCGTAATTACCACCCGCCCCCGATTTGTTATATGAATTTTGACATTTTGTAACCTTTGGGGCGGCGGTAAGCTGCCATCCCCGCCAATGAAGTTGGCGGGGTGTGCTTACTAAACAAATGTAATTACCTTGTAATTAAATCATTGAGGATGCTATGCCAGTACCTAGGCCATAGACATAAGGGAATTTGTTCATACCAATGTACAAGGTGTCGAATGCATCTGTACCATCTGTTCTGTATTCAAGTTTGTCTTCGTCTGATTCCGCGAGCTTCTCGCCGCGTTTGTCCTTCTGAAAGCCACGGGTACCGACATAAACCCCAGTTGATTCCATGGCCAGGATTAGTTCTTCGTTGTTATCTTTATTGATACGGGGGATCAGTCCGGATTGACCTTTGAAACCTTGATTGATCAGGATGTGTTTTTCGTGGTGTGGGAGAGGATTGCCTATCATGACAGGTGTAACAGTCCAGCCAAGCCGTTCGTATTCGCTGATAACAATAGAGGCAAAGTCTTCCTCATTTACAGCGTAATTACTACCCAGGGCTGTTGTATCGTAATAATAAACTACATGCTTGAGCGGCTTGTAATAGTAATATGCACAGTACTCTTGCACTACTTCACGGATCTTGCGGTCATATTTAACAAAGAAACTTTTCTGGATCCTGGCATCACGGCCAACTGCTTGCCCTGATACGATCCAGTTAATATTCGCATTGTAGTCCATGCCGATGCAGGTAGGCTCATTAGGTAGCAGATCCTTATCCTGCCGGCATTGCGCATCAGCGATAGCTGAGAAGTTATAATCAAGGCCATCCAGGTAGCTGTAATCGAATGAACTGTAATAATGAACATTCTCTCGCATGGCCGAATAGAAGCCGTCTGTGAGCACGCCAATACGCTTACAGAGGATTGAGGTTTGAAATACTAATGGCGGGAGATCCCGCTTCATTTTCCGGATATAGTTTTCACCCAGGACTAGCAGATTCTGAATAGAAGAAAATTCCTCATAATAGGTAGCGATTGCCCTGAACCTATTTAGCTTTTTGTTCAGCATTTTGATATGTCCGGGTAAATAGGAAGGGATGTTTTTACCTGCTCCGATCAATTGCCGGCATTTATCCTCTAATCGCCAGATCTCAAATACTAGGCCCTGAATGGCAGCGATCAGCTCGTTGTCACAATGATCTTTGTAATTTAGAAACCAGGATCCTTTTTTTGTGGTTGGCATGTCGGATATGATTAGTTCCGAATGATGCCAGGGAATGTGTCCGAAATGACCTTTGTAACCACCATTGGCCGGAAATGTTTCTTCCTTCAGCCTATCGAAATTTAAGAGCTTGGCTTCATCCATACCAAGCCAGTCGAGTGTAAATGAATTTGAAGTACCTTCACGGTCTTGGCTGATCAGGTGGGCGATAGAGCCTGTATAAAAAGAGATAACATGATCGTAGCATTCCGGATCAATATAGGGTACGGGAAAGCCTGCTGATTTTGGTGGCCGACGGCCAACATAAAAATGTACATTTCGCTTATATCCAAAGCTCTCAAGGGCGGTAAGCGTTCCGGGTAGTGTACGTGTAAGGAGTTGCTGAAAAGATGATCCTACGAAAGCGCCTGCGCTCTTAGGCATACGTTGAACATTACGAAGAGTCCAGGGGGCAGCGATTCCGTGCGTTTTACCCAGGCGGCGACCGCCAACAAATACTGTTTTGTTGGCAGCTGTGAACATAACCTTTTGCTGCGGTGGATTGAAGTAAACTTCTCTGGAGGATCGACCGGCAGAAAGAATCTGATCATTTCCATTTATCATCTTCAACCTCCTTCTCTGTTTTGAATATGTCTTCAGGATTAAAGGTTACATCCTCGTAATCGGTATCAGTTGCCTCCAGATCAGTTGCATATTCTTTCTCCAGCTTATTGATTTTATCCAAGATATTGGGTACATTTTTAATGCCGATGACACGAGGGTCCGATGTGGGAGTAAAAGGTTGTACTCGGATAGAATCCCAGTCAATTTCTGTAACTTCCTCCTGATCCAGTTTATTGAATTTGGCATAATCATGGTCGCAACGAGCCATCGCGTTACCGTTTTTCCATTTACGGGCCAGCTCCCGGGTTTCTTCATTGCGTTGATTAAATTTCCATAGGTGCCAGTCGCGGCTTGCCTGTTCAAAGTTACCAATCAGGATCTTGACAACTTTAAGATCATTATAGGCTTGACTTTTGGCGATCCCATATATTGTGATCAGATGATCGACAATTTCCCGCTCTTTTTTGGAGGGATTATCCCGTAGCATGGTATATGCGTCCCGGATCCGGAGAACAACGTTTACCTGATTGGAGGTTAATCCTGATTTCTGCATGACGGAAACGTCGTCATACAAATGATCTTCTGCCAATTTTATGTTGCTCTGGTTCATCTTAATTCATTTGTTTCCATTTCGGTTAAGTAACGACTTACGTTTTCAACGGCTGCCGGGCTTGCCAGTTTTGCCAGGGTAATTTCTTGTCGTTGAATTTCCAGCATTGTCTTGGCTTTGCCGAGCCGATAGGCTTTTCCTGCAGGACTATTTTTGTTTTCGATTTCTTGCCTGAGCTGATCTTCATCTATTTTGGAAAGAATCGCAATGTACTCGATCGGCATGAAGTTAGAGGCCAGATTTTCTATTGAGGAAAGTTGTTCATCGGTGTATTGCATATTTGTACGGCATTATCGGTAATGGCTGCCACGTCTTGAGCGAGATCCAGGTAAACCTGCAGATCGGTTGTTATGACGGTTGATTCCTGCCTGTTACCGCGTGTTAGATTTTGTGAGGTAATAATGGCAATCTGAGAATGATCATTCCAGAGTAGAACAACTTTGGAATGATTACTACCCAGGAGTACGGTATCAAATACATTACCGGCGAAGTTCAGTAACTTCGATACTTTTGCAGAGGCTTTATGGTCGATGATAACTGTCACGCCCTGGATCCTGCCCGCTTCTTTGAAACGGTAGATTTTCCGGATGAACTCTTCAGATATGGAAAAAGAGGTAATGATCATCTGGCATGGTCCGACTTCCTTCAGGACAGCTTCTATCGTGTCGAAGAGCTGAAATTTATCAGTAACGAAAGCCTGTAAAGGACATTCCCGTACAGGCTTGATTCTTTTGGTGGCCTCGTTATACATTGATCCCTAATTTTGCCAGATCTGTTAATTGTTCGTCAGACATTCCGGCATTGGCTGTAAGGAGTTCTGTTACCCGCTCCTGCATTTTTACCCGGAGAGCTTCCGCCTTTGGAGAATTTTCAGCTGATAGTTTTGCCAGTTTTTCCTTGTTGTCAGAGATGTATTTTCTATTCGCAGAAATACGTTTTGCATCAATGTTTTGAGTGGTTTCTGCCATCATTTTGTTAACAGTCACATTTTTGTCACCATCGGTATTTATCTCAGTTTCCAGTTTGTAGGCATCGTACATTTCCCAATTTTTTACGACGGTATCATCCAACTCTAGGAACTCTTTGATATAAGGGAAACGATCACAAGGTTTGGCGCCGTCCATTGTCTTGAGAGCTTCATGCAATTTTCGCATTCGGAGATAAAGTTCTGAGTTTTGCGTGAAAAGTAGGCGGATATTTTCGGGAAGTGCATTGTGATCAGCGCGGATCCCCCTCGTTTTTTCTAATTCTTCCACTGGAGGAATGGCTTGGAAACGTTTTTCCTGTTCTTCCATAACAGCTCCAGGATCTTCTTCAAAGCTGTCGGAGTTGATGCCTAAACGAGCACAAAACAGGTCAAATGTTTTTCTGGCCTCATATTTGAGTTTTGCATACAGCTTTCTTTTGGTGATGTTGTCATATAGGATCTTGTTTCGATTGAATTGCAGCAAAAGTAGTGCTGCTTTCTCCAGGTCAATTTCTTTTTCCGGAGCATTGGAGATCTGCTTTAACTTTTTTAGTTGTTGGATGACTTCTTCTTGATTTTCCATGCGTGTTAATTAATTGATTTATTGATAAAGAGCAATGCGAATGTATTACAGGCCGGTAATTACCGAAAAGACATAAAAAAAGGGACGTTTCACAACGGCCCTTTTTTTCGATATTAATATTAAATTTAGAAAAGAACAGAATGATTCTACTCTGCGGGTGTATCAGGATTTTGGTTGATTGTTCCTTCTTCGGTTATGATCTCACCGGTGTAGAACGGCAACGGACATTCCGAGGTGCATGAGGCTTCGATAGTTGTCCCTTTTTCTGTACCTCCGACCTGGCCGAGTTTAGTTGAAACCTTTGTTGCCGTTTCATACGCTTCGTTACCGATTATCCGGTACTTGCCATCGATCTGAGCAAACAGATACACATAGTCATCATTTGCAGCCTGTCGAGCGAATGCAGCGGCTTCTTCTGCTGTACCCGGATGGACGAACGTTGCTTTGTCCAGGTAAGTAGAGAATGGAGGATCGCCCTGCGGATCTGATACCGGTTCAGATTTTTTTTGATCAACCCGGATCGATTGCCATTTTTTTCCAACGGCCAGTTCAAAACTTCCGGCATATACTGCTAGCTTGTTCGGATCCGAAGAATCCGGAGCAGGTAAGGCCGGCCATTTGACGATATCTCTTTTGGGGATAAAGTAAATCATGTATCGAATACCCGGTGAAACTAATTGCCCACTACACCAGTTTAAGGATCCTGGTGTAGTGGGGGTTTTACATACAACTACGTTTGCCATGAGGTTAAGAGTTAGAAGGTGCGACATATTGTTTTGCTACCAGTAAACGGGTAGAATCAATGCTTTCCATCTGAGTACCCATGAACATTGTGGTAACGAACTGCATCAGGAATGGATTATCACCTCGACGGATTTCAATTTTCTCAAAATCCCCCATCTGGTAACAACCGATCAGCATATTTGATTTTGGAGTGAGGTGCAAATACGGAGAATCCTTCTTTGCAGCCAGGGGTACGATTGTACACATATCGTTTGAGCCTTCAACGAAAGTTTGATTGAACTCTTTGTTATAGGCAACGTTACCGGTTGTTTGCTTGTAATCGTCACAGTAGGCATTGTAAACGAAACGTGGAACATACAAGTTTACTTTTTCTTCTTGTAGTTCGTCCGAAGCATTACGGTAAATTTCTTTCAAAACGTCTACAGCGTTGGTCGCGTCGATGGCACTTGTCAACTCAATCAGATTTTTTTTATCTGCAGAGATAGTGTTCGCTTTGACTTCTACTTCTGTAATGGTGTCAATTCCATTGTACAAATCGACGGTTTTTGTTCCACTTGCATCTCGTTTGGCCTTGAAAATACTTTTTGCGATTGATTCGGAAAGGCGTTTCATCATAAGCGCATTCACTTGCTTATTAATGTCAACACCTTCCAAGCCTTTACCTGAAGTGATTCCGGATCCGTAAATTGTTTGTACCAATTCATTCGGATCAAACTCTTTTACACAGGAGCCGAGGAATGTTTCAACTTCTCGACCTGTAATTTTCAAATCAGATGTTGCATTTTTCTGACCGGTGTAAGGACGAAGTTCAAACGGACCGTCAAGGGTTCCGACTACCTCTTTGTATCGGATACCGGTACGCAGAGTAAAATAGGGAAGGATCTTCTCCAGACCCAGGATTGCCAGTAACAATAATTGTTTACGATACTGTACGGCGGATTTTTGAAGCGAGGCTTCGGTTACTGAAATGGTTGCCATATTAGAAATCTTTGATTGAGTTGTACAAATCTTTTGCTGCGTTGATGTCAGCAATGGTGTCGTCTGAGCCGCCATTCGTGTCTGTGGCGTTTGTCGGTTCGGTTGTCACTGCGCCTGGTTTCCCATTCAGTTCTGCTACTTTGTTCTCCAGATTGGCAATTTTCTGATCCTTTTCTGTGACTTTAGCCTGGAGCTGATCGCGTTCAGAGGTCAGGTTATTGATTATTTCCTGGCGGGCGGCGAGTTCGTTGTTTACTTTCAGCAGGTGTTCGTCTGTGATTTCCTGCTCCTCACGGTCTGCAGGAAAATTGCAGAAGGCCCACAATGCTGCGAGCGAGTTTTTAATTTTTGTCATAAGATTCTTGTTTGATAGGTTTGTTTCTGTGGGTTTTTCCGGTTCAGGGAAAAGGTTTTCAGGTATTTCAGGGTACCCCATATCTGCGAATAGATCCAGGTCTATGTTTACGGCTCCGGAAACGGTAATGATTTCATCGGCCAGACCTAAATTAACCGTATCTTGTGGGGATAACCATTCTCCATTACCATTCTTGCGATCAAGGATATCTCGGAAATGATCTGCCGGTTTCCCTGTGCGGGTTGAATAAATATTGACGATCCGATCGTTGGTTTTTTCCAATGTATCGATTGTGTCTTTAAGATCTGCGATATTTCCACGTGCCACGGTAGAACACTGATGAATAAGATACAAAGCATTGCTGGAGATCTGGCGGGTCTTGCCGGCCTGGGCGATTAGTGTTGCTGCGCTGGCCGTGTAGCCGTAACAAATAGTCGTGACGTTTTCGATCTCACAGAGAGAATCATGAATTAACAGTGCGTGACTTACATCGCCGCCGATCGATCGAATATTAACGGTGACTTCAGAGGCTTTGAGATCACGGATTTCATTGCACTTTTTTTTGAACTTGTCAAAAGTTGCAATTCTGTCCTGCGGATCATCAAATTGCCACCATTCCGGGATTCCGATGATTCCTTCGATGTCGATAATAGCCTTGTTGGGGGCCTGATTGGTGATACAAATTGTTCCAAGTTGGGGCATAAATAGTAATGTTGCAATAAATTATACTGCAACATTACTACTTACCAAGGCGGCATAAAAAGACTGTAAAAGGTGGGTTAATGGCAAAAATAAAGGGGATCAGGGCTTTTGAAAGAAAGAGTAAGTCCCCGGTACCGCTTCCCGGATGCTTCATTTTCGATTGACAATCCAATCGAACAGGTCGCAAAGGGTTTTTCTTTACTTCCCAGGAGATAGGTGGATCGGTTTATATCTGTGACTTTAGCACAGACCGGGATGGCATTCCACTGCCAGAGATTTATTGTATTTTGATCAAAGAGGGATCCCTTAACTGTGTAAGTATAGATTAGCTGGCCCTTTACCACTTCGGAAGAAGTGTCAAAGGAGCATAGACCGGCAATAGGAAGTTGTACAAAATTACCTGTCACATTAAATGTATTCATTTCATTGTAGAATTTACCGATTTCAGCTTCTTCCAACTTGGCGAGGCTGATCGATTTTATCCCAGGCAAAATCAGTTTTGTATAGTTTGTGTCCATTGTGTCCAGTATTATCCACTGTGTCCCGAATTTCGCAGTTGTGTAAAAAACGGGTTGAAGTCGAAAGATTCTTTTGTTATTTAAGAGAGTTTAACACCTGCATGGCGGTAATACTTTTTCCTGAGGCGATAATACTTTTGCCGAACGGTTTCAAAGTTGCGGGCGTTTTGTTCTTCCACTTGCTTGAGTAGATTCATTTCGGTTATATGATTGGTCGGCTGAATGATTCCATGCTTTTCGCACCAACCACGAATAACAGACGTCAGCCGGCAATTCAGGTTTTCCAGATTACCGATCTCGCTCCACATGTTGTTAACAAACATAGCTTCAAAACTTTCAATCAAAGCGTATTTCCCTGATTCACAGAGATAGGAATATACGCGCGGATCTTTGTCTTTGAAATACTGAAGGCTTACAGAAATATTTCCGGTTTCGGGAGTAATGTTGTCGGGTTGTTTGTCAAGCAATCGCTTTAAGAGCTTTGCTTCAGGACCATCTTTCAAAAGTTCGATGGGATTACCAAAGTGCCGCGTTAACCAGGCGGCCAGATACGGTTCTACGTTGAGAGTGATTGTATTCATTACTGATGATTTTATATAGCAAAGATACTGAAAATAAGTGAATTAAACTAAGACGATGAAGTGAAAGTTTAGGTTGCACTTTTAGAAACAAAAGTGTAACCAATTGTAACCGAAAATTGTAACCAATCTAACTTATTAATATAATATCTTTTATATCCTTTTTTCCCTTAGTGGTTACAAAGTTACATTTAATTAGAGTATAATAAGGATGAAAAGGAAGAAGGAAGGATAACGGAGAGGGGGGAGGGGTGAAAAATAGATGTGCTAAAAGATGCAAAACAGGGTGAAAAACAAGGGCTGAATAATTGGTTTGTCACTGAAAATTACTATCTTTACACATGCTTATATTGGGGCGGTATAATCCTCTTTATAAGGATTGAAAGGAAATTAGGATATTTAGAAGGGTGGGAGTTTAAGAATACTCTCAGCAAAAAGGACAGGCACATAACAGGAATAGCGAACCTGATGTGTCTGTCCTTTTTGAATATAACGGAGAATACTCTCAGCGAAAAGAACAGGTTCCTGATCCTGATTGGCGATCGTGGATGTTTTTGTTCTTTTCGAGTGTTACAGGAGAATACCCACTGAGCAAAAAGGACAGGCACATGGCAGGAATAGCGAACCTGGTGTGTCTGTCCTTTTTGAATGTAACGAAGAATACTTTCAGCGAAAAGAACAGGATCTTGATCCTGATTGGCGATCGTGGATGTTTTTGTTCTTTTCGAGTATAACGGTCACTCTGTCCGGCGGATGGCAGAGTAATCATTCAGGAACTCATAGCTAGAGTGTTGAGTGATATAGAAGCAGGCTTGTTTGATAAATATCTCAAGTTCATTTTCTGGAATATATTTCTGGTAATTGAATACCTGACGGGGAACCATTCCATTGAGGTTGGTTTTAACTTTCTCCCATACCTGGAGATAAAGTTTATCACCTACACGTCCCCTTAACTCCTTTAAATCTTCAATCCGATTCAACCGATACTTAGAAAGGCATTTCTCCTGATTGTTCGATACGTTCAATTGAGGCATAGTCGATTGTTTCTTTTGTTTGTATAAAAATCATTTCTGTTGTTTTCTTATCAATCTTCCGGATGATGCGTCCCTCGTTATTACAAAACTCAACCGGATTATATGAGATTATGTGGTCAGCCAGTTTACAATAAGCCTTCAGAGCTTTTGAAAACTTATGCATCGTCCACCTATTTTGCTTAGTATCGTCAGAGAAAGCCTTCAGCGCTTCAGATTTGGGTTTCATGCAATCGCAATTCTCAGAACCAGGACCGAAATAAACCTGTGCCCAGTCGTAAAAGATATCAGTCATTGCTGATCGTAGAGTTCTGGCCGTGACGTTCTGCATTGGGGGGTTGATCTTTACTCCTTTGTCAATGGTAGAAAGATAAAATTTACAACATTGCATACAAAAGTTAATATCATCGTTCCATTCTTCTTCAGTATATTGATCCCGGAAGAGATCCTTTTTGAAATCATTGTGTATTGTCCTGGTTTCATAGTAATCGTTGTAGTTCGTTTTTTGGTGGTAATAATCAGAGAATACCATATATAACAAGCGTCGCTCTGTACTGCCGTCCGTTCGATCCGGAGTGAAGTTGCTGGTGATCGCAAATTTTGCGGCACGTTCAAACGGTATAGTATAACTTCGGGCAAATTTAGGGTTGACAATAATTTCCCCAGTTACGCTGTCAAAAAAGAAACCAAATGGCAGATACTTATCAGCGTCGTCGATCAGGATCAAGTCTGTATATTCCGATACGTTTTCGTAAATGTGTGCATTTTCCGTCAGCTTTGGATTTCGTCCGGATAAAGTTTCAGTATTCATGAAATAGCGGAGTGTCTTCAAGCATGCGGATTTGCCAGATCCTCCGTTACTCTCATCTGAATTACTGACTTTATTATCCATAGCGAAAACACACCAGGCCCGGTGTTCTGACTTTTGTCGGTGCAAAAGATAACCAATCGTGAAGATCTTATTTATTAGGTGCATTTTTTGTTCATAAATCTGATCATCGCTTAAATTGGGGCCAGCTATATTGAAGTGATTCTCCCGTCGGTATCTGAGGGCCTCTTCGCTATACATATCAGCTAGGAAAGGATCTTCCAGTTCTTTACGCCAATGGATGCGACTTGCATTGATCAGGAATTTGAAATAATTGCTTTTCAGATTTCTGATCTCGATGTCCCAATCATCGTCCGTCTGTGTAATATTGAAGGCGGGATCCTGGAGCGTTACCCGATGCGGAATAACTTCGTTCTCCCAGACATAATGCTTATTTGTTTTTCCGATTTCGATGATACGATCCCCGAACACTTCAAATGTATTGTTCGGGAAAAAGAAATACTGACTTGTTGGAGTAAAATCGGTAAAGTCCAGTTGTATTTCGTCCAGGTCATTTAAACTGTCAGCGTTTAGCCTGGTCGAATTATTTATCAAGTTACGAATCTCTACATTCAAGTAGCGTTCTGTAGCAAATCGTCTGAAGAAAGCACGAATGTCTTTTACCTCCACCTGTCGAACAATATTACCGTTGACGTGTACGAACATCTTTCCGGATTTACTGTTTTTGTCAGACAATGTAGCGAACCCATTACAGTAGAGAAAGTGTGATACATAGTCCGAATTTATTTCCAGATTCATTCTTCCTTTACTGGGTTTATATTCCCAGAACTTTACAGACTTTGCCACTTCCATTAAATTTTTCAGATCCTGTTTTTCCGGCCAGATTTCACAGTAATCCCGGAAGTCTTTGCGAGGTTTTCTTCGGTTGTCCCGGTATTCCTTCAGCTTTTTAGGAAGCCAAATGGTAAAGATCTCTATGTATCGTGTAGCCAGCATTTTACCTCTTTTTATACCAGTGTCATCAATATCAGGAATGTTATATAGTTTTTCGACAAATTTCATGATCTGCTTATATTCCGGCTCAGTCAAATTGTAAGTTTCTGAATTGAACCAAAGTGGAATATAGTTGTGCGCTTTAATACATAAAGCGTCACGTTCTCCGGAACAGACAAAAGCCTCCGGGAGTTTTTTTTCTTTGTACTCGCCTTCAGGATTAGAATCTTTCCAAATCTTTTCCTCCTGGTCGTTGTACTGTTTATGCAGGAGCTTGAGTTCCTCAAGTCCATTAATGTACTTTTGTGGTTTTTCAAATTGGTAAAAAAAGCGATATGCTTTATCTGGGTTTAAGGGTTGATATATTTTGTAGAAGAAACCGTCTTTTGTTTCGCATACGCATTTTCTCATGAAGATGGGATATGTGTCAGTGCTGCTCACAGTCGTTGTGATCAGTCCGGACCCGTCTTTTGCCTTATTGGTTTTCTGGTAATACTCCAGGCTGATCCAGCCGAGTAGTTCACAATGTTCGTCCTTAACTCGCGGCCCCAAAAGTTTCAGTTCTGCATCGCTAAAATTCTTTGCTTTGAAAAGAAACTGCCCGTCGATCTCGCCTTCTTTGGCCGGACGTCTGTCGAACTTGGCCCGGTTTTTTTCAAATGTGACAACATCACCGGAAACATCAAATTCTTTGGCAAGCCAATAAATAGCCTCATTAAATTTCAATCCCTTTTCCTGCATACAGATGTCGATGGGTGAAAGAGCTGTGTCGCTTTGACCAAAATCTGTTACTCTCCAGATACCTTTGATTTCTTTGACAAAGGCGGATGGCGTATCATCACTGTCACGGATTTTGAATGGTGTATTTTTTTTGTCTACAACCTCCCGTGCTTGAGGGTAAAAATAGAGTATGATGTCTAAACCATTGCTGGTTTTATCATAGATGTCTTTCGTAGTAATCATGAGCGTGTAAAAATTTCGTAATCAATAGAATGGGATAATAGCTGCAAGAAAGAACGTTCGTCCTTACTATACAAAGACTGAACGTTTGAATGCGTTTGGGCTACCATCGAAATAACGTATGCTTCAAAAGGGGTAAGGTCGTGGATTGCGACCTTACCTGTTTTATCTTTTTCTATATACATAGTTATTCCTTTAATGAATTTATCTGTTCGTCAATGCTAGCAATACGTTTTTCCCTTTTCTGTTTTCGGATCTTCTGAGTTTCTTCAGTCTGATCAGGATATACTGTACCTGCAAAATGAAGGAATACTTCTGCTTCGGCCCGTCTCCACAATTGATTATTTAACCCGTAATTTGAAAGGGTGACTTTTATAAATAGCATGGTGATTTTGAACCGCACCTTTTCGTTAAGAGATTGAATTACTTTTAGGACTCGTTCAACTCCTTGTTTCTCGGCATGGTCAAGACGTAAGTTAGGCAGGATCCGGTGGTATTCGGATTCTCCAATCTGTTTCAGCATTGCGTAGCATAGAATATCATTCTGCAAAGGAGTGAGCTTCTGTTTATCAGGTAAAGGGAAAAGGTTAAATACTTGTTTCAGATCATCAAATGTATTGATTAACTCAAGTTCAAATTCTCTATCCTTTTTCTTAAGTAACTCTTTGACTGTTTCCTCATGGGAATTGGCAAAGTTCAGGTCTTTTTGTTTTTGTCTGACATAATATGCAGTATCGAGATTGTCTTTATGAACATTTACTGCAGGGACATATCCCTGTTCTGGTAATTTCTCGTATCGATCTAAACGCTTTTGATAATTGGTAAGCCTTTTGTCATAATTTTCATCTGCTTCATTGTTATAACGTTCCGGGTAGGTCGGTGGATATTCTATATCATAGAAATCAGCATCAAAAACAGGAATGCCAGTTGCTTTAATAGATTCAGATAAAACATTGTCTTTTTCATAACTATGTTGGAAAAATACACATTTGATTCCGTCATTTTCATACTCGTTGCTGATTTTCAACGCTTTTTTTGTTAATGCGGCCATATTCTTAGCCTCAAAACAGAATTTGTTAGTGCATTTTTCTTCATCACAAAATAGGTCGAAGTACCGACTGTTAAAGGAACATTTCTCACAGTCTAAAGTTGAAAATAAAGCATTTTCAAAATCTATTGATATGTTATTGATTCTCTTGACAAGTTCTTTACTGGTAATAGTGATCCAACTGCTCCAGTTCTCTTCCTGGTAGTGTGAGTTGTATAGATCCTCTTGAATTTTGGCATCTAATTTGCACAATTCCAGGCCATGAGAGATAGGTATCTGATCTTTTTCAATAAGTACTCGAAACTCGTCGATCAGGTCATTTAAACGTAATCTGTTCCGTATATACATTTCACTCTTTCCAAACCTGGCAGCTAGTTCCGGAATAGTTATTTTACGTCGTTTAATCAATTGTAAGAATGCAACAGCTTCTTCCATAGGGGAGATATCCCGACGTTGAAGGTTTTCTGTGATCATGATATCGAGTGCTTCATCATCCGTCAGATCTCGGATCATGGCCGGTATCGTTGATTGTTGCGCAATCATGGATGAACGGTAACGACGTTCTCCGCAGACGATTTCATACTTACCTTCATGTATCTTGGATGGGCGGACCATTATCGGCTCGATCACGCCTTGAATGGCTATGGATTTAGCCAGTTCCATAAGGCTTTCTTCGATGAAAACTGTTCGATGATTCATCGGACTAGGATGGATCTCTGTAATGTCAATAATATTAATTCCTAGCATAGTGTGTAATTTTTTATCTTTGTACAGCAATCGGTTATTACTCCTATAAGTTCAGTGCATAGTTCTTAGCGAACCTCTGCTGGAAGCTGAATACCGATTGCTTCATTTCTATTTAATGATTCAGTTTATTCAATAGCATATCAGCAAGTTCCTGTGTTTTTTGCTCCGTCTCCTGCTCTTGAACCTCGCAAATAAATCTCTTAATTGAAAATACATTACCAGGCAGGATAGTGCCTTCGATGATGTATGTCTTACCGCTTGGATCGGTTTCTTTTACAAACTTTGTTTTCATGACTTATTTATTTCTTAGATTTACGCTAATCATTGTAATTTTGTTCCTCATAAACATTCGTTGTATTTAGAACATTTGCACTATCCTTAGTTTTTCCATCTCGAATGAAAAATTTTTCAGATATAAGTGTTTTATATTCTGATTCAGGAATATACATTGTGTGACAAACCCCGTTGAAATATAAATTACATCGCATTAAAGTTGTATTTTTCAACTTCCCTTTTACATCTATTTGCAATATTCTTTTCTCCATCTTTCAATAATTTTTAATTGTTAATACTCTAACTCCACGCGGTCCTTTGGTTGCTGGATCAGATTTAATTTCTTTGTATGCACAATGAGAACATAGTGTTTCTGTTTCATCAATCCACCAACAGTTACCATGTGTAGGATTAGAACAGGCGTTATCCATAGTACAACCACACATACGACAAATTCCTTTTTGTGGTTCCATCCTGAAGAGGCCGGCATTAAAATATTCACAAATACGAGTGATAGATGTATGTACCTGTTCCTCTTCTGTAAGGTTTTTAAAAAGAAGTTCAGCTTTTTCGTAATCAGTCATCTTCTCGATCATCTCATTTTGTTCTTCAGTAAAGTCAAAAATGACTGCTTCACAGTATGTAACTGGGTATAGAATAGTTCTAATCATAATGTTTTGTTTTTATTAATACTGTTGTTGTTTTGTTCACCTTGATTGGTGTTAACTTCTTTTCCCGTTGTATTTGCTTCCGAATGATCTCATCTAACCCGGAAGCATTAGTTGTAGTGTCTGGCTTTATTTGCCGGTTGATCCGTTTCGCACTCATACTCTAATTTTGCGAAGGATTGTTTTTGAGATCTCTGATCTTTTCTCTTTCCTTTAAAGATTCAACCGTTTCTATTGCGGCTATTGCTAAGTATTCTAATATTTCAGCTTTGGAAAGGCTGTCTTTATTTTCCTTCTCTAATCGTTTTTCTATTTTAGCGGCGAAGGATCCGCCTAGCATGAGAATAAATAAATCGTGCATAGTTGTAATTGTTTAATGTGTTAATCTTTTATTCTATTTCTATATTCAATTCTGCAACGTCTTCCTGCCCTGTATCGGCAGAAGTCTTTTGAGTAGTGAATTTCTCCACCTATAAAGACCATTAAGAGTACGGAAGCTATGGCTGATCGAACCGCAGGTGATAAGTCAAATGAAATATTATAGTGCGTACAAAACCACCAAGCAGAAAGCTCATTGATTTTAGTACATCCAGTTTTTTTGAAAATCCTTTGTTTTACATTATCTACAGTTTTGTATGCTATATGAAGAGCGTAAGCTGCTTCTTTGAAAGATGCGCCCCAGGCAATCCGTTCTGCTACCTGTCTTTCACGTTTTGTTAATTGTGCATCTTTGTTCATTGTTAATCGCTTCTGTAATTTCCCAAATCTCAGTACTCTCCGTAATCCCATATTTCGCGAATATCTTTTCTACAGCTTCTTTTTGATGTGCTGCAATATTCGGTATACACTTTCGCTTTCGATAATAATATTGGGAAGTACGACACCCAAGTACATTCATCAGGTCTGCTTTGAGCTTGTTGTAATTCTCTTTTACAACCTTTTGCGTTCCAGGAAGGAACGAATAGTTTAACTTCTTTTGTTTCATGTGTTTATAATGTTTATAGGGTGTTTACCCTATTGTTTGTGTAACTGAAAATGTCTACCTTTGGAAACATATTTGTTTCCGATTGGTGCAAATTTCATGCATATTATTGGTTAAACCAAATATTTTATTGAATATTTTATGGATGATTGTAATAATATTTTTGATAGAATACAATATATTATTGACAGAGAGGGGCTTAATATATCTTCTTTCTCTAAAGAAATTGGCGTTGTAGATCAGACGGTTCGTAATATTTTGAAGAAGAGAGGTAGTAAGCCTGGTTTCGATGTCTTATCCAAAATAATTCAAAGATTTACATGGGTGGATGCTCGATGGCTTATGACCGGTATTCAACAAGAAACAAAAGAAACCAATAAAATTATTGCTGAAAGTGCTGGTTTTGACGAATCATTTTATAAACAGATGGTTTTCAGCCAACAAAAAACAATTGAAAATTTATCAGAAATTATTCGGGATGCTAAAAAAGAAATTGTCCCAAAGGACACACTTGCAATATGTGCAAGTGCAGAATGAAATTTGGATTTAAAGAGTATAAATATTAATTATAAATTGGCCTTAAAACAGAATTAAGCAGACGTTGAATTACCTACATTGTAGGTAATTAGTAGGTAATTTCAATTGTAAACATTTGAGTATCAATTGTGTTCCTTCTCCAAGTGGGACCACGTTGAAAAAGCAATTATCGTATTGATAATTGCTTTTTTTGTATTCATGTGAAAGCAATGTGAAAACAAAATCATAGTTGTCTGTGGTGTTATGCAGGTGTTATTATATAGAGCTTACTTTTAATCCTGTAGAAGACGCAGAATCCTAAATGGGAGATTACTTAGAATTCTGCGTTGATCAAAATGTTTTAGAAACCATTTACCGCTTCAGCAGATGCGCCGGCTTCTGTCGGCCATCCGGGGTTTTGGTATAATGGTGAGATGGTATAGTCTATATTTCCACTGTTACCCGAAGATGTTATGTTGAACTGGCTCATTCCGATGGGAGATAGATAATAGGCTGCCATCCAGCCGGAGGCCGTAATTTGAACTGTGTCAGCTAAGGAAAAGAATAAAATATTAACTTTGCTAACACAGTTTATTTTATGAGTGAAGAATTTGATTTTGAAAGTATCAAGAACAAGGCTCTTGAACAGTTGAAGTCTGGTAAACCCTTGTTAGGTAAGGACGGTGCTTTTGCTCCGTTGTTGGAGAGTATATTAAATGCTGCCCTTGAAGGTGAGATGGACGCTCATCTTTCTGAGGATGAACGCATGAGTGGCAACCGTCGTAATGGCAAGATGCAAAAACAAGTACAGACTTCGATGGGAGAAGTCACCGTATCTACCCCTCGTGACCGTAACTCCACCTTTGAGCCCCAGTTCATAAAAAAGCGTGAAACCATTCTTGCGGAAGGTGTTGCAGACCGCATCATCGGACTGTATGTTTTGGGAAACAGCACACGTGAAATAAGTGACTGGATGGAGGAGAACTTGGGTAATCGTGTGTCTGCTGAGACGATTAGTGCCATCACCGATCGTGTACTTCCGGAAATAAAGGCATGGCGTTCCCGTAGCCTAGACAGCGTTTATCCGATAGTCTGGATGGATGCCATTCATTATAAGGTAATGGACGAGAGAGGCTGTGCCGTAACCCGTGCGATTTACAATGTACTGGCTCTGGACAGCGAGGGACATAAGGATCTGTTAGGGATGTATATCTCTAAAAATGAGGGTGCGAACTTCTGGCTGAATGTATTGACAGACTTGCAGACCCGTGGTGTCTGTGACATACTCATAGCTTGTGTTGACGGATTGAAAGGCTTCCCGGATGCTATCCAAAGTGTGTTTCCTGATACTATTGTCCAGCTCTGTATTGTCCATCAGATACGTAACTCCGTCAAGTATGTCGGCAGCAAGCACCAAAAAGAGTTCATGAGGGATCTGAAACATGTCTATGGTGCGGTAAATAAGGAATCCGCTGAGACAGAACTTCTTAATCTGGAAGAAAAATGGGGTGAGAAATACCCTATCGTTATCAAGTCTTGGCAGGATAACTGGGAAAGGCTTACTGAATACTTCCAGTTTACGTCGGATATACGACGTATGATTTATACCACGAATACAGTCGAGGGATATCATCGTCAAATACGTAAAGTCACAAAAAACAAGGGCGTGTTCCCTAACGACACCGCCCTTGAAAAGTTGGTTTATCTCGCTTACCGCAACATACGTAAGAAATGGACCATGCCCATAGCCAACTGGGCGGCCATCGCACAACAATTAGCGATAAAGTTTGGAGACAGATTTAAATTGTTGTAACTTTACGCTCGTCGGGAGTGCTGGTGCACCCCCTTGGCGCTGGCCGATCCCCGACCGATGAGATTGGAAGAAAACGCCGCATGACACAGTTTATTTTACGCCCCCGTATTTTTATAAATTAGAAATCCATTTTTTCAATTGTTTTACCATCGGAATTTCAAAGTAAAACATCCAGTCACTATTATTTGTCCTTGCCGAAAGATGTTTATTAGAATCAACCTCCTCTATATAGCCGTCTGCTACGGATAGGAAGCGTATTTCAGAATAAACATTTTCAAATTGACTTCTCATTACATTGAAATAATTGCATAAGTTGTTTATTTCGGAAAGAGCCAGCTCTTTTTGTACAGAAGTACTTGCTAAATCATATTTATGAAGAGCGATTATAACTTTTGCAGAAAATGCGAACAAATGGGCTGTTTGTCTGTATACTTGAAGTGTATATCTGTTTCTTAGAGCAACTTTTTCCCCGAGATTGAGGATAGAATCAATCTTTTCATATCTTTTGATTGCTGTTGTTGCATCTTTCACCCTTTTATCGTTATTTAAACTCCATTTTCCCGAATTATTAGGATCAGGCATATCTAATAAGGTAAAAGGCGTAACACCCCATGCCGGATTTCTTCTTCCACTTGTGACCAGCGCTTCGTCAAAAAAGTCTGCTAAAGCTTTCAGATCATTTATAAATTCCGTTAATGAATCAGCCGGACAAAAGCCGAACTCTCTTTGACCATGTGCCAGGCTGAAAGATTTCCTGTCTTTGCCGGTAGGGTTCCAACTATATTCTCCCAGAGCAATAAACTCACGCCATACGGCTTCTGCATGTGGCGAACCGTCATCCCAGGTTGTGGCCAGAATCCCTGTCAAATTATTTTTTGCAGTGATACCACAGAACCCTTTTATGAAATCTGTCCTTTCAATTTCTCTGGGAAGGTAAAGACTGTTTCCGGTAGCGGCGGCTGTTGCTGCCATTACTTTCAGGCCTTTTTCTTTATACCAATTTAAAAGTTTCTGATGGATAGGAGTCACGGCTTGTTCATATTTCCAACGCATATAAATACAATCTTTAGGAAATAGATTAATAGCTTCATCAAGTTTCTGGGTATTCCATTGAATATCCAATTCTTTCCCTTGAAGAGTATCGTTTTGGAGAATATTCCATAAACCTGCGTGCTTCAGAGGCATATCATCCCAAAAGATAGGAGTGCGTCCATGCTCTGTCGCATAGCTACATGTTTTTTGCAACCAATCCATTTGTAATTCAAAAGGAGTCTTTCCTGTAGCTTTACATCGTTCATCAATACCGATAGACTGAACTTCATCTCCTCCTATATGAAGATATTTTCCATAGGGCATTGCTTCGATGGCATCCTGGTATAAATCAAATTGGAGTTCATACGTTCTGGGATCTGCAGGACAAAAGTCTCTGTCGCTTGCCGGATTTTCCCGTAGTTCCCAATGGTGTTTCAGAATATAAGAAGCATGGCCTAAACCTTGAACAAGAGGTGAAACATCAATATTTCTATCTCGTGCATAACGACAAAGGGCTATCATTTCTTCTTTGCTGATAGCATTAGGTGCTCCTATTTCCGGGCGACGAATGTAGCGGAGTTTATCTTCCAGTTCCCAAATTACAGCATTGATCTTATATCTGGCCAACCGATCCATCGCCTTGTAATAATATTCCATCCGATTTAGATGGTGTTTTGTATCGAAGTGAATGGCTCTGTAAGCTAAGATTGGATAATCAGTGATGATCATTTCTGGAATACTGCGTTTGAAATCCCGACTATCTTCCAATAACTGCTCCAATGTTTGACAACCATAAAAAATTCCAGCTTTATCTTTGGATGCTATAGTAATTCCTTTTGAACTAATATCTAATACATACCCTTCAACGGAAGAAGGAACTCCCTCTTCCGTAATTATTAATTGTACACCTTTACCTGGTTTTTCAGTTTGTGGCAAAGCATCTAATATGGGGGGAAGCACCGGAATCTTGTTATTATGGGTGGATATTAAATAAGTTAACTCTCCATAATGTAAAGCCTTTCCTCCTTTTACTTCTATTTTTTGAGGTGTAGGTACTAGTTGGAATACATTGTCAAGCTCTTTTCCATTGATATTGGATAAGAGTAATAGCATGATTGCAATTAACTGTATCTTCATTTTAATAACCTGGATTTTGTTTAAGATTCGGATTCTTATCAATACTTGACTGTGGAATAGGCAAATATCGATTGTAAGGAGCGAATTTCCGGGTTTCGATCAGAGATAAAACTCCTGGTTCGATTACAGCTCTTTTATATGGATCTGCTTCGTTGTAATTTATTGTCCCCGTAATACGGTATAAATTACTATTCAGCAAGTTTTCTGCCAGCATTTTCCCCGAGGAATCTTTCCATCGGAGGATGTCTGCTTTGCGAAGGCCTTCTCCTGCCAATTCTATTGTTCTTTCTCTTCTGATCAGTTCTCGAAGTGTTTCTTTAGTTCCGTACTTAGTCCGGTTTACAGTCGGCATGCTTACTCGGGCACGGATTTTGTCCAGTACTTTATACACATCATCTGATGGACCATTCAGTTCGTTTTCTGCTTCAGCAAAGGAAAGTAAAACCTCCGCATAGCGAAATACGATTGGGCAAGCACCTGTGTCCCATATATTGCTATATTGATCCATTGGTGCCAGATACTTAGACCATGAAAGAGCCGTTTTAGATGCATTATCTAATCCTTCAGGATAATTGTCATTGCTGATGCCATTAATTTCTTTGTCTAAAGTATTAAGAACTACAGCATCTTTTCCTTGCGCCTGCCACATTTGTCCAGGGAACAAAATTGTCATTTCCATTCTAGGATCTCTATCTTTGAAGGGATATTTAGGGTCGTATATATCTGATTCCTCTTTTGTCGATCCATCCTTCATTTCATACATATCTACTAAATTCTGGGTTGGAACGATAGACGACCATCCTCCATCTACGTTGTTATACATTTGTCCGATAACTCCTAATCCTTGGAGGTTTTCGAGATATTGCACAGACAAAATTATTTCATTCGAACTTTTCCCCTTTAATGTGAATAGCTCTGCATAGTTAGGATGCAGATCATATTTTTTCATGTCTATAATTGCCTGAGCAGCATCTTTAGCACGTTGATAATCTCCCCAGTAGAGAGCAGATCTCATTTTGATTGCCAAACCGGTAGCTTTAGCCACTCTCCCCGATTCAGATGGTGTTTCTTTCAGGTCTGGGATCAAAGCATCCAATTCATCATAAATATATTTTTTTACTTCTTCTTCCGTATTACGGGGAACTTTTGCTTCTTCAGCAGTAGTATAGGATGCTATAATGGGAACACCACCATACCAGAAGTTCATTTCAAAATACTTATAGGCCCGTATTGCTCTTATTTGGGAAATCAAGTCTTTTTTTTCCGCTTCGTCAGTAAATGATATGTTTTCTATGTTTTCCAGGAAATCATTACAACGACGAATTGTTGTGAAATCGTAGAAACTGGCACCAGTATTGGAAGCACTGAGCTTTCCATTTCCGTGTACTGTCCATTTTTCCCAGGGGAAATTATTGTAACCAATATCGGAAGCGCAGTCCTGATAGAGAATTGTGTATCCGTCAAGCCATTTATTGTAACAACCGACAGCAAAACTTCTGGCATCAGTTTCACTATTCCAGGTAGTAGCTGGAGATAATGCATCATAAGGTGCAGTATCGAGAAAATCAGAACAGGATGTAGTAGATACAACAATGGTAGAACTGATCAATATATATGATAATAAATGTTTCATGATGTATAATTTATAGTTATGTAATTTAGAATGTTAAATTAACACCGATAGAATGAGTTTGTACCAGTGGATAATGTGATCCGCGTCCCTCCGGAGCTTCCGGATCTACATTGATCATTAAATTATCGATTGTAAAAAGATTTTCACCGGAATAGTATATTCTCAAGTTGGATAATCCTGATGGTTTTATCCATTCAGAGGGAAATGTATAACCTAGCTGAATACTTTTCATTCTGAGGAAGTTTGCATTTTGTATCCAAAATGTAGAGACTGTATTCATAGAGCTACTGGGTGAGTTTACTGCAACCCGGGGCATTTTCCCATCAGGGTTTTCTGTAGACCAGGCATCCAACCATGCTGTAGACGGATGAGTGGTATCTCCGGAAAATTCACCATACATTTGTGTGTTGAAGAAGCGGGAAACTCCGGCAGCTCCTGTAAATATGGCAGAAAGGTCAAAACCCCTCCATCCTGCATTAATATTTAACCCATAGGTGAATTTGGGGTCTTTACTACCGCAAATAACGCGATCTTCTGAGGTCATTTTTCCGTCTCCGTTTGTGTCTGAGTATATAATATCTCCAGCTTTGAAGTCTGATGTAAACGGATAACCCTCTTTCCCTTTGTATTTATCCATATATGCTTGTGCTTCTGCATCTGACTGGAAAAATCCAACAGCCTTGTATGCATAGTATGAATTAATCGGTGAACCTATTTGTTTAATATCATTTCCGTTAATCATACGTTGTACACCTCCCAAATTCATGATCTCATTCCGGTTATATGTAAAATTACCGTTAACAGACAGGCTCCAGTCTTTCCATCTGTTATTGTATCCAAGTGCAATTTCAATACCACGGTTAACCATTGCTCCTACATTATCTTTATATGCACCTAGTGCAAATTCAGAGGGAACAGGAACATCCATGATGATATCCGTCGTTTTGCGGTCGTAATAATCCATAGAGAAATTTATTTTATTCATTAAGGTCATATCAAGACCAATGCCCCATGTACGTGCCTTTTCCCAGGATATACTTGCAAGTCTGTAGTTTTTCTGATAATATCCTGTTGATAAATTGTTATTGAACGGGTAATTAGCCCCAATAGAATAGGTATTCATCCATGGATAATAATCATTTAGTGCATTCTGATTTCCTAGAAAGCCCCATGAACCCCTTATTTTCAGGTTGTTCATCCATTCATTCGTGTTTTCCATAAAATCTTCCTCGCTTAGGCGCCAGGCAGCTGATAAAGAAGGAAAATATCCCCAACGATTATCTGGGCTGAAGCGGGAAGAAGCATCAGCTCTGATGTTTGCTTCGAATAAGTATTTATTGTCGTAATCATAATTGATACGTCCAAAATAGGATAACATGGCTAACTCGCGTGTAAAACCACCATTGGTTTGTGTAGAGGCTGTACCTGCATTCATATCTGTAAGATCGTTGTTTGGAAAACTTTTACGGAACATTGTGTTTTCATAATAATTATATTTCTCCAAATGATAACCTAGTAATACTTTTAGTCCATGTAGGTTGAGCTTTTTATCATAATTCAATAGCACATCCAGATTGGAGCGGTTCCAGTTATAAACAGTTTCTGTTAATTCGTTCGGACCGTGATATTTAATCGGGTTATATTGTATATCTTTTACAAACGATTTGTAGTGCTGGTTATTTGTGATATATGCTCCTTGTACGGAGGCCTTAAGCCCATCAATTATTTGATAATCTACAGCTACAGTTCCGGAGAAATTCTGGATATTGTTGTCTACTGTTTGATCCATATCCAACCATGCTATAGGGTTTCCATCTGAAACGGTTCCATAACTTCCATCTTCGTTTTTGTATGGGATCCAGGGAGCTACAATATTTACTTCACGAATCAGTAAATTCGAATTACCTGGGATAATACAACTATTTGGATCAGAATATGTGTTATTAAAATAAGCCATATTCATTCGGACATTTAATTTTTCTGAAAGTTTTATATCCAGATTTGTCCGTGCATTGAATTGGTTTCTGGAGGAGTTTCTCAGAATCCCAGATTGATTTAAATATCCTACAGATGCCAGATATCTTATATTATCGGTACCTCCACTAATGTTTACATTGTGCTGATGTTGTACCCCAGTCCTGAATGCCAGATCTTGCCAGTCCGTGTTAGGATATTTGTAAGGATCTGAGCCGTCTCTGAATTTCTGAATTTCTTTTTCATCGAAACGGGGATTTTTTCCTTCTGCCGTTAATGCCTGGTTGTATAATGTTGCATAATCAGCCGAAGATAGAAGATCGATCATTGCGGTAGGGTTTTGGATCCCAACATATCCATTATAAGATATTTGAGGTTTACCGGTTTTTCCTCGTTTAGTAGTGATCAATATAACACCGTTCGATGCTTTGGAACCGTAAATTGCAGCAGAAGAAGCATCTTTTAAAACAGTGATGCTTTCAATGTCATTCGGATCTATGGAGTTCATAGAGCCACTTTCTATTCCGTCAATAAGGACATAAGGGTCTGAAGAATTTAATGTCCCTACACCACGTATGCGGATTGAACCGTTATCTTGTCCTGGACGTCCTTCTGACGTCGTGACGGTTACACCGGGCATTAATCCTTGAATGCCGGATGAGATGTTTGTGATTGGGCGATTGCTCAGTTCTTTACTGTCTAATTGGGCTACAGCTCCGGATAGATTCGCTTTTTGTTGAACACCATATCCAACAACGATAACTTCATCTAATGCTAATTGATCTTCAGACAGTTTAATTGTAAAATTCGTTTTGTTGCTGACAGAGATAGTCTGAGACTCATAGCCTAAGTAAGAAACCACTAACAGATCGTTTGGGGAGACTTCCAGAAAGAATTTACCATCGATATTTGTAGTTGTACCGATGTTTGTTCCCTTAATGATGATGTTAGCACCAATAATCGTCTCTCCGTTGGAATCGGTAACAACTCCGGTTATTTTTTTCTTTTGTGTCGTTACGGGAGTCGATCCGTCCGATTCCTTCTCGAAAAGATAGATCTTGTTGTCTTTGATTTCATAATTTAAATTAGTATCTGCTATAAGTTTTTCCAATACCAGATTAACATTTGCATTTTCAACTTTAATACTAACTTTTCTGTCCAGATTTACAATCTGTTTGCTATATGCTATACTAAGTCCTGTTTGCTTGGAAATGGAAGATAGTACTTTTTCTACCTTTGCATTATTAAAGGAAATAGACACTTTTTGAGCAGAAGCCTTTACTGTGAAAGTTAACAAAGAAATAACCAGAAAAAAGAATGTCAGTTTCATTGCATTCGGAATTTTCTCAATTAATATTAAAAGGTACCTGGATATGAGGCACAAATAATTTTTTTTCATACTTTTGAAATGAATTAATGTATTAGAAATTGAACTAAATTTCAGTACTGCGAATAACCGGGAATGTGGGGACATTTCCGGTTGTTTTTTGAGCTTGTTAGGTTGTGTTGTTCATACAGTCTTTATTTTAAAAGGTCGTTAAACAAAATAGTCTTATCTCGATTTCCTCTGATAAGAATGAGTCTTACCAGTGCTTTGTATAATAGACACATGATAAGAGAAAAAGTATGAGTCAGAAATGTAAAATGTCTTATTTTTTTCTTTTTATTTTAATAATACCTTCTTCCTCTGTAAATTGTATCGGCGTTATTTTCTCAAGATCTTTAAGTATTATCTGAAGTTCTTGATTGGTCGAAGTCAATGTATAGTTGTAATATAGAGCAGAAGAATCCACAACAGTGAACTCTACATTATACCAGCGTGACAGGGTTTCTATGACTTCAGATAGAGGAGTATTATTGAATATGATCTGATTCTGTTTCCAGGCAGAGTTCTGTTCTATGTTTTCGGGTCTGGATATTTTACATAAGCCTGTTTTACGATTGTATGTTGCTTTATCCCCCGGTTTTAGATGACCAAGCGGACGAGTATTGTTAGCTAGTGCTACTTTCCCGGTTTCCAGTGAAACAAAAATATTCGGATCTGTAATATATGCTTTTACATCAAATGTTGTACCTAATACTTTTACACTGACATCTTTCAGATCTACAATAAATGGGCGATCTTTGTTTGGAGACACTTCAAAAAACGCTTCTCCCTCCAATTCGACTTTACGCTCGTTGAAACCGAACTTTCGAGGGTATTTGATGCGTGTCTCGGCATTGAGCATGGCCTTGGAACCATCCTGGAAAATCAGTTGCATACGTTCACCTTTGGGAACATATATCTCTTCGTAGCCGGAATCGGCAAACAGGTCGATACGTTTATCTATATACCAGAATTGACCGAGGAATAATAGTAATGGAATGAGAATGGCGGCTGCCCGGAAAAGCATCCGTTTTCTTTTCCGGAGTTGGATTCTCTTCATGATATACTGATACATTTCATCGGAAGGGATGCTGCGTTCGGCATACAGTTCTTCGTTGCCCGGCTGTATCTTTTCTGCGTCCTCATCCATTAAGGAGGACAGATATTTTGTACCCTCGGGCGTGGAGAACCAGCGGATTACCTGGCGGGCTTCCTCCGGGGTGGCCGTGTTGTTCAGGGTCCTGTCGATGATATGTTTATCTGGTGCTTTCATTTTATTCCTGTTTTCTTAATTGACACATAACTGGGTGGATGGTATGAGTGTTTGCTACTCTTTTTTTCTTTTCAGGAGAAAAGAGAGGAGAGCAATAGGATTAGTAACTTATCGAAATGTTCACGGAGCAGCTTGATAGCCTGCGAGTAATGGGTTTTGACAGTCGGTATGGATATCTGCATTTTTTCTGCGATTTCCTGATTGGATAAACTGTCTTTCAGCTTGTACAGGCAGACTGCTTTCTTTTGTTCCGGCAGGCCGTCGATGGCCCGGTACAGTTGCTCGGTCATTTCCTTCTCTTCCAGTTTCGATAATATTTCGTTTTCATATTCGATTGTTTCCTGTGCCAGTTCGTAATTCTTCTCCAGAGCGGTGTAGTTGTTGCGTATCTCGTTCAGGAGATGGTTTTTCAACATGGTGTACAGGTAGTTTCTCAGGTTGATATGGATGCTGAACAGGGAACGCGATTCCCAGAGTTTCAGAAATATCTGCTGGACAGCGTCTTTTGCGGTGTCATTATCTTTTAAATATTTGTATGCCAACACATAGAGCAGCTTGTGGTAGCGTTCGTAAATAGCAGTAAAAGCCCTCTCATTTCCTTTTTGCAAAAGAATAAGTAACTCGTCATCGGTTTGCCCGGATATGGAGAGGAACCGCTTGTGCATATAATAGTATCCCTTTTAGATTTCTGTGCAAATATAGCTTTAATATGAAACTTTCCAATCGCTGAACTCCAAACTTAACTGTTCCCACCGTTCTTTTCTTTCTGTTTCCTCACGCTCTTCCAATGGATTTGAAACGGAAAGGCCGATTAGCCGGATGGGGTTGGTTGCGTAATCCACTTCCCTGAGCAGTTGTTTAGCCAGGGGAAGAATATCATTCAGGGTGATGAGTTCATGGGGTTGCGTGATACTTTTCGTTTTCAGGGTGAAATCATGGAATTTAATCTTTAATGTCAGTGTGTTCCCTTTGAAGCCTGTCCGTTGCAGGCGGCCGATTAATTCGGTAGCAGCATGATAAAGCTCGATGATGACGGAAGAGGTACGGGAAATATCCTTTTCCAATGTATGCTCACACCCGACGGATTTACGGATACGGACGGCTTCTACCGGGCGAAGGTCTATTCCCCGGGCACATTCGTAATACAGACTGCCTGCTTTACCGAACTGGCGGCTCAGCATTTCCAGCGAACAGTCCCGTAATTCGGCACCGTTATGAATGCCTAATGTGTGCATTTTTTTGGCAGTGACCGGACCCACACCCCAGAATGACTCAATAGGTAGCCGGGCGATAAAGTCGAGTGCCTGAGCCGGATGGATGGTGCAAAGGCCGTCCGGCTTACGGTAATCGGAGGCGATTTTAGCCAGGAATTTATTGTATGAAATACCGGCGGAGGCGACCAGATGCAGTTCTTGTCTTATCCGTTGTTTGATTTCTTTGGCAATGTCGACAGCCAGGGGGATTTGCTTTTTATTTTCCGTCACATCGAGGAAGGCTTCATCCAGCGAAAGCGGTTCGATGATATCCGTATACTCATGGAAAATCTCGTGGATTTGTGAAGAAACTTCTTTATATACGCTCATTCTGCCCGGTACAAAAATCAGGTGAGGACATAAGCGCTTGGCTTTTTGTGACGACATGGCGGAACGGACACCGTATTTACGTGCCTCATAACTGGCCGCGGCAACCACGCCGCGCTCTTCCGAATAACCGACCGCCAGCGCTTTTCCCCGCAGCTCCGGATTATCCCGCTGTTCGACCGATGCATAGAATGCATCCATATCTATATGTATGATTTTACGTTCCGTATAACCTCCTTTTCCTAAACAAAGATACGTAAAAGGGAGGAGATACCGTAGGGACACAACCTTCTTTTGGCTAAATTGCAGATTTTCAAGCGTTTGTTTTAGTTAAGAACACCAAAAAGAACATGAGAGCCTACAAAAAAACAAAATTAGGTGTCTCTAATAATGTCGCAAACATATATATATATTCTTTTTAATCGTATGGTTATTATTGGTTTAAAATAACTTTTCATTCGACAATTATTCTTTATGCATTTAACATCTGTCGCATAATCATTCGATAACTGTCGAATGAATAAAGAACATATGTCGAACGATTATTTATGTGAAACGGAAAAATAATTCAGAAGACAGTGAAAAGTAACTGTGGAAGATTTGGATTGGGTGAAAGGCGAATATCATTCCGTGAATAAAGAGATAATCAGTAATTGAGGTAGTGATGTCTGTAATTTATCTACAAAGGAAGTCTTTTTCTTCCCGTAATTTTGCAACGTAGAAACAATATAGTTAGATAATCCTCCTAAAACATCTTGACAATGCCTATTGAATGGGACTGGAATTATAAAATGAATAACGAAACAATTAAATATTATATCATGGAAATAATTAAAAACAAAGAATTCGGAGGCGAACGTCCTCTATTCGCTACACACGACTTGCAACTGGAAAATGTAACCATTCATACAGGCGAGTCCGCACTGAAAGAATGCAGTAATATCATTGCCGTAAACTGCCGGTTTGAAGGTAAATATCCTTTCTGGCATACTAATGGCTTTATTGTAAAGAATTGCCTTTTTACGGAGGGAGCACGGGCGGCCCTGTGGTATTCCCAAAATCTCCAAATGACGGATACGGTAGTAGAGGCCCCGAAGATGTTCCGTGAAATGGACGGAATCAGGTTGGAAAATGTACAACTTCCCAATGCCCTGGAAACTCTGTGGCATTGCCGCAACGTGGCACTGAAAAATGTACAGATAGACAAGGCCGATTATCTATTCATGCACAGTGAGGATATCCGTATCGAGAACTATAGCCAGAATGGGAATTATTCTTTCCAGTACTACAAAAATGTGGAAATCCGCAACGCCGTTATCAACTCGAAAGATGCTTTCTGGAATACGGAAAATGTAACGGTATACGATTCAGAACTGAATGGAGAGTATCTAGGCTGGCATTCACGCAATCTTCGGCTGGTGAACTGTAAGATTTCTGGTACGCAACCGCTCTGTTACGCCCATAATCTCATTATGGAGGATTGCATAATGGGTGATGATGCCGACCTGTGTTTTGAATATAGCAGTGTGGATGCCACTATCAACAGTCCTGTTCATAGCGTGAAGAATCCGCGTGCCGGTATTATTCTGGCAGAGAGTTACGGTGAGATCATCATTGATAGAAATATCAAAGCTCCTGCCGACTGCGAACTGAAATTATGGGACAACAGAACTTGCTTCAGCGCATGAAATATGTTTTCGATAAAATAACTCCCCGGCGTGCTACCAATTCCTACAAATGGGATACGGCACACGACGATGATGTTCTACCGATGTGGGTTGCCGATATGGATTTCCGTACGGCTCCCGCTGTGGTGGAGGCTCTGCGCAAACGGGTGGAACACGGTATCTTCGGTTACACAAAAGTGCCTCCGGCTTATTATGAGGCAATAACGGATTGGTTTGCCCGGCGGCACGGCTGGCAGATTGAAAAAGACTGGATTATTTATACTTCGGGCGTCGTACCGGCATTGTCAGCCGTTATCAAGGCACTCACCGTTCCGGGAGACTGCATTCTGGTACAACCCCCGGTTTATAATTGTTTTTTCTCTTCCATCCGCAATAATGGTTGCGAAATAGTGGAAAATCCCCTTCTTTATATAAACGAAACTTACCGTATCGATTTCGCCGGATTGGAGCAAAAAGCTTCTGATCCGAAAGTAAAGCTGTTACTTCTTTGCAACCCCCATAATCCGGCAGGGAGAGTCTGGACCCGGCAGGAACTGACACGTATCGGTGAGATTTGTCTCCGCAACGATGTGATTGTTATAGCGGATGAGATTCATTGTGAGCTGGTTTATCCGGGACATACCTATACTCCTTTCGCTTCTATCTCGGAAGAATTCCTGATGCATTCCGTCACATGCACGTCTCCAAGCAAAGCATTTAACCTGGCAGGACTACAGATTGCCAATATTATCTCGGCGGATGAATATATGCGTATGAAAATAGACAAAGCCATCAATATCAACGAAGTTTGTGATGTGAATCCGTTCGGAGTGGAAGCACTGATGGCCGCTTACAACGACGGAGAGGAATGGCTGGAAGAATTGAAACATTATCTGGCGATAAATTACAATTATCTGAAAGCCTACTTCAATGAGTACCTCCCGGAATTCCCTGTAGTGATACTGGAAGGCACATACCTGGTATGGGTGGATTGCTCGATACTGAAACGGCGCTCGAAAGAGATAGTGGAAATACTTCTGGAAGACGAAAAGCTTTGGGTAAATGAAGGAAGCATGTATGGTGAGGCGGGTGAAGGTTTTATCCGTCTGAATATAGCCTGCCCCCGTCAGGTGCTGATAGACGGTCTGGACCGGTTAAAGAGGGGCCTTAAAGAGATAATTCTTTTGCCACACTAAATAGTAGTCTAAATCCTTCAGACCATTTTTTATGAATCAACCAATCCTGAAAGTTCAGATCATGATTGTGGTTTTCTAAAATATGTATGTTCAGGTTTGTTTTATTACAGACTTCGAATCGTTCCTGTAAGTCATAAACACCTTCTACCGGCACGTTTGCATCTTCCTTACCAGTCCCGTTCCTGAGGCTTTTGCCTTTGCTTGTTCAAGCATTGATGAAGTGTAATCTACTCCACAAATCTGTAATCAAGGTTAGAACATCTGTAATTTATCTACAAAACAAAGCAACATAAGCCTTTACCTTTGCCTCTGTAAAATTAAAGAAATCTTTGAACATAGATAAAAACAGAAAAACAATGGAAAAAAGAATTGTCATGGTTACAGGCTCCGGAATGGGGATTGGACTTGCTTGTGCAGAAGCATTTGCCCGTGAAGGGGCAACCGTTATAATGGCGGATATTCAAAAGCCGGAAGAGCAGGCTCGAAAACTTATTGATGCCGGATATGATGCTGTAGCTTATCAATGTGACGTATCGGATGTGCAGGCAGTGAAGGAAATGATCGATTGGATAGTCTCGACATATGGACGCCTGGATGCAGCACTTAACAATGCAGGCATTCAAACACCGCAACGCCCGATGGCGGAAATTACGGACGATGAGTTTGACCGTACTGTTGCAGTCGACCTCAAAGGGGTATGGAACTGTATGAAATTCGAAATCGGGCAGATGCTAAAACAAGGAGGTGGAGCTATTGTCAATACCTCTTCGCAAGGAGGAGTAACAGCTTTCGCCGGACAGGCTGCCTATATTTCCTGCAAACATGGTGTTATTGGCATGACACGTACGGCAGCTATGGACTACGCAGCAAAAGGAATCCGGATCAATGCCGTTTGTCCGGGGGTAATACTTACTCCGATGGCAGAAGAATTAATACGTAGAAACCCGCAATTAGAAAAAGAACTGGTCCGTGATATACCGGCCGGACGTTTAGGTAAGCCGGAAGAGATAGCAGATGCAGTGTTGTGGCTCTGCAGTCCGGCCTCCAGTTTTGTGCATGGTCATGCTTTACTGGTAGACGGTGGCTTTACGATTCATTAAATCTACAAAAAACAACATCAAATAATAAGAAGAATATTGAACTTTTGAAAAATATGAAAAAAGTATTAGTCATATCATCAAGTCTCCGTTTGCGGAGTAACTCGGAAGCCTTGGCGGACGAATTTATTCGCGGGGCTGCCGAAGCGGGAAATGAAGTTGAGAAAATAACCCTAAAAGATAAGGAGATACATTTCTGTAAAGGCTGTCTCAACTGTCAGAAAACACAAAAATGTGTCATCAAAGATGATGCTCCAGCCATCGTGGAAAAAATGCACGATGCCGATGAAATCGCATTCGCAACACCCATTTATTACTATGAAATGTGCGGACAGCTCAAAACATTGCTTGACCGTGCCAATCCGCTTTATCCTTCCGACTATCGTTTCCGTGATATTTACATGCTGACCAGCGCAGCGGAAAATGAGGAGTATGTACCGGAACGTGCTGTTGCAGGGCTCACTGGATGGATCGACTGTTTCGAAAAGGCTCGTCTTGCAGGAACGGTATTCGCCGGTGGGGTTGGTGGACCGGGCGAAACCGAAAGTCATCCCGCGTTAAAGCAGGCATACGAAATGGGAAAGGCTGTCTGAAAAATTTTTATCTGCTAGCCACTTAGAGAGTGACTCCGGATTTGAAGATGGCAATTTCCCGGTATCCTTTCTTTTCGTTGTTTACGAAACGGCCGCTGGCAACTTCCAATATGAATCGGATAAACTGCTCGCTGAGGGTTTCCATCGATTCACCCTCCACCAATGTTCCGGCATTAAAGTCAATCCAGCCGGGTTTGTTTTCCGATAGAGCGGTGTTTGTCGATATCTTGACAGTGGGGATAAACGTGCCGAAAGGTGTTCCGCGTCCGGTGGTGAAGAGTACCATGTGGCAACCGGAAGCTGCCAGTGCTGTGCTGGCTACCAGGTCATTGCCCGGGGCACTTAACAGGTTTAGTCCGCGGGTGGTTAGTTGGTCTCCGTACATGAGGACATCTTTTACTCCGGATTTACCGGACTTTTGCGTGCATCCCAATGACTTTTCTTCCAGTGTGGAGATTCCTCCGGCTTTATTTCCCGGCGAGGGATTCTCGTAGACCGGCTGCTTGTTTTCCAGGAAATAGGCTTTGAAATCGTTAATCAGACGGACGGTTTTGTTGAACAACTCTTCTGTCGCGCAACGGTTCATCAACAATGTTTCCGCACCGAACATTTCGGGGACTTCCGTCAGAACGGTTGTTCCTCCCTGTGCAACCAGGAAGTCGGAGAAGACACCCAGCAACGGATTGGCCGTGATGCCGGAGAAACCGTCCGAGCCACCGCATTTCAGTCCGACGCGCAGTTCGCTCATGGGAATGGCTGTCCGTTTATCGGTCGAGGCGATTGTGTATAATTCCCGCAGGATATTCATTCCTTCTTCGTGTTCATCCTTTACTTGCTGGCAAACCATGAAACGGATGCGTTCGGTATCGTATTCTCCGAGAAATTCGCGGAGAGCATCCGGCTGGTTGTTTTCGCAGCCTAGTCCGACAATTAACACAGCGCCGGCATTCGGATGCTTCGCCATGTCACGTAATATCTTACGGGTATTTTCGTGGTCGTTGCCTAATTGTGAACAACCGTAATTATGGGGGAAGGCAACGATGGCATCGACGTCTTTTCCCGAAGTTTCCTGTCGGAGCGTTTCTGCCAGTTGGTTTACGATGCCATTTACACAGCCTACCGTGGGGATAATCCATATCTCGTTACGGATTCCCACATCGCCGTTCCTGCGACGGTAGCCGTTAAAGGTCAGACCTTTGTCGGGAATGTCCAAAGTCGTGTCCTGCGGTTGCCAGGTATAGTCCTGCAAACCTTCCAGGTTCGTTTTGATATTCTTCTCGTTTACCAGGGAACCTGTGGGTATCTCCTTCCGGGCATGTCCGATAGGGAAACCGTACTTGATGATGGACTCGCCTGTTTTAAAGTTTTGCAGCGCCACTTTGTGACCGGCCGGAATTTCTTCGCGGACAGTGACGGTAGTTCCGACAGTTATATTATCTCCTGCCGATAGCGTATCGACGGCTACGACCACATTATCGGCAGGGTTTATTTGGATGTATTTTTTCATCAGAGAATCTCTTTTACGACTTCGCGCATTCCTTTTTCCTGAATGGCATCCAGGTAGTAGACTATTTTATCGGCCAGGCCGGGTATTCCGTTCAGGTTTTCTCCCCAAATCTCTTCTGCTGCCAGGATTTTATCGGCAACTTCTCGCGTGGAGCCTGTCGCCCAAAGGGTTTTCATCAGGGAGATGTTTTTTGGGTCGTCATTTGGAACGATTGCAGTTCCGTCTGCCCGGTTGCCACCTTTGTAGTAGGTTAAGATGGCTGCCAGTCCCAGGACGAGTCCTTCCGGAAGTTTTCCTTTTCGTTTCAGGTATTCTTTCAATCCCGGCAGGTCGCGTGTCTGGAATTTTGGGAAAGAATTCAACATGATAGAAGTAACCTGATGGTCGACAAACGGGTTATTGAAACGTTCCAGCACATCGTTGGCGAACTTTTCCAGTTCCGCTTTAGGTAGGTTCAATGTTTCCATCAGTTCCTCGAACATTACCTTACGGATGTATTTTCCGACGACTTCATCCTGACAGGCATCCCGCACAATGTCGATTCCTGAAAGGAAGGCAACCGGTGACAGGACTGTATGCGGGCCGTTCAGCAGCGTCACTTTCCGTTCATGATACGGTGCTTCGGATGGAACAAACAGGACATTCAGTCCCGCTTTGTCGGCAGGAAATTCGTTGGCAATCTCCTGTGGCGCTTCGATAACCCATAGATGGAATATCTCAGCCTGCACCACCAGGTTATCGTTGTATTGCAGTTTCTCTTTGATCGCGTCGATGTCTTTGCGGGGGAAGCCGGGGACGATGCGGTCGACTAAAGTGGCATAAACGCCGCAGGCTTCTTCAAACCAATTCCTGAACTCTTTACCCAGTTGCCATAGGTCGATATACTGGTAAATTGTTTCTTTCAGTTTGTGTCCGTTCAGGAAGATGAGTTCGCAGGGAAAGATAATCAGGCCTTTGCTTTTATCTCCGTTGAACGTTTTGAAGCGGTGGTATAATAATTGGGTTAGTTTACCGGGATAGGAAGCTGCCGGAGCATCTTCCAACCGACAGGCCGGGTCGAAAGTGATTCCGGCTTCGGTCGTATTGGAGATGACAAAACGCATTTCCGGTTGTTCCGCCAGCCGGATGAATGCCTCGAAATCCGTGTAGGGATTCAGTGAACGGCTGATCACGTCGATCAGTTCGAGACTGTTAACGGTTTCGCCTTTATCCAGTCCCTGAAGGTTGACATGATACAGGTTGTCCTGCTTGTTCAACATATCGACCATTCCTTTTTCAATAGGCTGGACGACTACGACATCGCTGTTGAAGTCAGCTTTTGCATTCATATTCCAGATAATCCAGTCTACAAATGCCCGGAGGAAGTTCCCCTCGCCAAACTGTATGATACGCTCCGGCCGGGTGATGACCGGAACGTTTTGTTTATTTAATTCTTTCATCTTACTTTTATCTGTTTACGACGAAGTTACGTATCTGGCATTCCGTACCGAGTGAATCGGGATTCTTGTCTTTTGAGATGCGAAGTACCAGTGTATGGGTTGTGTCGTCTAATTCTGTTTCAAACATATATACCCAGGGGATATAAAGATATTTGCTCCATTGAGTGAAAGTATCCAACTTTTTGAACGGGGCACCGTCGATACTGTATTCAAGGATGCCTGCTGTTGGACCGGGCGTACAGAAGATACCGATTGCCTTTCCTGTGAAATCGAGTGTCAGTTTGTCTCCGGGACGGGTTGCTTCGAGCATCGGTACGTCTGCGAATCCTTTCCGTTTTTCGTATTTGTTGTCCGCCCGCCAGGAAGGAACGTATTTCCAGCCTTTATTCAGCTTCGCTTCTTTCAGGTCGATGAAATCACCTTTGTAATAACTGTATTCGTCGAGCGGTTGTTCCGGAATCTCATGGGCAACCACCGGGCTGTCGGGAGTAATTCCTTTCCACATGCTGTCGAACAGGTGGTTGATGGCTGCGGCGTAGAATGTATGTCCGAACGGGAGCGGATGGGTTCCGCCGAACTGTTCCCAGGTGAACTCGCCGTCTTGCATCCGTTCGCCTATTTCCTGCACGAGGTTGACTGACGGGATGAGGTAATGGTTGGCTACCCGTTCATGGTTCAGGACTACGTCTGGCTGTTGCTTTTTCGCTACCATTGGGATAAACGGGTCGTAGATGAAATGCAACATGATAATGTCCATTTCAGGATTGCTCAGTAACGCATGACGTACTTCGCCTTCCATACCGCGCACCTGTTCCAGTGGGGTAAAATAGTTGGTATGGTCGTTTACGGCTGCTTCAACGAATAGCAAATCTATCTTTCCTTTCGACAGCACGTCATTTTGCAGGCGGAAAGAACCCGGTGTCGTACCGGTGGAACCGATGCCGGCTTCCACGAACTCGAATGTGGTGTAGGGGAAACGTTGTTGCAACTGCTTTTCAATCCTGTTCTTCCAACCGTTCATCTCCGTAATGGAACCGCCCAGGAAGGCGACGCGGCCTTTGCGTTCTTTCTCAAACTTGACGAATGAGTTTTGCAGGCTGCCGCGCACATTGTAATGCAGGTACTTTTCATATTCCGGCTGATGGCGGAGGATAAAGTCCACGACAGGTTCCGGGTTTTCGAGGCTGTGCGGATGATGGTCCACACCCGGTTTGATAATCACTTCAACCGGTCCGCCCAATGCCAGGTAACGGGAACGGACTATGTCCATATTATCTTTGAAAGGAACCACCTTGTCTGCATCTCCGCAAACGCTGATGATAGGGATACCAGCTTTAGCCAATGGTTCCAGGTTGTCAATCGGGTTGCCTTTGAATGAATTCATGTCTTCGTCCGTCAGGTTCCATTCCTTCAACAGGTCGTTCCATAATGCTGCATTTTTTCTTCCCGGCCAGCTGAATACGTTGCAAACGGGAGCGTCGATATAGATACAGGCTATTTTGTCTGTATTCTTAGCGGCCCAGTTCAACGCATACAGTCCGCCACGGCTGAATCCTTCCAGGGTTACTTTCGGTGAAAGTCCGTAATAGTCTTTCATGTAGTTATAAAAGTCCGTACCCCATGCAACGGCACGCGGGTTGCCGTAACAATGTGTCACATCATAATAGGCAACATGGAATCCTTTTTCCAGTAGGGCCTTATCTACGCTGGGGAAAGCATCGAAGAAAGCGGGACGCCAAATCCACGGATTCCCTTTGGCTGCCTGTTTCGGCACGACGACGATTGCGTCACGTCCTTTAAACTGAAAGTCGTAGCGGTCGCATCCGTTCCACTCGCTTTTGAAACCGGGAAAGGCCTGCATCCGGTGGGATGATTCCTGTCCGGTGATTGCCTTGTACACCGTTTCCGCAATCTTATGTGCTCCGACAGGGTCGGGATGCACGTTGTCAGGAAAATGCTCTTTCATACCGCTTAGAGCCGTGTGTAAATCGATGACCGGTAATTTGTTTCTTTTCGCAACCTGGTCGATTACAGGGATAACGCCATGTTCGATAATACTGTCGTTAATACTGTACTGTACCTGGTAGGCTTTGGGGGGATAACACAGGTAGATTTTCGGCTTGGACGGTATCGCCTTGAAGGCGCTGACCATTGTCTGAATATCCTTGGGCAGGTCTGCCTTGTATTTCCAGTTGAACGATTTGGAATCGTTTGTTCCCAATTTGATAACGACGATGTCCGGATTGTACTTTAAGGCATCCTGAAACATCTGCTCTTTCATGTAAGGATGATCGCCTTTCATCAGCATGGTGCGGGCACTGAACCCGAAGTTGCGGACTTCATAACCCCGTCCGAGCATTTGCCCGAGCACCGACGGATAACTGTCACGGTCGCGGTTCGCAATACCAGCTCCGAAAGTAATACTGTTTCCTACACAAGCTACCCGAATCACTTCGGTAGCCTCCTGCGCCCAGCCGTTCAGGCCGGCGATTAAAATAAATACAATTAGATTGATTAGCTTTTTCATGGTAACTTATCTCGATTCATGATTATTGTTAGAGAAACCTTGCGAAGATAATGAATTTTTTGATATCTCAGAACTCTACAAGAATACGAAATACTTTTCCCGGATCGGCACTCCATTCCTGCATGGCTGTCAGCGCCTCTTCGGGTGTTACTATTCTGGAAATTAAGTCTTCACGCGGACAACTGTCCTGTTGGAGATAACGGACTACGGCCCTGAAATCTTCCGGCAGTGCATTGCGCGAACCCCGTATATCCAGTTCTTTCTGCACGAAGTATTTGGTCTGGAAAATCACTTCGCTTTTGGCATAGCCGATGCATACCACCCGGCCGGTGAATGCGACTTCATTCACTGCCGTCACATATGTGGCTGGACTTCCAACGGCTTCGACGACTACGTCCGGTCCTAACCCATCCGTCATTTCCAGCAAACGTTCATGCACATTCTCCGTGCGTGAATTGATGGTGTAACGGGCACCGATACGTTTGGCCAGTTCCAGCTTATCGTCATCCAGGTCCATCGCGATGACGGTGGCTCCCCGCAGGGCGGCACGTACGATTGCTCCGCAGCCAATCATTCCGCAGCCGATTACCAGGACTGTGTCGATATCGGTCACCTGTCCCCGGGAGACGGCATGGAAACCGACGCTCATCGGCTCAATCAGGGCACAGTCGCGGGGAGAAATGCCGGCTGCCGGGATAACCTTCTGCCAGGGGAGCGACAGGTATTCGCCCATGGCACCGTTGCGTTGTACGCCGAACGTCTCATTATGTTCGCAGGCATTTACCTGTCCGTTGCGGCAGGCGGCACATGTACCGCAGTTGGTGTAAGGGTTGACAGTTACACTCATGCCCGGCTCGAATCCGGCGGGGACGTCCGGGCCGATAGCTTCGATTACGGCTCCGACTTCATGTCCGGGAATGACAGGGAGTTTTACCATCGGGTTACGTCCCAGGAATGTGTTCAGGTCGGAACCGCAGAATCCGACAAACTTGATTTTCAGAAGAACTTCACCGCTCTTTGCTTCCGGTTTCGCTATATCGACCACCTGCAATGCTGAGGGAGCGGGAATTTGTATTGCTTTCATATACATTATATATATTATAAATTAATCGACCACTTTATAGCCTTTCCATCCGTAGTAAGCACAGAAGAGGAAGCAAACCTGCGGAATGAGATAAGCGGTATAATAGATAGCTTCGAAATGATGCATCACGTAGGCTGTCAACTGGGGCAGGCAGGCGTTTCCGACAATCGCCATGACAAGGAAAGCCGCTCCGCTCTTGGTGTTGTCTCCCAGGTCTTTCAGTGCCAGCGAGAACTGTGTCGGGTACATGATCGACATGAAGAACGAGACAGCCAGCATGGCATACAGTCCGATCGTGCCGCCGCATAATGCAATCACACCGCAGAGTATGACATTCAGCAGGGCATAGACCAGCAGCATATCCTGCGGACGGAATTTAACCATCAGCAACGTTCCTATCCAACGTCCCAGAAGGAAAGCCAGCATATACAGGCCGAAGAAAGTCGTTGCCACGGATTCCGATAAACCGGCATAACTGCAACAGTACACCAGAAACAGGCTGTTGATGGCCGTCTGTCCCCCGTTGTAAAAGAACTGTGCAATCACTCCCCAGCGCAGATGTGAACGTTTCAATACGCTGAAATCTATCAGCTTTCCGTCTTTGTCCTTTCCGCTGTGTTCCTCATCCTGTATCCGGGGCAGTTTGGAGACGATGAATACAACCGCGATGATGATTAATAAAAGTGCTAATATAAGATACGGTTGCTTCATCGAATCCGTTTCAAACTGTATATAGGCTTCCCAGCCGCCGGGATAATCGGCGGGCAGGGTGGTCCGGGTATAGTGTTCTCCGCTCAATACCAACTTACTGAGAAACATGGCGGCGATAAATGCCCCCAACCCATTGAACGACTGGGCCAGGTTTAGCCTGCGCGGTGCCGTCTCCGGATTTCCCAGAGCCGTAACATACGGGTTGGCAGCCGTTTCAAGGAAACACATGCCGGTTGCAATGATAAAGAAGATTGTCAGGTACGCCCAATATTCTTTCAGCATGGCTGCCGGGAAAAACAGTAATCCTCCGAAAGCGGCCAGCAACAGTCCGAAGATGATGCCGGCCTTGTAGCTGTACCGCTTCATGAACATGGCAATCGGTATCGGGAAGATAAAGTAAGCCAGCCAGTAGGCCGTTTCGGTGAAAGAGGCTTCGAACGTATTTAGTTCGCAGGTTTTCATCAATTGTCTGATCATGGTAGGCAGCAGGTTGCTGCTGATTGCCCACAGGAAGAAAAGGCTGAATATCAGTGCCAGTGGCAAGGCGTAATTCTTTTGTTTCATACTATATCGTGTTAGGGTGTGTTTACTCGGACATGTTTTTAATATAAGGTAACTCGATTAGCCGTTCGAAGCCGTAGAAGGCGGCGGCATTTTCTCCTAGGAAAAGGTCTTTCTCCCGTTCCGTCAGTTCATCGGTTTTCAGGATAAAGTCGTACGACATTTTATAGGTAATAGCCGTAATCGTTCGGGGATAATCCGAACCCCACATCAGTTTATCCATGCCGGCCAGGTCTGCCGCCTCGCGTATCGCTTTGACGGCCCCGTGAAAAGGATAAAAACTCATCGTTGAATAACCAGGTAATACCTCCGGATTCAATACGTACATTCGGGTAACGGGCCAGGCGAATCTGCGCCAACCAGTTCGGCCGGGTAACCATACCGAAATGTCCGATTGCAATTCGTAATCCGGGGCATTCCTGTATCACCTCTTCTAATTCACCGGTCTGGACGTCGCCATCGGCCAAATCGATGGAGAGGAGCATATCATTGGTTTCCATAAAATGGAACATTTCCATCATCTCGTTGCAGTTCAGCCAGACGCGCCCTTCTTCGAGTAACAGGCGTTGGGCGGGAATCTTGATTGCCCTGAATCCGCGTGCAGCCAATTCACGTGCCTGTGCCAAATAGCCGGGACGACGAAATTCACAGAGGCCACATACGAAGAAGCGGTCCGGGTACTGCTTAACAACTTCCAGCAGATAATCATTTTGCAGGCCGTCGATAAACTCCTGCGTGATGACGGCAGCCGAGACCTGGGCATAATCCATGTTTGACAGGAATATCTCAGCCGTGTTCCTACCGTCGGTGATAAACGGAGGAACCATCTGCCGGATTTCGCCCATGAAGAGCGAACGTCCGTTGGTCAGTGTCCGTATCGGCATCCCGTCGACTACCGTGTCCTGCCGGAGCCAGAGATGTGAGTGGGCATCTATAATTTTTCTGTTCATGGTATTTTCTTTAAAGGTTATTTATTCTCCGTTTTAAGAATTCGACCAGCTGACCCGTTTCTGGTCGCCGATGATTTCCTGAACTTCGCGCACCAGCTCCCAGTCGATGGGGTCTTCAATATATTGGATATTCTTCCTGACATTTTCCGGATTGGCGGAACTGAATAGGGTGGTCGCTATCCGCGGGCTGCTTACAGAATATTGCATGGCCAGCTTTTCTATCGGATAACCTTTCGAAGCGCAATGTTGTACTGCTTTCCGGCAGGCTTCTACCAATGCCGCCGGCGCCGGATGCCAGTCGGGAGCGCCCCGTTGTGACAGTAATCCCATCGAAAGGGGGGAGGCGTTGATGATGCCAATCTGTTTCGATTCGAAATAGTCGAAATAATCAGCCAGCTTATCGTCGTTCAGGCAGTAGTGGCAGAAATTGAGGATGGTTTCGACCGTACCTTCGGGCACACGGTCGATTACCCATTGCAGGTTTTCCAGTTGCAGGTCGGTGATGCCGACGTGTTTTACAATCCCTTTGTCCCGTAATTCGACCAATGCCGGCAATGTCTCGTTCACCACCTGGTTGAGGTCGGCAAATTCGATGTCGTGAACGTTGATCAGGTCTACGTAGTCCAGATGCAGGCGTTCCATACTTTCGTAAACGCTTTCGGTGGCCCGCCGGGCAGAATAATCCCAGGTGTTCACACCGTCTTTACCGTAACGGCCTACTTTAGTCGACAACAGGAAATGGTCGCGCGGAATATCTTTCAGCGCTTTTCCTAATACTGTCTCCGCCTTGTAATGCCCATAATAAGGGGAAACGTCGATAAAGTTCATCCCGTTTTCGATAGCAGTGAATACAGCTTTGATGCTTTCCGCTTCACGGGTTTCGTGAAATACGCTTCCCAGGGAGGAAGCTCCAAAACTTAGTACGGGAACTTTCATCCCGGTTTTTCCGCAATACGAGTACTTCATGGTTTAAATAGATTGAGTTTGCAATAGTTCAAAAGTATAGCTTTTATGTATTGATAATAACTGCTTTGTGCATAAAAATCTACGCAAAGGTTTGCGTGGCAGGTCCTGTCGGATATAAATGGCTCAATGTCGGCATACAATAGCATCTATCTCGGAGGTAATCGCTTGTATCTGCCGGAAAAAATATATATTTGTCGGACCTAATCGGATTTGTGATGCCTAAGAAAAGACACATATCATTGAAAGACCTGGCGAAGGAGCTGGGTGTTTCCGTTTCTACCGTATCCCGTGCGTTGAACGACAGTTACGAGATCGGTCCCGAGATGAGGGAACGCGTGAAAGCGCTCGCCGAGGAATGGAATTACCGTCCGAACCCGTTTGCCCTTAGTTTGCTGAAGAATACGCCCCGTATTATCGGCATTATCGTGCCGGATATTGTCACTCATTTCTATTCGTCCATAATCAGCGGTATCAATGATGTGGCGCGCAAGAACGGGTATTCGGTCATTATCACTTCTTCGTATGAGCAATATGAGCAGGAGCAACATTGTGTGGAAGACCTGGTGAATATGCGGGTGGAGGGTATGCTGGCCTGCCTTTCGCAGGAAACGACCGATTATGCCCATTTCCTTTCATTGGAAGATATGGATATCCCGCTGGTCTTTTTCGACCGTGTCTGCCTCACGAATGCGATTCCTTCGGTGGTGGCCGACAATCAGGAATCGGCAAGGGTGGCTACCAGCCATTTATTGGAATCCGGTTCGAAGCGGGTGGCCTTTCTGGGTGGTTCCGACCATTTGGCTATTGTGCGGCAACGTCGGGACGGGTATATAGAAGCCTTGAAAGAACATAGCTTGCCTGTTGAAGAAGAACTGGTCGTTTGTAAGAAAATGACTTACGAGGAGGGACGTGAAGGATGCCGGCAATTGCTTTCATTGCCGGAACCGCCTGATGCAATCCTGGCAATGAATGACACATTGGCCTTTGCCGCCATGAAAGAAATTAAGAAACATCATCTCCGCATACCGGCCGATATCGCCCTGATCGGTTATACCGACGAACTTCATTCCAACTACGTGGAACCGGCATTGACAGCCGTTACCCATCAGACCTATAAGATGGGAGAGGAATGTTGCAACCTGCTTCTCAAGCAAATCAAGAAACGGGAGAAACCACGGCAGATTGTCGTTCCCACCCATTTATCGATACGGGAGACTTCGGTTAAGAAGCCTGGTTCTGTTTCTCGAAATCCTTAGGCGTTACCCCGAACTGTTTCAGGAATATCTTGCTGAAATAGGAGGGGGAGTTGATTCCTACCAGATAACATATTTCGCCAATCCGGTGTTTGCCGTCCAGAATCAGCTCCGCCGCTTTTTTCAGACGGATGAGGCGGATGAAGTCGTTCGGCGACAGGCCGGAGAGGACTTTTATCTTACGTAACAGGCTGGAACGGCTCAGGCAGAGTATCTCTGCCAGTTTCTCCACACCGAAGTTTTCATCGGTGATATTTTCATGGATGATGGCTATAATCTTGTCCATAAATTCCTTGTCAGCCTTGTTCATCTGCATGTTGTTGACCGGGAAGAACGGGCGTTTGGAGAAAGCCTCGCGTTCTTTCTGGCGGTTGTTCAGCAGGGAGAATATCTGTGTTGTCAGGTAATTGAAAGAGAAAGGTTTCTCCACGTATGCTTCCGCACCCAGGCGCAGGCCGTTGATTTTGCTGTCGAGGTCGTTCTTGGCGGTCAGGAAGATGACGGGGATATGGCTCAGTTCGATATCGGCTTTCATCTCTTTACATAGTTCGAGGCCGTTCATCACAGGCATCATAATGTCGCTGACGACAATATCGATATGATGATTGCGCAGGATTTCCAAAGCTGCCTTTCCGTCGGGGGCCGTCTCCGTAACAAACATCTCTTGCAGTTTCTCTGCCAGGAACGAACGCATGGTATCGTTATCTTCCACCAACAGGAGCGTATAGTTGCGGCTTTCCACATTGACGGTTGTCCCTTCTTCGGGAAATATGAATTCTTCCTGAATAACGGAGTTTTCCTGTTGCCGCACTTTCTTCTGGGCAAGAGGCAGGGTCAGGACAAACGAATTGTCGCTATTTTCGGTATCCAGCCAGAGTTTGCCGGAATGAAGCATGGCCAGCGAACGGGCCAGTGGCAAGCCGATACCGGCGCCTGTCGTTGCCCCTTCTTTCTTATTGATCTGATAAAAAGGTTCGAATATCTGTTGGCTGAGTTCGGCAGGTATCCGGTTTCCGTCGCTGGTGACGCGGATACTGAAGGTGGTCTCCTCGCACTTCAGTTCGATACGAATGGTATGGGCCGAATATTTGAGTGCATTGTTCAACAGGTTGCTCAATATCTTGGTAACGGCTTCGCGGTCGATAGCAGCTGTGATTTCTTCTTCGGGAATATCGACCGATAATTTCTTATCCTGTTGGACGATGGTCGGCTCGAAGCGCAGGATGGTGTCTTTCAGCAGTGTCGTAACATTGGTCCAGGCAAAATCCATCTTGAATTTGTTGGCCCCGATCTTCCGGAAGTCGAGTAGCTGGCCGGTCAGTTCGAGCAGGCGCTTGGTGTTCTGGGCAATTACGGTCAGGTTACGCGTGATTTTGCTGTCCTGGATATTCATGTCGAGGATTGTTTCCAGCGGACCGTTGATCAGTGTCAGCGGCGTGCGCACTTCATGGGCTATCTCCGTAAAGAATTCTACCTTAGCCTCATAGAGTTCCTTTTCTTTTTCTATCTCGAAGAGTTTCTGTTTCTCTTCCATCTGCCGTTCCTTACGGCGTTTGTACCAGCGGAACCAAGCATATATCAGGCAGAGTACCAGGATCGCATAAACGGCATAAGCCCAGGAGGATAGCCACCAGGGAGGAAGGATGACGATACGGAGTGAGGTAACCGGCTGGTTATCGTCTTCAATCTCAGCTTTTACCAGGAGCGTATAGTTGCCCGGGGGCAGTTTGGCATACGAAATATTCTGGTTATTACTGGTTTTTACCCAATCTTTGTCCAGCGGGTCCATTTTGTAGTAACATTCCTTACTACGGGCAGATGAATAAGAGGGCAGTGCTATATCGAAACTGATATTCGACTGGTCGTACGGCAAGGTGATCCGGTCGGTGTGCAGGATGCTTTTGTTCAACGGGGAGTTGGGGGTATGTACGGTTACTTCCTTATTATATATGCTGAACTTCGTGATGTAGACTGGAGGAATGGAATCGGTCCGCTGGTCGTCATCCGGATTGAAAGCGATCAGTCCGTCGATCGTTCCGAAGTAGAATTTGCCGTTGCTCGCTTTGAGTCCCGAATTATAATTGAACTGGTTGCCGACTAAACCGTCGCGGGTAGTGAATACACGGATATCCCCGGTTTCCGGTTTGAACTTGACGAGCCCCTGGTTGGTCCCGAACCAGAAATAATGATTTTTATCTTCCAGTATTTTATAAGCTACATCGTCAGGTAGGCCCTGTTCTTTGGAGAACGTGGTGAAGTTGTCATCCGCCTCGTTGTACCGGCAGATGCCACCCCGGTCGGTAGAGAACCATATCTGTCCTCTGCTGTCTTCCATGATGGAACTGACGGAGTTTGAACTCAGGCTGGCAGGGTCCTGAGTGTCATTGACATATTTTTTATAAGAATCGTCTTTCGGATTGTATTTCCATACACCGCTCCCCATCGAGGCAAGCCATATCTGTCCTTTTTTATCTTCCAGCATGCATACGATCCAATCGAGCCCGATCTCCGGTATCCGAGTAAAATCGAACGAACCGGCTTCTGCCCTGGATAACCCCCAGGCATTTCCTACCCAAAGACGGCCCCGGCTATCGATCAACTGGGAATATACGCTTTCTTCGTCAAGATTTAATTGCTGGTGGTTGAGATGTTTGATCGAATGGTTGGATATATCTATGATATCAAGTCCGTATTTAAACAAACCGCAATATATTTTGCCGTCGTACATACTCATGGACTGGGTCATGAGATGGCTTTTCCTGTCGGATTCCGGATAGTTGATCTGTGTCACTTCTCCGGTTGCTGGATTCAGAATGTTGATACCGTTATCTTCCGTCCCAACCCAGATGTTGCCGTCTGGGTCTTCCGCCAGTTCGCGGATGCGGCGGGTATTCAGCGAATTTTCCGAACTGGAAGGGACGAACCTTTCAAACAATAGTTTGTAGTTCGGTAAATGGTTGACTCCGCCAAATTTGGTGCCGAGCCAGATGCCTCCTTCCCTGTCTTTATAGATACAGAAAATAATATTGTCGGAAAGGCTGTACGAATGCATCAGGTCTTCCTGGAGATGGGTTACTTTTGGGGATTGCTCGTCAACGATGAACAGTCCGGCATGCGTGCAGACCCAAAGGTTATTCTGATCGTAACAGACCACGTCGCGTAAGATGGTGTGATGCACTCCCGGGGCGTTGACTGTTTGCAGGGTATTTGTCTTGGGATTGTACTTTTTCAGTTCTCCGTCATGGATAGCCAGTGCGATCCAATCGCCGTAATCGCACATAGAGAAGATGTGGGCACCCATCAGGGTGTTGCCATCCTTGTCGGTATGATGCTGAATGAAGGAGTCTGTTTGCGGATTATAGAGGAACAGGCCGACACCGGCTGTCCCGATCCAGACTTCTCCGTTTTCCCTGACGCAGATGGCGCCGGGGCTTTCCCGTTTGATATTATCTTTGTTGGTGATGGCGTAATAATATAATTTCTCGTCTTTATAACGGAAGACGCCCTGGTCGGGAATCAGTATCCAGATATTACCGGAATGGTCGGAGGTGATTTTGGCAACCCAGTTACCCATCTGCTCCCCATTTTCGGTTTTCTGGTCTATAAACGTGAACAGGTCGTATACAGGGTCATAGATATATACTCCCCGGTCTGTCCCTACCCATAATTTTTTGTTTTCATCCTCGAAAAGGGCAGAGATGTTGTGATCGCCTTTTCCAGCAATATAATCATCGCAATTGATCGTTTGGATAGAAGTACCGTCATACCGGTTCAGTCCGTTTTTGGTGCCGAACCACATAAAACCGTAGCTATCCTGTAGTATTACTTTTACCTGGCTTTCCGACAAACCGTCTGCACTCGAAATATGCGAAAAGTAATAGTTGAACGATTTTCTGTTTGCTGCATATAGCTCGGACAGACAGATAATCATCAGGAGAAGATATAGTATAGATTTTCTCATAAAGACAGCCTGTAAAATGTTGTATGTTTTCTTCATACAAAGATGATGAAAAAAAACGTAGAACCAAATATCGTACGAAATCATTTCCGCAATACCTCTGTTTTTACTGTAACTTTCCGAATTAATGTAAATAATCGTGTATTCGCACACACGTTATGCTTTGTATTTAAAAAAATTGATATATATTTGCCGCAAATCATGAAAAACTATTAAGAAATGAGCGCATTAGGGAATGTCAATCAACAAATGACACGGTACAGATGGGTAATCTGTGCGATGTTGTTTTTCGCAACAACGGTAAACTATCTAGACCGTCAGGTACTTTCACTTCTACAGCCGATGCTGGAAGAAGAATTTCACTGGACAGACAACGATTATGGAACAATCACTGCCATTTTCTCTTTGTTTTATGCAATTTCCATGTTATTTGCCGGAAGGTTTATCGACTGGATGGGAACCAGGAAAGGATATGCCTGGTCAATTGCTGTCTGGTCTGCAGGGGCGGCACTTCATGCATTGTGTGGTGTATTAACAGAAAAATGGGTCGGATTACCAGATGCAGATGCGTTACGGGCTGTAGCTGCAGGAACAGACCTTGCGGCTACGATCAGTATGGTAAGTGTTACGTTCTTTATTATAGCACGTTGTGTGCTGGCTCTTGGTGAGGCTGGAAACTTCCCAGCTGCTATTAAAGCGACAGCAGAGTATTTCCCGAAAAAAGACCGTGCTTTTGCAACGGGTATTTTTAACTCTGGTGCTAATGTTGGGGCTATTGTGGCTCCATTGACTGTTCCTCTGATGGCTGAACTATGGGGGTGGGAAATGGCTTTTATTATTGTCGGTCTGATCGGTTTTATCTGGATGGGAATATGGTTATTTATCTATAAACCAATCGCAGATAACCCAAAGGTAAATGATGCGGAACGTGCTTATATTCAGCAGGATGATGCTGAATTGACTCCGGATGAAATTGAGCCTGAAAATGAATCGAAGCTTTCTTTCATTGAATGTCTGGGTTTTAAACAGACTTGGGCGTTTGCTTTTGGTAAGTTTATGACGGATGGCGTATGGTGGTTCTTCCTCTTCTGGACTCCGGCTTATCTGAAGATACAATATAATATGGAGGGAACCCAGATCGCATGGCCAATTGCTATACTTTATTCTATTACGGTGATCGGTTCCGTGTTTGGTGGTAAATTTCCGACTTATTTCATCAATCGGGGGATGAATCCGTATGCAGGACGTATGCGAGCGATGTTGATCATTGCATTCTTCCCATTGGTCGTTTTATTCGCGCAGCCATTGGGATATATCAGCTATTGGGTGCCTATCCTGCTGATCTCTGTCGGTGCTTCTGCTCATCAGGCTTGGAGTGCAAATATATTCTCTACAGTAGGTGATATGTTCCCCAAAAGTGCAATCGCTACGATTACCGGTATTGGCGGTATGGCAGGCGGTATCGGTTCGTTCTTTATTCAGAAGGGGGCCGGCATGCTATTTACATATAGTGGCGATACCAACATGCAGTTTATGGGTTTCGAAGGCAAACCGGCCGGTTATGCTATTGTCTTTATCTTTTGCGCTGTCGCTTACCTGATCGGCTGGATCGTGATGAAGATGCTGGTTCCTAAATACAAGGTGATCACATTAAACTAGTAGGGACTTTTACAAGAATGCAGCTGCCTGGCTGAATATATTATTGAAAGCCTGGTTTACAAGTGTCTGGTCGGTTTTTGACCGGAACGGGAACGGAATCTGATGGGAATACTGGAACGGAAAATCTATTTCTTCCAGTATCTTGTCAGAGGCTTTACCCAGCGCTTTGATCACTCCGTTGGTCGGCATGACAATGTCTTTCTTCAGTGAGATAGCTTTGATGCGGTTGCAGGCTTTCTGGAAAAAGGACTCACGGTATTCTTGTAAGACATCAGGGCGAATCATGGCTTTGAACGCCTGTTCCAGAAAATCATTCTTAAAGGAAGTAGGCAGCGAACGTTCTTCCAGAAAATCGTGGCGGTAAAATCGTTGCAGGCTGTTGAATGCATCCTGGTCCATAATATCCCGTGCGTTTCCGTTCATCTGGCTGAAAATGGAACCGCCGCAGAACATGAACAGGCGGGTGTCGCTGAACATCTTTTCCGGATTACTCAACAACAAGACCTGTGATAACAAGGCCCCGATCGAATAAGCAAACAGGTTGATGGAAGTATCTTCTTTAAATAAGGGATGTTTTCCGCTCTTTATCTCATGTACCAATTGCCATAAGTTATAGACTGATTCGCGGCCGGACGCATAGAAACGCAACGGATTTCCTGACAGACGGCTGCTTAATGTGACATTGGCAAAGGTCGAGTTTTCCAGGTTGTCTATTTCCTGTTTCCTCCTGTTCACCCAAGGTAAAACCATCCGTGGATTGCACCAGCTACCCGGTGTGCGGTTCATATGGAATGCGATAGGGAAAAGGATGACCGGCTTTCCGGTTGAACCGGCCAGATATTCGGCCCAGGTCAGGTATTTTTCCCAGGTACGTTCGTTCAGTCCGTGCAACAGGATGATGGCTTTGTCGCGTTTCTCCTTTCCCGAAGGGGCGAAGATTGTATAATTGAATGTTTTGTTTTCCTGAATATGGTCGTCTGTGACGGAACAAAATTCAGTGGTGGCAAGTCCTTTCTGGAATTCGTTAATTTCGCTGGCACCTATCGTTTGTGTAAAGCGAAAGGGAATTATTTCCAGACGGCTCTCTTCCAGATGCGCCTTTTTATCGTACGAGAAAAGGCTGTTCAGTTGTTGTGTGCGAAGTGAGATATCCATAACAATCGATTTTTTGATGCAAACAAACATTATTAAAACAATCCTTGCAAATAAATGGTTCCGATGAACTCCTACTGGGATATAAACCGGAATGGCGGGGTGAAATTTTTATATGCGGGGTGAATGTTTCGGGATTTACTAGTACATTTGTTTCCAAATAAGAGGCAAAAGATATGGGAATGCTCGGTCATAAAATACCCGGTTATATTTATGAAAAGTCGAACATCGTTCGCCTGATCTTGCTGACAGCATTTTTCGCTTTGGTATTTATCAATATATATAAGCCGTTCAGTTCGTCGAACTGGTATCGGGTTTCAGAGTTTAAGTTTTTTGTTTTTTCCAGTCTGATTATTCTTACCGGTGTGCTGGTGGTGGTGATCAGCCGGATTGTGATGTATTATTGGGGCAGGAAACATGCCATTTCCGTAGGTGCATATTCGGTGTGGATTATTCTGGAGATATTTTTCATGTCTTTGTTTTATACGATCTACACTTTGGTACTGAATCCGGAGCGGGAGTATTTAAGCGTTTTCAAAGAATCGGCTATCAACACAAGCCTGGTTCTGTTGTTGCCCTATTCGGTCTTACATTTCTATTTTTCCTATCAGGAGAAAGAACGGCAGTTGAGGTTGCTGGAAGAGGATCGGGCAGAGGCGGCAAATAAACTATCGGTTTTCTCTTTTTATGACGAAAAGCATGAATTGCGGTTGTCGGTGAAACGGACGAATCTTTTGTATATAGAATCGGCGGATAATTATGTGTGTATCTGGTATCTCAATAAGGGAGTACTGACTAAGTTCATGCTGCGTAACTCTTTGAAATCCATAGAAGAGAGTCTGGACGAAACGAATGTGCTGCGTTGCCATCGTTCATATATGGTTAATTTCGACCAGGTAAAGGTGATACGCCGTGAAAAAGACGGCATTTATCTGGAACTGGGAGTCGAGAAAGTCCCGGATATCCCAATATCAAAAACATATAGTGAAAAAGTGACACATTGGTTTATGACATATTCGTCGTAAATTATAGGGATAAAGTCTGGTCTCAGTATTGTGTAACGTTTGTGCGGATAAGAACAATATTCGTGCGAAAACACACAGGTTTACTATTGCATGAATAGTCTTATCTGTCAGTAGAACAGCGTGTTATAATAATGGCACGTCTTTTGTTTTCTTCAATGAAACAAATGACATTGTATTATGGTAAAGCACTATTTAAAAATGGCTATCCGGCAAATATTAAAAAACAAGGTTCAATACTTGCTCTCCATTGTCGGTATCGCCATCGGACTATTATGTTTCAGCATGACATCTTATTATATAAGGAGATTTAACAGTCAGTTTACGGTTTGGAGCAATAACGACAGGATGGCTAATCTTTATGTGAAGTCGGAAAAAAATAAGTATAACGAACCATATATTCCGGGAAAAGAATTGCAGGCACTGATGAGTAACCCGGTGGCAGGAATGGAAAAAATAGCCTATTCTTACAGTTATGATAAAGCAAATATTACTATTAGTAATGCGGGACAGGAGGAAATACCTTTTCAATGTAGTTTCCAGAATATCACGGAAGATTTTCCTGTCATCTTCGGCATGCAAACCCTTGAAGGGAAAATGCCTGTATGGATACCGGGAGAGGTCTGGATCAGTGAATCATCTGCCCGAAGGATATTCGGGGAGGATAACCCTATAGGCAAAACGCTCTACTTCAGCCAGGCTGATACTGATACTTCGGCTGTTCAATACTCTACTATAAGTGCTGTTGTCCGAGATTTGCCGGATGGATCGCGGGAGAAGAACGATTTTTATTTTCCCGAAATATCGGTGATTAATCCGGATCGGAAATATTCGAACGTGGTTGTATTGCTGGAAAAGGGTGTATCAAGTACTGAAATAAACCAACGGTTGCGAAAACAACTACCTGTCTTTGGTAAGAATAATGATAATTATCTGGCTGTAATGACTTTTAAAGAAGAAATGTACAAACCGGATAATCTCGGAGCAACGCTTTTCATCCCTTTAATCGGTGCTTTGATATTGATAGCGGCTATGATTAATTTCCTGAAGTTCTGTATCCAGTCGTTCTACAACAGGACTAAAGAGTTAAGTCTTCGTAAAAATCTGGGGTCTGGTTCAGTTGGTTTATTCTGCCTTCTTTTCAGTGAGATTGCTATTCTTTTTCTTTTGTCGGCTTTGGTGAGTTTTGTCATGATAGAATGGTTTATTCCTGTTTTTTATCAATATCTGGCAAGTAAAGAGGTGATAAATGAAAATATGCTTATTCATCTTCCTACTTTGATTTGGCAGGAGTTGGAGTATTTATGTCTTTTGTTCATCATTTGTCTGTTAATTGCCGCATGGGCTGTTTTCCGTATTAAACATATTTCCCTGATCGAAGGGGTGAAAGGAGGCAAACGCCAGAAACATGGTGTACGCAACTTTATGTTGGGGGTACAGTTGTTCATTTGTTTTCTTTTCATTTCAGGTGCGATCGGAATAGGATATATTCATCAGCTTGTGGATGGAAAGAGGAATAACACACTGACAGAGGAGGAATGTACCCGTATCTGGAAAGTGGAATTGTGGGAACCGCAATTACAGGGACATGAAGAAGAAATAGTTTCCCGCATCCGGACACTTGCAGGTGTAGAGGATATTGTACTGGACAGAATAAGTAGTTATCCTGATTATAAAACAAAACGAGAGGAGACTATACACGGAATAGAATATGCTGTAAGCAGTAATTATTCTGACTTTATGAATCTGAAAATAGAAGGAAGAATGCCACGCTCTTCCAATGAAATAGTCGTTTCACGTTCACTTATCTGGGAGTTGGAAAAGGAAGGAGAAACGAACCCTTCGTCTGTACAGTTGGGTGACCGTACTTTCCAGATCACGGGTATATATGAACAGTTGCCTTTTGAACCATTATATACCCGTGAACAAATAAGCAGGGCGAACCAATATCATCGTTTCACATTTTTGTCCGTGCCAGAAAAAGCCGATTACAGGACTGCTTATATTAAATGTATGCCCGGTCAGGAGCAAGATGTGCGGAAAGGTATCCTGAACATTGTCCGCAGCAAGTTGCCGGAATCTATCCCTTTCCTGTTGACAACCAAGCAGGAAGAACGTTTCCGGTATATCGGAGGTGAGAAGATGATGAGCGAATTGTTTATGTTGCTTTCTGTCATCAGTTTGATTATAACAGTTTTAGGTATCTATTCTGCTATTACGCTGGATACATACAGCCGGCAAAAAGAAGTTGCCATACGCAAAATTAATGGAGCTGGTCCGCGAGTGATAGCTCTTTTATTTGGGAAGTTGTACATTCGCCTGTTAGTTATTGCGGCCATCTCGTCATTGACGATTGTTTATTTATTCCTGCGTATGCTGATTAGCAAAAAAGTCGTTATTTCTGCTGAATGGCTGAATAATCCAGTTCTGTGGCTAAGTATAATATTCTTAACAACAACAATCGTGTTTATTACCGTAGCATATCGCATCTGGCTGATTTCACGGTTGAACCCGGCGGAAGTTATTAAATCAGAGTAAAGATTAACAATAAGTTTTCTCTTATAAGCGGAAGAGGATCCGCTGGAAATAGTGTAGTGTTTTTTGTCGAATGAAAGACTGAGCAATTGATATTGCAGTGAATAAAATATCTCTATCTTTGTATAATTCATAATGTAATTGTGAATAAGCGGGGATACAAGAAGACTCTTTTATTTAGTTTCGTAAATAAGATGAAAAAGCTACTGATATTGTTGTGTTTTTTATTCATTCACCAAGTTATTTATCCGGTTTATTTTAAGCATCTTGGTATGAGTGACGGATTATCGCAGGTCTCTGTTATGTCTATTTATCAGGACCAACTGGGACGGATGTGGTTCGGTACGCGTGAAGGGCTCAGTGTGTATGACGGAGAACGAATGCGGGTATACAAGGGATGGGAGAATCCGGACCAGGAGAATTCTATAAATGTTTTGTTAGGACATGAATGTGATCATCTGGTCGGCAACCGGCAGGGAGATATTTTTTTCAGAACATGTGATTCTTTGGTGAGGTATGATATCCGGGAAGAAAAGTTCCATGTGATTGGGAAATATAAGGCAAAAACGGTCACATCCTCAAATGGTGATATATGGACGGGGTATGATGGCATGATTTGCCGTTATGATGAAAAAGGGGATAGTTTATTGCTTTATACAGAGGAAGATATACCGGATATTTCCAGTTTGCTGGTCTCTGGAAATAAAATTTGGGTTGGAACGTATGAAGGATTATATGTGATTGAAAAAGGAGAAAAAGCACGTTGTCTGGTTGACGGACCGGAATTTTACCGTTTATTTGAAAGTTCTTCAGGTGAAGTATGGGCTGGTTGCCGTACCGGAGGACTGTATAGGATAATGCCGGATGAGAAGGTTGTCTGGTATTCGGATTCTAATGCGGAACCTTACCATATAGAAAGCAATCAGATACGGAGTTTTGCAGAGGATAGATTTGGGAACATCTGGTTCGGAACCTTTTTAGGATTACATAAATATAATCCGTATACTGATAAATTTACTGTGTACCGACAAGACCATCTACCGGGTAGTCTGTCTCATTCTTCCGTATTTTCTGTTTATATAGATACGCAGGCAACAATATGGGTAGGAACCTATTATGGAGGTGCGAACTATTTTAATCCGGAGAAGGAAATTTTTGCTCATTATACGGATAATCCTTTTCGGAAAGAATGTTTGAATTATTCTTTTGTCGGCCATTTGGCTGAGGATAAGAATGGTAATATCTGGATATGTACCGAAGGAGGCGGGTTGAACTTTATGGACCGTAAAACGCGTACATTCAAATATTTTACTGCGGGACCTTCTAATTCGGTCTTACAGAATAATCTGAAATGTATTGCGTATGACGAAAAACGGGATCAGTTATATATTGGTACGCACCATGGAGGACTGACTCGGTTTGATATAAAAACCGGTATTTTTCATAATTATTTGGATGATTATGAGAAAGAAGATGTGAAACCGGATGGTATTATCTTTCACACGATGATTCATAATGATAAGTTATATGTGAGTGCAATGAACGGGACTTTTGTTATGGATCTTGATACGGGTGAGTTTAAATGGCTATGTAGAAATGCACAGAATTTTACGATTGATAAGGAAGATAATATATGGATTATGATCGGAACTTCCCTTATCAGGATTAAACTGGCTGATCCTGATAATCAGAAAAAATATTTTCTGCCTCAATACGGTATCCGATTTGAACCTAAACGGATTATTACGACCAATAACGGCGATATTTATTTCGTAGTTTTGGGAGGAGGTTTATACCGGTATGATAAGCCGTCCGACTCCTTTATCCATTACTCACAGGGAAGCGGGCATTTGTTAAGTAATTACTGTTATAATGTTGCGGAAACAAATTCGGGAGAATTACTGGTTACCAGTGATAAGGGTATTACTTTTCTGAATCCTTCCAATGAGAATACCCGGTTTGTGACATTGGGAACGAATTTGCCTATCACTTCAATTGCGGATGGATGTGGTATTTTGGTTTGCAGAAATAATGAACTGTTTGTCGGAGGAAATGACGGCCTTGCCTCTTTCTTCCGGGAAGATCTGGATCAAAAAGAAAAGAATTATTCTTTATATTTCTCGGAACTGTATATCCATAATAAAAGAATATATCCGGGGGCTGTTTCGGGTGGGATCTTGAAAGAGTCTTTTCCTTTTAATAAGTCGATTCACCTGAATAATAAACAAAACAATCTGATCATAAATTTTGCAACTACTAATTATATTGATATTCAGAAGAATAATGAATATCAATATAAACTGGTCGGTTTTGATGAAGATTGGGTATCCTCTTTTTCCTCCAGTATTTATTATACGAATCTGGATCCCGGGAAATATAAACTGTTGGTCCGTGAAAAGATTTTACCGCAGCACTTGATGAACCGACGTGAAATTTCTCTGAACATCTTGATTGCACAACCTTGGTATAATACGGTCTGGGCATGGATTCTGTATACTCTGACTACCATTATAATTGTTTATTTGACAATTCGCACGATAAATGCCAGGAGAAGATTAGCCCTTTCTCTTGAGAAAGAAAGAGAAGAGAAAGAGCGGAATGAAGAACTTAATCAGGCCAAACTACGTTTTTTTACTAACATCAGCCATGAGTTCCGCACTCCGCTGACGCTTATTGTCAGTCAGGTGGATATGTTGCTTCAGAGTTCATCACTTCCTCCAACTTTATATAATAGGATTGTTAAGATTAGTAAGAATGCTACTCGCATGAGGAATATGATTTCCGAATTGTTGGAATTTAGGAAACTTGAGCAGAATTATGTTTCGTTGCGCGTCTGTGAACAAAATCTGGTTCCTTTTTTGAAGGATATTTATCTTTCGTATTGTGAATTGGCTGCCCAACGAACGATTTCCTTTAATCTTCATCATGAAGAAGATGATGTTCTGTTGTGGTTTGATTCCAATCAACTGCAAAAGGTCTTTTATAATCTTTTGTCCAATGCTTTCAAATATACTAAACCGGGAGGTGTGGTTGATTTGTATATTTCTCCGGATGAGAATAATGTTCATATAAAAGTGATCGATACGGGTATCGGACTATCGTCTGGTGATGTGTCACGTATTTTTGACCGTTTTTATCAGGCGGAAAATGGGAAACAACTGTCTGAGGCCAATCCGGGAACCGGACTAGGGCTGGCATTGAGTAAGAACATTGTCAACCTTCATCATGGGGAGATTACGGTACAAAGCCAGTTGGGATATGGCACAATTTTTACGATCACCTTATTAAAAGGTAAAGTCCATTTTGAGAATGATGGAAATACCATTCTTCTGGAAGTTCCGGAAGAGCCTATGATCAAACGGGGATCGTTGCCGGATTCCGTTTTACCGGAAGAATATAAAGAGATGGACACAACTTTTCCGGATCTGAAGGTCGGTTCTTATAAGATACTGATAGTGGAAGATAATGAGGAGTTGCTACAAATATTAAATACTTTGTTTACTCCTTTTTATCAGGTGATATTAGCTGGAAATGGAGAAGAAGGTTTACGAAAGACTATTGAGGAAAAACCGGATTTGGTGGTCAGTGATGTTATGATGCCTTTGATGAGTGGCATGGAAATGTGTATGAAAATTAAGAATAATATTGATCTTTGCCATATTCCTGTCGTTTTATTGACAGCCCTTGATTCCGTTGAGTATAATATTGAAGGTTTCCAGCAGGGAGCGGATGATTATGTGAGTAAGCCTTTCCATGCAAGAGTTTTACTGATGCGTTGTAATAATTTAATTCGTAATCGTTTATTGTTGAAATCCAGATTGACTCAGCAAGGTGATTTTGATGTACAGTTGCTGGCTTCTACTTCGCTGGACCAGAAATTACTGAATCGTATTGTAGAAATTATAGATGAACATATGGGTGACCAAGATTTCGATGTGAATATACTTGCCCGTGAATTGAATATGGGACGTAGTTCCTTTTTTGCAAAAATGAAAAATCTTACAGGTATGACGCCGAGTGAATTTATACAAAATCAGCGTATCAAACGTGCAGCGGTTCTGCTACAGGAACGGCCGGATATGTTGGTGAGTGAAATCTCGGATCAACTGGGATTTGTTTCTACCATATATTTCAGTCGTTGTTTTAAGACAAAATTCGGGGTTTCGCCGGCTCAATTTCGGAAAAAAGAGAAGTGAAATAGCTAATCATTTATAATCAAATAGTTAAATCTTCTATTTGGACTGTGTGTATATAAAAAACGGACGCTATGTATAGGTCTTTTTTTGTGTACCCGGCTATTTTTGCCTCAGAGTTTATCTGAATTTATTAATCTAAATCTACCTATTTATGACGAATGATTTGAACATTCCTTCTTTTAGGAAAACAATGTTTGCAGGAATGGCCACACTATTCTTGTCCGTGGGAATGGTCCAAGCCAATCCGGTTAGTGCCGGGGAAGGTATAACGGAAAAGTTGCTATTATCCCAACAAGCGAAAGTGACTGTTACGGGAACAGTAAAAGATGCACAGGGACCGGTAATCGGAGCAAATGTAGTAGAAAAAGGAACTACTAACGGAACGGTCACTGATATGGAAGGACGCTTTTCTTTGCAGGTGTCTCCTGGTGCAGTATTGACGGTTTCTTATATCGGTTATATAGAACAAAGTATACCGGTAAATGGAAAAAACTCTTTTATGATCCAATTAAAAGAAGATTCACAAGCCTTGGATGAAGTTGTGGTTGTGGGATATGGAACACAGAAAAAAGTGAATATGACAGGAGCTGTATCATCTGTTGATATGAGTAAGATGGTAGATAGTCGTCCTATTACTTCATTGTCAGCAGGGCTTTCGGGTATGGCTGCCGGTGTATCTGTGACACAAGGTAGTGGAGGACGGCCTGGCAATGATGGAGCAACTATACGGGTACGCGGACAAGGTACTTTGAATAATTCTGATCCATTAGTTGTTATTGATGGGGTTCCGGGAAGTATGAACGATATTAATCCGCAGGATGTGGAAAGTATTTCTGTGCTGAAAGATGCTGCTTCGTCTGCAATTTATGGTTCACGTGCTGCTAATGGTGTTATCCTGATCACAACCCGTAAAGGTAAAACAGGCGGTTCCAGAATTTCTTATAACGGTTATGTAACTATGCAACAGGTTGCTCATCGTATGGACCTTGTGACCAACTATGCAGATTATATGGAATTGTTTAATGAAGGAGAAAGAAACAGTAATCTGCCGGCACCGTTCAGTCAGGAAAAAATAGACGAGTGGCGTGCTGCCGGGAATAGTGATCCTGTAAAATATCCGAATTCGGATTGGCAGGATGCTGCATTCAAAACAGGATGGTTGCAAAATCATACCATATCCATTACCGGAGGTTCTGATAAAATTCATTATTTCATATCTGGAAATTATCTGAAGAATCCGGGAATTATGGAAAATTCCGGTTATGACCGTTATAGTGCCCGTGTGAACCTGGATGCAGAAGTTAAAGAATGGTTTACGATTGGAGTTAATGCCTATGGTTATCGTGGAAAAGAAGATTTGGGATTGATCCAGACGGAAGGTACAGGCAGTTTATTTTATACACATTTGCAGGCGACGACTCCCGGGATGTGTTTCCAGGCACCAGACGGGCGGTATGGTGGTGTCAATAATCCGGAAGATGATGCCCAGTCTGGTACCAATAATATATTGCGTAAGTTAAACAGTACAAAGGGAAATCGGACAACAAATAAAATGGTATCGCGTTTTTATGCACAGATCAGACCTTTTAAAGGATTGACTATAGAAGGATCTTATACATATGATTTTCAAAATAGATACCGTTATGAACAGCCCGTGTTCCATGATATATGGAATTTGTATAGTAATACTGTCCAGACTGCCGGAACAGGAAAGACAAAAGTGACCAATCATGATGAAAAATGGGTACGGAATCATATGGATGGAATTATTCGTTATGAAACAGATATAGACCGATTAAATATTCAGGCGACAGTCGGAGGTAGCCAGGAAGCGTATCGTTATAATTGGTTCCAGGCCAGTAAGGAAGATTTGATCGCTCCGGAAATGACGGAATTGAATGCCGCAACGGCCAATGCTACAGCGACAGGAAACTATTCTAACTGGGCTATGCATTCTTTCTTTGGAAGAGTAAACCTGAACTGGGATGAGAAATATTTGTTTGAAGCCAATCTTCGTATGGATAATTCTTCCCGGTTTGCTGCAGGAAAAAACAGAAGAGGTTTCTTCCCTTCTTTTTCTGCCGGTTGGCGTATGAGTGAAGAAGGATTTATGAAAGATATAGATCTTGTCAACCAGTTTAAAATACGTGCTTCTTATGGCTCATTGGGAAACAATTCGGTAGGTGATTATGATTATCAGATGTTTTATTCTGCCTCAAATTATACATTGAATAATTCCGTACAGATTGGGATGGCGCAAAGGGCCTTGTCTAATGCCGGTTTGACATGGGAGACGACCTATTTAACAAATGTGGGAATTGATTTCGGTGTTTCGAAATTGAGTGGTAATGTTGATTTCTTCGTAAAAAATACCAAGGGAATCCTGATTGATTTACCTGCTCCGTTAGTGCATGGGAATGCAACTGTTCCTAAATCAAATGCTGCCCAGGTCCGTAACAGAGGTCTTGAATTGAATCTGACGTGGACTGACCGTATCGGGCAAGTAGATTACTTTGTGGGAGGGAATGTATCATACGTAAAAAACAAAGTAACTAAATTTAAAGGTGATGAACCGTCTATTAGTGGGGCTAATATGATATTGGAAGGACAACCAATCAATATTCAGTATGTTCTTTCCGTAGATCGTATTATTCAGACAGAAGAGGATCTGGCATTGGTCCGGGCCATGGAAGAGAAAAATCCGGATGCTTTTTCCCAGTATAAAAAACCGGAAATGGGCGATTTCCTTTATAAAGATATTGATGGTGACGGGTGTATTACGGATAAAGACCGTATCATGGTTGGTAATGGAACTAATCCAACTGTCACTTTTGGTTTCAATTTCGGTGCAAGTTGGAAAGGATTGGACTTCTCATGTATTCTTCAGGGGGCAACAGGACTGAAAGAGTACTGGAGTGGTCAGGATGGAGCTAGCTTTTGGCCTTTAGTTCGCCGGGGTAATCAGATTAATAAGACAATTGCTGACGGACGCTGGTATTCGGGGCGAACAGATGCTACTTACCCGCGTTTGTTGGATTACAGTGATGGACGTAACAGTGTAGCCAGCGACTTTTGGGTCCAGAACAGATCCTATGTAAGGGTAAAAAATATACAATTAGGATATACTATCCCGAAGCAGCTTTCCCAGAGACTATTGCTGGATAACCTTCGCTTCTATGTCAGTATAGATAACGCATTGACATTTACGGGATATAAAGGGCTTGACCCGGAAATATCAGGTACTAAGTATCCAACAATGAGATTAACAACATTTGGACTGAATCTTACCTTTTAAATATTTTGAACCATGAAAAAAATACTGATATATATTTCTATTTTATTGACATCTGCCACATTCAACGGATGTTATGATCTTAATACTTATCCCGGTGATAAAGTAAGTGAGAACCTTTTCTACCAAACGGAAGAACATGCAAAACAAGGATTGATGGGAATTTATGGCATGTTGCGGGATAATCACGCTTACGGTTACCAGTTTTTATTCGATCATCTGGCTGATATTGCTTATGGATATGACTATTATATGATGTATCTGGGTACTTATTCTGATCGTTCAGCAGAAATTCAATCCAAATGGCAAACAATGTATGATGGGATTCAGAGAGCTAACAGCTACCTTCGGGTCATACCCACTATGGATGTTCTTACCGAGGAACAAAAAAATGAGTATATGGCTGAAGCCAGATTCCTGCGGGGAATGTTTTATTTTACTCTGTTGGACTTATACGGCGGTGTTCCTTACTATGATGAAACGACGAATCTGAATGTGGAATACGTTGGCTTGAAGAAACCCAGAAGCTCCGCGGAAGAGATCCGTGCACATATCATCAGTGACTTGAATGAGGCTGTCGCTTATCTTCCGGTCAGGCATAATGATTCTGATTATGGTCGTGCGACGAAAGGGGCAGCCTATGCCTTGCGTGGAAAAGTCTATCTTTATAATAAAGAATGGCAGAATGCTATTGCGGATTTTGAAGAGATTGTCAATAACAAGTCTAACAACTATGGATATGGCCTTGACGCTGATTATGCTCATATATTTAAACTTTATAATGGAGATAAGAGTTCAGAGATGATCTTTTCCGTACAGAATAAAAGTGGTGTCGGAACAGAGTATGGTATGGCTATGCAAGCATTGATGGGAACACGCAGTGCGTTTGGTAGTTGTTGGAACAATACTGTTCCTTCCACTCAATTGGCAGATATGTATGAACTCAAAGATGGCCGCCCTTTCAGCTGGAATGATGTTTTTCCCGGATACAATGAAGCAACTCCGGATCAGCGTAAAGAATTGTTTAGTGTAGAGATGGATGCGTCAGGGGCTGTTATTGGATTGCGAGATGTAGATACAGCACAAATATTGAATGTATATAAAAGCAGGGATCCTCGTATGATGGCTACTTTGATTGTCCCTTATTCTATTTATAAAGGTTGTATAGGAAAGACGACCCCACGGGATATGTTGTTTGCAATGGACCACAATGTGCAAGGGAATGAAAATCAGGGAACCATACGGAACAATAAAGGCTGGATCTCTTATTTGTATCGTAAATTTGTAGTTGAATATGATCTTGGCGGAGCTATCAGTGACCGTTTACACACTCCTTTTGAGTTTCCTCTGATTCGTTATGCGGATGTATTGCTGATGTTGGCAGAGGCCTATAATGAAAATAACCAACTGGATAAAGCTGTTGCCGAATTCAATAAGGTAAGAGCCAGAGTGGATATGCCCGGATTAAACTCTGGTCCAGCATGGATGCTTGTTACATCCAAAGAGCAGATGGCTGAACGTATACGAAAAGAACGTGCTGTTGAGTTTGCGGGAGAAGGATTACGTTTCAGTGATTTGCGCCGTTGGGGATGGGAAATAGCAAGCAAGGCTATGAGTGAGGTAGATGCAATCAATATTTATGGTGAATTTATCTATACTCATAAGTTCTCCGAACGGGATATGCTTTGGCCTATACCTGGTGTAGAGATAGAGCGCAACGAAGCGTTGAAGCAGAATCCGGGATGGTAAATCCGTTCAAAATGTAATTTCAATGTATCAATTTATGAGATTTATTAGTTTAGTGAGCTTATCATTCTTTTTGTTTTCTTCGGTGGTAAACTGTAAAGATGCATCGGCCCTTTTTCCTGAAAGGGTGTTGCAGCAGCATCCCAGGTTGCTGTTTAGTAAGCAGGAAGAACAAAGAGTTCAGGCTTTAGCGGGTAGAGAACCTTTATTGGACAGCCTACGTGCCGGTTTGATGAAGGAAGCGGAACGATTATTGGTTGTTCCATTACAGGAGGATCCGCGCACGAAGGTTAAACAGACGAAAGATATATTGCCGGTCAGTCGTGAACAGGTATACCGAATGGTCAACCTGTCCCTGGCTTACCGGCTCAGTGGAGATAAACGGTTTGCTGAGAAGGCAGAAAAGGAATTGGTGCATGTCTGTAATTATCAGGATTGGGATCCTGCTCATTATCTAGATGTTGCAGAAATGACGACTGCGGTTGCTATCGGATACGACTGGTTATATGATGTGCTGTCTCCTGTGACAAAACAATTGATTGTCAGTTCCATTAAAACGAAGGCTTTGGATCTTGTTGTCGAAGAGTATAAAACCGGTAACAGTGATTCTTGGGCCAAACGTGAGACGAACTGGAATGTGGTTTGTAATACAGGGATGGTATTAGGGGCTTTAGCCATTGAGGAGTATTATCCTGAACTTACTCAACATATTATCGGTGAAGCTGTAAAGTATGTTCCTAATTGTCTGAAACATCTGGCACCGGATGGAGTTTGTTATGAAGGACCTGCCTATTGGGGATATACCAATATGTATCTTTCGCTCTTATTAAAGGCCTTGAATGATAATCTCGGACAGGATTTCGGACTTTCTGAAATGCAGGGTGTGGATAAAAGTGTTTTGTATTATATGCATAGCACAAGTCCTTCCGGTAAGATATTCAATTTTGCTAATTCCGGAAGTACGGCGCCGGCAGCAGAACCTATTTATTTCTATTTCAGTAAAGCATTCAATCAGCCGGAAGCAGCAGCGTTTTATAGGAAGGTCCTTTCGGAAACAGTACAAAGCGGGAATTATTTCAGATTTTATTTTTTGTCTATTCCCTGGTATGATACAGCCTTTTCTGCTTCAAAAACCTTGCCGAAGTTAAACGTCTACAAAGGAATAAACGATATTGTTGTATTTAATGGAGACAGGAATGTATCCAACAGTATTTATCTGATCGCTAAAACCGGCGATCCGGATATGGCACATCAACAGTTGGATATCGGAACTTTCATTGTAGAAACAAACGGGATAAGGTGGACTGACGATCTGGGAACGGATAATTACAGTTTGCCCGGATTCTGGGATTATAAGCCGGATGGCCGGAGGTGGACTTATTTTAGGAATTCCAATTTTAGTCATAATACTCTGTCGATCGATAATCAATTGCAAAATTCAGCTGGGATGGGAGAGATCAAAGATTGTGACGATAAAGCTGTCCGCCCTTTTGTAACAATGGATATGAGTACGGCTTATCAGGAACAGAGCCACTTTGTTTACCGGACTTTCTGTTTGTTGGATGATACCCGGATAATGATTACGGACAGCGTAGGGTTAAAAAATGCGGAGCAATCGGTTCAATGGTCTGTGATTACTTCTGCCGATGTTGAATGTAATGGAAATACGGCAATTTTACGAAAAGATGGTAAATCATTCTTTTTGAAGATTGAATCGCCGGTTAACGCTTCGTTTACAACAAAAAGGGCAAAAAGAGAGACGGAAAATGAAAAACCTATAGAAGGTTATACGGTTTTATCGGTTTCGGTTTCAGATAGCACCATCCAGGTAATCAAAGTCTTATTATCAGGAGATTAGAGATGTAATTAGATCAAAAATAAATATATAATATGGTAAAAATGAAGTATTTAATGGGTATAGCTTTCTGTGCTGCGTTGATTTCATGTAGTGAAGTGAAGAAGGAGTTTATTGAAGAAAATGTGGAGTTTGCCCATAAACAGATAGGTAATGAGATAAAACTTATTGAAGAAAGCGGTAAGTTTATGAATCCGACGACCTTGAATTCAGACGGCTCCGTTTATTACTGTAATCTGACCGACTGGCGAAGCGGTTTTTTCCCAGGTTCTATATGGTATTTGTATGAATTGACGGGAGATAAGACGTTGTTACCTATAGCTCGAAAGTATACAGAGGAGGTTAAGGATGCCAAAAACATTACATGGAATCATGACGTCGGTTTTATGATCTATTGCAGTTTCGGCAATGGATTACGTTTAACAGGAGATGAGGAGTATAAAAATGTGATTGTTGAGGCAGCCCGGTCTTTATCGACTCGTTTCCGGCCTGTGGCGGGTATCATTCAGTCCTGGAATGTTGACAGGGGATGGATTTCCGAACGTGGTTGGGAATGTCCTGTCATTATTGATAATATGATGAACCTTGAGTTATTATTTGCTGCAACAAAATTGTCCGGCGATTCGACATTCTATAAAATTGCTGTTTCCCATGTGGATCGTACCATGAAGGAACAGTATCGTCCGGATGGCAGCTGTTATCATGTGGTAGATTACAGTATGGAGAATGGTTCCGTTCGTTTCCGTCATACTGCACAGGGATATGCACATGAATCGGCATGGAGCCGTGGGCAAGCCTGGGGTATCTATGGTTTAACACTTTGTTATCGTGAAACGGGAGACCGAAAATATCTGGACCAGGCGTTAAAATCAATCCATTTTATGTTTACTCATAAAAATACTCCTGATGATTTTATTTTTTACTGGGATATGGATGCTCCTAACATACCAAATGACTATCGGGATGCTTCGGCTGCGGCTTGTATCGCTTCTGCCTTATATGAAATAACAACGATGGGAGTTTCTGAACCGCAGACATATAAGGCATATGCTGACCGTATTATGGAGAGTTTGGCTTCTCCGGCATATCGTGCGGAATTGGGAAAGAATGGGAATTTTCTATTAATGCATTGTGTAGGAAGTATACCTCATAATGGTGAAATAGATGTTCCACTCAATTATGCTGATTATTATTTCTTGGAGGCATTAAAACGGAAAAGGGATATAGAGAAGATGTATAATTCGTAACAGCACAAGACTCTTTTTGTATTGTATGGCACATAATCCTTTGTTCTAATTCAAAGATTATGTGCCTGTACAATTTATTCTGTAATTACCGAAAACTCACCGATCCCTGCCCGGGGCTGATTATCGACGATGCGGGTTGCAACAAACCGTATCTTGTTTCCTTTTATAGCCGGGAAACGGATTTCCTGTTCTATCGGATTATGTTTGATATTCGAGAATTCGCCTTCTGCAACTTTCTTGTTATTGACAAATAACTGGTAATTTGAAATATGTCCTCCGGCATCACGTCCCTGGTTGGGTACATAGCGGAAGCCGGCAATCGGCATATCATTTGCTAACTGTATTTCGATTTCCTGTTTCCCTTTCGGTAAATAGAATGTCGTATATCCGTTGCCGTCGAACATCGCTATTGTTTTTTCGTCTTTTGGATAAATGACAGTGTAGTTGGATGCCGGAATATCCAGCTCTTTTACGGAAACCGGACTGCTCTTGTCGAAAGTACGGTCGTACGAGATAGCCTTGATTGTTCCTTTTTGAGCAAAAGCAAAAGGTTCGGTATAACGGGGAGAATCTTTTGTCGGTACCGAGCCGTTAGTCGTATAATAGAGTTCCGAGTTTTTATCTTCTACCCGGATAGAAACAACATCTTTGCGGTCACGTCTGATTTCCGGTTCGGTTAATATGGCCGGTGCCAGGAAAGCCTCTACATTATTGATACATAGCGGGCCGCGTGCATCCAGGAAGTTGATGCGTATCTTGTCTGCATTGACAGTCTGGAAACGGACGATACGTTTGTAGCCGACAGTCGTCGTGGAATCGGCTGCTTCAACCGGTGTCCATTGCCCGTCTTTTTCTGTTTCGATGGTGAACGCTTTGACACGCTGTCCCAATGGGATATATTCCTGTATCATCAGGCGGTTTACATCCGTTGGTTTGCTGAAGGTGAAGGTAAGCGTAGCGTTTGTAACTCCGTCTTCCGTAGCCCAGTAAGAATCCCAATTGCCGTCATTCGTTTTGTCAGCCTTAAACTGGCCGCCGCGGGAATTGCTGGCTTTTACGGATGCACCCTTTAATAAATTGGTTTTTAAATCGTTCTGTATGGTTTGATACCATTCGACTGCACGGATAGAATCCGCCGGACTGATCTTTCCGTTTAATGCAACCGGGAAGTTTAGCAGGAAGTTTGCATTATGTCCGACACTGCGGTAATACAGATCGACTAAATGTGATAGTGATTTTACCTGATGGTCTTCACGTGCGTGATAGAACCAACCCGGACGAATGGAAACGTCGCATTCGCCACCCAGCCATTCTTCACCGTCTTCCAGTCCCCACTGGCTCTGACGATAATGTATGCCGTCTTTTTTAGTGAACATACTCCATTGAGTATCGCCTGCCCAGCCTTCTTCGTTGCCGATCCAGCGGATGGTCGGTTCGGTTCCTCCAAAAATCATGACGGAAGGATTATACTTTTTAATCGTGTCGACAGCCTGTTCATATTTATAATAGGTATTCGGGTCGATAGAACGCGTTTCATTTGCGCCGCCGTACCAGCCGTTGCCGCCGTTAGCTCCGTCAAACCAGTATTCGAACAACGGACCGTAATTGCAGACTAATTCATGTAATTGGGCATGGAACTTTTCTACATATCCCGGTTGTCCGTAATTCTCACTGTTACGGTCCCAGGGGGAGAGATAAATACCGAATTTCAATCCATGCTTGTGGCAGGCGTCGGAAAGCTCTTTTACCATATCACCTTTTCCGTCTTCCCAGGGAGAATTTTTAACGCTGTATTCTGTGGTTGCCGTTTGCCACAGGCAAAAACCGTCATGATGTTTGGCAGTGAGAATCACCCCTTTTAATCCGGCAGCCTGGATCGTACGAACCCATTGTTCGCAATCTAAATCTGTAGGATTGAAAGTGGAAGCAGGCGTGTTCCCGTATCCCCATTCCAGATCATTGAATGTGTTTAGACCGAAATGAACGAAGGCATATGTCTCCATTTTGTGCCATTCCACCTGCTCAGGCGTCGGAACAGGATAAACAGGATCAGGGGCGTTTACTTCTTTGCAGGAAATTAAAGTAGTAAGTCCTAATCCGAGGAGGAAAAGATAATTTGCGCTTTTCATCGTTTGATTATGTTATTGTTGATGCTTCAAAGGTACAAAAAATATAATTTGTATAAGGATATTCTGTCTGTTTTGCTATTTTTAGTTATTGTATTACAGAGCCGTGCTGGTTTTATAGGATACTTGCCGTATTTTATACAATATCATTTTGCTTATTGTCTAAAATACATCTAAAATTCATCTATGTCTCTAATAATGTGGTCTATAAAAAATCTTTTATGCTTGTTTTATTCCAGGTGAATTTATATATTTGGGCGTCTAATAACTATATTTTTATTATTAATACCATGAAAAGAAGAGATTTCTTAACAAACACAGCATTGCTGGGTGCCGGAATACCACTGGGTATGTCGTCGGCTGTAATGACTTCATGTACACAACAACAAAGTGCAGGAACGGCTGCGAAGAGTTATTCTCCGGAAGAATTGGGAATGTTCTCTTTCGTAGAGGTGGCACCTGATGGGAAACCCTTAAAAGCTGCTTTGGTGGGTTGCGGCGATCGTGGAACCGGGGCGGCTACACAATTCCTCAAATCAGGACCGAATGTGTCTATTATTGCTTTGGCTGATTTGTTCCCGGATAGAATGGCGACCTGCCGGAAAGTATTGTCTGAACAATTTAAAAATGAAGTTCCTGATGCCAATTGTTTCTTAGGCTTCGATGCTTATCAGAAGGTGTTGGCAATGAATGATATCGATGTAGTCCTGTTATGTACTCCTACACATTTCCGACCGGAGCAATTCAAGGCGGCGGTTGAGGCTGGTAAACATATTTTTATGGAAAAGCCTTGCGCTGTCGATCCGACCGGAATACGTACAGTGATTGCGGCAGCCAAAGTTGCAACATCTAAGGGGTTGACGGTTGTAACAGGTAATCAACGCCGTCATCGCAGAGATTATTGGGAGGCTTATGTGCAGGTAAAAAACGGATTGATTGGTGATGTCGTATCTTCTTCCGCTCATTGGGACCAGGGGGCATGGTGGAATAAGCGCAAACGTCCGGAATGGAGCGATATGGAATACTGTATTCGTAACTGGTTTAACATTAAATGGTTAAGTGGGGATCACCTGTTGGATCAGGCTATTCATAATATTGATGTGGTAACCTGGTTTATGGAAGACCGTCCTATCCGTGCTGTTGGTTTCGGTGGTCGTGCGCAGCGCCTGACCGGTGATATCTATGACTTTTTCAGTGTAGATTATTATTATAACAATAACAAACGCATGTTGGCGACTGCTCGTCAGATCGACGGTTGTGACGGAAATGTTTCCGAGCAGGTATATGGAACCAAGGGGATGGCCTCTCTGAATGACCGGGGTGAAATTAAAATTGTGGATTATAATGGAAACATTCTTTGGGAATATGATTATCAGAATAAACCTGTAAAGAATCCATATGATCAGGAACATGTGCATTTTGTTGAATCAATCCGTTTGGATAAGAAAATAAATCAGGCAGAAGCGCTGGCCTATTCTACTCAGGTTGCTATTCTGGGACGTGAGGCAGCTTACACCGGAAAGCCTATTTCCTGGGATGAGATCATGGCATCTACTCTTCGCTATGGTCCGGAGAAATATGAAATGGGAGCATTACCTGACTATAAAGAAGGAGAAGCGCCGAAACCGGGTAAAGCTCCGGATGCACCAGTGATGTAATTTCGTGTTTATATTAGTATTGAAGGCTCTGAATATTTTAGATGGTATTTAGAGCCTTTGTCTTTTTATAATATGGGGCACTAATTTTTCGTCTATACAAAAAAAATCGTTCGACAGCTGTTCTTTATTCATTCAACAATTATCGAATAAACATTCGACAGTTGTCGAACGAATAGAAAACATATATCGAACGAATAATTCTTTGAATCGGAAATTTAATTGTCTTGAGGAAGAAAGTTTTTTATCTGAGAAAGCCCTGGGAGCCTCCCTGTATTTTTTCAGTCCTCTTTGTGCGTACATTATATTACAATGCCTGCCGTTAAAAAAATAAATGAAAAATAGTTGGTAAAAAGTTTGGAACGTATGTAGTAATCTACTACTTTTGCACCCGCATTCGAGAGAGAACGGCGCACCAACATGATGAAAGAGGTAACCTGAGGAAAGGGGATGAGGTTAGAGGTTCTAAGCAAAATTCCAACCGCCACAGCGACTCAAAAAAAACTTTTCAAATTTTTCTTCTAAAAAATTTGGTGGTTTAAAAAAAGTCCTTACCTTTGCAGCCGCAATCGAAAAGAAAGCGAAAGTTCTTTGAAAGATTTACATATCAACAAGTAGTACAAGTATTAGAAATTAATACCGTCAATAACTTGAAATAAATACGAATTCTGAGCATAGAGATATAAAACAATTTAAACAACGAAGAGTTTGATCCTGGCTCAGGATGAACGCTAGCGACAGGCTTAACACATGCAAGTCGAGGGGCAGCACGGTGTAGCAATACATTGGTGGCGACCGGCGCACGGGTGAGTAACGCGTATGCAACCTACCTATCAGAGGGGAATAACCCGGCGAAAGTCGGACTAATACCGCATAAAACAGGGGTTCCACATGGAAATATTTGTTAAAGATTTATCGCTGATAGATGGGCATGCGTTCCATTAGATAGTTGGTGAGGTAACGGCTCACCAAGTCTACGATGGATAGGGGTTCTGAGAGGAAGGTCCCCCACACTGGTACTGAGACACGGACCAGACTCCTACGGGAGGCAGCAGTGAGGAATATTGGTCAATGGGCGAGAGCCTGAACCAGCCAAGTCGCGTGAAGGATGAAGGATCTATGGTTTGTAAACTTCTTTTATATGGGAATAAAGTGAGGAACGTGTTCCTTTTTGTATGTACCATATGAATAAGCATCGGCTAACTCCGTGCCAGCAGCCGCGGTAATACGGAGGATGCGAGCGTTATCCGGATTTATTGGGTTTAAAGGGTGCGTAGGTGGTTAATTAAGTCAGCGGTGAAAGTTTGTGGCTCAACCATAAAATTGCCGTTGAAACTGGTTGACTTGAGTATATTTGAGGTAGGCGGAATGCGTGGTGTAGCGGTGAAATGCATAGATATCACGCAGAACTCCGATTGCGAAGGCAGCTTACTAAACTATAACTGACACTGAAGCACGAAAGCGTGGGGATCAAACAGGATTAGATACCCTGGTAGTCCACGCAGTAAACGATGATTACTAGCTGTTTGCGATACACAGTAAGCGGCACAGCGAAAGCGTTAAGTAATCCACCTGGGGAGTACGCCGGCAACGGTGAAACTCAAAGGAATTGACGGGGGCCCGCACAAGCGGAGGAACATGTGGTTTAATTCGATGATACGCGAGGAACCTTACCCGGGTTTGAACGCATATTGACAGCTCTGGAAACAGAGTCTCTAGTAATAGCAATTTGCGAGGTGCTGCATGGTTGTCGTCAGCTCGTGCCGTGAGGTGTCGGCTTAAGTGCCATAACGAGCGCAACCCTTATCACTAGTTACTAACAGGTCATGCTGAGGACTCTAGTGAGACTGCCAGCGTAAGCTGTGAGGAAGGTGGGGATGACGTCAAATCAGCACGGCCCTTACATCCGGGGCGACACACGTGTTACAATGGTGGGGACAAAGGGCAGCTACCGTGTGAGCGGATGCTAATCTCCAAACCCCATCTCAGTTCGGATCGAAGTCTGCAACCCGACTTCGTGAAGCTGGATTCGCTAGTAATCGCGCATCAGCCATGGCGCGGTGAATACGTTCCCGGGCCTTGTACACACCGCCCGTCAAGCCATGGGAGTTGGGGGTACCTAAAGTCCGTAACCGCAAGGATCGGCCTAGGGTAAAACCGATGACTGGGGCTAAGTCGTAACAAGGTAGCCGTACCGGAAGGTGCGGCTGGAACACCTCCTTTCTGGAGCGAAGAGTTCGTTATCAAGTTGACAAAAGGTATTAGTTAACTTGTACTACGGTTGAATATGTATAAAATATAGATCTACCGGCAATAAAGTGTCGGCAAGAGAGAAAAATGATGCTGAGGGAAACCAAGGCAAAGTTGACAGTCCTATAGCTCAGTTGGTTAGAGCGCTACACTGATAATGTAGAGGTCGGCAGTTCAACTCTGCCTGGGACTACAGAATCTCTGAGAGAGAATTTTGGGGGATTAGCTCAGCTGGCTAGAGCATCTGCCTTGCACGCAGAGGGTCAACGGTTCGAATCCGTTATTCTCCACAAAAAGTTACCGAGACATAGGAAACGTAGAGTAACGACAAGATCTTTGACATGATGGACAACGTAAAATAAAGTAACAAGAGCAAGCTGAAGATATATCAATCCAATTTACCCCTGTGGTAACCGGAAATAAGAAAGTAAGCAAGGGCAGACGGTGGATGCCTTGGCTCTCGGAGGCGACGAAGGACGTGATAAGCTGCGATAAGCTGGGGGGAGATGCAAATAATCTTTGATCCTCAGATTTCCGAATGGGGCAACCCGGCAGGTTGAAGGCCTGTCATCCCGTAATGGGAGGCGAACGTGGGGAACTGAAACATCTAAGTACCCATAGGAGGAGAAAATAAGAATGATTCCGCAAGTAGTGGCGAGCGAACGCGGAAGAGCCCAAACCGGTATTGTTTAGGCAATACCGGGGTTGTAGGACCACGTTGTGGCAAGAACTTAGGAAAGTGGAACACTTTGGAAAAAGTGATCGTAGAGGGTGAAAATCCCGTACACGACTTTCTAACGAAGCCTAGTGGTATCCTGAGTAGCGCGGAGCACGAGAAATTCTGTGTGAATTAGCGGGGCCCATCCCGTAAGGCTAAATACTCCCGAGAGACCGATAGCGAACCAGTACCGTGAGGGAAAGGTGAAAAGAACCTCGAACAGAGGAGTGAAATAGACCCTGAACCCGTCTGCCTACAAGCGGTCGGAGCAACGTAAGTTGTGACGGCGTGCCTTTTGCATAATGAACCTACGAGTTACTTTCTCCGGCAAGGTTAAGTATTTCAGATACGGAGCCGAAGCGAAAGCGAGTCTGAACAGGGCGAATTAGTCGGAGGGAGTAGACGCGAAACCAAGTGATCTACCCATGGTCAGGTTGAAGGTTAGGTAACACTAACTGGAGGACCGAACCGGTAAGCGTTGAAAAGCTTTCGGATGAACTGTGGGTAGGGGTGAAAGGCTAATCAAACTTGGAGATAGCTCGTACTCCCCGAAATGCATTTAGGTGCAGCCTAGGGTTAGTATAGTATGAGGTAGAGCGACTGATTGGATGCGAGGGCTTCACCGCCTATCAAGTCCAGATAAACTCCGAATGCGTACTATATATTGCCCTGGAGTGAGGGCGCGGGTGCTAAGGTCCGCGTCCGAGAGGAGAAGAATCCAGACCATCAGCTAAGGTCCCCAAATAACAGTTAAGTTGAACTAACGAAGTCAGACTGCAGAGACAGCTAGGATGTTGGCTTGGAAGCAGCCATTCATTTAAAGAGTGCGTAACAGCTCACTAGTCGAGGAGTTTGGCGTGGATAATACTCGGGCATAAACTGTTTACCGAAGCTATGGATCCAGTAATGGATGGTAGGGGAGCATTCCAGTGGCGTTGAAGGTGAGGGATAACCCTTGCTGGAGTAGCTGGAAAAGCAAATGTAGGTATAAGTAACGATAAAGGAAGTGAGAAACTTCCTCGCCGAAAGACTAAGGTTTCCTGATCAACGTTAATCGGATCAGGGTAAGTCGGGACCTAAGGATAAGCCGAACGGCGATTCCGATGGAAGAATGGTTTAATATTCCCATACTACTTTATAGAGCGATGTGGAGACGGAGAAGTGACAGTCCTGCCAACTGACGGAATAGTTGGTTAAAGGGTGTAGACGTTGATCGCGGTAGGCAAATCCGCCGTGAGAGTCGAACCTGAGAGTATGCCGAGTACTTGTACAAGGCAATATGGATGTAAACAGGCTCCCTAGAAAATCCGCTAAGCATATCTATAGAGTACCCGTACCGTAAACGGACACACGTAGTTGGGTTGAGAATACTGAGGCGCTCGAGTGATTCACGGTTAAGGAACTAGGCAAATTGACCCTGTAACTTCGGGATAAAGGGTCCCTGTCAGCGATGGCGGGGCGCAGAGAATAGGTCCAGGCAACTGTTTAACAAAAACACATGGCTGTGCGAAATAGAAATATGAAGTATACAGCCTGACACCTGCCCGGTGCTGGAAGGTTAAGAGGAGAGCTCATCGCAAGAGAAGGTTTGAATTGAAGCCCCAGTAAACGGCGGCCGTAACTATAACGGTCCTAAGGTAGCGAAATTCCTTGTCGGGTAAGTTCCGACCTGCACGAATGGTGTAATGATCTGGACACTGTCTCAACCGTGAGCTCGGTGAAATTGTAGTATCGGTGAAGATGCCGATTACCCGCGATGGGACGAAAAGACCCCGTGAACCTTTACTATAGCTTTACATTGAATTTGGGCAACTAATGTGTAGGATAGGCCGGAGACTGCGAAGCAGGCACGCCAGTGTCGGTGGAGTCGCCGTTGAAATACGGCCCTTTGGTTGTTTGAGTTCTAACTTGCTAAAGCAAGGACACTGTATGGTGGGTAGTTTGACTGGGGTGGTCGCCTCCAAAAGAGTAACGGAGGCTTCTAAAGGTACCCTCAGACCGATTGGTAACCGGTCGTAGAGTGTAATGGCATAAGGGTGCTTGACTGGGAGAGAGACAACTCGATCAGGTAGGAAACTAGAGCATAGTGATCCGGTGGTTCCGCATGGAAGGGCCATCGCTCAAAGGATAAAAGGTACTCCGGGGATAACAGGCTGATCGCTCCCAAGAGCTCATATCGACGGAGCGGTTTGGCACCTCGATGTCGGCTCGTCACATCCTGGGGCTGGAGAAGGTCCCAAGGGTTGGGCTGTTCGCCCATTAAAGTGGCACGCGAGCTGGGTTCAGAACGTCGTGAGACAGTTCGGTCTCTATCTATCGTGGGCGTAGGAGATTTGAGTGGCTCTGACACTAGTACGAGAGGACCGTGTTGGACAGACCTCTGGTTTACCGGTTGTACCGCCAGGTGCACCGCCGGGTATCTAAGTCTGGATTGGATAAGTGCTGAAAGCATCTAAGTACGAAGCCAGCCTCAAGATAAGATCTCCCTGAGGGTCGTTGTAGACTACGACGTTGATAGGCTACAGGTGTAAGGGCAGTAATGTCGAAGCCGAGTAGTACTAATAGCCCGAGACTTTCTATTTCCGGAAGGAAGGATTGATATATCAGCAGGGTTAGTAGAGATACTGACAAAGCGAAGGTTACTGAAAGAGTAGCGTTGTCCAGGTCAAACATCTTAAAAGGTATTAAGGTGGTTATAGCGTTGGGGATCCACCTCTTCCCATTCCGAACAGAGAAGTTAAGCCCAACCACGTCGATGGTACTGCGTAAAAGTGGGAGAGTAGATAGCCGCCGTTTTAGAGTCACAGACTCCAAACAAATGAAAGGAATCAATCGAAAGGTTGGTTCCTTTTTTATTTATAATAATATCATTTATCTTTGTCCCAAAATCAATGCTTTATGATCAAGTCTTATATCTTATTTGTTTTCTTTTTTATCTCTGCTATTCTTTCTGCACAGGAGAGTATTAATTATGCTGTAGTAAAAGATATCCCTTACCGGACTACAGGTGACCCGTATGGTCTGGAACGTTGCAAGCTGGACGTCTATTATCCTGAAAACGGGAAGGACTTCGGGACGGTTGTTTGGTTCCACGGTGGTGGTTTATCCGGTGGAAGTAAGTTTATTCCGGAAGAGTTAAAGAATAGTGGTTTGGCTGTCGTTGCTGTCAATTACCGCTTATTGCCTAAATGTTCGATTAAAGATTGTATTGATGACGCGGCTGCGGCAGTGGCCTGGACATTTAAAACAATAGAAGAATATGGCGGTAGCCGGCAGCGGATATTTGTATCCGGACATTCTGCGGGCGGTTATCTGACAAATATGATCGGGTTGGATAAGAAATGGCTGCAGGTTTACGGTATAGATGCAGATTCAATTGCTGCCCTTATACCTTTCAGTGGACATGCTATCAGCCATTTTGCCTATCGGGAATCGCTGGGAATGAAGGAAACGCAACCCAGTATCGATGAATTTGCTCCGCTTTATTATGTCCGTCCTGATGCTCCTCCTCTAATAATCGTATCAGGCGACCGCGAAATGGAAATGTTGGGGCGTTATGAAGAGAATGCTTATTTCTGGAGAATGATGAAGGTGGCCGGGCATAAAGAGACTTATATCTATGAATTGGATGGATACGATCATGGCTCGATGGCGGCACCGGCTTTTCATATACTAAAGAACCATGTCAGAAGAATTTTAGGGGAATAGAAACAGATGGGGGACTTTTATCCCCCCATCCGTAATTTTATTCATATCGAACTGCGGTACCGGCAGCTGTAACCATCAGCATGCTTCCGCTTCCTCCTACAGTTTCATAATCCAGATCGACAGCAATAACGGCATTGGCTCCCATTCGTGCAGCCTGCTGGCTCATTTCCTGTAAAGCCGTTTCTTTTGCTTCACGCAATACGCTTTCATATGAACCGGCTCGTCCGCCTACTATATCGCGTATTCCGGCAAAGAAATCTTTGAATACGTTTGCTCCTATAATTGTTTCACCGGAAACGATCCCGTAATATTGGGTAATCTTTTTCCCTTCGATGTTGTTTGTTGTTGTCAGTAACATAATTTTCTTTTTATGGATGTGTATTGGTCATTTCAAATACGAGTTTGCCGCCTTTCGCCATCTCGGCATGTGAGAAGAACGGGGTTTCGAGCTCCTTTCCATTCAAAGTAACCGTCCGGATATATTTGTTTTCCGGACTGTTGTTTTTAACCACGATCTCGAAAATGCCGCCTTTTACGTGAATTAAGGCGCGATCTACCATCGGACGGCCCAATGTGTAAACCGGAATACCGGGAGCAACCTGATAGAATCCCAGGGCACTCATTACGTACCATGCTGACATCTGTCCGCAGTCTTCGTTCCCGATGATACCGTCAGGCTTGTTTGTATAGAACTCGCGCATGATATAATCCAGACGTTCCTGGCCTTTCCATGGGGAATCTGTCCAGTTATACAGGTAAGCCATGTGGTGGCTCGGTTCGTTTCCGTGGGCATACTGGCCGATCAGGCCGGTGATGTCGCCGGATGCATGTTCGCCGTCAACCTGTGAAGAGGTAGTAAACAAGGTATCCAGACGTGTTTCCAGTTCTTTTTTGCCACCGATGGTAGCAATGAAGTTGTCCATATCGTGCGGAGCAAAGAAACTCCACTGGAAAGCATTTCCTTCCGTATAATCGCTTCTCATATGAGCTGAATAACGCGGATTGAACGGTGTACGGAATGAACCGTCACTCATGATCGGACGCATCATTTTTGTTTCCGGGTCCAGATAACGTTTGTAATATTCTCCTTTGGCAGCATAAGCCTGAGCCAATGAATCCAGTCCTGCTTTGGCTGCGATCTGCGAGATACACCAGTCTTCGTAAGCCATTTCCAGTCCCCATGAAACGGATTCGGGAACAGAGTCGGCAGGAACGAAGCCATATTTCTCTTTGAAGTACGGATGGAGGGTAATCAGATCCAACTCGCGTGTCCCTTTGAACTTCTCTGCCAGGTCTTCACGGTATACGGAAGAACGGGCACCGGCTTCCGCCCATGTTTTTAGGTCACCGTCTGCCAGGTCTTTGGAAACCAGGTCAGCCAGGACAGATACAGCCGGGTAGCCGACCATACAGCCGGTATAGCTTGAAGCCAGCGGCCATTTGGGAAGAATACCACCTTCTTTATATCCTTGTACCAACACTTTACCCCAGTCGGCAGCCAGTTCCGGATTGATGATCGTCATCAGCGGGTGAAGGGCACGGAAAGTATCCCACAGGGAGAATACGGAATAATTAACGTATCCCGGTTCCGCCTTATGCACCTTTTTGTCCATACCCAGATAACGACCGTCTACGTCCTGATAGGCGAACGGTGCGATCATCGTATGATATAATGCCGTATAGAAGTTGACCATTACGGTCGGGTCAGCGCTCTGAATTTCGATTGCGTTCAGGGCATCGTTCCATATTTCAGCCGATTTGATGCGGGTTGCTTCGAAATCCCATCCCGGAAGTTCTACTTCCAGATTCTTTTCGGCTCCGTCAGTATCAACCATGGAAAGGGCAACCTTTACGTACAGAGGTTCTGCTTTTTCCGGGAACTTATAATGGAATTTCAGGTCTTCTTCCGTATTGATGCGCAGGAACAAAGAATCCTGACGTAATTTGCCTCCGATGTATTGGTAAACGGTTTCGATCGGCTCAGAGAAAGTGATCCGGTAAGAAACCGAATGGAAATGTGCCCATCCCTGTGTACGTACTGTACCTTCAACCGTCGAGTCGTTAACAAACAGGTAACTGTTATCTACCAGTTTGTGTCCCCAGTTCGGTTGCAGGATATGTCCCAGGTCGAGCATAACGCGGCGGTCTTTGGGATTATCGTAAGTATATTTATGAAAGCCGACTTTATCAGTGCTCGTCAGCTCTACGTTTACACCGAAGTTATCCAGACGTACGGCGTAATAACCCGGAGTCGCTTTTTCGGTATCTTTATTGAAAAGTCCGACCGGTTTGATCGAATCGCCTCCGGAGAAAGGCAATAGAGCCACATCACCCAGGTCGCCGATACCGGTACCGGAAAGGTGCGTATGACTGAATCCATAGATTTCGCGGTCGTCATAATGGTAACCGCTGCTGGCATCCCAACCCATGATATGCGTATCCGGACTGACCTGTACCATCGCAAACGGGCGGGTGGCACCGGGGAAAGTATGACCGTGGAATCCGGTTCCTATGAACGGGTCGACATACTTGATTTCATCACTTAATAACCCACTGTTGGGAGCCGGCTTGCATCCTACCAGCAGGCAAACTAAGACTACCTGAAAGAATAAGATCGTTTTCTTCACTGTTTATTTTGATTTAGTTTAAAATTAGCGGACTAAAACTATTTAATTAGCACAGCTACAAATATAATGAAAAAGAACTATATACAGGTCTTTTTCCTTTTATGAATAAAAAAGTCACAAAAAACTGCAACCTTTTACCAGGCTGTCTCGTCTAATATAACAGAGATGAAAACAGATGAGTTCATAACAAGGATACTGCCTTTAAAAGACAACCTGTTGCGGGTTGCTTACAGGATCACCGGAAATGCAGAGCGTTCCGAACAGATCGTTCAGGACGTGATGTTGAAGGTCTGGGGAGAGCGTGCCGCCTGGATTGTGATAGAGGATATTCCATCTTATTGCCTGATGGTGACACGTAATATGGCGCTGGATACAATTAATTTACAGCGGAAGCGGACAGAAAGTTTTACCGTCAGATAACTCTTTTATAGAAATAATATGGATTATAACCGTATTACATCGTTATTAGACAAATACTGGGAATGTGCGACCACGATTGAAGAAGAACGGGAGTTACGCCACTTTTTCTCGTCAGACGCATTACCGCCTGAGTTGCGTCCTTATAAGGCATGGTTTCTGACACCGGAAGCAGAGACATTGCCGCCTTTAGGGAAAGAGTTTGACTTGAAGGTGTTACAGCAGATCACCCGGGAGAAAAAGCTACGCCGCCTCCGTCTGTTTTATTCTTTTTCGGCTTTGGGGTTGGTCATACTGGTTCTTTTGACGATCCTCTTGCTGACATCTTCTTTTATGTTGTAATGTTGCTGTGTTTAATATGAAGCCTTGCGGATTTGTTCTGCAAGGCTCTTTCTGTTACCTTTGCGGAAAAATAACAAACTATGTTCACGGTAATCGGAATCATGTTCGGAGGTATCGCCGTAGGATATCTATTGCGCAAAGTCGAACTGCTGCAAAAGATAGGCAAACCTATTTCTTATACGATCCTGCTATTGTTGTTTCTGCTGGGTATTTCGGTGGGGGCCAACGATGCTATTGTAAACAACCTGACAACATTAGGCGGACAGGCTTTCCTGATCGCCTTGGCCGGAACGACCGGAAGTGTTTTAGCCGCCTGGGGAGTCTATCATTTCTTTTTTAAGGAAAGGAGGAGAGAATGAAAGGGAGTCTGATTGTAGTCGGATTCTTCGCTTTGGGCTGTGTTCTCGGATGGAGCGGGTATCTGCCGGAAGTGGTCGTTAAGAACGATATCACCATGTATGTACTTTACCTGCTGATGTTTCAGGTCGGGTTGAGTATCGGGAGTGATAAGAAGTTGAAAGATATATTGTGCAGTATCCGTCCCAAGCTGTTGCTGGTTCCGTTGGCAACTATTATCGGGACGCTGACGGCGTCGGCTTTGGTGAGTTTACTGATTACCAAATGGAGTGTGTTCGATTGCCTGGCGGTAGGAAGTGGTTTTGCCTATTACTCATTGTCTTCTATCCTGATTACGGAGTTGAAAGAGGCGTCGCTGGGTGTACAGATGGCGACGGAGTTAGGAACAATCGCATTGATCGCCAATATCATCCGTGAGATTATGGCGTTGCTGGGCGCCCCGTTGTTTGTCAAGTATTTTGGGCGATTAGCTCCTATCTGTGCCGGCGGTGCCACGACGATGGATACAACATTACCGATTATTACGCGTTATTCAGGAAAGGATCTGGTATTCGTTTCTATCTTTCACGGCATTTTGGTCGATTTTACGGTACCGTTCTTTGTTTCTTTTTTCTGTTCGATGTAAATTAATAAATGGAGTAGGAACCTTTATGAAGCACTTACTGATCGTTTTATTGTTGATAATCTCATTCGGTGTAACCGCTCAACCGGCACGAAGACTGGAAAAGTCGGCTGCGGATGGCCCTATCCCTGTAGGACAAGCTGTTTTTTACGGTGAATTTATTCAGCGACTGAAGAAATTCAAAAGTGGCGGTTATCCTCAGGATATCCGGCTGATAAATATTGAAACGAACGAGGTGCTTGTCTTCCGGGTGAAGTCGACCTTTAAGACTTCGAAAGAAAATCAATTCTGTTACCTGATCGAACCGGGGACGTATGCAATTCTGAATTATTGGTGGACCGAAAGCAAATGGTACGGTGGCCGCTCTTATATGGAACCTATTTATAAGGGGGAAGATTCCATTCAGGAAACCGAACGGAAAATAAAAAGCAAAGAACAACGTCCCGATGAATTAGTCCTGTTCAAATTTTCTGTTGCCGAAAATACATTGAACTATGTCGGAACATGGCATTTCGAGAACTCCCCTGTTTTCTTCACCAACGACAAGGAAGAAACTGACGAAGAAATGCAGGGTAAATACAAAAAACTTGATTTTCGGTCTTCCCGCACGGCTATACCGGATTAATCGTTATTCTGTTTATCTGTAATAGCGACCTGTTTGTCGGGTATAAAGCGGGTATAAAAGAAGGAGGTTGTATCAATAAAAACTTTGATGTAACCTCCTTTTTTATGTTCTGATTTTTATTTCTTTACTGTCTGCAACATTACTTTTACCGCTTCTTCCAGTTGATGGTCTTCGCCTTTCAACTGTGATTCCGGTGTGTTGTAGATTTCGATATCCGGCTGCAGTTCATGGTTTTCCAGGTAATTACCTTGCATATCCTGAACGCCTACCTGTGGAATACCGAATACGATGGACGGGTCGATCTGCGATTCCCACCATACGGCAGTCATGGTTCCCGGAACAGGAGTACCGATCAGTTTACCGATACCCAACGTCTTGTATACCCAAGGGAAACCATGTGCATTCGAGTAGTTGTCTTCGCAAACCAGTACACACGACGGTTTCAGCCATTTGTTGAACGGATCGCTACCGATATACTGCCCGCGCGGCATGAAACGTTGGTACTCTTTACCACTCAGCAAGGTTGCCAGGTCATCGTGCAACCAGCCTCCGCCGTTATGACGGGTATCCACAATCACCGCTTCTTTGTTACGGCAACGTCCCAGCAGTTCGGAGTAGACTTCGCGGAAACTTTCACTGTTCATGCCTTTAATGTGTACATATCCGATCTTGCCGCCGGACAGTTCATCCACTTTCTTGCGGCAGTTTTCTACCCAACGTTTGTACAGCAGGTTAGATTGTTGGCCATAAGAGATCGGTTTCACCTGCTCTTCGAAACGTTCTTTTGTTGCCGGGTTGTAGACGGACAACAATACTTTCTTTCCGGCTTTACCGCTCAGTAACGGATAATAGTTTTCACCACTTTTGATAGGTTTCTCATTGATCTTTTCAATGATGCAACCCGGTTTGATTTTTGTATCAGCCAATGTCAACGGCCCTTTGGCGATGATCTCGGCAATCTTTAATCCGTCGCCGGTATAGCTGTTATCGTAGAATGCACCCAGGCAGGCTGTAGCCGGAGCGGATGACGATGAATAATACCGGGCACCTGTATGTGAACCGTTCAGTTCGCCCAACAGTTCGGACAACATTTCCTGGAAGTCGTAATTGTTGTTGATATGCGGCAAGTAACGGGCATATGCTGTTTTGTATCCTTCCCAGTCGATGCCATGGATCGTCGGATCGTAGAATTTGTCTTCCACCTGACGCCATATATGATTGAAAATATATTCGCGTTCCTGCGGCGGGCGATAAGAAAACTCAGCCTTGAAGGGGATACCTTTGGTTTTGCTGTCTTTGATCTCCACCTTTTTCAGCTGGCCACCGGATACCAGGAACAGGTTCTCACCTTTCTTGTCGGCAAACATTCTTCCGCCACCGACACCTTTTATCAGTATTTTGGTTGAATTTTCCTTGAAGTTACGTTCCCACAGGTCGTAACCGCTTTCGAAAGCTGCACAATAGTAGAGTTTGTCTCCTTTCGGTGTCAGCACGGCGTCGCCCATATTCGAAGAGTTGATCGTCAGACGGATGACGCGGTCTTTACGGTTTTCCAGATCGAATTTCAATGGTTCGACAGGCTTGTCCGCATCGTCTTTCTTGTCTTTATCATCTTTCTTCTTGTCATCTTTTTTAGCTTTGGAATCTTTCTTATCTTCCTTTTTATCGTCTTTCTTATCCTTGTCTTTGTCCTTATCCTTTTCTTCATCTTCAACTAGGGCAAGTTCTTCCTTGCTCAGGCGGAATTTGTCGTATGCTTCGGCATCGAAGAACATGATATAGGTATCATCCTGTGCACCCCAACTGCCGTGGCTGCGGTAACCGGCACGGTCGGACGACCAGATCATCGCTTTGCCATCAAGTACCCATTTCGGATCACCATCAGAGTATCCGCTTTCGGTCAGGTTGGTAATATCTCCGCTACCATCTGCCTTTACCAGGGCAATATCCTTATTGTTCCATCCGCCGATAGCGATATATTGCACCAGGAACCATTTACTGTCGGGTGACCATTGATAAGTCTGGTCGCCGTCGGCATACGAATAGTTGTATTTACCATCCAAAACAGTACGTACCTGTTTACTTTTCAGATTGATGACGCGTAAAGTGGTACGGTCTTCCAGGAATGCCACTTCTTTACCGTCAGGAGAATAAGTAGGCTGGAAAGACGTTTTGTCGGTAACTACCAGCGGTTCTTCCTTGATTTCTTGTGCGTAAGTAAAATATTTGTCGTCTTTACGAACCAGGCTGCTTTGATAAATGCCCCATGTTTCGCCGCGTTCGGCCGAGTAAACCAATGAACGACCGTCAGGGCTGAAATCTATATTACGCTCTTGCTGCGGCGTATCGGTGATCTGACGGGTTGTTTCATATTCAACCGATGTCACATATACATCTCCTCGTACGATAAAAGCAACCTCTTTTCCGTTCGGAGAGACAGCAATACTGTTTGCCCCGCTCGACATCAGGCGATGGATCAGATTATTTTCGGTCTGGTCGGAGATGATGCTTACCTTTACTTTAGCAGGTTGTCCGCCTTCTTTGACCGTGTAAATCTCACCGTCGTAACCGTAGCATAAAGTACCGTTCTTGTCGGAAGTCAGGAAGCGGACCGGGTGTGTCGTATGGTTTGTTATCTGTTTACCGCTCTTGCCGGTCAGGTCATTCTTAAAGATATTGAAGCTGCCTTTTTCTTCACTCAGATAGTAAAAGGCATTTCCGTTCGGCGACCATACCGGATCGCGGTCTTCTCCACGGAAAGAGGTAATCTTTTTGAATGTACGGTCATTATCCAATGTACATAACCAGATATCGCGGGTAATGGAGGATTGGTGGTGTTTGCGCCAGGGATCTTCATATCCTTTGAAATCGTTATACAATACTTGTTTTCCGTCTTTGCTGAATGCCAGGTTTTCCATAGCCAGCGAGGAGAATAATTCTGGGCGTCCTCCTTGGGTGCCGACCTGATATATTTGGGCGAACAGGGAAGAAGGGAACTGGCTGTCTTTTACATCCTGCTGGATAGAAGCAGAATAAAGGACATGGTCGTTGTCGCTGAATGTTTCCGGATATTCGTTTGCCGAATGTACGGTCAACTGCGTAGGGACACCTCCTTCTTTGTTCATAATGAACACATCGAAGTTTCCGTTGCGGTCGGAAGCGAATGCGATTTGTTTTCCGTCGGGCGACCAGACAGGGCGTGTGTCGTGGGCTGGATGGGTTGTTAACTGGGTAGCTTTACCACCTGTTGTCGGAACGGTATAGATATCCCCCTTGTAAGTAAAGGCGATCATTTCCCCGTTCGGAGATATTGCCGGATAGCGCATCCATAGCGGATCGTTCTCTGCAAATGCCGACCTTGTCAGTAAAAGGGCCGATGTTAAGATCAGTAATTTTTTCATGCGTTTATTAATTTCCGTAAAAATACGAGATTATTTTTATACAAATGTCATATTTAATAATACTTCGGTAAATTTTTACTGAAACTTTAAAGCTGAACCCTGAAAAATGAGAATAAAGGGTGCAATTGGTAGCATTATAGTGTCACCCACCTTCACACAGTAGAGCTAATGGTACTGACACTACTATGCTAGCAAGATGACATAGTAGTACTGGTATAATGGCACAACTAAGTCGTCCATATCGGGTGAACATCTATTAATAGGTCAATCTTCATGGATTTGTCTACTAAACCCTATAATGTACATACCGATACAATATAGGATATAGGTGTGTACATTATAGGGTATGATCTGCAGGAGTATAGGGAAAAGCCGTACGTATTCCTGAAAAAAACTTACACTTTTCTTCCAATGGATAGGCAGGGAATGGGAAACGGGTAGGCATCCGTTCACCATTCCCTGCTAATTCATACAAATCTATGTTTTTATGAATTTTGGAGTCACTCTTCACCATTTTGATTATTACCCTTTGATTATCTTTGTATAGAGGGGTGACGCTACCTTTTTTCCCGGCGTCACCTTGGGTTTGGAGAGGTGACGTCGCTTTTTATATTCGGCGTCACCCATGTGTGTATTGAATATCATACTGTAAAATCATTTAAATGAAGACGTGACTCCGAAAGTTGTAAAAAATTTTATGAGCCTGTTTTTTACTCTTGGCTTTCTATCGGTGAGTCTATTTCTGATATTGTATTTGGTTGACGCATTTAATTTTTTTATTATTTGCAAACAATAAGATAGAGTATTGTTTGCAGCTCATGAGATCTGAAAGTTATGTTAATGGTTGAAGTTTTGTTATTTATTGATAATGAGGATTTTGCTTTTTTAATATAAAGTATGAGAAATAAGGTTAATAACTGCCATAGTTCTAGAAGAACTCTGTCTTTATTTTGGAACAAAACAGAACAGTTGCAAAAATAACGTACAGCATGATATGTCAACATACATTTTTGTCTAATATTGGTGCATTTATTGTCCATGAATAAAAAATTAACAGAATACTAAGAGGCTGTATATTAACAAAGTTCATGAATTATGGTGAATTGTTATCTTATATTAGAACATTGTATACGAAAGAACCAGATGAGCATTTTTTCAAAATTTAGATACACGAATTACTATATTTCTATTAATATTAAATAATAAAGCCTCGCTATTTCCTTAAACATACTATAGCTTCAGTGTTGAAATCAACAGTGATAATAATATTTTGAATTTCAAGAGTTTATATATTGTAAAAATCTTATAGTAAACCTCATTTTATTATGTATCAATGAATAAACTGCCAGAGTTCTTCTAGAACTTAGTAACTTTATATATATTAATATTAAACTTAAAAAACACATGAATTACAAATCTATTTTAAAGCAAAATCGATTTTCTTTGCTTTTAATTGCATTTGCTTTTCCTGTTTCAACAATTACACCTTTTGTGCGCGCGAATACATCAGAGGTATCTATTACGCAACAGAAAAAATCCATTAGCGGTGTAGTTTTTGACGGAGGGATGAATGAACCTTTGATCGGCGCCAATGTGATTGTGAAAGGATCCACAAACGGTACGGTTACAGACATTGACGGGAAATTCTCCCTTGAAGCAAATCCCAATGACATCCTGGTCATTAGTAGCATTGGTTTTAAAACGGTTGAGATCAAAGCATCCGAAGTTGCCAAAGGGAAAGTTACACTACAAGAAGACTCACAAGCACTGGATGAAGTAGTAGTGGTAGGTTATGGTGTGCAGAAGAAAGTTAATCTGACGGGAGCGGTAGCTACCGTGCAGGCAGAAAAATTAGAGAGCCGTGCGACGACCAACTTGTCGAATGCTTTATCTGGTTTGGCAGCCGGTGTGTCCGTAAGTCAAAGTTCCGGAAAACCGGGTAGTGACGGTTCCAGTATTCGTATGCGTGGTATCGGAACTTTCAACAGTAGTTACCTTTCTCCGTTGGTGATAGTAGACGGTTCCGAGGCTAGTATGTCATCTGTAAACAGTGATGATGTTGAATCTATTTCTTTTTTGAAAGATGCAGCCAGCGCTTCTATTTACGGATCACGTGGTGCCAACGGGGTTATTTTGATCACGACCAAGAAAGGGAAAAAAGGTCAGGCTCCTAAAATAACTTATTCGGGTCTTGTCACTAATTCAAAGATGAGCGGTAAGGCATTTCGTTTCGAGGATAATTTTGCTGAGTATATGGAAATGGCGAATCGTTGGAATACGAACCGCAACTATGAGGCCGGTACCAAATATACACAAGCTGATATCGATGAGTGGAGAGAAGGTTTAGTAAAGGCCGCCAGTGATCCGTATGGAACGGATAATCCTTATGGCGTAGCTAATATGTTAGCTTATCCGAGTACGCAGTGGGTGGATGAGATGTTTTTGCCCAGTACGTCGCAAAAACATAATGTGTCGGTTGTCGGTAGCAGCAGTAATACAAACTATTTGCTTTCATTTGGTTTCCTGGATAACCCCGGTACATTGGATAATACCGGCTTGAAGAATTATTCCGGACGTGTCAACGTGGAGACTGAAATCACGAAGTTCTTGACCGTAGGTACTCAGACGTATGCCACATTCCAGAGTCGCGAACCGGGTAATACGAGCTTCTCGTATATGTTCCAGAATACACCGAACATGACTCCTTATTATAATGGTAAGTATGGCGTTTCTGTTGACGGATCTTCTAGCAACAACTTGCTGGCTACCGTGATGAGTCGTGGAGGTTCTTATGATGATACCCGATTGAACACGACATGGTTTGCGCGTGTGAAGATTATTGACGGGTTAACTGCCGAAGGACGCTATAACTATCAAACGTTGTTTAATGAAGAAGCTACTTGGAGCAATTGTATCGATAAAATGAACTTCCGTAATGGTGAATTGTATCCGGGGACTAGTAGCTCGCAGGCTACAACTAAACGTTCTACTACTCGTTATTGGAATCGTACGATAACCGGAACGGTGAATTATAATAAGACGTTTGGCGACCATGATTTGGGAGTTCTCCTTGGTACAGAACAATACTATTGGAATGTGAAGGGATTTAATGCGACTCGTACCGGTTTGCTGGATCTCTCATTACCTGATTTTACGGCTGCTATGGATTTGCTGGAACCGACAGTGGGAGGAACTGCTCAACAAGATTATGGCGTTATCTCATATTTTGGTCGTTTGAATTATGCCTATAAGAATCGTTATTTGTTCGAAGCCAATTTCCGTCGTGATGGTTCGTCTCGTTTTGGTCCGGACTCTCGCTGGGGTACTTTCCCTTCATTTTCTGCTGCATGGCGTATCAGCGAAGAGCCGTTCATGGAAAGCGTAAAGAGTACGATTTCCAACTTGAAGTTGCGTGGTTCTTGGGGTAAACTGGGGAATACGACTTCCGGTTACTATGAATGGCAAGCCACGTATGGCGGTGTGAATTATTCTTTCGGAGAGAATGTATTCGACGGTTTGCGTCAGGGTAAGATCGCTAATTCGAATCTTCGTTGGGAAGCCAGCGAATCTACAGACATAGGACTTGATGTAGGCGTATTAAACAACCGTTTGACATTGGAAGCAGACTGGTATTCGCGTACCACAAAAGGTATTCTGGCTTCTCCTTCCGTTTATATGACAATGGGTACAGTGAGTGCACCTACTACCAATACGTCGGATATGAGAAACCGAGGCGTGGAATTTACTTTGCGTTGGGCTGACCGTATCAAAGATTTTGAATATAGTGTCAGTGCCAATTTAACGTATAATAAAAATAAGATCGTAAAATACAAAGGTAAATATCAGGAAGGTTGGGAAACAGATGCCGACGGTAATCGTTCGTTTGTGACTAATCGTGGAGATGTTGCTGATATCAGCGGCAATACGATTCGTGTAGAAGACCATATGTTTGATGAGTATTATATTTGGGAACGTCATCAGGGAAATGGTAATATTTATTTGGCAGACGGTGTGACTCCTGATCCTAACGGAGGGCCTCGTGACGGTATGATTCGTACTAAAGCTGATTTGGACTGGGTAAAGGCAATGTTGGCTTATCGGGATGCAGATGGCAATAAAGTCTACGATTTTAACGGACAAAGCGTAGGTGCAAACAACGGCTTGTGGTATGGTGAATTGGTGTATGCCGATATAAATGGAGATGGTTATTATGGTTCAAATGCTAATGACCGTGTCTTTACTGGAAAATCTTCAACTCCGAAATTCACTTATGGTATCAATCTTTCGGCTGCATGGAAAGGATTCGATTTAAATATGACTTGGGCAGGTAATGCCGGTATGTATTATTACATTTACGAACGTGGTTTTAACTCCATGAGTAGCAGTAGTTGGCAAGAAGGAACAATTGTTGCTCGTAATGCCCGTAATATTTTCTACTATTGCGATCCTATGTTGGCTGCAACTGACCCGAATTATGATCCGGCTGCTGACCCGAATGCGAACGTCAATGCTATGTATCCGCGTATAGGTAATGAAAATGGTGCTTATCGTGCCAATACCGGTAATCTTTATAATGCGTCTTATATCAAATTGAAAACATTGCAGATCGGTTATACTTTGCCGAAATCATGGGTTCAGAAGGCTTATATCAGTAATTTGCGTGTGTTTGCTTCTTTTGAAAACTTATTGACGATTACAGATTTTCCAGGTGTTGATCCGGAAATAGGTGGAAGCGGTTTCACTGCTTATCCTATTCCCCGTATGATTTCCGGCGGTATAAATCTTACATTCTAATCATTTAATGAATACAAAAATGAAAAAAATAATATATTCTTTATTAGGGTTTGCGTTTTGTGGGTTACTGGGATGTGTTGACTTAGATATGGCACCCTATAACCAAATAGCATCCGGTAATATGTGGACAAATTCAGCGTTGACCAATCAGGGGGTTGCCGGAGTGTATAATAAATTGCGTAATTGGGGTGTTTATAATACTTCTTATGATATGAACACAACCCCGTTTGAAGCCATGTCTATGACAACAGATGCTTATCGTACGATTCCCTATACAAAAGGTACGGCAGGAGCTGATAATGGTTTTTTCTCTACGGTGTGGAAAAACTTATATGAGGGTATTCATCGTGCCAATGACGCTATTGTGAATTTGTCTGTCGAAGGCGGAGGCGGTGTAGAAGAAGACGTTCGACTGCGCTTATTGTCGGAATGCAAATTTTTGCGCGCTTATTATTATATGCGTTTGAATGAACTTTTCGGACGAAACGGATTAGGGGTTCCTGTTTATACCGAGCCATTGGAATCGGTAGAAGATTGTACTAAAGGACAGTCGCCTGAGTCGGAAGTTTGGGATCTGATCGTAAAAGATTTGACCGATTGTATCAATGAACCTAATTTCCCGAATCATTATACGGAATCCGGACGTGCTTGTAAAGGGGCTGCTTATGCTTTACGTGGTAGGGCTTATTTGATGCAGGGTGCCAAATATAATTATGACAATAATGCAGGAAAAGTAACGGGGACTACAATCAACGAAAATCTGTTGAAATTGGCTGTATCTGATTTCGAAAAGGTACAGGGATGCGGTTTCGGTCTTTTCCAGGGTGGTTATGATAAATTATTTACGCAAGAAAATGAAACATGTGAAGAGATGATTTTCTCTTTGACGAACATTTTTAAAGACGGATATGGGTCTTCTATGCATCGGTATTGTGGCACACGTTCTATGATTGATATGGAAGGTACTACCGGATATTCTTATTACCAACCATCTAATGCTTTGGTTGATCTATATGAATATAAGGATGGTACTCCTTTTGACTGGAATGACATCATTCCCGGTTATTTTGATGTACCGGCCAAAGACCGATTGGTATATTTTCTCCGTGATACCTTAAATGACGGAAAAATACTTGGTGGTCCGGAATTGAGAAAAATGGTCAGAAATAAGTTATCGGGTTCTGTTGTCGATCAATATTTGCCGCAAGGGAATGAAGCTCGTTTGAAAAAAGCTTGGGAAAATAGAGATCCGCGTTTGGGTTATAATGTAATTCTCCCGTATGGAGAACCTTATATGGGTGGTGATCCGAATCGTATGAAAGTGGGTGATTACAGTGATATTCCTTATGTATTCCGTTGGCCGGTAAAACAATCAAGCCACCATGTAGATTCACAAGAAGCCGATGATTGGCAAGTAACGGCTCCTTATGATTTGAAACAAGACGGAAACGGCGAAGCAGAATTTGCATATCGTTATCGTAAGTTTGTCATGACCGGTTATCCCCAGTTCGCTTTACAGGGAGATATTGATGAACCGATTATCCGTTATGCTTATGTTCTTTTGATGTGGTCGGAAGCATTGGTCCAATTGGGGGATTTGCCAGGTGCAGCTGAAAAGGTGAATCAGGTTCGCGGGCGTACATCCGTTGAAATGCCACCTTATACGTTTACGAGTAAACAAGATGGTTTGGAAAAACTACGTAATGAATCTCGTCGGGAATTATGTAATGAAGGTGTAAACTTTTACGAGGAGTTGCGTTGGGGTACACTGCGTGAAACAAAATATTCTAAATACATGAACTATGATGCCGGTTCCCTTACTTGCAATGGTATACAGAGTAGCGGTAATGGTGGTGTAAAATGGTCTGAAACGAATGATTACAGTATTTTTCCTGTTCCCAGTGATGAAATAGAGAAGAATCCAAATCTGACTAAAACTCCGGGATGGCTTTATTAAGTATGTTCATTCCGCGATAATTTCTGTCTAAGGGAAAAGCTTAGATAATAGAAAAATAAAGGGGTTGTCTAAAAAGTATTTTTGACTTTATTTTATTCGGATACCTATCTGAGATTGATTTCAAATATTCAATTCTCAAGGTCGAATGAGTCACTTTTTAGACAACCTCATTTTTCTTTTGAGAAAATAATATAGTCGTACCATAGTAATTTTTTTACCTTTGCCCGTAGACTAAACAAATATAACATGAACAAGAAACTTATTCTTTCTTTGCTAGCTTTAGCCGGTGTCCCTGCCTTGATGATGGCGGCGGACGATGCACGCCTGTTGCGTTTCCCGGCAACGAATGGTAATGAGATTGTTTTCTCGTATGCCGGCGATCTTTATAAAGTTCCTGCAAAAGGAGGTGAAGCTCAACGTCTGACTTCGCATGTCGGCTATGAGATGTTTCCTCGCTTTTCTCCTGATGGTAAAACAATTGCTTTTACAGGACAGTATGATGGAAATACGGAAGTGTTCACTATTCCTTCTACCGGAGGCGAACCTTTGCGTGTAACCTATACGGCGACTAATGCACGTGATGACCTGGGTGACCGCATGGGACCGAACAATATCGTGATAGCCTGGACACCCGACGGCAGTCGTATTGTTTACCGCAACCGCATCAGTAGCGGCTTCGACGGTAAATTATATACAGTAGATAAAGAAGGAGGCCTTTCAGAAGTTATACCTTTGCCTGAAGGCGGTTTCTGTAGTTATTCTCCGGATGGAAAACAGTTGGCTTACAATCGTGTAATGCGTGAATTCCGTACCTGGAAATATTATAAGGGAGGTATGGCTGACGATATCTGGATTTATAATCCGGAAAAGAAGTCTGTCGAAAATATAACGGACAATGTGGCTCAGGATATTATTCCGATGTGGATCGATGATGAAATATTTTTCCTTTCTGACCGAGACCGGACAATGAATATCTTTGTTTATAACACAAAAACGAAACAAACGAGTAAAGTCACTGATTTTACAGAATATGATGTAAAGTTCCCGAGTGCAAATGGTCATACTATCGTATTCGAGAACGGTGGTTATATTTATAAAATGGATGCTACGGCGAAAAAGCCGGAAAAAGTAGAGATCAAACTGGCTTCCGATAATATCTATGCCCGTAGTGAAATAAAAGACGGTTCGTCATACCTTACCAATGCTAGTATTTCTCCTGATGGGGAACGTGTGGTAGTAACTACTCGTGGTGAAGTTTTCAACCTGCCTGTAGAAAAAGGCGTGACAAAGAATATTACCCGTTCGCCCGGACAACATGACCGTGAAGCCCAATGGTCGCCTGATGGAAAATATATTGTTTATATTTCGGATGGTACGGGCGAAACAGAACTTTACCTTCAGGATGCCACTGGTGGTGAACCTGTTCAACTGACAAAAGATAACGATACTTATATCCGTTCTTTTGAATGGAGTCCCGATTCAAAATCAATTGTTTATACCGATCGTAAGAACCGGGTAAACCTGCTTGATGTAGCCGGAAAGAAAACAACCGTATTGTTTCAGAACCCGATGGCGGAGATACGCGACGTAACCTTCTCTCCGGATAGTAAATGGCTGACTTATAGCCGTCCGGCGGAAAATCAGGTGAGTATTGTGTATGTTTATGATATTGCTGCACGTAAGGAATATCCTGTTACGGATAAATGGTACGACTCTCATTCTCCGGCCTTCAGTACAGACGGAAAATACTTGATCTTCGCCTCTTCACGTGACTTTAATCCGACTTATGGCTCTTTGGAATGGAACCATGTTTATAACAATATGGGAGGTGTTTATCTGACGTTGCTTCAAAAAGATACTCCTTCTCCATTCCTTCAGAAAGATGCCGAAGTAAAAGTTGCTAAAGAAGAAACGGCTAAGAAAGAGGATAAAAAGAAAGAAGATAAAGATAAGAAAGATGTTTCGACAGAAACCGGTGTAAAGATTGATCTGGAAGGTATAACCGACCGTATTATCAAACTTCCTTTACCGGGTTCTTATTATGGCAATTTTTATTCGGATGGCGAAAAAGTCTGGTATTATGGTCGCGGCGGAACAAAAGTGTACGATCTGAAAAAACAAAAAGAAGATACTGTTGCTGACGGAGCTTCCATGTCTGTTACTCCGGGAAGTAAAAAAGCCCTTTTCTATAAAGGAAGACAGATCTATGTGACCGACATACCTTCCGGCAGTGTTGATCTGAGTAATGCAGTCGATCTTTCCAATATGAAGATTACGGTGGATTATCCGAAAGAATGGGCACAGATATTCGATGAGGCATGGCGTGCTTACCGGGATGGTTTCTATGTGGAGAACATGCATGGTGTGGACTGGAAAGCGATCAAAGAAAAATATGCCGTTCTTCTTCCTTACGTGAAGACTCGTCTGGATCTGAATTATGTGATCGGTGAAATGATTGGCGAACTGAACTGCGGCCATGCCTACGTGAATCCTGGTGAAACAGATCGTCCGAAACGTGTACAGACCGGTCTGTTGGGTGCTGAGATTTCACGTGACAAGAGTGGATTTTTCCGTCTGGAAAAGATATTACCGGGAGCATCCTGGAGTAAAGACCTGCGTTCTCCGTTGACAGAACCGGGTATCGAGGCGAAAGCCGGAGAGTTTATCGTTGCAATCGACGGGATTCCGACTAACAGTGTAAAGGATATGTATTCTTTGTTGGTTGGTAAAGCCGGTATCCCGACAGAACTTTCGTTGAACAGCAAGCCTGAATTGGGGGGAGCTCGTAAAATTGTGATCAGTCCGTTGGCTGAAGAATATTCGTTGTATCATTACAACTGGGTACAGGATAATATCAAGAAAGTGGATAAAGCGACTAACGGCCGTGTAGGATATATCTATATTCCGGATATGGGCGTAGACGGATTAAATGAATTTGCCCGTTATTTCTATCCTCAGCTGGATAAGGAAGGTTTGATCATCGACGACCGTGCCAATGGTGGTGGAAATGTATCTCCGATGATCCTGGAACGTCTTTCCCGCGAACCGTATCGTCTGACCATGCGTCGTGGTTCGAACCATATCGGTACTGTTCCGGATGCCGTACAGGTGGGTCCGAAGGTTTGTTTGATCAATAAATATTCTGCATCGGATGGAGACTTGTTCCCCTGGGGATTCCGTGCTTTGGGACTGGGTAAGCTGATTGGAACCCGTACCTGGGGTGGTATCGTCGGCATTAGCGGCCCACTGCCTTACATGGACGGAACAGATATCCGTGTACCTTTCTTCACCAGCTATGATCCGAAGACGGGTCAGTGGATTATCGAAAACCATGGTGTTGACCCGGATATCCTGATCGACAATGATCCGATTAAGGAATGGAATGGCGAAGACCAGCAGCTGAACAAGGCTATCGAAGAAGTAATGAAAGATCTTCAGAACCGTAAACCGTTGGCTCCGGTTCCGGCTCCGAGGGATTTCAGCAAATAATGTTGAAGTAAAATATGGAAGAAAGGATATCTCACAGCATGGGGTATCCTTTTTTCATTTACATGCTTAAATTACTTTTTTACTGCCAGAAGAACATGCAATAAATTGATTTGCCGATGAATGAAGTTTATTATTTTATATATTTGTGACCGTTAATATGGAAATGGAGAAAGCATGCTAGAGGAAAGGAGATTATTAAAAGAGTTAATCGAAGGATCAGAGTTTAGTTTTAATGCTCTGTACAACCTATGGGCCTCCAGACTTTACCATTTTGCGTTCTCTTATTTGAAATCAGACAGTGCGGCGAAAGATGTCGTGCAGGAAACATTTGTAAAGATCTGGTCTAATAGAACGAGTATTAATCCGGATGCCTCTTTTAAGGCTTATTTATTTACTATCTCCTATCATTTTTTATTGAAAGAACTTCGTCGTCAGTTGAATCATCCGCAGATGGAGGATTACCTGGATTTTAAAAAAGAACTTATTTCGACTGATAACGTAGAAGCTAAATATGATTTCGACCTTTTTCTAAAAGAGTTGGAAGTTGCCAAGCAAAAACTGACACCCCGGCAAAGGGAGATATTTGTTTTGAATAAGGAATATAATCTTTCCGTTACAGAAATCGCTTCCCGGCTATCTATAACGGAGCAAGTGGTGCGTAACCAACTTTCAGCTGCATTGAAAGTGTTGCGCAACGAATTATCCAACTATTCCTATTTATTTATACTTTTCACGATTTATTTCTGAAAATATGTTTTATAGCATGCAGAAGCGTATGTTATAAATTTAACCTTTCAGGATATTACTCATAAACGAACGAAATTTCCAGCTTATGAGTACATCATTATATAGAAATTTGAAAGATTGGTTAACGAAATATCAGACTGAACAAATTAGTCGGAAAGAATTTCGTGAACTCAGGAAAGAAATCAATAATCATTCGGATGAGGAACTTTTCCCTGTATTGCTTGATAGTTGGAATAGTTGGGATAATAACGGAAGTTTATCGTCTGAAGATGCCCAAAGTTTATTGGTTCGTATCCGGCAGGAGATGAACATAATACCAGCTCCTAAAATTAGAAAATTTAACTGGCGACAAATTGCTGCGGCTATAGCATTTCTGATTATGGGAAGCTTGTCAGTTTATTTATATGTAGATAACCGTGAAATTACTCAGTTGGCGGACCGAATCATGGAAGTTAAAGTCGGAAAAGGAGAGCGGGTTTCAATTACTTTACCGGATGGAACAGCTGTAAAGCTTAATTCAGAGTCTATACTTTCTTATAAACAGGATTTTGGGAAAAAAGACCGGCGTGTATCTCTTTCTGGTGAAGGATATTTTGATGTACAAAAAGACGTGCAAAAGAAATTTGTAGTGAATACCGAATTTATGGATATTGAAGTAACGGGTACTTCGTTCAATGTATATGCTTATTCAAATAAGGATATATTGGAAATGGCATTAGTGCAGGGGAGTGTTACTGTTTCTTCTGTTCGTCCGCCTTTTGAGAGGCTGAATGTAGTTCCTAACGAGAAAGTCATTTATGATAAAAAAACGGGTACAATGAAGAAAATAACGACTTCGAATGTATTGGAAACTGCTTGGGTAAGTAAAGAACTGGTGTTCAGGTCGGAACCGATGGATGCAGTATTAAAGAGAATAGGGCGGAAATATGGTGTCTCTTTTGAAATTATGGATTCCTCACTTGTTAAGGATACCTATACCGGTGTGTTTGATAAGGAAGAGATTGAAGAGGTTATAGATATATTGAAAGTGCACTATGGTTTTGATTACAAAATAAAAGGGAATGAAGTTCAACTTTTTGCGACAAATAAATAGAGTGTTAACCTTAAAAAAATAAGCATTATGAAAACATAGGAAAGAGAAAAAATATCCGGAAAGCGGGCAGGCTCTCCGGATAAATCGTCGAATTCAGTTTCGCGAAGCTATGTGATGGCATAGCAGTAAAAAAACTAAAAGTCAACTTTAAATTTTTTATTATGAATGTTATTCAACACTTAATTAAGTTAAGACGTAAAAGTACGAATTTTTGTGTAACAAACTTGTTACTTGTACTAAGTTTTATCTTTTTAACAACTATACCAGCGAATGCGCAAACAGGTAATGTTAACCTGAAACTAAAGAATGTCACATTGCCTCGTCTTTTTCAAGAAATAGAAAAGCAATCAACTTACCGTTTTTCTTATCGGGATGCTGATCTTGTGGGAAAAGCCCCCGTTACAGTATCAGTGAAAGAACGGTCACTGAAAAGTGTTTTGACTGATATACTATCGAAACGAAATCTTCAATATCAGGTATCGGGTAATAAAATTTTGATAACTGTTTCTTCTGTGCAAACTCCGAAATCGACAGGAAAAAAAGAAGTTAGCGGAGTTGTTGTTGATGAAAGAGGCGAACCTGTTATCGGTGTCAATATTTCAGAGAAAGGAACGACTAACGGAACTATTACGGATATGGATGGTCGATTTTCTTTCAAAGTAGGCAATAACAGTAGTTTGCTAGTTTCCTATATCGGATATGACGGTCAGGAAATATCCGTTAGAGGGAAAAACCAGTTTAATATTACTCTAAAGGAAAATTCACAGGCTTTGGATGAAGTAGTCGTGATCGGATATGGTACGCAATCACGTGAATTGTTGACGACATCTGTTTCAAAGGTTGATAATAAGGTGTTGGAAAGCGTGCCTTATGGTAATCTGGCGTCTGCTTTGCAAGGATCGGTTTCCGGTGTGAGGGTGCAAAGTACTTCCGGACAACCCGGTGAAGCTCCCCGTATTGTTGTACGTGGCGGTACTTCTATTCAGAACCCGGACGGGGCTGCTCCTTTATATGTGGTCGACGGTATTACGCGCGACGACATCAATCATTTGTCAAGTAATGACATCGAGTCTATACAAGTATTGAAAGATGCTGCGTCTACTTCCATTTACGGAGCGAAAGGTTCGAACGGTGTTGTTATCGTAACGACTAAGTCGGCTAAGGCTGGTAAGGCTTCGGTTTCTTATTCATATGACTTTACCATATCAACGATAGGGAAGAAATATAAGATGGCGAATGCTAAAGATTATCTGACTATGCATCGTACGGGTATGATCATGCAGGATAAATTCCCGGATGCAAGCAGCGAATTAGGGATGGCACATGGTTATGGTACGGGAAATGATTTAACCAATCAAACAGCATTCACCACACAGTATTTGAATGATTCGAACCGACATAAACTGAATGAGGGTTGGCAAAGCATGCCGGATCCTGTAGATCCTTCTAAGACATTGATATTCCAAGATAATAAGACGTCGGATTTGGCTTATCGCACCGGCTTTTCACATAACCATCACGCCGAAGTGAGTGGTAGTTCCGAACGGGCAAAATTCCTGGCCGGTATAGGTTATCTGAAAAACGAAGGTACATTGCGTGCAACGGATTATAATCGTTTTTCTTTCAATATTAATGGCGAAGTAAAGGTATTGGATAATTTGAACGTTACGGGAAGAGTGTATTATTCCAATACAAGAACGCATTCATCGCCTTTCGGCACCGATGTTTCATTTTTCAGAAATGCTAGTTTAGCCCCGACTGCCAAGATTTATTTTGAGGATGGCTCGTATGCTCCCGGTGCGCAATGGGGGATGAGTAACCCGTTATATTCTATGTCGATTGCGAAATATACGGATAAATCGGAGAACTATACGTTGTCGTTGGGTGCGGATTGGACGATCTTGCCAGGGCTTTCCTTCAAACCTCAAATCGCCTTGTATAAAACGAATACCGATAAAAACCGTTTTATGCCGGCGTATTGGAATGGACCGAGTCAACAGATAAAAACGAGAGAGGCTTCTGCCTATCATACCGAATGGTCGCATTATCAGGCAGACGCTGTACTGGACTATACGAAGACGTTTTGGGAAGATCACAATTTGTCTGCCATGTTAGGATTGAATTACACGGAACGTATTATCGATTCGATCGAAGCTGCCGGTAGAGGCGGGGCTACGGATAATATTACGACTGTGAACGGTATTGCGGAAAGAACCAAGGCTTCAAGTTCGAGTACTATGCATAAGATGATGGGATATTTCGGACGAATTAATTACAATTACAAAAACAAATATCTGTTGACCTTTAGTGCCCGTTATGATGGCGCCTCTAACTTAGGACGTAATAACAGATACGGATTTTTCCCGGGAGTTTCGGGAGGTTGGCATATTGACCAGGAGAATTTTTATCCGGACGGACTGAAGAAAATCGTGAAAGCCAAATTGCGTGCCAGCTATGGTGTGAACGGTAATATCAACGGACTTGCCGATTGGGCCGCTGACGGTAATTATAGTGTGGGACAGACATTTTTCGGAAATCCTGCTATCCGTATCAGTATCCCGGCAAATAATGATGTGAAATGGGAACGCTCGAAGACATTCGATATCGGTGGTGATTTTAAATTCTTGAATGGCCGACTGAATATTACGGCTGATTATTTTAGAAGGAAGACCGATCATTTGATTACAATGCTTACGTTGCCGCCATCTACAGGTCTGGGGGAGGTTTATACTAATCTGGGAAGCCTCGAGAATAAAGGTGTAGAACTGGAAATCAATGCCGAAGTACTCCGTTTTGGGAAAGATGGCAGTTGGACGATCGGGTTTAACGCATCGAGGGTAAAGAACAAGATCTTGGAGTTACCGGAAAACGGTGTGGAAAACAATCGTATCGGAGGTGAATATGTATGGGATGCATCCAAAAAACAACATACCTGGCAAGGTGGCTTGCAGGAGGGAGGAACTATGGGGGATATGTTCGGATATAAACAATTGGGTGTTTATTCAACTGATGAAGAGGCAGCCAAAGCTCCGCAAGACATGCTTATAACTATTGAAGACAGAACAAAGTTCGGAGGTGATGTAAATTGGTTGGATGCAGACGGTGACGGTAAGATCGATTCGAAAGACCGGATATATATAGGAAATCAATATCCGAAATGGACGGGCGGTGTTTCCAGTAATTTGTCGTTCAGTGGTTTCGACTTCTATGTAAGGGCAGACTATACAGCCGGACATACGATTTATAACTGGGCGAGGATGTTTATGGATTACACGTTGTTCGGAAGCAACAATATGACGCAGGATGTTGTAAAATACTCCTGGAAAAAGCAAGGAGATGTAACGGATTATCCTCGTTTTTACAGAGGTAATTTTACTCAGTGTAATGCAACGGGAGCAAGACCCGGATCGATGTATTACGAAAAGGGTAATTTCCTGTGTTTCCGTGAGGTGACTCTTTCTTATTCTTTCTTGCCTGAGATATTTAAAAAAGCGAGAATCAGTAATGTACGTGTATCCGTAACAGGTAGCAACCTTTTGTATATTACAAGTTATAAGGGGCTGAACCCTGAAGATGGAGGAACCGATAACGGGCGCTATGCAATGCCTAGAAACGTGACTTTTTCAGCTAATCTTACATTTTAAAAACATGACGTTATGAAAAATAGAATCAGAATAATTAGAAACGCAATAATAGCCGTCTTGTTTACTTCGTTAGTAAGTTGTGATGTGCTGGATGTAGAACTACCGAGTGTAATCAGTGGCAATTCATTTTGGAAAACAGAAGAAGATATCAAGGCTGCAATTCAGGGAATGTATACTCACTTGAGAGAAGTTGACGAAGAATTGTTTTTATTGGGCGAATCCCGTGCCGAGACAACTGGTTTGAATGCAGCAGGTAGTGCCGGTGGGTATGATATTTATTTTAATAATACGCTTACCTCCGCAACGGTCGGGGCTGAGTGGAAAACCTTCTATTCGTTAATCAATTCGTGTAACTTGATTATCAAATATGCGGAAGGTGTCAATTTTAATTCCCAGGCAGATAAAAACTATTATTTGGCACAAGCTTATGTGATGAGAGCCTGGGCCTACTATGTAATGGTCCGCTCTTGGGGAGACTTGATTATCCGTACCGAACCGGTTGAGGGTACAGACCCTAAAGTGCTTTACAAAGAGAGATCGTCTGTCGCAGAAGTATTCACACTTATCAAAAGTGATATCGATAAATCGATTGAACTCTTTGCCGACCATCCGAATAGCGGCGCGCCTGCCAGTGGAAGAATCTATTGGAATAAACCAGCGGCAAATGCTTTAAAAGGTGATGTTTATCTTTGGACGGGAAAACGGCTGAATGGAGGGGAAAAGGATTTCACAATTGCTTTGAATGCTTTGAAGGAAGTTAAGCAACCGGGAGTTGATTTGATCGCTGATTTCGGTAAAATATTTGATGTAAGCAATAAGTTCAACTCGGAACTTCTATTTTGTGCTCATTATCAGAAAGACGAAAGAAATCATAACTTCTATTGGCATACTTGGATCATCCAGGCAGGCGTTCCGGGAAATATCGATGATGAAACCAGAAATATGCTTTTCCCGACAGGCGGCGGTCAGGCGCTTACTTGCCCCACGAAATTGTTGGTCGACTCGTATGATCCCGATGATACCCGAAAGGCAGGCACATTGTATGAAATATATACCTATGACGAAGCTGGCAACCGGGAATATTATCAAAGCGTGTGTATGAAGGGGAAAGGACTGGTTGAATCCGGACACAGATACTTTATGAGCCATGTTATTCTTTACCGCTATGCTGATGTTCTCCTGATGATGGCAGAAGCGAAAAATGCCTTAGACATGGATCCTTCCGATGAAATCAACCAGATAAGAAAAAGAGCATATGGAGAAAACTTCGACAAACATGTCTTTGTCAACGGTTCAAAAGAATATAATGATGAAGTGATTCTGAAAGAACGCTTGTTGGAGTTTGCCTTTGAATGTAAAAGATGGTGGGATTTATTACGTTTTGACAAAGCGTTCGATTTGGTTCCGTCTCTTCAGAATAAGAAAGGAAAAGATTATCTGAAATTATTCCCTATCAGCGATAATTTGATGAGTAAAGAACCCATGGTAAAACAAAACCCGGGATACGATAACTGACCAATAATAGTAAAATTCTCAAAGAAAAATTGAGTACAAAATTTTATTATTGAAGTCTATAATACAAAACAAATACTAAAAAAATGAGAATATTTTTGATAATACTCTTTGCTTTCTCCTGCTTTTCAGGCAATATACTGGCAAAAGAGTTGAACAAACAGCCGGGAGTACGAAAAATAAAAGATGTGGTTGTATACGACGACCCGCAGTTTTACGTAGCATTTCCTTCTGTTGTAAAAAGCGGTGATGATTATCTGGTCGCCTTCCGCCGTGCCCCTAACAGGGTTATGTTGAAAGAGCCGTACCCGACACATACCGATTTGAATAGTTACTTAGTAATGGTCCGTTCCAAAGATGGTGAAACCTGGACAAAAAATCCCGAATTAATTTATGCACATCCTTTTGGAGGATCCCAGGACCCCTGTCTGTTGACACTGAGAGACGGAACGTTGCTTTGTACGAGCTACGGTTGGACACATCTCCGGGAAGATGCCATTGCCCAGTTGGAGCAACCTGTCTACCACGAAGGAGGCTGGGTTGCTTTGGGCGGATATATCATGCGTTCTTTGGATAACGGCAAGACATGGGAAGGTCCCATTTATCCCACCCCTGTGAAAGGCGGAATCTATAAAGACCCGATGGGAAACCCCATATCCTCCTATAACAGAGGTGCCCTGTATGAAGGTAAAAGCGGAAGAATCTTTTGGGTAGTGGCTGCTATGGATGATTACCCGCTTACAAAAACCTCCAACCATCTGCTTTATTCGGACGACAAAGGGCTGACCTGGCAATACGCAAGTATCGTGGCAACTCATGAGAAATTCATATTCAATGAAGCTTCTGTTTATGAGACACCTAAAGGAGATATAGTCGCATTCATACGTACCGAGAACCCGGAAACACGTGCCTGCATCGCTCGTTCTACAGACGGTGGAAAAACGTTTAAATGGCAACCGATGGGTTTTTACGGACACCCGCTGGCGGCTGTAAGGCTACCGGACGACCGCGTGTTTCTGACATACGGTTACCGGGAGAAACCCTGTGGCGTACGGGCCCGGATTTTAAATGCAGAATGTACAGACTTTGCAACCGCAGAGGAAATCATACTTCGTGATGATAACGGACCCGGTACAGACGTGGGCTATTCATGGCCGGTTGTGCTAGATAATAACAAAGTACTGGTCGTTTACTATATAACCAAAGACGACGGTCAGCGCTATATCGGGGGTACGATCCTGGAAGTAGACCCAAAGAAAAAATAGCATATTGATTTTCTGCTTAAAATAAGAGGGGGAGAGGTCGACAGACCTCCCTCCGCTTTATAACTCCTAACATGTAAGATATAACTCAAAATGAAAAGATACTTCGTATATCTGTTTTTTTATTCTTTCATATCCTGCCATCTTTCTGTGGAAGATAAAGTGTACAATTCCGGAATACATATCATACCGGAACCCTTACAGCTGGAAGTTCGACAAGGCGTCTTTCCTGTCAGCAACTCGACCACTTTATCATTGGAAAATGGTGATTGGGAAAAAGAAGCCTCTATATTAATGAATAAGCTGGAAGAAGCAAGCGGATATAAACTCTCTTTTTCGGATAACTCTTCCAATAATTGCATTAGGTTCAAAACGAATGAAAACCTGGGAGAAGAAGGATACGAAATAGAAGTAGACGACCGGCAAATATCACTTTCGGCCGCCACAGAAAAGGGTATGTTTTATGCCATACAAACATTCTTCCAACTCTTACCGGCAGAAATCGAAAGTGCGAAACCATTGAAAATGAAACTATCTGTTCCTGCTGTTAAAATTGCAGACCATCCACGGTTCAGTTACAGAGGAGTGATGATAGACGTGAGCCGCCATTTCTTTACCGTGGAAGAACTGAAAAAACAGATATCCGTGATGGCCATGCTTAAACTGAACCGCCTGCATTTGCATCTGACGGATAATCAGGGATGGCGTATAGCTATCGATAAGTATCCGCAACTGGTTGAATATTCTGCCGTACAGGAAACATATAATGAAGAGTTATACGGTCCTTGCTATTATACAAAAGAAGATATAAAAGAACTGGTAGCCTATGCCGACCGTCATCATATAGAGGTGATACCCGAGATAGAGTTCCCGGGACACAGTTTGTCGGCCCTGGTTCCTTTCCCCGGATTGTCATGTAGTGGCGGACCTTTTAAAAGTGAACAGGTCTTTGGCTATGAAGAGAATGTCTTTTGTGTAGGCAACGACTCCGTATTCACTTTTATGGAAAATGTATTGACGGAAATAGCTGAACTATTTCCAGCCCGCTATTTACACATCGGGGGAGACGAATGTGTTAAGAGATATTGGCAAACATGTCCCCGTTGCCAGGCATTAGCCAAAAGGCTGAACCTCCGCCCAACTCCGGAGCACTCGGTGGAAGAACAATTGCAAAGCTATGCCATCAAACGGATGGAGCGTTTTATCTCCGGTACGTTGGGTAAACGCATGATCGGTTGGGAAGAAATTCTGGAAGGCGGATTGCCTGAAGATGCAACCGTAATGAGCTGGAAAGGCACCGAATGCGGAGCCAAGGCAGCAGCCACAGGCCACGACGTTGTTATGGCTTCCATGGCCGACGGTCTCTACCTATGTGCTGCACAAGGCGCCGATGAAGTAGAACCGGCTGCTATGGGCGGACAATCTTACCTGAAAGACGTATACGATTTCGAGCCGCTTCCAAAAGAGTTGGCTCCCGACAAAAGAAAACATGTAATCGGTACCCAAGCATGCTTATGGAGCGAATGGACGCCCTCCGGAGAACTGTTGGAATACATGCTCTATCCCCGAACCATGGCTTTGGCGGAAACAGCCTGGACAACACCCGAAAAGAAAAACTGGGACGACTTCCTGCGCCGTCTGGAAAACATGCAGGTCCGTTTGGATTTGAAAGGCATCAATTACCACATTCCGCTTCCGGAAGGAGAATTGACGACCAACAAAGTCTTTACCGGAGATTCTGTCGTGTTGCAATTTAAAAACAGCCGTTCCCTGCCTATGGTCTATACGACAGACGGATCAACTCCCGACATGCATGCTCCCTCTTTGCCGGAGCGGTTAGTACTGCACCAGCCTTGTACACTCAAAGTCTGTACAAAGACTGCAAGCGGCAAACTCAGTCCGATACGTACCATAAACGTTGACAAGCAAACACCCAGACCCGCAGTCGACGGTATCTGCAACGGACGAATCCACCTCCGGCTGGCAAACGGCCTTTTTAAGGATCATAACGACTTTGCAAAAGCAGTATACGAAACAGATACGATAATAAACTCTTTTGCTGCATATAATAACAATAAATTCGATTTCAAAACCCCCGGACTGGCATGCTATTCCGGCGAAATCGAAGTACCGGAGACGGGTATTTACACTTTTAAATCGAACGCGGATGAGTTGTGGATTGCACAAAGACTAGTAATCTGTAATCCCACCTCTTCCCGCTTTTATGAGCAGAAGACGCAGATCGCCCTCGAAAAAGGTATTCATTCTTTCGACCTCGTGTTTTCCAACCGCTTGAAAGAAGGATTTGCCACCTGCTGGTACCCAATCGATTTTCAATACCTTCCGCCTTCCGGTGGCGAGTGGATAAAAAGCAATTAAAATTTTGTATAAACCATGAAGCACATATATAAACTATTGTTGGCAACTATCCTGTTGGGAAGTTGCCAAACCGACGGAAGCCAGACGGATTTGAATATAAACAGAAATCCGGACGAACTCTTCCTGAATACAACTCCCCATAAAAAAATGATCGTCGACGTTGATATGTGTACCGATGTAGACGACGCTTGTGCCCTGCGGATCGCAACAGCACTCGACGACGACGGCATCATTGACCTGCAAGGAGTAGCCTTTTCCGTAAACGGACCCAATAACCTCGATGCCCTGCGCGGTTTTCTCCTTCACGAAGGCAAGCCCGATGTATTGATAGGAAAAAGCGCGGTAGCCAACCCGCCTGAAGAATCACCCTACTGGGATCTGATGGCCGAATATAGCGATGGTAAGGTGGATGCCTACGAAGCTGTAAAAATGTACCGCAAAATACTCGCCGAAAGCGATACCCCAGTCGATATCGTTACAACCGGCTACACCACCAACATCGAGTGCCTGCTGAAAAGTGAACCTGACGAATACTCCGAGCTTACGGGCCAGGAACTCGTCAAAAGAAAATGCGGACAACTCTACGTCGTAGGCGCAACCTATCCGGAAGGGCGTTGCAACAACATCTGGTTTGCCCCCGCAGCCCGTACGGCGGCAGATTATATCAGCAAGAATTGGCCCTATCCGATACTCTTTTTCACCAACAATGTAGGCGGATTGCTCGTATGCGGCGCCGGCTTGCAACAGGTAGACACCGAACGCAAAGACATCGTAACCCGTGCCTTATACGCCTTCGGAACCGATACCGGACGGCTTGCCTGGGACCCTTTCGGCGTATGGTGTGCCGGATATGCCTGTGGTAAAATCAACCGGCTGGGCTTCAAACGAGTAAATATATTCATTGATACCGAAACGGGGCGCAATACATTTACCGATGCAACCGATGGAAAGCATTACGTCATCTATCCGCTATGCAATAACAAAAACTATTATAATGCCATGATGGATCACCTGTTAATTAAAAAAGCCAAACTTTAATTGCTGACCGAATTATTTAATACCCATTTAAAACACATTTTTTAATACATAAAAGAATATGGAAAAGATAAACAGACGACAGTTCATAAGCCAGTTCGGACTGGCCACAGCAGCCATGTGCGTTTCGCCACGCTTCGCATTTGCCAAGCCACTCGCTTCGGATAAGAAAATCCGTCTGGGCGTAGTTGGAGGCAACTTCGGTTTAGGTTTTTTCTTCCACGAACATCCCAACTGCATCGTTGAAGCTGTGAGCGATCTGGACACCCAACGGAGAAACAAACTGATGGAAGTCTACCAATGTAAAAAATCATACGAATCGCTGGAGAAACTGCTCCGCGACCCCAAAGTCGAAGCCGTAGCCCTTTTCACTCCGGCACCCGACCATGTGCGCCACACAATCCAATGCCTCGAGGCCGGCAAACACGTGCTCTGCGCCGTTCCGGCCGCCATGAACGAAGAAGAATGCCATCAGTTGTTTGAAGCCGTGAAACGTTCCGGACTCACGTACATGATGGCCGAAACAACCACCTACCGCGAAGAAACCATGATGGCACAGGAATTCTATCGCGCAGGCAAGTTCGGAAACATCTTCAGCAGTGCGGCCCAGTACTATCATCCCGGCCTGGAAACCTTGTATTTCGACGACAACAAGAAACCGACCTGGCGGCATGGCCTTCCACCGATGCTATACCCTACGCATGTTACCTCTTTCCTGATCGCCGTTACCGGCGAAAGACTCGTAAGCGTAGCCTGCAACGGTTGGGGCGACGGAAGCCCGCTTTTGAACAACAACCCTTATGGTAACCCTTTCTGGAATGAGACTGCACTCTTCCGTACCGACAAGGGCAACTCCTTCATGGGCGAAGTATGCTGGCGAGGTGCGCTGGTAGGCGTTGAAAGAGGCCAGTGGCATGGCGACAAAATGAGTTACTATTCCGAATATAAAGGCCTGGGCTCGCATCAGGTAGTCTCCAGCGAAATGCAGGGCAAAGACGAAGGCGGTTTCGTTGTCGACGAACCCGAAATGCACTTTGTCGAAATGAAACCCTTCTGGAAGACCGGCTTGCCCGGAAAGATCAGCCATATCAGTGGACACGGCAACTCGCATTGTTTCATTACCCACGAGTTCATCAGCTCGCTTGTGGAAAACCGCAAGCCCGGGGTCGATGTACATGAAGCGCTGGCTTACACCATCCCTGGTATCATTGCCCACAAATCGGCCATGCACGACGGCGAGTTATTGAAGATACCGGTATTCGATTAAACATTTATACATGTATAAAATATACCATGACTAATACATTTTTACATTTTTTTTCATGCTATAGAATTGTGTGATAACCAATGCAGCCGGTCTGTGACAGATCGGCTGCATTCTTGTATGTTCTGCCTTCAGTGATGTTCCACTTGTAAGGAATGGCGTAATATAGGTAGTTCCCCGACTAATTCTCCTTCTTGGAAATAAAATTTGAAAAATTTCAGTAAGAAATTGAGTACAATTTTTTAATATTAAAGTCTGTATAATAAATAAAGGAAAATGAGCGACCAGATGCACATAGATAGTCTATGGAAGCGCTTTCTTAAAGGCGACGACCGAGCATATACAGAGTTGTACAACCTGTATATAGACGACTTGTTCGCCTACGGCATGCACTTTACCACCAACCGCGAGTCGGTTAAAGATTGTATTCAGGAGGTTTTTATCTCTCTATATAAAGATCGTTCCAAACAAAGGAAAGTAAATAATATAAAAAGTTACCTTTTTGTATCGTTGAAAAACGAACTGTTCGATCTGTTCAAAAAAAGTGTTGAATATTATCAGATAGAGACAATAGAACCTGTTTTTCAAACGGAATATTCCGTAGAAGACCAGTTTCTGAAAAATGAGACTGCTAGTAATAATGTTGCCAGGGTGAAAAAACTTTTGCAGGTCTTGTCGCCCAAGCAAAACGAAGTGATCTATTATCGCTATGTAGAAGAGATGTCGTACGATGAAATAGGAGAACTGATGCACATGAACAATCAATCTGTACGTAACCTGGTTCATCGCTCTATCCTGAAGATAAGAGAACTCATGCATAATGATATATTTGTTCGTTTTTGATAAATTGATTATTGGATTAACAAGATGGAGAAGAAATATAAGAAATATACAGTAGATGAATTATTGCAGGATGATTATTTCATATCATCTATCTTGCATCCTACACAGGAGAGCCGCGAGTTTTGGGATTTTCTGATACAAAGTGGCAACTTGTCGGCACAGGATTTTGAAGAAGCGGCTTTTTTTATCGAGGTAGTACACTCTCCTAAAGAAAAACTCCTTCGTAAAGAAAAAGAAGCATTGTGGAGTAAAATAGAAATAGAAAATAAAAGTTCTCTGAAGAAAAAAATACGGACGCTTTATGCCGCCTGCTTCTCGGCCGTGGCATGTGTATTTATTTTGTTGGGTGTATCGCTCTATTTCTTTTATGAAAGCAACCGGCAGGGAGATAATATGATTGATATGATTGCCGCTTTCAAAAAAGAGAAGAATGTACAGCCCGGATCAGACATTTGCCTGGTGTTGTCGGACAACAAACAAATGAGATTTGAAGAAGACAATACAGATGTCAAATACGACGATAAAGGACAAATCAAGGTCAATTCCCAAACGGTAATGGAGGGAAATAAGGATAAAAAGGCAGTTGGCGATAAAAAAGAAAAAGAGGCGACAGTTACCTATAACCAGTTAATCGTACCTAAAGGCAAACATTCCACCTTGTTGCTGTCTGACGGCACCAAACTTTGGGTGAATGCCGGATCGCATGTCATATTTCCCGTCTCGTTCAAAGGCGATAAGAGGGAGATTTATGTAGATGGCGAAGTCTTTCTCGACGTAACCCGCAACGAAGGCAATCCCTTTGTTGTGAAAACAGACCGGATGGCTGTCGAGGTGTTGGGAACCTCCTTTAATGTCAAGTCGTATGGTCATGAAGAGACGGATGATGTCGTATTGGTGACAGGTTCCGTACATGTCCGCACGGAAGCAGGCCGGAAAGCCGAGTTGATTCCTAATCAACGGTTCCGGTGTACATCGGCCGGCGATGTGGATATTCAGACTGTAGATGTATATGATTATATATCCTGGAAAGATGGTTTGTTGCAATATAAAAAAGAACGTCTATCCGTCATATTGCAGCGATTGTCGGATTATTATGGAAAACCGATCCAATGGGAACCGGAATTGGAACGCCTGACTTGCTCGGGTAAACTGGATTTGAAGGATGATATGGAAAAAGTCTTGAACGGATTAACCAAGATGATTCCCGTAAAGTTCGTGAAACAAGATGATTGCTATTATTTTAGCGTAACCCCCTTAAACAGCAAGCCTATGGAGTAATGAGTATAAAAAACCGGATAACATACCCCTACATTATCCGGCATAATTCAAATTGAAAATTTCACAGAGTATCAACTTAAATCAATACAAATGTATGATAAATAATTTAAAAGGCAGCCATACGCATGCCGTTTTTAGTAGATTCATTCGGATTATGAAACTGATAAACCTATTCTTCATAGCAGGTATATGTTTCGCGAATGCTGCAAGCAGTTATTCGCAGTCCACTTTGTTAACCTTGGAAGCAGACAACAATACCCTGGAAGAAGTATTCAAAATGATAGAAAAAAATAGCGAATATGTTTTTTTCTATAGTGACAAAGCTGTTAATCTAAAGAAAAAGGTCAGTATTAATGTGAAAGACCAGACGATCGACAAAATACTCGACCAGGTGTTGCTGCAAACCGGCAACGCTTATTCGATCGACGACCGCCAAGTATTCATCGGCGTCGCAGCAAAAAACAAACGAAACACCACTCCACTGCCCGCGGTTGCGCAGGTAGAGCGCATCGATGTGACAGGCGTTGTTCAGGATAAAGCAGGAGAACCTGTTATCGGAGCAACTGTTGTGGAGAAGGATAATCCGACGCATGGTACCATTACCGACCTGGACGGCCGTTTTGAGTTGCGTGGTGTACCTAAGAATGCTGTATTGCAGTTCTCTTTTGTAGGTATGCAAGCAAAGGAAGTGGCTGTGAACGGAAAGAAAATATTCAATGTCATTCTGGAGCCAAATACAGTACTGGATGAAGTCGTTGTCGTTGGATATGGCACACAGTCAAGGGCTACATTGACTACCTCTGTCTCCAAAATGGATACGAAAGCGCTTGAGAGCGTACCTTATTCAAACCTTGTTACAGCGTTGCAAGGAACCGTATCTGGTGTCAGAGTACAGTCTACTACCGGACAGCCGGGTGCAAACCCCCGTATCATCGTGCGTGGCGGTACCTCAATCAACAGCCCCGATGGCGCTGATCCGATCTATATCGTGGACGGTGTGATCCGTAACGACATCGATGGTATTAATTCGGATGATATCGAGTCTATGCAGGTACTGAAAGATGCCGCATCCACTGCCATCTATGGTGCACGCGGATCAAACGGTGTCGTTCTGATTACAACAAAAACAGGTAAAGCCGGAAAAACCAGTGTCACTTATAAATACGACCTTACACTTTCCCAGGTAGGAAAAAGATATGATATGGCATCTGCCCGCGACTATATCTATTATAGCCGTATCGGACATCAGATTGCCGATCAGCGCTGGGGATTCGGCCTGAATGATCTTTATACGGCCACAGGTGCCGGTACGGGTAACGACCTGACAGCGAATACAACTTATACAACACAATATCTGACTCCGGAAAACAAGCATAAATTGAACGAAGGATGGGAAAGTATGCCCGACCCGATCGATCCGTCGAAAACCATCATCTTCAAAGGGACAGACTGGCAGGATGTGTTGTTCCGTACAGCCGTTTCACACAATCATAATGTCAACGTTTCGGGTGGTTCCGAAACAGCTACTTTCAATGCCAGTGCAGGCTATATGAAGAATGAGGGTACCGTTATCACTACATACTATGATCGTTTGACATTCAACCTGGGTGGAGAAGTGAAGCTGCGTCCTAACCTGAAGATCGGCGGACGTGCTTCCTACAGTAAATATACCAATAATGGTGTGAATGAAACAAGTATCTTTGCTCGTGCCATCGGACAGGCGCCGACAACGAAATATACTTTCGAAGACGGTACGCTTTCTCCCGGTATCAAAGGGAACGGAAACCCGGCTTATCATTTGCATCGGAATACCAATAAGAATAGCGATGAGAATATTACGTTCATCTTCGATGGAAACTGGGAGATTATTCCGGGCCTGACATTCGCGCCGTCATTCTCTATTTGGAAAGAAGCTTTGGATACATATTCCTTTACCCCTTCTTACAAGGATGGTGTGAACAACGTGAATACAGTACGCCCGGCTAGTGCCAGTTATTCTAAATGGTGGCAGACACAGGCGGATGCCGTATTAACATACAATAAAGATTTTACGGATCATCACTTGAACGTCATGGCTGGTTATTCCTACTATTTCAAGTCGAGCTATGGTATGTCGGCCAGTGGGGATGGTGCGTTGACCGATTTGATTCCGACGTTGAACGCAGTTTCCAATTACAAGCATATGACCAGCAATTTGTCGAAACAGATTATGTTGGGTTATTTCGGAAGAATCAATTACAACTACAAACAGCGCTATTTGTTGTCGGTGAATGCCCGCTACGATGCTTCTTCCATGTTGGGTAGAGAGCATAAATGGGGGTTCTTCCCCGGCGCTTCTATCGGATGGAATGTGCATGAAGAAGCTTTCTGGAAAGATATGAATGCAGATGCTTTCCGTTTGAAACTGAGAGGCAGTTATGGTGTCAATGGTAATATTACCGGCATGGGACCGTATACGGCGCAGGGCGAATACTCTGTTGGCCAGGGAAGGTATATGTGGGTAAACGGAATTGCGAATACGGTTTTGCCGAATGAAGATTTGCAATGGGAAGAATCTAAAACGTTCGATGTCGGTGTGGATGTCGGTTTGTTCGATCAACGCGTGGATGTTATTTTCGATTATTTCAGTCGTAGGACCGATAATTTGATTACACAGTTGCCTATGCCTTTGTCGTCCGGTTTTGATGTGATTACCACTAACTACGGTAGTCTGGACAACCGTGGTATCGAAGTAGAGGTAAAGGTGCAGGTAATGCCGAAAAGATCCGAATTGCAGTGGGAGTTAGGTTTCAACGCCTCTCATGTGAAAACCAAGATTCGTAAACTTCCGGAAAACGGTGTGGAAAGAAACCGGGTAGGAGGTTATTATGCCTGGAATCCGGAAATCAATGACTACGACTGGGTAGGTGGTCTTCAGGAAGGTGGCCGGATCGGTGATCTTTTTGCCTGGAAGTCGTTGGGAATCTATGCTACCGATGAGGAAGCGAAGGCCGACCCCGTGGTTGATATGATGGACCCGTATGAAGATAAGACCAAATACGGTGGTGATACCCGCTGGTATGATGCCGATGGTAATGGCCAAATCGATGAGAAAGATATTTGTTATATGGGTAATACGTATCCGAAGTGGACAGGCGGTATTTCAAGCTCCTGGAGTTGGAAGAATTTCGATTTGTACCTGCGTATGGACTATATGACCGGACATACTATCTTTAACGAACAGAAAATCTTTCTTTGCGGACGCTGGGCTGGTAACCTCAATATACCGCAGGAAATGATCGACAAGAGCTGGAAAAAGCAAGGTGACATAGCTGCATTGCCGGTGTATATACCGAATGAAGATTATAACTTGTGGAGAGGTGGCGATTGGTATGGATTGGGTATGATGAACTCTGAATTTTATGAATCGGGTAATTACCTTTGCATCAGAGAGCTTACGTTGGGTTATAAACTGCCGCTTACAGGTATGATGAGTAAAATTTTTCAGAACCTGAAAGTGAATGTAACCGGAAACAACCTTCATTATTTCACGAAATATTCGGGTGCGAATCCCGAGTTCGGAGGAAAAGATTCAGGGCGTTATCCTCTTCCCAGAAATGTGATTTTCGGCGTATCTGCTACATTTTAATTTAATTTCGTAAAACTCGATAAGTTATGAATAAGTATAGTAATTTATTTATATGCCTGTTTGTTCTGTTATTTTGCTCATCATGTGGGGATCTTTTGAACCAGAAGCCTGAGAGTGCTATTACAAACGAGTCTTTTTGGACGAATCAAGATGATGCAACAGGGGTCTTGACGCATTCGTATGTACAACTCAGGTCGATGTCGTGCGGTGAGTTGTTTACGTTGGGAGAATCCAGAAGTGATGTGATTACGAGGGCAGTCACAGGGGATATCTATGAGCGGTATTATAAAAATACGTTGAGCCAGGAATTACCGGGTCCCGACTGGACTTCACTCTATAAGATTGTCAATGAGGCGAATCTGCTTATTAAATATATACCTCGTATCGATGCGGTTGAGGCCACAAAAAATAACTTGTTAGCAGAGGCTTATTCATTGCGGGCTTATCTGTATTTTGTGTTGGTTAAAACCTGGGGCGGTGTTCCGCTCCGGGTAGAGCCCACCGAAGGTTACAATCCGGAAACCGTACATAAAGGCCGGGCTACAGTGGAAGAGGTTTTCAAAGTGATAAAAGAGGATTTGGATAATGCGATCGCTTTGTTTCAGGACAATACTTTCTGGGCCTCCAGAAACCGTTTCTCCCAGCCGTTTGCCAATGCCTTGAAGGCCGATGTTTATTTGTGGACAGCCAAACGGTGCGGCGGAGGGAATGCCGATCTGGAGACTGCTTTGGCGGCTTGCAATGAAGTGCTGAAGGCTGATGTGGCGTTGCTTCCGAACTTTGCCGATCTGTTTGAATTTGGTAATAAAAGCAATGAGGAGATAATCATGTCTATTGCAAACACTATTTATGATGGTGGGGAGAATTATTTTAAGGATAACTATTCCGGAGCAGACGGCGGTATGATAGATCCAATTAGCGGAGAGGTGATAGGTACTACCGGGAATGGTATGGCTTGGACTGTAAGCGATTTGGTTAAAAATCAATTTACAGATGACGATAGCCGGAAAGAGGCTTCTTTTGTCGATGGGTTGAGATATGGTGAAAATAATGAGATGGAGTATCCGGCTTTGATTCGTAAAGGGCGGGGAGTCGTACAAAATGGTCAGAGGTATTTCAGGAGTGATTTCGTTTTATATCGCCTGGCAGACGTGCTGCTTATGAAGGCTGAAGCCAAGAATGCATTGGGACAGGATCCGTCTGAAGAGATGAACCTGATCAGAAAGAGAGCGTATGGTGATAATTTTGACAAACACATCTTTGTGAACCGGTCTAAAGAATTGAATGACGACGAGATTCTGAAAGAAAGATTGCTGGAATTGGTGTTCGAAGGAAAAAGATGGTGGGACCTCATACGATTCGGAAAAGCATTTGATATAGTGCCTTCATTGAATAATAAGAAAGGGCAGGATCACATGTTGTTATGGCCGCTTAGCTTGACTGTATTGACTCGTGAACCGCAAGTCGGACAGACTCCTGGTTGGGGAGACTGATTCTCTTGAAAATAGAATATAGGGATGAGATATTTACTTGTTAGTGTAATAATAAGTATTGGTATTGGTCTGTTTGGTTGTAAACAAGAACAGAATGCTGGGGAAAATACATCACTTCCCCAGCATGTTCAAGTACGAAACGTGATTATTGATGCCGATACGGATAATGAGCTGGATGACTTGCTTGCAATCGCTGCTGCTTTGAAGTCGCCTAAGCTGGAAGTCATCGGAATGACTGCTGCGCAATGGGATGGAAGGAATAATACGGTGCGGGAAGGACATGATCCTTGGTGGAATGATAATTCTGCCTATACCAGTTGGCTGATGAATGCCGTATTGGTGCAGTTATTAGACCGGACAGACCTTCCCTTACCCGTGGGAAGTGAGAGGAAGATCGTTTATAAAAAAGGGAGTCCTGAAAACAACCCTCGCAGAAGTGAGGCAACGGATTTTATTATCCGCAAAGCATCAGACTTGCCTCCGGGAGAAAAGTTGACAATCATCAGTACCGGAGCCCTAACGAATGTGGCATCTGCTGTAATGGTGAAGCCTGAAATAGCTAAAAAGATAGCGCTTTACTGGCTTGGGCAAACCTATGATTTTGAAAAGGATGTATGGATAGGCGAACATGAATTTAATGTGGCTAATGACTTGGAGGCCTTTGATCTTCTTTGCGATGCAGAAGATTTGGAATTTCATATTATGCCTAATAACGTAAGTGGATTACTGCGTTTTCATAATGCCCATTCGATCAATAAGCTTGAAAAGGTGGAAGGTATAGGTACTTTTATAGCGGATCGGTGGAGAAAGAGGATTGGAGACAATATGACTTCTTCCTGGACCATGTGGGATGTCGCTCTTGTTTATGCGATCATCAATCCGGAATGGGCGGAAGAAAAGAAGGTCGATACGCCTCCGGGTACAACCAAAAGAAAGGTCGATATATACACGAATATCGATGCGGAGAAAATGGAGAATGAGTTTTGGAATGCTTTAGGTTGTAATGTCCCTGAGGGACAGCAAGCGGCAGCACAGCCACAGATACGAAAAGTAAAAGATGTGGTTATTTATGAAGATCCTAAATTTCATGCAACATTTCCTTCGGCTGTAAAGCTGGGGCCCAATGAGTATACGGTGGCATTCCGGCGTGCACCGGACAGAAGAGTTTTTGGTGAACCTGGGAATGCGCATGTCGATCCTAACAGCTATTTGGTGCAGGTTCATTCGAATGATGGTGAAAACTGGACGAAAGATCCGGAGTTAATCTACGCCCATCCTTTTGGTGGTTCACAGGACCCTTGTTTATTGCAATTAAAGGATGGAACTTTGCTTTGTGCCAGTTACGGCTGGGCTTTTTCCTCTCAGGAGGGTATAGACAATTTAGGAAAACCTGTTTTGCATGAGAGTTGGCATGGTGGTGAAATTGCATTTTTAGGAGGATATATCTTGCGGTCTTTTGACAAGGGGAAAACATGGGAAGATCCGATTATTCCTCCAACGCTGGGTTCGGAAATTTATATCAGCGCAACGGGAGAGCCTCTGCCGACTTATAACAGAGGGGCCATGTGCGAAGGTAAAAACGGCAAGATTTATTGGATTGTGGCTGGTCATGATCCAGCCCCGTTAGGAAAAACCAGTAATCATTTGCTTGTATCTGAGGACAAAGGCGAAACCTGGCAGTATTCCGGACTGGTTGCTACCGATGATAGTGTTGCATTCAATGAAGCTTCCGTTTATGAAACACCGAAGGGAGATATAGTCGGTTTTCTACGGACTACTTTGTATGATCATGCATGTATTGCCAGGTCGACCGATGGAGGAAAGACTTTCGAATGGAAATCAATGCAATTCCAGGGGCATCCTTTGGCGGCTCTGAGGCTCCCTGATAATCGTGTGTTGTTGACATATGGCTATCGTCATAAGCCTTTTGGCATCCGGGCAAGAATTTTGAATGCAGAATGTACGGATTATGCCATTTCCGAAGAATTTATACTTCGTGATGATGGTGATGGACCGGATTTAGGTTATCCTTGGCCGATTATGCTGGAAGATAATAGAGTTCTTGTAGTTTATTATTATAATAAAAATGGCCATCGTAATATTGAAGGTACCATTTTGGATATAGACTGTAAAAAATAAAGAAATATATACCTTTAAATTCTAAGATCATGTAAAAGAACGCAGACAGAACAGATGACGCGGATAAACGCAAATTTATTTTATTAAATAACTTTGCCGTAATCTGCGTTCTGTCTGCCTTAATATCAATTATCTTCTGGCAGTGAGTGGATAAAAAATGAAATATGAGATGAAAGATAAATTTAAAATAATTTTGTTGGTCATCTTTTTGACCGGTTGTAAGACATACGAGAACCGGCAGGAAGACAGAAACGTGGATGAGCTGTATCTGAATACCACTCCCGGAAAGGAAATGATATTGGATGTCGATATGTGTACGGATGTGGATGATGTATGTGCGGTAAGGATTGCAACGGCACTTGATGATGATGGGACTATCGATTTAAAGGGTGTCGCATATTCAATAGTCGGAAAGAATAATCTGGAAGCATTGAGAGGTTTCCTGTTATATGAAAATAAACCGGATGTATTGATCGGAAAAAGTATGGCAAACAATCCGGATGAATCCCCTTATTGGGATTTGATGGCAGCATATAACGATGGTAATGTAAATGCGTATGAAGCTGTAAAAATGTATAGAAAGATATTGTCAGAAAGTAATACGCCTGTGGATATTGTCACTACCGGGTATACGACAAATATAGAAGCCCTGTTGAAAAGCCAACCGGATGAATATTCTGATTTGTCGGGGCTTGAGTTAGTAAAACAAAAATGCGGACAGTTGTATATCGTCGGTGGAACTTATCCCGAAGGGCGTTGTAATAATTTTTTCTTTACTAAGGAAGCCCGATTGGCTATTGATTATGTAAGTAAGACCTGGCCTTATCCGATACTATTTTTTACAAATGAAGTGGGGGGAATGCTCAGGTGCGGTGGTCAATTACAGGCTGTGGATATAGATAAGAGGGATATTGTAACTCGTTCATTGGTCGCGTTCGGGACTCAAAACGGTCGTCATGCTTGGGACCCTTTTGGAGTATGGTGTGCCGGGTATGCTTGCGGAAAAATTAACCGGTTAGGTTTCAAACGTGTAAATATAGCCATAGATACTGAAACGGGACGTAATACATTTACAGATGCCGCCGATGGAAAACATTTCGTGATATATCGGTTATGTGATGATGATAATTATTATAATATAATGATGGATCATTTACTAATAAAAAAAGCCAAACTTTAATTGTTAACACATCAAGGATTGAATTTAGTAATAACGTAACTTAATAAAAATAGTAGTATGAAAAACGTAAAAAAATGGTTGATACTAAGTATTTGTGTATTGGCCACAACTTCATTATTTGGCCAACAGGCAGTCGACTGGGCCAATTTCGAACGGTATGCAGAACAGAACAAGACTGTAAAAACACCTTCGAAAGTCGTGTTTATAGGAAATTCGATTACCGAAGGTTGGTGGTATGCTGATTCGTTGTTCTTTAAGAAGAATGAGTTTATAGCTAGAGGAATCAGCGGACAGGTCACATCTCAAATGTTGGTTCGCTTCCGCAAAGATGTGATCGACCTTAAACCTAAAGCGGTAGTAATCCTTGCCGGAGCTAACGACATTGCGGAGAATAACGGTTATATCTCTTTGGAGAATATCAAGGGAAATATTGTTTCTATGATTGAATTGGCGAAACTTCATAAGATAGATGTGATTCTGTGTTCTGTTTTGCCAGCTTATGACTTTAGTTGGCATAAGGGACTGGAGCCGGCGGAAAAAATTATCGAGCTGAATAAAATGCTTAAAGCATATGCAGACCGTAATAGAATTACCTATGTAGATTATCACTCTAAAATGGCAGACGAACGGAATGGATTACCTGAAAAGTATTCCGGAGATGGGGTACATCCTAATGCGGAAGGATATAAGGTCATGGAAAATATACTTCTGCCGGTGTTAAAACGGTACTAGCGTTGATTCTTTGATCAAAAAACAGTTTTTTTAATCCATAACTACTAAAATGAAAGATGAGGGTATCCGACGGATACCCTTTTTTCTGTTTTTTGTTTTGTCATTTGATAATTCTTTTACCTTTGCACAGGTAACTGCATACGTTATGGATAAGGAATCACAACACATCTGTAATCTTAGGAAAGGAGACACTACATCTTTTGAATATCTTTATACTGTTTGGAGCGGTAAACTCTATAACTTTGTTATGCGTATTTCGAAAGGGGATAGTTATTTGGCGGAGGAAATTGTACAAGCTGTATTTATCAAGGTTTGGGAAGGGAAGGAGTCTCTTGATCCCGGAAAATCGTTTGGAGCTTACCTTTGTACAATAGCCAAAAACCAACTCGTAAATATTTATCAGCACAGAATGCTGGAACAGCTTTATCAGGAAAAAGTAATAGCCTCCGAACCAACAGAAAACACAACTGAAAAAGAAGTCGATTATCACTTACTGGAAGAATACATTGACTCATTGATAGACCAACTGCCCCCTGCCCGTAGGGAGATATTTGTACTAAGCCGCCGGAATATGCTGACTAATAAGGAAATTGCAGAAAAACTCAATCTTTCTGAAAATACGGTAGAATCACAGTTAACCAAGGCTATTTCATTCATGCGTAGCCGGATAAATCAACACTACGGTTTATCTGTTTCTTTACTCCTTTATTTATTAATTGATTAATAAAAGTTAAATACACGAGGGCGGGTAACGGATTTGTATCTGTTGCCTGTATACCTAATAGACACAATAAAATGGAAAAGACTGATTACATACAATTATTTGATAAGTTCCTGTTAAAGCAGGCTTCTGCAGAAGAAATTCAGGTTCTCATCCAATGGCTGAAAAGCGAAGGTTCTTTTCTGGACTGGGCGGATGAGGAATGGAATGTAGCGGCTTCAGAAATGGATACGAAATTACAACGGCAGTTGTTTGGACAGATAAAAGAAAAGATCAGTCAGATAGATAAGACGTGTTTGCCGGAAAAAGAGAATAGACGTCGCAAATTCTATCTGTGGTTCGCCCGTGTTGCTTCTGTTATTTTATTATTGTTGATGACGGGCTTGTCCGTGCATTATTATACCATGAGCCAGATGATTATGCCTGATATGATTGTTTCTGTAGAGAAAGGACAAAAGGCAAATGTTGTACTCCCTGACGGATCGAAAGTTTGGGTTAATTCAGATTCCCGGTTGTCTTATGGTAGCCGATTCAATCAAAAAGAGAGAGTTTTGTCTTTGGAAGGGGAGGCCTATTTTGAAGTGACGCCGGATAAAGACCGTCCGTTTATTGTAGAGACGGACGAACTGGCTGTCCGTGCATTAGGAACCAGTTTTAATGTAAAATCTTATGAAGAAGAGAAAGATGTTTCAACTGTCCTCATGACCGGCAAAGTGGAAGTTACATCAGACTATGACCGTCTTGTCTTAAATCCGAATGAAAGGATCGTTTTCAATAAACAGACCGGACATATGGAAAAAAGTACTGTAGAGAATACCGGTGATTATATCAATTGGAAATATAATGCACTGACATTTAACGGTGAGACATTTGAAAATATTGTTCATACGCTGGAACGATATTATAATACCCGGATTGTATTCGAATCGGAAACATTGAAAAAATATCGTTTCACAGGAACTCCAGGTAATACCAGTCTGGAAAGTATATTGCAGATATTATCTCTGACTTCTCCTTTGTCTTATGAAGTAAGGGATAGTATGATTATTTTACGGGAAAATGTAAAACAGAAAGCTTATTATGAAAAAGCATTGAAATAGATAAATAATTTGTTTAACACTAAAGTATTGGAATATGGAAAACACGGGATAGAATGATAAAAAAGGGATAGTGTCAGACACCATCCCCTCTACTGTAATTTATAAACCGCACTTCGGTATCTCGCAAATAACAAGTGCAATTAATAAATACCTTTAATCTCTACAAATTTATGAATTATTTAATTAGTAGGACTATTTATGTCCTTAAAAAACGGCAATTTAGCTGGGTTAGATTAGTTTTATTAATATTGTTTATATCTCCTTCCCTTTTGGGGCAGATATCGATAAGTATACAAAAACAAACTTTACGTCAGGCTTTGAAAGCAATCGAACGTTCAGGTAATTATCAGTTTTTCTATAATGAAGATTTATTCAGTCTGGATAAAGTAGTGTCTCTGTCGGTAAAGGATGCTCCGATAGAAGATGTATTGGATAAACTATTGTCTGGTACGGATATCACCTATAAAAAAGAAAAGGAAAACCTGATTGTGCTGACATTGAAAGCAACATCTGTTACTCAGAAGCAAGAGAATCGGACTGTAAAAGGGACCGTTGTCGATGCTGCCGGCGAACCTGTTATTGGGGCAAATGTGGTGGAAAAAGGAACAACAAACGGTACAGTAACTGATTTGGATGGTAATTTTACATTGAATGTGTCTGCCGGTTCAACCTTAAGTATTTCTTATATTGGTTATACAGAACAATTTGTTTCAGTAGGCAACCTATCAACATTCAATATTAAATTGATGGAAGATACACAGAAGCTGGAAGAAATTATCGTTGTTGGATACGGTGCTCAGAAAAAAGTTAATCTGACGGGATCTGTTGCTTCTATTTCCAGTCAGGAACTGGTACAACGTCCTATTACATCGGTTGCATCCGGTATCCAGGGAATCGTTCCCGGTCTGACCATTACATCCGGTCAGGGTCGTCCGGGTTCCAGTGATAACACCAGTATCCGTGTACGTGGTACGGGTACATTAAACAATTCAGATCCCTATATATTGATCGATGGAATAGAGTCCGGTTCTATGAATCAGATTGATCCGAATGATATTGAGTCTATTTCTGTACTGAAAGATGCGGCTTCTGCTGCAATTTATGGTTCGAAAGCAGCCAATGGGGTAATTCTGATTACAACAAAGCGTGGTGTTTCCGGGCGTCCTGTTGTTTCTTATAATGCTACTTTCGGTTGGCAGACAGCAACTGGTTTTATCGAAAGAATGAACTCAGCTGATGCTGCAACTTATTACAATAAAGCATTGGAGTCAAGTGGTAAAGCCCCCCGCTTTACTGAAGAAGATATTAAGTTGTTTCGTGACGGCAGCGATCCTTACGGACATCCTGATACCGATTGGAATGATTTGGGTTTCGCGGGAAACGGCTTTATGCATCAACATAATATCAACCTGTCAGGTGGTTCGGAGAATATAAAGTATATGGCTTCTGTCGGTTACCTGAATCAAAATGGTATTATGAAACACAGTAACCGTGAGCAGTTCAATATGCGTACCAATTTGGATGCCAAATTATCGGATCATATTAATGTGCGTGCGAATATGTCGTTTATTCATAACGATTATGCAGACCCGACGAACTCGTATGTAGGAGGTGGTTCTGACCAGATTATCCGTCAGTTGAATCGTATCGCTCCCTGGATACCTTATAAGAATGAAGATGGAACATATGGAACCATCGGTGATGGAAATCCTGTAGCCTGGCTGGATCTGGATCAGACATTGAATCGTAACAATCAGAATTTCTCTGGTATCCTGGCTGTTGATTATAACATAATGAAAGGTCTGAAATTTACAGCGCAGGGAGCATATGTATCCGATGTTCAGGATAGAAAAGAATTTGTCAAGGATATTCAATATAATACGATCAAATATCATGGTCCCAACTCATTGGATGAACGTACTTACCTATGGGACCGTACTTCATTGGATCTGTTGGTCAATTATGACAAAAGTTTCGGGAATCATAACCTGAAAGCAATGGCAGGCTATCGTATTGAAAAATATAATTATAAGTATACGAAGGCTTATCGTCAGAGTTTTCCGAATAATGATATGACGGATATTAATGCCGGTACCCAATCAACCCAGACAAACGAAGGTTATTCCCGTGAATTGGCTATGATGTCTTATTTTGGACGTATCAATTATGACTATGCAGGAAAATACTTGTTCGAGGCGAATTTCAGGGCGGATGCTTCTTCCCGTTTCAGTCCGGATAACCGTTGGGGATATTTTCCATCTCTTTCTGCCGGATGGCGTTTGTCTGAAGAAGGTTTCATGGAAGGAGCCAGTGACTGGATGCAATCACTGAAAGTCCGTGCATCATGGGGCCAGCTTGGAAACCAGGAAGCATTGGATGATTATTATCCTTGGTTAATAACTTATGCGATTGGTTCAAGTAGTGGGGGGAACTATCCTTTTGACGGAAATGTAAACACTGGTATTATGCAGAAAGCTCAGAAATTATCTACCATTTCCTGGGAAAAGTCGTCAAACTGGGGTATCGGATTTGATTTGAGCGTACTTTCTTGTCTGGATTTTACAGTCGATTATTACAATCGTAAAACAACTGGTATTATTATGGATGTGCCTGTTCCCGGTAGTTTTGGATTAGATCCGTATAAAGATAATGTGGGAGCCATGCGCAATTCAGGTTTTGAAGTGACGGCTGCTTTTCGTAAACAATGGAATGACTGGAAATTCTCAGCAACAGGGAATATGGCTGTGAATAAAAATGAAATTCTGAATTTGGGCGGTGTCAATGAGATGTTGGATAAAAATAATAACTATTTTATCAATCGGGTAGGCTCTGCCTATAAATCATTTTATGGTTATGTTGCTGACGGCTTATTTAGAAGTCAGGAAGAGGCTGATGCTTATACTGAAAAATACGGTAATCCGTTTGGTAATGCATTTAAAGCCGGTGATATTAAATACAAAGATGTCAATGGAGACGGTAAGCTAACTTCAGCCGACCGTGATGTCTCCGGCTCAGAGCAGCCGAATGTTACTTTCGGTCTCAATTTATCTGCTTCCTGGAAAAATTTTGATCTGTCGGTATTTATGCAGGGAGCCTGTGGTGTGTCACGTTATTTTAACAATGAAGTATTTGGTGAATTTACAGGAGATAGTTCACATCCTTCGACAGCCTGGTTTGATGCCTGGTCGCCTGAAAATCCGAATGGAACTTTCCCGCGTGTTGCGGAGTCTGACCGGACCAGCAGTAGACCGAGTAACTATTCTACATTCTGGATCTTTAAGACAAATTATTTACGTGTCAAAAACATTCAGTTCGGATATAATCTGCCGGATAACTGGTTGAAAGGAATTGGCGTTTCACGTGCCAAGATTTATTATTCAGGTGAAAACTTGTTTAAGTTTGATAACCTGCCGGTTAATATTGATCCGGAAGCTCCTTCTGGTCGTGGTTCTCATTATCCGCAGGTATGTACAAATTCAATTGGAATAAATATAACCTTCTAATATACAGGAATTATGAAATTATTAAAATATCTTTCTCTTTCTTTGGTCGCATGTGGAGTTGCATTGAGCTCATGTGATGATTTTTTCGATACGAAACCGTACGATCAACTATCTCCTTCTACTTTCTGGCAAACAGAAGATGACGTCTATAGTGCAGCTACTGCATGTTATGATAAATGGAATGAGGCGAAAAACGGCTCTACAGATATTCTCTATGCCGATTGCCTTTCTGATATTGGATTTAATTATAGTAATACAAGTTCTCTGAAAGTGACAGGCAACGGAGCAATGACGCAGGCTGCGACTGTGACTTACTATAATTATGAAACGATCCGTCGGTGTAATACTTTTCTGGAAAATGCAGAGAGTGTGGCTTTTGCAGATGAGGCAGAAAAGAAAGACTTGTTTGCCCAGGTTCGTACGATCCGGGCATACCGTTATTTTCATATGAACTTTTGGTATGGAGGTGTTCCATTGATTACCGACCTGCCTCAAACATCTTCAGAAGCACAGGTTGAACGTGCTTCTGAAGAGACTGTGAAAAAGTTTATTTATGGCGAACTGGATGCTGCTATATCCGACCTGAAAGATAAACCGTCACAGCGTGGACGTATTGCCAAAGGAACGGCTTTGGCAATCAAAATGCGTGCAGCCTTGTATTGGGGCGATCTTGACCTGGCTATGAGTGCTGCTCGTTCGATCCAGAATCTGAACCAATATGAACTGGATCCTAATTTTCAGGAAATGTTCAGTATTAAAGGACAGGGATCGAAAGAGATTATTTATGCCATGCAGCATGTTAGCAATACCTATGCATTTTCCAATATGATCCGTATGTTTAATAATCAGGACGGAGGTTGGGCTTCAATGGTTCCTACCCAGAATCTGGTTGATATGTATGAAATGAAATCCGGGTTACGTCCGGAAGAAGAAGGCTCTGGTTATGATCCTGTGCATCCTTTTGCAAACAGGGATCCCCGTTTGGCTTTGACGATCCTGTATCCAGGTATGGATTGGGTCGGTTCCGACGGAAAACAGCGGGTTATTAATACCTTGGATAAAAGTATTGATGGCAGTTTGAATGCCGACTATATGGATGCCGCTGATAATTCATCAAGAACCGGTATGATCTGGGCCAAATATACAGTTCCGCTGTCTCAGTATTCGGCATCATTAGGAAATGAAAATACGTGTCCGATCCTTTTCCGTTATGCGGAAGTCTTGCTGACAATTGCAGAAATTAACGTAGAAAAGAATGAGAATACAACAGAAGTTTATGATATACTCGACCAGCTTAGAGCACGCTGTGGCCATGTCGCTGTTGACAGGGCGAAATATAATACGCAGGAAAAACTCCGTGAACTGGTTCGTCGCGAACGTTGTATTGAAATGGCAGGAGAGGGTTTGCGCAGAGCTGACTTATTGCGCTGGAAAGACCAGAATGGAAAAATGCTGGCAGAAACGCTTATGAACGGCACATTGTATCGTATGATAGGTACTGTAAATGTAAATGAACCTGACCGTGACTTACGAGCAACTATTTCTGCTCCGACAGCAGAAAATGAGTCGTTGCGTAAGATTGAAGATCGGGTGTTCCGTCCATACAACCGTTATTTGCCATTTCCACAGGCCGAATTGGATAAGAACCCGAATTTAAAACAGAATGAAGGATATGAATAATAATAAGTATATGAAAAGGCTATTTTTAAGTTTGATCTGTATCTGTATTTCTGTGCTTGGTTTTGCACAAGATCGTATTACAATAAAGCATGGTCCGTATCTTCAAAATTTGAAGGAAACGGAAGTAACGGTTGTATGGATGGTAGGCAAGCCGTCTGTCGGATGGGTAGAACTGGCACCGGATGACAATAGTGATTATTATCAACAGGAACGGCCGAAATATTTTGACTCGACTAATGGAGTAAAAAATACATCGTTATTGCATGCTGTGAAAATAACCGGTTTGACTCCCGGTACAAAATACCGTTACCGGGTATATTCGCAGGAAGTACTGGATCACCAGGGGGTGGAAGTTATGTATGGTAAGGTTGCTGCGACTGATGTTTATGGAGCTGAACCATTAATCTTTACAACCAATGACCGGAATAAACCGGAGACATCCTTTGTTATGATTAATGATATTCACGGTCGTACGGATGATATTCCTCAATTATTGAAGGTGGCTGATTATAAAAATACGGATATGTTGATTTTCAATGGGGATATGTTGAGTCAGTTGAAAAATGAAGAAGAATTGTTTACTGGTTTCATGGATGTATCGATCGATATGTTTGCCAAGGAAACGCCTATGTATTATGCCCGTGGAAATCATGAAACCCGCGGTATTTTCGCAACTTTCTTCCAGCATTATTTCTCACCGAAGGAGCCGCATTTGTATTTCCTGCTTCGCCAGGGTCCGATCTGTTATATTTTCCTGGATACAGGTGAAGATAAACCGGATTCGGATATTGAATATAGTGGCATAACTGATTATGATAATTATCGGACGGAACAGGCTAAATGGTTGGTAGAAGCTGTAAAATCAAAAGATTTTACAGAGGCAAAATACAGAGTGGTTATTGCACATATGCCTCCGTTGCCTGACAAAAGGTTATGGCATGGACAAAAAGAGGTCCTGGAAAAATTTGTCCCTGTTCTGAATAATGTAAATGTCGATGTCATGCTGAGTGGCCATTTACATCATTATTTTAATAATAAGCCGACATCTTCTGTGAAGTTTCCTGTAATAGACAATGCCCACAAAACAGTGGTAAAAGGTGTTACGAAAGATAATAAGCTGGAATTAAAAGTAATGGATCTGGAAGGAAAGATGGTTGATCAGATAACATTAATCGCAAAATAAACAGATTATCTATTGTTGTCCCTATACGGAAAATTAAAAAAGGAGATTATCCCGATGAAGCCGGAGATAAATCTCCTTTTTGTCTCTAATAAAATCAAGAAACATTGTGTGGAAAGAAATAGGTGCCTTTCATAAAGAAAAGTAATTCACGTTATATTATTATCTTTGCCAGATAAAGAAACAAGGAATATGGAACGCTTTGCCGCAATAGATTTTGAGACCGCCAATGGGAAACGCAGTAGTGTATGCAGTGTCGGGATTGTCATTATGGAAGATAATCATGTGATCGATCAGGTGTATAGCCTGATCCGCCCGTATCCTAACTATTATACTCAGTGGACAACGGCTGTTCACGGACTGACACCGGAAGATACGAATGAGGCACCTGATTTTGAAGAAGTCTGGGCGAAAATTGCACCGAAGGTTGCCGATTTGCCACTGGTAGCCCACAACAGCCCTTTCGATGAAGGATGCCTGAAAGCTGCACATATGGCCTACGAACTGGCCTATCCCAAATATCAGTTCTATTGTACCTGCCGACTGTCACGAAAAATGTATCCTTTTCTGGTGAACCATCAGCTACATACTGTGGCTGCCTATTGCGGATATGACCTGAGGAATCACCATCATGCAATGGCGGATGCCTATGCCTGTGCACATATCGCTATTACAATGATGCGGGAAAAAGGTGTAAATACTTTACAGGAATTATTATAAAGGTTTTTCGGATACACCTAGGTCTAATTCGATTTAGAGGTAGGTGTAAATGAATTTAGAGGTACGTCTAAATCAAAATAGACGTACCTCTTTTTTATTTTTCATTGGGAAGACTTTCAATGAATAATGTGATGTCTCCTGAAAAACTATTCGGTTATGTCGGGCGAAGTCTGTTGTTTTCCGGCAATCTTATCTACTACAATCGCAATGGCACCGTCTCCGGTTACATTGCAGGCTGTTCCGAAACTATCCATTGCAATGTAAAGTGCGATCATCAGCGCCTGCAATGTCTCATTGAAACCGAGCATACTTTGCAGCAATCCCAATGCCGCCATGATCGCTCCTCCCGGAACTCCCGGTGCGGCTACCATCGTTATACCCAGCATCATGATGAATCCTGCCATTCCGGCAAAGGTGACCGGTTCTCCGGCCATGTACATGATCGCCATGGCGCAGGCCGTGATCTTCATCGTACTTCCGGAAAGATGGATGGTCGCGCAGAGAGGCACTACAAAAATTGCGATTGTCTCACGGACACCGTTCTTTACCGTCTGGGCCAGTGTCACGGGAATAGTGGCGGCTGACGATTGAGTCCCTAATGCGGTGGCATAAGCCGGCAGCATATTCTTTAACAGGCGGAACGGATTCCTGCCACTGATGCTTCCGGCTACCGTAAACTGGATGAGCAAAAGCAGCACATGGAGCACGAATATCACAATGATCACTTTCAGGAACATCGTTATGATGCTCATTACCTGGCCGCTGACTGTCATATTCAGGAAAATACCGAAAATATGCAGGGGAAGCAACGGGATGATTACCGCTTCGATCAATATGGTGATAATTTTCTGGAAGTCATTAAATGCCTCCCGCAGTGTATTACCGCTGATATAGGACAGTCCCAGACCGATTGTGAATGATAGGAGCAGGGCTGTCATTACATCCATCAGAGGCGGCATGGCTACCGTAAAGTAGGGCGTCAGCATGAAATCTTCCGGATTATCCATGGCTGTCAGTTCCGTATTGGCCGGCAGGATATGAGGAAAGATCGCCGAGCTACTGAAAAAGGTAAAGAAGCCTGAAAATATAGTCGAGCCGTAAGCTATCAAAGCCGTAATGGCCAGTAGTTTTCCGGCACCTTTCCCTAAATCGCCGATAGCAGGCGTTACCAGCCCCAGGATGATAAGGGGGATGGAGAACGACAGGAAGTTGCCGAACAACGAATTGAAGGTCACAAAGATACGTGCGATACCATTCGGTAGAAACTGGCCGAATAATACACCGGCAGCAATGGCAATGACTACTTTAGTCAGTAGCGATACTTTCAGCTTTTTCATTTATTCGTTTGATTTTAAACCCGATGGCAGCAACAGTGATGCTCATTAACGGGCTGATTAGATTAAAGAAACAATAAGGTAAATATGTGAATGTGGCGACACCCAGGATGGTTGCCTGTGTCATACCACAAGTATTCCAGGGGATAAGAACAGAAGTGACAGTCACTGAATCTTCCGTCGTGCGGCTTAACAAACGGCTCTCATATCCTTTTTTCTGGTAAATATCCTTGAACATGTTACCGGTCAGGATGATAGAGATATATTGGTCGGCAGTGCAGATGTTCAGAAACAGACCGGAGGCAACCGTTGAAGCAACCAGTCCGACAGTCCGTTTCATAAAACGGATAAATACGGAAGTAATGCTTCCCAACATTCCGCTGGCCGTCATGGCACCACCAAAACACATAGCGCAGATAATCAGCCAGATCGTATTCATCATACCGCTCATACCCCGTGTGGAAACCAGGTCATTCAAATCCGGATTCCCCGTCTGGACCTGGGTACTGCCGTAGAAAGTCATGATCAACCCTTTGAACTGCGATTGCATATCCTGAACCGGCAGGCCGGATATTTCCTGTAACAGGTGGGGTTGGAAAAATAAGGCGAATATGCCGGCCAATGTAGCAGAAATGAACAGGGTGATGATGGACGGTATACGTTTGGCGATCAGAATCCCTGTTATGACGGGTACGATCAGCAGCCATAATGAAATATGGAAAGTCTCTTTCAGCGAGGCAGAATACATGGCGATCTGGTCGGTCGCAGTCGCTTCATGTGCGAAACCGGCTACGGTAAAGATTGTCAGTGTAATGATCATGGACGGCACTGTCGTGATCATCATATATTTGATATGCTTGAACAAAGGAGTATCCGTTACCGAAGAGGCGAGGACCGTCGTATCCGAGAGCGGAGATATCTTGTCCCCGAAATAGGCACCGGAGATAATCGCCCCTGCAATCCATCCGTCTTCAAATCCCTGTGCCTGCCCGATTCCCAGCAGGGCGATCCCGATGGTTGCGATTGTTGTCCAGGAACTGCCTGTCATAACGGATACGATCGCACAAATGATACAGGTTGATGCCAGAAAGAAACTGGGATGAATGATCTGCATCCCGTAGTAGATCAGTGTCGGGACGACTCCGCTAATCATCCAGCTGCCGGATAAAGCACCGATGATCAACAGAATGATCAGCGCGGTAGCCACACCGGAGATATTATTGACCATTGCCAGTTCGATCGCTTTCCAGCGCACTTTGCTGTATCCCATAGCAATCAGGCAGCAAACAGCCGTTGCCGTAAGTAATACTACCTGACTTCCTCCGCTTAGTGCATCACTGCCAAAAGTATGAATTGTAACAAATAAAAGGGTTACCAATACAAGTATGGGAACCAGTGAAAGTAAGGGAGAGGGTATCCTTTTGGGAGTATGATCCATTATTATATATATGCTTATGAATTATTTGCCTGCAAAAATACGGAAAATAATGTATATATTGATATCCTGGATTTCATTATCCCAATGACAGATCATCCAAATAAATAAAATTGACAAAATCCCGACTGTTTTTGATCTCATTCTCGTTTTAAACGAACCTTTTTTTCGTTTAAACCCAATAAAATCTCCGTTTAACTGAAATGTAAAAGAGTAGTAGTGGAGTTATGAAAAGGGTTTAAAGGATAATATTTGTTAAAGAATGTGATTTGTTTTTGTCTGGGAGGTCGGTTTATTTTGATTGGTGGGTTATGAATATTGTATATACTGTGTCATAAAGATTGTTTTAGTACGAATATTTAATCGTTTTGACTATTTTTCGTACGAGGCATAGGAGGCATTTATAAATCAATCTCAGAGTTTAATCTTTACTTTCTTTGACGTAAATAATGAGTGTAAAAAATAATTAGATCATAAATTCTTTCTATATTGCGCAATCTAGCACATCAAATAAAATAACAGCCATGAATACTATTCTAGATAAAGTATCATCTACCATGAAACAGGTAATTACCATGTATCAGTCGGCTTGTTCTTTAGGGGATCTGCTGCTACATAAACAAGCAGAAGCATTATTAAATAAGATAATAAGCCAAATATCCGTCATAATGCCTATGCAATTGGGCAATGGTATATTAGGAATAGCTTGTGGTGCTATTTATTTACATTATCACCATTATGTGGAAGGTGATATAGATGATTCTCTTTCAGAAATAGATCGGCAGATACTAATAAAATTGGATAATTATCTTAAAGGATCCTATCTACCATGGGCCGATTGGTTATATTATTTAAGGCTTCGTATCCTGTGTGAGAGATCGCCAAAAAGAAGGTTGTCCGAATTACGAATACATCAAGGTATAATTCTTTTATTTGATCACTTAGTTGAGGAATATCGAAGTGGATACATATTATCAGATTCAGAAATAGAAGAAATAAGGGCTTTACATTCAATGGGAATTTGTCCCTTACGAACTGGAGATTTACTTAGAGACTATGAAAAAGTGTGTTTTATTATCCCGGTACGGATTGACTCCAAGGAGCGTGAACGTAATTTGGATTTTGTAGTAGAACAATTAAGTCGAATAAAAAATGGAGAAATCTGTATCATAGAAGGAGACAGTCGGCAACATTATATGTTAAAACGTACCTATCCCAATGTATATTACCGGTTTATAAAGGATACTGATCCTGTTTTTTATCGTACACGTTATCTAAATGATGCCATTAGGCAAGTGCGATCATTGATTGTTGGCATTTGGGATACAGATGTATACGTTTCGGATTGTCAAATACAAGAAGCAATAGAAGCAATTAAGACAAAGAAAACAGTATTTAGTATTCCTTATAATGACCGGACTGTGATGTTATCACCGGAAAGTACAAATCGATTTATAATGGAGAAGACAGAAACGACTTTGCTTTATGAATATTTAGTGACTCATAGTTGCGGAGGCGCTTTTTTTGTAAACCGTAGTGTGTATGTCCAAGCTGGCGGAGAAAATGAACATTTTTATGGTTGGGGACCGGAAGATTTAGAACGCGTCAAACGAATGGAAATATTGGGATATTCGGTTACTCGGATAAAAGGTGACCTTTATCATCTTTACCATCCTCGAGGGAAAAATTCTCGTTATGCAAGTGAAAAATTGGAAATAAGAAATCGGGAAGAGTTTTTGAATATCTGTAAAATGGAGGTTGTCGAGTTGAGAGAGTATATTTCAACATGGGGCGATCGTTCTTCTATGAATCAGTTTATAGAAGGTTATCGGTTGGAGGAGAAGCGTAAAGCTGAAACTGACTTTTGGAAACAAGAGATCAGTCAATATTTACTATGGTATGATAATAAAATCTCTTATTTATATAATACACCAGCTCCTTTATCCGAACAGAAAATAATTATAAAAGATAATCCGATTTATTCTGCGATCCTGACGTGGACGGAATTACATCAACAACCTAAATACTTACATGATTTACAATTGCATTCTTCTATCTTTACAGGTAAAAAAGTATTGGATATCGGTGCCGGTCCGATACCTAGTGGCATCTGCTTTGAGGGATGCGAGTTGTATGCGGTAGACCCATTGATGTCGGATTATTGCAAGTTGGGATTTCCGCATCATCTATATCCTCAAGTCCGTTTTATAGAGGCTTATGCTGAACGATTACCTTTTGACGATCATTTTTTTGAAGTTATTATATCAGTCAATGCCATTGACCATGTAGATGATTTGGTAAAGGTATCCAAGGAGTTACAGCGAGTTGCCAAATCGGATTGTCTTTTTGCGATTCATACACATTATCACGAGGCTACAGTTTGTGAACCTATTGAAATAAATGATGAGATATTCGGAGATTTATTTAATTGGGTAAAAGGTCTTCGGATAGCGAATAAAACAAAATGCTCATTTAGTTCGAAGGTCGGTGAAGATGAATGGTATGTGTTATGGAGTAACATAAAAAAATAACGAAAAATGATATGAAAATACCACTAAATATACATCCTGATATTTTGTATGCGATTCGATTATTATCAAAAAGGAGAACAGAGAATATGGATAAGGCAATATCTATCATAAAGAATACCGTATCCGATTATGATACTGATCGCTATCCGGATTATTCGACAGGTTTGGCAGGGATAGGGTATGGAATTCAATATATGATTTGTACAGGTTTGATAGATGCGAATGGAGATGAAGTTCTTTCGGAATTTGATCGATATCTTTTTTCTACTGTCTGTTTACAACAGCATACGGACTTTAGCCATGCTACAGGCTTGCTGGGAATTGCTTCTTATTTTTTTGCCAGGCTAGAGGATCCTGGTGCTAACGATGAAAATTTGTCTACAGTAACGAATAGAACCATATTATTATCCATATTAGATATTTTATTAGCGAAGTTTGGAGTGAACGGATATTCTTCCTTCGAAAAGAAAGTAAAACCGCCGTCGAGTCTGCAAGAGCGGTCTGATATAGAAATGTTTATTCGAAAGTTTATTTCTCATGATATTTGTAATGAATTGGCATTGAAATTATTGAATAAAATAAAGCAAAATGAATCTTTGTCTGTAATGGTAAGTGATCAACCGATCGAAATAAATATGAGTGATGCCACAATTATCATACCAATACGTGCAGACAGTAATATACGAATTCAAAATTTGCAGACAATAATACGATTGTATACCGATTTAACAAATGCACATTTCATTATTCTAGAAGCAGATCAGATTCAACGCGTTCATTTAAATGATAGTGAACAGGTAAGATATCTGTTTCAAAAAGATGAAAATCCGATATTTTACCATACACATTACCGGAATGAGCTGATTAAGTTGGCCGAAACTCCTATTGTCATTGTATGGGATACAGATATATTAGTACCTGTAGTACAATTATACAAGTCTGTAGATGATATTAGAAAATGTCGAGCTGTATTATCTTATCCGTATGACGGCATTTGTTATACCCTCTCTCCCGATCTTAGCAATCGATTTCGGCAAACATTGGATTGGAAGGAATTAGCAAAGAAAAATAAGTGTCAAATGATGTTCGGTCAACTGACTGTTGGAGGCCTGTATGTAATTAATCGTGAAAAATATATGCAAGTTGGCATGGAGAATGAATATTTTGTCGGTTGGGGGCCGGAAGATGTGGAGCGTTTGAAACGGCTTACTTTATTGGATATACCTGTTTCCCGTGTGAGTGGTTGTATATATCATTTATATCATCCAAGAGAGTTGAATTCAGGTTATGTAAATCAATCTCGGAGTTTGACATTAAAGAAAGAACTCCTTCGAATATGCAGAATGGATAGAAGTGATTTATTTCGAGAAATTGCAACTTGGAAATGGCTAGTTTGATATTTGCTTTATTTAACATAAATGGCGGGCGCAAAAATGCTATGAATAATAAATTATTTTTATATTGCACAATCTGGAATTAAAGTAACCTTCATATGCCATTATTATATGAAACACGTTGGAATATATATATTTCTGTCCCTTTTTATAACCGTTACTATAATAAGAGGTAATGAAAAAGAGATTACTCCGGATTCTATTCCCGAATTCTTTTTGCAGCAACAAAACATTTTTCCTCAGGAGAAAATTTATGTTCAAACAGACAAGTCTAACTACTTGGTCGGCGACACTATTTGGTTTAGAGCTTTCCTGGTAGATGCCTGTATGCATACTCTATCCACATTGAGTAATTTCGTGTATGCCGACTTGTTGGATCCGCACAACCGATTGGTCGATAGAATTAAGATAATAAAAGAGAATGGGATCTTCCAAGGATATCTTGACTTGCCGGAAGATTTACATAGCGGAGATTATCGCCTGTGTGTTTATACCCGATATATGTATAAGGAGCAGAAAGAATACTTGTTTCAGAAGAAATTGACTATTGATAATTACATTTCTATGCGTTATTCGGTGGAATCCGTCTTTAAGTCCGGAGATAGAAAAGGAGAATTGATAGCCGATTTACATTTTAAAGAGTTTAACAACGGGAAATCAATTATACCGGATAAAGTTGAGTTTTACGAAAAGGAAGATAAAGTACGACAAGTGCCAACCGTTCAGGACGGGCATTTCGTGTTTAAGTTGGAGGATACTCCACCGGAGAACATGCTTCATTTTCAATATACGATCGGTGGACGTACACAAGGGCAATACATATATATTCCAGCATCGAAAAAAGACTATGATGTATCTTTCTTTCCGGAAGGAGGGGAGTTGCCTGGCGGTACCCAGTCACGAATCGCTTTTAAAGCTTTAAACACCGATGGTCTGGGAGAGGATATAAGGGGAGTGGTTTTAAATAGTCTGGGCGATACGGTAGTGAAGGAATTCCGTTCCTTGCATCTGGGAATGGGAATCATCCGTTTTTTTTATGACCCATCTCTTAGTTACTATATGGTCTGTTGGAACAGGCAGGGACTAAAAAAAGAATATACGTTGCCCTCTGTGACACCGAACGCCTGTACGCTTTCGGCTTATTGGCGGAAAGACAATCTTTATATTTCAATCAATAAGGATAGCAGAAATACGACAAATAAACCGTTATACCTGACTATCCTGTGTCGTGGTAAAATCCTATACAGTAAAAGATGGGAAAAGTATTGGGAAGACGGAAATTCTCTTCGTTTTTCTCAAAGATCGTTTCCGACAGGTGTATTACAGCTTCTGTTAACGGATGAGAATAATCTCCCATTAAGTGAACGATTGGTTTTCAGTCTCAACAAAGGAGAAAAAACGGTCGTGAATTTTCAAACAAATAAGAAGTATTACAGTAGTCGTGAACAGGTAAAAGCCAAGATTGAGGTTTTAGATCAACAAAACATCCCCCTGTCCACCACATTATCCGTATCGGTAACAGATCCAAATGTCGTAAGAATGGATACAGGAATGAATATCCTTTCCACTCTATTATTGACATCGGAGTTGAAAGGATATATTGAATCACCAGCCTATTATTTTTCAGGTGACTATGCCGAAAAGCAAGAAGAGTTGGATGCTTTGTTGTTGACACAAGGATGGAGCCGTTATAAAATAGCGGAAGTACTACAAGGTAAGGCGGGAATTCCGGGAAGTAGCCCTGAAACGTTCCAACAAATCAAAGGAATGCTGTATCAGGGAATATCCCAAAACAAGCCGGCTCCTAATTATCCTGTCCGCCTGTTTGCGACAGCGAGCGAGAAATTTGTGGAAAGTGAAACGCAGGAAAACGGTTCTTTCTGTTTTGACAATATCTTGTTTGCTGACGGTACGATCTTTGTAGTACAGGGAAGTACGCCGAAAGGGAAAAGTCAGGTTTTGCTGGAAGTCGAAAAAGATTCCCTGGGAATAACGGTAAATCCTTTTCCATTAGCGGTAAGAGAACCAGAAAGAGAGTGGATACAAGCAGAAACAGAGAAAAAAATTCAAATACTCAGTCAAGGAGATATCGCACGTACATACCAATTGGGTGAGGTGGAAGTAACGGCTTCAAGGATAAAAAAGAGACCATTTTTTTATATGTCAAAAAGTCCTTATTCTTCTGAATTCAATAAGTCTATTAGTGGAAAAGATTTAATAAATAGGTATCATCCAGGCAGTGTGATGGAGATGCTTCAACATCTAACCGGTGTATCTATTTGGAGGGATGGACCAACAGTTTATCCTTATATTCCATCTGAAAATCCTTTTAATGCAATACCTCCTCCTCGTGCATATTTATTGATGGACAATGTGCCGATAGATGCAAATGAGTTAAATGCCCTGATGCCGCAATACATAGCCGAAATGGAAGTTGTAAAAGGTGGTCGTATCGCAACAATGGGAGCAAATGGCGTAGCTGGAGCCATACTTATAACAACGAGTATGCTCCCTGTTGATCAGAAAGTTGTTTCACCAACAAATATTCAGACAATAGCGCCTATAGGCTATCAGGTTATAAAAGAATTTTATTCGCCGAAATACGAAGCAAAAGAACAAAAGAATTACTCGCAAAGAGATAACCGTTCTACGCTTTATTGGAGTCCGGATGTTCGGACAACAGAAAGTAAATCCGGCGAATTTCAGTTTTATACGTCTGATCAGACATTCTCTCCTTATATGATCGTATTGGAAGGATTATCTGAGGAAGGGAAATTGATCTATTGGAAGGGAGAGATTTCTGTAAAGTAAAAAGACTAAATTTATATATTTTATAAACTAATAAATTATTACAAACATGGGGAGTTTAGGTAAATTGAAATTAAATGATTCTCAGCGAGTAATGCAAGATGATGAGATGAAAGCTGTTATTGGTGGCTATACAGATTATGGAGGACATGTTGTTGATTATGGAGGTTGTACTCCTGATGCAGGTGTTTGTCAAGGTTCTTGTCCGGATTTTACTTATAATGATTCGAAGGGTATTCCTAGGTCAATGCCTAGATATTGTGTTCCATTAAACCATGTAAATGGTCCTGCTGTTAGTTGCGTATGTGCTACCAAAGATGCAACAGGTCCATGGGGATAGGTTTCCAATAAAAAATGGGAAGATGTGTTAAAAGTCTACGTTCCTTAATGGCTTTTTGACACATTTTCCAAATATTTTCTGTGATTTATGATCGATCGAAAAGAATTTTTACTCTCAAAAATTGCTGATAATTTATTAATCAGAAGTAGTTTTGAGGAAAATTTAGGACTTCTTCATGGAAGAATGGGGATTATTCTTTTTTTCTTCCATTATGCTTCTTATACAAAGAATAATCTCTACCAGCAAGTTGCAGAAGATTTGATTCATGATCTTTTTGAAGATATTCATAACGAATTGTCTTTTGATTTTAAAAATGGATATTGTGGTATTGGTTGGGGATTCGAATATTTGGCACAACACAATTTCTTATCTGATAATACCGGTGATCTATTAGAAGATATAGATTTGGAAATCATGAAAACTGATGTATATAGACTTACAGACGTAAGTTTAACTTCCGGTCTCTCCGGAATCTTACATTATGTATTGAGCCGCTTGTCAAATAAAATGTCATATTCTTTTTTTGATGAGATCTATTTAAATGATTTATATGAAGCAAGTAAAAATGTAATACGCAGGAATAGCACGAAAGAAAGTTTCGATCTTGCAAATTCTTTTATACTTTATAAAGAAAAAGGAATAATAAATTATTCTACAGACTTTCTTCTGGGAAATTTATTATCAAATAACCTTGAAGTGGATAAAATTGATCATAAGAAACTGGGATTAATAGATGGATATGCAGGTTGTGGATTAAATCTGATATTGAATGGATAAGAATGTCTACATATTAAATGAAACGTCTCTAGGAAATAATACAGGCGTTAATAGCTATATTAAACAGCTTGCAATCTATTTAACGAATAAGACTAATTTGAATGTTTATATTATAGATATATGCCTTGAACAAAAAGAATTTATTATTGAGTCGAAAAATTCTATATCTATTTATCATATTCCTATTCAATGGGAAATGTTGATAAAAAAGAAGAAGAGATACTATCGAAATATTTTTTATCTTTTAGAACCTTATTTAAAAAATACATCGGATAGTATATTTCTTGTTAATCTGTTTATACATGATGAAGTTATACGATTGCTCAAAGAGAAGTACTATAATATAAATATATTTTTTGTTGTTCACTATTTAGATCTTAATTACCTGGCAAAATGGGATACAAATATTCTAAATGACCTTTCTTCTTTAGAGGACACTATTGTCGATAAATTTAATATTCATCAACTAATAGAACGTGATAGGTTTATTTTCAATCATGTAGATAAGATCATCTGTTTATCTGAAGAAACGAAGAAGTTGTTGCAAACTTATTATCAATTAACAGAAAATAGAATATCTATTGTTTACAATGGATTGAAAGATGAAGCGATTTTTATTTCTAAAATGGAAAAACAATTATTAAAAATGCGACTGTCATTTAATAAAGATGATCGGATTATCTTATATGTAGGGCGTTTAGATCCGTATAAAGGAATATTTGAATTAATTCAAGCATTTAAGCAAATCGTAAACAAGACTCCTAATACACGTCTTGTTTTAGTAGGAGGTGGCGATATTAGTTTGTTTTTGAAAGAGTGTCAGGGTTTTTGGAGTAAAATAACTTTTACCGGACTAATCGATAAAGAATATGTATATAAGTTCTATCAAATAGCGACAATTGGCGTATTACCATCATATACGGAACAATGTAGTTATGCCGCTATTGAAATGATGATGCATGGATTGCCACTGATAGGAACAACTGCCGGTGGTATATCCGAAATGATCGAAGAGGGTAAAACCGGATATAAAATACACTTAAAAGAGGAAGATAATAAAAAAATACTAAATATAAACGAACTTGCTATTAAAATAGAAGAATTATTGTATGATGAAATAAAAAGATCTTTTTTTTCCAGGTATAGTAGAATGCGATATGAAAAATATTATCAGTTAAATATTATGGGGAATGAAATGGAGAAAATAATATATGGAAAATAACTTGTTGACTGCATTTTTAAAAGTGTTGAAAGTAAAACATACAAATGTATATAGTCAGAAATACTTTGAAGAACATCCCTATAATAATAGTTTATACGGACTTTCTACAATGCTAACTCATTATCGTATAGAAAACAGAGGGGTACGGGTGAAAGATATTTCAATAGACAATTTACCTCAAACTCCTTTTGTTACTAGTATCGGTAAGAGTTTTGTAATTGTTCTTGAAATTGCAAATGCAGAAGTAAAATGTCTATGGAATGATAAGAAGATCAATTTTACAATTGATAGTTTTCTGAAAGAATGGAACGGAATTGTTTTAATAGCTCAACCTGATGATTTATCGATAGAACCGAATTATTCAAAGAATAGAAGAAATGAGATATTCAAGAGATTATCCAAATCTCTGTTATTTTTATCTGCGATGTCATTTCTATTATTTTTCTATATTGATTATAGTATATATCTGAATATAAAAACAAGTATTTTATTGATATTGAGTCTGATAGGGGTATACATAAGTTTTTTGTTATTATCAAAAGAAATCAATGGATACAATCGGTCTGCTGATTATATATGCTCCATGTTAAAACAGGGAGATTGTAATAATATTTTGACATCTGAATATTCGCAGCTATTGGGATTAATAAGTTGGGCTGAAATTGGATTCAGCTATTTTGTATTCAATTTATTAGTAATTCTATTGAATCCCAGTTGGGTACGTTATTTATGCATCATGAACCTCTTTACACTCCCATATACGTTTTGGAGTATATGGTATCAAAAATACAAAATGAAGACTTGGTGTATACTTTGTCTTTCTGTTCAGTGTATATTAGGGAGTTATTTTATAACAGGACTATTTTCTGGTTATTTGACTTTTGTAAATTTCAATTTTATCGGATTCGGCATAGTCGGATGCTTATTTATTTTCTGTATAATCATTATAAATTTATTGTCTACATTATATCAACAGGCAAAACAAAAGAGAATACTTACATATAAAATAAATGCATTGAAAATCAATGAAGGTGTTTTTGTTACTTTATTAAAACAACAGCCCTATTATTCTGTGTCTGCAGATGATTCCAATATTCTTTTTGGAAATCCGGATGCAAAATTTAAAATAACAATTTTCTCAAATCCTCATTGTTCTCCTTGCAGGAAAATGCATACTCGTGTTAAAGTACTATTAGAGGCTAGAAACGATATCTCTGTACAATACATATTTTCTTCATTCAATGAATCTCTGGATATTTCAAATAAGTTCCTTTGCTCTGTTTATATAAATAAACCAATAGAGGTAGCCTCTCTCATCTATGATGAATGGTTTAGTAATGTTTCCCATACAAGTCAAGAGATATTTGACAAATATAAATTGGATTTGGAAAGCGTTGTGGTACAGGAAGAATTTGACAGACATATTAAATGGAAAAAAGTAACAGGAATTAGTGCAACCCCTACAATATTAGTAAATGGATATCAACTACCCACTCATTATGCTATAGAAGATTTGCTTTATTTAACAAAAGCAAATATATAAGCAACTATTCAGTAATTAATGAAAGTTTCTTGAACTATCTCACGATAGCTTCATAAGGTCTTTTACAATCAATAAATAACTTTCGAAGTAATTATTGTTTCTTTTACCTGTGTATCAAGCCTGAATGATCTTAATGCCCAATTGGTTCTGGAATATTGAAAGTTTATTTTAGGGGGTAATACATGAATTCAACCGCAAACCTCAGAATGAAGAAAAATTGTTGGTGAGTGGATTTATATGGAAAATATGAAAGTCCATATACCCTCCTTCTCTTTTTTTGCGCCTTTAATTATGATGGGGAAGTTTTTCTACTCATAAATTAAATAAATGGTGCAAATAGAAAACTACATACAATCTTTTCTGAATGGTACTTTAGATGCTGAAGGCCATGTTACATTGAAGCAATGGATCAAAGAAGCTCCGGAGAACAGAACTTATTTCCATGATACGGTTGCTGTCTGGAAAGCAGGCGGTATTGTATCTAATGCGGATGATTTTAATGTAGAAAAAGCTATTAGCAAATTTAAAAAGGAAAATAAATCATCCAACCGGATAAACTTCTATAAGTATGCATTCAGAGTTTCTGCTGTGGCGATTGTCTTTTTGCTCTGTGGTATTTCTTCTCTATTCTTTTTATGGCAATCGGAGAAAACGGCAGTGGAAGCGGTTGAGGAATACAAAGAATATGTAGTAGAGGTTCCTGCTGGGGCAAAATCTAAAGTTACATTCCCGGATGGCTCTGTTGTTTGGTTAAATGCCGGAAGTAAAGTTAAATATGATTCGAATTTTGCGAAGGAATCAAGAAATGTGGCATTATCGGGGGAAGGATATTTTGAAGTAAGTAAGAATGAAGAATTACCCTTTGTGGTGAATACCGGCAATTTATCAGTTAAAGTACTCGGTACAAAGTTCAATCTGAAATCCTATGAAGAAGACTCTGAGGTGAAAGTAACCCTCAAAGAAGGAGCGGTAAGGGTCGGAGATTTTCTGGCCGATGCCGCCCCGGTCGTGCTGAAACCGAACCAGCGGTTCACATTAAGGAAGGCAGATCTGGCAATGCAAGTCGATTTGGTGGATGCCAGCCATATAGAGAACTGGCGGAATGGAGCGATGATATTTGACAAAGTGTCGTTGGAAGAAATAGCTAAAGAACTGCAACGCCTGTATGATATACCTGTCCGGATAGAGAAAGAATCTTTGAAGAGGATAGTTTACTATTCGGATTTTCAAGAGAACGTAACCGTCGAAAAAGTTTTGGAAATATTATCCTCCGGAAATAAATTCAGATATGAGGTAAAGCCGGAACTTATTAGAATTTATAAATAACATTAAGTCTAATCTTTAAAATGAATGTGAATGAAGTAAAAGCAAATCTAACAAAAGGGGTAATAACCGTAAATACCCCATTTCTTAAGTAATTAAAAAGTTAAATCTTAAACAAGTGAAGTATGAAAAAAACATTTAGAAAATCTGTTCAGGACTTATTGGCTACAAGAGCAGGACGTCTGGCCAATCTTGCCGGTGTATTTCTTGTTGCCGGGACGCTTACATTAAGTGCAAGCACGTATGCGACTGAACATATGCTTTCCTTAAATCTTAAAAATGCCACGATTCGTGAGGCTATTGAATCCATCAAGAGCCAAAGTGAATTTTCATTCAGTCTGGATGTGAAAGACCTGAATCTGGATGAAAAAGTGTCTGTTTCTCTCGATAATAAATCGATCAATGAAGTATTGGCTGTGTTGTTTAACGGACGGAATGTGCGGTATGAAATCAACGATCGTCATATTGTGATTACTCGTGCCGGAAAAGTTGGACCGGAGTCAGTGATGCAACAGACTAAACGGATCACTGGTCGTGTTTTGGATGCAAACAATGAACCTGTTATCGGGGCAAACGTAGTAGTGGATGGAACGACAATCGGTACGGTTACAGATGTGGACGGAAACTTTACATTGGATGTTCCTGACGGAGCTACATTGAAGATCTCCTATATAGGTTATATAGAACAAACTATTCCGGTTGGAAAAAAGTCGGTTATCTCTGTTATTTTGAAAGAAGATTCACAGGCTTTGGATGAAGTCGTTGTGGTAGGTTTCGGTACGCAGAAGAAATTGAATCTGACAGGTGCGGTAACGGCTGTAACCGGTGAAGAAATGACGAAACGTCCGGTTACGAATGCGGCAACCATGTTACAAGGACAAGTTCCGGGTTTGCGTGTTAACCAGGGGTTGGGTGCACCGGGTGCTGAAGCAACCACTTTCCGTGTGCGTGGCCAGGGTACTTTCTCGAATGCCGGTTCCGATCCGCTGGTATTGGTAAATGGTGTTCCGGGCAGTATTTCTAACCTGGATCCGAGCATGATTGAGAGTGTTTCGGTATTGAAGGATGCTGCTTCTGCTGCTATCTATGGTGCGCGTGCTGCCAATGGTGTGATCCTTGTCACAACGAAACAAGGGGCAGAAGGGGATGGCAAAGCGCATATTGCTTATCATGGCAATGTAGCTATTTATAATCCGACCCGTATGTATGATTTGGTGACTAATTCTGCCGAATATATGGAATTGTATAATCTAGCCAAGAAGAATTCCGGTGCCGGAGAACGTTATACCCAGGAACAGATTGATGCTTACCGGAATGGAGGTGGTAGCGCACAATATCCTAATTTTGATTGGTTGGATTATATGTTTGATCCGGCTGTTGTTCAAAACCATAATTTGTCGATCGCTGGCAATGCAGGAAAGACTACATATAATGTGGCTTTGAATTTCGTAGACCAACCGGGTACGTTGAAAGGCTTCGATTATCAAAAGTATAATGCAACGGTCGATTTGACTTCACAAATTACGGATTTTATCAAGATTGGAACGTATACCAATTTGATGTATGGTGATCGTGATGAACCTCGTCAGGGACAAAGTGACGTGTTGTTGTCAACCTTGTCACAGGCCCCGACTTACATGCCGTGGTTGCCTGACGATGGTTCAGGGATGACCCGTTGGACAGGTTCTGCTTATTCGCACGAATCTCACAATAAAAATATGCCGGCTATCATTGGCACGGGTACGAATAAGAATTATCAGGATTTCGATGTGAATGCTCAATTGTGGTTGGATATCAATTTGGCTAAAGGGTTGACTTGGTACACGAAAGGTGCTGTTCGCTTACAATCTAACAAATGGAAGGAATGGGGAGGATCTGATGTCCCTATTTATGATTATCATACAGGTGAACAAACCGGTTATCTGGATAGAGGCGCAAACGGTTTGACGGTAGAAGACCAGCGTCGTTTTTATACGAATTTGTATACCTATTTGAAGTATGATTTTACAACTCCGAACCAGTATCATAACTTCAATATTATGGTAGGTTATAGCCAAGAGTCTGAAAAGTATGAAACGGTACGGGCATTTCGGAAAGAGTATGCGTTCGATTTACCGGTAATCGATGCTGGTTCTAATGCAAATTGGTCGAATTCGGGTACGTTGGAAGAATGGGCTATTCAGTCTGTTTATGCCCGTCTGAACTATAATTTTAAAGAACGTTATTTGTTTGAAGCAAATATGCGTTATGACGGTACGTCTCGTATCTCTTCAGAAAATCGCTGGGGTATCTTCCCGTCATTCTCTGCCGGTTGGCGTATTACCGAAGAAGATTTTATAAAAGATTTGAATCTGAATTGGTTGAATAATGCCAAGATTCGTGCTTCTTGGGGACAGTTGGGTAACCAAAACATTGGTTTGTATCCTTATCAGGCAATGATTGCCGGTGTTTCTAACTATCCGTTTGATAAGAAAACAGAAACAGTGGGTTATCAGCAGAAAGCGTATGCAAACCGTGATATCAAATGGGAAACGACTACAATTACCGACGTTGGCGTTGATTTGCAGGTTTTCAATGGATTGAATGTGACATTTGACTGGTATAAGAAAGTGACTTCAGACATTTTACGCTCTTCCCAAGTATCAGGTATTTTAGGTTTGGATGCTCCGACTGTCAATAATGGGGAAGTGGAAAACAAGGGCTTTGAAATTGCTTTCAATTATAACAACATGATTACGGATGGTGTCTTCAAAGGTTTGCAATACAATGCCGGTGTTTATTTTGACCGTTCAAGAAACAAATTGACTAAGTTTGGCGCGGAAGAAATCAGCGGTTATAATTTGAGAAGAGAAGGACTTCCTTATAATGAATACTATATGTTGGAGTGTATCGGTATTTTTGCGACGGAAGATGAAGTGAAAAATTCACCGAAACAATTTAATGATAATACGTTGCCAGGTGACCTGAAATATAAGGACCAGAATAATGATGGTGTGATTGACAACAATGACCGTGTGCCTATTTCCGGACGTTTCCCCGGATTTGAATATTCTGTAAATGCCGGTGCTAGCTGGAAAGGTTTTGACTTGTCTTTGCAAGGACAAGGTGTTTCGGGTAAGAAATGGTATACAAATGAGTGGGGAATTTATCCATTCCGCCAAGGTTCTGCTCCGACACGTGAATATGTAGAAGGCATGTGGACGGAAGAAAATCCGTATAATGCTAAGCATCCGCGTCTGTATTTTGATAATTTGGGCGGAAATAAGAATACCAGATCAAACACTTATATGCTACAGAATGCTTCTTATTTCCGTTTGAAGAATTTGACGTTCGGTTATACTTTGCCTAAATCAGTTACGGATAAAGTAAAGATGTCGAGAGTCCGGGTTTATTTCTCAGGGGATAACTTATTGACATTTACAAAATTTTATGGTTTGGATCCAGAACGTGAAGGAGATGGACGTGCTGCTGTTTATCCGCAGAATAGAATTTGTTCATTTGGATTGAATGTTGAATTTTAAAAGTAGAATGCAATGAAAAAAATAGTAAATATTATATTGGCTTCAGCTTTGTTGGTGGGTTCTACGACTTCTTGTAGTGATTTTTTACAGAAAGATCCTCCTACATCACCTTCACAGTCTATTTTCTGGCAGAAAAAGAGTGATTTCCAATCTGCATTGGCTGGTAGTTTTTCTATGGTATATGAATGGCCGGGAGTTATGTCGCAGATCGTGGCTTGTTTTGATAACCTGACTGACAACTCCATTTGCCAGCATGATGAGGATACCTACGGTAAGACTAAGACGATTGCTTTAGGTGATTTGGATCCGAATACTTCCGGGTATGTCACTTATATGTATAATCATTGTTATCGAGGCATTGCTCGTGTCCATTTGTTAATGGAAAACCTGGATGCTTATCAAGGAACTGATATGTCTGCTGACGAGAGATCTTTTATGCTTGCGCAAGCGAAAGCATTGAGAGGCTATTTTTATTCTTGGTTGTACCAGTGTTATCGGGAAGTGCCTTTGGTTACAGAGTCTTTGACAATGGATAACATGTATCAGCCAAAAGCTTCACGTGCTGATATTTATGCTCAGATAATGAAAGATTTCGATGATGCCATCGCCGCTTTGCCGGACAAACCTTATTCTGATGCTCAAATGTCCGGATATTTCTCTCCGGGTGCTTTGAAAGCATTTAAGGCTCGTTTGATGTTGGCCGAAGCCTACGATGATAAAGGAAATGCAGATCCTTCTAAAATGGGGGAAATTGTGTCTTTGCTGGAATCAATCAAGGGGTATGATTTGGCAGATCGGATGCGTGATAACTTTATATCTTCCATGCAACTGGCTTCTCCTGAGATTATGTTCTCTGTTCGTTACTTGGCTCCTAATACAACCCATAGTATGGACTTGTATTATGCAGCATGGACTACTTGCGGTGTGACTCGTGATTTGGTAGATGCATTCGAGTGTACAGATGGTCAGAAATGGGGTGAATCTCCGTTGACTGTCCCGGTCAATGAATCTTTACTGGCTACTGGAGAATTGGGAGATGCCAATAAAGCAGAAAGGGCTAAATTGTTCCAAAATCGCGATCGCCGTTTGTATGAAACGGTTTGCCATAGTGGCGAAGCTGATTTCTCGATGGATGGACAAGAAGGAGGTTCGGTGACAATTACCAATCAGATGCAAACCGGATTTGGTATGATGAAGTTGATTCAGCCGACCAAAGAAATGCCGAGCTATTCGACGATTTCTGATGCCGATGTTATCATTCTACGTTATGCCGAAGTTTTGATGATGATTGCTGAAGCAGAAAACGAAGCAAACGGGCCGACGCAGAAAGTGTATGATGCGGTTAATCAGATCCGTGTACGGTCAGGACAACCGGAGTTGCCTGCTGGTCTGACAAAAGATCAGATGCGTGAACGTATTCGTAACGAATGGCGTGTGGAATTTGTATTTGAAGGTCATCGCTATTTTCAGCTGAAACGATGGAAGTTAATGGACAAACTTGTGAATGGTGCGTCAGACCCTGCTTTGCCAACTTATGTAAAGGTCTTTAAGCCGGCATTCTATTATTTCCCATTACCACAAAGTGAAATTGATAAAGCCGGTGGCGTTTTGGTTCAGGATCCGAATTATAAATAAACCAATTCGTTAACAGTGATAGACAATACCGGATGAATAAATTTCTTTTATTCCATAAGTTGGGTATTGCTATTGAAAATTAACCGCTTTACATATGTACTATAGTGACTAAAAAAAACGGTCGTTTTTTCTAGTCATTTTTCATGTTGACCAGACAAAATCAATTCGGACATCTAAAAGTACTAAAAATCTGTGAGATACCATCTAATTGACAGCATAAAAATCAAAAGATTTTCTTGAAAAATAGTGACTAAAAAAAACGACCGTTTTTTCTAGTCACACATAGTTTTTACTAAAACTTTATGTGGTATGTATTGTGTTGATCTTTAAAGTAATACGGGGATTTATAGCAATATCTTTATTGTGTTATGATGGATACTCGTGATGAATTAGTGGAGTTGCAACAAGGAAACCATAAAATTTTTGAATGCTTATTCAAAAAGTACTATGTTTTTCTTTGCTATGAAGCACGTTCTTACATCACGGAAAAACACATCATTGAAGAGATTGTCGGAGATGTCTTCCGCTGGTTATGGGAGAACAGGGAAACGTTGGTTATTACAACTTCTATCCGGGCTTATCTGGTACGGGCTGTTCATAACGCTTGTTTGTCGTATCTGAGAAGAAATCAACCTGAATATATTGAAATTGATGACAATATAGCAGAAAGGAATACATTGTTTTCACTGGATGAATCTCCTCTCGATTATGTTCTCTCCAAAGAACTAATAGAGCGGGTTGGTAAAGCGGTGAAAGAATTGCCTCCTCAATATAAAAGGGTTTTTGAGCTTAGCCGATATAAAAATCTAACCTATGCGGAGATTTCGGAAGAAATGGGTGTTTCCGTGAATGCCGTTAAATTGTATCAGAAAAAGGCGTTGGCACAACTCCGGCAGGTTTTGAAAGAGTATTTACCGGCTTCTCCGGACTGATCGGATTGAAGTAAATTGTTATCATTCGGGCATAAATAGATCCTATTTCGTAGATTATTAACTTTTTTATGAACGAAAAGTAACATAATCTCAAAATATAAATGCATCTTTGTTGCGATAAGAAATGATCGGCTTATCAGTTGTCGGCTTGTTAACGCAACAACAATAATAAATACTTATGAAAAAGATTCTTATACTTATTGTTTTGTTGGGATTACTGTATCCTGACCGACCGCTTGCACAGAATAGTATCAAGCTGTATCCTTATCAAATGATCCCGTCTCATCATCCCGATTACCTGCGTCATCATGTGAAATCGCCGGATGCTTCTTTCTTTCATGACAAAATTCAATTTATAGCACTTCGTGACCTTTCCGGAGATTATAAACAAAAACTCGATCAGTGGGTGGATAAGGATAAGCTCGGGGATATTTTGTGGGTTTCCTATCCGCTGGTTTTTCAGGATAATCTGAAAGAGGTCGTTGCCGAGATAAAGAAAAGAAACCTGTATCTGTTTGACCTTTGGGGATATATCCCGGGTTCGGGGCCTGGCGGATATTGGACGCAGTTCGTTATTCCCGACGGCGTACTCGATCTTTTCGAGAAAGAACTGGGCGACCGTTGGCTGGGTATGGATAACGGTGAACAGGACGGTCGGTATGTCGGTAGTTTTGCTCCGCGAATGTATCCGTTGGGTGCAGACCGCAAACAACAATACTTTAACTTCCAGCGTCATTTCCAGGAAATGGGCGATCAGCTGGGGAATAAAATGGCAACTCTTGTCTCCCTGAACTTTGGACATTATTTCCTGAAAGAAGGAGTTTATACATTGATAGGGGCGGAAACGGCCCAGGGATTGCCTAACTCGCAGATTTATTATTCCTTTATCCGCGGAGCCGGTAAGCAATATGGCGTTAACTGGTTTGGTAATGCTTCCGTATGGAACCGTTGGGGATATAAGACATATGATTCGAATGCTACCGGTATAGATGATGACTACAACAGTGGCGGCCCGTTGAAAGGGACCTCGCTCGGATTGCTGAAACGGTTGATCTATACTCATTTGATGTACGATTGTGTGGCTGTCGGTTTCGAAGGGTCCATGCGGATAGACGACAAGAAGCTGAGTCCTATCGGCAAGATACAGCAGAGTGCGGTTAAATGGGTAGATAAATACGGTGATCCGGGTGTGATGTATACACCGGTTGCTTTGATGACCGATTTCTTTTCCGGCTGGTCTTTCCCGCGTCATCTATATTCCAGGCAGGCCTATAAAGTATGGGGGAATCTGCCGTATGAGTTGCCGGATTATCTGACGGACGGGATACTCGATATTTTATATCCCGGCTATCAGGATGCTTCCTATTATAAAGATGAAAGAGGGTTTATTGCCCCTAATCCTTATGGCGATATTGCCGATTGTCTGATGAGTGATGCGCCTCAATGGGTTTTGCAGCAGTATCCGGTACTGGTCATTGCCGATGAGCTTCGTCCGGGAAAAGAAATCAACGATAAACTGGAAACTTATGTGAATGAAGGAGGACATCTGATTATCACTGCCGGTTCACTGAAAAACATGCCGGACGGAATTGCCGGTGTCCGTGCCGGAAACAAAACGACCGTGTGCTCAGGTCCGGTGACTTACAAAGGACAGTCGTTAAGCGAACGTGTTCCTTATACGTTGGCTGAGTTGATTTATCCGGCATCTGCGACAATCCTGCAAAAATCTAACGAACTGCCGGCCGCTATCGAGTTGAATACCGGAAAAGGAAAGATTACTGTTATCGCATCACCTTACGGTGTTACCGAACAACCGCAATGTGAACTTCCTGTCAAGGTGAAGGAAGAAATGCCGCTGGATAAACCTTACCCGATATTAAATCATGTGAAAGCATTGATGGGAGATATTTTCTCTTCCGTACAACTGTTCGAAACCAACCCGGAACTGAGCCTTGTAACCTGTTCCAGAGGCAATGGCGAATATACTGTTCTGATATCCAACGAACATTGGACACCGAAGGAGTTTTCCATCCGGACAAAGACCGGAAAGATTGTTTCTATCAAAGAATTACCGACAGACTGTTCGGAAATGAAAGCCGTTGGATATACGCCTAAAGTGGCTGTGAATACCTCCTTCGGTAAAAATACCTCCAATACGATTGCTGGCGGTAATGTGCGCGTTTTCCGTGTCCGGTTGAATGATGAAGCGGATATAACCGTTATGCCGGAAAGTACCCCGGTACCGAATGTTACGGGGCGTTCGCTTGTTTTACGCAATATCTCGGATGTAAAGGAAGAGATTTTGTCGCGTCCGACTTTCTTCGAACATTATGACCGTGTGGTGATTGACTGGCGTTATCTGAATAATAAGGAAAAAGAAACGTTGAAGCATGAATCCGGTTGGTTGGGACGCCAGAAATTGAAAATAACGGTAGATTTGACTTCCGGATTGAATCTGTATCCTGATTTGAGGATCGTAAATAATGATCCTCCTTTCTATCAGAAGAGCATGGATATCATGAAGCGTGTTATTGATAAGATGGAAATATTGGGTGCCGATGAATTATTGATTTCTACCCAGCGGACCATTGAAAATAATTATACGATGGAACAGTTCTATGCTTCTTTGAAAGAATCGTTCCAGGTTCTGTCTGATTATGCTGCGGAAAAGAATATCCGGTTGGTATTGCGGCAAGCCGTTTCCCGTACCCCGGATACCATAGAGGGGTTGCAGAAACTGGTGAATGAGGTGAACCGTCCGAACTTTACCCTGGCTCCGGCTTTATCTTTGTTGTTGAACGATGAAGCGAACCTGGACGGTAATCTTTCCCGATTGAAACAGATGGATATAAAGGATCTTCTTATTTCCGTCCCTGAAAAAGATATTCACAATCAATTATGGAATACGAATGCTCCGCTTTATAAATCCGGGCAGACAGAAACTATACGTAAGATATTATCTGCATTCCCAGATGCGCATTATATTATGGATGGTCTGTATAATTCGCAGGATGAAGAATATCTGGACGGAAAAGAATTAGACAAACTTGTTACTAAAAAATAATCGCCTATGTGGAAGAAATTATTGATTACAGGATGTATGGCTTTCTGTCTGTTAGGAGGAAGCGCATTATCTGCACAACCGAGTTGTGAGACAAAGGAAGAAGTTACGTCCGAACAGCTTAACAGGACGAAGAAAGGCCTGGACGCTATGATGAAAGAGTTGAAGAACAACTCCTGGTATCAGTTTGAATTGAATAAGGTAGCATCGTTGGCTACATCGTCCGAACAGATGCAGGCTTATAAGAGCTTGGCCGGTCGTTTGATTTCCGTACTGGAAATACAGGCCGAACTGGAATGGATGAAACCGGAAGCTATTCAGGAGGCTTTGGGTATCATGAAAAAGAGTTCGGGCTTTGATGCAAATCTGGCCGAAAAACGTTTCAATGAATTGAAGTCTCTGCTGTCCGGAGGTTTTGCCGGAATCTATACCGGAGATCAACAAGCACTCGACAAGGCTAATAAGGCGTTGGCTCTGAAACGCGAGTTGATGCTGATGAGCCCGGATGTGAATGTCGATAAGATGTTGACCGTTAAATTCAATCTTGGAGAACGGGCCAACTTTGTCGGAGCCGGAAGCCTGGGTATCCAGCCGAACAACTGGTCGAATCTTAGCTCTGCCAGCCGTAAGAATTTTAAAGCGGAACTGGTGGAATTGTCCGGCCTGAAAAGCGGAAACCTTCAGGAAAAGACGGTTTATAAACCGGCAGTAGACGGTTCCTCCGTGACCGACCTGGTGTTGAACTGGGATGGGAAACGCTTGATGTTTACAGCATTGGATACGACACGTAGATGGCAGGTGCACGAAATCAATCTGGAAGGCGGCAATGCCCGGCAGGTAACCAACATTCCGGAGCCTGACCTGGAGTTCTTTGATGCGACCTATCTGCCCGATGGACGTATGCTGGCGATCTCCAATATCGGTTATCAAGGCGTACCTTGTGTAAACGGTAGTGATGCGGTGGGTAATATGGTTTTATATGATCCCAGTAACGGTGACCTGCGCCGTCTGACATTCGACCAGGATGCGAACTGGCATCCGGTAGTGATGGCAAACGGTAAGGTGATGTATGTCCGTTGGGAATATACGGATTTGACTCACTATTTCTCCCGTATCGTGATGCATATGAATCCGGACGGAACCGAACAGAAATCGTTATATGGTAGCGGTTCCATGTTCCCGAACAGTATCTTCGACGTGCAGCCGCTGCCGAAGCGGACGAACCGTTTTGTCGGTGTTATCTCCGGTCACCACGGGGTAGCCCGTTCCGGCCGTCTGATGATTTTCGATCCGGCAAAGAGCCGTAAGGAAGAGAAAGGTATGATACAGGAATTGCCGTTTCGTGGCCGTCCGATTATTCCGGAGGTAAAAGATGAACTGGTAAACGGTGTGTGGCCGCAATTCATCAAACCGTATCCGCTGACCGACGAGACTTTCCTGGTAACGGCCAAACTGTCTCCGTACAGCCGTTGGGGAATCTATCTGGTGGATATTTATGATAACCTGACATTAGTTGCCAATGCCGACGATGCCGGTATGATCTATTCCGTTCCGGTGAAAAGTACTCCGGTTCCTCCGGCAATCCCGGATCGTATCAAACCGAATGAAAAGGAAGCGACTGTCTTTATCCAGGATATTTATGAGGGGGAAGGACTGAGAGGCGTTCCCCGCGGACAGATCAAGTCATTCCGTGTCTATGCGTATGAATATGCTTATCGCAGAACGCTGTCCGACCATTATAATCACGGTATCCAGGCCGGATGGGATATCAAGCGTCTGCTGGGAACCGTTCCGGTAGAAGAGGATGGCTCTGCTATCTTTAAGATTCCGGCCAATACGCCTGTCTCCCTCCAACCGCTCGATGCGGACGGACGTGCCGTACAATGGATGCGTAGCTGGCTGACCGGTATGCCGGGCGAAGTGGTATCCTGTGTGGGCTGCCATGAAGATCAGAACACCATTCCGGTTCCGAAAAGGGTTGCTGCATCTACCCGTAAGCCGCATGAATTGAAGATTGCCGATGGTGGTGTCCGTTCTTATACCTTTAAATATGAGATACAACCGATTCTCGACCGTGCCTGTGTGGCTTGCCATGACGGAAGCAAAGCCGGCCGGCCGAACTTTAAAGACACGACCTCGGTCGGTATAACCGACTGGAGCGGTACGCGTTATTTCCAGAAGAGTTATCTGGCTTTCCATCCGTACGTAAACCGTCAGGGACCGGAAGCGGATATGTATGTGATGACTCCCTACGAATATCATGCTTCTACCAGCGAGATCGTTCGTATGTTGGAACGTGGCCATTATAATGTGAAATTGACTGATAACGAATGGGATCATCTCACGATGTGGATCGATATGAACGCTCCGGGACGTGGCGAATTTGATGCTGATCCGTTGAATGGATACGAACAGTACGGCCGTCGCCTTGAACTGACCAATAAGTATGCGAACGGTGCCGGTGCCGACTGGCGCAAGGAGCTGGCTGATTATGCAAGTTTGCTGAAAAGCAAGGGAGAGATCAAACCCGAATTGCCGGAAAAGGTTGCTCCTGTCAAGCATAAAGAGGTAAAGATGAAAGGCTGGCCTTTGTCTACCGACGATATTCAGAAGATGTTGTCGAAAGAAAAATCGTTACGCAAGGAAATAGAGGTTGCCGATGGTGTGAAGATCGCCTTTGTCCGTGTTCCGGCAGGTAAATTCGTAATGGGTACGAACGACGGTTATCCCGACCAGGCTCCTGAATTTAAGGCAGAAGTGAAGAAAGGCTTCTGGATGTCTGAAAAGGAACTGACCAATGAGCAGTATAATGCACTGGTTCCCGACCACGACAGCCGTATCTACGCACAGTTCTGGAAAGACCATACGACTCCCGGTTATCCGGCAAATAAACCGAACCAACCGGTCATTCGTGTAAGTTATGAGGAAGCAGTGAATTATTGCCGGATGCTTTCAGAAAAGACCGGCCTGAACGTGCAGCTTCCTACCGAAGTCCAGTGGGAATGGGCTTGCCGTGGTGGTAGTGACCAGCCTTTCTGGTATGGTGCTATGGACGCAAACTTCGGACCGTATGAGAACCTGGCCGATGTACAGTTGGAAAAGATGGCCGTTACAGGTATCGATCCCCAACCGATGGAGAAGGATAATCCCTGGTTCCCGTATTATAACTATATGCCGAAGGTTGATACGGTCAACGACGGTCTGATGATCCCGACGGAAGAATATACCTATAAGGCAAATCCGTTCGGCCTGATCAACATGCACGGAAACTTACAGGAATGGACCCGTTCGATCTATGCTCCGTATCCTTATAATGACAAATCTCAGGAAACCCTGGAAGCTAAACAGGTAGTTGCCCGTGGCGGTTCCTGGGTAGACCGTCCGAAAGATGCAACGGCAACAGCGCGCCGTGCTTATCTGCCCTGGCAGAAAGTGAATAATGTAGGGCTTCGCCTGATCATTGAGGATTGAAAACCGGATCTATGTAAATGATCATTGTTCTTACAAAAAATACTACTTATCAATAGGTGAAATGAAAACTTATTGATGAGTAGTATTATACTTTGGAAAACTGGAGGGTCGAGTCAAATATGCACTAAGTTAATTTTGCCAATGGGTTATTCATTGGTTGTCCCTGTTAGCCATGCGACTTTTTGGCAGGATTCATGCGGCTGCCCTATTATATCCGCATAGAGTTCCGGACGACGGGCGTTCCGGTAACGATATCCTCCAGCTAGTTTTAACTTTTCGGGGATAGCTGTAGCTATCACGAAATCATCTCCTAATTTACGGCATTCTGCCAATATATCGCCAAAAGGATCCAAAATCATTGAGCAGCCGTTCTTGATCTCATTATAATCATGCCCGATCGGATTAGAGAATACCACATAAATCGCATTGTCATAAGCACGGGCGGGAAGCCACTTCATGAGCCAGGCTCGTCCTTTCAAACCATCGAACTCCTGTCGTAAGGTAGTAGGGTTGTTCTCCCTGTTTTCCCACAAAGCGGGATTGATTAAGCCGGCTCCAGGACGAGGGGATGGAGTACACATTGTCACGTGGGGCATGAAAATAATATCCGCTCCCAATAGGGTAGTGGCACGTACATTTTCTATGATATTATTATCGTAGCAAATCAATATGCCGCATTTCCATCCTTTAATATCGAACAGTACATATTGGTCACCCGGTAAGATATGCGGATTGATGAACGGATGTAACTTGCGATACTTCGCCTTTAAGCCTTGCCCATCCACGCATACTTGCGCCTTATAAATACGATCCCCGTCTCGTTCGAAGAAACCGGCCAATAGCGTGATGTTAAACTCCTTCGCGATGGCAATCAAGGTTTGCGTGCTTTCCCCTGTAGGAACTGGTTCGGCGATAGCCAGTAATTCTTCATAAGACAAATCCTTGGCGAATGTATATCCGCAAACCGAGCATTCGTGAAATGCTACCACATCCGCTCCCTCAACTGACGCTTTCCGGCACATATCCCGGATGACAGAAAGATTATACATTTTATCGTTATCCCGTGTCTCAAATTGTACGGTGGCGATTTTTAATGGTTCCATGATTTTTGTTTTAAGTTTTGCAAAGATAGTGAACTTCAATCATGTAGTACTAAACTTTAGTATTTTACTAAGCTCTTTAACTCCTTCCGAAGCACCGGACTTTATAAAGTGGATATCGTTGCGGTAGGTATTCACCTCTTTCGGGTCTATCAGGTAGATCGGTTGACCGCGGCGTACGTAATTCAGTAGTCCGGCAGCCGGATAGACGTTGAGGGAGGTGCCGATGATGACGAAAATGTCGCATGATTCTACCATACGTATGGCCGGGTCGATCATTGGAACCGCTTCACCGAACCAGACAATGAACGGACGAAGCTGTACACCGTGCGGGTCTTTGTCTCCGATATGGATATCCGGATTCTCGGGTGACAAGTCGTAAGTCGTATTCAGGTCGCGGACGGAACAGGATTTCATCAGTTCGCCATGCAGATGGATCACATCGCTGCTGCCGGCCTGTTCGTGCAGGTTATCGATATTTTGTGTAATGATATGAACGTCAAAGTCCTTTTCCAATTCAGCCAGTCCGATATGTCCTGCGTTGGGCTTGGTGTTGAGCAATTCCCTGCGTCGCTGGTTGTAGAAGTTGAGGACCAGTTCAGGGTTGGCGGCAAAGCCTTCGGGGGTTGCTACATCTTCCACCCGGTATTTTTCCCAGAGACCGTCGGAGTCACGAAAGGTCGAAATGCCACTTTCGGCGCTCATGCCGGCGCCGGTCAGTACGACTAATTTCTTTTTCATAAGGCTATTGTGTTTTAAGTTTAGCAAAGATAGGTAAATAATAAGAGATACTGTTATGAATTAGAAACAAATATTTCCGGTGTATTCTGTGGGATCGGTTGTTTTTTCGGGAGTAAAGCGAGGTGTTATTATTTGTATAAATTACATAGTTCTGCTGGAACTAGGATGAATAAATCGTTGCAAATATATAAACAAATACAATACAAACAAATTTTAACCTGGATTTTTGCAATTTATTTAATAAATACCAAAATGTATTATCAAAGTATAGCCTTGATGGGGAGGTGTTATTGAAATTATTCACTCGTGTATCCCTGTACATACCTTAAAAATCCTAGTTCCAGCAGAACTCTGTTGCTTTTTGTTCTTGTAAAATTGATTGATAAAAATTTATTACTGGTTAGGGTGTGATAATATCAAGTTTGATGTGATGATATTTTTAGATCTAAAATGTTGATAAATGAACAATTAATTATTTAAATTCATGAAAAAACTGTTATGTTTATCGAATGCAAATAATGCTACGCTCCTGAAAATCCCAAAACAAGCAGGCATTATCACCAGCATTTTACTGGCTTTTTCTCCGGTAATGAGTGCTAACGGAAATCCGGTAGCGGAGCCGGAAATTGTGGTACAGGTTTCTCAGCAATCTTCGACAGTAAAAGGTGTTGTAGAGGATGATATGGGTCCTGTAGTAGGAGCAACGGTAGTTGTGAAAGGAACTACGAACGGTACGGTAACCGATATGGACGGCAACTTTTCTTTACCCGGGGTGAAAGAGGGTAGCATATTGGTCGTTTCGTATGTCGGTTATCTCTCTCTGGAAATTACTTACACCGGACAATCCTCTCTCCGGATTCAGCTGAAAGAAGACTCGAAACAGCTGGATGAAGTGGTAGTTGTGGGGTATGGCTCACAGAAAAAAGTGAATCTGACAGGATCTGTCAGTACGGTAGATTCCAAGGTCCTTGAATCTCGCCCGGTTCAGAACGTATCGCAGGCACTTCAAGGCGTTATCCCCGGTTTGAATATGTCGGTAGGCAGTAGCGGAGGTATGCTGGATGGATCACTGAATATTAATATCCGTGGCGGAGGTACGATCGGTCAGGGATCGAGCGGAAGTCCGTTGGTACTGGTTGATGGTATCGAAGGGGATATGAATACCGTGAATCCGAATGATATTGAAAATATCAGTGTCTTGAAGGATGCAGCTTCGTCTTCCATCTATGGAGCACGTGCCTCATTCGGTGTGATCCTTATTACGACCAAAAGCGGTAAATCCGGTAAGACCCGGGTGAATTACTCGGGCAACGTACGTTTCTCCGATGCTGTCCAAGTGCCGGAGATGGTCGATTCTTATTCATTTGCCCAATATTGGAATAGGGCAAATACGAATGGGGGAGGAAATCCGATATTCAATGACGACGCCATGAAAAACATCAAGGATTATATGGACGGTAAGTTCACCGACCCTACCAAACCTGAATACTATGGTACTGTTGCCGGATCTGATGGTAAATGGAATAACTATGGAGGCGCTTTTGCCAACACGGATTGGTTTGCCGAGTTCTATCGTGACTGGGTGCCTTCTACGGAACATAATCTTAGCCTGAGTGGTGGTACTGATAAGTTGACCTATATGCTCAGTGGTAGTTTCCTTGACCAGACCGGCTTGCTAAAGCATGGCGATGACAAGTTCAACCGTTATACAATGAATGCAAAGATTTCGGCAAAACTGGCCGACTGGGTCACTGTAAACTACACCGGCAAATGGACGCGTGAAGATTATCATCGCCCGACCTATCTGACGGGCTTATTCTTCCATAATATTGCACGCCGCTGGCCGACCTGTCCGGTTGTCGATCCGAACGGGCATTATCAGCGGGATATGGAAATTGTCCAGCTGGAAGACGGAGGAAAGCAAACCAGCCAGAAGAACTGGTATACCCAGCAGTTGCAGGCTATTTTCGAACCTGTTAAAGACTGGCGTATCGTTGCTGAAGGCAGTATGCGTTCTTACTACCGTAAACAGAGCTGGGCGGTATTGCCTATTTATGCGTACGATGCCAAAAATGAACCGTATCTTCTTTCCTGGAACGGTGGTGCAGCCGGCTACTCGGAAGTATCGGATTCACGTGAGGATGAAGACTACTTCTCTACCAATATTTATTCGGATTATACCAAATCGCTGGGCAATCATAACTTTAAAGTAATGGCCGGTTTCAATGCCGAACTTTACCGTCCGAGCGGATTGAATGGCTTCGGTACGGATCTGATCTCTGCGGATGTCCCGTCGCTCGGCCTGACACAGGATAATAAGAAAGCTAGTTCCTGGGCACGTGAACGGGCCATTGCCGGTTTCTTCGGACGTATTAACTACAATTATGCCGACCGTTACATGCTGGAAGCCAATCTGCGTTACGATGGTTCTTCCCGTTTTATCGGCGATCAGCGCTGGGGCCTTTTCCCTTCCTTCTCGGCAGGTTGGAATATAGCTCGCGAAGCATTCTTCGAACCCCTGAACAGTGTAGTCGGAACATTGAAGGTAAGAGCATCCTGGGGACAGCTCGGTAATAACAATACGGACAGTACCGATGCCTGGTATCCGTTCTATCAGAACATGCCGACCGGCACGGCTTCTTCCAGTTGGCTGATAAACGGTACCCAGCAGAATGTGGCCGGCCTTCCGGGCATCGTCAGCAGTCTGATGACCTGGGAAACGATCGAATCATGGAATGTCGGTTTCGACTGGGGATTGTTCGACAATCGCCTGACCGGTTCATTCGATTATTACAACCGTTATACATATGATATGATCGGGCCGGCTCCTCTGTTGCCTTCCGTTTTGGGAGCCAATGCTCCGCAGATCAACAACTGCGATATGAAGTCGTATGGATGGGAACTGGAAATGTCATGGAGAGACCGTATTCAGAAATTCGACTATGGTGTTCGTCTGGTAGTATCCGACAACTTGCGTAAGATACTCAGGTATCCGAATGAAACAATGGCCCTGAGTACGTATTATAAAGGACAGATCCTGGGGGATATCTGGGGATACCAGACGGTCGGGATCGCACAAAGCCAGGAAGAGATGGACAAACATCTTGCCAACGGCGGTACGCCTAACTGGGGAACAAGCTGGGGACCGGGCGATATCATGTATGCCAATACCGATGGTAAAGACGGTGTAGACAGCGGAGCCAATACGCTCGACGATCATGGGGACATGAAGATCATCGGAAATAACACGCCACGCTATAACTTCGGTCTGACATTGGACGGAGCCTGGAACGGACTCGACTTCTCTATTTTCCTGCAAGGTATCATGAAAAGAGATTATATGCTGGGTGGCCCGTATTTCTGGGGAGCACAAGGCGGCGAATGGCAATCCTGCGCTTTCAGCGAACATATGGATTACTGGCGTCCGGAAGGCGACCCGTTAGGAGCCAACACCGGAGCTTACTATCCGAAACCCTATTTCAATACCGACAAGAACCAGCGTACCCAGACCCGCTATTTGCAAAACGCAGCTTATATACGTTTGAAGAATATGCAGGTCGGATATACCTTACCGAGAATATGGACGCAAAAAGCAGGAATGGAATCGGTACGTATTTATGTTTCCGGTGACAACTTGCTGACTTTATCTGATATCAGCGGCGTATTCGATCCTGAATTGCTGGGCAGCGACTGGGGAGACGGTAAACTCTATCCTTTGCAGAAAACTATTTCAATCGGTTTAAATGTAAACTTTTAATTCATTGAATGAATATGAGACTAAAATTAAAACATATATATGTCGGCGCATTGATCGGTATGGGCGGATTGGCGATGACATCCTGTAACGACTTTCTGGAACGCGCTCCGATCAGCCAGATAACCCCGGAATCTTATTTCACAACAGTGGATCAGGTGGGTAATTATGTGCTTAACTATTACGATTCCCAGCTCGAAAATTCCAACGGAACCAAGATGTATCATCAAACGTCCTGGAATTCCGGCGTGCAACGTAATGATGCCAATACCGATAACCTGCTGACGGACGAAGGCAACCTTAATTATTTTGCCGGAAACTGGCAGGTGTCGGCCGGTAAGACCACACAAGGCTTGTTATCCCGCGTCCGTGTATGGAATTATCTGTTTGAAGAGGTGCTTCCTAAAGAAGAGGCCGGAACGATCCAGGGGGCGAGCGATCTGCTTAGCCATTATATCGGGGAGGCCTATTTTTTCCGTGCATTGAGTTATTACGTAGCCCTTGTGAAATACGGTGATTTCCCGATCGTGGAAGAAGTACTGCCCGACCAGAGCGACGTGCTTGTCGAACACAGCAAACGAGCACCCCGCAATGAAGTGGCCCGTTTTATCCTGAAAGACCTCGATGAGGCGATCTCCCGTCTTAAAGATCATGGATTTCAAATGAACCAGCGTATCAATAAACAAACAGCGCTACTGCTGAAATCGAGAGTAGCCCTCTTTGAAGCTACTTTCGAAAAATACCACCAGGGTACGGGCCGTGTACCGGGCGATGCAAACTGGCCGGGAGCTAAGATGGACTATAACAGCGGTAAATCGTTCGATATACCCGGCGAAATAGACTTTTTCCTGACTCAGGCTATGGATGCTGCGTCAGCAGTAGCCGATCAGGCCACGCTGACGGATAACTCCCATGTGATGAACCCCGTTTACGGACAAGTATACGGCTGGAATCCTTATTTCGAAATGTTCAGCACGCCGGATGCGTCAGGGATTAACGAGGTGTTGCTATGGAAGCAGTATAATAAGGGATTGAGCATTTCCCATTGTGTACCCATCCGTTTGCAGGTAGGTGACCGCACCGGAATGACCCGTGCACTGGTTAATACTTTCCTGATGAAGAACGGGCTGCCCATTTATGCTGCCGGTTCGGGTTATCACGGAGACGTCACCGTATCGCAGGAGAAAAAAGACCGTGACGAACGCCTGCAACTGTTTGTCTGGGGAGAAGAAGACGTACAGCGCAGTGATACGAAAGACCCTGCAATAGCCGATACCGGTGTCGTAGTGCACATGGAAAATTTCCGTATCATTTCAGATGCCGAACAAAACCGGGATATCACCGGATACCGTCCGCGCAAAGCTTACACATACGATTACGACCAGAACAGGAATGACGAATTGCTGGGAAGTAACGGTTGTGTTATTTTCAGGGCTACGGAAGCCTATCTGAACTATATGGAAGCATGCTATGAGAAAAACGGTTCGCTCGATGGCAAAGCGCAAGGGTATTGGAAAGCTATCCGCCGCCGTGCCGGTGTTGATGAGGATTTCTCAAAAACCATTGGTGCAACCAATCTGGGCAACGAAAATGACCTGGCCGTTTATTCCGGCGATCAGTTGGTGGATCCGACACTTTATAATATCCGTCGCGAACGTCGTTGCGAATTTAATGGCGAAGGCATGCGTTGGGACGACCTGATCCGGTGGCGTGCCTGGGATCAGTTGCTTACGAAGCCTTATATCATTGAAGGTGTGAACTTCTGGGATGCCGCTTACCTGAAATATACAAAAACGGTAGACGGTGTAGAAGTTTCGGCAGTAGTTGCCGACGGCACGACTGAGGCAAATGTTTCGCGGAAAGAAGATAGTAAATATTTGCGTCCGCTACGCAGGACCAGTATCAACAACCAGCTTTACGATGGACTGACCTGGCGAAAGGCATTTTACCTTAGTCCGATCGGTTTGCAGGATATGCAGCTTGCCGCCACCAATCCGGAAGATATAAACACCACGGTAATGTATCAGAATCCGTATTGGCCGATGGCACCTGGTAAAGCACTGGAATAATACTGAATATTTAAAGAGTACATACAGTTAACTGAATTGATGGTTAACAAGGTAGGGGAAGAGAGTTCGGGAGAATATTCTTCCCCTTTTTGATGAATCTCTATTTATTTCGACTTGCCTATGATTTTTGACGTGTTTTTTATTGCATCCTTTAATTATTATCGTACATTTGCTGTGCATTTCATTCCAAAAGGTGGGGAAACCTGCCAATTCCCGTGGCGGGCATTTTTATGTCCGCTTACGATCATTCTATATGGCGGTTCCGTACCCCCGTGTGGAATATTAATGTATCTACTGCCTTTTGGGGTGAAATGCAACGGGACAGGCGGAACCGCTCTTATATTCAGAAAATCTTCGCCTTCACATCTAATATTAATAGGTATGGACACAGAATTTTTAACTGCCCAACAAAGTGAAGACCTGCAAAGGTTAAGTGGAAACCCCTCTCCTTTTTCTGAAGAAGAACTAAAAGATTTTTACCTCAAACTGGCCCGTCTGATCAATCCGGGCGCATGTTCCTCTAAACGCACCGACTTTGAAGTATTGAGCATACTAAGCAAAGACCTGAAGAGAAATCTCGGATTTTTATGTAAGTATACGCAACACTCCTGGGATGAAGGATTGTTAGAAATACAAATGGCCTGTGGAGTTTATTCCGTACAGGACAGTATCCCCAAAACGCAGCGATTAGAAATGAATACTTCCCTGGGAAGACATTTACAATTTCTTGCCCGGATGGCATCCAGCTGTTCAGTTGCAAGAAAGATGCATGCGGAATATACCCGGCATTTTATTAATGTAGAATACCTGCTAAGGCAAATGGGGAAATGATAAAGAGGCTGATTCAAGACAGTATCTTTATCATCTGAAGTTTTTCTGTTTTTTTCCTTCATTTGTTCATATAGGAGTTACTGTGCAGATGATTAATGGTTTGTAGATGAACATAATGAAGGATATCATCCTGTAGCATCTATATAATTCAAATTTTCCATGTAATAAATGAATAAAGGAAATTTTCTGTATATCAACAAAAGAGTAAGTCATATGTTGTAAGCATTTATCTTATTATTCTTTAGTTCAAAAGTCATGTCCGATTTCTTGTCCGTCAATTGTCAAACGCTTGTTCGACTAATATCGGATAAGCGTCCGACATATATCGAACAAGCGTTTGACGAATGACGGACAAGAACGGATACAGCACTTTTGATCTAAAAGTATATCAGTCCCACTCTACCTGTACACTAATAAAGAGATAAGATATACCTTTGGATTTGCCGGTATCCAATGGTTGTTCATGATGAAGTGATAGGGAAGAAATAGAGATGTTTACATCGATTCAATTACAAATTATATCGGATCCTTCATTGTATTCATTTTGTGTTCTTTGATTTATAAACTCTATATGTTATAGATGAAGGAATGAAGAAAAAAAACGGAAAAACTTTTATTGGGAGAGTCTGCAATCAGTTTTGTTTTATTTACTGGCATTAATACATCTCTTATCCCCTTTCAAAGAGAAGAAATAGGTACAACTAGTCATATTCACAGATGGTTCACTTCTTATCAGAATTGAGCTATTTATAGTGACTGGTTGTACCTGTCTCCCCTCTCAAGAGGGGAATTGGTTACTCCCGTCGCTATAAACTGATAGCTCAATTATTTCTATATTGACTCAATCATCCCAAATTATTCAATATATCCGTTTTACCTTCCTGTACCAGGCGGTAAATCATTTCGCCGAACAAGGTGTTAACCCAGGCGAACCAGGAGCGGGTGAACTTCTTTGGATCGTCTTTGTGGAATGATTCGTGCATGAAACCGGTGTCGCCGTCCGTATCACGGAGCATTTTTACACAGTGGCGTATTTCTTCGTTGTCGTTGGTCGTATTGCATCGCATGATGATACTCATCGGCCAGATAAAGTCGAAACCGATGTGCGGACCGCCGATACCTTCGCCTGCCTTGCCTTTATAGAAGTAGGGGTTCAGCGGACTCAGAACCAGTTTGCGGGTATTCTGGTAGACCGGATCGTTTACATCGACACATCCCAGGTAGGGCATAGCCAACAAACTGGGGACATTGGCATCGTCCATGAAAACGTGGTTATAGAAACCGTCTGCCTCGAAAGCATATACCTTTCCGAATTCGGGGTGTTCTACAATACCGTATTTCTCGATGGCGGCAGCTACTTCGTCGGCCAATGAGTCGCACTGGCGGGCAAAGTCGTTATCCTTTTTGATGTCGCGCATCATCTCTGCCAACTGGCGGAGTGAAGTGACGGCAAACATATTCGACGGGATCAGGAAACCGAACAAAGTCGCATCGTCAGACGGGCGGAAAGAGGAGACGATCAATCCGACAGGGTTTACCGGACTACCGTAACCGTCGTTCAGCAAGGTGTCTCCCTGGCGGTCTGTCTTACGGGAGAAACGATACGGACCGAGTCCATCCTTACGTTGTTGTTCAATGAACGTTTTATAGACGGTTTTCATTGCTTTCTCCCACTCGGCATCGAAAGGAGAGGTGTCGCCGGTCTTTTTCCAGAAGTGATAAGCCAGGCGGATGGGGTAACAGAGCGAGTCGATCTCCCATTTGCGTTCGTGAAGTTCCGGTTTCATCTCCGTACGGTCACTTTCCCATTCGCTGCCTGTCGGGCCTTCGTTGAAACCGTTGGCATACGGGTCGATGTTGATACACCAGGTCTGGCGGTTGATAACACCTGCCAGCATTGTCTTTACTTTCGGGTCTTCATTTGCAAAAATGATATGCGGAAAAACCTGTGCGGATGAGTCACGGAGCCACATCGCATGGATATCACCTGTAAGGACGAATGTGTCAGGCTTGCCGTTTACCATTTTATGCTCACAGGTTGTGTCGAGTGTGTTTGGAAAACAGTTCTCAAACATCCAGGCCAGCTTCGGATCTTTCAGTTTGGCTTTTGTCGTCTGGATTGCCTTTTCGACGGCGGCAGAAGTAAACTGGCGTTTTTCCGGTGCCGGACGTTGGCAAGTATACTGTAATGTGTTAGACACGAGAGGTGCGCCCGGTGTAGCCGATTCTGCCAAATGAGCAAATGATTTTTGCCCGACCAACAGACCTGCCAGAGACAAACCTCCGGATTTTAGAAAGTTTCTACGTGTAGTCATGGGTTTATATATTTTATTTATTGAATGTTACTTGTTTCAGCAAAAAGCTCGATCATACAGGCATTGTCCAGTAGCCACTTGAACTTTTTGTTGTCGGTCCCTGCCCAGTCATTTCCCAGGAATCCGTTTTCGTCGCGGGTATATTCCCAGGCGTAATGGGCATTGTCCGCCATTGTTCTGACATATTTATAATCGTTGTCTATCTCCGCCAAAGCAAGGAGACCGCGTAATAAAATGACATTGAACCATGGATTTGTGGGGTAAAAGTAAGCATCTTTTCCGTTAATCCCTGTACGTTTCCCTAAAAAATGCTTGTAAGCGCCTTTTGCAGTGTTCTTTGCGTCTGCCAGATAAGTCTCGTCCGAGGTCGTCTGGTAGAGGAGTACGCCTGCCTGGATCATTTGTCCGCTGTTGTAGGTGAATTTGGCTTTACCGATTGTTTGATCGAGTCCGATGTTGTCCCAATATACCGAATCGGCAGGGTCGCACAGGTTCTTCTTTGTCCAGTTATATGTTTCGATGGCCTGGTCGAGGTACTTTTGTTCTTTCGTCAGGTTATACAGTTTCATGCACAAGACGGTTGCCGGGGCATTGGAGCAGGTGTTTTTAGAGGTCTTTTTCTGTTCGCACCAGTAGATGCCGCCTCCCAGCGCATCGTCCCATCCGCTGTATATATATTCGTGCAACACTTTTGCTTTCAGGAGATATTGCTGGTCTTTGGTGAGGGCATACAAATCGCAGAAGTCGATGGCCAGCCAGTCATTATCATCGTAAAAGCGGTCGCTTTCACCATTGAATCTCGGATAGCTTTGATAACAGTGCGGGGTACGTGTATTATCCCAATACAGATCCAGTCCCGGGATAATACGTTTTTCCAGTATTTCCAGATATTTCTTATCTCCGGTAACGTCATAGAGGGAGATACAACCCGACAGCATACCGGAGTAAGGCCATAGGAAAGAGACTTCCTGGTTCTTTTTCTGTTCGCTCCCTTCGGCAAGGTAAGTGACCTGGTTTTCCGGGTTTACCGGATAGGTCTCGGAAAGAAGGCCGTACTTTTCGACGTTATACTTTGTCAGGATGTTGGTTAATAAGGAATCTGCGATAGCTACATTCCTGTTTTCACCGGGAAGATGTTGTCCGGTGCACGCACAAAAACACAATGCGAGCAGGCAACAATTAAGAATTGATTTAGTATTCATGGTCTACAATAATTGAATTAAGAATGAAAGGTGCAAATATAATATTTTTCTTTAGTTATTGAATTATAAAAGAGGCAGGTAAAAAACTAGAAATTGTTTTGAGTTTATTGTTTGGTTCCAATGTAGGAATAATTGAGTTATCCCGTTCCCGTGCTTGACACGGGATCGCAAGGGGACAGACTGTATCCTGTATGTATTTTTTGATACCGCCAGTTCTCTTGCGGCCCCGTGTCAAGCACGGGGACAAGATAGCTCACTTTTGACAATAAATAAATCAAATAATAAATTCAAAGCAGTTTCTAATCCGACCGGCGAATAGATCAGTGGTGTATTATATCTAATGACGTTAAGATGTTGATGCCATATTTGTTGTCGGGCGAACTCCACCATTCCGTATCTCCGTTGGCACAACGGATGGCATAGCGGTTGTTATATTTCAGGCGTTCGGAGCCATCAGGAATCCAGAGACCTAGCCGGTATTTTCCTGTTTTCAGGTTTTCCGGAATAATAAATTGTCCTTTGATGGCATGAAGCAAAGGTTTACATTCCGGATCTTTGGGCTGGTATGGTTGGAAGTCGTGAACGTTCGTCTCCGTCAGAAATTCCGTGATCCGGTTTTGTTCATCGATCAGTACAAAATAAACGGGATGCTCATTGAATAAGGTGGAAAAACCTCTGTTAATCAGGGAGAGGTCCAGTGAGATTTCTTTTCCGGCTGCCGGGTTGCCGTTTATTTTGAGTTGTTGCAGTTCCAGCCGGTAACCCAGATGATCCCGGATATAATCGAATACGTTTCGTGTAGCCGGACTTCCGTCCTGATTTTTAAAGTATTTGTCGGAAACGGGCATATGGTTTTCAGACAAGAATGTTTCTTCCACAGGCGTTTCTTTCCAGTACATCATTGAATATTTATCTTTAGTTCCTTTCTCCTTGTAATTATGGATGGCACTGAGCGAGGTATAATGTTGCAGGAAAAGCTGTCTGGCGGTCGCTTTGCCGTCGATAACCCATCCGGCTTCCGGGTTGTCGGGGTCTTCGTTCATGCTCCAGGTGCCCCAGGGGAGTTCTCCGTCTATAATTAAATAAGGACTTTCTTCAACGATCTGGTTGAAGTAGGGAGTCCCTTCGTGCATGCCTCCGTCCCATTGATGAGGTTTTATTACGATAAAATCATCATGGAAAGAGATTCGGTTGTATGATTGGTCTTCCTTGTTGATCAGGTTTTTATATTCGGGAACTCTTACCTGTACCATTCTGTTCTCCGGAGTCATCCAGACTATCTTTTCCAGGATGGTACGTTTGCTGTCGTTTGTTTTTTCCAGTCCGTGGAATGAACTGTGCCATTCGCCCCATGCGCCGATGAATCCGGCTTGAACAACTTGGATGACATCTGTGTTTTGTGCAAGGAATGGCTTCAGTTGTTCCATATGGCGGAGTACATCTTCCAGGGTAGGACCAGTTCCCGCCCTTCCCATAAAGGCGGTTTCATAAGCGAACCGCAACACTGCTTTTTTACCTGATTCCCTTAGTTTATTGAAATAGGTGTCCATTGTGGCAAAAGCATCTTCAGACAGTTCCTTTCCAGCAAATCCGGTGAGATAAAAATAACTCTGGACCAGGCTGATACTGTCTGATGCATACATAGCGGATTCTGATTCTAAATGACTGGTTATATCAGGGAATTGTTTAGGATTCCAGACATCTTTCCGACCGGCAATATCGACTGCTATTTCTAACCGTAAACCTCTTTCCGGATTGTACAGACCTTCCTGTCCGGCAGGGTCGTCGGCATAGATGCCGCGGAAGGTGATTGTCTTTGCTTTTTCGTTGCCTTTGTCCGGATTATTTCCGTGTATACAATTGGCAAAGCAAAAGAATAACCCTGATAGAATAAGAATAAAGCATTTTTTTTGTTTCATGAGATATGATTTAAGAGAGAATAAGCCCTATACTAATAATATAACTAGTATAAGGCTTATCTGTTTTTATAATTAATCAGTTTTTACCATAAAGGATTCTGAATCAGAAGCCGGCTTTTTTGTATTTCATCCTGTGGTATCGGATAAAGGTACATGGCACGTCTCCAGGCACGGTTTTCAAGAACGATGCGGGTAAAGAAAGAATTGTTGGCTCCGATCGGCTGATCTTTATATCCATTCATGTTCATTGAATGGAGAACGCTTTGGTCTGCCTCTTCACCTTCTCCGCAAATCATCCAACGGCGGATATCGAAGTAGTGCTGTCCTTCCATAAATAATTCCACAGTACGTTCGCGTTGAATCATTTTTCGTTGCAGTTCCTGATTGCCGATGATATTCTTTTTACCGGAAGCGGCCAGTTCTTTATATCCGGGAATACCGGCACGTTGTCTTACCAAATCCAGGTATTTGATAATATTGGGATCGTTCGGATCTATTTCATTACAAACTTCTGCATAGTACAGATAAAAGTCAGCTAAACGGAAAAGAATGGAAGGACGGGCCCAGGCCTTCAAATAATTCCCGGTAAACAGGATTTGACGGTTTTTGAATTTAGTTGGCAGGTAACCGGTACGAGGGTTATCGGCAGATGAGTTGTCGCAGCCTTCCCCTTTGGCAAATCCGAGTGTGTAATCGGGTCTTCCCACCGGTTGAATATGCCAGCTTTTACCTTCATACCCTACACCGGCATAGAAACGCGGTTCGCGGTTGGCATACATATTGAACACATTGGTATCTACCCGCTTGTTTTCGTTACATGGGTTGACTACATCGGTAAAACCATCTTCTTTATACAGGCTACCCGGATCGTCGATTGTTAATCCGTCTTTAACGAAGAAGGCATCCACTAAATCCTGAGATACTCCAAGATATCCCCAACCAGTGTAGCAGTCTCTGGGGTTGGTGTTCTGTTCCATTGTCGAACCGTTCCAAAGGTTGTCTCCGGTAGCCCACAATATTTCGTCATTGTAGTTCTGGAATAATTGATAGACCGATTCGTCCGGATTAATGCTTCCATCTGTATTATATACGGTAAACAAAGTGTGTTTGTTTTGTTCCGCATTATTTAACAGATCTTCCAGGCGGCTTTTAGCGGTGACCCATCTGTTGGCATTGTAAGAAGCAAATATTTTTTTACCGTCGGTATTGGCAACATCCAGTGATTCTTTGTAACCACCATTGAATAGCGGCGAAGCTGCATATACCCAGAGCTTGGCTCTTAATGCTTTAGCTGCGGTCACTGTTGGACGGACAATCTCATTCAGATTGTACCGGTCGTTTCCGGTAGCTGAATGATTCTGGATAATTGATTCAGGCAGGTCGCCGGATTCGATGACTTCTTTTAATAGGTTATCGATGTATTCAACGGTTTCATCCACAGATGCTCTGGCATAATCCAGCCCTTTATCTTCCGGATCGGCTAGTTCATCCAGGATAGGAACCGGGCCATACAGTTCGAAGAGTGAGAAATAACTGTAAGCGATAAGGTATTTTGCTTCAGCCTTCATTCTCTTAACATCTGCCTCCGTTAATTGATATTGGTCGTTAATGTTACCTTTAGGATTTACTCTTTCCAGAAAAATATTAGCATCACGAATATATTGATATAAGTCTTTCCAGCGTTGTTGGAATGGCGCATTAGCAGAAGTGAAACCGGATATCATTTCACTCATACCGACACCACTAAGTGTTGTTTCTCCACACATGGATACCCAAACCCCGGAAAATCCATTGGCTTTATTCTTACCGATACTGGAATATTCTGAAATACTGTTGAACAAATTACCATGCCAACGGCGCATGTAGTTGGGGTTATCGAAAACTTCATCTAATGTAAGGTTTTCTGCCACTTCATCCGATACGTCCAGATAATCACTACATCCTGTGAGGGCTAAAGTTAGAAAGCATGCAGAAGCAATTGATGTTATTTTATTTAAGAATTTCATATTTGTTGTTTTTAAAATGTGACTTCTAATCCAAGAGAATATGTGCTGCATATAGGATATTTGGCACCTGAATTCGCACTACCTAATTCAGGATCCCAGAATTTGATGTTATCCCAAACTGCCACATTGTTCCCTTGCAAATAAACTCTCAAATTTTTCATACGGAGTTGTTTGAGTATTTTGTCATTGAATTGATAACCGATTTCGATGTTCTTCAGTCGGAGAAATCCTGCATTGCGATACCACCAGGTGCTCTTCTCCGTATTATGGCTGAAGTTGCTGGTATGCAAACGTGGAAAAAAGACATCTTGATTGTATGGATTCTCTGCTAACCAACGGTCTGAAATTTCTGTCCGGCCCGAGCCGTTATCAACCCCTTGTGTGAATGGAAGCAGGGCATAATTGTTTGCTAACATATTGGCAGATGTATGTGCTGTTCCTTGGAAGAAGACACCAACGAAGAATCCTTTCCATTCAGCATTTACTCCGAATCCATAGACAATTTCCGGTGTCGGTTGATAGTATTTATGATCATAAGTACGGTCATAAGAGTCGATGACACCATCATTATTTAAATCTTTATATTTGATATCACCAGGGGCAACATTAGCTGCGGGGGTGGGTAGACCGTCTTTCAATTTATAAGTCTGACCGCCATATTCGTTTGTTGTAATATTGAAATCATCCGGAGTATAAAGTCCTTCCGCAATATACAGTAATGGTTTGTCGATGGAGTTTCCTGTATATGTCTGATAACCGTATTTCTGAGGGATTTCGTCTCGTTCAAGGATCTTATTTTTTGCGTAAGTCAAGTTCCCACGAGCAGAGAGATCTACATTTCCTACTTTCTGTTTCAGTATAAGATTGGCGTCGACTCCCTGATTTCTAACAATACCGAAATTCTGGTATGGCTTTACCCGGAGACCGGAAACGTTTGAAACGGTTTCTCTTTGCAATAAGATATCGCTACGACGGTTATAGAAATAATCGGCACTGAAATCGACACGACCTCTGAATAATCCCAAATCAATACCTGTATTCAGCTTTTTTTCAATTTCCCATGACAGGTTAGGCATGGCGAAGCTACCTTCTGCAATCCCATTGCCAGGAGAGTTCCCTTTACCGCCATTGGCTCCTGGTGTTAGTCCGAAACTGTAACTATTAAGACCTGTATTAATATTTTCTCTGTATGGGAAACGTGTATCTTCACCAATATTATCATTTCCGGTTATACCGTAAGAAACTCTCAATTTCAGTTTGCTGATATAATCTTCCGCTCCTCTCATGAACTTTTCATGGCTGACAAACCAAGCTGCACCTACGGCAGGGAAAATCCCCCATCTATGGCCTTGTGCAAAGTTTTCACTACCGGTCATACCCATACTAGCTTCCAGCATATACCGGTCATCGTATCCGTAAGTTGCACGGGCAACCACACTTTGCTTGCGATATGGTAAGAGTTGCAAACCATCTTTATTCTGATATTGCGTTTCTTTTTGCATATACAATACCATACCGGTTACATCGTGTACTTTATTGAAGGAACGTTGATAATTCAAAGAGGCTTCCAAATAGATTTTTTTCGTTCCGTCACGACCGGATATGGCGGGATTGCTCAGAGCGGAACTTTCTTTGATTGTTTTCTTATTGAGGGTTCCGTCTTCATTTCTGCCTAATGCATAAAAGGTTTGCGGAGTTTTTGATCTCTTCATGGTTGAATAGAAGTCGGCATCAAAGCTGACAGACCCCTTTACAGATAATCCTTCTGTGATGAATTTTAGGTCTTGCTTCAACGTTACTTTGGTTTGTAAGAAAGCACTCCATGTTTTACTGTATCCACTATTGTTTAACATGTTGTATGGCTGATATTCAACACCCCATCCGGGAGCTCCATGATCCGAGGCAGTATCGTCAGAATAGTACATCGGAATAACATGTACGGGGAAGTGGCTGATATAATTGAAGATTTCATCCGAAGTATATCCCGGTTGATTTTTCTTCAAATACTGTCCACTCATATCGATAGAAAGTTGAGTCGTTTTTGTCAGGTCCATATCTACGTTGGAACGCAGGTTGAAACGTTGCAATCCGATATTGGCATTGTAATCCTCTTTGGGAGTAGAATCGAAGATACCATCTTCTGAATAGTAAGCTCCGGAAGCAAAAAAACGTACTTTCTCGGAACCACCTCTGAAGTTTACCGTATATCTCTGGCTTTGTGTATGATCCTGAAGCAAATCATACCAGTTTACAGAAGGATATAAATCCCTGTCTATACCGGTTCTGTATTTTTCAAGTGTTTCGTCGGTATATTGAGGATTAAAATACTCTTTGTTCGGATTGCCTTGGTCATTCCACAATGCTTCATTATATAATGACAGGTAATCATAAGAATTTAAAGTCTCAGGCATGCGTGTCGGAGTGACAATACTGTATTGTGCGCTGAAATTGACAGATGTCTTTTGGGCTTTACCGCGTTTGGAAGTAATCAATACAACACCATTCGCACCTTCTGCACCATAAACGGCAGTAGCAGCAGCATCCTTTAATACGGTGAAACTTTCGATTTCATCTACATCGATATCGTCCATACTTCTGGGAACACCGTCTACTAATACTAGAGCAGATGTACCGCCGGCATATGAACTTTGTCCGCGAATATAGAATGCAGCAGCATCGTTACCCGGCTCACCGCTTCTCTGTACGGCAATTACACCGGCAATTTGTCCGGCCAACGTGTTGCGCAGGTTACGCTGTTTTACATTTAACTCAGCCGGTCCGATCGTGTTCAATGAAGATACAACGCTCTCTTTTTTCTGCTGGCCGTAACCGATTACGACAACGTCTTCCAGACCTACGGAGGCTTCCATCATGCGAATGTTGATGTTAGCTTCGCCTTTGTAGGTTTTTTCTTCCGTATTAAATCCGATATATCGGAACTCAATGACGTCGCCTTCGTTGACGTCATTGAGTATATATTTACCATCTATATCTGTTGTAACACCATGGGTGGTACCTTTGATAGTAACTGTTGCCCCGATAACCGGATTGCCGTCAGCATCAGTCAATAAACCGGTAACGGTTTTTTTTTGCTGGTTGGTACTCAAAACCTCTGCATTTTCTTTTGTCTGTGATTTTTTGACAATGATCTGTCGACCTTTTATGGAATAGGTGTCGTTTGTTCCGGCAAAGATTTCATGAAGAATTGTTTGAACAGGTTGATCGTTCAGGTCTATGGATACTTTTCTATCCAGGTCGATTTTAGTACCTTGGTAGATAAAAATGAATTCACTGTTTTTTTCGATATAGGAAAATACATCCCGTACCGTTTTGTTGTTCATTTTTACAGTTAAATAAACTTGTGCCGAATAATTTTCGGTTAAATTGGCTGTTGCCTCTGCTGCAATGCATAATAGACAGCCACTTAAACAAATACTTTTTAGATAATTAAATCTTTTAGATTTGATACTCTTTTGTTTTTTCATACATTTGTGTGTATTTTTTAGTAACGAACTAGATTAATACTTTCCTGAGCCAGGCAATATGACGGTATTGTCTGGCTTTTTCAGTATCATATACTTTTCTCTCTTGAGGGGGAGATGTGGAATTTCCCTTTTCATTTTGTGTGTTTATTTCATAAGCAAATATATTTTAGGTTAAACAATCATTTATTGAAAGATCCGGATACTCCCGTCCGGCTCGGTTTTATATTTAATATCCAGTAACTCTGTAAGAATATCTAATGAGTTATTTATGCCACTCTTTAAGTCCAGCTTTCCTGAAACCGGATATGAGGCTATGGATGGTTCGCATTCGATATGAACGCCATAATAGCGTGATAAACGTGTGAATACATCTCCGGCGCGATGCTCTGCAAACAGCATGATATAATCTTTCCATGAAATGTATTCATTTACATCTACGATGCTGACTGTTGATTCTCCGTGGGTAATAGCGATTTTCTCATTGGGTCTGATCGTGGTTTTCTGATTGTTGTTATCCACTTCCACTTTACCTTCTACCAGTACGACGGATGCTATAGCGTCGTCTTTGTAGGCGGAGACATTAAACGTTGTGCCCAAAACTTTTACATCGAAATCCTTTGTCTTAACGAAGAATGGACGTTTGGGGTCCTTGGCTACTTCCAGGTAAACCTCTCCTTCTACAAGAATTTCTCTTTTGTTTTTATCGAAGTCGGAAGGATAAATAACATGACTTCCGGAATTGATATACATAGATGTTCCGTCTGAAAAGGTTATGGTGGCCCTTTTTCCTTTCGGGACGATAATGTGGTTGAGCTTTTCTTTGTGACGGACGGGGCTTTCTTTAGTAACATCTTCTTTGTTTACCTGTAGTGTCCCATTTTTTTTGTATTCCAGAGAAGCTTCGTTGGAGAGTTTCATCCGGTCGTTTTGGGTGATCAGGGTGATCTCTTTATCTTGATGAGGTATGCTATCGTTCAATAAAGATGTCGCCAGCATATCCCAGTCGTAGGAGTTTGGCGAATATAGAAAGTTGATTGATAAGGCTGCAATCAATAACGATGCGGCAGCAGAAGCAGCGTAAAGCCATAGTTTTCTCCGTTTGTGTTGTATCTGATAGCTGTTTTTCAGATCTTCCAGAGATTGTTCGATTCTTTGCAGGTCAACCTTTTCGGTTTCCTGTATATGATCGATCAATGCCTGTCCGGCCTTTTTGAAAGAAGTTTTCTGTATGTTGTTTTCTGCTTTGTTCATCCTTTTTTCGTTGTCTCTCTATTATAAGTACGGCGAAATTGGGAAAAGGTACTTGTAAGAAACCGAAAAAAGTTATTTTTTATTCAGAAAAAATATTTTACGTAATTGTACGAGTGACTGGGATAGTCTGTTTTTGCTGGATTGATAGTTGATATTCAATATGTCGGCAATTTCTTTGTGAGAGATACCTTTGATATAAAAAAGATATAATATTTCTTTTTGTTTGGCAGAAAGTTCCTGATAAGCCAACGACAGATTGCTTATATCTTCTTTAAGGGCAGATTCTTCTTCTGTTGTAGTGTGATATACTTCCGGTATTTCGTCAATGAAGATGAAATCATTGTGTTTTTCTTCTTTTTCAAGACTGTCCAGCAGATTGTTGCGGAAGGCTTTAAGTAAATATCCTTTTACAGAGGGTGTGTCTGATAAGTTTCGTGATTTAGACATTAGTTTTATAAACAAATTCTGAATACAGTCTTGCACCAGATCCTGATTGGCAGAAAGTCTGCATCCGTAATTCAAAAGTAATGGATAGTATCGTCTGTATATCTGTTCAAGGGCTTCTTTGTCCCCTTTCAGATAAAGTGACCATAGTATTTCGTCAGACTGATTTTCCATTAATGAGTATTTGAACTGTTTAAAACAATATGGATAAATTTAAGAAATCTCCTCCTATCTCGTCTGCAAATGTATGATATTTTTGTGGATAGGGTAATATTATTTCATTGTTTTCAAAAGAAAGAGGTTAATCAAAAATATCAGGCGGGATATCTTTGATTAACCTCTTTTGTAGTATTTGGATTTAGCTATCAGTTAAAATTCAGCCGGTAGCAAAGGCCAGTTCGTATCTTTTGTATGGACTTGTTCCATTAATGTTTTCAATTCGGCAACCTTTTCGGGATTGCGATCGATCATGTTGTGTACTTCCGATGGGTCGGCAGCGATATTATACAACTCATATTTGGGCGATTTCTGGATATCCAGCAGGATCAGTTTCCAGTTTCCCCGGATGATGGCCTGGCGTCCGTTCATTTCGTGGAATTCAAAGTAGAAGTAGTCGTGTTGCTTCTGGCCTTTTTCTCCTTTTAATGTAGGCAGGATACTGATACCGTCGCATTCCGGAGCTTTCTTAGTATGGATGACTTCGGCAAAAGTAGGCATCATATCCCAGAAAGCACAAGGCTGGTGGGAGATCGTTCCTTCTTCTATTTGTCCGGGCCATGCAGCGATCATCGGTACACGGATGCCTCCTTCATATAAATCCCGTTTGATGCCGCGGTAGATGCCATTGCTGTTAAAGAATTCAGGGTCGGCTCCTCCTTCACGATGTGGCCCGTTATCGCTGGTGAAGATGATGAGTGTGTTATCATATAACCCCAGTTCCTTCAGTTTGGCAACGATCTGGCCTACATATACATCGTAGCGGTAAACCATTGCTGCGAATGTGGCATGCGGATATACCTGGGAACAATAGCCACCTTTACGGAACATAGGTCCTGAATCGGTACCGTGATGAGGCTGTTCCGGATACATTCCTCTGAATTTCTGGATAATACTGTCTTCCGGTACCAATAATTCGGCATGGGGTAAGACATAAGGAATGAAGAGGAAGAAAGGCTCTTCTTTATTATCATCTATGAATTTCAGGGCATGTTTGTGGATCTCGTCCTGGGAATAGGTGCCATAGGCTCCGTTTGCATTTTCAGGATAATCAATTCGTTTATCGTTATCCCACATATGGTCAGGATAATAGTTGTGTGCAAGAAGCTGGCTGTTATACCCGAAGAACGTATCGACGAATTGCTTGTTCGGATCACCGGTGCTGCCAACTTCTCCCAGTCCCCATTTCCCGAAAGCTCCGGTTTTGTAACCGGCTTCTTTGAATATTTTGAAGATGGTGTTGGTGCCGGTAGGAAGGGCTACTTCATAATCCGGGTTTACACTGGAATTGCCACGGATGCAGGTATTTCCAGTGTGCATTCCGGTTACCAGGCTACAACGGGAAGGGGCGCTGACGGTCGTTCCTGAATAACATTGGGTGAAACGTATGCCCCGCTGTGCCAGTTCGTCTATATTAGGTGTCTGGAATTTTTCCTGTCCGTAACAACTCAAGTCGCCGTAACCGAGGTCATCAGCCAGGATGAATACGACATTTGTTTTCTCTTTGGCTGAAAGGGATATTGCACTGCTCCCAGCGGCGAACAGGCAGATACTGTAAAGTGAAATATTTCTTTTCATGGAATTAAGTGGGAATTTAAAAGGCTGTTTCAAAACGAAGGTTTCAAAAACAGCCTTTTATAATTAGTAATGGAATTGTTTATTCAGCATTGGAACGCGGATAACCTTCATTCTGATCCAGATTCTGATTCAGCAGCAGTTCGTTGCTAGGCAACGGGAACAGGTAATGACGGTCTACCCATCCAACCGGTTTACTGAAGAATACGATACGTCCTTCATCTCCGTTTCGGTCCAGTTTTAGTTTGAAGTTGGACGGATTGGCGTTATCACCCATATGGCGTGTGTCTTCCAGGTCTGATTTTTTCAGGTAAACACCGAATTGCTGTGTATTCATGTATTCAGCCTTTTTCCAGCGGCGCAGGTCGTCGAAACGATACCCTTCGAACATCAGTTCCACACGGCGTTCACGACGGATCTCCCATAAAACCGGATCGACGCTCTGGTCCCTTTTCGGGTCGAATGAAGCATTGATTTCGCTGACTTTCATATCTGCGACATGTGCTCGTTTGCGTAATACATTGATCGTGGCATCGGCAACGCTCTGGTTGAACTGTCCCAGTTCCCAGGCTGCTTCTGCGTGATTTACCATCACTTCACCCATACGGAACAGCGGGAAGTCGGTGGAGTTTACGCTACCTGCCGAGTTGACCGGAGTAACTGTGTTATAATATTTCCATACATAGTAACCGCCGTAAGAGGTCATAAAACCTTGTCCCATATTATATGAGTTTTCGCGGAAATGGGGAACCTCACGTAATATCTGTCCGGCCCATTGTAAAGCAGGAAGTGTCTTGGTCGAACCGGCTGTATTCGAGATCTGAGCCATCAGGTCGATATATTCTTTATCTCTCGGATCGTCCGTGAAAGTGACTTTCGACATATCCATATTGGTTGCTGACGGGCTGTTCACCTTGTAAGGCGGACATACATTGTAATATAACCGGTAGTCCCTGTTTCTGAATTCGGTATATACATCGGCGTCTCCCGTTTCTTTATTTCCTTCGAACAGGTCGCTGGTATAGATCGGTTTGCCGTCCTGGCAAAGATACGCTGCGATACCATCCGAGCTGATCTCCGAATAATGGGAAGATGTTCTTACGTAACGGGTCATATTGTGACCTTTTCCGTCAGACAGGAAGTTTTTGTAAAGCAAGATCCCTGTCGTGCCTTGTAATTCTTCGGAGTTGAACAGTTCGTCGTAATGATTGTGTACAGTAGGATGCGCGTTAATCAGTTCCTTTGAAGCATCGAAACTTGCCTGGAGATATTTCAGACCATCAGAGATGCTGTGATATTTCTGCCAGGTCCCTTCAAACAGTCCGTAACGGGAGATCAGTGCACAGACAACATCACGGTTGATCGTATTTTCTCCGTCACCGTCCGGATTGATGTTCTCTTTGGAATATTCCAGCATTTCCAGTATTTTAGCTGCCAGTTCCGTACGGGGAGTTCTTTTGGCATACAAAATTTTCGTATCGGTATCTTTTAAGGCATTTTCTACCCAGATGGCACTTCCATAATGAGCGATCAAACGATAATATTCATTCGCTTTGAAGAAATACCCGAGACTGCGCCAATGCGCTTTTTCCGATTCTGTCATTTGTGAATTGTCCAGGTTATCCAGCATGATGTTGATGGCACGGATACGTTCGTACGGTTTACTCCATTCGTCAGCCGTACTGGGAACGGTTGTTTTTTCAGGCCATGTCCAGGGATTTTCACTGCCCGGATTCCCATAAAAACCATTGTCGGAATAACTATCGAAAATATATTTTTCGTTAGGTCCTCCTTTGATCGCTGTCGGTCCGGCATAAGCTGTCAGATAGGTATAGAATTTCCAGGAGTATGTTTTAAAATTGTCATAACTCACAAATACGGTCTCTTCTGTCTGCTTATCGAGCGGAAGTCTTTCCAGGTAGTCGTTGTTCAGACATGACTGAAACAGGGTGGTGCCTATTGCCAGGAAACTTATTAATAACTTTTTCATATATAGTGAATCTCCTTTACTTTAGAATGTTACATTAATACCAAAAGAAAATTGTCTCATCAACGGATATGACCATCCTGCAGCTTTCGAGTCGCCTTCGATATTAGCGTTTACTTTGTTGCTACCCGGTGCCATGCTGTATGAGTCAGGATAATAACCTTCCGGCAGATGATGCCATGTGAAAAGGTTTTCACCACTGAAGAATACTCTCAGTTTTTGAATGTACAGTTTGTTGCACAGATCGGCCGGTAAATTATAGCCGACAGTCAGGTTCTTTAAGCGTACATACGAACCGTCTTTCAGGTATTTGGTCTGGCGTTTGTTGTTGTAACCGTTGTTACCGCCTTCTCCATATACTCTCGGATAATAAGCATTCAGATTGTCTTCCTGCCAGTAATCGGTCTGGTAGTCGAATACGGAAGTAACGAACTGTCCGTTAGGAGCCCACAAATCGCTGATCCATAAATCGCGTTTGCCGACACCGGTGAAGAATAAAGACAGGTCGAAATCTTTATAAGAGATACCGGCATTGATACCATACTGGAAGCGCGGAGTGCTGTTTCCGATTTTGCGCAGGTCGCCCGGGTTGTTTTCCGAGTTGTCACCGTTACTGATCTTTCCGTCGCCGTCGAAGTCTTTGTACAAGATATCTCCGGGCTTTACGTTATCCCTGTTTTGACCCAGGAATACCGGAATATCATCTTTCAGCTTTCCATCGACAAAGTCGTTTTCCGTGTAGAAACGATCAGTAGTATATCCCCAGATTTCACCAAATTCCATACCTTCCCGATAATACATTTTTTCGATATTGTTATCTGAAGCATCTGTATAAGTCAACAGGTTATCATCGTTACTGTATTTAGTAATCTTCGAACGTGAATCATACAGGTTCAATCCGATATTATAACGGATGTCTTTTCCGATCTTGTCGCTCCATGTAACAGCCAATTCCCAACCTTTGCTGCGCATATCGGCGGCATTTACTTTCGGAGCATTTGCACCCAATACGGCCGGCAGCGGTTTGGCTGCAGTAAGCATATCTTTCGTATCGCGTTGGTACCAGTCGAAAACGATACCCAGGCGGTTGAACAGGTTCAGGTCGACACCAATGTCCAGCGTATTGACTGTTTCCCAGGTAAATGATGAACTAACCAGTCCCGGAACACCTAATGTAGTTACATATTTATCTGTGCCCGGCAGAATCCAGTTATAGTCATTTTTCGCATCGATCGTCGGCAGATAAGCATAATAATCCACATTCTGGTTACCGATGCTACCCCAGGAAGCTCTAACTTTCATGTTGTTCAACCAATCTTTCGTATCTTCCATGAAAGATTCTTCCGAAATACGCCATCCGGCAGAGAAAGAAGGGAAGAAACCGAAGCGGTCGTTTTTCGGGAAACGGGACGAACCGTCATAACGTCCGTTGGCTTCTACCAGGTATTTACCTTTGTAAGAATAAGTCAGACGATAGAACAAACTTCTAAGGGCATATTCTTTGAATGAATCTTCGGAAGTGATCGTTCCGGTAGATTGTGAGATAGATGGCAACCCTTGGTTGATCGGGTCTTCACGGGTCGCTTTCAGTGATTCGTAATACCAATTTTCCTGGTTATATCCGCCCATGACTGAGAAAGAATGATCGTCGATATCTTTGGAATAGGTAGCAAAGATGTTGATTGCATTTGTCGTTTCAAAGAATTGTTTCATCTGATACTTAGAGTTCGTATAAGTATCTTTCTTTTCTCCTGTTACGGGTGCAATATATTTATAAATTTCATTGAACTGTTTTTCCGAACCCCAGTTACGGTTGAAACTGTATTCTCCGATGATGTCCAGACCTGCAAGCGGTTTGATCATGACACGGCCCAGGATACGGGTATTGTTTGCCCGGTTGATTTTAGGAGAAGCCAGTCGCAACAGGTTGGACGGCGTACCGTAAGGCAGTAATTCATTATCATCTTCGGTGGCATAGTCATAACCCAGCGGGCACATGCTCGGCATACTGCTGGCAAATGACCAGACCGCATTTTCCCCGTGTTCGGAAGTTCCGGACTGGGCCGTCGATGTTTTCGAGTCTGTATAACGGAAGTCTGCCTGTAAAGTCAACCATTTGTTGGCATCCATACTTACGAATGCAGATGCGTTATAACGTTTGTAAGAGTCCTTGTCAGTCACCAGGATACCGTCTTCGTCCATCATACCAAAAGATACACGGTAAGTCGCTTTGCTGCTACCGCCTGTTACGGAAACATTATGCTGTTGCTGGAAGCCGAAATTATCCATCATATCGTCGATCACATCGGTCGGAGCCAGGTTGTAACGTACACCGTCGGACCATACATAACCATCCTTGTGTTGCCCGTTGCGATATTCGTCCAGATATCCTAGCCATTGTTCCGTATCCTGTCCGCCATAATAACGTTTCAGTCCCATATTGGCATACGTTTGAACCGTTGTATAAGGGTCGACCTTATTCGGCAGGGCAGCCGGAGTGGAGAAAGAGAAGTTATTGTTATAGCTTACACGCATCGGCGTATCTTTTTTCCCCTGTTTGGTTGTGATCAGGATTACACCGAAGGCTGCACGAGCTCCGTAGATCGCTGAAGCGGCGGCATCTTTCAATGTCGTAACGCTTTCAATATCATTCGGGTCCAGCAAATCAATATCCATCGGTACGTTGTCGACCAATACCAGCGGGGCACCGTTTGTATCGTCATTGATACTGGTAGCACCACGAACGTTCATATTGATGGTTGTACCCGGTTTACCATTGTTGCGGCTGACCTGCAGACCGGGGATTGCTCCTTCCAAAGCCTGTGCCGTGTTACCTACCGGGCGGTTACCTACGACATCTTCCATTTTAACGGTTGTGATCGCACCGGTCAGGTTTACCTTTTTCTGGGCTCCGTAACCTACCACTACCACTTCGTCGAGTGCCTGGCTGTCTTCTTCCAGGATTACGTTGAGGGTCGATTCGTTACCAACTTTAATTTCTTTAGTGTTATAACCAATAAAAGAAACTTGAAGGATTGCTCCCGGTTGTACAGTTAGTGTAAATTGACCGTTGACATCGGTGATCGTTCCGTTGGTAGTCCCTTTTTCGACAATGTTGGCACCAATAACTTCCAGTCCGCTTTTATCTTTGATAACTCCGGTTACAGTCTTTCCTGTCTGTTGGGATTGAGCAGTCGAATTTATTTCGGAAGTATTTTTTTTCATAGAAAGCACAATGTGCTTACCTTCCATTTCGTAGGTAATGTTTGTGCCGTTGAAGAGTTCCGACAATACTTTGTCAACTGTCTTTTCTTTCGCTTTAACAGAAGCCGTCCGGCTGACATTTACATTATTCTTGTTGTAAATGAACAAATAATCGGTCTGTGATTCGATTGAATTTAAAATTTTACTAACTGCCACGTTATTCTCGTTCAGAGTTACCCGGGCGTTCTGAGAACTTACATTTCCTGCAATACCAGTGAATGCGCAACTCAGTAGAAGGAATGTTGATAATTTCATAATCCGTCCCAAATGGTTTGATTTATACTTTTTAGGTACAAAAAGGGTTTGACAAAGAAAATTTATCATAACTTTGTGTGGATTTAAATGTTAATAATGAGATAATTAATCGATGTTGTCTCTGATTAGCTTTCGGCCGGGGGATGTGGGGACATCTTCCGGCTTTGCTTTTTTTCTTATGGGTCTCTGTTCATGGTGTATTAATTTTAAGATGTAACATATTTATATGATTGTAATTGTATTTAAATCATCGTCTCTTATATATTTGAATGATACGTCTTTCTGAAGAACTCTCAAAGCATATTCTATACCGTCGGTTTGCCTGAACTTTCCGGTGCAGCGGTATTTCGATACGTTGTTATTTTTTATGAAGATGTCGATGCCATAATAAACGGAGAATTTTTTCATCAGGCTGTCGAATGGTTCGTCATCCAGGCAGATCAATCCTTCTCTCCAGCGCAGATGTTCCATATTACTGATTGTATCTTTTCGCAACGTACCGTTTATTTCTGTTACTTTCTCATGGGGAGTGAGTGAAACATGCTCGGTATTGTTGGATGAGAAAACTTCGACTGCACCTTCCAGCAGGGAGGTTTCGAATGCACTTAGTTTATTCTGATAGGCGGAGATATTGAAAGTTGTTCCTAATACTTTGATATCATACTTGTGTGTTTTTACGATAAAGGGCGCCTTTTCATTTTTCGTTACCTCAAAATAGCCTTCACCATCCAGTATGACTTCGCGCTTCTTTTTCCCGAATGAAGTGGGATAGGTCAGTTTTGATTTGGAGTTGAGCCAGACCCGTGTGCCGTCTTCCAGCACCAACTCTACACGCTGGCCGGCGGGAACCATAACGGCTTGTAATCCCTGGGCTTCTTTATTCCCGGAGATAATCCAGATCCACGAGAGGGCAAACAGTAGAGCGACGGAAGCGGCGATACTCGCTACTTTCCAAAGAATAAATGATTTATTCTGAACTGAGAATGCTGTCGCGTTCTCAGTAGGCTTTGTATAGTGTATTAATAGGGCATTCCAGATTTTGCGCTCTTCCAGATACTCCCGGTAATTGTCACCGGAAGCCTCCGCCCAATCCATGATCAGTTTCTCTTCCTGGGGGGAAGTTTCGCCTCTGAAATATTTATGTAGTAATTCTTTTTCCATTCTTTCGTATTGACTTAGGTTCCCGTTCAGGGGCCTTTCATACTAATAACACCCCATTCCCGGATTACCCTAACGAAAAAAGAAAAAAAAATTACATCTTTTCAGATCAGCACTGATCACAGATCGGTGAAAGCTTGTAAAATATATGTGTGTTTGACTTGGGAATCAATGTTTTATTTGAAATAACTATGTTCCTTGATTACGGCTCCTTTGTCATCGAAATAAACTTTCATTTCTTTTCCTTCGCGTGTCACCAGGATAACCTTGTATTTAACATATGTGCTGTTATTCGACACGTAAACGGATTTTATCAGACAGTCTTGGTGGACATTGTTTACACCCTCCTGAAGTATCTGGGGGATATTCGTAACGTCTATTTCATAAAACTTATCCTGTTTTTCTACCTGTGTTTTGTCATTACTCAGTATATTTTGTGCCTGGCTCTGTGATGTAAAAGCGGCGCACATGGCAATCACTGCCATTAAAACAATCTTTTTCATATCTTTTTTGCCTTAAAATTGAAAACCTAAATTTATCTTTTGCTATATATAATCCAATATTCGTGCCAGAAAGGTAAACTGAACTATTCTTTCAGGTAACATGTTCTAAATGGGCAGGTTAATTTTTTTATTGATTAACCGGATTAAAAAGAAGTACATCCGTCAGGTGTGGAATTTCTCCATACTTGTGTGGATTTTTCTACAAGAAGAAGTACCTTCTGTAAGGAATCGAAGGAGAAACAAAAAAATTACTACCTTTGTCAGGTTGTGATAGAAATAAAAATATTGCATGATATATAATGTATAGAAAATCAAGATGAAACAAACGAGTATACTAATCACTATTCTCTCATTTTTTCTGTTAACGGCTTGTGTGACAAAGCAGGCTAATGAGACTGTTGTTACAGTCACGATTGAACCTCAGCGCTATTTTGCGGAAAAGATAGCAGGAGATAAATTCAAAATAAATTGTGTAGTTCCTGCCGGGCAAAGTCCTGAAACATACGATCCTACTCCCCAGCAAATGATACAGATCGGAAGAAGTATCGCTTACTTGCGTATCGGTCCTATCGGGTTTGAACAGGCCTGGATGGATAAGATACGTGAAAATAATCCGAAACTACAGGTGTTTGATACATCTGAAGGAATGAACCTGCTGACAGATACGGAAGATGACGACCATGCACATGAACATGGCACGCACGATCATGATGCCCATGCCGGAGAGGAGGCGCATCACCATCATCATGGCGGAGTCGATCCGCATATATGGAGTTCGATTGCCGGAGCTAAGGCTGTTGCCTGGAATACGTTGAATGCATTTATTGAACTCGATCCCGACAATACGGAGTATTTTTGGCAGAACTATAATAAACTGGTGGACGAGATCGATAAAACAAATACTGAGATAAAGCAATTGCTCGACCCGTTGACCGACCGTACATTTATTATCTACCATCCGGCACTGACTTATTTTGCCAACGAGTTCAATCTCACGCAACTTTGTATCGAGATGGACGGCAAAGAACCTTCGCCTGCACAACTGAAACGGTTGGTGGAAACAGCGCGTGCCAACAATGCCCGCGTCGTATTCATTCAACAGGAGTTCGATCAGAAGAATGCCGAACTGATTGCCAAAGAGACAGGCTGTAAACTGACTGTAATCAATCCGTTGGCTTATGACTGGACTAAAGAAATGATTCATATTGCAAAAGCACTGGCTGATGGACAAACTCATTGAAATAGATAAGATAACAGCCGCTTATGGGAATAAGACTGTTTTGAAAGATGTCTCCCTGACCGTATGGAAAGATGATTTTCTGGGCATAATCGGTCCTAACGGCGGTGGTAAAACAACACTGCTGAAGGTGATCCTGGGATTACTTCAGCCGGTATCCGGTGCGATACGTTTTTATCAGAATGGGGTTGAAGTTTCTTCTTTACGGATTGGTTATCTGCCTCAACTGAATAATATTGACCGTAAATTCCCTATTTCCGTATGGGAAGTGGTCGCTTCGGGACTAGCTGCTGAAAAGCCTCGTTTTCGTTCTTACACGGCTGTCCAGAAGGAGCGTATTGAGGTGGTGATCCGGCAGATGGGGCTCGAAGATTTGTACACCCGTTCAATCGGAGAGTTATCGGGAGGGCAGCTACAACGTGTTCTGTTAGGCCGTTCGATCGTTTCACGTCCGCAATTACTGATTCTTGATGAACCAAACTCGTATGTCGATAAACGGTTTGAGTCGCGTTTTTACCAGTTACTGGAGGATATCAATAAAGAGAGTGCCATTATTCTGGTCTCTCACGATATCGGCACGGTCCTGGCCATGGTGAAAAATATTGCCTGCGTGAACGAGACTTTGCATTATCACCCCGGTGTAGACGTTTCGGAAGAATGGTTGGGCGAGAAATATGCCTGCCCGATCGAGTTGATCGGACACGGGAATCTACCGCACCGCGTATTGAAAACACACGAACATTAATATTCTTAATTCCACCATGTCACACACACTTTGCTTAATCTCATTACCGGAAGCCGGTATTATCGTAGGCATTGCCGTTATCCTGTTCGGATGCAAGGCCGTTACGCAAAATCCTTTTATCTCCAGAGGACAGAAGATTGTATGGATACTGATCATTATTGTTCTCAACTGGATTGGTCTGTTATGGTATTACTACACCTATTATATGAAGAATAAAGACTGAGTTATGAAGATATTGATTACAGGTGCAAGCGGATTTATCGGTGGTTTTCTGGTAAAGGAAGCGTTGCGCCGGGGATATGAAACCTGGGCGGGCGTACGTGCCACAAGCAGCCGTGAAAACCTACAGGATGAACGGATTCATTTTATTGATCTTAAATATAACAACCGGGAGGCATTGACTGCCCAGTTGAAGGATTTTGTCCGTGAGCAGGGCGCCTGGGATTATGTTATCCATAATGCAGGTCTGACAAAGACGCTCGATAAGCAGAATTTCTTCCGTATCAATGCAGAGAATACGCATAACTTCATAGAGGCATTGGCTGCTGCCGGTTGTAAACCGAAAAAGTTTCTGTTGATGAGTAGCCTGAGCAGTTATGGGAGGGGAGACGAGGTGAATTTCCGTCCGATTCGCCTGGATGATCCGCAACAACCGGATACTGCCTATGGAAAAAGTAAGCTGGAAGCGGAGAACTATGTGCGCAACCAATCTCATTTCCCTTATGTGATCCTGCGGCCGACGGGTGTGTATGGCCCTGGTGAAAAGGATTATTTTATGGAGATCAAAAGCGTAAAGTCGGGATTTGACTTTGCGGTAGGATTCATTCCCCAGCGTATTACATTTGTATATGTAAAGGATTTGGCGAGAGTGGCATTCCTGGCGTTGGAAAATGAAACAATCCTTAACCGGCATTATTTTGTGGCAGACGGAGATGTGCATACCGACGAGTCATTTGCACGGATGATACAGGATATAGTAAAGAAAAGGCATGTGTTGCATGCCCGCATCCCGTTGGGATTGGTTTATGTAGCGTGCCATTGTTCCGAGTGGATAGGCAAATTGTTGAATAAGAGTATGACACTGAACACCGATAAATATATCATCCTGAAGCAGCGTAACTGGATTTGCGATGTTACGCCACTTCAGGAAGAACTAGGTTTCACTCCTGAATACCCTTTGCGCAAAGGGCTGGAGGAAAGTATTGAGTGGTATTGTAAGGAAGGGTGGCTGTAGATCAGTCCACCTTTTTTATGCTACCTAAACCTGCCCTTTCCTCTTTAATGGAAGGGTCTCCTTTATATCTGATATTCCCGCTACCGGCTATCTCGGCATAGATATTATTCGTTGCATGAGTTTCCAGTAAACCACTGCCCGCTATCTCACACGATACGTCTGATAGTAAGAAATTCAGTGCATGTATTTTCCCGCTACCGGCAATTTCGAATGCTGCTCTCTCTCCCGTACCAGCCAGGTTGAATGTTCCGGAACCGGCTATTTCACCTTTAAACTCCTTCGCATACAAGGTAAGTGCATCTACGGTACCGCTACCGGCTATAGATACTTCCAGTTGGTTTACCGTAACAGTATCTTTCATGTGAAGCATGACGCTGCCTGCCAGGTTAAATTTGATCTTGTCGTTCGAAGACAGCTTGCTGTTTACATTGAATTTTTCTGCACCGGCCAGATCTACCTTCTTCAACTGCCTGGAATTGGAGGTAATGGTGAATTGGGTCGGACGGAGGCGGAGTGTTTTATTTTCTCGTTTAGGGCGGATGACAAGCTTATTATCATCCGTCTTGAAATCGAAAAGGTCATAAATGTTCTGATCGACCGTGACAGTCAGTGCAGGCGCCGATTCTTCCTGCGTGTAATTGAAAACGGCAGCTGATGCATCGACGCTAATCTGATCGTAGTCTGAAATGTCGATCGTATGTGTCGTTACATTTCCGTCTCCTTTTACAGCAGGGAAAAATATGCATCCTTGAGCAAGTAAAAGGATACTGCCCAATATTATAAATGATAATTTCTTACTCATCTTATTTTACTTCTTCTACGGATCCTTTACCAATAACTTTCTGTTGAACGGCTGTCGGGCCTTTATAACGGATTTTGCCTTTGCCGACAACGTTTGCCTTGAGGTTGTTGGTGGGGTGAACTTCCATCGTTCCGTTACCGGTCATTTTGCAACTCAGTTCAGGAACGTCTACACCGAAAGCCATGATCTCTCCGCTGCTGGTGATGCTGTATTCACCTTCCTTGGCATTCCCTTTTTTCAGGTTGATAGTGCCGGAGCCGTTGATGCTGCACTCCAGTTTGTCTACTTGGAGGTCATTGACAACCATATTGGCGCTACCGGAAACATTCAACTCCAGTTTTCCTACTTTTATCAGTTCTTTTAGTTGTACCAGGCAGTTGGAGTTTGCCTTGATCTTTACCTCGTCACCAGTCAAAGAGCTGTTTATCATGAAATTCGCATTTCCGGCGGCTTTTACCTCTTTCAGCCATTTGGAGTTGGTCTTTACGATGAATTTGGTATAGTGATCCACTTTGGCACCTTTGAAACCAACAGAAAGTTCGCGGTCTTTTATATTGATGTTGACGTATTCATGCAGGTTTTCATCAACCGTAATTTCGATATAGGGTTCTGCATTCGACTGTTCATAGTTGAAATCGATAACGCCGTCAATCTTGATGGCATTGTAATCATCGATCTTTATTTTCTTTGTAGTAAGGGTACCGTTGCCCTTCACATGATCTGCCGCCTGGACTGTAAATAACAGGCCCAGCAACATGATAATAGATAATAACCCTTTTGTTCTCATAATTTATTTGTTTAGTATTGCCTTTTCTTATAATAAATAGACGTGACTCCGATGCGGTCGGTTACAAAAATAGGAGTATTTTAATTTATAAGTCCAACATTTCGTATATTTTTATAGGGAATTAAGTTTTGGAATTATAATGAATAACCCGGATATCACTATTCATCCAATACCTTGATGAAAAGTAATTCCGGGTTTTCCAACTCCCAATATAATGATCTCTTATTTTATGTGGTCGATATCGCTGGAACCGCTTGAATGCTTTTTAACTTCCGGATTGCCTTTGTATTTGATATCGCTGCTTCCGGATGCGTTGGCTTCCAGTTTTTCGGTAACGGTTGTGAAAATGTCACTGCTGCCGCTTGCAGAACATTTCAGTCTTTTTATAACGAAGTCGTATGCTTTGATATCACTGCTGCCGCTGCAACTATATTTTCCGTCGTTTGCTTTTCCTTTCAGATTCATGTCGCTGGAGCCTGAGGAGTGGGTATCTATTCTGTCACAAATCAGATCGGATACTTTCAGGTCGCTGGCCCCGCTCAGGTTGATCTTGCACAGGTTAGTTATGCGTATCGGTTTTTCCAGATAAACATCGCTTGCTCCGGAAGCACTGATTTCCAGGTTTTCTCCGGAGAGGGAACTGCGCAGAAAGAAATCGATGCCCCCTGATACCCCTAATTTATTTAATTCTGAGGAATGGGTTTCTATAATCAATTTGCTCGGATTAATACGAGTGCCGCGTTCTGTCTCTATCTGAAGTACGTCTCCGTTCGAGTTGAACTTTAATTCGGAAAGGAGGTTCTCGTCGATGGTGATCTTTAAGCCGGATTTACCGCCCTTCTGTGTGTAATTCACCTGGGGAGACTGGTTCTTGCCGAAGAAAGAGTTTCCGCCTGTTTCGATTCCCTGGCCTACTTTTATCTGTTTATAATCGGCGACCTGGATCTCTTTGGTTATTATATTACCGTTCCCTTTGATTTTCTCTGCAAAACAGGATATAGTGCTGAATGCGATTAAACTGATGATGGCGAATGTAATTCTTTTCATGATGTTCGTTTTTAAGTGATGTTATTTAGTTTGCACTTTTTAATTTACCGGAGCCGATGATACTTTTGCTCGTAGTGGGATTACCTTTATAATAGACATTCCCGCTTCCTACGATGTTTGCTTCCAACTGATTTCTGGTATGAGTCTGGATATTTCCGCTACCGGCTATGTTGCATTCCGTTTTGCCGGTGACGCATTTGTAGGCTTTAATGTTGCCACTTGCAGCCAGATTGTATTCTGCGCGGTCCGCTTTGCCTGCAATCTGGATATAACCGCTGCCTGCCAGGCTGCATTCTATTCCTGCCAGATCGATATTGGAGGCTACTACGCTCCCGGAGCTGGCCAAATTGATTTCCAGCTTGTTTCCTTCTACTTTCTTTTCCAAAAGAATATTGCCGCTGCCTGCCATGTTGATTTCCAGTTTTCCGATATTTATCGGACTGGCAATAATGAAATCGCCGGAAGATACCACGTTCAACTCTTTTATTTCGCGTGAGTTGGTTATAACCTTGAATTTGGTCGGTTGAAGGTTATATGAATTACCGTTACGACTATTTTCCTTGATCTTTTTCGGACCGATTATCAACTCCTTGCCGTCTACCTGTGCTTTCAGTAACGGAAACAGATTCTCGTCGATCATGATTTTCAGATAAGGAGCGGCATCCGATTGTTCATAAACGAACTCCATGACTCCGACTGTCGATATTTCATTATAGTCGCTGATAGAAATTTCTTTGGTAATGATATTTCCGTTTCCTTCCACTTTTTCATTGGTGAAAGCAAATCCTGTCAATGTGATCAGTAAACAGGCAATAAGGAGGGATACTTTTGTTTTCATCTGTATAATTTTTTAGTTCTTTTATTTATAAGACGAATGCTATTGCGTTTAGGTTGCAGATTGGAAAGAGTTTTTTCAGGAAAAGTGAAAGAAAAGGGGCGGGTAGATAAAAAAGAAAACCGCAATCCATATAATTAACGGATGCGGCTTCTTTGCTTTCCAACGAAGCAGTCTCACGATTCCTCCTTTGCAAAGACTTGTTAACCTTAGATCTAAAATACTATGAAAAAAACTCATTGCAAATATAAGAGGAATTATAATATGTGCAATATACTATCGTCTCAATTTATTGTAAATTTGTCACTTTATGACGTAAATGTTACAATTTTTGAATGATTTGTTACAGTATACCGAACTTTTCCGGGATAGAATCCATAATATCAAACAGTTCTGACACTGTTTCAGCGCGCAACATGGCGACACGTGTTTGCTTGAAATCGCTAATTCCTTTGAACAATGGAGTGGCTGCCAGGTGGCGTCGGATATGCAAAATACCGCGTCGTTCGTCCAGGCGTTCCACACTTTGGTTGACCTGCTGTTTAAGGATATCCAGATACCAGGTGAATTTTTCTTCCGGCAGTGCTTCCCCGGTAGTCAGGAAATGTTTCACTTCACGGAATATCCAGGGGCGTCCGATACTTCCGCGACCGATCATAACACCATCTACTCCGTAATTGTCGAAACGCTGTTTGCATATTTCGGCAGAGGTCACATCGCCGTTGCCGATAATGGGGATATGTATCCGGGGATTATTTTTTACCTCACCGATCAGTGTCCAGTCCGCTTCGCCGGTGTACATCTGGGCACGGGTACGGCCATGGATGGAAAGGGCGGCGATGCCACAATCCTGCAACTGTTCGGCCAGGTCGACGATTATTTTATTATCCGCATCCCATCCCAGACGTGTTTTAACCGTAACCGGAATATTGACGGCTTTTACTACTTCTTTCGTTATTTCAAGCATCAAAGGAATGTTCCGGAGCATACCGGCTCCGGCACCTTTGCCTGCCACTTTCTTGACCGGACAACCGAAGTTGATATCCAGTATATCAGGACGGGCAGCTTCACATATTTTGGCTGCTTCCACCATTGCATCTACTTCTTTTCCATATATCTGGATAGCGACCGGACGTTCATCTTCGGCAACGGTCAGTTTTTCCTGTGTCTTGTTTACGCTGCGTATCAAGGCGTCGCTCGATACAAATTCCGTATAAACCATATCAGCACCGAAGCGCTTACACATCAGACGGAAAGAGATATCCGTTACATCTTCCATCGGTGCCAGGAATACCGGGCGTTCACCTAAATCTATTGAGCCTATCTTCATACCTTCTTATTATAGACCACAAAAGTACAGCTTTTTCCGCGAAGATTTATGATGGAATTGTCTGCAATCAGGGTAATTGTATCCAATTAAACAGAGTTAGCATTTCAAGTGATACAATATAACAATCGGATTTTCATCTCCATTCATCTTTTTTAGAATGTCTGGAGCTTTTTTAAGCATACCTTTATCTCGCAGATAATCAATAGTTGAAGCAGGGGTGCACTGTATAGATATTTTTTTGTTCTTATACCAATGTAACGGGGCAATAGGTAGTCCATGATCTATATCATTATTTATTCCCCACATGGTCATCCAAAAATCAACATTTGAAATATCATTCCATTTATATGGAGTAGGTGTGGATAATATTTTACCACTCTGTTTATCATAAAGCATTATGTACGATTTTTCCTTATATACATACCTAAAGCAAATAGATTCAGGGAATTCTATTATATCGTAAAGAAATAGTTCGGTATTTGTTGGTATAAAATTCAAGAGTGAATAAGAACTTTTTAAAGATTCTTCATTTAGATTCCTCTGCCAGCAGAATGCTGGAGTGATTGTATCTTTAGTCAAACGATAAATAGTATCATTTGTCATGGTTGAAAACAATACTCCCGAATCACTGGGTATACATCTTGTTAACTTAAAACCTGATTCTTTTGATGGAGATATTTTATCATTTGAAAAATTGTTTTTCATCATTATTGTATCTCCTTTTCCCATATTGCTAAATATACCAATTCCAAAATGTCCTTTTGCCTCAAAAGGTATGCCTTCGGAACTAGTCTCAACGACTCGTCCTTCTCCAATAGGATAAGAGTAAAAACTCATTCTCCCTCCCCGGTCGAACGCTTCTTCAAATTTCCCATCAAAATTGTATATTGTTGTCTGGTACGCCCCGGTGATATATAGTTTACTATCTTTTTCTACTGAATACATACTTATAGGAAAAAGAAGTTCTCCAGGGCCTTGTCCATATTTTGCTACTTGCCTAATGAAATTCCCTTTTATATCAAATTGAAGCACTCCACATGTAGGGTCAGATAAGACAAATATATAATCTTTGGTAAGGACTACATCCATTATTTTCCCAACCATTGAGCTGTTGTCGTCGGTTAATTCTAATGGAATATATTCTATTCTTTCAATTTCCTTTTTAATAGAAATTGCATCATTGGAATTTACATAAGCTCTAACATCAATGGAAACAAGCTTATTTTTTGTAGTTTCTGCCTTCTCACTACATCCTATACTGATTATTGATACTATGAGTATAGGATACATTTTAATTTTATAAAACTTCATATCTTATAGTATTACATGATTTTTAATTGAGTTATGCGCAAATATAGAATGACAGGAATAATAAATAGCTACACTTTAGAGTAGAGAAATCATTTATGCGTGATTTTTTTTGAGACGATGTCGTAAAATTGATTATAATGTTCGTATTTTTAGCAGACAGTAAAAAACAAGACATGAAAGAATTTAGTGTAGAGAAATTTTTTGATCCTGTTAAGAGGCCAAAGATTGATGACGATCTGAATGAAAAGATGAAGAACAGTATGGATATTGTTCATCGTATGGCATGTACGTTGAATCACTCTTTGTATGTGATTGATTATCTGAAACAATCATTTGTCTATGTGTCTCCTGATAAATTGTTTTTGTGTGGCTACTCTGTGGAGCAAGTACTTGAGTGGGGGTATTCATTTTATACCAGGGTTGTTCCCGAAAATGATTTAAGGCGTTTATTGGAAATTAATAAGGCCGGTTTTGACTTTTACTATAAACTTCCGATCGAAAAGCGGTACATGTATTCTATTGAATATGATTTTGACCTTGTGCATATAAACAAAAAAGTAACCAGGGTAAATCAACGGTTGATACCGCTCATAATTAATAAGGCTGGCGATCTTTGGTTAGCGGTATGTGTTGTGACACCGCTATATTCGAAAGCTAAAAATAAAACGATCATTAAAAATTTCAATACAGGGGAACAATTCATTTATCAGGAAAAGGAGAAATTCTGGTACAAAAATACTTTACCACTTCTTACAGTTAAAGAGAGACTCATTTTGCAACTGTCTTCCCAAGGTCATACAAATGCAGCTATAGCCGAAGAATTGTCATTGAATGTGAATACTATCAAGTTTCATAAAAGGAATATATTCCAAAAACTGGATGTTGAGAATTGTATTGAAGCAATTACAGTGGCATCCCATTGGGGATTAATTTGAAATGTAGCAAAATAAAGATCCGGATATGGATGAATTATTCTTTTGATGCGGTTATCCTGGCCTTTAATGAATAATCTACTGCGTTTTATAGTAGATTAACTATGTGTTATAGTTGTATTACTGGAAAATATAGTTATATTTGTGCATTCCTTTAATAAAACAACAGATTATGAAACGATTGACATCGAAAGAAGAAGAGATATTAGGCTATTTCTGGGCGAAAGGCCCTCTGTTTGTCCGCGAACTTCTCGACTTGCAGGAGGAACCCAAGCCGCATTATAATACGCTTTCAACCATTGTCCGTACATTGGAGGAAAAAGGATATATCGGTTATAAGGTATTTGGAAATACACATCAGTATTATGCATTAATCTCGGAAGACGAATACCGGAAGAAGACCCTGAAGCAGGTGGTCGATAAATATTTCGATAATTCCTATACCCGTGTCGTCTCTACTTTGATTGAGGAAGAGGCGTTGACTCTTGACGAATTGCAAGAGTTGATACAACAGATTAAAAATAAGTAAAAACGTAGGCTTATGGGAGCTTTACTTTTGTACATACTGAAATCCACTATTTGCCTGATATTATTTTATTTAGGCTTCAAGGCGTTGCTTAGTAACGATACGTTCTTCCGTTTTAACCGGTGGGTGTTGTTGGTAGGAATCGCTACCTGTATGTTGCTGCCAGCCATAAAGATACAGACTTCCGAACCTTTATTGATACAACAGCCGATCATTCATTTGGAAAAGATGATAGCTGGTGAGGAAACAGTTGTAACTTATCTTTCGGATAATAACCCCGAGGTCGATATGATTCCTGTGGTTACGCCGGCTAAAATGATTGATTGGGGACAAATCATTGCTCTTCTTTATTGGGCAGGATTTATTTTTTGCCTGATGACAACTTTGCTCTCATTCAGAAAGATGTTTGTTTTGATTCGGAGTGGCCGCAAATTGCAACAGGGGCGCTATACATTAATATTAGTTCCTTCCTGTGTGTCCCCTTTCAGTTGGGGACGTTATATTATTCTTTCGGAAGAAGATTATGAGAAATATCCTGACGAGATTCTGACGCATGAAATGATGCATTTGAAATCTCATCATTCCATTGACCTGCTTTTTGTGGAGTGCATTCTTTGGCTTCACTGGTTCAACCCGGCTATCTGGCTGTTGAAACGGGAGTTAAAGGATATTCATGAATACCAGGCCGATAAAGGAGTACTTACCCAGGGCGTCGATGCAACAAAATATCAACTGTTACTCGTGAAAAAAGCTGTCGGCTCCAGCCTCTACACTCTTGCCAACAGCTTCAATCACAGTAAAATTAAAAAACGTATTACTATGATGTTAAAAGGTAAATCAAACAATTGGGCCCGGTTGAAGCTATTGCTCCTGGTCCCCGTAGGACTTATCGTCCTGAACGCTTTTGCCCGTCCGGAAGTAAACCGGCAGTTGGAAACGCTTGTACAGAGCAAAGATAAGGAAACTCCGCCGGAAGAACAACAGGATATGAAGAGTTTCTTTAAGATGGAATTGGATAGTTATATGAAAAAGGTGGAACCGCAAACCCGGTTTGAACCTGATGAGATTATAGCTTTCATGAAAAAGAATACTGAGCCGAAGGATCTATTTATCAATGCTAAAGGTGATGTGCTGTTGAATAATGATTTTGCAAACTATAAAGAAAAGGAACAATTCCTGGGCAAGTTGCAGGATTTATTTGAAAAAAGTAAAAAGCCTGTTTCCTTCTATTTCCTTATTGACATAAATACTCCGGAGGAAGCTACTGAGGCCGTTTTACATTTGGTAAAAGAGGCATTTGATAAGCGGCAAAAAGTTGTAGGTGCTGATAAAGCCCCCTTCCTTCTGTTTGAGGATGCCAGAAATAATAAGAATTTTCCGGGAAAAGTAAGTATGGCTCAGTCTTCAAAAAAAGGAACAGTATATATTATCCAAAACAAAAAAGTAGTGGGAGTGATAAATGGTGATGTCGCAGACTACAAGCTTCCTGATTTTTCTAAAGATATGGTTACTATCCAACCCGCTGGAAAAGATGTGTCTTCATCTCGATTAAATAGTGTAAAGGATATGATTGAGAAAAATGGTTTCTCATGTCAAATTAATACAAGTGTATTTAAAAATGGAGATGCGCTTCCTCCACCACCACCACCACCAAGTCCGGATGCCTATGTCGCTTTCAATTATAAAAATGGGGGAAAGGAACAAGGACTTATTGTATATGAGCGATATCTTAAGAATACAAATGAGATTGACAAGTGGTTCAACAGTATTTATAATGATGATATTTCATCTGTTACTATTACTGTATATAAGAAAGCACCGGATGGTATGCTTGATGGTGTTGAAAAATATTTGAAAGACAAAATCAAATATGACGTCGAGTACATCGTCAAAAGAGAATGATATTGCTATTGTAAATAGTAGAAGGGTGTCTCAAAAGGACACCCTTCTTCCGTGTTATCCTTAGCAATAAAAACTTAATCGGCTTTATTCGTGTAATGTAGTAAGAATCCCATATCTTTGTATCTTTCTGATTAAAACCAAACCTCTGAATAAAAAGGAGCTGGAATAGATGATATACAAAGTAGGGATAATCATTTTCATTTACCTTTTCGTTGCTTGTTCTTCAGCTGAGCGAAAAGAGGCTGTAACTGTCGGGGAACTTTTCCGGCAGGCTGCTTTCTATGGGGAAAGGTTACAGTATATTCCTGCATTAGATACTTATCAACAGGCTATCAGGCTGGCCGAAAAGGATAAAGACAGCCTTGCTCTTTCTCATGGCTATTTGGAAATGGGAAAAATTTACCGGAATCAATCTTTGAAGCAAAAGGCCCTGCAAAGCGAGAAAAAAGCATTGTCTTATCTCGGAGGTGCAGGCGGTGATTCACTTCGAACAGTGCTTTACCGGGAGATGGGGGATATTTATATGTTGTCCCGAATGCCGGACAGTGCCTTCTATTATTATCAAATGGGTGATTGCCGGATAAAACAGGCGAAAGTATTGCAGCAGGGAGGACAGTATAAGGAGTCGGAGGCTTTACTGAAAACTGAATTGGAACAAACAATCCCCCAGGAAGAAAAAGCGGAACTCTTTCTGGCTCTGGCCGATTTGCAAATAAACATGGGTAAATTGGAAGAAGCTGAAACGAATTTAAGTCAGGTACCCTCTTCCCATCCGCATTTATATGCCGCTTTGTCCCGGATTGCCCAATGTCGCGGAGACAGCTTGCAAGCTGATTTTTATCAAAAGAATTATCTCCACAACCTGTCCGTTTTACGACGGCAGCAGGAAGACAATCAAATAACTCAACTTCTCTGGACTTCGGAGCAGAAAGAGTGGGAGAGACGTCTCTCGAATGCTGAAAATACTCAAACAGGGCGGTTGTATCTCTGGAGCGCCCTGTTTATCCTTTGCGGTACAAGTCTCTTGGGGTATTCCCGTTACCGGAAGAAAAAGGCGGCCGTCTCCCTGTCGGAAACAGATTTCCTCTCTTCGGAAGTTTATCAGCGTTTCCACCGGAAAGAAGAATGGAGGGCG